>CALSQD010000002.1:0-1087500 GCA_943788405.1 uncultured Flavobacteriales bacterium
AAGTGTTTCTGAATTATATAGTTTAGATAAAGAATATTTATATTCAATTAACATTCTTGGAGAAAAAATAGATAGATTAGTTAAAAATCAGATAATTTTTGATATCTATAGAAATGGTGAAGTTGTTAAGCGATTTGCACTTTAATTATAATTCATTATGATGAAGATAAATGAGTTTGAGTTGTATAACTTATACTCATTTATTTTCATCTTATAAAAACAAAATAAAAATGAAAAATATAATCACCTCCCTACTTTTACTTGCAAACGTATTAATCGCCTCAGCTCAATCTATATATGATAGTAAGATTAATACTATTGATGGTGTTAGTATAGATTTTAATGATTTTAAGGGAAAGTATATCCTTTTTGTAAATGTTGCCTCAAAGTGTGGGTTTACAAAACAATACGCTCAATTAGAAGAGTTGTATCAAGCTTACAAGAATGATCTAGTTGTGATTGGACTTCCTTGTAATCAATTTGGTGGGCAAGAGCCTGGTGATGCGCAAGAAATAAAAAGTTTTTGTACTAAGAATTTTGGAGTGAGTTTTATCATAACTGAGAAAATTAATACTAAAGGTCCTGAACTACATCCAATTTATGCTTGGCTAACAGATAAAAAACTAAATGGTAAGGTTAACTCAACTGTAAAGTGGAATTTTCAGAAATATCTTTTAAATAAAGAAGGGAAGCTGATTGATTATTTTAATTCTACAACAAGCCCTATGAGTTCAAAAATAACTAAACAATTAATTTAATATATTATGATGTTTAAACAAAATACATGCATTCCTTGTCAAGGAGGTGTTCCAGCTTTAAATTCCAGCGAAATTATTGAATATAAAAAATTAGTCAGTGAACAATGGATTGTTGAGGATAGCAAACATCTATTAAAGGAATTCAAATTTGATATATATTTAGATGCAATAGAATTTTCGAATAAAGTTGCTATTTTATCTGAAGAGCAGGGACATCATCCTTTTATACATATTAACTATAAAATAGTTAAAATTATTCTTTTTACTCATAAAATTAACGGATTGCATGAAAATGACTTTTTAATGGCAAGTAAAATTGATAACTTATAATGAAAAATATACTTTTAATAGGAGCTAGTAGTGAGGCAGCTCTAAGTTTATACAAAAATTTTAATCAACAGTATAATTTTATAAGATTAAGTAGAGCAGATAGTCAAAGTTGTGTAAGCAACTTTGATATTTTAGATCCTTCAACTTATTATACAGAAGAATTAAAATATGATGGTCTAGTATACTTCCCAGGAACTATTAATTTAAAGCCATTCAAAAGTCTTAAAATTGAGGACTTTTATAATGATTTTGATGTAAGTGTTATGGGATTGATAAAAGTGTTAAAATACTATCATTCTTATTTTAACAAAGATGCTTCATTAGTATTTATTAGCTCTCTAGCAAGTAAGCTTGGTATGCCATTTCATTCATCAGTTTCAGTTGCAAAGTCAGCTCTTGTTGGTCTTTGCACTGCTTTAGCAGCTGAGTTTTCGCCAGATATTAGAGTTAATTGTATTTCACCTTCAATGTTTAAAAGTAAAATGTCTGGTAGGTTCTTAAGCAATGAAAAAAGTGAGGAAAGAATTAGAAATAATAATCCACTTAAAAAAATAGGTGAATCTGAAGATATTTCTTCATTAATTCATTTTTTACTTTCTGATAATTCTAAATGGATTACTGGTCAAAATATTTCTGTTGACGGAGGAATGTCATCATTAAAAAAATAAATTATGAAAGAAGTAATAGTTAATGATTTAATGCAATCTAATTATAAATATTTCTTAACTCAACCAGTAGGTAAAAGTTTTGATAGTGAATTTGTTCCAGAGCTTACACCAATTGAAATGTTAAACTTAGGGGTTTTTGGAGGCAAGTATATGACAGATTGTTTTTTGGAATTTCCTGCTGCTTGGTTTAAAGAGGCTAAAATCTCTAAAAGTAAAAAGAATATTGAACTTAATTTTTTTAAAATAGATGCTTCACTTCCTCTAAAGCACTGGCTTCATAAGGGTTGGATCTTTGATCAAGACCCTAGGGGTTGGTTTCAGTGGTACTGTAGGTATTATATGGGCAGAAGATTAGAAAAAGAAGATTTACGTCAAATTAAAAGGTGGAAAGCGATGAAAAGGCATGTTGGATCTTTGAAAAAGAATTGTAAAATAGGGGATCTTAACTGTAGGATTAAACAAAGGCAAGCCTTACTGCACTGGGCTTATGATTCAAGATTAATCTAAAAGGTTTTATATGTATTTAAATAAAGATAGTATTCAGCAATTAGAAAAAGTTGATAGACTTAATTTAATTAATTCTATCACCGGCATTAGTCCTGCAAATCTAATAGGTACTATTTCTAATGATTCCATAGAAAATCTTGCCATCTTTAGTTCTGTTGTTCATTTAGGAAGTAATCCTCCATTAATGGGATTTGTATTGAGGCCTACAAAAGAAAATACAAGAGATACTTATGAAAATATTATTGCAACAAATAAATTTACAATTAATCATATTAATTCAGATATGATAGAGAGATCTCATTATACATCAGTTAAATTTGATAAGAATGAATCCGAATTTCAAAAATGTCGATTAACAGCTGAATATTTAAATAACTTTCTAGCCCCATATGTTAAAGATAGTTATGTTAAAATTGGTTTAAATTTAGAGGATATTCAGCTAATAAAATCTAATGGATGCCGTTTAATTATTGGTCGTATTGATAGGCTTTATGTGCCTGATAGTGCAATTCATAAGAATGGGAATATTCAACTTGATTTATCAAATAGTATTGGAGTAGGTGGATTAAATACATACTATAGTTTAGATAAAATTACGGAATATTCTTACGCAAGAGTTGACGATCCTTTTTTCAAAGAAGCCTAACTTATGACTAGAATAAATATTATACATGTATCTGAATTGACTGATCAGCATTTAATTGCTGAATACAGAGAAATCACAATGATTCCAGCTGCTTTAACACGCACTCTAAATAGTAAGTCAGGATTTATCAAGAAAAAGATTCCTGACAGATTTACATTAAATACTGGCCATGTTTATTTTTTTTATGATAAAGGATTATATCTATATAATAGATATGATAATATAGTTGAAGAAATGATATTAAGAGGTTTCAATCCAGATTTAAAAAGAATATTCCCCAAAGACATATTTCCTTTTGAATTATTTAATGATTGGATCCCAACAATTAAAGAACAAGAAATAGTTAGAAGTAGGATTAAAGAGAAAATAGCTATGAAACCAAATTGGTACAGAAAGACTAGCTATGATCAGAATTTACAATACTTAAGAGAGAGGCTTATGATTGATTTATGGATGATATAAAGAATATAGAAATAGAAACTCGTTTTATTTTAGAGAGTGAATGGGCTAACAAATCAATATAGTTATGTTAAAATTTTTTAAAAAGAAAACCAAGATTCAGAAGTTAAAAGATAAGTATAAAACTCTGGTATATAACTTAGCTTTAACTTATTCGGCCAATAAAGAAGTTGATGTTCAAGATATAAAAATAGAATCCAGATCTATTTTAGATAATAAATGTACTAACAAATCAATATAGCTATGTTTAATTTTTTAAGAAGGAAAACTAAAATACAGAAGTTAAGGGATAAATACAAGACTCTTATAGAAGAAGCGTATCATTTGTCAAAATATAATAGAGCTAAAAGTGATGCTAAGACTGCTGAAGCAAGCAGAATCTTATCTGAAATAGAAAAAATAGAAAACACAAAATGAGAATTCTTTTAACAGGAGCGACAGGATATATAGGAAAAAGATTACTTCCTGTATTAGTAGAAGCAGGACATCATGTCATTTGCTGTGTTAGAGATATAAATAGATTTAATCCTCCAAATTCTGTCAAATCAAAGATAGAAGTAATTGAAGTTGATCTTTTAGATCAAGATTCTTTAACAAAGATCCCAAAAGATATTGATGGGGCTTATTATTTAGTTCACTCCATGTCTAATTCTGCTGATTATGATAAATTAGAAAGACTATCTGCAATAAATTTTCGTTTTGCTATGAATAAAACAAATCTTAAGCATTTGATTTATCTTAGTGGAATAATTAATGAAGTGAAATTATCTAAGCATCTTAATTCAAGAAGAAATGTAGAGATAGAGTTAAGAAATGGGAGATATAATTTCACCACACTAAGAGCCGGAATTATTATTGGAGAAGGAAGCTCTTCATTTGAAATTATTAGAGATCTTGTAGAGAAGTTGCCAATTATGATAACTCCTAAATGGCTAAGGACTAAATCGCAACCTATTGGCGTAACTGATGTAATTAGCTTTCTTTATAAATCATTATTTAATTCTGAAACTTATGCGAAAAACTTTGATATAGGAGGCCCTGATATTTTATCATATAAAGAGATTCTATTGAAATTTGCAAATATTAGAAATCTAAAACGAAGGATATTTATAGTGCCTGTAATGACTCCACGCTTATCTTCATATTGGCTATATTTTGTTACCTCTATAAGTTATAAGCTATCAATAGCTCTAGTAAATAGCATGAAAATAGAAGTTATTTGCAGAGATAATAAATTAGAAAAAATACTTAATATTGAAACTGAGAAGCTTGAAGTTTCATTAGAAAAAGCGTTTAGTAAAATTGAAAATAACCAAATTATTTCTAGCTGGAAGGACTCTCTTATAAGTGGGAATATGGATATGAATATCTCAGATTTTATTAATGTCCCAATATTTGGTTGTTTTAAAGATGTAAGAGAAGAAAGCTATGACAGCCTAGAGGGTTGCCTTGATAGAGTATGGAGGATAGGTGGTGCAACAGGATGGTATTGTGGAGATTGGCTATGGAAGCTAAGAGGTTTTATTGATAAAATTTTTGGAGGAGTAGGACTAAGAAGAGGAAGGACTAATGAGATTGAGTTATTTGTTGGAGATGCAGTGGATTTTTGGAGAGTATTATATGCTAATAAAAAGGAAGGTAGATTATTGCTGTTTGCGGAGATGAAACTTCCTGGTGAAGCCTGGTTAGAATTTAAGATTTATGAAAATAAATTGATTCAAACAGCAACATTTAGGCCAAAAGGATTGCTGGGAAGACTATACTGGTATTGCGTTCTTCCATTTCACGGCTATATATTTAATGGAATGCTACTTAATTTAGCTAAAGAAAAATAGTAAAATCTAAAAAACAAAACAATGAGTGTGCAAATTTTTAAACATGAAGGAGGACTATATACTTTATATGCAAAACAAACAGTAAGTAAAGAAATAGGTCTTTTATGGGATTTTTTTAGAAAGCCCACCAACCTAAATAAGCTAACCCCTGAAGATGTTCATTTTAAAATTAAATCCGGGAAATCTGATGATTTTTATGAAGGAAAAATAATTAGTTACAAGATTAAGCCTTTTAAATTACTCGTTTTAAACTGGGTGACAGAAATATCTCAAATCAAAGAAGGCTCCTATTTTATTGACAATCAAGTTTCTGGGCCATATAAGATGTGGCATCATGAGCATCATTTTAAAAGCAATACTGATGGAACTACTGAAATTATTGATAAAGTAAAATATAAAGTACCATTTTATATCTTGGGAAGATTAATGCATAAGATGTTTATTAGAAAAAAACTATTAAATATCTTCATGTTTCGACAAAAACAAATTAATGACTTATTTAACAATCCTCTATTATGAGAAAAACCTTATTTATCATGCTAATTACAGCTGTATTACTTCTAATTTATTCATTCAAAAATCGCACGAATAATAATGTGAAAGAACAATATATTATACTAAAGAAGATAGATAATATTGAAATCAGGAAGTATAAAGAGTCTGTAAATGCAAGTTACTATTCTAAGGAAAAAGAAGAAAGAAATAACTACTTTAAAAATTTAGCAGCATATATATTTGGGGATAATACTGAAAATGCAAGCATTGAGATGACCTCTCCGGTAACTATGAAATTATATGGTAACAAAGAGATGATATTTAGGATGCCTAGTAATTACACAATAGATAATTTACCTAAAGCAAATAATCCTGAAATTAATTTTATGACTATTGCTTCATGTACTAAAGCTGCTATTCAATATTCAGGGTATTCAAATAAAAATATTGAAGAAAAGAAAATACAAGAATTAAAAAATATATTAAAGAGAGAGAATATAAAGTATGATAATAAGTTTGAATTATTAGTTTACAATTCACCTTTTGAAATTTTAAATAGAAGAAATGAAATTACTATCAATATTATTTACCCTTAACATTATGACAATGATTGCTGATGAAAACCCAAATATAAACACTATTTATTTTGGTGGTGGCTGTTTTTGGTGTGTTGAGGCTGTATTTGAAGATGCAAAAGGAGTTATAGAAGTAGTTAGTGGTTACGCTGGTGGGGAAAAAAAGAACCCTTCATATAGGGAGGTGAGCAGTGGCAGAACTAAACATGCTGAAGTTTGCAAGATAATATATGATTCTCAAGAAATTAGTTTAGAGCAGTTATTAGAGATTTTCTTTTTAACACACGACCCTACAACATTAAATAGGCAGGGAAATGATAGAGGGGAGCATTACAGATCGATTATTCTTTTCAATAATCAACTAGAGGAAGATATTATAAAAGAATATATTAAGTATTTAGACAATAATATTTTTGATGATAAAATTGTGACAAAGACTGAACTATTTAGAGACTTTTATAAAGCTGAAGACTATCATCAGGGGTATTATAAATTAAATAAAGATCAGCAATATTGTAAAATGATAATATCTCCTAAGATATCAAAAGCAAGGGAGGAGTTAAATAAATATTATATAAAATGAGTAAAAGAAGACACTCCGCTAGTAAAAAAATACAGATATTAAAAAAGTACACCAAAAATAGTTTTACAGCTAGAAACTTAATTTTAACGTTAAGAAAAAATAGATTTAATAACGTATAAAATAATATATTTGCAATATGAAAAAAATACTAAAAATCGTTTTAATTATATTACCTATCTTTGTATTTTCTCAGACATGGAATCAGTTATCTAATTTTCCAGGTGATGGACGACACCACCCAATTACTTTTGGTAATGCTGAATATGGCTTTGTTATTTCAGGTAGTTATTTAGATGATGTTTATAAGTATGATAAAGCTAATGACTTGTGGATGCAGTTACAAGACATTCCTTTTTCTGGAAGGGGTTATAGCTATGGTGTTGCTGTAGGCAATAAAGCATATATAGGTTTTGGATCTACTTCTAATGGTCAATACCCAGTAGATTGGTGGGAATATGATATGGCTAATGATATCTGGAATCAAAAATCAAATTTCCCAGGAGATGGTAGGAATCATCCAGCCATGATTGTTGTAAATAATAAAATATACATGGGTTGTGGTAGTAATGGGAATGGCAATTTAGGTGATTGGTGGGAGTATGATATCTTAACAGATATTTGGACACAAAAGAGTGATCTTATAGCTAATCAGAGACATCATCCATTTTATTTTGGTATTGGTGATTATGCTTATGTTGGTTTCGGTCATGGTAGTAATCCGGGTCCTGGAAGTAATCCTTCATCATCTTCATATATATATAATGATTTCTATAAATATGACCCAACAAATGATAGCTGGACGCAAATGGCAAATTTCGCTTCAGAAGCAAGAGTTGCAGGTACTCAATTTTCATACAATGGAAAGGGATATATTTTAAGTGGAGATGGAGATGATCATGGACCATTATCTAGTGGTGAGTTTTGGGAATATAATCCATTAAATGATTCATGGAATCAGCTTCAATCACATCCTGGAGGGGCTATATGGGCTCCAGGAAATTTTGTTATAGGATGTAACGTTTACTTCTTGCTTGGGCAAGATTGGAATACTAATATTGGTATATATCCTACATCTATATATAGCTATAAATTAAGTGAAGATTGTGGTTGCACTGATAATACTGCTTTTAATTTTTCTTCTCTAGCACTTACTGATGATGGGAGTTGTTGTTATGTATCTGGATGTACAGACCCTTTATCATTAAACTATGATAGCTTGTCGTGTTATGATGACGGATCTTGTATTGATCCTGTACTTGGTTGCACTAATGCATCTGCATCTAATTTTGATCCTAACGCTAATACTACAGTTGCTTTTGGAGGAGCTTTAAATAATTCTTTTGCAAGTGGTGGTTATTTTAATGGTGACCAACATTTAAATTTTAGTGCATCAAAAGAATGTATTATTAAATCAGTTATGATTTATTCAGAAGCTAATAATACGATTACGTTTGAGTTAAGAAATAGTGGAGGAACAGTGATTGATGATACTACTTTAACTATATCCTCAGGACAACAAACAATTGATTTAAACCTTAATGTTCCTATTGCTAATGATATGCAATTAGGTGTTTCACAAGGTGCACTACAGACATCAGGTTTGTATAGAAACAATTCAAATGCAAACTATCCTTATGATATAGGCTCAGCTATAAATATTATAAGTTCTAGTGCTAATACTGCCCCATTAAGTTATTATTACTTCTTTTATGATATTGAAGTTGAGGTCTTATGTGATGATATCTCATCAGGAATTAACACACCTAATAGTGATAAAAAGTTAATTAAATATGTAGATGTATTAGGAAGAACTAATACTCTATCAAATACCTTCTTATTTTTCATTTATGATGATGGTACAGTTGAGAAGAAAATAATTATTGAATAAATACAAACCCACTCATTTGAGTGGGTTTATTTTTGGTGGACCTCTCGGTCCCAGTTTCGAACTTTTTTAGAAAATTATTTAGTATAAGGTTGTAATCTTGTTGCGATTCAATTTATAATGAATATATCTTAGAATATTTTTCAATCACATATTCCTTAAAATATTTAAAATTAAGTTTTTCACCACTTATTTTCTCACAAAGCTGATGTGCATCCAATCTTTTGCCATTGTTGTGTATGTTTTTCCTTAACCAATTTAAAAGATTTTTATTATTTCCATCTTCAATTTCTTTTAACAAATTAGGGTTTTCAATTTTAGCTTGATTAAAAAATTGTGCTGCATAAAAACTACCTATTGTATATGTTGGGAAATAACCAAAACTACCATGTGACCAATGTATATCTTGTAATACACCTAAAGCATCAGAAGGTACTTCCACTCCTAAATATTCATGATATTTTAAATTCCATATGTCAGGTAAATCTTTAGCCATTATTTTGCCCTCTATTAATTCTTTCTCAATCTCATATCTTATAAGTACGTGAAGATGATAAGTTAACTCGTCAGCATTTGTTCTAATTAAACTTGGTTTTACATTATTTGCGGCTTTATAAAAATCATCCACTGTAACATCTGATAGCTGATTAGGGAATACTAACTTTAAAGACTTGTAATTATATTTCCAAAACTCTAAACTACGACCAACATTATTTTCCCATAATCTAGATTGAGATTCATGAATTCCTAAAGAAATAGTTTCGCCTAAAGGTAAACCATAATTTTCAGATAAAATACCTTGTTCATATAAAGCATGACCTCCTTCATGAATACATGACCATATCATTTCAGAAAGGTTATCTTCATCAATTCTAGTAGTTACTCTTGTGTCTTCAGGTGAAAAATGAGTAGAGAAGGGGTGAGCGGATAAATCTTGACGACCAGAATCAAAATCATATTCCATTTTTTTAAGTAATTCAACACCAAATTTCCATTGTTTGTTATGTGAATATTTTTGATAATAAAATGAATCATCAATCTTATTAGATTTTGAAATTTTATTTATAAATGGAATTAAAAAGTCTTTAACATTTGAAAAAATTTCATCAACCTCATTTGTAGTAAGTCCAGGTTCATATTGATTTAATAATGCATCGTATGGATGATTATCATATCCTAAAATTTCACACTCTTTAATTCTTAAATCTACAAGTTTTGTTAAAGAGTTTTCAAAAATTGAAAAGTCATTTTTCTCCTTTGCTAATCTCCATTTTTGAAAAGCATTTGATACTAATTTAGATTCTTCAATAATAAATTCAGATTTGTATTTTTTGGATTTATTAAAGGTCTTTAGAGACAAGCTTATGTTTCTCTTTTGATCAGCATTTAATGAATCATTAGAATTAAGATTATTAAGAAGATTACCATAATCTTTATTTATTGAAAATTCGTGTGATATTTCTGCTAATGTTGATAATTGTTGTGCTCTAAATCTACTGCCGTTTTTTGGCATTTTAGTTTCTTGATCCCAACCAAGAACTGCCATTGACATGTTTACATCAGTAATTTTCTTTGAATGCTTCACATAGTCATTATAATTTTTCATAAATTTCTATTCTTTAATCTTTTGCATGAGAACTTGAGTGCTCTATCTTTTATTTTGTTCAAACTTAATGTCAGTTTGCTAAAATATAAACAAAACTATTATATAGATGTTATTTATAGAAAAACCCACTAAATGGAGTGGGTTAATTTTTGGTGGGCCTCTCGGTCCTTATTTCGAACTTTTTTAGAAAATTATTTAATATTTTTGTGTCATGAAAAAGTTAATATTTTTTTTTGTTTCTTTAATCAGTTTTACATCTGTTCAATCTCAATGTAATTCTAATCCTTATCTTGTGTCTGGTTGGGGTGGGACTCTCTTATTGTCAGACAGTTCATCTATTAGTACTGGTTCGTCAACAAATTATTCTGTATCTTACTTATGGGATTTTGGAGATGGTTTTATTTCAAATCAACAAAATCCATGTCATACTTATGGAGATATTTCAACTCTTCCAAATCCATGCTATGTAACCCTAACTGTTACGTATTTTGATTCCATTACCTCATTAAATGTTTGTCAAGATACAGATTCTATCGACATACTCTTTTTGATAAATCCATGTGTTTATGGAGATCTTCAAATTTCAGCTTCAGGAAACAATCTTACAGCAAATCAATCATATTCTAGCTCTATAACAGTTTGTCCCAATGTATATCCAAATTCATTTTTATGGTCTAATGGAGACACAAACCAGACAATAAATGTATCAGGACCAGGATTATATTCATGTACAGTTACTTCTAATGTAGGTTGTGTCTATGCAGAATCATATAATTATTATGGAACTTTGACACCAACTTTTGATTGTACTCAGATGGATGTTTTTGAAGCTAATAATAATTTTAATGTTTTGTCATTTCAATCTTCATATTTAAATAATAATTATTTTCCAGAACTTATTGATTCTCTATCTTATTGGGAAGCGTATACACCTGACGGAAATATTTGTGGATTGTACCCAATGAACGGAAACTTTTCGTTTCAAAATTTCGGATCTGGTGGTTCCCCTTCAGATTCAATGAATATTTGTTTTTATGTTTACTTATATGACAACTATTATCAGCACGATCTATCCGTTTTACCCCAACAAGGAAGTTTATGCAGTAGCTGTGATTTATTTTTTTGGGATGGAAGTAATTGGGTAAAACAATTAATTAATACAACATACGATTGTGATTTAGTAAATGGATGTTATGATCCTGGCACAGGATTAGGAACCTATACTTCATTATCTGCTTGCCAGAGTAATTGTGTAATTCCAACAACGTATGATTGTGATTTAGTAAGTGGATGTTATGATCCTGGCACAGGATTAGGAACTTATGCTTCATTATCTGCTTGTCAGACTAATTGTGTAATTCCAACAACGTATGATTGTGATTTAGTAAGTGGATGTTATGATCCTGGAACAGCATTGGGGACTTATGCTTCATTATCTGCTTGTCAAAGTAATTGTATTGTTAGCTCAACAAATGAGTTTAGTAGTATTATTTCAAGAAAATTAATGAAGATAGTAGATGTATATGGAAGAGAAATAAATGCTATAAAAGAAAATCAAACTTTATTTTACATCTATGATGATGGAACTGTGGAGAAGAAAATAACTCTTGAATAAAGAAAAACCCACTCAAATGAGTGGGTTTATTTTTGGTGGACCTCTCTGTGCTTATTCGAACGTTTTTAAAAATTATTACGTATTTTTACAACGTGAAGAAACTACTACTTATATTACTTTGCTTACCTATGATTGGTTTTGGGCAGAATATATATATACCTGATGATGCTTTTGAGCAGGAATTAATTAATTTAGGAGTAGATAACGTACTAGATGACTCTGTAAGTTTGTCTGCTATTGATACAATAACTTACTTAGAAATTTCATTTCCTCAAGGTACATTAGAATACATTTATGATATTACAGGTATTCAATTTTTTTCCTCCTTAGAATACTTTGGTGCTCAAGCTCAATTTATTTCGGGAACATTAGATTTAACTAACAGTACTAATTTAGAATATCTAAATTGTGGAGAAAATGATTTGGATACTTTATTATTTATTGAAAGTAGTTCTATAGAATATATAAGATGTGATCAAAATAACTTGTCATTTATCCAAGTCGCAAATTGTTTAAACTTAAAGACATTAAGGTGTGATTTAAATTCACTTGATAATCTAGATATTACCAATTGTATACAATTAGAGGAGTTACAATGTCAAGCTAATCAGCTAACGACAATTGACGTAAGTAATAATTCACTTTTAAAATTTTTATCTATTGGGCAGAATCAAATTAATACAATTGATTTAAGTTTTAGCTATTCTCTCGAATTTATAAGTTGCTCACTAAACCCTATTACAAATCTAGATTTAACATCTAATTCAATGTTAAATTGGGTTCAGGCAGTTGCTTGCAATCTTTATTCTGTTGATTTGAGGAACGGAAACAATACAAACATTGGTCCATGTTTTTTACAGCTCAATGCAAATAATAATCTCACTTGCATTAATGTTGATGACACTTCATATGCTAATAATACATGGAATAATTCTTGTTTTTATCCAAATATTGATCCACAAATGTTTTTCAATGAGAGTTGTCAATCATATTTTTGTAACTTTCTTGATGTGTCGGGTATGTTAATAGATAATAGTAATAACATTATTGATATTGCTATTTATAATGGCAGTAATTCATTCCTTTACTACCCTTATGTTGCTTTTACAATTGATGCAAATGGAGACACTTTACAAAAGGATACTATAACTCAATTATTTGCAGCATTTAATTATGATACAACTTGGTATAATTATTCTATTCTTAGTAATACTAATGCTACCTATCCTTTAACTATGTATTTTGTGTTTCAATATAGTGCTGGTGCTTTTATAGCAGACACATGTATATTAACATATAATCCATCATCAACAGCTATCACTGATATTAATTCAAGTGGCATTAGAAAGCTTATCAGTACTGTTGATGTTTTAGGAAGACAATCGAAAGGATTGAAAAATAAACCTCTTTTCTATATCTATGATGATGGAACAGTTGAGAAAAAGATAATTCTTGAATAAATAAAAACCCCCTCAATTGAGGGGGTTCTTTATTGGTGGGCCTCTCGGTCCTTATTTCGAACTTTTTTCAGAGAATTATTTAATATAAGGCTCTGATCTTTCTACGTCCAATAGCGTATTGTATTTCTATTTTTATTACTTAAATTCGCATATTTTAAATAATAAAATATCATTATGAAAGTATATAATGGCTCTCATTTACTCATAAAATATGAAAAAGAAAATTCAAGGCTAATTAGCACTTGGAAATCTAATCCGCCTAATAATGTGGTGTACAAAGCAGAGTTGTTAGAATATCTAAAAATATCTTTGGAAATTAAGCCTTGTCAAATGATTTGGATTCTAGATAAAAAAACCTTTAAACCAAATATTTCTACAAAAAAATGGGTTGATGAAGTTATTTTAAACCCAATATTTAAATCTGGATTTGTAAAGAGAAGGGCAGATGGCTACGATCAATTGGTATTTGTTATTGGACAAGATATTTCGGTTTTGATCCAGGGAATAGAGAGCCCATATACTGGATTTAACCCAAAGTATTTTGCAAATGAAAGAGAAGCTTATAGTTGGTTAAGTAAAGAGTCAAAAGTTAAAGATAATAAGATCGCTCATCAAAATTTAGATATCACTTTTAAAGGAGTAGATGATGATGGAAAAATAGTATTTGAGTTGAAAGAAGATCCATCCGAATTTAGTAATACTATCACTTTACTGAAAAATCTCATTAAAGAAAATCATTTCATGAAGAATAATATTATTAAATTTTCTTGCTTAACTAAAAGAGAACAGGAAACACTCAAATTCATAATTAATGGAAATGGTAATACACAGATAGCTGAGAAGATGGGAGTTTCTCCCAACACCATCCGAACTCATAGAAACAGAATTTGCCAGAAACTTGAAATTAATAATTTCAGTAATTTCTTGCAATATAAATGTTTTTTCAACTAAATCGCTTGACTTAAATTACGCTTCATAGCGTATTGTGGAATCTAGATTTGTTGCCTAATTTTGTCATCTAAATAACAATACGATTATGAAAATAAACAAGATCTTATCACTCGCATTTTTACTCTTTTTACAGTTAATAGCTTCAGGGCAATCTATAACTCTCACTCTTGACAGTATTTCTTCAAACACGATTTGTAATGACATTTGGACAGAACAAAATTTAGATCTTAGCTTTGTCACTGGCACAACTGATGATTGTGGGCCAGGAGCTTGCTTTTTTGATGTAGAACCAACATATGTATGGCTTTGGCCATCAAGACTATCCGTTGATTTATCATCTTTACAGAACATCCAAAAAATAGAAGTTGACGTTATAAGTTATTGTAGTTATTTTGAGCCAGAATGTACTTTCGCCCATTTAATGGATAGTACTGGTATAATCATAAATACTGTGGGAAACACAATTAATAATCCAGGAAACTCTATTAATGGCACACTTGAAACTATAACAATTAACAACCCTACTGGAGCCTTTTTAAGCGAACTAGCTATTAGTTCTTGTGAGGGTAACGTACATGAAATAAGAATCTATCAAAACATATTGAGTGCTGATCACATAGGGTTAGATGATAGAGCATTCGCTATTTATCCAAATCCGGTAATAGGCATGATCAATCTTAATGTTTCGGAAAACTTAAAATACGAGGCAACTATATACGATATACAAGGAAGAATAATGACCAGTACAACAAACCAGTCTACAATTGATATTCAAACCTTCCCTCAAGGAACTTATTTAATTAAAATCACAGACTTAGACTCTGGTAAAAATGTTAGTGAAAAAATAATTATACAATAAACGCTTAACAAACAACTAAGATTATGAAAAAAATAATACTAATATTTATTTGCTTACCCTCTATTGGGTTTGGGCAATGTGATAGACAGCAAATAGTTGACAATTACAATAATATATATTTAGGCAGTGAGGTTTCAACACTTCAATTAGGATGGACGGGAAATATAAACACTTGTGATCCAGGAACAATCACAAATTTAGCACTAAACAATACATTAGATAGAATAAACTATTTTAGAGATTTAGTAGGATTACCTTCAGACATTATCTTTGACCCAATTTTAAATCAAAAATGCCAAGAAGCAGCATTAATAATGTCCGCAAATGGAGGAAACAATCATTTCCCTCCACCAAATTGGAATTGTTATTCTGCAGATGGTGCGTCTGCTGCTGAAAATTCCAATTTAGCTTTTAATATACATTCCTCAGACGCTATCACTGGATTTATAGAGGACCCTGGAATTAACAATTACCATGTTGGACACAGAAGATGGATCTTATACACTAGAGCAAATACTTTTGGAACAGGTTCTACAGATAATACAAATGCAACCTGGGTGATAGATGTCCCCAGTTTTAACGCACCATTCTATGAATTTGTTTGTTATCCCTCTGAAGGGTTTTTCCCCGCTCCCTTAGTATTTAATAGATGGTCTTTTGGTATGCCAAATGCAGACTTTAGTAATACAACGATATCTATGACTGATGAGCAAGGAATAAATATTCCTCTAACAATTCAACCCCTCTTAATTGGTGCAGGGGACAATACAATAGTGTGGGAGCCTGATCAGTCTTATATAAACCTTAATAGCTTGGAAGATATAAAATATACTGTAACAATATCCAATTTTTCTGTCTTTGGTACCAATATACCGGATTACAGTTATGAAGTTATTATAATGACTAAAATGAATGGTTCTAATTTAGTTCATCCGCCAAATTGTCCTAGCTTGACTGTGTGGAATGAAGACTCGTGCTCATGTATCAATCAAAGTACTTCTATAATTGAACTTTACCCAAACAAAAGAGAACTACTAAAAATAACAAACATATTTGGTCAATCAACAAATGAGAAAAAGAATACACCACTCTTTTACATCTATGATGATGGAACAGTTGAGAAAAAAATAATTCTTGAATAAAAGATTAACAAACAACTAAGATTATGAAAAAAATGAAAAAATTACTACTAATATTAATTTGCTTACCTTTTATTGGTTTTGGGCAGCCTTCTAATGTAAATATACCTGACGCTAACTTTAAGGCATATTTAGTTGGGAATACAGCTATTAATACTAACGGAGATAATGAAATACAAGTTAGTGAAGCAACTCCTTTTGTAGGTTCTATAAATTGTTCCAACCTTGGGATTTTTGATTTAACAGGAATAGAAGCATTTACTGCTTTAACTAATTTGAATTGTGAACAGAATCAGCTAGCAATTCTTGATGTAAGTACTAATACTGATTTGACTTCATTGATTTGTAACACTAATCAATTAACAATTCTTGATGTAAGTGCTAATATTTCTTTGACTGTTTTGGGATGTGTTAGTAATCAACTCAACAGTCTTGATGTAAGCACTAATACTAATTTGACTTCATTGTATTGTAGTGCTAATCAACTTACAAGTCTTGATTTAAGTAATAATACTGCTTTAACTGAATTGATTTCTAACGCTAATCAACTCACAAGTCTTGATATAAGTGCTAATACTGCTTTGACTCAGTTGTATTGTAACGCTAATCAACTCACAAGCCTTGATGTAAGTACTAATACTGATTTAACTTACTTGGATTGTCAAGTTAATCAACTAACAAGTCTTATTGTAATTACTAATACTGCTTTGACTCAGTTGTATTGTCACAATAATCAACTAACTAGTCTTAATGTAAGTGCGAATACTGCTTTGTGGGATTTGGGATGTAATGATAATCAACTCACAAGCCTTGATGTAAGTGCTAATACTAATTTAATTCAGCTCTGGTGTAAAGGTAATCAACTCATAAATCTTGATGTAAGCGCTAATACTGCTTTAACTAATTTGAATTGTGAACAGAATCAACTCACAAGTCTTGATGTGAGAAATGGAAATAATACAGCTTTTACTAATTTTACCACCACAAATAACCCAAACCTTTTTTGTATTGATGTAGATGATAATGGATACTCAGCTGCCAACTGGACTAATATAGATGCAACCCATTATTTTAGCACTAATTGTAGTCCTACAAATAGTATTTACGATTTAATTACAAATTCGGCACTTACTATTTTACAAACTGCTGTTGACACATGTGGTGGGGCTGCTGCTTTACAAGGGCCTGGGCCATTTACATTATTTGCACCAACAGATGCTGCGTTTAATGCCTTAGGACAAGCAAATTTATTACAATTACTTGGTGATATACCAACTCTAACAAATATTTTAACACACCACTTAGTAGGAGATAGTGTAATGTCAGGAATGTTATCAAATGGTCAATTAGTAACTACTTTGCTAGGCAATGATGTAACAATAACCATTAATTCAAATGGAGATGTTTTTATAGACAATGCTCAAGTAATAGTAGCAGATATTGTTGCAGATAACGGAGTAATTCATGTAATTGACGCTGTTTTAATTCCACCTACACCAGCTAATAATACTGTTTACGATATCATTGATTTATCACCTTCACATAATACATTAAGGTGGGCTATTGACACATGTGGTTTGGATGGAACTTTACAAGGACCTGGGCCATTTACAGTTTTTGCTCCAACAGATGCTGCTTTTAATGCTTTACCAACTGGAACAGTTACTGCATTATTGAATGATCTTCCTCAATTAACAGATATTTTAAAACACCACGTAGTAGGAGATAGTGTAATGTCAGGAATGTTATCAAATGGTCAAGTAGTAACTACTTTGCTAGGCAATGATGTAACAGTAACCATTAATTCAAATGGAGATGTATTTATAGACAATGCTCAAGTAATAATAGTAGATATTGTTGCTGATAACGGTGTAGTACATGTAATTGATGCTGTGTTACTTCCTATAACTACACTAGTAAGTGAAATTAATGAATTAAATAATAAATATTTACACTCGGTCAACATACTGGGAAAAAAAATTAGTAGAGATGCAAAAAATCAAATTATTTTAGACATTTACTCTAACGGTAATATCATTAAAAGATATACTAAGTAATTATAATTCAAACTAAATAAATAAAAAACCACTCAAATGAGTGGGTTTATTAAGTCAGGTATGGGAGATGGGATTCAACGTATTTAACTTTTAAATTGTCTAAGAATTATATGAAACGTATTTTATTTTACCTATTTATTTTCTTTAGTTTCAATGTGTTTTCTCAAACAACTGATTGGGTAAAGTCCTTTGGTGGAACTGATTCAGATAAAGGAATAAGTATAGGTACAGATTCTTTAGGTTTTATTTATGTAAGCGGTTTTTATAACAATGAGGCAACTTTTGGTAGTATTACACTTGCAAACTCTGGTCAAAGCACATGGGGAAATAATAAAGAAAATTTTGTTTTTAAAATGGATTCTTTAGGAAATGTGTTGTGGGCTATTCCTGGAGGTAATCAAACAGGTGGTTGTTGTGATGATAGAGCTTTAGGAATGCATGTTACGCCTGGTGGTGATGTCTTTATTACTGGCACCTTTTGGAGTTCTTATAAATTGGGTGTTATTGGAGCTCCTGGAACTATAACTCCATCTACTGGAATAAATGATCACGATAATTCTCTACTTGCTAAGATTGATACAGATGGAAATCCTGTTTGGGTAATAGGTTTTGGTGCACATGATGGAGCTGGAAGTGGGCCAAATTGTCCTGGTCCAATATATGATGCTGATGACCATTCCTATGATGTGAAGGTAGATGATGATGGTTTTATTTATGTTACAGGGTTCTTCTCTGGTGTTAGTGCAGATTTTGATAATTTTTCCATAACAAATCCTGATTGGGGTAATGATTGTCAGCCAATGGGATATATAGGTAAATTAGACTCTAATGGAAATTGGCTTTGGGTGGATAAATTTAATGGCATTAAAGATGCGAGAGGCTCAAGGGATAATCGTTTAGCAATTGACGCTTCTTCTAATATTTATGTCGTAGGTGGATTCGAAAATACAGCTAATTATGGCCCCTTCTCACTTACATCAAAAGGAGAGTGGGATGCTTTTATCTTTAAGATGGATAAGGATGGTAATTGGCTTTGGGCAGAAGGATTTGGCAGTAATAAAACAGATAGAGCAAATAGTATTGCTATTGATGTTTGTGATGATATTTATATTTGTGGAGAATATCGTAACCCTATGGTTTTCCCTGGGGCTAATGCTTCTAATGGAACATACACTCTAAGTCATAAACAAAAAAGAGATGTTTTTGTTGCAAAGATGAATAATCAGGGTGAGTGGAAATGGGCAAAAAGAGCAAGGAGTGAAGGTACTGATAAACCATATCAAATGTCTGTAGATATAAATAAACAGGTTTTTCTAGGAGGTACTGCTAGAGGAGAAATGACTTTTTCAAATGGATTAGTAGTTGGTCCCCAAATCGCTGGTGATACTACAGCTTCTTCATGGGTGGCACAATTAGATGGCTCAACAAATACAGGAGATTGGCTTTGGGCAAAGATGGCCGGTTCTGATACAGATGATGATGATAGAACAGGTGATATTTGTCCTGATGGTTTTGGGAATGTATACGCAGTTGGTTTTTTTGAAGAATTAGCAGATTTTGATGGTACAATACTAGATGCAACTGGAAGGAAAAAAGATATTTTTGTATGGAAAATGAGTATGACACCTGGTAGTTTTACTTATAATAATACTTTTGACACGGTATATACTGCTGATAGCATGGTCTTTAATCCCTCTGATACGGGTATTTTTACTAATACAGGTTTTATTATTGATGGTTGTGATACTTCTTTTGTAGATTCTGTCGTTCATCAAAAATTAGGAATACAAATTATTTACGATATTAATAATGTGGGATCTGCAACGGTAACTATTGATGGTGTTGTGCAAGCTTTGCCGTATTCGCAAAACTATTGGTACGGAGAAAATATTACGTTGCAAGCACAATTAAACCCAACTTGGCTTTTTAGTCAGTGGCAGTCGAATACTAATCCAATTTTACCATCAAATACCAGTTTTACTGTAAACTTTAATGCGGTGAGTTCAGATTCTGTAATTCTGATTACCTACCCTAAGCCTGATTTAGTAGCATTTATTTCAGGAAACGATACTATTTGTGATAATTTAGATCAGAAAGCAGAGGTAAAAATTTCTTTTTCTGGATCAGTTTCTCCTAATACATTTGTGTATTCTCATAATGGAGTGAATAAATCTCCAATTACGACTAATTTAAATCCCTATATAATTTCCACTTATGAATCTGGTGTGTATGATTTAGTTTCGTTTTCAGATGCTAATGAGGTAGGGTGGTTTTCAGGCTCTGCATTAGTGACTGTATTAAAAGCTCCGGAGGCTCTATTTAGTTTAATATCTGACACACTTTC
The DNA here is from genome assembly GCA_943788405.1 of uncultured Flavobacteriales bacterium. Taxonomy (GTDB): domain Bacteria; phylum Bacteroidota; class Bacteroidia; order Flavobacteriales; family BACL11; genus UWMA-0277. Next base: position 20,773 of record CALSQD010000002.1, read on the forward strand.
TATTATCTATCCGAATGCTCAATTTACTGATAATTCTATAATTGGTACTGCCAATATTTCAGAATGGACTTGGAGTTTTGGAGATAATTCTTTTGATGAGAATGTGCAAAACCCGGAACATGTTTTTGAAAGCGAGACAGGAATTTTTGAAGTTTCATTAATAATAAAAGATAATGTTGGTTGTACAGATACTACTTTTAAACATATCTGGATTACAGATGAATATTGGATGTATGTTCCGAATTCTTTCACTCCAGATAACGATCAGATAAATGATGTGTTTTGTATTTCTTATAACGGAATACGAACAGAAACTTTCTTGTTTACGGTTTATAATCGTGTTTCTGAAGTAGTTTTCTCTACTTCTGTTATTACAGAAATTGAGTGTTTCTTAAATGATAATGGTTGGAATGGAACGCATTATAAAACTGGTAATGATTTACCTATGGGAACATATATTTATGAAGTATATTTCCAGGATTTTGAAGGATGGAAACATCAAGAACAAGGACACTTGTTTATTGTGAGGTAAGTAAAATATCTTCAGGTATTTATGAGAATAAAAAAAGCGGAAAACTAACTCATAATGAGATGGATTCCGCTTTGGTGGGCCTCTCGGTCCTAATTTCGAACTTTTTTAGAAAATTAATAAGTATGTTTGCATTATGAAAAAAATACTTTATTTAATCTTACTACTTCCATTTTTATCTTACTCACAGATAATAGTAACAAGTGCAAATCTTCCAAACATTGGTGATACCGTAATTACAGCAGAAGATTCTGGCAATTATTTACCTGGACCATCTGGAGCGAATCAAAACTGGAATTTTGCAAATGCCGCAGGAATGCCAGATATGCTGCTAGGATTTATTGATCCTTTAACAACCCCGTATCAAGCTAGTTTTTCCTCAAGTAATATTTGTGCGCAGCTAGATTCGGCAACGTATTATTATTTAAATAGATCGGTAAATGGACTTGCTGCTGTTGGTTATGTTGATGCAGGAATGGTTTATCCTAACAATAAGATGTTATTACCTACACCTTTAAATTATTTAGACACCATTACCAATACGCAGATTCTATTTCAATGGGATACCTTGCTGTCTCCTCCACTGCCTTCTATTTTAGCAGGAATACCTGGGCCTTTTACTATTGACTCTATTAAAGCAGTTTATGGAAATACGGATAAATATATTGTGGATGGATGGGGTCAAGTTCAGATTCCAAATGGAACTTTTGATGCATTAAGAGTATATGAAACAAGTTTTGATTTTGATAATACTTTGCTCAAGATAACAGACACATTAACAGGATTATCTCAATGGGTGCAAGAGCCTAATAGTGGTTCTATCTCTTGGAATGAGAGTCGTTATAGCTGGAGAACTAATGACTCTACAATAACTTGGAGTTTAGCTGAAATTGAAACAGATTCTGCAGGAAATCCTTATGGAGATATTGTTTACTACTTAGGTAATTCCTTGAATAGCATTGTTGTTTCTCCGCCAATGGTTGATTTAGATAAATTGGTAGATGTGAGCTGTAATGGATTTTCAGATGGATTTATTATATTAGATGTCTTTGGAACTGCTTTTCCTTTTGCTTTCTCTTGGGCAGGCCCAAATGGATTCACGGATGCAAGTCAAGATATTTTTAATTTATTTGCTGGCACTTATATGGTAACTGTTACGGATGCTAATGGAAATAGTACAGTAGAAACATATGTAATTAATGAACCACCACCACTAACCGCTTCAATTAGTCAGTCTGCACTTGATTTAACAACCAATGTAAGTGGAGGAATACCTCCGTACAGTTATACATGGATTACAGGAGATACTTTATCAACTATTACACCATCTTCTAATGGTATCTACAGCTGTGATGTGAAAGATAAATCAGGATGTATTATAAATGTAGTTTTTACTGTTACTAATGTCCCTACAAGTATTTTAGAATTTAATTCAGAAAGAAAACTTTTAAAAATTACTGATATATTAGGACAAAAAACTCCTTACAGAAAAAATACACCACTATTTTATATTTATGATGATGGTACTGTGGAGAAAAAAATAATTTTTGAATAAATAAAAACCCACTCAATTGAGTAGGTTTATTTTTGGTGGACCTCTCGGTCCTTATTTCGAACTTTTTTAGAAAATTATGCAATCATTGGGACTTCCATTAATAAGATTTTACTATTTATTGAATTAGAAATATTTATCGAATCAATCTCCCATATTCCAATCCCATCTCGTTTATTTAGATCGTGACCGTTTATATTAGCTTTTCCTTCAATTACAAATGCATAAACCCCATTCATTTTAGAATGTAATTTATAATTAGTTGTTTTATCTACTGAGAATTCACCTAGTAAAAACCAGGAATTTTGATGTATCCACACACCTTGATCATTTTTACTAGGTGATAATATCTGATAAAAAACATTTTTCTTACTAATATCTTTAAGTGAAAGTTGCTGATACCTTGGTGCTACATTTTTTTTATTTGGATGAAGCCAGATTTGAAGAACTTTTGCCTCTAATTTTTCATTAGCATTATATTCACTATGTTGAATCCCCTTGCCGGCACTCATAACTTGAATATCGCCATCTTCTATAATGCTACCATTTCCCATATTATCTTTATGCTTTAATGACCCATCTAGTGGTATCGTAATAATTTCCATATTTTCATGTGGATGTGTACTAAAGCCTTTACCTCCTAAAATTGTATCATCATTAAGAACCCTTAATGCTCCAAAGTTCATTCTCTCAGGGTTGTAATAATTTGCAAAACTAAATGTATGATTTACTTTCAGCCATCCAAAATCAGCACTGTTTCTGGTATGTGCCCTATGTATTACAGTATTAATATTTTTATCCTCTATGTTTGGCATATGATTAAATCCAATATTATTTTTCAATGTAACTATTGTTTCACTTATTTTTTCTTTTGAAGTTGCAAAACTAGGAATTGTTATTCCAGCAAAAATACCAAACAGAGATTTTTTTATGAATTTTGATCTCTTCATAAGCTTAGAATGAAAGATTTATATTTAAATCAAATTCATCATAAATCATATTGTCACCTAAACCATCAAAGAAACTTCCAGAACCATATTTAACATCAAATTTTGTCCTGTCAATTTTAATTTTTGCAGCTGCACTATTTTTATTAAGAATTGTATTAAATATAATATTCTCTGTTTTTCCCTTAATTTTTATCTCTGCAGTACATTCATATGTATTCCCTTTCTTTTGTTCAACTTTCTTAATCTTTAGAGTTGCTGTTGGGAAATTTGTTACTCCAAAAAAATCATCAGATTTTAAGTGACCCTCTAATTTCCCTTTATATTCTCCAGAAAGATCTGTACATATTAAACTATTCATATCAATTTCAAATTCTCCTCCAATGAATTTCTTCTTCTCAAATTTAAGAATACCTGACTTTATTTTTATTGTACCTTCATGACTTCCTGTAACTTTATTTCCTTTCCAGAATACAGAACTATTTTTGGTATTTATTTCTTTATCATTTTGAGGTGTGATAGTTATTGCATACGATATTGATGAGAGTAGAATAGATAATGTTAATGCAAATACTTTTAGCCGGCTATATTTATTTGCATGTGATCCATCACAATTTCCGTTTGGATTTTTTGTTTTACCACATTGACATTTTCCTCTTTTTGAACTTTCATTAAATTCTTTCATGTTTCATTTTTTAAGTTAATTATTTTAAATAGTTTTGCAAAGTAACTAATAAAAGTAATATAAAGTAACTGTTACTTTTTGGTTACTATTAAAAAAGTAGTAATATTTAAGTAACTAATTAGAGAGAAGCTATGAATAATGAAAATAAATTTTGTACTGCAAGTGTCTTTACCGAGAAGCTGGGTGGGAAATGGAAATTGTCAATAATATATCATCTTAGCAATAAAAGTTTAAGATTTGGTCAACTTGCTGCTGTAATTGATGGGATTTCTAGGAAAGTATTGACTGATCATTTAAATCAGTTAGTAGATGATAAATTAATAAACAGAGAGTCATTTAAAGAAACTCCTCCAAGAGTAGAGTATTCTTTAACAGATGCTGCAAAAAAATTACAACCTGTACTTCAATCTATTGATAGTTGGGTTAGAGAAAGCTATATTTAAAAAAAAACCCACTCATATGAGTGGGTTTTGTTTTCGGTGGACCTTACGGTCCTAAGTTCGAACTTTTTCAGAAAATTATTATGTAAGTTTGCTTTATGAAAAAACTATTATTAATATTATTTATTCTTTCTTCTTTTAATTCAAAAGGAACAATTCATCAAATAGGAGTGTGGGGTGGCTATTATGAGTTCGTTCCAGGTAGCATTACAATTCAATTGGGAGACACTATAGAGTGGGAACCTTATTTTGGGTTGCTCCCAATGATGCTTCATACTATAACGTCTGATAATATTCCTGTTGGAGCAGTTTCTTTTGATCAAGTATGGCAAATGCCTGCAGATACCTTTTTCCAATATATCCCTCAAGTTGCCGGGCTGTATCAATATGTTTGTACTCCACATATTCCAAATGGAATGATTGGAGAGTTTATTGTTATTGATGGCACTACTTCAATTAACGAAGACACCTCTAATAAAGAATTAATTAAAGTTATAGATATCTTAGGAAGAGAAAGAAATAAAAATAAGAATCAACCTCTCTTTTACATATTTGATGATGGAACGGTGGAGAAAAAAATAATTCTTGAGTAAACAAAAACCCACTCAATTGAGCGGGTTTCTTTTTGGTGGACCTCTCGGTCCTAATTTCGAACTTTTTTAGAAAAATAATAAATGGTATTGATGAATAAAAAATTATTAGATATAGAAGATTTGAGATGATAGTTGAGTATTATGACATTTATATTCATATTTTCTCTGTTAATTGATTTTATCATATGTTAAATAGCATTATTGTTTAGTTATTTTATTTTTGTCTAATGAATAATATGGAAGATTTCTTTAATTACTTAAGTAATGGGTTGAGTGTATCTGATGAGGCTAGAGATTTAATTTCATCAATTGCTAAAATTAAGAGATTCCAAAAAGGAGATCTCTTAATTGAACAAGGGCAAGAAAATGTTTTACAGACTTACTTTGTCCTCAATGGTGTTTTAAGATCATTTGTTATTGACAAAAATGATAAAGAGCATACTGTGCAATTTGCAATTAAAAATTGGTGGATAAGTGATTATATTGGATATTACAGTAACTCAGAGGCAATGTTAAATGTTGATTGTATTAAAGATTGCATTGTCATTAAATTAAATCGAGCTAGTATTCAAGAAGTTTTCACAAGGTTTCCTGAGTTTGAAACTTTTCATAGAAAAAATTTAGAGAGAACGTTCGTGCGCCTAAATAAAAGAATCGTAAATCATTTACAATTAAGTGCTAGAGATAGGTATTTAAATTTTATAACAGAATATCCTGAAATGGAATCTGTTGCTATGAATTATCATATTGCTTCTTATCTAGGTATTACTCAACAGAGCTTAAGTAGAATTAGATCTAATACATAGTATTTTATTCAGTAACTTATAATTTTCTATATAAGCAGTATATTAAAAATTTCTAATGTTTATATCTTTTAGTTATACTTCCATGATAATTAACATATGTTAATGTAGTTTTAAAAAAAAACCTATATTTTTGTATAAATTATAACTTAAAAAATTATACAAAATGAAAAAATTAATTCTTATACTTTTTACTGCAATAGTTACTATAAATTTACAAGCGCAGTGTAATTCAAATCCAATTTCTGACAATGGAGGTTCAGGTACTTTAAATTTCTCTGATAGCTCATCTGTAAGTCCTGGATGGTCAACTAATTATTCTGCATCTTATTTATGGGACTTTGGTGATGGCACTACATCAATTCAACAAAATCCTTGTCATACTTATGGAGATTTATCTAATGTTACATATCCGTTATATGTTACTTTGACTGTAACTTATTTTGACTCTACAACAATTAACTATTGTATAGATACAGATTCAGTACAGGTTATTATTTTAATGAATCCATGTAACTATGGTAATTTACAAATTTCAGCTTCAGGCACTAATTTAACGGCTGACTGGACTTATAATATTGGTGGTAGTGCTGGTTGTGCAAATAATTATCCAGACACTTATTTATGGTCAAATGGAGATACTACTCAAGCAATAAGTGTTAATTCTTCTGGAACGTACACATGTACAGTTACTACGACAACTGGTTGTGTATATACAAGTACATACTCATATAATGGATCTTTTACACCAACTTTTGATTGTAATTTAATAGATTTCAATGAACTTAATAATAATCTGGATACTCTAACAATCTCCTCTAACTATTTAAATAATAACTTCCCTGAAGTTATAGATTCATTATCTTTTTGGGAGGCTTATTCAACTGACGGAAATGTTAATCTATTGGGCCCTTTATATGCTAATCCAATAAGTTTTGTGAATATAGGTGGATTCAATGGTTCACTTAGTGACACTTTTATTGTTTGTGCTAATGTATTCTTATATGATAGTTTATATCAACATAATTTGCAAGCAAGCCCTCCTTTAGGATCTTCCTGTTATACGTGTGATACAATTGCTTGGGATGGAACTAATTGGTTAACTGTAACTCCAAATAATTCTTATGACTGTGATCCAATTTTAGGATGTTATGACGCAGGTCCAGCAGGACCATGGGGAGGTCAATATGCTTCTTTATCTGATTGTCAAAATACTTGTTATGTGCTTTGTGATTCAGTTGACTTAAGTATTACTAATGTTGTCAACTTAACTGCTACTTCTGATTCAATTACTATTGGATCAAATGTTTCTAGCTTAACTACTACTGGAGTCGATTTTGAATGGATAGATTGGAATGGAACTGGTGCAATCTTAAGTACTGATTCAGTTTTTAGTTTTATGATCAATAGTTCAGATACAGCATTTTATATTCTTAAATTAGAATTATCAGATAATAATTTTAATACTTGGGTGTGTTATTATCCGGTACTTGTATATTGGGATAATAATCAGTATGTATCCTTTAGAACTGCTAATCCTATGCTTACATCCATAGATGAAACTAGTACTCTAAGTTCAAGAAAATTAATTAAGATAGTAGACTTATTAGGAAGAGAAACAAAAGAAAGAAAGAATGGTCCACTTTTTTACATCTATGACGATGGTACAGTTGAGAAAAGAATAATTTTAAATTAAAAGAATGAATAAAAAAGTCTTGTTAACGGGTATTTCAGGTTATATAGGAAATCACTGTGCTGTTGAATTATTAAAGAATGGATATTCTGTTCGTGGTTCAGTAAGAAACTTGTCAAAAAAAGAAGCAGTTATTGAGGCTATTAACAAGCAAATAGATCCTAAAGATAATTTAGAATTTTGTGAATTAGATCTTTTAGAAGATAAAGGTTGGGATAAGGCAATGGAAGGTTGTGAATTTGTGCTTCATGTTGCATCTCCCTATGTAATGATAGAGCCAAAAGATGAAAATAAATATATTAAGCCTGCAGTCGAAGGAACATTGCGTGCTCTAGAAGCTGCTAAAAAGTCAGGTGTTAAAAGAGTTGTATTAACTTCATCCATGGTTTCTATGTTAGAAAATGCAGATAAATCTATTAATATAGATTATAATTCATGGACAAATATGAAAGCAAAAAACATTTCAGCTTATGCAAAGAGTAAAACATTGGCTGAAAGAAGTGCATGGGATTTTATCAAAAAGCAGAATGAGGAAAATCCTATGCAGTTATCGGTAGTTAACCCTGGACCTGTATTTGGCCCAACTCTTTCAGGTAATTTAGAGGGTGCTTCAATGGGAATGTTTAAAAATATGATTCTTGGTAAAATGCCCATGCTTCCTAAATCTTCAATCAATATGTCTGATGTTAGAGATGTAGCTAAAATTCATGTTCTCGCGCTTGAAAATAAAAATGCAAATGGAAAAAGATTTATTGTAACTACAGAAAAACCTTATGCATTTCAAGAATTGGCACAAATTTTAAAATCTAATGGTTATGATAAGGTAAGCACGAAATTAGCTCCAAACTTTTTGCTAAAATTTATTGGAAATTTTGATAGAGAAGCTAGAAGTATGAGAGCTTTTATTGGTAAAACTTATAATGGTGATGTTTCATCTACGATGGAAACATTTGATTGGAAACCAATAAGTGTTGAAAAGACTGTTTTAGATACAGCTAAATCTATTGAAAATTTAATTTAGTAAAAATAAACCCACTCAATTGAGGGGGTTCTTTATTGGTGGTCTTTTGAATTTATCGAATTAATCTTTCATAATCATGCTCCCTAATGCAATTGCACCTAGAATTGAAACGAAAACCCCAAAAAAACCTTTTTCATCATTAATCTCTTCGAACTTTGGTTTATGCTTCTCTATTTTATTTTTTAACATATCATTCTCGACAATTTTCTCTTTAAGTTGATAGCGTATCTCATCCCTTTCTTCAATTGCTTTGTCAGCTCTTTTCATATCTAAAGAGACTCTATAATCAGCACTTTCTCTGTCCTTTGCTAATCTAACATTTTGCTTTTTTACTGTATCAATTTCTTTCTCTAAGGTTAATTCTCTTTTTGTAGGATCTCCTTCTTTTCCGTATTTGTTTTTATTGGATTCGATAATACATGCTAACCATTCTGACATACTTATGCCATTTTGAGCGGCTATTTTTACGTACTCTGCCTTTTGCCTTGCACACACTTTGGTGCTTAATGTTATGTTTCTGTAGTCGTTATTTTCCATTATTCTCATTGTTTACTTTGGGTTTACCTCACATCTACCTTAGGTTTACTCAGGTAGACGGAGAATTCTTTATTTTTATGAAGCTTTCATTTATTGTTTTTTTATTATGAAATGTCATAATACTAATGACCCATTAACAGGGTATATCGTAAAAAAGAAAGGTATATGGTATTATAAGTCTAGGAGTAAGGGGACGAAATTGAATATTAATGCAAAGAAACTTAATACACTATTTTCAGAATACCTTAAGCAATTTGAGCTTAAGAAAGGTTTAGATAAACCTTTTAAGCAATTAGTGGAACATGCCTTTAATCAATATCAATCTAATCAACAATTTGATCAGTCAAATTTAGAGAGTAGAAAAAGTAAATTAGAAACTCAACTTGATAAGATTGAAGAGCGTTATGCAATTGGAGAAATAGGTGCTGATTTATATCAAAAATATACTCAAAAGTATAGTGATGAATTAGCTGATATTGATAGAAAAATAACAAATGGGCTTAAGGGCAGTTCGAACCTTGAAAAAATAACAAATGAAGCCATAAAAATCTCACAAAACTTGTCATCTACATGGTTAAATATGTCTTATGAACAAAAAAGTGAGCTTTAACAATTTGTCTTTCCAAAAGGAACAACTTTTGAAAAGGAAAAACAGAGAGTTCGAACCCCTGAAGTTAATTTATTATTCGAGCTAACTAAAAGAACTACAGGTATTTATGAGAATAAAAAAAGCGGAATCTTAACTCATAATGAGATGGATTCCGCTTTGGTGGGCAATGAGGGACTCGAACCCCCGACTTCCTCCGTGTAAAGGAGGCACTCTGAACCAACTGAGTTAATCGCCCTTAAATTGGATTGCAAATATATACCATTTCTTATTACAAGCAAGTTTTTTTAATTTTATTTAAAGGACTTCTGCAACAACAAAAGTACTACCTCCAATAAAGATTAAATCATTTTCATTAGCACATTCTCTTGCTTTATTTAGAGCCTGTTTTACACTAGTAAATGCATTTCCATTAAGTTTGAATTCCTTAGCTTGTTTCTCTAATTCCTGCACATCCATAGCTCTTGCAATATTAGCTTGGCAAAAATAATATTTTGCAGTTGTAGGTAAAAGCGATAAAATAGTAGTTAGGTTTTTATCGTTAACTGTGCCAAATACAAAATGAAGTTGATTGTAATTCAAGCTACCTAATTGTTTTATAATTTCTTTTATTCCATCCTCATTATGCCCAGTGTCACAAATAATAAGTGGGGATTTAGATAGGGTTTGCCATCTTCCTAAAAGTTGAGTATTAGAGATAACTTTTTCCAAACCTTGCTGAATTTGGATATTTGTAATTTTCCACCCTTCCTTGATCAATTGTGTTATAGCTGTTAGAACAGTATTGATGTTTTCTTTTTGATAATCTCCTTTTAGATCTGTTTTGTATTCTTGAAAGTACTTACTATTGATGAGTTCTGCATCTTTTTCTTTAGCAATAGTTTTAAAAATAGGGATTGTTTTTTCCTGCTTTCTGCCAATAATAATGGGTGTATTATTTTTAATAATACCTGCCTTTTCAGTTGCAATTTTTTCAATTGTATTTCCTAGTAAATTTGTGTGGTCAAGGCCTATATTGGTGATGATTGAAAGCTCAGGGTTAATAATATTTGTGCTATCCAGCCTTCCTCCTAAGCCTGTTTCAATAATTGCGATATCCACTTTCTGATTTACAAAATAATCAAATGCCATAGCAACTGTAAATTCAAAAAAGGATAGTTCTAATTCTTCAAAAATACCTTTTTGTGTATTAACAAATCCAATTACTTCTTGTTCGGTAATCATTTCTCCATTTATCTTAATTCTTTCTCTAAAATCCTTAAGATGTGGAGAGGTGTATAAGCCTACTTTATATCCTGATTCTTGCAAGATAGAAGCCAACATGTGTGCAGTGGAACCTTTTCCATTTGTTCCGGCAATATGAATGCTTTTAAATTGTGTATGAGGATTTCCTAAATGTTTGCTTGCTTCAACAATGTTTCCAATATCAGCTTTATAAGCAGCTGCACCTTGCCTTTGATACATTGGTAGTTTACTAAAAAGATAGTCAAGCGTTTGTTGATAATTCATTAGTTTAACTGGAAGTGATATATGATTTTTCCTTGCTGATTAGTGGGTGCGGTTTGTTTGGGGTTAAACTTAGTTTTTAGGGCTGCAGCTTTTGCTCTTGCTAATAATTGTTTGTTTAAAGTGGTAGAGCCTTTTGCTCCAGGAATAGCATTTATCACATTCCCTAATCTGTCAACTGTAATTAGCACTACAACTTTTCCTTCAATTTGAGTGTTATAAATAGGTTTTGCTTTAAAGGCAACACTTCTTCCTCCTAGCTGATATGCACTCCCTTCTTCTCCAATTCCTCCTCCTTCATACACTTCTGAGTTTGGATCGCCTTCAGTTGATCCTTGGTTGCCTTCTCCTTTTTTATCTCCTTCTGATTTTTTTTGATTTTTTTTCTTACCAGGGTAAAGCGCCTTTTTGTTTACTTCAGGTTTTTTCTCTTCAATTACTTCTTCCTTAGGTTCTTCTTTTTTAACAACCTTTTTCTTTTCTTCTGTTTTTTCTACAACTGGAGTTTCAACTATTGATTGGGTAATAATCTCTTCAGTACTTTCAATTTGCTCTTCAATAATTTCTTCTTCAACTATTTCAGTTACTTCTTCAATACTTTCTGGTTCTATTTCTCCTGTTCCTTGATCCGTAAAACCAAAGTTGATACTAATTCCCTCTTCAGCAGGTGGTGGGTCTTGATAGGTAAGTCCCATAAAAAGAAAGGCAACTAAAAGTAGTGCATGAAACAATATTGTTCCAATAATCCCTTTTCTTTTGCTCTTCTTTTCAGCAGCTGTCATTTTAATTTGGGCTTGTTGCTAATACAATTTTGTATTTATTGCGGTAGGCAATGTCCATCACTTTTACTACATGTTCAATAGCAACTGTTTTGTCTGCATGTAAAATTATTGCAGGTTCAACTTCATTGCCAATTAGTAGCTTTAGTTCCTGTTCAATAGAATTTGAGTTTACTTCATTTTCATTGATATAAAAATCAATTTCAGGAGTTATAGAAATAGAAATAGTTTGCTTCTCCAAAGTTTTTGCCTTACTACTTGGTAAAAGTAATTTTAAAGCATTTGGGCTAACTAGGGTAGAGGTAAGCATAAAGAAGATAAGCAATAGGAAAACTATGTCCGTCATTGAGGACATGTTAAAATTGGGTGTTACCTTATTTCTGCTTCTTAATCCCATTATTCGTTATGGTGTAAAAGGTCTAAAAATTCAGTTGTCTTTGCTTCTAACATAAATACTACTTTGTCTACTTTAGATACTAAATAGTTATATGCAATAAAGGCAATAATACCCACAACTAAACCGGCAACAGTAGTTGTCATAGCGGTATAGATTCCTTTACTCAACATTTCAACATCAATATTTCCACCTGCACTTGCCATTTCATGGAAAGCAACAATCATACCTATTACAGTTCCTAAAAAGCCAATCATAGGTGCTGCACCTGATATAGTAGCTAAATTAGCCAAGTTAGTTTCCATTTTGAAAACTTCTAATTTTCCTTGGTTTTCAATGGCTGCTGAAATATCAGTCATAGGTTTGTTGATACGATTTACTCCTTTTTCAATCATTCTTGAAATAGGGCTATCGGTATTTCTGCACAAGGTTTTTGCTGCTTCAATATCTTTAGCTTCTACAAAATTCTGAATGCTTTTTAGGAAAGTCTCATCTTCTTTACTTGCTTTTTTAATTACTGAAAAGCGTTCAATCAAAATATAAATTGCAAAAATAGAAAGTAAGCCTAAAGCTCCCATCACTAAGTTTCCTCCAATTCCTCCTGAAGTAATTAAATCAATAACGGATAAAGTTTTTTCAGTAATTACTGGTGTGCCTAAGCTATCAGTAGGGTTTGGTATTTGTAGGAGTAATGAAGTCATAGTAAGTAAACGATAAAATTATTTTTTATTGTAAAAAGATGTAAGTAGCTGCACCTGCTAAGTATCCCATTAAAGCTAAAAGTGAAATATTTTTCAAGTACCAAATGAAGTCAATTTTTAGGATACCCATTACAGCAACTCCTGCTGCAGAACCAATAATTAAAACTGAACCTCCAGTACCTGCACAATAAGCTAAAAACTCCCAGAACATTCCATCAGCAGCATAATGCCCACTCTCTGCAATTGGGTACATTCCCATTGCTCCAGCAACTAAAGGCACATTATCCACAATAGAGGAGAGTAAACCAATAATCATATTGATAATGTAAATTCCCTCAACTGATTGTCCGTTAAAAGTTGTGTCTAAAAATGTAGCAACAATGTCCAATTGTCCTGCTGATTGTAAACTTGCTACAGCTAATAGTATTCCTAAGAAGAAAAATATAGTAGGTGTATCCACTTTTTTCATTACTCCAATAACTGAAAGTTGAGATTTTTGTTCATGGTTTTTACTCCTGTGAATTACCTCAGTTACTAGCCATAAAACCCCTAAAGACAATAGTATACCAACATAAGGAGGTAGGTGAGTTACTGTTTTGAAAACAGGTACAAACAAGAGACCTAATACACCTAAATAAAAAATCAAATTTCTTTCAAATGGAGTAGTAGGGTCAGTGTAATGTTCTGCAGTTTCTACTTTTATTGGCCTTGTTATTTCACCTTTTAACTTAAAAGTTAAGTAAATTAATGGCACAAGTGCACAAACCACTGAGGGGATAAATACTGAAGTAATAATGTTTGCAGCTGTTACTTGCCCTCCAATCCAAAGCATAATAGTAGTAACATCTCCAATTGGCGACCATGCCCCACCAGCATTGGCTGATAGGATTACCATACCTGCAAACATCCATAAGTCTTCTCTATCCTTAATTAGTTTGGTAAGTAAAGCGGCCATAACAATGGCTGTTGTTAAGTTGTCCAAAGCAGCAGAGAAGAAGAAAGTTATAATACTTAGAATCCACATTAAAGCTACCTTTTTGTTGGTTGTAATTTTGTCAGTAATAATTGCAAAACCCTCATGAGCATCTATCAGTTCAACAATAGTCATTGCTCCCAAAAGGAAGAATAAAATTTCAGCAATATCTACCAAATGATGCGATAGTTCATGTCCAACATAATGTGTTTTAAGATCATGATAATTTAATGATATCCATTCTAAAGTTCTGTTTGGGTTTTCTAATTTAAAAAACTCAATAAATTCTAGGAATTTAGGAGAGTCATTGCCTATAATATCAAATACTCCAAAAGAAAATAGTGCCCATCCTAATCCTCCAATAATAAGTGCAGAAGCTGCTTTGTCAACTTTAATTGGGTGTTCTAAAGCAATTGCCATGTATCCTAAAACGAATACAATAATCATAAATGTAATAATCATAAATTTTTATTAGTTGTTTATTTGAAAAATTATTTTTGTAAGTATACTGTTGTGCTTGGGAAAGCAAAATCGCTATTGTGCTTTTTTACAATCTCCATTATTTTATAGTTGACATCTTCTTTTACATCAATTAAGTCATTCCATTTTGGGCTGTCAACAAAATACATAACTAAGATATCTAAAGAGCTTGATCCAAATTCTTGGAAGCGTACCTTTCCTTCTTGATTTGTTTTTGGATGCTGATTAATCATATCTTGAATATCAGCTACAATTGCTTTGATTTGTTCTGGAGCAGTTTCGTAAGTCAAGCCAATATTGAATTTCACTCTTCTTACAGGGCGCATTCCTAAGTTGTCTAACTCTGCATCAATCATTTTTTTGTTGGGTACAGTAACTAAACTTTTATCAAAAGTTCGGATTCTTGTACTTCTAAATCCTACTTTTTCCACAGTACCTGTAACGGCACCCACTGTAACTGTATCGCCTACAGTAAAAGGTTGGTCAAAAAATATAGTGAAAGAACCCAATAGGTTTTCTAAACTTTCTTTGGATGCCATAGCTAAGGCAATACCTCCAATTCCTAAACCTGTAGCTAAGGCTGTAATATCTACATCAAAAACATTCCCCATTACAATTACTAAAGCAAATATGTAAGTTATGATTTTAGCAATTTCAATGATGAAAGGAATAAGTTGATCATCCATCTTGTTCTCAGTTGCTTCAGCTCTTTTATTTAAAATTAAACCTATAAAATCAATTACTTTTAAGAAAATCCAAAATATAGAATATACATAAACAAGAGAAAATCCTTTATTGATAAACATTCTTAAACCCATTTCATTCTCTGGTGCTAAGTTCCAAGCGGATGGGTATTCAATGTGTGAACTCCCTAGGTAAATAACAGAAAGCATTATGCAAAAACCAATTGGCTTGGTAAGTAGGGAATCAAATTTATCAATTCCAACTTCCATTCCTTTATTTCCTAAAATTCTAAAAAGAAGATGACTTAAATATTTTGAGATTAATTTTTTAAAAATAAATCCTAAAAAAACAGCTCCAATAAACCAAGTGTAATCTTGAATTGTGTTGCCTAATATTTCAGTCATTAAGAATTGTGTATCCATAATTTTAATTTTTAAACCAGTTGCTTTAATGCAATTTCAAAAGCTGTTTTTGAGATATCGGTTTTACTATTATTAATTGCGTGTGATTTTATTAATGCGTTTTTTATACAGTCTGAAGTATCAGCAAAAATAGCTTTATCAGTCATTTGAATTTCATTTTCCATTAAGTAAGCAAAAACTCTAGCCATACCACAATTTGCAATAAAATCAGGCAATACACTTACTCTCTCATCAGCACTTTTTGAGATTGGTCCAAAGAAAATTTCTTTATCAGCAAAAGGTACATTTGCTCCAGATGAAATAACTTCTAGCCCATTATCAATCATAGTGTCTAATTGATTTTGAGATAATAAACGAGAAGCTGCTGCTGGTACAAATATCTCGGCACCTACACTCCATATTTTTTCGTTAGCTTCTTCAAAAGATAACATGTTATCAGCTTCTAAAAAGTTAGAAGTTCTGTCTTCTAGTAAAGATTTTACTTCTTCAAAAGAATATCCTTCAGGATTAACTACTCCACCTACTTTATCAATAATCCCTACAATGATAGCGCCTGCTTGTGCTAAATAGTATGCGGCAGCACCTGCTACATTCCCCCATCCTTGTATGATTACTCTTTTCCCTTTTACCTCTCCACCATAGATGTTATAATAATGTAAAATAGTTTCTGATACTCCATATCCAGTAATTAAATCTCCTACTGAATAGTCTTTGTTTGGGTTAGGGGTTAAGTTTTCATCTTTAACGATTAAAGGTACACCTTCTTTAAGCTGATTGATGATTTTCATCTTTCCTTCTTCATCTCTCCTGTGGTGCCCGTTTACAATTCCTTCTAATGGAAATAAAATTCCTTGTTCCTCACACATTGGCATTACCTCATGCACCTCATCTACATTCATGTCGCCACCTGTTCCGTAATATGTTTTTAATAATGGTTTAGCAGCTGCATACCATCTTCTTAAAACCTCTTGTTTTCTTGGGTCTCTTGGGTCAAAATTAATTCCAGATTTTCCACCACCAATTGGAGGTCCAGCAACTGTAAATTTAACTTCCATAGTTTTTGCTAATGCTAAAACCTCATCTTTAGTAACACCAATTCTCATTCTTGTTCCTCCTGCAGCAGCCCCTCCTCTTAATGAGTTGATGACTATCCATCCTTCAGCATCTGTTTTTTCATCTTTCCATTCAAAAACTACTTCAGGTTTTTTATCTTCAAATTTCTTTAATAATTCTTCCATCTTCTCTTGGTTTTAATTTTTTGCAAATGTATTAAATTTAGGTTTAGATTTGATGAATAACTCCACCACTATTATCCCTATCTGCACCCGTTACGGATTGAAGGCAATTTACTTCATTTCTTGCTTTTAACACTCCTAGAAAACCAAAGAGTAAGGCTTCTTTAAAATTAATGATTGTGTTGCTAGGAATTATAATTTTAGAAGAGGAATAGTGCTTTATTCTTTCCATTAGATATTGATTAAACACACCTCCTCCAGTAAAAAGAGTAGATTCATTTGGGATAAAAGCGCCAATTTGTATTGCAATGTGCTCACAAAAAGTATGTAAGGCATCTTCAGGTTTTTGGTTTTTAATTATTGGGTTTATTTCTTTTTCAACCCATTCTCTTCCTAATGATTTTGGAGGTAATTTTTTGTAAAAATCAAGCTTATTAAGTTGTTGTAAAAGTTCTGGGATTAAATTCCCTTTTTTGGCAATATCCCCATTATTATCGTATTCAATATTTAACTTTTCACATATTCTATTGAGTACAATATTTACAGCACAAATGTCAAAAGCGGTAATTTCTCCTTCATGTTTGATTGAAATATTAGCAAAACCACCTAAATTAATACAGTATTTATAATTTGGAAATAAATGTAAATCTCCAATTGGTACTAGAGGAGCTCCTTGGCCATTAAGCGAAACATCTAAACTCCTAAAATCATTAATTGTTGTAATGCCAGTAGTCTGGGAAATTGATTTTCCATCTCCAATCTGCAAGGTGTAATTATTTTCAGGTTGATGAAATATAGTGTGCCCGTGAGATGCAATAAAATCAACTTTTTTATTGCCTAAAAAAGCAGTGATTTTCTCTCCTAATAAAGCACCATATTTAATGTTGGTTTCTGCAATTATTTCTTTATTTTGTTTATGTAGATTTTCTAGGGTTGATTTCCAATAGTTATCGTATTTTAAGGTATCTGATTTTTCAATTTTGAATTCCCATTTATTTGTTTTTTCAAAGGTGCAAATAGCTAAATCTATCCCATCTAAGGAAGTGCCTGACATAACTCCTAAAACACGGTATTTTATATTCTTACTCATCAGTTTTCAAAAATAGTTTAAAAAATGTATTTTTGCGTGAATTTTAAAAAAAGCAAATAATGAATTTTGAATTGACGGAGGAACATAAGATGATTAGGGATGCAGCAAGAGATTTTGCACAAACTGAATTATTGCCAGGAGTAATTGAAAGAGATGAAAATCAAACTTTCCCAGCAGAACAAATTAAAAAATTAGGAGAACTTGGTTTCTTAGGAATGATGGTTGATCCTAAATATGGTGGAGCAGGAATGGATGCAATTTCTTATGTTTTAGCAATGGAAGAAATTTCAAAAGTTGATGCTTCATGTTCAGTAGTAATGTCAGTGAATAATTCTTTAGTATGTTGGGGGTTAGAAACATTTGGAACAGAAGAACAAAAACAAAAATATTTAAAGCCTTTAGCAACAGGTGAGATAATTGGAGCTTTTTGCTTATCAGAACCAGAAGCAGGTTCAGATGCAACATCACAACAAACTACTGCAATTGATAAAGGAGATCATTATTTATTAAATGGTACAAAAAATTGGATTACTAACGGAAATTCTGCTTCAGTATACTTAGTAATTGCACAAACGGATGTAGAGAAAAAACATAAAGGTATCAATGCTTTTATTATTGAAAAAGGAATGGATGGTTTTGTTGTAGGACCAAAAGAAAATAAATTAGGAATTAGAGGTTCTGACACTCACTCTTTAATGTTTACTGATGTAAAAGTGCCAAAAGAAAATAGAATTGGAGAAGATGGTTTTGGATTTACTTTTGCAATGAAAACTTTATCAGGAGGAAGAATTGGTATTGCTTCACAGGCTTTAGGTATAGCTTCAGGAGCTTATGAATTAGCATTACAATATTCTAAAGAAAGAAAAGCATTTGGAAAAGAGATTTCACAGCACCAAGCTATTGCATTTAAATTAGCAGATATGGCTACTGAAATTGAAGCTGCTAGATTGTTATGTTTGAAATCAGCATGGCTAAAAGATAACGGACAAAATTATGATAAACTTGGAGCTATGGCTAAGGTATTTGCTTCAGAAACAGCTATGAAAACTACTGTTGAAGCAGTGCAAGTTCATGGTGGTTATGGTTTTGTAAAAGAATATCATGTTGAGCGTTTGATGCGTGATGCAAAAATTACACAAATTTATGAAGGAACTTCTGAGATTCAAAGAATTGTAATCTCTCGTTCTGTTTTAAAATAATAATTATGAAGAAACTCATTTTACTGTCATTAGTACTTTGTTTAGCCTTGGTTTCAAGTGCTCAAATTAACTATGATAAATCAAAAATTAACCCTGCTTATTTAAAGTTCTTGCCATCTAATGCAAACCCTGAAGATTTACGCCCATCTGATATTCCATCAGAGCAAGTGTTAAAACAAATGGGACTTTCTGAAGCTGAAATTGCAGAGGCAATGGATTTCAAATTCAGTAAAGGTAAGTATGCTAAAGGAGTTCAGGATACAACTGGAAATAATTCTGCACTTTCAAAATTTTATGAAAGTTTTGGAGATAGCCTAGCAATTGATTCTACATCTTATCCAAAAGCTAGAATTTACGGACAGGATATTTTTAGAAATAATGAATTATCGTTTTTCCAAAAGGCTTTGGATGCGAAAGCACCTGAAAATTATAAAGTAGGAAGTGGAGATGAAATATCAATTTCTGTTTGGGGGTATTCTGAATTTTCTGAAAACTTAATGGTTGATGAAAGAGGGTATATTACACCTAGCTCTTACGGTAGAATTTATGTAAAAGGACTTACCTTTAAAAAAATGCGTTCTCTTTTGAAAAGTAAATTTGGTTCTTTCTTGGATATGAAAAATTCTGAGATTGATGTTACACTTTCTTATTCAAGAGTAATTACTGTACATATTGTTGGAGAGGTATATAATCCTGGTTCGTATACAATACCAGCAATCAATACGGCTTTTAATGCATTGATTGCAGCAAATGGTCCTAATCAATTAGGTACAGTTCGTAACATTTACATTAAGCGTGATGGTAAAACTGTTGATTCATTAGATGTTTATCAATTCCTTTTTAACCCGACACGATCACAAGATATTTACATGCAAGATGGAGATTATTTGTTTGTACCTCCTGCAAAACATATTGTTGAGGTGAGTGGAGCAATTAATCGCCCATATACTTATGAAGCAAAAACAGGTGAATCTGTTGCAAGTTTAATAAAGTATGCAGGTGGTTATACTACTAATGCTTTTTCTGATGTTGTAACTTTAAAGAGTATTGAATATAACGCTATAAAAGTAAATGATGTACATAGTGATCATGCTAATTCAACTATTGTAAAGAATGGAGATGAGATTATTGTAAATACTATTTCTAATAAATTATCGAATGTAGTAAGTGTAAAAGGGAGTCTTGGTGTATCTGGAGATTATGAATTTAAGAAAGGAGAAAAATTATTAGATTTATTGCAAAGAGCAAAGTGTATTGCAGAGAAAACATTTATGGATAAGGTATATGTTATTCGTTTAAATGATGATAGAACAAAAACACATATTTCAGTAAATCTAGGTGCAATTTTGGAAAATAATAATCATGCTGATAATATATTGTTGCAAGAGTATGATATTGTAAATGTCCTCTCTGTTGATGATTTTGATGATGAATTTTCTGTTTCAGTTTTAGGAGCAGTTAGAAAAGGAGGTAGCTTTAATTTTGGTGACGGAATGACATTGCAAGATGTATTATTGCAAGCAGGAGGCTTAACAAGACAAGCTGAAGGAAGTAGAGTAGAGGTTAGTAGAATTATGGATTATAATATCTCATCTAATAAATTGAAGCCAAGAATGACTGTTGTGAAAACAATTAAAATTGGGGATGACTTAGTATTGAGTACAGAAGCTGAAGAGTTTTTACTGCAGCCTTTTGATCAAGTTTTTGTTAGAGAAAATCCTGATTTTGAGCCTGCTAGAAATGTTGTATTATCTGGGGAAGTAAAATACCCTGGGAGATACACTTTGTTAACTAAGGATGAGAAGATTTCATCAGTTATTAAAAGAGCAGGAGGATTAACAAAGTATGCATACTTAGATGGAGTAACTATGTACAGGTTAAATAATCTTAAGACTGATCTTAAAACTAATAATACTATTGTTATTTCTAATCTTTTAAGGGATTCATTGTTGAGTAATCCACAACTTTCTCTTTTGTACAAAGAAGAATTATTAGAATCAAAAGAACAAGCATTAAATCAACAATACTCTTTAAATTTATTGGAATATAATTTAGTATATTTAAATATAAATAAAGCTTTAAAAGCTAATGCTTCTAAGCATAACTTGGTTTTAATTGAGGGGGATAGTATTATTGTGCCTAAAACAATGGATGTTGTTCATATTACTGGTGATTTGATGAATCTTGAAGGTAAATCAATAAGTGCACCTTACTTTGGGAAAAGAGCTAATTATTATGTTAATAATTTTGCTGGTGGATTTACTAAAGAAAATAAGAAAGGAAACACAGTTGTTGTTTATCCAAATGGAATTGCTAAAAAAACAATGAATTTTGGATTATTTGTTATTTCTCCTAAGGTTAAGAAAGGAGCAACTATAAAAGTAGTAAATAAAGTAGAAAAAGCAAAACATAAAAAAGTGCCTCTTGATTGGAATAAAGCAATTGAAAGAACTATGCTTAAGGTCTCAGCAATCCTTTCTTTATGGTTATTAATTGATAGGGTAGTGCCAGCTGAATAATGGAGAATTATAATGATGAAATACAGTTAAAAGATATTCTGATTAAATTATCGGAGTATAAAGTCTATTTATTAAAGAAAAAAGTTACAATAATTTCTTTATCAGGGTTATTTTTTGTGTTTGGAGTTTTGGTTGCTATTTCTGCTGATACGGAATACAATGCAGAGTTAACTTTTGTAGTTGAAAATGAAAAGAAAGGATCTTCCTTAGGTGCAATGTCAGGTATTGCAAGCCAGTTTGGTTTTGATTTAGGAGGAGGGTCTAGTTCAACTTTTAGCCAAAGTAATATTCTTGAGTTATTAAAGTCGAGAGGTGTAGTAGAGGCTGCTTTAATGCAAAGTGGAAAGGTAAGTGGAAAGAATAATTTGTTAATTGAACATTATCTTGAGATTAATGAGATTAAGAAAGATTGGATAGAAAGTAAATTTGAGGTTATAAATTTTTATGATAATTTAACACATATTCATGATAGTGTAAGTGGTTTGATTTGGTTGCAGTTAATAGAGGAGGATTTGCTTGTTGAGCTTCAATCTGATGATGCTAATATTATTAGATTATCTTACCTATCTTTAAATCAAGAGTTCGCTAAATATTTTGTAGAAGCTTTGATTGAACAAATGAGTAAGATGTATGTTGAGCATCAAACTGCTCAAGCAAGCAATACATTAGATTTTCTTCAGAATAGGGCTGATTCAGTATTTGAAGAACTTGAATTTGCTGAACTTGAATTTGCTAAAGTAAAAGACATTAATCAAAGAATTGTAAAAGCATCTGGTCGTTTAAAAGAATTACAATTAATGAGAAAAGTTGAGGTGTTAAATGCAATGTACCTGGAGATTGTAAAAAACCTTGAGTTATCAAAAATTACATTATTAAATCAAACTCCAATCATTCAGATTATTGATAAACCAATATTACCCTTAAAGGAAGAAAAAAAATCTAAAAGCTTATTGGGTATTTTAGGTGGGTTCCTTGGTGGGTTTTTATCTATTTCCTTCTTTATTTTTAGGAAATTATTTAAAGATGCTTTAGCTGAGTAGACTAGAGGTATTTAGCTAATTTTTCTAAGCCAATTCCTCTTGAGCCTTTTAAAAGAATTGTTTTTTCTGAAATCACTTTTTGTTCTAATTCTTTTTCAAAAGCTCTTCTATTTTCAAAAGATTCTTGGTTTACTTTCTTAAATTCTTCTCCAATATAATAGCAATTTAAGTTAAGTTTTTTGCATAATGTAACAATTCCTTGATGTTCTTTTTCAGACTCCTTGCCAAGTTCAAGCATATCTCCTAAAATACAAAGTTTATTTGTATGTTTCTGTTCTGAAAAAGAAAGTAACATTGCCTTCATACTAGATGGATTGGCATTGTAAGCATCAAGAATAAGGATGTTATTTTTTGACTCTATAATCTGTGATCGATTATTTGTTGGAGTATAGCTTTCAATACTATTTTTAATATTGCTAGTTGAGATGTCAAAATAATCACCAATACATATAGCGAGCATGATATTACTAAATTGAAAATTTCCAATTAATTGACTATTGATAGGATAGCTTTGGTATATGAGAGTTAAAAAAGGAGTATTACTTTTTATTTCCCCTTTTAGGTCTCCTGTTTCTCCATATGTTGTTTTAGATATTGAGTCAGAAAGTTTTAATAGTAAATCATCAGCTGAGTTTACAAAAAGGTGTCCATTTGTTTTAGCAATAAACTGATATAACTCATTTTTAGTGTTTATTACTGCCTGAAGGTTTCCAAATCCTTCCAAGTGTGCGGAGCCAATATTTGTGATTACTGCATGAGTTGGTTGTGCAATATTACATAAGAATTCAATTTCCTTTTGATGGTTTGCACCCATTTCAATAATTGCAATTTCATGCTCCTTATTGATTTCTAAAATACTTAAAGGTACACCAATATGATTGTTGAGATTTCCTTTTGTAGCATAACAGTTTTTTTTAGAATTTAAAACGGTATTGATGAGTTCTTTAGAAGTTGTTTTACCATTAGTTCCTGTTATTCCTATTATAGGAATACTTAGTTGTTCCCTGTGGTATTTTGCAAGTTCTTGTAAGGTAGTTAAAACATCTTTAACTAGTATTGTGTTTTGATGAATGTTGAAGTCTTGTTCGTCAATAATAGCATAGGAACATCCATCATTAATTGCTTTAAAAGCGTACTCATTACCATTGAAATTCTCTCCTTTTAAAGCAAAAAAGATAGATTTTTCTTTAATTTTTCTACTATCTGTACAAATAGTAGAATGCTCTTTAAATATTGAGTATAAATTTTTAATGTTCATGTTATTAAAAAATAAAACCCCATTATTAATGGGGTTTTATAATATATGTAGTTAACTATTAGTTTCTTTTTTTGCTGTAATCAGAACCTCTTCTTGCATTTTCTTTTTGATTACTAACAGGAGCTCCAACTCTATCCATTGCACATCTGAATCCAATTGCGTCTGTTGACTGATCTTGGTCTAAGAATCTTCTTGTACCAGGATTTAACCAATAAGCTCTGTCCTTCCAAGAACCTCCTTTGAAAACTCTAGTTCTATCTGTTATTAAAGAAGATTCTCCATAAGCATACATTTCGCTAGAATTTCCTGTCTTAGCTTTGTCTTTATATTGGTCAGCTTTTTGATTCCATTTATCAATTTTTACTCTAGCAGTATCTGAGGTTGTAGTTTCATTTAAGAAATTATTCCAGTCAATTCCCATTTGAGATTCAATATCTCCATCAAGGTAATTAATGTTGTCAGACTTTTTGTAGTTTCTTCTGTATACATTTCCTTGAGCATCTACAGGAACCATAGTTATTCTACCTAAACTATCTTTTTCAGCAATAAATCCATCTTCATCTGTTTTTTGGGTAGTATAAACATTTCCTCTAAAGTTCCTGTGGTCAGCAATAGTTGTTTGCTCTATCTCAGGACGGTAAACATCCATTACCCATTCTGATACATTTCCTGCCATGTTATATAAACCGTAATCATTTGGCCAGTAAGAACGCACTGGAGCGGTAATATCTGCATTGTCATTTAAGTTACCAGCAACTCCCATGTTATCTCCTCTTCCTCTTTTGAAGTTAGCCATTATTTCTCCTTGATTATTAGGATCTCCATTTCTTAGAGAAGAACCATTCCAAGGATATAACTTTCTTTCATTTGTATTCTCTTCTTGAGTATTCCCAACATATCCTAATGCTGCAAATTCCCATTCAGCCTCAGTTGCAAGGCGATATTTAGGTAGCAATAATCCGTCCTCCATTCTTACTTGTCTAGTTTTTTCACCAGTAGATGGGTCTAGATTTCTAGGGTTTCTTCCAACAATACCTTCATATTGTCCGGATAAATATGCTTCAGTGTTAAAAGTATTATCATCAACTTGTTCAGGATCTTCTTTTAAAATTCCTTCATTAATAAGAATTCTTTCATTAACTCTGTCAGTTCTCCATATACAGTAGTCATTAGCTTGTGCCCAACTAACTCCAACAACAGGATAGTTTTGGTAAGCAGGATGCCTTAAATATTGAGTTACAAAAGGCTCGTTATAGCCTAGCTTATCTCTCCAAACTAAGGTGTCAGGTAAAGCCTTTTTGTATACTTCTGGGTACGACTGAGCATAAACTCTTTTAATCCAGTGTAAGTATTCTAAGTAATCTATATTTCTTACTTCCGTTTCATCAAGGTAAAAAGAAGAAACAGTTACTCTTCTTGGAATATTATTCCATTCATACATAACATCCTGTTCTACTCTTCCCATAGTAAAAGATCCTCCTTCTACAAAGACAAGTCCTGGTCCAGTAATTTGTTCTTGGAACTTATGATTTGCTTCAAAGCCTCCGTTTTTAGAATTATTGTATTCCCAACCTGTAGTTGAAGATTTTTCTCTTGCACATGAAGCAAGTATTAACATACTGCTTATAGCGATTATTAATTTATTTGATTTCATCATTTGTTTTTATAAATATGATTGTTTAACTAACTATTAACTAAAATTGAGGACAACTTATTGTATTGAATGATTTGCTTCTTGATCGACATGGCATGAATAAAGTAAACGATAATTCATGAGCTCCAAGCGTATTGCTATTTTTTAAATTACTTAAGGTTATGTCGTAACTATATCCAAATTTAAAAGAATCTTGAATTAACCCAATCATTAGTATAAATGAGTCGATATTTTTTAAACTATGCCTAGCCCAAAGTCCTCCTACCATTGGACCTCTGTTTACATATACTCCATAATTAAACTGTTGAAAATCTTGTTGCTTTTGGTACAAGAAATTAGGAGAAATAGTTGTTACAGTATTACTATATCTGCTCAATGGGATATTCCCTCCAATATGTGCAGTAAGTTTAGTTGGTAGCTCACTTTCACTAATAAACCCTTGGTTAGGAGTTGTAAGGTGATGTGCTGCAAAACCAAAAAATAAGTTTTCAGAGTATCCTATAAATCCTGCTGAAAAATCAGGAAAACTTTTTGTAGTAGCATTATTAGCTATATCTTCTTGTGTGTTATAAACAAATCCTCTTTGAGGGTCAATCATGTCACCAAAAGTCAAGTCATTCCAGTCTAGATTAATCATCCTGTAGGAAGCTTCAAAACCTGCTTTTACTGAGAATTTTCTATTTACTTCTAAATGATAAGAATAAAGTAATGAAGCATGAGTAGTGTTTAGGTGTCCTGCTCCACTTCTATCTTGAGCTACCATTACTCCAAGTCCACCACCAATTGCATTAATATGCTGATCCCATGAGGCAGAAGTAGTAACATAAGTTCTTCCTATTCCAGGCCATTGGTCTCTGTAGTTTAAGTTTGCTCTTGGGCATCCTTTAGGGGTTGCTCCGGCAAAAGCAGGATTTAAATATAATGGATTAGCATAAAACTGGCTAAAAGCAGGGTCTTGTGCATTAGCATCATTACTGATGAAGATACATGCAGCTACTGCAATAAAAATCTTGGAAAATTTATTCAACATAAATGGGTTTTTTCTTAATTTCAATTTCACAAAAATAAACAAATTATTTATTATCTACTTTTACTAGGAAAGAAATTGCATAATAATTATATTTTATCTGCGTTTTAGCCTTGTTTTTAAAATGATACTTAACTTTGCAGAAATGAAAAAGATATTTCTTTCAACCTTGATTTTTACACTTTTTGTGGTAAATGTATTTGGGCAATATAGCTCAGTATTATCGCAAGGAAATTGGTATAAAATAGCTACTAATAAATCAGGAGTTTATCAGCTTACTTACTCTAGTTTAGAAGGGTTAGGGGTGGATGTAAATAGTTTGCAAATTTCAGCTATAAAATTATATGGAAATGGAGGAGGAATGTTGCCAAGATTGAACTCCGATTTTAGACATGATGATTTAGTGGAAAATGCCATTAAAATATATGATGCTAACAATAATGGTGTTTTTGAAAGTAGTGATTATATTTTGTTTTATGGTGAATCTCCTCATAGTTGGAGATATAATAAGCAATTAGGCCTATTTCAGCATGAAACACATTTGTTTTCAGATGAGATAAATTATTTTTTAACGATTGATAATCAGTCAGAAGGAAGGAGAATAGCCTCAAAAATTGCACTGCAAAATGCTGCAAAAATAATAACTTCCTTTAGTGATTTTTCTTTTCATGAGAGCGAACTTGAAAATTTAATACATTCAGGAAAAGAGTGGTTTGGTGAGCGATTTGACATTCAAAATAATCAATCTTTTGATTTTAATTTTCCTAATTTAGATCAGTCAAGTGCTGTTAGTATAAAAACAGCTGTTGTTGCTCGATCATTTAGTCCTTCTTCCTTTACAATTAAAGAAAATTCGAATATGTTGCATACAATTTCTGTTAATGCAGTTCCTGCAGCTTATGGTCAGGAGTATGCAAAAACAGCATCAAAAACAACTGATTTTATTAGTTCTTCTTCAGATATTACTATTAATGTTGAGTATAATTCATCTGATGATGGAGCGCAAGCTTGGCTGAACTATATTGAGGTAAATGCTAGAAGAAGTCTGAAAATGTCAGGAAATTCTTTGTTATTCAGAGATGAGTCATCATTAGGGAATGAGGTGGGTACTTTTGAACTTTTAAATGCTACTTCAGGAATAAGTGTTTGGGATATTACTGATCCTACATCAATAGTTCAAATGCCAACTGAAATTAATGGAAGTGTCCTTTCTTTTAATGATTCATTAAATGAATTGCATGAATATATTGCTTTTAATAGTAGTGCTTATTTAACGCCTATTTTAAAGGGGAAGGTAGCTAATCAAAATTTACATAATACTTCTTTGGATGTAGAATATGTGATTGTTTCTCATCCTAAATTTTTAAGTGCAGCAGAACGCTTAGCTAATTTTCATCAGGAAAAAGATGATTTAACTTCTATTATAGTAACACCAGAGCAGATTTATAATGAGTTTTCTTCAGGAGTACAAGATGTAAGTGCTATTCGTGATTTTTTAAGGTATTTATATAAAAGACCAAATTCAAAATTGAAGTATGTATTGCTTGTAGGGGACGGTTCTTATGATCCAAAGAATAGGGTTGAAGATAATACAAACTTTATTATTACTTATCAATCTGTAAATTCAACCCATAAAACATTATCGTATATTACTGATGATTATTTTGGATTATTAGATGATAATGAAGGTCTATTTGTAAATGATTTGGTTGATATAGGAGTGGGAAGGTTTCCTGTGTCAACTCTATCTCAAGCAAATATTTTAGTTGACAAAGTAGAGCGTTATTATGCAGAAGAATCATTTGGAAGTTGGCGCAATGATATTGCTTTTATTGCTGATGATGGGGATGGAAGTGATGGTAATACACATATGTGGCAAGCAGATAGTTTGGCAAATATTGTTGATGATACTTATACGGATATCAATATAGAAAAAATTTATTTAGATAATTACTTACAAGAATCTACTACTGGTGGAAATAGAAGTCCTGATGCTCAAGCAGCAATAAATAATAGAATAAATAAGGGAGCATTGCTTATAAATTATACAGGACATGGGGGGCAGTTAGGATGGACTAATGAAAGAATACTTGAGGTAAAGCAGATTAATGAATGGAGTAATAGTAATAAACTTCCTTTGTTTATGACAGCAACCTGTAATTTTTCGCATTTTGATAATCCTGCAGAAACTTCAGCAGGGGAATATACATTATTAAATCCCCAAGGTGGTGCAATTGCTCTGTTAAGCACTACTCGTTTGGTGTATTCAGCTCCTAATTATAATTTGAATACTAAGTTTGTTAAAACACTTTTTGAAAAAGTAGGTGGTGAATTCCTAAGACTAGGAGATGTGTTTAAACAAACAAAAGTGTTGAGTGGAACTTCCACTAATAATAGAAATTTTACACTTTTAGGTGATCCTGCACTTTGCTTGGCATATCCTGAGTATAAAGTGCAAACAACTAATATAGTCGATACTTTAAAAGCTTTGGGGGAAGTGACTATTGAAGGAAGAATAATAGATGATTATGGATTAATTGAGCCGTTAGAAAGCGCAAGAAATAGCCGTACAGGAATTTTAGATTCTTTTAATGGAACGGTTTTTGTCACAGTTTACGATAAGGAAATCATTCGCACTACATTGGGGCAGGAGTCTTGTACGCCTATGCCTTATCGTGATCAAAATAACATACTATATAAAGGGGCAGCTTCAGTCAAAAATGGAGAGTTTTCTTTTTCATTTATTGTTCCTAAGGATATTGCTTATAATTATGGAGCTGGAAAAATCTCATACTATGCTGTTTCGGATGATGAGCAGCCTACAGATGCTGGTGGGAGTGATGAAGGTTTTGTAATTGGAGGTACAGCTGATGATATTATATATGATTATGATGGTGCAGAACTTGAACTATATATGAATACAAGAAATTTTTCAGATGGAGGGATAACAGATGCAAATCCTGTGCTCTTGGCTGATATCTTTGACTTTAGTGGTATCAATACAGTGGGTAATGGTATCGGGCATGATATTACTGCCGTATTAGATGGGAATACGGCTAACCCTTATGTATTGAATGATTTTTATGAAGCAAAAAAAGATGACTATACTAGAGGGGTGGTTAGTTTTCCTCTCTATAATTTAGAAAAAGGAGAACATACCTTAACTCTTAAAGTTTGGGATGTATTTAATAATTCTTCTGAGTCAACTATTACTTTTGTTGTGGCGGATGAAAATGAATTTACTATTTCTGATTATTCTACTTATCCAAATCCTTTTTCTAGTAATACTGATATTTATTTTCAGCATAATAAAGTAAATCAGGATTTGGATGTAATGTTAGAAATTTACTCTATAACTGGAACTTTGGTTTATCGTTTCCAAGAAAATTATTATGATAATGGATACAGAATAGGGCCTATTTCATGGAATGGGAAAGATGAATATGGTGGACAATTAAGTGCAGGAATGTACATTGCTAAATTAGGCGTTAGTAGTTCGGATGGCGATTTTACTTCAAAATCTATCCGAATTATACTATTACCTCAATAGATTCGTTCAAGTCCACATAAAAAAGAAGTATATTTGCAAACTAAATTTTAGAAATGAAGAAAATAATAGTAATAATTTGTGCGTTATCGTTAGTGTTTAATGCATTTGCTCAGGACCCATCTTATGATGATTTGACAGGAGGTTTAAATACAATTACTACTGCTGTTCCTTTTTTGCTAATTTCTCCTGATTCCAAAGCAGGAGCAATGGGTGATGTTGGGGTGGCTACTACTCCTGATGCAAATTCTTTGCATTGGAATCCTGCAAAATTAGCTTTTGTTGATGATGATATGGGTTTTTCTATGTCCTATGTGCCATGGCTTAGAGCGTTAGTTCCGGATATTAATTTATCTTATTTAGCGGGTTACCGTAAGTTAAATGATAATGAAACGATAGGGTTAGAATTGCGTTATTTCTCATTAGGGGATATAACTTTTACTGATATTTTAGGAACTACAATCGGACAATATAAGCCAAGTGAATTTGCTTTAGGAACTTCTTATGCTCGTAAACTTTCTGATAATTTTTCCTTAGCTATTTCTGGTAGATATATTTATTCTAATTTGACTGGTGGTCAGTCAGCAGGAGGAATTCCTACGGTTGCAGGACAATCCATAGCGGCTGATATTGCAGGTTATTACGCTAAACCAATAAGAATAAGTGGTAAAGATGTTGATTTAGCTATTGGGGGAAATATCTCTAATATTGGAAATAAAATCTCTTATACTGAAACTGCAGTTCGTGATTTTATTCCAATCAATTTAAGATTGGGTACGGCATTAGGTACTGAATTTGATGACTATAATAAAATGTCTGTTGCTTTTGATATTAATAAATTGTTAGTTCCTACACCTCCTGTATATGAAGATGGTGAAATTGTAGCAGGTCAAGAGCCTGATGTCTCAGTAGTTTCTGGTATTTTTCAATCTTTTGGAGATGCACCTGGTGGGTTTAAAGAGGAAATGAGAGAAATCAATTATTCTATAGGTACTGAGTATTGGTATGCTAATCAGTTTGCTATTCGTGCAGGTTACTTTTTTGAACATAATACGAAAGGAGGTAGAAAATTCTTTACTTTTGGTTCAGGAGTAAAGTATAATGTGTTTGCACTTGATTTTTCGTATCTAATAAATGCTAGCCGTGCAATTAACGGAAATAACCCTTTAGCAAATACTATGCGTTTTACGCTTGTATTTGATTTTGGGGCAATGGATGAAATGAACTAATCTATGAATTTTAGAGTCGGTTTTGGTTTTGATGTACATCAATTAAAAGAAGGTTTGGACTTTTGGTTGGGAGGTATTATTGTACCTCATACTAAAGGAGGTTTAGGTCATTCTGATGCGGATGTTTTAGTCCATACGATTTGTGATGCTCTTTTAGGAGCTGCTAATTTGGGTGATATAGGAAAACATTTTCCTGATACTGCTTCAGAGTTTAAAGGAATTGATAGTAAAATTTTACTGAAAGAAGTAATGGTTTTAGTTAGAGCAAAGGGCTATGAAATTGGCAATATTGATTCCACTATTTGTTTGCAAACTCCAAAGATAGGACCTTATATTCCTGAGATGCAAAAGGCGCTTGCTTCTTGCATGGGAGTAGATGCTGATTTAGTTTCTATTAAAGCTACTACAACTGAAAAACTTAGTTTTGTAGGTAGAGAGGAAGGAGTTTCTGCTTATGCTACTGTTTTAATCAATAAGGCTTAGAACCCGACTTTACTTTTAATTTTATTGTCTCTTAAGTAAACAAGCATTTCTGCTTCTGCACAAACTATTCCATTTTTATTAATAGCTTCTACTTTATGCCATTTTTCGTGTTTACCTTTTTTGTTTAACTCATTTTCAGCCTCCTGAATTTCTTCTTTACTAATTCTGAACTCTAAGAATAAATGTGTTGTTGCAGGTCGTTTATATTTTATGTTAGCACTTTTCATCCAAATTTCAAGTTTCCTATCTTTTTGATGAAAAATATTATAGTACATGGTAGGAAAATAGGGGTCAAATGCTGAGAAAATAGTTCCTCCAAAAATACTTCTATGAAAATTAATATTCAAAATAGATCTTCTGATTTTTACTTTCATATAGCTATAATCTTCCGATACTTTTTTCAGTAAAATACGATTGAAAAAAAGGGGTGGAAAAATATTGAGGACAAAGCGTAAAATTCTTCTTCTTATCATAAATCAAAGGTAATAAAAAAGCCTGCAAAATGCAGGCTTCTCTATTTTATATGTTTGTTTTTCTTAGTGCTTTGACAAGTAATCAGCTACTCCTTCATGCGATTCTTTCATTGCATCTTGTCCTTTGCTCCAGTTTGCAGGACAAACCTCTCCATTTTCTTCAAAGTGTTGTAAAGCGTCAACCATTCTTAAAGCTTCATCAACATTTCTTCCTAATGGGAAATTATTAACTACTTGGTGTTGTACTGTTCCATTCTTATCAATTAAGAATAAACCTCTGAAAGCAATCATTGGTCCATTAGCAATCATATTATCGTTTTCATCTAACTCATATTCTCCAGCTAATACACCAAAGTTTGCTGAGATAGTTTTGTCAGTATCAGCAACTAATGGGTAAGTAATTCCTTGAATTCCTCCCTCTGCTTTAGGCATTTGTAACCATCCCCAGTGCGACTGTTCTGTATCAGTTGAACAAGCAACTACTGCACATCCTCTTGCTTCAAATTCAGCTAATTTATTTTGAAATGCAAATAATTCTGTTGGGCAAACAAAAGTAAAATCCTTTGGGTAAAAGAAAAATAAAACTGGCTTTTCTCCTACAAATTGCTCTAATGAATATCCTTTTACAAATTCTCCACCATTAACCACTGCTTGTGCAGAAAATGAAGGTGCTTTTTTACCGATTAATATTGACATAATTTCTTATTTTTTTAATTATTAAATTTCTGCAAAGCTACATAAAATCCTGCTTATTATTTCAGTTTGGATAGAATAAAAGCAGTTCGTTCATTAACGGATAATTTAGGAACTTCCACCAAAGTGTAACCAAAGGATTGGTAAGTAGTGAGTAAAACTTTCTCTATATTCTTTGCGGTAAGGATATCTTCTTTTCTTTCAGTATCGGTTACATAAATTTCTTCCCAAATAGGCGTGTAAAAAACAATTGTATTGTAAGGGAATTTTTTTACCATTTCTAGGATTTCATCATTTACTGCTAGGTTGTCATGTCTTAGGTAGGCAATTACATCAATAATTCCTCTGTCAAAAAAATGAGTTTTTCCTTGTGGAGCGTTCGTGTGTTGTGCTTTCCTAAGGGCGATTACTTGCTGAGAAAAAGCGGCTAAGTTTTTCCAAGGCAAGGCATCACCACCACTTGCAATTTGCTGGGTTATTATTGTTCGAGAGATTTCTTCAGCACATGAATGTCCTTCTTTTTTTAGTGCATTAATTATTGCTGTTTTCCCTGTTCCAGGAGCACCAGTAATTATATACTTATGATTCATTAAATACTAAATATAGCAATAACTGACCCTACAATAATTGCTAAAATCTTTTGGCTACTAAACTTATGTCCCTCACTACTTTCAAATAGAATAGTGGTGGAAATGTGTAAAAAGATACCAATTACAATTGCCATTACTTCATTGTGATAATTAGCAAGTGTTGTGAAAAGACTTCCTGCAAAAACGCCAAGTGGAGCCATTAAGGCAAAAAGTAATAGATAAAAATAGGCTCTTGTTTTACTGATATTGCTTTGAAGGAATAAGGTCATTAAAACAATGGCAACTGGCATTTTGTGTAATACAATTCCTGTAAGTAAGGCATTGTGTGCGTGATGATGTAAGTGTCCTCCTAAAGGAACTCCTTCTAATAGTGCGTGTAAGCAAAGGCTGATGAGCACTGAAAAAGGAATTACATTACTCTTATGAAAATGACCATGTTCTATTCCTTGTGAAAAATATTCTAATAAGATCTGGATTAAGAAACCTCCTAAAATAAAGAGTCCAATATTTTGATTAGTATTGTGATGAAAGATTTCTGGTAATAAGTGTAAAACACTTACGGCTAACAAATAAGCTCCACTGAAAGTAAGTAGGATTTGGATGTTCCTACTTTTTTTAGGTTTAAAAATTTCTACTACAATTGCTCCTGCAATAACAGATGCAAATAATAGTCCTAGTGTTGTTAAATTCATTTCTTACAAATTAGTATTAAACGGTCGGCAGTATCTTCATCAAAACTGTCCAATTTATAGTTGCCAAAGATATCAATTATTTTTAGCTCTGCCTTACTGATAAAATTAGAATAATCAGCTAAAGTGATTGCCTTTACTTTTTCTTGAAAATGTTGTTTTTCGGTTCCATCAATAATTTCAATATCCTTAATAATATGTCCGTTCTCTACTGTTCTAGTGATATTAAATAGTATGCCATCAATAATCTTTTGTTCTTCTAGTACTAAATTAGCAATTACCTTTTTTACATTCATAAAATCAATAATCAAAATTCCTCCTGATTTTAAATTGCTAGCCATAGCATTGATGGCTTTTTGCTCGTCAGTATTATCTTCAAAATAACCAAAAGAGGTAAATAAATTAGTAACAACATCAAAGTTGTTTTTTTGATATACCTCACGCATATCATGTACTGCAAATTGTAAAGTTGCATTTTCATTTTTTGTAGCAGAAGCAATGCTGTTGGGCGATAAATCCACCCCAACAACATCCAATCCTAAAGAATTGAAATAAGTGGCATGCCTTCCTTTTCCGCAAGCAATATCAATGAGCGTACTCCCTTTAGGGGATTGTAAATGCTGGACTAAATTATCAATAAAAACTTGCGCTTCTTTTTCGTCTCTATTTTTGTAGAGGGTATGATAATAGGGGGAGTCAAACCAGTTTGCAAACCAACTCATAATTGTTCTCTTAATTTTTTAGGCATATTTTTTACCACTAAGTTATAGGAATCTTCAATCCAATTTTCAATTTGTTGATCGCTTAAATCTCCCATAAAACTAACTGAATTCCAGTGTTTTTTATTCATGTGCCAAGCAGGAGTTACTGCCGTATGTTCTTCTCTTAGGTTTACTGCTTTTTCAGGATCACATTTCAGGTTTGTAAATTCAAACGACATCATATTGCAAAGGGCAAACATTTTTCCAAGGACTTTGAAAACTAAAGTGTTTTCATCAAAAGGTAATTCTTCTGTTGTCCCTTTAAACGAAAGGCAATATTCTCTGAAATGGTCAAGGGTCATTTACCCTCTCTGTCTTAATGCTTCATATAAAATAACACCAGTCGCTACCGACACATTTAAAGAAGCAATTTTCCCAGCCATAGGGATTTTTGCTCTTGCATCACACATTTTTAAAAATTCAGGAGAAACACCATCTTCCTCCGATCCCATAATAATTGCAGTTGGTGGAGTGTAGTCCGGCTTATACATATTGTCTTGTGTTTTTTCAGTACAACCAACCAATTGTATGCCACTTTCTTTCATGAATTGTATGGCTAATTTCAAGTTCCAAGTACGGCAAACCGTGATTTTATGCAAGGCTCCAGCTGAGGTTTTTATCGCATCAGCATTAATGGCAGCTGCATTTTGTTCAGGAATTATAATTGCATCTACTCCAGCACATTCGGCAGTACGGGCAATTGCTCCAAAATTTCTTACATCTGTAATTCTGTCCAATACCAATATTAAAGGATTTTTTCCTTGTTCGTAAAGTGCAGGAACGACATCTTCAATATTATGAAAATCGATAGGAGAGATAAACGCAAAAACCCCTTGATGATTTTTTCTGGTCAAGCGATTAACTTTCTCTAGAGGAACATGTTTGTAGTTTATTCTTTTTTCACGAACCAATTTCCAGAGTTCTGCAAACAAATCGTTATGCAATCCTTTTTGAATAAATAGTTTGTCAATTGTCTTTCCGGCTTCAACTGCTTCAATTATGGCACGGATACCAAATATGTAATTTTTTTCTTCTGTGTTATGCATTTTTATCTTCTTTAAACTCAATTTGAGTGGTAATCTCAGGGATATTTCTTAGTTCTATTTCTTTTTTAATTTCTTCTGATTTAGCTTTTAAATCCTTGGTTAGGATTTGTTTTTTTCTTTTTTCCATTGGAGGGTTTAGCTTTTCTGCATTTTCAAACTGAATAACACTTTCCAAAATCTCTCTTGGTAATTGTGTCCCTGCTTTGTTTAGGGTGTCTAAAAACTCTTCTGCAAAAAACTGGTCAATCTGTATTCTTCTTTTGGTTGTATGGGCAAATTTTCCGATAATCCTACATACATTATCTCGTTCTTCAGGGCTTAGTTTGTCAGCAAACTCATACTCCTCAATTTTTTTAAGGCTTAGGATAATTGGTTCCAAAGCGTCTTTAGTAATAATGTATACATTGTAGTCGCCAATATTATAGGTAAACTGATTGATGACATGCAAAGTATTAGAAGGAATTACTAGAAATAAATCCTTTTTCACATCATCATGCTTTGCGTATTTTTTAAGGCTTTCCGTTTGTAGTTTTATGTATTTTGGAAAGTTGCTTAAGTCGTCATTGGCAGGGCTCTTTGCATCAAAAACAATGAGTTGATCCATTATTTCTATGGAATTATCAGGCTTGTTTCTTGGGTGTGGAAAATCCTCCTGGCTTATGTATTTTATCACATGGTTACGGCAAATAAGTTGCAGATGATTTTCAACATCTTTTTCATGTTCGCCCCAAGTCCATTTCATTTTTTCTAGTCGAACTTCTGTTTCTTTTACCCTTTCATCATTCAGTCTTTCCTTTTCTTTTGTCAAACTTTCTTGCAGGGTATTGGTCGCCTCAACTGATTTTCTTAGGGTTTCATTTCTGTTGTCTTCCTCTTTCTTAAGTGAGATGTTTTCGTGCTTAAGACCGTTTCTTTCTTGCTCGGTATTGGATAGCTTTTCTTTAAGGGTAGCGTTTTCGGTTTTTATCTGCTCAAAAGCTGTGGTTTTTGCATTGGCAATATCAATATTTTGTTGCTGTTGCTTTACCTCAGTTTCTTTGGATGCTAAGTTTCTCTCTAATTCTGAAATTCTTATTTTATCTTCTTCTGAATTGCCTTCAGTAACTGCTTCTTTCTTAAAGTAAAGAGCTGCCAATCCGCCAATAATTAGGAGGTAAAATGCATATTCCATGGGTGAGTTTTTGAATTATAAAATGAGGACTAAAGTACCAACTTCTATTAGCTTATACAAGTCAATTACTTCTTTATTTTTCATTCTTATACAGCCATGTGAAGCAGGTTTCCCTAGCCTCCCTTCTTCTGATGTTCCGTGTATATAAATGTAGCGGCTAAAGGAATCAATCCCTTTTCCTTTATTTTTCCCTTTTTCCATTCCCTCTAGCCAAAATATCCTACTGGTTACATCATCACTTTTACTTTTTGTTTCATCAGTATATATGGTTGCGATATCGCCATAAAATACTCTTCCTGTCATTCTCCCATTGATAGGAGTTTTTTCTCCATATTTTCTGGCTATTTTGTGTAATCCTATTGGTGTTTTATTACTTCCTGATTTACTTCCTATTCCGTATGCCGAGCTTGAAATGACATATTCCTTTGTGATGCTATCATTTTGTATGTGGTAGAGTTTTTGTTGTTTTATAGAAACATAAAGAATTTCATTCTCATAAGCATATTTACTATCTAAATAATTATTTACACGCTCAATTATTGAGTTTTGTCCTGCAGCATTAAAGCTTATAAGGCTGATTAAAATAAGGTTAAGGGTTCTGAACATAATTTCCAGTTTATAGGTTGTTTGTTATTGTTAATAAGTATTTTATTTGTTTTTGAGAAATGCTTACAGCCTAAAAACCCTCTGTAGGCTGAAAAAGGGGAAGGGTGTGCAGCAGTTAATATGTGATGTTTTTTTTCATCAATTAAAATTGATTTTTTTTGAGCAAAGGCACCCCAAAGTAAAAAAATAATTCCTTCTTTTTTGTTAGAAATTTTTGTGATGATACTGTCCGTAAATTCTTCCCATCCTAATTTTTGATGAGAACCTGCCTCTTTTCCTCTAACTGTTAGGGTGGAATTAAGTAACAGTACACCTTGTTTTGCCCAATTGTTTAAGTTTCCATTAGTGGATATTGGGAGGTTTAAATCTGATTTTAATTCTTTAAAAATATTGCGTAATGAGGGTGGTGTTTTTACCCCATTAGGCACTGAAAAAGAAAGGCCATGAGCCTGTCCTTTTCCATGATAAGGATCTTGTCCTAGGATTATTACTTTTAAATCATCAAAATTGGTTTGATTAAAAGCATTAAAAATCATTTCATTTTCAGGGAAAATTGTATGGTGTTTTCTTTCCGATTCTAGTTTACTAATAATTGCTTTAAAATTATAGGAATTTAATTCATCTTTTAAAAAAAATTTCCAATCGGTATTGAGGTGTAATTTGATAGTTTTCATTTATTGATTTCAAAGATAGCTAATCTGTATTAAAAATGTATTTTTGTCAAAAATTATTTTCAATGAAAAAAGTAGTATTTTTTGCAATAGCAATTGTTTTAGTAAGTTTTCTTTCTTCTTGTGCTGTGTATGGGCAGCAATGTCCAGGTGTAGCTAAGGTTGATTCATCAGTTTCACCAGCTTAATATATACTTTTGGAAAAACAAGAGAAGATAAAAAAACCTAAGTGGTTAAAGGTAAAACTACCTACAGGACAAGCTTATAAAGCTGTTAGAGGGATTACTAAATCACATGATTTACATACTATTTGTGAAAGTGGAAATTGTCCAAACATGGGGGAATGTTGGGGTGCAGGTACTGCAACCTTCATGATTTTAGGTAATATTTGTACGCGTTCTTGCGGTTTTTGTAATGTGATGACAGGCCGCCCACTGGCAGTTGATGTTTTAGAGCCTAAAAAAGTAGCTCGCTCTGTGCAATTAATGCAAGTAAAGCATGCTGTAATTACTTCTGTTGATCGTGATGATTTAAAAGATGGCGGAGCTAGTATTTGGGTGGAGACAATCAATGAAATACGAAAAGAAAATCCTAACACAACTATGGAGACTCTAATTCCTGATTTTAAAGGAAGATTAAAAGATATTCAACCAATTATTGATGTTGCTCCTGAAGTAGTTTCTCATAATATGGAAACAGTAAGAAGATTGACTAAAAAGGTAAGGATTCAAGCGAAATACGATAGAAGCATGGATACCTTAAGATTCTTACATGAAGGTGGTATTAAAACTAAATCAGGAATTATGCTTGGATTAGGTGAAACTGAAGAGGAGGTGATTGAAACTATGCATGATTTACGAGCGGTTGGTGTTTCAATTATGACTATTGGACAGTATTTACAGCCTTCAAAAAAGCATTTGCCAGTTGTTGAATTTATCACGCCTGAACAATTTGATAAATACAAAGAAATAGGTCTTTCTCTTGGTTTTCAGCATGTTGAAAGTAGTCCTTTGGTGCGATCTTCTTATCATGCTGAGAAGCACATTCACTAGTAATTCCCATATTTTTTTATTTTTCTTTTAGGTATTGTCTTTTAATAGATAATCATTATATTTGTTTCCTAAAATTTTAAACAAATTCATTAGATATGAAAAATAGACTTTTACCTTTAATTTTTGCATTTTTTGCAGTTACTTCAGTAAACGCACAAAAGTGTGGTACTTATGATGGTTCTTATGAAGAACAAGAACAAAAATATCCATCTTTTCATCAAGGTTTGGAGACTTTAAATGCAGAATTAGAAGCTGATCATAAATCTGCTTTAAGCAAAATGAAACATCTTAAAGTTGAAGGTGGTAAAAAAATCATTCCTGTTGTCGTTCATGTTATTCATAACTTAGGTGGGGAAAATTTATCTGATGCTGCTATTCAGGGAGCAATAGATGCTTTAAATAAAAATATAAATGGTCAGTCAGACAAATTTCTAAATTCACTAGTAGGAAATCCTTTAACACCAGATATTTTTGCTTCAGTAAGAGGGGTTGCTAATATCGAATTTCGCTTAGCTAAAATTGATCCTAATGGAAACCCTACAACTGGCATTTTAAGAGTGCAATCAGAATTAACGAACCAACCTGAAAATAGAAATGCTGTTAAGGGTCTTAGTTATTGGAATTCTTATCAGTATTTTAATATTTGGACCTTAAGTAAATTTGCAGATCAGGATGGTGGTGAGTTATTAGGGTTTGCTCAATTTCCTTGGTCTGGGGCTATGTCAACTGACGGAGTTGTTTTAAAGGCTGGAGAAATGTCTGATATTACTTCAACAACCTTAACGCATGAGGTAGGACATTGGTTAGGATTAAGACATATTTGGGGAGATGCAGAATGTGGAGATGATGGAGTGAAAGACACGCCAACCCATAAGTATTCAAATGGAGCAGGTGAAAATCCAGGTCCTTTTCCGTCTCCAGCAACTTTTCCTTATCATGTTGGTTTAACT
Organism: uncultured Flavobacteriales bacterium; assembly: GCA_943788405.1. Lineage (GTDB taxonomy): Bacteria > Bacteroidota > Bacteroidia > Flavobacteriales > BACL11 > UWMA-0277. Next base: position 61,102 of record CALSQD010000002.1, read on the forward strand.
ACTGGTTGTGTTGCTGATTCATTAAACCCTGCAGGAGAAATGTATATGAATTACATGGATTACACAAATGATAATTATGTTACTATGTTTAGTGCTGGGCAAGTTGAGGTGATGAATGAAACTTTAGATGGAGAGTATGATGCAGAGACTAATACTACTGGTATAGGGTTTAGAGAATATATGTGGTCAGCTGAAAATATTGCCGCTACTGGTACTGCTGATGGTTTTGTAACTCCTGCTTGTAAGCAAAGTGCTAACTTTTTAAGTAGTACAGGGAAATATGCTTTTTGTTTAGGAGAGAACCTTGTGTTAAAAGGGAATAAAACACAATTTGCCGCAGGTACAGTATCTGCAATTAATTGGGATTATGGTGATGGAGATACTGACAACTCAAATGAAAATTTAGTTGCTCACACCTACAGTTCTGTAGGTAGTTATGATGTTTCTTTAACTATTGAATATAATGAAATTACTGAATCAAGAGCTAGTAGTTTATCTGATTTAGATTTAGTTAATGCAACTTCTTATGATTCTATTGTGGAGACTTTAAATGTGCAGGGAACAGAAGCTGAATTATTAGCTATGAATGCTTCAAATATTGTGCTGCATTTAGATGTAGACTCTTTAAGTATTAATTCGCATTTTAAGCATCTGCCAATTGATAGTTTAGGTGGTGAGCATTCTTCTTCCCCTTTCGGACTTGATACTTTTTTGTTGATATTTCATACTGAATTAGGAGGGAGTATTACTGCTGAAGAAACTAGTCGTTTAGCTTTATGCTTTAATAGTTGGAGTTTAGACTCTGTAATTGCTTCACAAAATACTGCAACTTTAGTTTGGGAATATGACACACTTACCTTTTATTTTGGAGAATATAGTAGTGAAGCGTTTGATGCTTATTTTATGGATACTCTTTTCTATAGAGGTGAGGTAGAGCAAACAACTTACATTGCTTATTATACTAACTCTTGTACATCAACAACTGTAAAGGAAGATTTCATAGTTATTTCACCTTCATCATCTTCAAATACTGCAGGAAGTTACACTTATGATTTTGAGGATGCTTCTGAATTAACTGCTGACTGGCAAATCACTAAAGGTGTACAAGGAGGAGATTGGAGTTTTAATACGGTTGAGAATTCTTCTTGGGAATGGGTTGATGGTATAGCTGTAAGCGGATCAGCAGGGATAATGATAGATAAAGACAATCTAACTTTAGGTTCTGATGAGTTAATCTCAGTAGCATATGACTTAAGCACTTTATCTACTCCAGCAGTTAAATTTTCATATTCTGGTGCGGCTACAAATGAATTTCCAGTAAATGAGTTAAATGTATATTATTCTGATGATTGTGGTGAAGTGTGGAGAACTTTAGGTTCTTTGTCTTCAGTTCAAGTGGCTAATGCAGGCTTATATACTGCAAACTTTAAGCCATTAGAAAACGAATGGAATGATACAGTTATGACTAAAAATCAATTGAAGAATGATAATATTAGATTTAAGTTTGAGTATGTAACAAATGGTGATGCAAATAATTTCTACTTAGATAATATTCAAATTGGTGAAGAGTCTGCTTTGTTTACTCCTACTGTTAGTGATTCTAGAATGTCTATTTACCCTAACCCAACTAGTGGTATGACAGTTGTTGAGCTTGAAAATTTAGCTGATAAAGTAGTAGAGGTTAAATTAGTAAATATTTTAGGTGCTGAAGTAATGAATTTATTTGAAGGAGAAGTAATAAGCAACTACCATAGATTAGGTGATATTGATTTATCTCCTCTTGAAACAGGAATCTATTTTGTTAAGGTAGTTTCTAATGGTGATGTTATTAAAACAGAGAAGCTAATTCTTAATAAATAAGAGTTTATAAATATAAAAAAAGCCATCAGCAATGATGGCTTTTTTATCTGTTATAACTTGTTAGTTCGAGCTTTTCATTGCTTAAAACAGCATAAGTATAATGCTGTAGCCAATCACCAGTATTGATGTACTTTGCTTGTTTATCAACCTGAAGTTCTAATGGAAGGTGTCTGTGTCCAAAAACATAATAGTCAACAGGGTTTAGTTTTTGTTGTTCCTGGCAATAGCCAAAAAGAATTTCTTTTTCATTACTAATAAAATTAGCCTCCTCTCCGCTTTTCCGGCTACTTCTGCTCCAAGTGTGAGCTATTGTAAGTGCTAAGTTAGGATGAAGGCGAGCAAAGGTCCATTGGCAAATTTTTGAAGTAAAAATCTTTCTTAAGAGCTTGTAGAAATAATCTCCATTCCCTAAGCCGTCTCCATGTCCGATAAATAGTTTTTTATTCCCTTCCTCAATTATAATATTTTCATGATGAATAGTAACCCCAATTTCAGATGCTAGATAATCCTTCATCCATAAATCATGATTACCAACAAACAAGTGTACAGATGTGCCATTATCGGTTAGTTGTGCTAATTTCCCTAATAAGCGAACAAATCCTTTAGGGACAACTGTTTTGTATTCAAACCAAAAGTCAAAAATATCGCCAATAAGGTAAATGGCTTTTGCATCTTTCTCTATTTCAGTAAGCCATTCTACAATTAGTTTTTCTCTTTTGTGACTTTCAGTAAGGTTAGGACTTCCTAAATGGAAGTCAGAAGCAAAATATATTTTGTCTTTTATCAAAATTATTTCTCTAGTTCGATTCTTAGTAATTGATTAGCTAATTTGGGGTCAGCTTTTCCTTTTGATAGTTTCATTACTTCTCCCATAAAAAGACCAATTAATCCTTTTTTACCATTTTTATATTCAGCAGCTTTTTCAGGGTACTTAGCAATTGCTTGAGTAATATAATCAGCTAAGGCATCACTATTACTTTCTTGTATCCAGTTATTATCAGTTGCGATTTTATTAGCTGTATCATTGCAGTTAAGCATAGCAGGGAATACTTTTGATGTAGCAACAGTATTACTTACCTTTCCATCATCTACAATACTAATAAGGCTAGCGATTCTTTCAGGTGTTATGCTAAAATCAGCAATACTAATTGCTTTTTCATTTAGGTAAGATTTAATGCTACCATTTACAAAGTTAGCTGCTGATTTGTAGTTTTTGGTTTTACTACATAGTTCATTATAATAGAGAGCAATTCCTTTTTCATCTGTTAGGATATTGGTATCATAATCTGATAAGCCAAATTCAGTAGTGAATTTTTTATATAGTTCGTTAGGTAGTGGCGGAAGTTTGCTTTTTACTTGCTCTATATATTCAGGTGTTACAATTACAGCTTGTAAGTCAGGTTCAGGGAAGTAGCGGTAATCATTTGCTTCTTCCTTGTGTCGCATGGATACTGTTGTATTGTTTGCAGCATTGAAACTTCTAGTTTCATGGCTTACTTCTTTTCCTGCTTCTACCAAAGCAATTTGTCTGTCAATTTCAAACTCAATAGCACGCTTAACATTTCGTGTTGAGTTCATATTCTTAACCTCAACTTTTGTACCGAACTCTGTAGCTCCTTTAAGCATTACTGAGATATTGGCATCACATCTTAATGAACCTTCCTCCATATTTCCATCACAAATATCTAGGTAACGAACTAATTTTCTTACTTCATTTATGTATTGATAGGCTTCATCTGATGAGCGAACATCAGGTTCAGAAACAACTTCAATTAAAGGTACTCCTGCTCTGTTTAAATCTACTAAAGTATTGAAGGGGTCTAAATCATGGATTGATTTTCCAGCATCCTCTTCCATGTGGATTCTTGTAATTTTTATGTCTTTAGGCTTGCCATTAGCATCTTTAATTTTAATTACTCCTCCATTGCAAATAGGAGTGGTGTCCTGTGTTATTTGATATCCTTTAGGTAAATCAGCATAAAAGTAATTTTTACGAGCATATTCATTTCTTTCTCTTATGTTGGATCCTACAGCAATTCCCATTCTTACAGCATATTCAATTACTTTTGAATTGCTTCTTGGTAATGTGCCTGGGTGTCCTAATGAAATAACTGATGTTTTTGTATTGGGTATAGCCCCATAAATATTCTCATCAGAAGAATAGGCTTTAGTTTTGGTTAGTAGTTGAGCGTGAACCTCCAACCCAATTACAACTTCATATTTATCTCTTAAACTCATTATTCAAATAATACTTTTCCTGATTCTATTAAAGTCCCTTTTTTATTTATGGTGTAAAAATACAAACCATTGCTTAAACTCCCTCTGTAAATTGTATTTTGATTTTCATTAATTTCTTGTTCCATTACTTTTGCACCTAAACTATTATATAGGGTAAATTTATCAGCAGTGCTGTTCTGAACAGTAAACTCAGTTGTTGCAGGATTTGGGTATAGCTTATGTGCTAATTTGTTTTCAATAACTGATGTAGGGGTTCCGCATTCAAAAATATAGAGTCCTGTTTGCATATCAGAAACAATAATATTTCCTGAAGGTAAATAAGGGTATACTCCCCAAGCACCTTTGTAGGATGCATGGCTATTGGGTGCGTAAGTATCGTATTCCCAAGTTTGTGTAGGATTACTTGGATCAGAAATGTCAAAAACCCTTAAGCCATCATGGTAATAAGGAATGTAAGCTAAGTTGCCCTTTATTATTCCGTTATGTGCCATTGATTGTGGGTCAACCCCAGAGTTAAAAGTTGCTAAAACGGAAATATTTGTTAAATCAGCAACATCAAGTATTTTCACATCATAACCATGATTTTCATCTTGCATAATGTAAATTGTACCATCATCATTTAACCATCCTGAATGGTTGTATCCAGCATCAGGATAAGAAGTAAATGTAGCAAGTTGTGTGGGTTGGTCTCCCATAGCATTTACCATTGAAAAGTCAAGCACCCTTAAACCTTGGTTTCCACAATTTAGGAAAGCAGTATCATTCCTAACAAAAGCATCATGCACATGACCAACTGCATTGTAGGAATAGATTAGTGTAGGGTTTGTTGGTGTATGTAAATCATAAACATCCATTGCTGTGTTGGATGCGCAAGCATATAGTTTTGCAGTTGCAGTATCAATATAAATATTGTGCGATTTTACGAAAAGTGAATTGGAATCATAAACAGTATTTACTGAGTTTGGTAAATCAGAAATATCAATAATTTGTAAAGTTGAAGAACTTCCTTCATCACAAACAACATATAAATAACCATCAAAATCATGGTAATCTCTATGGATTACTCCACCGCCAGTATAAGCTCCTGCAACAAAAGCTACTTCTGTGCTGTTTGCAGGGTCAGTTACATCAAAAAAGTGAGTACCTGCAGTGGAACCAATAATTGCAATTTCTCTATCGTTCACAACTAGCCCCCAACATTCATTGTAGGTATTATCATAAGTCCAAGAACCAACAAGGCTTGTATCCTGCCAGTTGTATAAAAGTGTTGCTGTTTGCTGTGCATTACTGCTTATTGTAAGTAGTGTTATGCTTAAAAGTAGAATAATTTTTCTCATTATATTGATGCGATTAATTCTTTAATAATTAGGGTTAGTTTAGGTTCTGCTACTTCTGAAACGGCTTGAATTTCAGCATGGGTTACCTTTTTGATTTTTCCAGGCACACCAAGATCAGTAATTACGGACATAGCAAAACAAGGAATATCCATATGGCGAGCAACAATTACTTCAGGAGCAGTGGACATTCCCACAGTATCTCCACCAATAATACGCATATATTTATATTCAGCAGGAGTTTCCAAAGTAGGGCCTGTTAGTGCAATATAAACTCCTTTTTGCACAGGAAGATTATTCGCTTTTGCCACTGCTTCAGCTTTTGAAATTAGGATAGGGCAGTAAGGCTCACTCATATCAGGGAATCTTGGGCCTAGTTCTGCAATATTATGTCCTATTAATGGGTTAGGAATTAGGTTGATATGGTCTTCTAAAATCATTAAATCACCTACTGCATAGTTAGGGTTTACGCCACCACTAGCATTGGAAACAATTAAATTTTTGATTCCGATTAGTTTCATAACTCGTACTGGGAAAGTAACTTTCTCCATAGTATATCCTTCATAAAAATGAAAGCGACCTTGCATGGCAACTACTTGTTTTCCTCCAAGTTTCCCAAAAATTAATCTACCTGTGTGTCCTTCAACTGTAGATAGCGGAAAGTTAGGAATATCCTCATAGGAAATAGAATGTTCTATCTCAATTTCATTGACTAATCCGCCAAGTCCTGTTCCTAAAATAATCCCTACTTCAGAATTGTAATTTGTTTTATTTTGTAAGAATTCTGCTGATTCTTTAATTTTTTGCAACATAATTTTTTATCTGTTTTTCAAATTTTTCCTTTTCCTCAAAATCAATTTCTATGGGAATATAATACATATTTGCTGTGCCAAAACTGTCCTCAAAAGCTCTTAATTTTGTGGCGTCTTTTTCGGTGGTTAAGATAAGTTTTTTTGTGCTACTATTCTTATTGTATTTTTCTAAGATGTTAGCAATATCATTGCTTGTGTAATTATGGTGGTCGGCAAACTTTAGGTGCTTTACTTTATGTCCTGATTTTTGCAAATAATCAAGTAGAGGACTTGGGTTGGAAATACCGCTTACTAAAGTGATGCTGTACTTTTCATTTGAAGGAAATTCTTTATTTGTACTGATGCATTTCCAACTGCCATAGTTAATGTGTGAAAAATAAGCTTTTTGATGTGCAAAAAGATTTAGCTTTTTTACAATTCCTTTTTTTAAAGTAGGGTTGCTGTTTTCGGGGGTTTTACTAAAGATTATTGCATTTGATCGTTCGGCTCCTTTTTTACTTTCTCTTAAGTTTCCAACTGGCATAAGGTAGTCATTATAATAAGGGTAAGAATAAGGAGTGATAAGGATATTAAATCCTGCTTTTATCCACCTATGTTGGTAGCCATCATCTAAAAGAATTACATCCGTTTCAGGAAAATCATTAAGGATTTGTTGTACGCCTTTATTCCTATTTTTTTCTACCACAACTAAGCAATCAGGATTGTTTTGTTTTAGCTGCAAGGGCTCATCACCCGCCTCTTGTGCCGTGCTGTTTATTTCAACATATTTTAAACTTGAAGTTTTTCGTCCGTATCCTCTGCTGAGTATTGCGACTTTATAATCAGTTTTCAATAGATTAATAATATACTGGGTGTGTGGTGTTTTTCCTGTACCACCTACTGATAAGTTGCCAATACAAATGATAGGAATATTGTGGGATTGAGATTTAAAAATGCCATAGTCGAATAACAAATTACGAATGCTAGTGATGCTGCCGTAAATGAATGAAAATGGAATAAGTAAATATCGCATAGGGCAAAGATACAATTAGATGTTAGATATTAGTATTGAGAATTTAGATTTCAGTTATTGGTAGTTTTTTAGTGGTGTTCTGAATTTAGTTTCGTGTGTTCTGAATTTAGTTTTGCCTATTCTGAATTTATTTTCGTGTGTTCTGAATTTAGTTTTGCCTGTTCTAAATTTAGTTTTGTGTGCTCTCAATTCTTGCTCAGGACTTAAAGTGAGGCAACTGCTTGAAAATCAATGATTATTTTTTGTAGGAATTTTTTTGTAGTTTAGCAAAAACCTTCAAGTAGTAAATATTTGCTGAACGAAAAGTACTAAATTTTATAAAATGAAGAAAAGATTATTATTGTTTGTGCTTTGTTTGCCTTTATTTGGGTTAGCACTAAAAGAAGGAAATATTTGGTATTTTGGTGAAAATGCAGGTTTGGATTTTAATAGCGGTAGCCCAGTTGCTTTAACGGATGGAATGCTAAATACAGATGAAGGCTGTGCCAGTATTTGTGATACGAATGGGAGTTTACTCTTTTATACTGATGGTATGACTGTATATAATAAAAACCATATAGTGATGCCAAATGGTACTGGTTTACTTGGGCATAACAGTAGTACGCAATCTGCTATTATAGTAAAAAAACCCATGTCAAATAATTTGTATTATATTTTTACTGTTGATGGAAATTCAGGATCTGGTGGAGGGCTTTCCTATTCGGTAGTTAACCTAAATTTAGATGGGGATTAGGAGATGTAAATGTCAATAAAAATATATTATTGTTTGATGATGCTTGTGAAAAAATAACGGCAATAAAACATCAAAATGGAGTTGATTTTTGGATAATAAGCCCACAGTACACCACTAATACTTTTTACAGTTATTTATTGACAAGTACAGGAGTAAGTTTAAGTCCAATACAAAATATTTTTGCTTCAGTTGCAGATGGTATTGGTTATTTGAAATCTTCATCTGTCGGTAATAGAATTGCTGCAGCTTACCTTAATAATGGAGTGCCACAATTTAATCTTTTTGATTTTGATAGAGGGACAGGGTTACTTTCAAATGAAATGGCTTTTCCTTACAATGCATATGGATTCGAATTTTCTCTTTCCAGTAATATTCTTTATCTTAATGTTTATACTGTTTTTAGTGGAATTGGAGAAATATTTCAGTACGATTTATTGGCAGGAAGTACAGCCAATATTCTAAGTTCTGAACTTATTATCTCTAATAGTGGAATACAAAATGGAGCACTACAATTAGCTCCTGATGGAAAAATATATTTTTCTCCATTTCTAAGTAGTTACTTACATACAATTGATAACCCTAACATATTAGGGGCAGGTTGTAATTATAGCGATAGTACAATTTATCTAGCAGGAAGGTTATCAAAACTAGGACTGCCTACTTTTTTTTCTTCCATTTTTTCAGAACCAACACCATTATCAATTGATATAAATAATTTTTTGGATTCAAAAAACAGAAAACTCATCAGAATTGTTGATGTATTAGGTAGAGAAGCAAACCCAAAATCAAATATGCCTCTATTCTATATTTATGATAACGGTACAGTTGAGAAAAGAATTATTATTGAGTAGTTGTCAGTTGTATAGGGAGTGATTTATTATTCTTATATTTGATTTTTATTTCAATATGAATTCTGAAAATCAAATTGTTATTTATACTTCTGATGACGGGAGTACACAAGTAGATGTTAATTGTCAAAATAATGACATTTGGCTCTCGCAAAAACAAATGGCTAGTATCTTTGGTAAAGATACTGATACCATTAGTTTGCATCTTAAAAACATTTACAAAACATTTGAATTAGATGAGGGGTCAACAGCCGAGTATTTCTCGGTAGTTCAAAAAGAAGGTAAACGGAAGGTAAAAAGGAAAATCAAATTTTACAATTTAGATGCTATTATATCAGTAGGGTATCGTGTAAATTCAAAAAGAGGAACACAGTTCAGGATATGGGCAAATTCTGTGCTTAAAGAGTATTTGAAAAAAGGATATGCTGTAAATCAAAATCAGTTAAAAGAAACCAAAAGTCAGTTATCTGATTTAAAAAAAACAGTACATCTGCTAGAGAAAGTAGCTGCTAATAATTTACTAAATACTGATGAGTCAAGCGGTTTGCTTAAGGTAATATCAGATTATTCTTATGCTTTAGATACGCTTGATAGGTATGATAACTCATCATTAGACATAATTGAAGTAAGTACTTTTGATGCTGAAAAGATATCTTATCAAGAGGGTGTTGATGCAATAAAAGGTTTGAAACAAAAATTTGGTGATGGTGATTTGTTCGGACTTGAAAAAGATGATTCTTTTAAAAGTTCTATTAATACAATTTATCAAACTTATGATGGAAAAGATTTGTATCCAAGTATAGAGGAGAAAGCAGCCAATTTATTGTATTTTATTGTAAAAAATCATTCTTTTTCTGATGGGAATAAAAGAATTGCAGCATTTATATTTATCTGGTTTCTTGAGAAGAACAACTTATTGTATGATGAGTTTGGAAATAAAAGAATAGCGGATAATGCATTAGTTGCTCTTACTTTAATGATTGCGGAAAGTAATGCTGAAGAAAAGGATATAATCTCTAAAGTGGTAATAAATTTGATAAATAAAAATAATTAATGAATATAAAAGAAGTAACTAATTTTTTAGAAAGCTATGCGCCTTTACAATATCAAGAAAGTTATGATAATTGTGGCTTAATTGCAGGGGATGCCAAGTCGGAAGTTAAAGGTGTGCTTATCACTTTGGATTGTACGGAAGCGATAATTGATGAAGCGATAGCAACAGATTGTAATTTGGTAATTGCTCATCATCCTATTGTTTTTGGAGGGCTTAAAAAACTTAATGGCAGTAATTATATTGAGCGTACGGTTATAAAGGCAATCAAAAACGATATTGCTATTTATGCCATACATACTAACTTGGACAATGTGCACAATGGGGTGAGTGCTAAAATTGCTGAACAATTAGGCTTAGAGAATTGTAAGATTTTGGCGCCAAAGTCTGATTTATTGAGGCAATTAGTGGTGTACTGCCCTGCCAGTAATGCTGAAGAATTAAAGTCAGCTTTGTATGAGGTGGGTGCAGGAACTGTTGGGGATTATGACCAATGTAGTTTTGCTTCAGTAGGCAAAGGTACTTTTAGAGCAAATGAAAATTGCAATCCTTTTGTAGGCGAAATTGGTGAGCAACACACTGAAACGGAAGAAAGGATAGAGGTGATTTATCCTAAGTTTAAAGAAAGGGCAGTTTTAAATGCAATGAATATTGCACATCCTTATGAGGAAGTAGCTCATCAGATTTATGTGCTTGAAAATAAATATCAATTAGTGGGTTCAGGAATTGTTGGCGAGTTAAATGAGGCTGTAGCTACTGAGGTGTTTTTAATGAATTTAAAAACTAATATGCAAACCGATTGCGTAAGGCATACTTTTTTGGTAAAAAAGCAGATTAAAACAGTTGCAGTTTGTGGTGGGAGTGGTAGTTTTCTGCTGAAGAATGCAATAGCTGCAAAAGCGGATATTTTTATAACTGCTGATTTTAAATATCACGAGTTTTTTGATGCTGAAAATAAGATTGTTATTGCAGACATTGGGCACTATGAAAGTGAGCAATTTACAAAGGATTTGATTTATGATTTGCTTGTCAAAAATTTTACTAAATTTGCCGTCCGATTATCAAAAGTGAACACTAATCCGATAAAGTACTTATAATGGCAAAAACGACTAAAAAAACTACAGCTTCTGTTGAAGAGAAATTGAAAGCTTTACACCAACTTCAAGTAATCGATACTGAAGTAGATAAAATTAGAATTATCAGAGGTGAATTGCCTTTAGAAATTGAAGATTTAGAAGATTTAATTGCAGGATTAAATACTCGTTTAGAGAAATTTAATGAAGAATTAACAACTATTAATGATAATATTGCTGCCAATAAAAACTCTGTTGCTTTAGCTACAGATGCTATTGAAAAGTACGAAAAGCAATTAAAAAACATTAAGAATAATCGTGAATTTACTTCTTTAACTAAAGAAGTTGAGTTTCAAAACTTAGAAATTCAGATTGCTGAGAAGAATAAAATTCAGAATGAAGCAAATGTTTTGCATAAAACTGAAATTATTAATGCTTGTACTGCTCAGATTTCTGAAAAAGAAGAGGAGTTAAAAGTAAAGCAAAGTGAATTGGATGAAATCATCAAGGAAACTGAGAAAGAAGAGGCTTCTTTAATGAAAGATTCTGCAAAAGCTGAAAAAGTAATTGATGAAAGATTATTAAATGCTTACAAAAGAATTAGATCAAAAGTAGCTAATGGTTTAGCAGTTGTTTCTGTTGAGCGTAATGCTTGTGGAGGTTGCTTTAGTGAAATTCCACCACAAAGACAATTAGATATTCAAATGCACAAAAAAGTAATTGTTTGTGAACACTGTGGTAGAATTATGGTGGACTCAAATATATTTGAAGAGCAAGAAGCTTAACAATAAACGAACTTAATTTAAAGGGATTTCATATTTTTGGAATCCCTTTTTTTATGCAATGAGAATTTTAACACTTTTATTTCTTTTTTTAAGCACTTCAGTTTTTGCTTCTTTTCAGATGAATGAAAGAATGCAAAAGTCCTATGCTCATATTATTAACCTGGAATTTGATGCTGCTCAACAATTGTTAGCATTTGAACAAGATAAGAATCCTGAGAATAGAATTATTGTGCTTCAGCAGAATTATATTGATTTTTTAACAATTCTTATTGGGGAGGACGAGTCCTTTTTTAATAAGATTAAAGCTAAAACATCAGATAGAATTGAAATAATTCAAAAGGGAGATAAAAGCTCTCCTTACTATTTATATGCTCAGGCTGAGGTGCATTTGCAATGGGCTTTTGCGCGTTTAAAATTTGAAGAATACCTTACTGCTGCTTATGAAATTCAGAAAGCATATTCGCTTTTAGCAAAAAATAATGAGTTGTTTCCTGACTTTAAGTTGAATAAAAAAGGCTTGGGACTCTTGCATACTTTAGTTGGGGCTATCCCAGAAAAATATCAATGGGTAATTTCTTTGGTAGGAATGGAGGGAACTGTTCAGCAAGGTTTGGGCGAATTGAAATCCTTATTGGAGGATGAACAGATGAAAATTTATCATCATGAGATTTTATTCTTGACCTCTTTTTTGCAGTTGAATATGACCAATGATGAGCTTGCTTACAAATATTTATTGGCTAAAATAGGAGAGGCTTATGCAAGTAATGATTTGTTGAATTTTGCAGCTGCTCGCCTTGCACATTCTTTAGGGAAAAATGAATTATGTATTCAGGTATTAGAAAGTCGCATCTCCTCTTTAGAGAAATATCCATTTCATTACTTGGATTATTTATTGGGTATGTCCTATTTATACAAGTTAGAATATGAAAAATCTAAAGTATATTTTAATCAGTTTCTTGCCAATTTTAAAGGCAATAATTACATCAAATCGGCTTACCATAAATTAGCTTGGATTAGCTTTTTACAAGGAGAAGAGAATAACTATTTTGAATTAGTAATATCAGAAGGAACTACTTCAATTGATGAAGATAAAGTAGCCTTGAAAGATGCTAATTCCGTAATAAAAAATAAATATCATATTCATTCTAGATTGCTAAGAACAAGGTTGCTTTATGATGGGGGCTACTATGATGAAGCACTGCTAGAAATTTCTAGTGTAAAAATACTGAAGAAATATTCTGGCTTCTATGATGAATATTACTATCGTTTAGCACGAGTTAAATCTAAACTTGATTATGAAGCTGTTGAGGTGATTGCTCATTATCAAAAATCTTATGATTTTGGAAAAGAATCAACTGCTTATTATGCAGCTATGTCAGCTTTACAAATAGGACTGATTTACGAAAAACAGAAAGACTATAAGCAAGCAAAAATCTATTTTGAAAAATGTTTATCCCTTTCGGATTTTGATTATGAAAGAGGAATCCACCAAAAAGCAAAATCAGGTTTGGATAGGATTAACAACTAGTATCTAAATCCTAAAGTGAAAATAAGATTGTGATTTGTATTTACTAAAGCAATTGGGCTTATATAATCTTCACCATATAAAAGGTGTTCACTATTTCCTTGTGATAGTACATAAGCAGCATCAAAATAATAACCACCATTATTTATTCCTAAACCAAAACTGTAGTTTTCTTTGCTAAAATCTTGGCTAGCTAAAGCACTTCCGTATTTTGAATATCCAGCTCTAATTACGAATGGTTTTACATTCATTTCAGCACCTAAACGGATATTAGTAGTTTTGGTATATAAATCCTGAATATTGTTGTTTTCGTCAGTAAAGCTATACTCATTTGAGTGCATGCTTGAAAAAGAATAATCTACTAATTCATAATCGGCACTTAATAGTATAGTTTTGTTTACTACTGTTGATGCACTCAATATTGCTTTCCATGGAGTAATTAAATCGTACTGAAAGTGGTTGGGTAGCGAGCTTTCTGTATAGCTTGCTGTGTCAAAATGAGTAGTTATACTTGTACTGTAAGTTTCCTCAATGCTATAAGCTGTTGGGGTGTGTAGGGCAGCTCCTAGTTTTAAGGTTTCAGAAACCCTTAGTATTGCACCAAGTTTAAGGTTTAATCCGCTACCATAAACGCTTAATTCTTCTTGGAAATCAAATCCTTGTAAACCATTAATTGTATCTTCAAAATGAGTTTCGTTATAATTTGATTTCTCATAATAATCTAGGGTAGGAATTCCTATTGTAGCCCCTAAATATAGTTGCTCGTTAAATGAACCTCCAACTGAGAAAATAAATTCATTTTTCCCTCCTGATGAATGAATATTCTTGCTTTGTAGTTTGGAAGAATTTCCTTTTACATGTGAAATGAAATTTCCATTGTCATTCGCATACCAATTCGTAATTGTGTCAACTGTATTATCTGATAAATCAATTAAATTACTCCAGAAAGCAGGAGCAGAATACAATGAATTTAGGTTATCAATTGTATTTCCTTGTGAGATGTTCAGGATGTTGTCTGCTAGAGAGGAAGTGTTGTTTCTTCCCTGAATCCTAATGTTATTGTTGTAGTTTGCTATCTGATTCCATCCAATAGCAAAATTGATTCTTTTCCATTCTGAATTTTCTTTAGGGCTTGAAAAAACCAATCCGATATTCCCTATTTTTAATTCTGACTTATAGTCTGATTCTTTTGTTCCGTAATAGGATGTGCTGCTGTTTAAGCTAAAGCTAGGTGTAAAACTAAATTCTGAAAATTGATACATTCCTATACCTGCAGGGTTTTGGCTTAATGCTGAAAACTCACCTCCTAATGATCCAAATGCACCACTCATTGCTGTGAATCTTGCACTTCCTAAGGGTTCGTTTTGTGAAAATCGTAAAGCATCAATTTCATTTTGAGCTACTAAAGTAATGCTGCTTAGTGCAATAATTGCTATTGCTAATAATCCTTTTTTCATGTTTTATTTTCTAGGTTTTACACTTCTTCTATTTGAGTTTCCAGTTGATCTGCTCCCGCTACTTGATTTGCTGCTTCCTGAATTGTAACTTCTATTGCTGGAGTTAGATTTAGGAGCTGAATAACTTCTTGTATTGCTTTTTGGTGCCGAATAATTTCTATTACTATTATTTGTTTTGGGTGCTGTATAAGTACGGCTGCCTTTGTTTGTGTTTGTTTTAATAGTTGTGTTTCCTCTATTGGAATTATTCGTTTTAATAGTTGTGTTTCCTTTGTAAGAACTATTTGGTTTTACACTTGTTCCTCTGCTATTATTGGTTTTAATAGTTGTGTTTCCTCTGTAAGAATTATTCGTTCTTATAGAGGTGTTTCTGATAGTATTTCGGGTGCTATTTTTTAAAGTATTTCCATTCCTAATGTTTAAAGTTGAAGTATTAGAATTGGTGTTCGGAATAATAGCATTTGTTTTTACGCCTCTATTACTGTATGAGGATATAGATCCTCTATGTCCTGTTGTATGGCTACTATTATTATAGTAGGTGTAATTTGGCGTGTGATGGTGGTGATTATTATATCCGTAAGCGTGATAATTATTGTAATAATAAGGGTTGTAATAGCTATAGTAGTAAGGCGAGTAAGTATAATAGGAATAGTAAGGTGAACTCCAGTTGTAGCCATAATAAATACTTGTTCCGCAATAGAAAGGGTCATTATTATACCAGTAGTAATCAGTATAAAGACCACCATAATAATTGCTGTAATGCATTGGTCTGTGGAATCTTCTTATTCTTGATGAAAAACTATAGTCGTAATAATCATCAACAACATCATAATCACGATAATAATTATCACTTATGGTACTTGTGTCCTGTGTTTGTTCTATTTCTGCAGAGGGTGTAACTATGATATCATCATAGCTACTAAATTCTGAACTTCCTAAATAATTAGGGTCGCTATAATGTACATGGGTTGTAGTAATGCAAGATGATAAAAAAAGCAAAACAATAGATGTGGAAAGTAAAGTTCTCATAGCAGTATTTTTTTTGTTTGACAGGCATAAACTTATGCTAGTTTAATTTGTTAGTTTTGTACAACATTTAATTTAACGACAATAACACAACAAAATTACATTTTTTTAAGCAAAATGGCAAAAAAACTAACATCAAGAGAGCAAGACTATTCGCAATGGTATAACGAAATTGTGCAAGGTGCTGATTTAGCAGAGAATTCAGGAGTAAGAGGTTGCATGGTAATAAAGCCTTATGGTTATGCAATTTGGGAAAAAATGCAAGCAGAATTAGATAGAATGTTTAAAGCAACTGGGCATGTGAATGCTTATTTTCCTCTTTTTATTCCTAAGTCATATTTAAGTAAAGAAGCAGCTCATGTTGAGGGTTTTGCAAAAGAATGTGCTGTGGTTACCCATTATCGTTTAAAAAATGCTGAAGATGGAAGTGGAGTTGTTGTTGATCCTACAGCAAAGTTAGAAGAAGAATTAATTGTTCGCCCTACTTCTGAAACTATCATTTGGGATACTTACCGTAAATGGATACAATCCTATCGTGATTTACCAATTTTGGTGAACCAATGGGCAAATGTAGTAAGGTGGGAAATGCGTACAAGATTATTCTTGCGTACAGCTGAATTTTTATGGCAAGAAGGGCATACTGCTCATGCTACTAAAAAAGAAGCAGTTGAGGAAACGGAACAAATGATTAATATTTATGCTGAATTTGCTAAGAATTTTATGGCAATGCCAGTTGTACAGGGTTTAAAATCAGAAAGTGAGCGTTTTGCAGGAGCTGAAGAAACTTATTGTATTGAAGCATTAATGCAAGATGGGAAGGCTTTGCAAGCAGGAACATCTCACTTTTTAGGGCAAAACTTTGCTAAAGCTTTTGATGTGAAGTTTGCAACTAAGGAAGGTAAACAAGAATATGTTTGGGCTACATCATGGGGGGTTTCTACTCGTTTGATGGGAGCTTTAATTATGACGCATTCTGATGATCATGGTTTAGTATTACCTCCAAAATTAGCGCCATTCCAAGTAGTTATTGTTCCTATTTATAAGGGAGAAGAACAGTTAGATGCTGTTTCTGAGGTGGCAAATAAAGTTAAGAAGGCTTTAGAAGCAAAAAGGATTTCAGTTAAATTTGATAATAGAGATACCCATAAGCCAGGCTGGAAATTTGCAGAATATGAACTAAAAGGTGTGCCTTTGCGTTTAGCATTAGGCGCTCGTGATTTAGAAAATGGTACTATTGAGGTGGCTCGTAGGGATACTTTAGAAAAAGAGACTTATCAAATTGCTGATATTGAAAATAAGGTAGAACATTTATTAGAAAACATACAGGATAATTTATACAATAAGGCTTTAACTTTCCGTGAAGAAAAAACCTATAAAGCTGATTCTAAAGAGGAATTTATTAAGTTAATTGAGCAAGGTGGTTTTGTTTATGCACATTGGGATGGTACAGCAGAAACTGAAGAGTTAATTAAAAAAGAAACTAAAGCAACAATTAGATGCATTCCTTTGGGTGTGAAAATGGAAGATGGTGTTTGTTTGTTTACAGGAAAGTCTTCTGATAAAAGAGTTTTGTTTGCAAAAGCATATTAATAGATGGAAAAACAAAAACAAATAGTTCAGTTGTTAAAAACAAAAGCTTCTACAAAGCAGGAAGTTTACAGAATAACAAAGCAAGTATTTGCTGATTTTCAAGAAGTATTAAAGCAAAAAGAAGATAAGATAAATGCAGAAATAGTAAATAAAGATGTGCAGATTATTTACTCTTCAGAAGGAGATTTTGAATCAAAATTAAAATTTTCTGGAGATACTTTATTGTTTCATATGCATTCCAATATATTTGATTTTCCTAGTTCTCATCCAATGCATAAAACAAAGTATGTGAAAGAAGATAGGTTGAGGTCATTTTGTGGTGTGATAAATATTTATAATTTCCTTTCGGATTCTTTTAAGTATAATCGTATGAATGATGCGGGTTATTTAGTTGCTCGTGTCTTTATTAATAAGGATAAGCACTTTTTTGTTGAGGGCGATAAACAACTTGGTTTTTTGTTTAATGATTTTATAAATCAGCAAATTAATACAGAGGGGATTGCTAAAATTGTTGATGAGGCTATGGTTTATGCCTTGAATTTTGATTTACAAACGCCAAACTTTAATGAAGTGAAAGTTGTTTCTGTTCATCAAATACTAGATATGAATAGCAATCAAAAATTAAAAACAGCTAAGCGGATGGGGTATAAATTTTCTTTTGAAACAAATAATGATTAAATTTTTGTGAGATTTTAAAAAAAGTATAAATTTGCACCCTCAATTTTGAGAAAAATTATGGCCCGTTCGTCTAACGGTTAGGACATGCGGTTTTCATCCGTAAAATAGGGGTTCGATTCCCCTACGGGCTACATAAAATTAAAAACTATGGCAAATCATAAGTCAGCAATAAAAAGAATAAGACAATCAGAAACTAGAAGATTGTTAAATAAGTACCAACACAAAACTACAAGAAATGCAGTTTCGGCTTTGCGTGCTTTAACGAATAAGAAAGAAGCAGCTGCTTTATTTCCTAAAGTTGCAGGTATGTTGGATAAATTGACAAAAAGAAATATTATTCATAAGAATAAAGCTTCAAATTTAAAATCAAAATTAGCAAAGCATGTAAATGCACTTGCTTAAACGATTATTAGTTTAGTTATTAGAAAGGGTTTATCATTACGATAAGCCCTTTTTTTTATATTTGCCTAATGCAAAGTAAACTATTAATTTATTGTCCAAAGCTTACACCTAGACATCAGTACATTTTTAAAGTATTATTCAATGAACTATATGTTATTGACTATTTGCTTACGGATGATGAAGATGTTTTTTTAAATTCACAAGATGTAAAGATAAATTACTCAAAAAAGAGTATCTGTACAAATGAGTTTTTTGTAGAAAGTAATGGTTTACTTAGTGAAAAAGGAATTAATGAATTGGATATTCAAGTACAATTTGTAAATGATGAGCCAGCTTTTTTTACCACTACAAATGAAAGCGCTTATCATTTTGATATTTTTGCAGCTAGTTTCTATTTAATAAGTAGGTATGAAGAGTACCTTCCTCACTTAAAGGATAAATACAACAGGTATAAAGCTGAAGAGAGTTTAGCATATAAGCATGGGTTTTTACAAAAACCAATTGTAAATATTTGGCTAAAGCAATTTATAGGTCAATTACAAAGTCAATTTCCTAACTTGATAATTCAAAGTCCTAAATTCAAATATATTTCAACTATTGATATTGACAATGCATATTTATACAAAGGAAAAGGATTTGTCCGTTCAGTTGCTTTTTTGTTAAAAGCATTAGTTGTTTTTGATTTTGAAGCAATTAAAATGGCTTTTCAAGTAACATTAAAAAAACGAAAAGATCCGTTTGACACATATTCTTTGCAGTTCAATTTGCAGAAAAAATATAATTTAGATGTTCGTTATTTTATATTGATGGGTGATTATGGAATGAATGATAAAAGCATATCGCACAACAATAGTAATTT
Source organism: uncultured Flavobacteriales bacterium (assembly GCA_943788405.1). Lineage (GTDB taxonomy): Bacteria > Bacteroidota > Bacteroidia > Flavobacteriales > BACL11 > UWMA-0277. The sequence continues at coordinate 80,385 of CALSQD010000002.1, forward strand.
GCAAGTTTTGATAAAGCGTTTGGCCGATTTAGCTCCTGTAGGTATTCATCCCTCTTTTGGTTCTAATATCAATGAGAAAAAATTGACTGTTGAGGTTAAACGATTGGAAGATATTCAAAAGAGAGAAGTGAAATTTAGCAGGCAACATTTTTTGCAATTGTCTTTGCCAAAAACCTATAAGCGATTAATTGAAGCAGGAATTACGAATGATTTTACTATGGGATATGCTTCCCATTTAGGATTTAGAGCAGGAATTGCAAGCCCATTTACATTCTATAATTTGGATATGGAACAGATATTCCCCATGATGATTCACCCCTTTGCGATTATTGATGATACCTTAAAATTCAACATGAATTTAGATACTGATGAGGTTATTGAAAAAATAAATGGTATTATTGAAGGAGTAAAACAAGTGAACGGAACGCTTATAACTATTTGGCATAACGATACTCTTAGTGATGAAGGAGTCTGGAAAGGTTGGCGTAATGTTTATGAAGATATGGTTAAATTAATAAATACTTAAATATGGAAACAATTAATTTAGGAAAACAGGATTCAGTATTTAATCATTTTGTAAGAGAGATAAGGGATGTTAGTATTCAAAAAGATGCTATGCGTTTCAGGAGGAATATTGAACGAATTGGAGAAGTATTTGCTTATGAAATAAGTAAAAAAATGACTTATCAAGCACAGGATATAACTACTCCACTGGGCATTTCAACTGAAAATATAATGCTTGATAAACCAGTATTGGCAACTATATTGCGTGCAGGATTGCCTTTACATCAAGGTTTACTTAATTATTTTGATAGCTCAGATAATTGTTTTATTTCAGCTTTCAGAAAGCATAAAAAGGGAGGAGATTTTGAAATAAAAATCGAATATATGTCTTCTCCGAATTTAGAAGGAAAGACCGTGATTTTATGCGATCCTATGTTAGCTAGTGGTAATTCTATGGTATTGGCAATGGAGGCTTTGTTATCCAAAGGAAAACCAAAACACATTCATGTAGTTGCTGTTATCGCTAGCTCTGAAGGGATTCAGTATTTTAAAGAAAACACCCCTTTCAGAAATTGTACACTTTGGCTAGGGGCAGAAGACCAGGAGATGACTTCACAATCGTACATAGTACCTGGCTTAGGAGATGCTGGAGGTTTAGCTTTTGGTGAAAAAAGTTGAGTGCATAAGAGTTTTTTAAAAGGATAGAGGTTATTATATTTATTTTCACGAAATTAGCAACCCTTTAAGTTTAAGTTCGTAAAGGTAGAAACGAAAAGTAATTATGTCAATCGCATTAAAAATATTAGTTGTAATTTTCCTAAGTGGTATCAAATTTATGTTTGCTATCCCGCTTTCTATCATTAAATATGACTTTACATTTATACAAACTCTTCTTTTTTCAGTAGTAGGAGGAGTTATAAGTATTTTTGTGTTTGCTTATTTAAGTGATAAAATTTATAAGCTAATTAAAAAAAGAAGGAAAAATAAAGAAAAGAAAAGAAGCGCTAAAAAAGCATTGGCAATTAAAACAGCTCGCAAATATGGCTTAGTTGGTATAGCCTTTTTAACCCCTATCTTTTTGTCAATACCTATCGGAACCTATTTAGCACTTTACTTTTTCCCTGAAAAAAGAAAAACAATTCCAGTACTGATTACTTCAGTAGTAGCTTGGTCATTAGTGCTTTCAGTTACACTTACTTCTTTTTAAGAAGAATGATAAAACATATATTTTTTGATTTAGATCGTACCCTTTGGGATTTTGAAGCAAATTCTTACAAATGCCTTTTAGAACTTTGTAATACTTATAATTTAAAAGAAAAAGGAATTAAAAATTATGAAGAATTTATTGAAAACTATAAAATTCATAATGAAAAGTTATGGGAATTATACAGAGCAGATAAAATCTCTCAAAAAGATTTAAGAAGAGAAAGATTTCAAAGAGCACTTGCTGATTATAATATTAAAGACTCACTTCTTGCTGAAAAGATTGGAGAAGATTATGTGAGTCAGTGTCCTAAAAAAGATAAATTATTCCCTTATACAATTGAGGTTTTGGACTATTTATTTGAGAAATACCAGTTACATATAATTACAAATGGATTTCACAACACACAACATATAAAACTAAAATATTCTAATCTAGAAAAATATTTTGATCTGATTATTACATCCGAACAAATGGGAGTGAAAAAACCAAACCCTAAAATATTTGAATTTGCACTAGAAAAAGCTAAATCTACTCCTTCAGAAAGCATTTACATTGGTGATGATTTAATTGTAGATATTTTAGGATGTGAGAATTGTGGAATAGATGGAGTTTATTTCAACCCTGAGAAGAAGATTCATCAAGAAGATATTACTTATGAAATCAGTTGTTTGTCTCAGCTAAAGGAATTATTTTAAAACCTGCTTTTTCTAAATCCTCCCAAAAACAAGGGTAGGATTTACTTACAACCTCAATATTATTTATTTGTAGTTCACCATGTTTAAGACAAAGAGGAGCCAAACTCATTGCCATTCTATGGTCATGATAAGTTTCAATTATTTTGCTGGAATTTAATTTTAACAATTCATTTTCTACTGCAGTTATTCTATTGGTTTCTTTATTTTTTAAAGTTGTAAGTCCTGAAAAATTAGAGCATTTATTCAATCCGAAAAGAGTACATTTTAAAGGTTGGTATAAATCTGGTGTTTCTAGTAAATCAAGAGTGTTTGGGAAATTGAGTATTTTGTTTTTTGTTAAAGTTAAAGTGCCATTTTCAAATGTTGAATGCACTCCTAGTTCTTCAAATAACTCCATTACTTTTTTATCGCCTTGAATTGAGTTTTCAGTAAGGCCGTTTAACTTAATATTGCAATTATCTGATAGAGCTGAAATTTCAAACCAAAAAGAAGCTGCTGACCAATCCGATTCAACAGTATAATTTTGTGCAATATATTTTTGATGTTTAATGCTGATTGTATTGTTATTCCAAGAATGGATAACACCAAATTCTTCCATTAAACTCAAGGTCATTTTCACATAAGGTTTAGATACTAATTCCCCTATAATGGAAAGGTTTAAACCTTCTGTTAAAGTAGGGGAAATTAATAATAATGCAGAAATAAATTGTGAACTAATACCACCATCAATTTCTATTTCCCCTCCCTTTAATTTACTTCCTTGTATATTTAATGGAGGGAATCCTTCTTTTTCTAAATACTCAATCTGAGCTCCCATTTTTCTTAAAACATCTACCAATATTTTAATTGGTCGTTCTTTTATTCTTTCTGTACCGGTCAAAATAAATTCTTCTCCTTTTTGGGTAGAAAGAAAAGCGGTTAAGAAACGAAAGGAAGTTCCTGCAGCACCAATATCTATGGTAGTTTTTGAAGGGTTTAAAGCTTCCTTTAAACTTTTTGTATCATCAGAATCAGATAAGTTTTCAATCTCAAACTTGTTTTCACTAAGTGATTGTATGATTAATAATCTGTTGGAAATACTTTTAGAAGAAGGTAAGTCTATCTCACAATTAATATTGCTAGTAGGATGTGAAACTTTATAATTCATCTAGCTTTAGTAAGTTGTCCGTACTGCAATCTCCAATATTTTTCAGTAGAGAAAAGTTAATCTTATCTTCTTTATTCTTTTTGTCATTGATAAGATATTGGTATAGATTTGATTTTTTTGGTGTGTAGGGTAAGCTAAAATTTGATAAGATATAATTTTTTATTTCTTGTTTATTTTCTTCTGAAATTTGAGCTAGTTCTATCTCCAAAATCATTCCCATGAAAACAGCCTCTCCATGTAGGATTGGAGTTCCTTTTTCCAGATAATAACTTTCTATTGCATGACCAAAAGTATGTCCAAAATTTAGTTTTTTTCGTTCTCCTTTTTCAAAAGGATCAGATGCAACAATTTTGTTTTTTATTTGAATAGAGGTCCCAATAATTTCTTTCCAAATTAACTCATTAAAAGAAGTAGAAATAATTTTATTCCATAAATTTTTATCAGCAATAAGGGCGTGTTTAACTACTTCTGCAAATCCAGATTTTAATTCATTTTCAGGGAGTGTGCTTAAAAATTCAGGATTTATTATTACAGAATGAGGATTATTGAAAATACCAATTTGATTTTTTAATCCATTAAAATCAACTCCTAGTTTCCCTCCAATACTTGCATCTACCATTGCAAGTAAAGTTGTCGGAATTTGTATAAAATCAATTCCTCTTTTATAAGTGGAGGCACAAAAACCACCCATATCGCCAATTACTCCACCTCCTAGATTTATTAAAAGTGAGTTTCTATCAAAATGATTATTTGTTAGCTCTTCCCAAATGAAACTACAAGTAGTAATATTCTTGTGTTCTTCCCCTGATTTGATTTCAATAATTGTACAATTATCAAACTTAGGAAGTTTGTATAGACAATTTCTTTTTGTATTTTCATCTACTAAAATAGCAACTTTGGAGTAAGTTAAAAAATCTAATTTGGTAAGTGATTTTTCACCTATCCATACAGAGTAACCAGATGAAACTATTTCTTTCACTGAGTAACTTCAGGTAAAGGATTTCCTGTACAACCATTTGGATAAGCAGTCCCTAAAATAGTGCTAATAGTTGGGGCTATATCACGGATGTTTACTTTTCGGTCAGTTTGTCCTTGCGGTATTTCTCCTCCCCAAAAAATAAGTGGCACATGAGTGTCATAGCTGTAAGATGAGCCATGAGTTGTACCTCCATTTGACCAATAAGAAGAAAGCCAACCGGTTTGTAAACTTACAATAACATCTCCTGATCTTTTCTGATTAAAGCCCCTTTGCACTAAGGAGTGAAAAGAATTGGAATATTCATTTTCGTGTAATTGAGTTGCTGTGTAAGTATTTTTAACCCACTCATATTTTAAGAAAAATTGAGCACAGTTCCTTTGAATCTCCTCCATACTTATGTTTTTTGCTTCAATCAAATCATGATTTAAAAACAAATGGTTATTGGAATAATTTTTAATCCAATTTCCCTCACCATATGTAATGTTTAAATGAGATAAAAGATCAGTTTTCATTGTTGATCCATCAAAATAACCTGCAGGAATATTTCTTTCTAAAAGTTCATGAGGCTCAGAAACAACCCCATGATCGGCCGTAATAAAAACAACTGCATTTTCAAAACCTACTTTGCTGTCAATTGTTTTTAAAAGCTTGGCTATATCCTTATCCAAACGGATATAAGTGTCCTTAATTTCAGAGGCGTGCGGGCCATATTGATGACCAATATAATCGGTAGAAGAAAAACTAACTGTTAAAATATCAGTATTTTTTCCTTGTCCTAATTTTTCTTTCTTAAGTATTTCAAGTGCCAAATCATTTAAAATAGTATTTCCAAATGGTGTCTTTTTTATTGCACTTCCTCCTTTTTGTATTAGTAAGGAGTCTAAATTATGAGAAAACTCACCTTTTACTTTCCATTCTCCTTTTAAATAATTTTGTGTAGTATTACTATCGTTTATCTTTTGAATATAATCAGGAAGATTCTCCATGTAAAAAGAAGAGGTAATCCATTTTCCATCACTATTCATCCAATACGCTCCATTAGCTGTATGTCCTGCAGGCAATATAGCCCCTCTATCTTTTAAAGATATTCCAAAAACTTTACTGTTTGCATTGAATAGTTTTAACTCGTCAGTAAAGGTTGTTGTTAGCATATGGTGTGGTGACATCTTCCCGTCAGCAGATTGTACATCTACATTTTTTTGTTCGCAATTACAAACGGTATGCATATCCCCATCTCCTGCACAATAAATATAATCTCCTGAGTTTTTATCGTACCAATCATTAGCAATTATACCATGTACAGCAGGAGTAGTTCCTGTATAAATACTTGCATGACCAGGACCTGTGTAAGTAGGGACATAACCGAATTGTGCATTTCTGAAAAAATGACCTTCATTTATCAATTTTTTAAAGCCATCATTTCCAAAATTATCCCAAAAACGATATATATAATCGTAACGCATTTGATCTACTACAATACCAACTACTAGTTTTGGTTTTTCTGTTTCATTCTCTGAACCTACTTGAAGGGAAAAGGAAATACCTTTTGACTTTTTTTGTGCAAAAGATTGAAATCCTGTAAAAATGATAAGTGTAAGTATGAGTGTTTTTTTCATCTTAGTTTATTGTTAATCTATTGTTTTTAAAGTTTATATGTTAATCCAAGTACAGTTCTATACATTCTATTTTTGGAGATACGATTAACATCCATGCCCCAATCTTCTTCAACCCATTTCATAAATTCTTCATTCCAAAAATCAGTGACTCAATAGTAAGCGGTACAATCAAAAAAGGCTGTTAGTTTATCATTAATTGGATAGGATAATCCAAGACCCAATATTCCTCCAAAATCAAATCTGTTTATCTCTTTTAACTCATTCTCAATGATTTGTTCCTCTCCCTCTAAAGTACGTGTTAAGATTGACTTAATTAAATAAGCAGAATAAATACCTGTTTTGACAGTAAAACTTGGTTTGTAATAAAAATTATACTCAATATTAACAGGTAATGATAAATAATGATTTGAATAGTTTCTGTAGTTGTCTCCTGAAGAAATCGGAGTGTCGCCTGATTCAGGATTATCAACTGTATTATTTTGATTTGTTTTCCAACCTGAGATATGATAATTAAGCTCTGTATTAATTGAAAAATGTGGACTATAGTTATATTTAAAAATTAACCCCTGAATAGTTGTTATATATTTTTCTTCATCATCAGGTTCTCTTCCCCCAATAGCACCTATAGTATTTGTATTATTATTAAAGGAAGCTCCAAAAAGGGCGCCTATTTCCAAGGATTTTTTAAAGTCTACTCTTTTCTGAATTAATAATTTTTTAAAGTCTACTTTTTTCTGCATTCTAATCTTCTTCCGCTCTTCTTTCTGCTGAAGATATAACTTATCATTTTCTTCTTTTTCAATTTTAGCTTCTAATATGCCTAACCCTTTAAAAGTTTCTATTCTACCTGAAGAATAAATCACTTTTGCTAACTCTCTTTTTTTAATGACATTATTTGTGGTTTCACCTTTGTGTTGGTATGTTATATCATTTACACCAACTTCTATTACCTTACCAATTATAGTATCACCACTACTGAATATTAACTTATCATCCTGCCCAAACCCTATCATAGGTAAGCAAAATAATATGAGTAGTAGTTTTTTCATCTTAGTGAGTTTCTATTTTTATTTGCTCAATATCTAAAGTATCAACTTGAATGACAGTCTCCTCCTTCTCATATTCTTTTACTTCATCAAATCTACAAGAATAAAATAAAGGCAAGCAAAGTAATATAAGTAGTCCTTTTTTCATTTTTTCCTATTTTTAATCGCAAGAACCCCAAGAGATAAACCCACCGCAACTAATACATCTGCAATAGGAGGCACTTCAGGCCAAATAAAATTCCAAATACAAACTAGCGCAAGCCATACAAACCAAATCCAATCCAATTTTTTTATTTTCATTTTATAAATGTAATAGACTAGCAAACTTACAAAAAGCCCCCAAAACATACCTCCTAAAATATCAAAAGGATAATGAACTCCTAAATAAACTCTACTAAATCCTATAAGCACTGCCCAAGAAAATAGCCAGGCAAATCCCCAAAAATTACGGAACAATAAAGCCATAAAAAAGGCAATAGCAAAGGAGTTAGATGCGTGTGAGGAGATAAATCCGAAAGGACCTCCACAACCATCAACAACTCTTATTCCTTCTAAAAAATGACAAGGTCTCGCTCTTTCAAATACTTCTTTAAAAAGATGAACACTACCGAAATCTGCTAGAAAAATTAATAAACCTAAAGAGAAAATAATCTTTAAGAAGTCCTTTGGAAATTTTTTGTAAAACGCGTATAAAATGTAAAGGTATAATGGAATCCAAAACCATTTTGAGGAAATGAGAATCATAACTTCATCCATTTGTTCCCATCCTGCAGAGTTGATTATTCTGAAAAAATATTCATCTATTTTTTGCAGTTTTTCCATTACTCATTCAGTTTTTTCCAGATTAAATCTTTCAATTCAGTAATTCCTTGTTGTGCTACTGATGAAATGAAAAGACAGGGCAAGTCAGTTGGTAATTCTTCTTTAATAAAACCTATTAATTCTTCATCCAGCATGTCGGATTTACTAATGGCTAATATCCTGTCTTTGTCTAATAATTCAGGATTATATTTTTGTAATTCTCCTAATAGAATTTCATATTCCTTTGCAATATCATCCGTATCAGCAGGAACCATAAATAGCAAAGTAGAGTTTCGCTCAATATGGCGTAAAAACCTTAGTCCTAAACCTTTTCCTTCAGAAGCCCCTTCAATAATACCAGGAATATCAGCCATGATAAAAGACTTATCTCCTCTGTAAGAAACAATTCCTAAGTTGGGTACTAAAGTGGTAAACGGGTAGTTTGCAATTTGAGGTTTTGCAGCAGAAACTACAGAAAGTAAAGTTGATTTTCCAGCATTTGGGAAACCAACTAAACCAATATCTGCCAATACTTTGAGTTCCAAAATAAACCAACCTTCAACTACATCTCCACCAGGTTGTGCATATCTTGGCGATTGATTGGTTGGTGATTTGAAATGAGCATTTCCTCTACCGCCCATTCCTCCTTTTACCATTACATGCTCTTCTCCATCTTCAGTGATTTCAAATAATACTTCTCCTGTTTCAGCATCTTTTCCAATAGTACCTAGTGGAACATCAATATAGCTGCTTTTTCCATCTTTCCCAAAACTATGGTTTCCGGTACCAATACCACCATGTTCAGCAAAAATGTGTTTTTTGTAACGCAAGTGGAGTAGTGTCCACATTTGCTTATTTCCTCTTATGATGATACTTCCCCCATGTCCTCCGTCACCTCCGTCAGGGCCACCTTTACAAGTGGTTTTGTCCCTCAAAAAATGAGCAGAACCAGCACCTCCTCTCCCTGATCGGCAGAAGACTTTTACATAATCAACAAAATTGGAATTTTTAACTCTCATTTATAGGCTGTCAATAACAGTATTTAGTTTTTGGGCAATATCGGCAATAGAACCTACACCCTCAATTTCAGAAAGTTTGTTTTGTGCAGAATAAAAATCTTTTAAAGGAGCAGTTTTATTATTGTATTCGTTAATGCGGTTTGCAATAATTTCTTCATTTTGGTCATCTGCTCTTCTAGAATCTTTTCCTCTTTCTAAAAGTCTTTTTATAAGCTCGGCATCTTCTACTTTTAAAGAAAGCATAGCAGATATTGAAGTTCCTTTCCCTTCTAAAAGGTTGTCTAAAGCTTCTGCTTGAGCTGCAGTTCTTGGGAATCCATCAAAAATAAATCCTTTTGCAGTTGGGTTATTATCTAATTTAGAAGATATCATTCCAATTACAACTTCATCAGGAACTAAATCTCCTTTATCCATTAGTGTTTTTGCTTCAAATCCTAAAGCAGTTCCTGCAGTAATTTCTCCTCTCAATATATCTCCTGTAGATAGATGAACTAAATTATATTTATCAATCAATAAGTTAGATTGTGTTCCTTTTCCAGCACCTGGAGGTCCGAATAATACTAAATTTAACATTGGTTATTTTGGTTTAGTTTTTTAGTTTATAAATATGTGGCAAATTACGGCCAATTTCGTCATAATCCAACCCATATCCTACAACAAATTTATTGGGGATAGATTTTCCTATAAAATCAATTGTAATTTCTTTTGTATATGCTTCTGGTTTATAAAGTAGAGTTGCAATTTTTAAAGATGCAACCTCTTTATTTAGGATAATTTCGTTCAGTTTTTCTAAAGTATTTCCTGTATCAATTATATCCTCTAATATAATAATATTTCTTCCTTTTAAACCTTGGTTTAATCCAATTAATTCATTTACTTTTCCTGTTGTTTCAGTACCTTCATAAGAGGATAGTTTAATGAACGATATTTCAGAATTAGGAATAGTGATTTTTCTCATTACATCAGCCGCAAATAAAAATGAACCATTGAGTACAGCAATAAATAAAGGGTTTTCTATCCCAGAATTATTTATCTCATCTGCAATTTTTTGCACTATTTCTGCTATTTCAGTTTCCGGAAGATAGATTTCAAAAGTTTTATCGTGTAATTGTATGTCTTTCATTTTAGTTGTTTGACCAAACTTTTCTTAAAACAATTTGTTCATCAGTTGCATTGTCTTGTTTTACTAATTCTAATAATGGGTAATGATTTCCAATGCTTAGAGTAATATCTTTTTCTGAGAATTTTTTCTTAATTGTAAACATAACCTCATTCTTACATTCTTGTAAGATATCGGATAATTTCCCTTCTATTTTATTGCCATTTACTTTTGTAATTTCATTTTCAGGAGCAACACCATTTTTGTCGGTAATGGAATTTGGTTCTACTTTTTTGATGATGATTTTCCCATTTTCTTTTACAGCTACAAATCCAAAATACTGAGCAGATAGGTTAGGGTTTTTCTTTTCTTTTAGCTCAATACCAACTTTATCCAAAGCAGATTTTAATGTAGGAATATAGTCCTGAGTTCCATAAATATGGTTTTCGAAAATCTCTGCAACTTTCAGTCCTCCAAACTTCACGCATATATTTCTGAAATCATCTTCAGAATATCCTTTTCCTTTTAAAGCAAATTCCTCATATAATTCTTTCATTACTGAATGCAAACTGTCTTTCCCATCTGTGTTGCTGATAATCTCTAAATCAATCATTAGCATACAAAGTGCTGCATCTGGGTAAATTGAAGTTTTACGATCAGGTGCACCCAATTTGTATCCATCTAACCAATTGTCAAAACCACTATCTGCAACTGAAAGATTGAATCTCCCATAGTTTGTGAGGTGTCTTTCAATATTTTGGTTTTGTGTTTTTGCAAATGATTCCCAATTAAATACTCCCGAGTTGTATAGCATCAAATCTCCCATGTAGGTAGTAACTCCTTCTGCTACAAATCCTGTTCTAAAGTAATTTTCCCCGGTATAATTATAAGGATACATTTCTACTGGGCGAATTGCTTTTATGTTCCAAGTATGGTATAATTCATGTGAACAAACTCCCAATAAATCTTCATAACGCTTGTCCATAATTTCATTTCCAGGACCTAAGAGTAAAACCGTATTTTTGGTGTGTTCTACACCATGGTAACTTCTGTAAGGTGTAATCTGGAAAAAGAAATGGTATTCATCAACAGGAAAACTTCCAAAGTGTTTTATTTGACTTTTAGTATAAGCGATAAAATCTGTATTTAATTTATTCCAATCAGGTTTGCATTCTCCTTGAAACCATAAATGAAATGTAATTCCATCTACCTCATAAGTTCCGTGTTGAAGTGAGTCCGAACAAATGATTGGAGATTCGGCTAGTAAATCATAACCTTTTACGCTTAATGTGTTTCCATCTTGCTCCATTGATGAAGCAATTTTATAGTGCTTTGGTATATCTAAGTTTAAAGTATACTCTTCCTCCATTCTGTCCACAATATAGAACATACAATGCACAGGGTTTAGGTAGAGTTGATGTTCGTCCAAATAGCAAGCACCAGCATCTAATTGGTTAGCATAAAAATTATAGACAACCGTAATTTCCATTGCATCTTTAGTTTCAACTTCCCATAAATCTTTTGTGAATTTTTTGAATGCTAGTGGATTATTATTCTCATCAAAGGCTCCCCATTTTTGAATGTTCTGAGAAAAATTTGCCAATTCATATCTTCCTGGTCTCCATGCCGAAAGTTGAAAGCGCATTTTTTCTTTCCCTAAAGTTGAGGTAGTAAATTCAAAATCAACATAGTGCCTGTGAGCATTGTTGTATGAAATATTATAATTTATCATTGCTAAAATTTAGGGTGCAAACTTACAAATTTTAGGAAGGATAAGCTTTCCTTAAATGAAGTTACATTTTTGTTATATTTGCCTTAACGAAAAGTAAAAAAATGAAGAAAGAAGATGTAAAGTATGATTGTAGGCACTTTGAGGGACATATACCTTGCAAGCCGAATAAGCAATTTGATGTTCAGTGTGATGATTGTACACATTATGACAAGGTTGAAACTAAAATTTTATTTATAAAATTAGGAGCTATTGGGGATGTGATAAGAACTACTCCGCTACTTACAAAGTATAAAGAAAAGTACCCAAATTGCCATTTCACATGGATTACATTAAGTCCTCAAGTTTTACCAAAGGATAAAGTAGATGTGATTTATAAATGGGATGCTACCTCATTATATATTTTAGAAAATGAGCAGTTTGATATTGCCATTAACTTGGATAAAGATAAGGAAGCTTGTATGCTACTTTCCAATGTGAATGCAAAAAACAAATTTGGTTTTAATTGGGAAAACGGACACATTAGTACAGCAACTAATAATGCAGAGCATAAGTTGATTACTGGTTTGTATGATCATATTTCAAAAAAGAATACTAAAAACTATTTAGAAGAGATTTTTGAAATTTGCCATTTTGAGTTTAACAAAGAAGAATACATGATTAACTTAAATGAAAGTTTAAGTAAAAAATGGAAAGCTAAGTTTGAGAAATTGGCAAATGGAAAAACAATAATTGGTTTAAATACGGGTTGTGGATTAAGGTGGAAAACTCGCCTTTGGCCAAAGGAATACTGGGTGGAACTCATTAAGAATTTGGAAAAGCAAGGCTATTTCTGTTTACTAATGGGCGGGCCGGATGAAGATGAAATGAATCGCTATTACCAACAGGAAACAGGAGCGACTTACTTGGGTACATTTAGCTTGGAAGAGTTTATTGCAATTACTAATAACACGGATATTATTGTAACGCCAGTAAGCATGATGATGCATATTGCATTAGCACTTAAAAAGCAATTGATGTTGTTTCATAACATATTTAATGTGCATGAATTTGAGCTGTACGGAAGAGGGATAATTATTGAGCCTACTAGTGGTTGCGACTGCTATTTTGGGAATAGTTGTAGCAGAGAAAAAAGTTGTATGAAAGACATCTCAGTAAAAGATGTTTTAAGTAATATTGCAGTCTTAAATAAAAACTTAAAAAAATAAGAAAATATGAACTTTGATGTTATCGTATTAGGAAGTGGTCCTGGAGGGTATGTAACGGCTATCCGTGCTTCACAATTAGGATTAAAAGTAGCAGTTGTTGAAAAAGAACACTTAGGTGGTATTTGCTTAAACTGGGGATGTATCCCAACTAAAGCATTGTTAAAATCAGCACAGGTTTTTGAATACATCAGTCATGCTGAAGATTACGGAATTACGGTAAAAGATGCAAATGCTGACTTCCCATCTATCATTAAAAGAAGTAGAGATGTTGCTGAAGGAATGAGTAGCGGAATTGCTTACCTTTTAAAGAAAAATAAAGTTGAGGTTATCAATGGTTTTGGGAAAGTAAAACCAGGAAATAAAGTGAGTGTTACTGCTGATGGAAAATCAACTGACTATAGTGCAAAACACATTATTATAGCAACAGGAGCAAGAAGTAGAGAATTACCTAATTTACCACAAGATGGTAAAAAAGTAATTGGTTACCGTGAGGCACTTAGCCTACCATCTGCACCTAAAAAAATGGTGATTGTTGGGTCAGGAGCTATTGGTGTTGAGTTCGCTTATTTCTATAATGCAATGGGTGTTGATGTTACTGTGGTTGAGTTTATGCCAAACATTGTACCTGTTGAGGATGTTGATGTTTCTAAGCAATTACAAAGGTCATTCAAAAAATCAGGAATTAAAGTAATGACTAACTCATCAGTTGAGAAAGTAGATACAAAAGGAACGGGTTGTAAAGTATTAGTTAAAACGAAAAAAGGAGAAGAAACTATTGAATGTGATGTGGTGCTATCGGCTGTTGGTATTGCTGCTAATATTGAGAATATCGGTTTGGAAGAAGTAGGAATTAAAACGGATAGAGGTAGAATTTTAGTGGATGATTACTACAACACAAATGTAAACGGATACTATGCAATTGGTGATGTATTGCCAACTCAAGCTTTGGCACATGTTGCTTCAGCTGAGGGAATTACTTGTGTAGAAAAAATTGCAGGACATAATCCTGAACCAATTGATTACGGAAATATTCCTGGTTGTACTTATGCTAGCCCAGAGATTGCATCAGTAGGAATGACAGAGGCTGCTGCAAAAGAAGCAGGATATGAAATTAAAGTAGGGAAGTTCCCATTTACAGCATCAGGTAAAGCATCTGCAGCAGGACATAAGGATGGTTTTGTAAAAGTTATTTTTGATGCAAAATATGGTGAATGGTTAGGTTGCCATATGATAGGATATAATGTTACAGAAATGATTGCTGAGGCAGTGGTTGCTCGTAAATTGGAAACTACAGGACATGAAGTATTAAAGGCTGTTCATCCTCACCCAACAATGAGTGAAGCGGTGATGGAAGCAGTTGCTGATGCTTATGATGAGGTGATACATATTTAAAAAAACATATGTCATCCTGAATGAAATGAAGGATCTCGTTTTAAATGTTTTTTAGATTTTAGTATTGAGATATTAGATGTTAGACTTAAAGCCCACCATCTTGGTGGGTTTTTTTATTTCAAAAAAGTAAGATATAGCATAGCGTACTTTCTCCTTTTGTCTGAAAACTTTCAGTTTTGCTTAGTAAACTTTCTCCTTTTATTTGCTGTCTGATAATTTTTATTTTGGGGATTATTATTTTTATCTGTAAACTTTTGTTATTTGTTTGAATACTAATATTTTTTATTGCAAGTCTTTCAGTATTTGCAAGTTAACTTTCGGTTTTTGTCTGAAAACTAGCCTTTATTTTGTAATTTCACAAAAAATTATCAATTATGACTATAGAAAAATACCAAAAACAAATCGGGAAATTAATCTATTCCTTAAGATGGGAGCATAGGTTAACGTTAAAGCAATTGTCCGTTAAAAGTGGACATTCCGTTCTGCAATTACGCAACATAGAAAACGGAAAAGTAAACACAAGCATGAAAATGCTCTACAATGTGGCAAAGGTTTTTGAGCTAAGTCCTGCTCAGTTTTTAGCAAAAGTAGAGACTGAGGAATTGTTGGCTGAGAAATAGATTTACTTGTCAATAACCCACCTCTACCTCCTCCTAGGAGGAGAACTATTAGAATTTTATCCATTCCCCTCTTGGGATGGGATTAAGGGGTGGGTTTTTGTCATCCTGAATTTATTTTAGGATCTGCCTAACTACTGCATCAGGTTCAGCATGACATTTATTTTTTGTAGTATTGCTCTATCAATAACTAAATAACAAATGATGAAAAAACTAATTTTATCAGGATTAATGCTTGTTTCTATTACGGCATTTTCACAAAGCCCAACAACTTATAAATCAGGAAAGGCAGTGGTAACTGTTTGGGAAAATCAAAAAACAGGTGTTAATGGTGATTATACCGAAAAAGTATATGAAGTAGATAAAATATACAAGAAAGGAGGTGAATGAAAGGAAACAAATAAATTTACCTATGAGGAATTACTCAAATTGCGTGCAGCAATTGATAAAGCTATTTTGGAAGAAGAAGTTAGAATTGACTAACAACTAATTTACTGCACCACCAATTTCCTTTGTTCTGTTTTTCCTTTGTGTGTAAGGGTTACAAAATAAACTCCTTTAGGTTGCTGGCTGAGGTCAATCTGTTGTAAGCCACCAATCACATTTTCTTTAGCGATCAACTTTCCAAGTGTAGAATATATTTCCACTTCCATGCTGTTGGCATCTGTTCGTATGCTAAAAATCCCTTTACTTGGGTTCGGATAGATTGAGGTATGATAATCAGTATTATCATGATCTTCAATCGCAAGAATATTTTGTCCGTTAATATTTACATTGTCCATGAAGAATCGGTTTCCATAATCATTAATCGCTACAAACTGCACCATAATTGTATCGCCATTCAGCCCCCAATTACTTAGGTTGATGCTGTCAGTCGCCCAACTCCCACAAGTAGGATACCAAGGACTTCCTACATAGCCTGTCGTTTGTAAATCAGGACCAATAGCTCCATAAATAGAGTCCCAAGTTGCTCCACAATCAGTTGATATTTCAATTCTTAAACCATCATCATAGCCAGCAGCATATCCTGCATAGGCATAGTCATAAGTTAGCCAGTTTTCAGCATTTGCTCCACTGCCTAACTTTACTTTATTGGAAATTAAACCAGCTTCTTCTCCGTTTTGTTGTATCCAATAATGATTCACATAAGCAACCGTATTGGGTTGGCAATTTATTCCTGTATCCACAACAATACTTTGCCAAGCAAAAGCAGCCGGAGGAGTTTCCCAACTAGTAGGAGGGAAGGTTCCAGTTTCAAATCCTTCCTGCAAAGCAGTTGTATTTGTAATTGGAAAAACAGAATCCGTGTAAGTAATAAAATCAGTATAAGTTTGGCTGCTTGTGCCATAAGCATCCGTAACCGTTAGACTAACATCATAAGTTCCCGGGTTTCCATAAACAACAATTGGATCTTCCAAATTTGAGGTGCTTGGCGTACCTCCCGGAAAATTCCATTGCCAAGTAGCACTGCTCAAGCGAACTGCCGAATGGTCCACAAACTGAACGGTATCATTCATGCAATTAATGGTTAATTTATTGGCAGCAATCTGTGCTGATGGAGGAGAGTTCTCATAAAGGTCAATTTCATAAGCACTTCTGTTGGTTCCGTTTCTTAAAAGCCCTTCACGGTAATAAGGTACTAGCTGAGTAGAAAAAGTGCTTTTTGGCAGATTGTTATCGTAAATATCCCAATCACTCATTGTGTTATTTCTGTAATAAACAGCATCTCTTGTTCCTAAATAAACCCCACCATTACTTCCTCTTTGATGCTCAATATTTGTTGTGTTCATATTGTCAAGGGTAGGGGTGCTCAAGTTATCCCAAGTTGTTCCTCCGTTTGATGATTTAAATACTTCATGCCCTTGTGCGTCAGCAACCCCACCATACATACTGCACCTTGCAATCCAAAGTGTATTTTCATCATCACTACTGATGGTGATGTCGTAAGGTATCCAGGCTTGTCCGTTTATATTAGTAGGGGTGATGTCTGTCCAATTTTGTCCTGCATCATCAGTTCTGTATATTTTTTTATCTCCCCACCAGCTTTCCCATGTAGCAACATATATTACATCTGGGTTGCTCCAAGCCACTTCTACTGATGTTACTTTGTCATCAAAATGATGAACAGCAGAGTAAGAAGCTGCATTATTTTTGGAAAGCCAAAGTGTAGAATCGTTTCCAATATAACTCCAATTGTAGCATCTTGGGTCAAATTCCATTTGTGAGGATTCCCCAACTATATAGGATGCATTTGGTTTTTTGTCTAATGAGAAAGTACTAATGTCAACCGTTCTATCCCCTGAAAGTATTTTTCCATTATAATCACTATAAGCTACTCTTGGGCTACCAAAGTTTACGAACCCTCTTATTCCATCTCCACCATCTGTACATAGCCAGTCATTTATATAGGTGTTTCCGTCTTTAAGCATGGTTCCGTTATGGTAAGCTCCTCCTAACATTACCTCTCCATCTTTAAATCCTGCACCAAAGCCCCAAAAGTCTGTTCCTGCAATTCCGTATTGTTTTTTATAAATACTATCTCCTGCATTTTCAGAATAAAAGATACCTCCATCACTAGCAAACCAAAGGTCATTTCCAAAGTAGTTTATGTCATGAATATCGGCATGAACATATCCTTTTTTGTAAGGGGTACTCCATTTTGAAGGACAAGTAAAAGTAACTCCACCATCTGTAGATATCCAATGGTTTACACCTCCAACATGTATGATGTCAGCATTTGTTGGGTTCACAGCAAGTCCTAAATCATAATAGTATTGTCCACCATCATCTGATCCATCAGGTTGCCATCCCATCATATTGATGTTAGTAGTATCAGGAGGTCCTGCTGGTTGTGGCCCACAACACTGAAAAGTCCAATTTACTCCTTTATCATTGCTAATGTATATTCCATATAAACCACTTCCTCCATTTGCACTTCCTGTAGCAAGAGCTACAACTTTATCAGGTGCTGCAGGGCTTACTGCTATTTCTGTTCTTTTTTGCTCATCTCCACTTGCTGGATTTGGCCAGCCATTTGCAAATTGGGTTAGTGTAAATCCTCCATTGTCCGATCGGTAAAACTCTGTTTTATCACCTACTTGTTTTATAAAATACATAGTGTTCACTAAGGTAGGATGAAATTCAATTTCCAAGAAGCTACCACTCATAATTTGACTAAAAGTAGTCCCTCCATCTGTTGAGCGGTAAAGTCCTTCATCAGAAGCAACAAAAAGCATCTGATTGTTAGATGGTTTTAGTTTTATGTCCTTAATAGAGTGGGAAAGGTTTGTAAATGCAGCATCCCCAATTATATTCCAAGTGTTACCACTATCATATGATTTACGCAAACTTCCATTTCCGCTTATGTAAATAATATCAGGGTTTGTAAAATCTATTTCAAGAGCATATACTCCATTTAAGGATAAATCTTGTGTTATAAGATTCCAATTATCTCCTTTGTCAGTAGTTTTCCAAGCGCCAGCAGTAGCTGTTCCTGCATACAATATATTAGGATTACTTACTGATTGTTCTACAGTATACACATGTGCAGCCCCTGGAGCATAACTTCTACTGTTCGCATCTTTATCAAAATCCCAAGGTCCTACACATTCCCATTGGTTACTGCTTTTTGAACTAGTAACGCTAGGTTTTGAATCAGAAAATCTACTAATACTTCTTATCCATCTTTTATAATATTGGGTGTGCTTATTCTTTACTAGTTTATTTTTTTTGTAATGCTTACTATACGCCTCAACTACTGCTCCTGCATCAGGATTATCAGCATACATTAGCTGTGCCCAATTTGGTAATTTTTCAGTATTTGAATTGTATTTCATTTCTACCTGAGCAATAGCTAAAAGTTGGAAATTGATAAAAAGTAGAAATAGTATTTTCTTCATAATTTAGGCAATAAAAAAGGCCGCATAATTGCGACCTTAAAAATAGTGTTTTTTGTTATAAACTAAAAGCAGTTTTTACTTCTTCTTGGCAATCTAGTTTTTCCCAAGTAAAAGTTTCTACTTCAAATTCTTTTTCTTCTCTACCAACATGGAATTTAACAGTTTTTACTTCTGATTTTCTTCCCATATGTCCGTAAGCTGCAGTTTCAGAATAAATTGGGTTTTTAAGTTTAAGTCTGCTAATTAATGATGCTGGTTTAAGGTTGAAACATTCCATATTTTTAATAGTTTCAGCAATTTCTCCATCAGTCATATTTACTTTTGAAGTACTATAAGTATCTACAAAAATCCCCATAGGTTCAGCAACTCCAATAGCATAACTTACTTGTACTAAAATACGATCAGCAACACCTGCTGCTACTAAATTTTTAGCAATATGGCGAGTTGCATAAGCAGCAGAACGATCCACTTTAGATGGGTCTTTTCCACTAAAAGCACCACCACCATGTGCTCCTTTTCCTCCGTAAGTATCTACAATAATTTTTCTTCCTGTAAGTCCTGTGTCTCCATGTGGCCCTCCAATTACAAACTTTCCTGTAGGGTTTACATGGTATTTTTCATTTCCAAATAAAGCTGCATTTTCAATAGATAATTGTGCTTTAATTCTTGGAATTAAAATGTTTCTTACATCTGCTTCAATTTGCTCTTGCATAGGTTTCTCATCTGCAAAATCATCATGCTGAGTAGATACTACAATATCAGTAATTCTTTTTGGAGAATGATCATCATTATATTCTAAAGTAACTTGTGATTTTGAGTCAGGACGCAAATAAGTCATTTCCTTTCCTGCTTTACGAATTGCAGCAAGTTCAATTAAAATCTTATGAGAAATATCTAAAGCCAAAGGCATTAAATTTTCTGTTTCGTTAGTAGCATAACCGAACATCATTCCTTGGTCTCCTGCACCTTGTTCTTTATTTAATCCTTCTCCTTCTTCTACTCCTTGTCTAATTTCTGCTGATTGTTCATGTATTGCAGATATAACACCACAGCTATCGGCATCAAATTGGTATTCTGATTTTACATATCCAATCTTACGGATTACATCACGAGCAACTTTTTGTACATCAACATATCCTTCAGTTTTTACTTCTCCACTTAGTACTGTAAGCCCTGTTGTTACTAGGGTTTCACAAGCTACTTTTGAGTGTGGGTCTTGGGCTAAAAAATTATCTAATAGTGCATCCGAAATCTGGTCGGCTACTTTGTCTGGGTGTCCTTCTGAAACGGACTCTGAAGTGAAATAATATGACATCTTCTTAAATTTTAAGTTTATAATTAATTTAAAGGAAGATTTGGCGAATAAGCGCTAAAGGAAATACTGTTTTAGCATTTTTTTTAGTGGTTGCAATAGGCCAAATCTATCCACTTAGGTCGGCAAACTTATAAAATTTTTTAAAATTTCAGTAATTTTTTAATTTTTTTGTTTTTATTTGTGCCATACTTATCAAGAAAGACGGAGGGATGGGCCCTATGATGTCTTGGCAACCTTGTAAATGCAAGGTGCCAAATCCCACTCCACATTGGAGGAAGATGAGAGGAATACATAAATTTCCCCAACCTATCTTTTTTGTTAAGTCTTATAAAATTATGAGACAGAAAATAGAACAAATATTAGAAAATAGAATCCTTGTGCTAGATGGTGCAATGGGAACTATGATTCAAAGGTATACGCTTACAGAAGAAGATTTTAAAGGAGAACAGTTTAAAAATCATATTAGTGATTTAAAAGGAAATAATGATTTGCTATCCATTACTCGCCCTGATATTATAAAAGCAATCCATAAAGAATACTTGGATGCTGGTGCAGATATTATTGAAACAAATACCTTTAGTGGAACTAGTATCGCTCAAGCGGATTATAGTTTAGAATCTGCCGTATATGAATTAAATTTTCAATCAGCAAAAATTGCAAAAGAGGTGGCTATTGATTGTTCAACTATTGATAAGCCAAGATTTGTAGCAGGATCAATAGGGCCAACAAATCGTACTGCATCTATATCTCCAGATGTAGAAAACCCTGCATTTAGGCATATTACTTTTGATCAGTTAAAAGAGGCTTATATTGAACAAATAACTGCTTTAATTGATGGAGGAGTGGATGTTTTATTGGTAGAAACCGTTTTTGACACTCTTAATTGTAAAGCTGCATTATTTGCTATTGAAGAGGTATTTGAAGCCAAAGGGTTACGCATTCCTATTATGGTTTCGGGTACAATTACGGATGAAAGTGGAAGAACACTCTCTGGACAAACAGCTGAAGCATTTCTAAATTCTATTTCCCATATTCCACTGCTAAGTGTTGGTTTTAATTGTGCTTTAGGTACAAAGGCTATGCGGCCATATGTAAGTGAATTGGCAAAAAAAGCACCATTTTTTGTAAGTGCTTATCCTAATGCAGGTTTGCCAAATGAGATGGGAGAGTATGAAGAAAGCCCAGTAGCAATGGGTGCTCAATTGGAAGATTTTATGCAATCGGGTTTAGTAAATATTGTAGGGGGTTGTTGTGGTACAACTCCTAGTCATATTGCAGAATTTGTACGCATTGCCAATAAATATACAGCAAGAAAAATTCCAGAGTTTGAAAAGCAAATGCGCCTTAGTGGCTTAGAGGCAGTAACAATTTCACAAGAAAGTAATTTTGCAAATATTGGTGAGCGTACCAATGTGATGGGGTCTTTAAAATTCAAAAGATTAATTAAAGAGGATAATCTAGAAAAAGCACTTGAAGTAGCATTGCATCAAGTAGAAGGAGGAGCACAAGCCATTGATATCAATATGGATGATGGGATGTTGGATGGAAAAGAGTGTATGACACATTTCTTAAATTTAATAGCATCCGATCCTGATGTATCAAAAGTACCTATTATGGTAGATTCTTCTAAATGGCATATTATTGAGGCAGGACTAAAATGCATACAAGGAAAAGGAATTGTAAATTCTATCTCCTTAAAAGAAGGAGAGGAAGTATTTAAACAGCACGCAAAAACTATTCTGAAATATGGGGCAGCAGTTGTTGTTATGGCTTTTGATGAAAAAGGACAAGCAGTAGATTATTCAGATAAAATTAGAATTTGCGAAAGGGCATATCGTATTTTAGTAGATAAGGTTGGCTTCCCTGCTGAGGATATTATTTTTGATCCTAATATTTTAACTGTTGCAACTGGAATTGAGGAGCATAATAATTATGCAGTTGATTTTTTTAAGGCTACAAAGTGGATAAAAGAAAATCTTCCCTATGCAAAGGTAAGTGGTGGGGTGAGTAATGTATCTTTCTCATTCAGAGGAAATAATATTGTTCGTGAGGCAATGCACTCAGCCTTTTTATACCATGCAATAAACAATGGAATGGATATGGGAATTGTGAATGCAGGAATGATTGAGGTGTATGAGGATATTCCAAAAAATTTACTAAAAGCAGTGGAAGATGTATTGCTGAATAAAGATGATGGGGCTACTGAGCGCTTGGTAGATTTGGCAGAAAATATAAAGGGAGAAGGAAAACAAAGAGTTGAGGATTTATCATGGCGTGAACAATCAGTTGAAGGAAGGTTATCCCATGCATTAGTAAAAGGGATAGTTGCTTTTATTGAACAGGATACAGAGGAAGCACGCTTAAAATTTGATAAACCATTACAAGTAATTGAAGGTCCGTTAATGGATGGAATGGGTGTAGTTGGTGAATTATTTGGTGCTGGAAAAATGTTTTTACCACAAGTAGTAAAAAGCGCAAGAGTAATGAAAAAAGCAGTTGCTATACTTACTCCTTTTATTGAACAAGAGAAAACGGCAAGTAGCAAAGCAGGAAAAGTACTTTTAGCTACTGTAAAAGGAGATGTACATGATATAGGAAAAAATATTTTGGGTGTTGTTTTGGGTTGTAATAATTATGAAATTATTGATTTAGGGGTAATGGTTCCTGCTGATAAAATTCTGGAAGAAGCCAAAAAACAGGATGTAGACGTGATTGGTTTGAGTGGCTTAATCACCCCATCATTGGATGAAATGATAGATGTTGCAAAAGAGATGCAAAGGAATGATTTTAATGTACCACTCATGATTGGAGGAGCTACAACATCTAAGATTCATACGGCAGTAAAAATTAATGAACATTACAATAATAATACGATTGTACATGTATTGGATGCATCAAAAGCAGTAGGAGTTACAGCAAAATTAATTGGAAAAGAAAAAGAAAATTTTGGAGAAAAAGTTGCTGCGGAATACAATACGATTAAGGAGAATTACCTGAATAGAAAATCAGATAAAGAGTATGTGAGTATCGGTACTGCAAGAGAAAATGCTTTTCAAACAGATTGGGAAAAGGAAGAAATTCCTAGTGCAAATCAACTAGGGGTGCAAGTTTTTGAAGATATTGATATAGCAACTATTCGCAACTATATTGATTGGACACCCTTCTTTTTTACTTGGGAAATGCGTAAAAAATATCCTGCAATTTTAGAAGATGAGACCTTTGGAGAACAAGCAAAACAATTATTAAATGATGCTAATATTATGTTGGATAATATCATTAAAAATAATTGGTTACAAGCAAAAGCAATTATTGGTTTGTGGGAAGCAAATGCTGAAGGGGATGATGTTCACTTATTTGAAAATAGAAATAAAATTGCTACTTATAATTTCTTGCGTCAGCAAGGGAAAAAGAGTAAGTCAAATAGATGTTTGGCTGATTTTGTATCGCCAATATCTTCAGGTAAACAAGATTATATTGGGTCGTTTGTGTGTACAGCAGGGCTAGGAATTGATAAGCAATTGGTAGTTTTTGAAAAAGATCATGATGATTATAATAGCATCATGCTAAAAGCAATTGCAGATAGATTAGCAGAAGCCCTCACAGAATATATGCACGAAAAAATCAGAAAAGAAATTTGGGGGTATGCTGGGGATGAGCAGTTCAAAAATGAAGATTTGATTAAAGAAGAATATAAGGGAATCCGTCCTGCACCGGGCTATACCGCTTGCCCGGATCATACCGAAAAATTAAAAATATTTGAATTGTTGGATGCTGAAAAAAGTATAGGTGTAAGCCTTACAGAAAGCATGGCTATGAGTCCAAATGCTACAGTAAGTGGTTATTATTTTGCGCACTCGGATGCTAAATATTTTAGTGTTGGTAAAGTGCAAGATGACCAAATTATAGATTATGCAAAACGAAAAAATCAAACAGTAGAAGTAACTGAAAAATGGTTGAGGAGCAATATTTAATTTGATAATGTGCTGATTTGGTAATCAATTAAAACTAACAACTAATAACGAGCAACTAATATAATGAAAGTAACTGAACATATAAAAAACGCAAAAAAAACTTTATTCTCTTTTGAGATTTTACCTCCTTTAAAAGGGACAAGTATCCAATCTATTTATAATTCATTGGATCCATTAATGGAGTTTAAACCATCCTTTGTTGATGTAACTTATCATAGGGAGGAATATGTTTATAAAAAAAGGAATGATGGACTTTTGGAAAGAAGGGCAGTTCGTAAGCGCCCAGGTACAGTTGGTATTTGTGCTGCCATTATGAATAAATATCAGGTGGATACAGTGCCTCATATTATTTGTGGAGGGTTTAATAAAGAAGAAACTGAAAATGCTCTTATTGATTTGGATTTTTTGGGGATTGATAATGTGCTAGTGCTAAGGGGAGACCCTATAAAATCAGAAACTTATTTTACTGCAGATGAGGGTGGACATAAATATGCGTCCGAACTTTTAGAACAAGTAAATGGTATGAATAATGGGATTTATTTGGATGAAGAATTAAAAAGTTCTGCTCCAACTAATTTTTGTATTGGGGTGGCAGGCTATCCTGAAAAACATTTTGAGGCACCCAATATGCGTTCTGATATTCATTTCTTAAAAAAGAAAGTTGAGGCGGGTGCTGATTATATAGTAACCCAGATGTTTTTTGATAATCAACAGTATTTTGATTTTGTAAACTTATGCCGAGAAAATGATATAACTATTCCGATTATTCCAGGATTAAAGCCACTTTCTACAGCAAAGCAATTGTCATTGTTGCCACAAAGGTTTCATTTGAATGTGCCTAATCCTTTAGTGGATGAAGTGCTGAAATGTAAAACAAATGAAGCGGTAAGACAGGTTGGGGTGGAATGGGCTACTCAGCAGGTAAAAGAATTAATTGAATTTGGAGCCCCTTGTATTCACTTTTACACTATGGGAAAATCAGATAATGTTCAAAAAATTGTGAGTAGTTTTTCTTAAGCAGTCAGTTTCCTGAAATGATCTTCTAAATCAATATTGTTTTTTTGGTAGTTGGAGATGAGTTGGTCGTCCACAATTTTGCCTTTATTGATGATGATTACTCTATTGCACATTTTGTCAACCTCCTGCATAATGTGTGTAGAAAGTAGTACGGTTTTATCTTTCCCAACTTCTTTTATTAAGTTCCTTATTTCCACCAATTGATTAGGATCTAAACCTGTTGTTGGTTCATCTAAAATTAAAATTACAGGGTTATGAATTAATGCTGCTGCTAGTCCTACTCTTTGTTTGTATCCTTTGGAAAGTTCTCCAATTTTTTTGCTTTGTTCAGAGGTTAAGCCTGTTTGTTCTATGATTTTAGCAATACGATTATTAAGGTTATTTACCTTATAAATCTCACCAACAAACGATAAGTATTCCTTAATGAACATATTAGTATAAAGCGGATTTTGCTCAGGTAAATAACCAATTTTTGCTTTTACTTGTAAATCTTGTTCTTGGGTGTCTAAATTACAGACTTGTACCTTGCCACTGTCTTGCTGTAAATAACAAGTTATGATTTTCATTAATGTTGATTTTCCTGCACCATTTGGACCAAGAAACCCAACTACCTCTCCCTTGTTTAGCGTAAATGAAACATCAGTAAGTGCTTGTTGTTTTCCGTAAAACTTATTGATTGTATTGATTTGGATTGACATTAGGCAAATGTAGAAAAGAATAAAACATAAATAATTAAATCTGGTAAAAAACCTAAAAGTAGAAACCACCCTAAAAATCTATTGTTTTTTTGGTTTGCACTGAGGTAATGTATTCCTAAAAATACTGCAGTTGCAAATGCAATTACTTCAAACAACATTAAGAAATTTAGCTCTTCCATTTTGTGCTAAAATAGTAAAATCTAATTGTATATTTGCGCTAATGAATGGAATAGTAATTAAAACAACTGGTAAGCGCTATACAGTAAAAACTGCAAAGGGAGAAGTTGTGCAATGTCGTTTGAAAGGGAAGTTTCGAATTGCAGGAATTAAAAGTACAAACCCTATTGTTGTTGGCGATAAAGTTGAAGTTGAGCAGGAATCTCAATTATGGATGATTGTAAAACTGCATGATAGAAAAAATCATATTCTTAGGAAGTCCGTAAATCTATCCAAGCAAACCCATATTATTGCGGCTAATATTGACCAAGCTATATTGATGATTACTTTGGATAGCCCTGTAACTACTACAGGTTTTATTGATCGTTTTCTGGTAGCTGCAAATGCTTATGGTGTTGAGGTGGTATTGCTCTTTAATAAGATTGATTTATTGGATGATGAGTTAAAAACTCAACAAAAAAATCTTCAGAAAGAATATGAAAAGATAGGTTATACTTGTTTTGCTACTTCTGTAATTAATGATGATTTATCACAGATAAAGAGCTTGATGAAAGGCAAGGTAAATATGATTTCTGGTCATTCAGGTGTGGGCAAATCTACTCTAGTAAACTACTTGCAACCTGACTTACATATTAATACTAAGGAGGTTTCTGATACACATAAACAAGGGCAACATACAACTACATTTTCCGAATTACATGATCTGGATTTTGGGGCATCAATTATTGATACTCCTGGAATTAGAGGTTTTGGATTAGTGGAATTGGAAGTAGCAGAATTAGGCAATTATTTTCCTGAACTTTTCAATTTAAAATCAGCTTGTAAATTCCATAATTGCATACATAAAAATGAACCCAATTGTGCTGTGAAGTCTGCATTGGAAAATAGAGAGATTGCTGAAAGTAGGTATAAAAATTACCTGAATATGCTTGAGGATGAACAAGAGCATTATAGGACAAACCAATTTTGATTTGATAATGTGCTAATTTGATGACAAAACAAATGGATAAATATAATAATCTAATAATTTCTCTCCTTGGAGGGATTAAGGGTGGGTTAAAATGAGAGCCGTTATTCAAAGAGTAAGTAAAGCTTCTGTTCAGATAAATAAGAATAATGTTGCTCAAATTTCTGCAGGACTTGTTATACTCTTAGGTATAGAAATAGAAGATACAAAAGAAGATGCTGTTTGGCTGGCAAATAAAATTTCTCAACTAAGAATATTCTCTGATGCAGAGGGGAAAATGAATAAATCTATTTTAGATATTGAAGGAGAGGCAATAGTTGTAAGCCAATTTACTTTACATGCTAAAACTAAAAAAGGAAATCGCCCGTCTTATATTAAGGCAGCACGACCAGAACAATCTATACCTCTTTACGAACAATTTAAAGAAGATTTATCTGTAGCCATTGCTAAAGAAGTTCAATCAGGAAAATTTGGTGCAGATATGCAAGTAAGCCTTATTAATGATGGACCTGTTACTATAATTATTGACACTAAAAATAAAGAATAATGCCAATTATTGAATTACAAAAACAAGTTGATGACTGGATTAAAAAATATGGTGTTCGTTATTTTAATGAACTGACCAATATGGCAATTCTTACGGAAGAAGTAGGAGAGGTAGCGCGTATTATTTCTCGTAAATATGGTGAACAATCGTTTAAAGATTCCGACCATAAAGATTTAGGAGAAGAACTCTCGGATGTATTATTCGTATTGCTTTGTTTGGCAAATCAAACTGATACTGATTTGCAAAAAGCATTTGATAAAAAGATGAAAATTAAAACTAAAAGAGATGCTGATAGGCATCAAAATAATGAGAAGTTGAGTTAACTATTTCTCAACTCTTTTGCTCTAGCTTTAGCATTTTCATTTCTTTCAATTTTATGTGCTGGTCGGCTCCATTTCACATTTCCTTTGGTGGACATACAACTTGGTGCAGTTTCTTTAGTTTCAGGTTGTTCTCCATCAACAAATGGTGCTTTTGGTGAAAGTCCTAAAATTCCAAATAACTCCATATCCTTATTGATGTCAGGATTAGGAGTAGTTAATAATTTATCTCCTGCAAAAATGGATGAAGCTCCTGCCATAAAACAAAGTGCCTGTCCTTCATCACTCATTTGTGTTCTTCCTGCTGATAAACGAACAACTGCTTCTGGCATTACAATCCTAGCAGTAGCAACCATACGAACCATATCCCAAATTGGCACTACTTTCTGGTCCTCTAATGGTGTTCCCTCTACTGCAACTAAAGCATTAATGGGTACTGATTTTGGCTGAGGATTCATATTTGCAAGTGTAGTTAACATTCCAGCTCTATCCTTTGGGCTTTCTCCCATTCCAATAATTCCACCAGAACAAACAGATATACCAGCTTTATTTGCGTTCTCAATTGTTTTTAATCTATCATCATACCCTCTTGTTGAGATCACTTCTTTGTAGTGTTCCTCTGAAGTATCTAAGTTATGGTTGTAGGCGTAAAGCCCTGCATTTGCTAATTTTTGAGCTTGACTTTCACTCATCATCCCTAAGGTGCAACAAACTTCCATTTCTAATGAATTTACAGTTTTCACCATTTCAAGTACTTGATCAAAATCAGCATTGTCCTTAATGTTACGCCATGCTGCTCCCATACATAAACGAGAAGATCCGTTTGATTTTGCTCTTAGCGCTTGTGCTTTTACTTGACTCACACTCATTAAATCATTATTGTCAATGTCAGTATGATAACGAGCTGCTTGCGGACAATATCCACAATCCTCAGGACAACCACCTGTTTTGATAGAAAGCAGTGTGCTTACTTGTACTTCTAGTGGATTATGATTTAATCGGTGTGTTTGTGCAGCTTCAAATAGCAATTCCATTAAAGGTTTATTGTAGATTGCTAATACTTTTTCAGTTGTCCAAGTGGTATTCATAGTTTGAGTTTTCTTAATTGTAAAAGTAGTAAAATTATACTTTTTGAATGATTATACTAACAGCATTTCCTCCAAAACCAACAGCATTTACCAAAACAGATTTTGGGATTTTAGCACTTTTTTCAGTAATGTTTGAGTAGGGTATATTAATTGTTCCTTGATTTTGAATCATTAAAACTGCCATTTCTAAGCTTAAAGCACCAGAGTTTCCTAGTGTGTGACCGCATAAGTGCTTGTTAACTGTTAGTTGTGGTATATCTTGTTTAAAGATATTTTTAATTGCATTTAATTCTGCATTATCACCTTGGGTAGTCCCTGGCGCATGCATTATAATGCAATCTACTTCTGATATTTCAGCATCTTTTAAAGCCATTTTCATGCTTTTTTGTAGGCAATCAGCATTAGATGAAAGAGATGCATTGTGTTCTATCATTTCAGTAGCAAATCCTAAACCCGTAATTTTTGCTATTCCTTTTTGGCCATTATCTTTTTCTAGTGCAAAAACAGTTGATCCTTCTCCTAAAATCATACTATTTTCTTTTTTATCTGTAGCAAGAGGGTTGCATGGCCATTGTTCTTTATTCTTGCTGTAGATGCCTAAAGCTTGCATTTGTGCAATTGTAAAATCAGTAAGTGGAGCTTCTGATCCTCCTGCTAAAAATTGATTTGCTATTCCGCTTTTTATCCAAACACAAGCATTTAAAATACTGTGCAGTGCGGTACTACAAGTAATGGAATGAGATAATGTTGCTCCTTTAGTTCCTAAGTCCATTGCTACCCATGATGAGATGTTTCCTAGTGTTGTAGTAGGAGAGCTCAAAGGACTTAACCTTTTATCAGATTGTAAGAAATGTTTATGGTATTTTTCAAAAAGTGTAGTTGCTCCTCTGGAAGACCCTATGTTAATTCCTACATTTTCTAGATTCTTCCAATTTGCATTTTTGGCAGCTTGTCTGCTACTAAGCATTGCCATAAGTACACTTTTATCTAGTTTCCTAAATGCAATTTTTTCTTTTCTTAATTCTTTTATTAAGTTTTCAGAATCGGAATTTAATTTTCCAACTTTTACATCCTGATTATTTAGGCAACAGTCGCTTATTAAGGTTTTACTTTCCTTATAGTTTTCCCATATTTCTTCTGCATTATTTCCTAATGAAGATATGCTTCCTATTCCTGCAATAAGTATGTTTTGCATTGGGCAAAAATAAGGATAGTATTATAAATCAAGTGCATTTTTTGTAGCCAAATAAATTTGATTTAATTCAGCTATAGTAATGCAATATGGAGACAGGATATAGATTACATTACCTAGAGGTCTTATTAGTATTCCTTCAGATAAAAAATGTTTGTATAGCCTTGTTCTTAAGTCACTTGCATATCCACTATTTTCATCTTTTAACTCAATTGCTAAAATGGTTCCTGTTTGTCGTAAGTTTTTAATTTGAGGATGGTTTTTTATTTCCTCAGCAAAGGATTGATGACTCTTAATTATGAGTTTAATATTATCTTGACATTCTTGTTTTTCTAATAAATCTAAACTAGCTAAAGATACTGCACATCCAACAGGATTTCCTGTAAAAGAATGTCCGTGCAAAAAAGCTTTTGTTAAGTCGTTAGCTAAAAATGCATCATATATTTTTTGGCTACAAGTTGTAATGGACATTGGCAATGTTCCTCCTGTTAGTCCTTTGGACATGCACATTAAGTCAGGTTTATTTTTTAGTTGATTAACTGCAAAAGTTGTACCTGTTCTTCCAAACCCTGTCATTACTTCATCAGCAATACAGAATACTCCATACTCATGGCAAAGTGCAATCATTTTGTCCAAAATTTCAGGAGAGTACATTCTCATTCCTGCTGCACCTTGTACTAAAGGCTCAAAAATGAAACAGGCTATTTCTCCTTTTTCAAGTTCTGTTTTTAATCTTTCCAAAACTTGTTCTTCAGTTGGAAAGGGTAGATGAGTTACTTCAAATAAATAGTTGTTAAAAGGTGCAGAAAATAATCCTCTTGCTCCAGCAGACATAGCTCCAAAAGTATCTCCATGATAAGCGCCATCTAAGGCTAAAAATTGTTTTCGGTTTTCTCCTTTGTTGTGCCAATACTGAATTACCATTTTTATGGCAATTTCTACTGCAGAAGATCCATTGTCAGAGAAAAAGAATTTTTTTTGATTAGTAGGAAGGTGTTTACTTAATCTATCGCAAAGTAGTGCTGCAGGTTCGTGTGTGCATCCCGCAAAAACAACATGTTCCAAATTTAGCATTTGTTCTTTTACTTTTTCTGCTAAGTAGGGGTGAGAGTGTCCGTGCAGGTTTACCCACCAAGACGAAATTGCATCTATATAAGTATTACCTTCTTTGTCAAATAAAAGACTTCCTTTTCCTTTTGTTATGGCTAAAAGTTTTTCTGCTGTTTGCATTTGTGTAAAAGGATGCCAAATGTGTTTTTTGTCTAAATCTTCCCAGCTCATAATGTTATTTGTTGTGAGTACTTTTTGATAATTTCTTTATTAAAACACTCCTCTTCATTTATTCTGAAAAGCATATTAATTCCACTCATTTTCAGAATTATACTTTCTGTATCTTTGTTTTCTTCTCCACTAAAAATAATTCCTTTTATATTTATATTTTTATCTTTTAAGGTTTTAATAGTCATTAAAGTATGATTAATACTCCCTAAATAATGACGACTCACAATTACTACTTCTGTATCAGTATTTGGGATAATGTCTAAAATACAATCCTGATTATTTAATGGAACTAGGATTCCTCCAGCTCCTTCAATTATTAAATGGTTTTCTGTTTTTGGAGGAATGATTTCTGAAAGTTTAATTCTTACATTATCTCTTTCGGCTGCAGCATGTGGTGACATGGGAGAGTTTAGCTGGTAAGCTTCCTTATGAAAAATACTTTGTGTATTACTGATTAGGCTTTTTACTTTCATTGTGTCAGAATTTTCCAATTCTCCTGCTTGTACAGGTTTCCAATAATCAGCTTTTAAGGCTTCAACTAATATGCTGCTTGCAATTGTTTTTCCAACTTCTGTGCCAATTCCTGTTACAAACAATCTCATAATAGTTTGTTTAGTTTTTTGCATAAAGAGATTATTTCTTCATCTGTATTGAAAGTGTGCAAACAAATCCTGATTCTTTCACTTCCTTCCGCAACTGTTGGATGAAGAATTGGGCGAATATCAAATCTGGCTTGTTGCAATAGAGTTGCTATTTTTTTTGTTTTTTCATTCCCTCCAATAATGATGCTTTGAATTGCAGAATTGCTTTGAATCAGATTTCTATTTTTAAATTTCTGCTGGAATAATACTATTTTTTGATGCAAAATTTCCTGCTCAGTAGTTGAATTGCCTAAATGTTCATATACTTTTTGAACGCATAAAATACTATGCTCAGGCATTGCTGTAGTATAGATAAAAGAGCGCGCAAAATTGATAAGGTAATCTTTCAAATTTTGACTACCAACAATTGCTGCCCCATGGCAGCCTAATGCTTTGCTAAAGGTATGGATGCGAGCAAAAGTATTAATGTTTAATTCTTGACATAATCCAGTTCCATTTTGACCAAATACTCCTGTTGCATGTGCTTCATCAACTATTAAATAAGCATTATTTGCTTTGCAAATTTCTGCAATTTCTTTTAGTTCGGCAGCATCACCATCCATGGAGTAAATACTTTCAATGACTATAAAAATATTTCCACTAGCTTTTAGTATTTTTTTTTCTAAATCAGCAATATCATTATGCTTAAAGGAGAAATTGTTGGCTAGCCCTAATCGCAATCCATCACGAATAGATGCATGACATAAAGCATCATAAATAACTGTATCTCCTTTTTGAGGGACACATGAGAAAAATCCTAAGTTAGCATCATATCCTGAATTAAAAATAAGTGCAGCTTCTGTATTATGGAAAGTAGCAATTTGTTGTTCTACTTTATTAAAAATTTCGGAATGCCCACTTATTAATCGTGATCCTGTTGCACCATTTTTTGTGGTTTCTATTCTCCAATTGGTATTAGAAAAACCTAAGTAATTGTTGGAGGAAAAATCAACACTGTTGCTATCTGCTTTTAATGAGCGAAACAGATTTTCATCTTTTCTTTTCTGTAAGATATTTTCTAGTTGTTGTTCCATTTTGCTTCAAAAATAGCATAAAAAAAGAGGACTACAATGTAATCCTCTTTTGATAATTTGTTTTTATGAAATTAATCTGCTAAAACAATAATTTTGTTTTGTTGCATTTCAATTACGCCACCATTTATAGTGAAATTTGAAGTATTATTATCAGTAGTAATGACTCTTACTGTTCCGCTAGTTAAAGTTGAAATAATTGGAGCGTGATTATTTAGTACTTCAAAATCTCCTGATGTTCCAGGGAATTTTACAGATGTCACTTCTCCTTTAAAAACTTCTTTTTCTGGTGTTATTATTTCTAATATCATTGTGTTATTATTTAACGTCAGCTAACATTTTTTCTCCTTTCTCAATTGCTTCATCAATTGAACCAACTAAGTTAAATGCTGCCTCAGGATATTGATCTACTTTACCATCCATAATCATGTTGAATCCTTTGATTGTGTCAGCAATATCAACTAAACATCCTTTAAGTCCTGTAAACTGCTCAGCAACATGGAAAGGTTGTGATAAGAATCTTTGTACTCTTCTTGCTCTGTGTACAGCTAATTTATCTTCATCAGATAATTCATCCATACCTAAAATTGCAATAATATCTTGTAATTCTTTATATCTCTGTAATAATTCTTTTACATCTTGAGCACACTTGTAGTGTTCCTCACCAACTACATCTGGTGTAAGAATTCTTGAA
Source organism: uncultured Flavobacteriales bacterium (assembly GCA_943788405.1). Taxonomy (GTDB): domain Bacteria; phylum Bacteroidota; class Bacteroidia; order Flavobacteriales; family BACL11; genus UWMA-0277. The sequence continues at coordinate 114,282 of CALSQD010000002.1, forward strand.
GTAGAATCTAAAGGATCAACTGCAGGGTAAATACCTAGCTCAGCAATTTTTCTTGAAAGTACAGTAGTTGCATCTAAGTGAGCAAATGTTGTAGCAGGAGCAGGGTCCGTTAAATCATCTGCAGGTACATATACTGCTTGTACAGAAGTAATCGATCCGTTTTTAGTAGAAGTAATTCGCTCTTGCATTGTTCCCATCTCAGTTGCTAATGTTGGTTGGTAGCCTACTGCTGAAGGCATACGCCCTAGTAGTGCAGATACCTCTGAACCAGCTTGTGTGAAACGGAAGATATTATCCACAAAGAAAAGTACATCTTTCCCTTTTCCATCTCCTTCACCATCTCTAAAGTACTCAGCAATTGTTAGTCCTGAAAGTGCTACTCTTGCTCTTGCTCCAGGAGGCTCATTCATTTGCCCGAAAACAAATGTTGCTTTTGAGTCTGCCATTTTTTCTCTATCAATTTTTGATAAATCCCATCCTCCTTCTTCCATAGAGTGGTTAAAGTCTTCACCATAATTAATAATTCCTGACTCTAACATCTCTCTCATTAAGTCATTCCCTTCTCTTGTTCTTTCACCAACACCTGCAAATACTGAAAGTCCACCATGTCCTTTTGCAATATTGTTAATTAGCTCTTGGATAAGTACAGTTTTACCTACACCAGCACCACCAAATAAACCAATTTTTCCTCCTTTTGCGTATGGCTCAATTAAGTCAATTACTTTAATACCCGTAAATAATACTTCAGTAGCAGTTGATAAATCTTCAAATTTAGGTGCATCCCTGTGAATTGGTAAACCGTTAGTACGGTCTAAGTTCTCCATTCCGTCAATTGCATCTCCAATTACATTGAAAACTCTTCCTTTAATGTTTTCTCCAGCAGGCATTTTAATAGGTGCTCCAGTAGCAAGTACTGCAGTTCCTCTACTAATACCATCAGTAGTTTCCATTGCAATAGCTCTTACTGTATCTTCACCAATATGTTGTTGGCATTCTAATACTAATTTAGTTCCATCAGTTCTAGTAATTTCTAATGAATCGTAAATATTTGGTAATCCAGCTTCATTATTTTCGAATGTAACATCAATTACAGGCCCAATAATTTGTGATACTTTTCCAGTGTTTGTTGACATTTTTATATCTTTTAAAGTCGTTAAAATACTTAGTTTAAATCGGCTGCAAATCTACTATTTTTAAATTGTATTGTGCTAATAATAATTGGATTAAATTATTTGTTAATTTTGAACACTTTTTCAACATAAATAAAATTTAAATAATTTAGTGAAAGTATACCAATCAATTGATCAGTTTCCATCAGATATTAAAACAAGTTTAACCATTGGTACTTTTGATGGTGTGCATAAGGGACATAAGCATGTACTTGAAAGGTTAAATGAAACGGCTAAAAAAGAAGGGTGTGAAAGCGTTTTGCTTACTTTTTATCCGCACCCAAGGCATGTTTTGTACCCAGATAATCAGGAATTAAAATTACTTAATACCATTGAGGAGAAAATTGAGGAATTAAAAAAATCAGGAATACAGCATTTTGTTATTCATGAATTTACAAAAGATTTTTCAAGAACCAAATCAATAAATTTCATTAGAGATTTATTAGTAAATAAATTAAAAATGAACCAAATGGTAGTTGGTTATGATCATCATTTTGGTAGGAATAGGGAAGGTTCTTATGATGAGTTAAAAGAGTTTTCGGAGCTATATAACTTTAAATTAGAGCAAATTCCACCACAAGATGAAGGAGATGTTACCGTAAGTTCTACTAAAATTAGGAAACTATTGAGTTCTGGTGATATAGAAAAAGCAAATGTTTATTTGGGTTATGCTTATTCAATTAATGGAAAGGTTGTAAAGGGAAATGAAATAGGGAGAACAATTGATTTTCCTACAGCAAATATTTTAGTAGAAAACAATTGGAAATTAATTCCTGCTGATGGAGTTTATGCTGTTAAGTTAAAGTTGGGTGAAGAACAATACTTTGGTATGTTGAATATTGGTAAAAGACCAACAATATATGATAAACAACATGTAATAGAAGTGCATATTTTTGATTTTTCAAAAATTATTTATGGTAGTGAAATAAAAGTTGAGCTTGTAAAACGAATTAGAGATGAAAAGCAATTTAATAATTTACAACTTTTGAAAAAACAGCTACAAGTAGATGAAAATAATTGTAGGAATTTATTTAGAATAGCATAGAAATGAAAAAAGAGGGTGGAACAAGTATAACCACCCTCTAAAAATCCAGTAGTTCTGTCTTTTGGGAAAGACATATACTGAACGAAAAGTCTATAACAAGAACACTATTGCTAGTGAAAAGCAAATAAGGATAATCAAAAAGACTAAATACGAAATTTCAGATTTATCCATTAAGATTTACTCTCTGCTGTTGTAGGTAGAAATAATGATGCTACCCCAAATACTAATATCATTTTAAAAATCATACTGCAAGTATAAGAAGTTTTTCGGAATTGATTTGTAAGTAACAGCAATTTTCGCTAAGCCAATATTATTCTTAACCCCTAATTTAAGTAATATATTTTTCCTGTGAGTTTCTACAGTTCTTTTACTAATATTTAATTCTTCACTAATATCTTGGTTGCTTTTTTCTTTGAGCATGAGTTTTAATACCTCCCTTTCTCTTAAAGTTAGTTTGTATTTCATTATAAAAGCATCATTGTCATATAATACTTCATTAGATTTTAATAATTGTTTGTTTACATATTCTTTATTTGATAAGCACTTTTTAATTGCTTTAATAATCTCTTCTTTTTCAGTGTTTTTACTGAGGTATGCATTTGCGCCACATTCAAATGCCTGTTTAATAATGTTAGGATCTTCATACATGCTAAGCATGATAATTTTAGTGTCTATATTATCTTTAATAATTTTTTTACAAACCTGAAATCCATCTATTTTTGGCATATTAATATCTGAAAAAACAATATCAATTTCTTGGTTTCTTAGGTAGTTTAGTGCATCACTTCCGTCTTCAAAAGTTGACATTACCTTAAGTCCAGTACTTTCTAAAATTGAACATAATCCACTTGTAAAAAGTCTATGATCGTCAATGATAATTGCTCTTAATCCTTCAATTGCTTTTGTACTCATTTTTATAGTTTTGTATAAGGGATATCAATTATTATTGTAGTGCTGTTTCCTCTTTCTGAGTCAATTTCCATTTTCCCATTAAACAGAGTTATTCTTTTTTGAATATTCCTAAATCCTATTCCGTATTTTTTCTTTTTCTGATCAAATCCTCTACCATTATCCTCTACCATTATTGTTAGGTAGCTTTCATGGCCAGTAAGGTGAATATTTACATTTGTGGCAAGTGCATGTTTTCGTATGTTATTAGATAATTCCTGTATTATTCTATAAACGCATATTTTTTGCTCATAAGTTAGGTTTTCTAGTTCTTTTTCTGGGTAGCATTGAAAACAGATTCCAATTTCTAAATCAGGAAAAGTTCTGTTTAAATAATTTTCAATTGTGATGGGAAGACTATTTTTCTTGAAAGAAATTGGGGTTAAGTTATGAGAGATTTTTCTAATTTCTTGGTATGTCTTTTCAATATGTACAATTTCTTCTAATAAAGTAGGGCAATTATTTTCTGCTTGTAAATTAGATAAACTTAGTTTTAACCCTGCTAAAGAACCGCCCACTCCATCATGCAAATCTTGAGCTATCTCTTCTCTTATTTTTTCTTGCTCATCAATAATTGCCTTAGCAGCTTTTGTTTTTTGTTTTTCAAGTTGTGTTTCTAGTGCGCGTCTTTTTGAAGTTCTTAATATAAAAGTGGTAATTATAAGTACTAATATAAGTACAATGATTAGTATATATTGTTTTTCTTTATGGGCTTTGTCAATGGCATGTCTAATTTTTAACTCTTCATTTTTCTCTTTCTGAGCAGAAATTATTTGTTCTTTCTGCTTGATTCCTGCTAAACTGTCATTAATAGGAATTGCTTGTCTTAATGCATTTAATGCAGCTTTATGATTGTTGTTTAGCTCATAGGCTTTTGCAATATTTTCATAAGCAATTGCTAGGTTATTTTTCTTGCCGTACTCTAAACATACATCAATACATTTTTGAAAATAAACAATTGCAGAATCAGGAATTTTCTCCATTAAAAAAACATAACCTAAATTATTATAGGCTTCTATTGATTGATTTGGAAGCTTTAAGTTGACTCTAATTTTTAAGGCAGTTCTGAAATAAAAGAAGGAAGAGTCTAAATTCCTATTTCCATAATGATGAATTCCTAAAGAATTATAGTTGTAGGCTAAAGCTTTTTGGATATTTAGAATTTTATTAATTTTCATAGATCGCATTGTAAAATAAAATGCTGAATCTTTTTCGCCTAATCTGTTTTTAAAAATTCCCAGAAAGTTATTCATTAAGGCCATTTCAATTGAGTCGTTCTTAGCCTTTGCTAGATTGTAATTTTTTTTTACTGTAATAAGGCCTTCCTCAAATTGTTTGGCATGGTTTTGAATTTTCCCAATAAGATTTAGTGCATTTTTCTTTCCCTCATAATTGTTAAGTTGTTCAGCAATAAGTAGTGATTGTTTTCCTGCCTCCATGGAAAGTGTTCTTCTGGCTTGGTCAAATAAGATTCTTCCTTTTTGAAACTGCCCTTCCATTTCTCCTTCTGAGTATTTGGATATTTGTGATTTCTGTATTGCATTTACTGCAAAAGAATAAGCAGAATCTAAATCAATGTGAATATATTGTCTGGCTTTTGAATTTAAACTGTCAATTTCTACTTCATAGTTCTGACTATAAACGCATAAAGGAAGAAGTAAAAGAATATTGATAAATAATCGGAACATAATATTACCAAATATAGTGATTATTTTATCAATTCCAACTTTGCAAACTTTAACAATAATTGCTTTAGGCCAATACCACTGAAAAATACGCCTGCTTTTTTATCGGCTCCATCTCCTGAAATGGTTAGTACTTTTCCTTCTCCAAATCGGGCGTGTTTTACTTTCATTCCCGTCTGTATTTTGCTAAGATCACTTGCGTTTATGCTTATATTTTTAGCTCTATTTAGGTTAGTTAAATTCTTAGGCGGAATAAATTTTTTGGTAGGAGCAGAGTATTCTTTTTTCTTAAATTTAGTTTTTGCATAAATTTTATGAGGACTATATTCTGTTTTCTTTTTTGGCGCTAATTCATGTTTTTCTAAAAAGCTTTCGTCTAATTCGCTTATAAAACGGCTTGGTTCACAGTCAGTATATTGTCCCCATTTAAAGCGAGAGGAAGCAAAGGATAGGAACAGTCTTTTTTCTGCTCTTGTTATGGCAACATAAAAAAGTCGTCTTTCCTCCTCTAAATTTTCTTGACTTTCCCCACTCATCATACTTGGGAAAAGATTTTCTTCTAAACCGACAACAAATACATAAGGAAATTCTAGCCCTTTGGCAGCATGAACCGTCATTAAAGTTACTTTGTTAAAATCCTCTTCTGTTTCTTTATCTTGATCGGTTAAGAGTGCTACATCTTCCATGAAGTCGGGTAATTTATTTACTCCTTTTTCAGCTGTTTCACTAAAGTCTTTTATACCATTTAGCAGTTCTTGAATATTCTCAAATCGACTAACACCTTCAGGAGTTTTGTCAGTATATAAGTCGTTAAATAACCCTGTTGATTTTGCAATTTCCTCTGCAACAGTATAGGCATCTTTTTGTCTGGAATTAATGATGAAATTATTAATCATTAAAGCAAATTCCTTTAGTTTTTTCTGAGTTCCTTTATTGATGTTAATTTCAATTTCTCCAAGGTGATTGATGACCTCCCAAATACTTTTGTTGTGTTCGTTAGCACACACATTAAGTCTTTGAATTGTTGTTGCGCCTATTCCTCTTGTTGGGTAGTTTATTATTCTTTTAAATGCCTCTTCATCATTTGGGTTAATAGATAAGCGATAGTAGGCCAATAAATCTTTGATTTCTTTCCTTTGGTAAAAAGAAAGGCCACCATAAATTTTATAAGGAATATTTCTTTTTCTTAATGATTCTTCAAGAGAACGGGATTGAGCATTTGTTCTGTATAAAATTGCAAAATCTTTATGATGAGTTTGGTTGCGCATTTGTACATCTGAGATGGTGTTGGCAACAAGCCTTCCTTCATCATTATCGCTTCCTGTTTTTACAACAATAATTTTATCTCCTTTTGTATTGTCTGTCCAAACATTCTTTTCTAATTGTTTTTCATTGTGCTTTATTATGCTGTTTGCTGCCTCAACAATAGTGGATGTTGATCGGTAATTTTGCTCTAATTTATAGGTTTTGTAGTCAGGATAATCAACTTTAAAGTTTAATATATTTTGAATATTTGCCCCTCTAAAAGCATAAATACTTTGGGCATCATCTCCTACAATACAAATATTTTCATTGAGTGCTGCAAGCTTTTTTATAATAAGGTATTGCACATGATTTGTATCTTGATACTCATCAATTAAAATGTATTTAAATTTCTCCTGATATTTTAGTAGTACATCAGGGTGGTTTTCTAATAATTGGTAGGTTTTTAAAAGTAAATCATCAAAATCCATTGCTGATGCTTTTTCGCACCTTTGTACATACATTTGGTAAATTCTCCCAAATTCTGTTCGCTTTGCAATTTTATCTGTTTGTACTAGTTCTGCTTTATTATTGTATCCAGCAGGGGTGATGAAGTTATTTTTTAAGGAAGAAATTCTGTTTCTAATTACTCCAACTTTGTAGATGTCTTTGTCTAGGTTTAGTTCTTTAATAATGCTTCTTACTAAACTTTTGGAATCGTCAGTATCGTAAATTGTAAAGTTGGAAGGGTAGTTTAGCTTTTCAGCTTCAAATCGTAATATTTTTGAAAATACAGAGTGAAAAGTTCCCATCCATAAGTTGCGAGCATCACTTTGTCCCACAATATTTTCAATTCTTGTACGCATCTCTTTAGATGCTTTATTAGTAAAGGTTAAGGAAAGAATATTGTGCGGACTCACTCCTGATTTCAAAAGATGTACTATCCTATATGTAAGTACTCTTGTTTTTCCTGATCCTGCTCCAGCAATTACCATTAAAGGTCCGTTAAGGTGTTGTACTGCTAGTCTTTGCTCAAGATTTAGTTTTTGTAAATAATCTTCCATAGTATTTTTAAAGAACATCAAAGGTACATTTATTCCTTTAGTCATTTTCGCTTGTTGATAAAATTTTGTATGTTTGTCAATTAGAGTTTTATATGAGGAAAAGGTTTACTATAATTAATACTTTGATGGTGGCATTATGTTTGCTAACTGCAAATGCGTTTGCAAATACTGCTAATTCACAGATGATGTTGTGTCAAATAACGGTAACTAATACTACTGATATTAGCTGTAATGGAGGTGCTGATGGATTAGTTGCAGTGCTAGGTTCTGGAACTACAGGATCTTACCATTACACTTTACAGATATTCAATTCTACTTTTAGTATTTGGCAACAGATAGCGCAATCGCCAGCTGCAGGAACATTTAGTTCAACTCCAGTAACTTTCCCTTCTTTAGTTGCAGATTGTTACATGATAGTTATGACGGATAGTTTGGGTTGTAGTGATACGGCTAATTTTTGTTTAACTGAACCTAACGCAATAATAGTTAATGAAACCATTGTAAATTCATCAACTCCTTTTACTAATGATGGGAGTATAGTTTTGAATGTTTCTTTAGGGATTTCAGGTTATACTTATAATTGGTCGGGTCCTAATGGATTTACTTCTTCTAATCAGAATATTAGTAATTTATTACCTGGAAATTATAGCCTTATAGTAACAGATAATGTGGGTTGTATATATTCAAATTCTTATTTAGTTGGAGTTATTCAACAATCTTCTTATGGTACTTATATAAGTTCAAATGTATTATGTAATGGTGATAGTTCAGGAGTGATTGATGTGGTAGGTGTTTATGGTGAGGGTTTAACTCCTTATTATAGCTATGATTTAGAGTATTATGATGTGTTATCAGGAAATTGGCAGATTGTAAGTGCTGCATCTGTATTGGATACTTTTTATACCTTTATTAATCTTTCGGCAGGAACTTATCGATATACAGTGAGTAGTTTACCTTATGTTAATACAACACCAAATATTGTAGTTTCAGAACCAGCCCCAATTACTATTTCGACCCTTGTTACAAATGTTACAGGAAATACTGCTTGTGATGGAATTATTCAGTCTACTGTAACTGGAGGTGTTCTTCCTTATGCTTATATGTGGTGTGACGGGCAAACGACAAATACAGCACTAGCGCAATGCACAGGTCAATGTTGTGTATTTGTTACCGATAGCAATGGGTGTAATGCTAATAAATGTGATAGTGTTGGTGTTATTTTGCCGTGCACGGATTCTATTCAGGTTTCAGTAAGTATGAGTCCTGAAAGTTGTAGAGGTGGAGATGGAAGTTTTCAGATTTTAGCTAATAGAGGTAATGCTCCTTATTACTATTCTATTAATGGAGGATTTACTTTTGATACAATTAGTTTTAATAACACAGTAGTTATTGATTCTTTGGTCGCAGGAAATTATGATATTGTAGTAAAGGATGATAGTTCCTGTGTAACAGATTATGGGTTGCTTTCTCTTGGAGTTACTCCAAATCCTGTAATTAATACGGTAAATATAATTAATGAAAGTTGTTGTGGTGATGATGGGCAAATTATTGTGTTTGCTGACAACCCTACTGCAATTGTTAAATATTCTATTGATACTTTATTTTCTTGGCAAGATTCTGCAGAGTTTGTAGGATTGTACAGGGGGAATTATTTGGTGCTTATTGAAGATACTAATTCCTGTATTGATAGTGTTGAGGTTTATGTTGGGGTAGATTCAGTACCCAATATAAACATGATGACACAAGCTACTGACATTGTTTGTAATGGTGATACAAACGGAACATTTAAGGTCTATTATCCAGATAGTTGTTATGATTATGTTTTGTGGCGTTATACTTTATTTAACCCTCAAATAGCCATTGATACGGGCTCCTATTTTAATGAATTAATAAAAGGGTATTATGGGGTGGTGGCTACTTCAAAATCGGGTACTTGTATTGATTCTTCAGCAGTGAGATATATTGATGAGCCCACTCCAATTGTATATAATGAACCTACTTCATCTGCAGTATATTGTATGAATAATGGTTTATGTAATGGAAGTTTGTCTTTAGATGGATTACCAGCTGGAGGAATTCCTCCTTATCAGTATTATATTAATGAAGTATATACTAACATCCCTTTAGGACCAATTGATGTTGATAGTGCTTTTTTTGGAATATGTCCTGGAGAATATGAGGTGCAGGTTTTAGATGCAAATGCTTGTGTGATTAGGGATACTATTTTAGTATTAGACTCTTCATTATACATTGATTCCTTTGTAGTTGATAATAGTACTTGTTTTGGCTCTGATGATGGTGTAATTACTGTGTTCTCACATGGAGGAATTGGAGCTTATTCTTATTTGTGGAGTAATGGTGATGATACACAAACTGCTGATAGTTTGTCGCCAAATAACTACACGGTAATTGTTGTTGATTCTGTTGGGTGTACAGCTATGGCTTCTTCACAAACTACCCAGCCAGATACATTGCTGTTTAAAATTATTGAAAGCGGAAAAATTCCAGAAACTTGTATGGGGGTAACTTATGATGGGCAAATTTTTCTGGAAGTTACAGGGGGTTCTTCTCCTTATAACTATGCTTGGGTTGGGAATTCAGGTATAAGTGGTTTTGGTTATGGCGATACTATGATTAACCTTACTTATGATACCATTACAATAAGTGTTTCTGATGTAAATGGCTGTGTTGCTTCTCCTACATGGGGGACAATAAATATAACGGTAGTTGAAGCTCTTAATTCTGCTAATCCTTTGCTGTTGGATACAGTATTAGTGGGGAATTCGCCTATGTGTTATGGTGCTGCAACTGGAGCCATTCAAATTGATATTGCTCAAGGATTTTCTCCTTATCAATATTCTATTGATAATGGCATTACACAAAGCTTAACTAACATATTTACGAACCTTATTGCTTTGCCTTATAGTATAGTGGTTTATGATGCTTTTGGTTGTACGGACTCTACTAAGGTTTTCCTAGAGGAATATGATGAGCTTACCTTAAGTGTGGATAGTATAAAGCATGTTAGTTGTTATGGGGGTAATGATGGATTTATTTCAATGAATGCTAGTGGGGAGCTTGGAGGATTTAGCTATTTCTGGGTTCCTACTTTTGATACTACATCAGCTATTTCTGGTTTATCAGCTGTGCCTCAGATGGTTCAATTAACCGATTCTGTTGGATGTACAATTTCTGATACAATTATTATTGAGCATTTAACAAATCCTATTCAGTCGAGCGATTTGCTAATTAATAATGCAAGTTGTTTTGGTATGGAAGATGGGAATGCAAGTATTCAAATTATTGGCGGGATGCCTTTTGGGAATGGTGTTTATGCGATTAGTTGGATGAACCTTTTAAATGATACTGTTGCAAATGGAAATTTTGCAAATAATTTGGGGCAGGGTACCTATTTGGTAGGAGTTACCGATAGTTTTTCTTGCGGTCCTTTTATTGATACAATAATAATTGCTCAGCCTTCTCAATTTTATTTAGAGGTTATTAATATTGAAAACAATAAATGTTATGGGGAAAGTGAAGGTGAAATTACTGTAACAGCATTTGGGGGTACTGCTCCTTATTTGAATTATTTCATTTCAGATACTTTGAGTGGTATCATAACTGGAAATTCAGCTATCTATTCTAATTTAATGGCAAGTGATTATGCATTATGGGCGGTTGATGATAATGCTTGTAATTCAGATACTTTGTTTGGGGTTAAGTTGGGTGAACCAGGCAAGATTACTGCTCATACCAATGTACATGATTTAAGTTGTTATCAATCAGATGATGGAATAATTGATTTGACAATTTTTAGTGGAACAGCTCCTTATCAATATCAGTTGTTGGACGGAGGTATAGTGCTAAGTCAGGGTAATGCTATGCAAGCAATATTGCTATCAATTTATGATTTATATGAGTCAGATTTAACGCTTCATGTTTCTGACTTCCATGCATGTGAAATTGACACTCAAATTATAGTTTCTCAACCTGAAAAAGTAGTGGCTGATTTTGTTGTGAATGATGCTTTAGGGAGGGAAAGTTTTACTACTTCATTTGTAAATTTATCAACTGGGTCTGATGTTTTTATTTGGGATTTTGCTGATGGGGCAATAGAAAGCAAGGGGCTGAGTCAAGATGTAGTTCATACTTTTTTAGAGCAAGGTGAGTATGCGGTGCAATTGATTGCTCAAAATAGTAGCTTGTCAGTATTATGTAATGATACGGCAAGTGTTATTGTTGATGTTGAGGGGTATGATCTTTTTAATTCCTTTTCTCCGAATAGTGATAATATTAATGATGTCTTTCATTTTGATGATTGGATGTTAAAAGGTATTGATGTTGAAATTTTTAACCGTTGGGGGCAAAAAGTATATCATTGGAGTGGGGTAGATGGTTATTGGGATGGAAGAAGTTATAATGGAGAGAAATTACCTGAGGGAGTTTACTTTTATAGCATGCAAGCTGATGGAGTGGATGGCTATTCTTTTCAAGAGAAAGGCTCAATAACACTTTTTAGGTGAATTGAGCGCGTAAGATAATAGGGTAAGCTTATTGGATTAAGATGATATTTTTGTATTTTTGTAAAAAATACGAATATCATGAAAAAAATCATTTTACTTTTAGTTGTGTTGTTTACATTTTCTAATGCAAATGCATCTCACCTTTTAGGAGGAGAGATTACTTGGCAATGCCTTAAAACTGGGCCAAATCAAGGTGAGTATGTTTTTACAATGAAACTTTATAGAGATTGTGATGGAATAACTCTTTCTCAAACCACTCAAACTTTGAGTGTGTGGGGTGTAGGAGCTCCATTAACATCAATTCCACTTCTTTTTGATACAGTCATTGATATTTCTCCTGATTGTGATGTTGTTAATAGTGGTTATCCTGCATTGGATTGTTATGGTTCTAATCCTGTTGGTGCTGTTGAGGAATACATTTATATTTCAGATCCTGTGGCTTTGCCAGGTTTACCTCCAGCTGCAGGTTGGCATTTTACTTGGGATTCTTGTTGTCGTCCTAGTTCAGTTATTAATTTAACAAGTCCCACATCTGCAGGTTATACTTTGCGTGCTTCTATGTATCCTTACATTGATCCATCTTCAGGGTTACAAGTTCCTGTAGGTCCTTGCTTTGATTCGTCACCTATTTTTAATGAGTCGCCAAATACAATTATTTGTACGGGTTACCCTTTTGCGTATTCACATAATGCTTCTGATCCTGAATTGGATAGTATTACTTATCAATGGGCAGAGCCATTAGATGATTTTTTTGGAACATATGCTCCTTTAGCCACTCCTCCTGTTCCAGCTCCACTTCCTTTTGTAGCTCCTTATACTTTTAATTCTCCTATTCCATCAATTACTGCTGGTGGGGTTCAGCTTGATCCTATAACTGGAGAGATTTCTTATCATTCTAATACCTCAGGTACTTTTGCAACAACTATTAGTGTAAAAGCATATAAGTGTGGGCAATTAGTAGCTGAAATTTTCAGGGATATCCCTGCCGTATTGATTAATTGTGGTTCATTATCTACTGGAGTACAAAACAATCCGCCTGTTGTAACTGCTCCTGTAGGTACTCAAACTTGGACTCCAACTATAGGAACATCTGGGTTGCCTTCTTATTCAACAACTATTAATGCGGGAGAACTAGTTACTTTTGATATTATTGGTAATGATTCTGACTTGTATGCGGGTGGTATTCCACAAGATTTAACAATGGAAATATCTGGTGGGCAAATGGCAACTGATTATATTACTACCACTGCTTGTGATAATCCCCCTTGTGCAACCTTTACTGATTTAGGAGGAAATCCTTCTCCAATAACCGCTCCTTCTGTTGTAAATGGAACTTTTAGTTGGCAAACGGATTGCGCTCAGGTTTTGTCAGATGCTGGTTGTGGGAATACAACTAATGTGTTTACTTTTTTAGTAAAAGTTTATGATGATTTCTGTCCTGCAAATGCCATTAGAATTGCTACTTTGAAAATAACAGTAGAACCAGCTTTAACTCAGCCGGCTCCTTTATTTCAATGTGTAACTGAAAGTAGTGCTGGAAATATTTCTCTTAATTGGGACCATCATTCTTTTGCAGGGTCTTCAACTGTATATTATATTTATGGTGCAGATAATATTAGTGGACCTTATACTCTACTTTCAGCAGTAACTTATCCTGCTGATGTCACTTCTCTTTCTGCAGCTAATTTACCTCCAGGAATTAAATATTACTATATGACTTTGGAGTCATTGTGTGCAAATACTTCTGCATCTTCTGATACGATTATGCCTATTCAGTTGGATATTAATTCTACTAATGTAAATTGTTGGGACGATTCAGATGGTAGGATAGCGATTAACATGATAAGTACTGTAATTACGCCATTTACATATTCTTTAGATGGCATTCCAAATCCTAATGCTTATCCATTGGATTCAGTTTGGGAGAATTTGTCTGCAGGTGTTTATGATGTTACTATTAGTGATAATGCTAATTGTATTATAGAGGAAGAAGTTTCTATTTCGGCTCCTGGTTTTGTGTTGCAGGCTTTGGTTTCTGGAGATATGAGTGTTTGCTATGGGGATAGTTTGGGCTATGCAGTAGGTTTTGGAAGTGGTGGTACACCTGGTTATAGTTATGAGTGGTTTGATGCTAGTTATACGAGTTTTAGTACTAATGATACTGCTTTTGGATTGAGTTCTGGGAGTTATTATTTAGAGGTTATGGATGCTAATGGTTGTGATACCTTTACGAGTGTTCAGGTTATTTCACCTCAGACTGAATTGAGTGGTAATCCTCAGATTTTTGGTGTAGTTTGTAAGGGTGATAGTACGGGTATGTTAGTTGGAGATGCGCAAGGGAGTTGGTCTCCTTATGAGTATTATTGGATGAACTCTTTAGGTGACACTTTACAGGATTCAGGTGTTCGTTTAACACGTGATACTTTATCGGGTTTAAGTGTTGGGAGTTATGATTTACATGTTTATGATGCTAAGGGCTGTTTTGTGAGTTATAGTTTGAGTATTGGAGAGCCGGCTACCAAGTTGAGTATAGATAGTGTGGTTGTTATAGAGAGCATTGCTTGTTATGGCGATAGTGTTGGTAAGGCTAGGTTGTATGCTAGTGGTGGTATGCCGAACTATGGATATACTTGGTCAGATGGTCAAACGACTATCATAGCAGATGAGTTAACTTCAGGTTATCATAGTGTTGTATTGTCAGATGATTGGGGTTGTGAGGTTGTGGATAGTATTTATGTTCCTGAGAACCCTGAGATAGAATCCCAGATTAGTACGGTTCAGCACGCAAGTTGTTATGGTTATACTGATGGTGAGGCTTGGATAGTTAGTGCAGGAGGCGTCCCTTCTTATACTTATTTTTGGAGTAATGGTCATACAGGTTTTTCTATGCCAGATACAGCAAGTGGATTGTTGCAGGGGAGTTATTATGTAACAACTAGAGATATATTAGGTTGTGAGGTAGTGGATAGTATTGCTATTACTGAGCCAGACCCATTGAGTATGGAAGCTTCAGAGTTGGACTGGATAGATTGCTTTGGAGCAGATAATGGTTTGGCAGGGGCAATAGCAATGGGAGGTACGTCACCTTATACTTTTGTTTGGGACAATGGGCAGTGGACAGGGGATACAATTAACACTTTAACACCAGGACTGCATACAGTTGTAGTTACTGATGCTAAGGGGTGTACAGCAAGCGATACTGTATTTACGCATGAACCAACAGAGTTAGTAATTGCTATAGATGATAATCAGACAGTATTAGCTTATTGTATAGGGGTGAATACAGCAAGCCTAACGGGTATAGCTTCTGGTGGAACTCCAGGATATACTTATGAATGGAATAATAATAGTGTAAACCCTCAGACTACAGCAACTGCTAGTGCTTTATTGGCGGGAGTGTATACAATTACGGTAACCGATACGAAAGGTTGTATGGCTTCAGATACAAGAGATATAGATACATTAACGAATACTATGGATGCACAGACAACTTCATTAATCCAGTATGTTGGGGGTAATGATGTAAGTTGTTTTGGTGAGTATGATGGAGAGGCTATGGTTACTGCTTGGGGAGCACATGCTCCTTATACATATCAGTGGTATGGTCCAAATGGATTTAATAGTAATAATGATAGTATAGTTAATTTAGAGGCGGGTATTTATTCTGTTACGGTTAGAGATACGAATAACTGTATGGTGAATAGAAGCATTAATCTTGTAGAGCCTGCTTATCTTTACTTCACTACTTTAGGAACTACAGATGAGAGTTGTTTAGGAGCATGTAATGGAGAGATTGCTATAGATATTACAGGGGGAGTAGGTCCTTATGTAGGTATTGCTACAGAGAATACTACAGGAAATGTGATTACATCCTCTATGAATAATGATAGTGTTGTTGCTGGTATTTGTTCAGGAGATTATACAGTTACTATAACAGATGCCAATGACTGTCCTTCTTCAGTAATTAATGGGGGAGTAGATCAGCAAGTAATAGGGACAAATGTATTTACGACAGCTACTATTGATCCTGCAGCTATTGTACATGTTTTGTGTAATGGAACAGCAACAGGATCTTTACAGGTATTAAACCCTAATACTGCTAATTCAAATTACAGCTATAGTTGGCAGAATACGAATAATGTTATTATTTCAAACACTACTCAAGCGACTAATTTAATGGCGGGTACTTATGTTTTGTATGCTCATTATTCGGATGCCAATAACTTGGGTCAGAACTATGTGGGTTGTACTACTACTGATACGGTAAGTATTACAGAGTTATCAGCTTTACAGGCAGCAGCAGCTATTACGGATGTTGATTGTTATGGGAATAATACGGGTAGTGTAGTGGTAAGTCAAATAATAGGAGGAACAAACCCATACAATTTACAGTGGAACCCTGGAGGGACAAATACTAACTTGATAGCAGGTACTTATACTTTAACGATAATAGATGCAAATAACTGTCAGGAGGTAGATACTTTTGAGGTGAACCAGCCACAGGCTTTAGTAGCTAATATTACTCAGAACGGCTATGTGTTAACGGCTACTACACCAGTAGGAGGTACTGCACCTTTTTCATATTCATGGAGAGAGCAGTCAAATTCAAATACTCAAATAGGATCAGGAACTACTTACACGGTTAGTAATTATGGAATATATTATGCAATAGTAACGGATGATAATAGCTGTACCACAGAGTCGAATAGTTTTGCATATATAGAAACAGGTATTGATCAGGTTTCTTCTGAGATAGCTTTAAGTATTTATCCTAATCCATTTAGGGATGAGACGACAGTTGATTTTGGAAGAGAGGTAGAAGGAGCGACTATTAGTGTAGTGGATGTATTTGGAAAGCAACTAGAGCAGTACAAGCTAACAAACACAGATAAACACATCCTAAAAAGAAACAACAAAGCAAGTGGAGTGTACTTTGTGGAAATTGAACTTGGAGAAATTAAATTGTTCCATAAAATAGTAATAGAATAGGTTTATTAAAAATAGATTGTTGCTAAATATCGCGTACTAAATAAGTACTTATTAATATAAGAGTATATTTGCAAAATTGATTAGAAGATAAAATTCAATAAAATTGAGAAATGAAGAATAAATATATCAGTAAAATTATGAGAAATAAATTTTCAAAAAGTATCGCTAAAATAAAGTCGGTACTCTTTCTGTTTTTAAGCCTAACTGTCTCAGCTACTGTAAATGCACAGGTTGTTATTACAACAGCTCCTGCAAGTTCAGTAAGTGCTAATGATGGACAAGCTATTGCTTCAGTGAGTGCTGGAGTAGGGAATTATACTTATTATTGGGAGAATTTGTCTACAGGAAATCCTGCTTATGGGCCAACTACAACAACTGCTTTAGTAGATACTTTTGAGAATGCTCCTTCAGGAACTTATATTCTTTCTTTTATTGATAATGGATCGTCAACTTTTTCAAATGATACCTTAACGATTACAGCTCCTGGAGGAAGTTTCTCTTATGGAGGGTCAATGGGGTTATGTGGCGTTACAACAACTGATATTACTGCTTATTTAAGTGGTTGTTCTTCTCCAGTACAAACTATTGGTACACAATATACTTTAACTGATAATTTTGGTGCAACTTTATTGAATTCCACTTTATTTGTTGATTCTGTCGTGCTTCCTTCTTTAGGAGCAGGAACCTATTATTTATCAGCATTAAATTATGATAATGGTTGTACAGCTAATGACACTTTTACTATAGCGATAGGTGTTCTAGGATCTAATGTATCTAGCACTAATATTATTAATACAGCTTTAGGCTCAGCTTCAATTTCTGTTTTTGGAGGTACTGCTCCTTATTTTTTATGTTGGCAAGATCCTGTGCTTGCACCTCCTTGTCAAACAATAATGACATGGAACAATGGAGATACTTTACCTAACCTTGCAGCAGGAACTTACACTTATACAGTAGTAGGTTCAGGAGGATGTAGTGTTGTAGGTTCAGTTACAATACAAAATGCATGTTCAGCACAATTGACTAATTCATATACTTCATGTGATGCTGAAGTTTATTTGGATGCCGCAATGAATATGGTTGACCCAGGTTTATATAGTTTTGATTATCAACTTACGAATGGTGTAAATACGATTGATTTACAAACAGCTACAACAGCTACAATTACTTTTACTAATCCTGTTACGACTTCAGGAATGTATTATTTAACAGCTACAGAAACTACTACTGGTTGTATTGCTACAGATTCAATTAATGTAATAATGAATCCGATTACGGTAAATAGTACGGTAAATAATATTACAAACCCAGCAGTATGTAATGGTTCTATTTTAGTAAATCCAATTACAGGTCAATTTCCATATACATTTACTTGGGATACGGCTGGGGTTATATTTTCAACTACCGCAGGGATTAATACTAATCAAACAGCACTTTGTGAAAATACATATTGCTTAACTATTGTAGATGGAAATGGATGTACATATAATGATTGCTATGATGTAGCTTTTTTACCTTGTGATGTAAATATTTCTGTGTTTGATAGCATTCCTTGTTTTGAAGGTGTTGGAGTGATTCAAGCAAGTATAGATACTAACAACTTACCATTTGGTCCTGTTCCTTTTGCTGGACCAAGATATACTTTTGAATTATTTACTACTAACCCTTTAGCTCCAGTAGGAGCGCCACAGCTTACTAATAATTTATCATTTATATTTCCTAATTTACCTTCTGATAATTATTTAGTTTCTGTTTTTGATGCGTCTTACGGCACATACTGCTCTTCCGATTCGTTATTTTTATCTGAACCTAGTGCGATTAGTATTTATACTACAATAGATAGTTCTTCTGCACCCTGGTTAAATGATGGTAGTATTACAATTGATTCTATTTCAGGAGGTACAGCCCCTTATACTATTCAGTGGTTGGACTCAACCTTAGCTATTTTTGCAAATGGAGGCTTGGTTCAAGATTCTTTAAAGTATTCAAATCAATATGATGGTGGATATACAATTAATATCACAGACACTAATGGTTGCTTGGGTAGTATAATAGTTTATGTGCATCCTCAAAACGCAGGAGATTCTTTAATGATTGATTCATCAAGTATTACTCACCCTACTTGTTATGGTGATTGTGATGGGAAACTTTGGGCACGAATGTATGGTGTAGGGACTTATTCAGTTCCTCCCTTCACTTTTGTTTGGAGAGATTTGGCAACTGGCGCTATTATAAAGACAGATTCATTAGGTTCACCTTGGTATAATCCCTCTCATGTTGCCACTTATACAAATAGATGTTCAGGTGTCTATTCAATTATGGCTTATGATTATTATGGGAATTCAATTTCATCAGTTTTAGAATTTCCTGCGCTAATTGATCCTGATTCAATTTATGTTCAATTAGGTGCTGATATTATTATTGATTGTGGAGAGGATACTTTGTTGACTTCAATAGCTGTAGGAGGAAATACACTTAATGATACTACACTTATAGATACCCAGATACTTAATTTTAACAATGCTCCTATAGGTTTTTCAGATACTTTAACTACAGGAGTAAATTATTTATTAGTTGTAAGTGGTACATATCAAGATGGTTCAGGAAACATTTATGATGCAGCTTATGATTATACAACTCTACCAGCTACTCCAACTATGAATTGGGTAATGGATGGGAATACTACTCATAGACCTTCCCCTGATGTTTATCAAGGAAATCATATTTATGAGTTTCCTTTTGTCGGAAATGGATTACATGAGTTTTATATACTTAACTCAGGGTTTGCAGGTAGTTTAACTTTCCAGTTATATGAGATTATTTTAGATACTACAATTTATAGTTATTCTTGGATTACCGAACCACCTTCAAATCCTTTTGTTATTAGCACAACTGAAACAGCTTTGGCTTATCCAGGAGTAAGTGGAACAGATTATATTTTGACAGTAGAAGATGCTAATGGTTGTGAAGCTTCTGATACTATTAATGTTTCTTGGGATTTATATATATTAAATTTTGACACCGTTTCAGTATCTGATGTGCTGTGTAATGGGGATTCAACAGGAACTATAACCGTTACTGCTGATCCTTCTACAGGTTTTTCTCCTTATACTCCGTTTATTGATGGAGTAGCAACAACAAGTACAACCTATAATTTACCAGTAGGTTCTTATATTGTGCACATTGAAGATTCTGTGGGTTGTTTAACGCAAGATTCAACAGTAATAATTAATCAACCAGATTCCTTATATGCATGTGGGATTGATACAGCTTTGGTATCAGTTTTAGTTGATGCATTCACAATGACATTTGATACAGCTTTTAGTTATACTACTGCTTTAGCTACTCAATTAGGTTTAGAATATAAATTAATAGTTTCAGGAACTTATAAGGATGCTTGGACGCCTCCTTTTAAGGATGCCGCTTATCAATTTAATGTGAATCCTCAAGTAGCAATTAATGATTGGGGATGGAATGGAAATTTTACCGCAAGACCAACTCCAGATGTGTATAGTTCAGCTCATACTTATGAGTATAATTTTGTAGGTGATGGAGCAACACAAGTATTTACTTATTCTAGTCCAACAGCAAATTATGCTCCTAATGGTGGTGCTCTAAACTTTGAATTGTATAAACAAGTGTGTAGTACTACTGATACTGCTTATACTTGTTTTGATGATAGTACAGGTACAGCAACAGTTTATCCGAATGGAGGGACACCATTTATTAATAGTGTTGGCACTCCTTATTATAATGTAGTTTGGAAAAATAACTCAGGTGTTATTTGGGGAACAAATGCAACTGTAACTGGTTTGCCAGCAGGAAATTTTACAGCAACTATATCAGATAGTTTAGGATGTACTTACGAAAGAGATTTGGTGGTGTTGCAGTCAGCAGCAGCATTAACGATTGATTCTATGTCACAAATAAATGTAATGTGTAAAGGCGATTCTACAGGAGAGATTTATGCAATAGTTTCAGGAGGGTTTAGCTCTAATTATGTAGTGCTAATGCTTGGTGCAGATACAATATATAGTGCAGGAGGTCAATTAGACACTATTCAAATTACTGGTTTACCTGCAGGGGTTTATGACTTCAATGTATTTGATACAATTCCTAATGGACAATATGGTATTTATGGTTGTGGACAAAATGTGCAAATAACTATTACTGAG
Organism: uncultured Flavobacteriales bacterium; assembly: GCA_943788405.1. Classification (GTDB taxonomy): domain Bacteria; phylum Bacteroidota; class Bacteroidia; order Flavobacteriales; family BACL11; genus UWMA-0277. Next base: position 135,122 of record CALSQD010000002.1, read on the forward strand.
CCACAAGATTATTTAACATCAACAATAAATTTATTGACTGATGTTTCTTGTTGGGGAGATTCAACAGGAAGTGCAGTTGCCAATGTAATTGGAGGGCAGTTTCCTTATACTTATGCTTGGGATAATGGAGAGACAAATAATATAGCAACTGCTTTATGGGCAGGTTGGCAAGGCATAACTTTTACTGATGCTAATGGTTGTACTTTACGAGACAGTATTGAAATTATTCATTTATATCCTGAAATTTCAGGAACAGTAACAGTTTTGCAAGATAATTCTTGTTTCAATTCTTGTGATGCTATTGCTACACTTTCAACAGTTGGTGGGGTGCTACCGCATACTTATTTCTGGGATGTAGGACAAACCTCAGTTAATATGCCAGATACTGCATTTAACCTGTGTGCTGGAGGACATGATATTTTAGTTGAAGATGCTTTAGGTTGTAGAAAAACAATTAGCTTTATTGTTACTGAGCCAGATGAATTATTTGCTCAAGCTATTATGACACAGCCTGTACAATGTTATGGTTTTGATGATGGTACTGCATTTGGTTCAGCTACTGGTGGTACACCTACTTATACTTTTGTTTGGGATAGTATTAACGGACAAGCAGGGCAGAATGCTGTAGCTTTAACGCCTGGCGTACATACTCTATATGTTACCGATAGTAAAGGGTGTACAGCTTCTGATACAGTTGTTATTACTGAACCTACTCAGCTAGAGGTTGAAATTGTAGATAGCATGACAGTTTACTCTTATTGTGCTGGTACAAATTCAGGACAGCTTTGTGCAATTGCAAGTGGTGGTATTCCTAACTATAATTATGTGTGGACAGGAGGGCAATCAACAGAATGTGCATATAATTTAATAGCAGGTACATATACTGTAATTGTTATGGATGATAGAAATTGTATTGCAACTACTACTTTTGATTTGGATTCAATTACTAATTCTATGACACCAGCAGGAGTAAGCATGACGGTAGTTGATGCAAGTTGTTTTGGAGATTATAATGGTTCGGTTACAATTAATTCAGTGGCAGGAGCAGTTGCACCATTTACTTATAATTGGACTCCTTCAGTTGGAGTAGGAAATACGATCGGTTCTCTGTATGCAGGAAGTTATGCAGTTGTAATTGCAGATAGTAATGGTTGTGCAATAACTGTAAATGCTGAAGTAGGAGAGCCTGACCAATTAGAATACACTACTTACAATGTAATTGATGCAAATTGCTATGGAGCATGTAACGGACAAATTTGGGTAAATGTAGAAGGGGGTACTGGTAACTATTATTATGATGATACAGAAGTAGGAGATTTTACAGTACCGTTTCCAAATCCTATTCAATTAGTAAACGATTCGTTAATTTTTGATTTATGTTCTGGATTACATAGTATATATTTAACAGATGATAATGGCTGTGAAGGTGCTGTTGTTTGGGGAGGAAATTGGCAAGAGTTTGTTGATTCAGGAGTGGTCGTAATTCCTCCTTTGGTAACATCTACTAATGCTAGCTGTTCAAATAGTAATGATGGTGCTGCTTGGATTCCATGGAATCCAATAGATGGATCGGGAGGAAACTCTTTATATACATACACTTGGGAAACTTCTCCAGGTGGTATTCAGGTAGATACAGGAAATACTACTTCTGTTTTATATCCTGGAAATTATGTGTTGGTAGCGCATTATGGCGATAGTACTAACTTTGGTCAAGTGTATTCTGGTTGTGATGCAAGTTCTGCAGTATTTACTATTGTTGGCCCACCTGCAATTACTTCTGGAGCAGTAATTAAGGATGTTCTATGTTATGGGGATGCTAATGGTGAAATTGATTTAACTCCAACAGGAGGTATTGGATCTTATTCTTATGATTGGGATATAACAACTTCTATTCCAACTGCAAATTTAAATAATCAAGATCATGTTAATTTACAGCCAGGTACTTATACTGTAACTATTACAGATGGAAATGGTTGTGAGATAACAGATACAATAACTGTTGGAGAGCCAGATGCTATTTCATCCTACTTTAACCCTGTTGTAGCGGTTAGTTGTAATGGTTTGTTTGATGGGTCTGCTACTGTTAATCCAACAGGAGGTATTGGAAGTTATTCTTATGCTTGGAGTCCATCAGGAGGGAATTCAGCTACTGCAAATGGTTTGGGTGTAAATACATATACTGTTCAAATAACAGATGCAAATGGATGTGAGTATATTGATAGTATTGCTATTCTGGAACCAGCATCTGTTATCTCAAGTGTTGAAGCTGATCAATTATACTTTGGTCCTTATGATGTAAGGTGTTATGGAGATAGTAATGCTTCTGCTACAGCTTATGGTAGTGCTATTTCTTTCAGTTGGGAAGATGCATCATCTACTGTGGTAGCAGTCACACAATCTACTGGATCTGTACTTTCGGAAGGAACCTATACAGTTACAGCTACTGATGCAAATGGATGTTCAGATTATAGTGTTATCGTGATTACAGAACCTTATGAATTATTACCAAATATTACTTGGGGTACTTATTCAGCAGTTCCTTATGAGGTAAGTTGTTTCGGAGCAAATGATGGGTGGGCACAATCTAACCCTACTGGTGGAGTAGGAGGTGTCAATACACTTGATTATAATTTTATTTGGAAAGATAATTTAAATAATATTGAATCGCTTATACCTCTTGCTGATGATTTATTTGCAAATAAATCATATACTGTTACTGTTACAGATGTAAATGGTTGTCAAGCTTTTGAAACTACTCCTGTATTTACAGAGCCAGTTGCTTTTATAGCTGATGTAACAACTACAAACTATGCTGGTCCTACTCATGCACCATTCACTGTTAATTTTATAGATAATACAGTTTGTATTGATCCTTTTGATTTTAATTGGACATGGGAAGATGGTTTAAATAATTATCCTAGTGGAACTAGTTCCATGGATCATGAGTTTACTATTAATAACATAGGGTATAATAATATATATGTCATATTGACAAACCTAGTGACAGGTTGTACTGATTCAGTTCCTTTTACTATTGATGTGCAAGGTGTTCCTGAAATTAATAATGTATTCTCTCCAAATAATGATGGTATAAATGACGACTTTACTTTTGGAGAATTTGGTATGGAAAATGTAGAGGTAGTTCTCTATAATAGGTGGGGGCAGGAGGTTTACTCTTGGGTTGGAGAAAATAAAGCTTGGGATGGAAGAGGTGCTGATGGGCAGAACTTGCCAGAAGGGGTGTATTTCTTTGTGTTTAAAGCTGATGGAATAGATGGGCATTATTATAAGGAGAAGGGGTCGATCACAATAATGAGGTAAAAAAATGAAAAGTTAGAGAAGATCCTTGTTTGTTAAAGCAGGGATTTTCTTGTTTAAAAATAAGATATGAAAAAAATAATTTTTTTAATTGGGGTGTTTTTTATTGGAATAAATTCAGTTAATGCTCAAATTATAGTCTCTAATGATACCACTAGATGTGGTAATTATACAGATGTGTTACAGGCTGTAGGTGCAGTTCAGGATTCTTTAAGTGGGGATGATGATTATTCGGGTGTAATCCAAATTGGATTCCCTTTTACATTTTATGGTCTTACTTACACTTCATTAGTTGTATGTGATAATGGTTATATTACATTTGATACCACTTTAGCAAATCAAGGTTCTGGATATTCGATAAATAATGCTGTGCCTAACCCTGTTCCTAATCCATTTAGCCAGGATCCTTATAATGCAATTATGGCTCCTTGGCATGATGTTCTATTAGCAACTCCTTGGGGTAGTGGTAATGGAAGTGTTTTTATATCAAAAACAGGTATTGCCCCTAATAGAAGATTTATTGCAACTTGGTGTGCTGCAGCAATGTTTTCTTGTACCGATTCATTAAATACTTTCCAGATTATTCTGTATGAAGGCTCTAATAAAATTGAAACTTTTATTGATACTAAAAAGTCGTGTTCATGGAATAGTGGAGCTGCTGTTCATGGTTTAGTAGATGCAACCTCTACTAATGCTGATATTGTTATGGACCCTGTTTTATTGCAGCCTAGAAATTTTCCTTTATTGTGGACTGCAGCTAGTGAAGGATGGGAGTTTCTTCCGAATGGTCCAACTGGATATACGATTAATCAAATCCCATTTTCAGTAATTTTTGCTGGAGTTAATACTTGGACAGATGTAAATGGGACTGTTTTGGGGGTTGGCTCAACTTTACCTGTGAATGTTTCAACTAATACTGTGATTTATGCAAATATTACTGGTGAGTGCTCAGGAGGAAATCTTACAGATTCTATAATAATAACTATATCTGGCTGTTTTGATATTGCCCTTAGCGGTACAGATGCTTCTTGTTCAGGTGATGATGCAACTATTACAGTTTTCCCTGATTTAAATCTAACTTCCCCACCTTGGAATATTGAGCTTTTGGATATGAATAGTGTTCTTGTTCAAAATTTCCCTAATGTAATTACCAATACACATACATTTTATAATCTTTTTCCGGGAAGTTATATCGTACGAGTAACGGATGGCTTTGGGGATTCATCTCAAGATACTATTGCGGTAGGCCAATCATTCAACCCATTATCAGTGTCTTCTTATCCAACTAATGTAAGTTGTTATAAAGACAGTGACGCTAGTATTGCAGTTTGGGCTCATAATGGTTTGTTGCCTTATAGTTTTTATATTGATGGTGTATTAAGTGCCAATGCTTTTCCTTATGATAGTTTGTTTACTGATTTAAGTTGTGGTACTTATATTATTTCAGTAGTTGATGATAATGACTGTATGATGCGTGATACAGTTATTATTGATTGTCCTAAGTTTGCTTTACAAGCTTTAGCTCAATCTAAAGTTGTAGTCTGTCATGGTTCTTCTGATGGTTTTGCAGTAGGTTTTGGAAGTGGTGGTACACCTAGTTATAGTTATGAGTGGTTTGATGCTAGTTATACGAGTTTTAGTACTAATGATACTGCTTTTGGATTGAGTTCTGGGAGTTATTATTTAGAGGTTATGGATGCTAATGGTTGTGATACCTTTACGAGTGTTCAGGTTATTTCACCTCAGACTGAATTGAGTGGTAATCCTCAGATTTTTGGTGTAGTTTGTAAGGGTGATAGTACGGGTATGTTAGTTGGAGATGCGCAAGGGAGTTGGTCTCCTTATGAGTATTATTGGATGAACTCTTTAGGTGACACTTTACAGGATTCAGGTGTTCGTTTAACACGTGATACTTTATCGGGTTTAAGTGTTGGGAGTTATGATTTACATGTTTATGATGCTAAGGGCTGTTTTGTGAGTTATAGTTTGAGTATTGGAGAGCCGGCTACCAAGTTGAGTATAGATAGTGTGGTTGTTATAGAGAGCATTGCTTGTTATGGCGATAGTGTTGGTAAGGCTAGGTTGTATGCTAGTGGTGGTATGCCGAACTATGGATATACTTGGTCAGATGGTCAAACGACTATCATAGCAGATGAGTTAACTTCAGGTTATCATAGTGTTGTATTGTCAGATGATTGGGGTTGTGAGGTTGTGGATAGTATTTATGTTCCTGAGAACCCTGAGATAGAATCCCAGATTAGTACGGTTCAGCACGCAAGTTGTTATGGTTATACTGATGGTGAGGCTTGGATAGTTAGTGCAGGAGGCGTCCCTTCTTATACTTATTTTTGGAGTAATGGTCATACAGGTTTTTCTATGCCAGATACAGCAAGTGGATTGTTGCAGGGGAGTTATTATGTAACAACTAGAGATATATTAGGTTGTGAGGTAGTGGATAGTATTGCTATTACTGAGCCAGACCCATTGAGTATGGAAGCTTCAGAGTTGGACTGGATAGATTGCTTTGGAGCAGATAATGGTTTGGCAGGGGCAATAGCAATGGGAGGTACGTCACCTTATACTTTTGTTTGGGACAATGGGCAGTGGACAGGGGATACAATTAACACTTTAACACCAGGACTGCATACAGTTGTAGTTACTGATGCTAAGGGGTGTACAGCAAGCGATACTGTATTTACGCATGAACCAACAGAGTTAGTAATTGCTATAGATGATAATCAGACAGTATTAGCTTATTGTATAGGGGTGAATACAGCAAGCCTAACGGGTATAGCTTCTGGTGGAACTCCAGGATATACTTATGAATGGAATAATAATAGTGTAAACCCTCAGACTACAGCAACTGCTAGTGCTTTATTGGCGGGAGTGTATACAATTACGGTAACCGATACGAAAGGTTGTATGGCTTCAGATACAAGAGATATAGATACATTAACGAATACTATGGATGCACAGACAACTTCATTAATCCAGTATGTTGGGGGTAATGATGTAAGTTGTTTTGGTGAGTATGATGGAGAGGCTATGGTTACTGCTTGGGGAGCACATGCTCCTTATACATATCAGTGGTATGGTCCAAATGGATTTAATAGTAATAATGATAGTATAGTTAATTTAGAGGCGGGTATTTATTCTGTTACGGTTAGAGATACGAATAACTGTATGGTGAATAGAAGCATTAATCTTGTAGAGCCTGCTTATCTTTACTTCACTACTTTAGGAACTACAGATGAGAGTTGTTTAGGAGCATGTAATGGAGAGATTGCTATAGATATTACAGGGGGAGTAGGTCCTTATGTAGGTATTGCTACAGAGAATACTACAGGAAATGTGATTACATCCTCTATGAATAATGATAGTGTTGTTGCTGGTATTTGTTCAGGAGATTATACAGTTACTATAACAGATGCCAATGACTGTCCTTCTTCAGTAATTAATGGGGGAGTAGATCAGCAAGTAATAGGGACAAATGTATTTACGACAGCTACTATTGATCCTGCAGCTATTGTACATGTTTTGTGTAATGGAACAGCAACAGGATCTTTACAGGTATTAAACCCTAATACTGCTAATTCAAATTACAGCTATAGTTGGCAGAATACGAATAATGTTATTATTTCAAACACTACTCAAGCGACTAATTTAATGGCGGGTACTTATGTTTTGTATGCTCATTATTCGGATGCCAATAACTTGGGTCAGAACTATGTGGGTTGTACTACTACTGATACGGTAAGTATTACAGAGTTATCAGCTTTACAGGCAGCAGCAGCTATTACGGATGTTGATTGTTATGGGAATAATACGGGTAGTGTAGTGGTAAGTCAAATAATAGGAGGAACAAACCCATACAATTTACAGTGGAACCCTGGAGGGACAAATACTAACTTGATAGCAGGTACTTATACTTTAACGATAATAGATGCAAATAACTGTCAGGAGGTAGATACTTTTGAGGTGAACCAGCCACAGGCTTTAGTAGCTAATATTACTCAGAACGGCTATGTGTTAACGGCTACTACACCAGTAGGAGGTACTGCACCTTTTTCATATTCATGGAGAGAGCAGTCAAATTCAAATACTCAAATAGGATCAGGAACTACTTACACGGTTAGTAATTATGGAATATATTATGCAATAGTAACGGATGATAATAGCTGTACCACAGAGTCGAATAGTTTTGCATATATAGAAACAGGTATTGATCAGGTTTCTTCTGAGATAGCTTTAAGTATTTATCCTAATCCATTTAGGGATGAGACGACAGTTGATTTTGGAAGAGAGGTAGAAGGAGCGACTATTAGTGTAGTGGATGTATTTGGAAAGCAACTAGAGCAGTACAAGCTAACAAACACAGATAAACACATCCTAAAAAGAAACAACAAGGCAAGTGGAGTGTACTTTGTTGAAATTGAAGTGGAGGGGATAGAAAAGTATATTAAAAAGCTCATTATTGAGTAAAAATACAAAACCAAAAAATGAAAAAAGGCGCTATTTATTTAGTGCCTTTTTTATTGGACTTAAAAAATGGGCGAATAAGATTGATAATCAAATCAATAGTTTATGAACGATAATTTTGTAATTTTGTGGAAAATACGAATGCCATGAAAAAAACAAGTTTATTTTCCTTTTTAATTATATTGAGCTTTTTTCAGCTTAATGCACAAATTATAATTGATAATACTGCTCCTTACGATAACCCAGCTTGGATGGTAGATAATGTATTGTTAGGAGGTGGAGTTACAACTTCTAACATTGTATATCAAGGTGATTCTGCCCAAATAGGCTGGTTTGATGCAGTTAATACAAACCTTGGTATTAATAATGGAATTGTAATGTGTACAGGTGATGTTTATGCGCTTGACCCAATAAATGGTGGTGGTTTCCCTTTTATAGCAAATACGGTTACTGATCCTGATTTATTAGCTGTAGCTAATTCTGTTCCAGGTATGATTGGGCAGACTTTTTCTGTATCTTCCATTAATGATGTGGCTGTTTTGGAGTTTGATTTCATACCAACTTCTGATTCTTTAAAGTTTAAATATGCGTTCGGTTCTCAGGAATATTTTGGATTTGAGAATACACAATATAATGATGTTTTTGGTTTCTTTTTATCTGGACCAGGAATAGTTGGTCCTTGGTCTTCCCCAGCTGCTTTTCCTAATGGATCTGTAAATCTGGCAGTTGTTCCAGGGACTAATCCTCCCTTGCCAATTACAATTTCTTCTATAAATAGTGTTACTCCAATTAACCAACAATATTTTGTAGATAATCAAGGTACAGGTTTAGATACAATTGCTGATGCTGATGGATTTACTACTGTTTTAACTGCCCGTGCTTTAGTGCAATGTGGGCAGACTTATCATATTAAGCTTGCTATTGCTGATGGATCTGATCAAGGACTAAGTTCTTATGTTTGGTTAGAGGGTGGTAGTTTTTTCTCTCCATCTTTGTCTGTTTCGGATGATTTGGGAATAGATTCTACTTATATGAATATTGCTTGTAAACCTGATATTATATTAACAGCAAGTGGTGGTAATGGTGTTACTTATCAGTGGGTTGATCAAAATGGAAATGTTATAGGAACTGATTCTTCAGTTGTTGTTGGGGTTGGAAATTATGTGGTTTCTGCAAGCTCAGCAGGTTGTACACTTTATTCTGATACGCTTAGGGTTATTTCTGTTTCAGATTCTTTACCTCCTACTGCTTTAAATTGTATTTGGGAGAGAGCTGGAGATATGTATTTTGATTGGGATCATCCGCCAGGAGCTTCAAACACTACAGTGTATAGCATTATGGGAGCTGAAAATTTAGGAGGACCTTATTCTGAAATTGCAGCAGTAGATTATCCTAATAGTATTTACGATCATCCAGTATTAAGTATTCCTTCAAATATTCAGTTTTATTATATAACAACTGCTTCCACTTGTGCTCAAGGGATTATTTCTTCTGATACATTGTCTGCCATTTCATTTGATATTTTATTGTTAGATGTTGCATGTTGGGACGATTCAGATGGTAGGATAGCAATTGATGTAAATAATGTTCAATTAACTCCTTATAGTTTTTACTTAGATGGCATTCCAAATCCTAATGCTTATCCATTGGATTCAGTTTGGGAGAATTTGTCTGCAGGTGTTTATGATGTTACTATTAGTGATAATGCTAATTGTATTATAGAGGAAGAAGTTTCTATTTCGGCTCCTGGTTTTGTGTTGCAGGCTTTGGTTTCTGGAGATATGAGTGTTTGCTATGGGGATAGTTTGGGCTATGCAGTAGGTTTTGGAAGTGGTGGTACACCTGGTTATAGTTATGAGTGGTTTGATGCTAGTTATACGAGTTTTAGTACTAATGATACTGCTTTTGGATTGAGTTCTGGGAGTTATTATTTAGAGGTTATGGATGCTAATGGTTGTGATACCTTTACGAGTGTTCAGGTTATTTCACCTCAGACTGAATTGAGTGGTAATCCTCAGATTTTTGGTGTAGTTTGTAAGGGTGATAGTACGGGTATGTTAGTTGGAGATGCGCAAGGGAGTTGGTCTCCTTATGAGTATTATTGGATGAACTCTTTAGGTGACACTTTACAGGATTCAGGTGTTCGTTTAACACGTGATACTTTATCGGGTTTAAGTGTTGGGAGTTATGATTTACATGTTTATGATGCTAAGGGCTGTTTTGTGAGTTATAGTTTGAGTATTGGAGAGCCGGCTACCAAGTTGAGTATAGATAGTGTGGTTGTTATAGAGAGCATTGCTTGTTATGGCGATAGTGTTGGTAAGGCTAGGTTGTATGCTAGTGGTGGTATGCCGAACTATGGATATACTTGGTCAGATGGTCAAACGACTATCATAGCAGATGAGTTAACTTCAGGTTATCATAGTGTTGTATTGTCAGATGATTGGGGTTGTGAGGTTGTGGATAGTATTTATGTTCCTGAGAACCCTGAGATAGAATCCCAGATTAGTACGGTTCAGCACGCAAGTTGTTATGGTTATACTGATGGTGAGGCTTGGATAGTTAGTGCAGGAGGCGTCCCTTCTTATACTTATTTTTGGAGTAATGGTCATACAGGTTTTTCTATGCCAGATACAGCAAGTGGATTGTTGCAGGGGAGTTATTATGTAACAACTAGAGATATATTAGGTTGTGAGGTAGTGGATAGTATTGCTATTACTGAGCCAGACCCATTGAGTATGGAAGCTTCAGAGTTGGACTGGATAGATTGCTTTGGAGCAGATAATGGTTTGGCAGGGGCAATAGCAATGGGAGGTACGTCACCTTATACTTTTGTTTGGGACAATGGGCAGTGGACAGGGGATACAATTAACACTTTAACACCAGGACTGCATACAGTTGTAGTTACTGATGCTAAGGGGTGTACAGCAAGCGATACTGTATTTACGCATGAACCAACAGAGTTAGTAATTGCTATAGATGATAATCAGACAGTATTAGCTTATTGTATAGGGGTGAATACAGCAAGCCTAACGGGTATAGCTTCTGGTGGAACTCCAGGATATACTTATGAATGGAATAATAATAGTGTAAACCCTCAGACTACAGCAACTGCTAGTGCTTTATTGGCGGGAGTGTATACAATTACGGTAACCGATACGAAAGGTTGTATGGCTTCAGATACAAGAGATATAGATACATTAACGAATACTATGGATGCACAGACAACTTCATTAATCCAGTATGTTGGGGGTAATGATGTAAGTTGTTTTGGTGAGTATGATGGAGAGGCTATGGTTACTGCTTGGGGAGCACATGCTCCTTATACATATCAGTGGTATGGTCCAAATGGATTTAATAGTAATAATGATAGTATAGTTAATTTAGAGGCGGGTATTTATTCTGTTACGGTTAGAGATACGAATAACTGTATGGTGAATAGAAGCATTAATCTTGTAGAGCCTGCTTATCTTTACTTCACTACTTTAGGAACTACAGATGAGAGTTGTTTAGGAGCATGTAATGGAGAGATTGCTATAGATATTACAGGGGGAGTAGGTCCTTATGTAGGTATTGCTACAGAGAATACTACAGGAAATGTGATTACATCCTCTATGAATAATGATAGTGTTGTTGCTGGTATTTGTTCAGGAGATTATACAGTTACTATAACAGATGCCAATGACTGTCCTTCTTCAGTAATTAATGGGGGAGTAGATCAGCAAGTAATAGGGACAAATGTATTTACGACAGCTACTATTGATCCTGCAGCTATTGTACATGTTTTGTGTAATGGAACAGCAACAGGATCTTTACAGGTATTAAACCCTAATACTGCTAATTCAAATTACAGCTATAGTTGGCAGAATACGAATAATGTTATTATTTCAAACACTACTCAAGCGACTAATTTAATGGCGGGTACTTATGTTTTGTATGCTCATTATTCGGATGCCAATAACTTGGGTCAGAACTATGTGGGTTGTACTACTACTGATACGGTAAGTATTACAGAGTTATCAGCTTTACAGGCAGCAGCAGCTATTACGGATGTTGATTGTTATGGGAATAATACGGGTAGTGTAGTGGTAAGTCAAATAATAGGAGGAACAAACCCATACAATTTACAGTGGAACCCTGGAGGGACAAATACTAACTTGATAGCAGGTACTTATACTTTAACGATAATAGATGCAAATAACTGTCAGGAGGTAGATACTTTTGAGGTGAACCAGCCACAGGCTTTAGTAGCTAATATTACTCAGAACGGCTATGTGTTAACGGCTACTACACCAGTAGGAGGTACTGCACCTTTTTCATATTCATGGAGAGAGCAGTCAAATTCAAATACTCAAATAGGATCAGGAACTACTTACACGGTTAGTAATTATGGAATATATTATGCAATAGTAACGGATGATAATAGCTGTACCACAGAGTCGAATAGTTTTGCATATATAGAAACAGGTATTGATCAGGTTTCTTCTGAGATAGCTTTAAGTATTTATCCTAATCCATTTAGGGATGAGACGACAGTTGATTTTGGAAGAGAGGTAGAAGGAGCGACTATTAGTGTAGTGGATGTATTTGGAAAGCAACTAGAGCAGTACAAGCTAACAAACACAGATAAACACATCCTAAAAAGAAACAACAAGGCAAGTGGAGTGTACTTTGTTGAAATTGAAGTGGAGGGGATAGAAAAGTATATTAAAAAGCTCATTATTGAGTAAAAATACAAAACCAAAAAATGAAAAAAGGCGCTATTTATTTAGTGCCTTTTTTATTGGACTTAAAAAATGGGTAAAAAAGGAATAATATTAACACTCGTTTGTTAGAATAAAAACTAGAATTTAAAATAGGTGAAAAAAAAATGAATACAATTTTACTTTTGATGAATAAATTACTACATTTGCCGCCCATTTTAGTAAAGATATAATATGCCAACAATACAACAATTAGTAAGGAAAGGAAGGACTAGTATTAATAAAAAGAGCAAGTCGTTAGCCTTAAAAAGCTGCCCTCAAAGAAGAGGAGTATGTACTAGGGTTTACACTACAACACCTAAAAAACCAAACTCAGCATTGCGTAAAGTAGCTAGGGTAAGATTAACAAATGGTAATGAGGTAAATGCTTACATTGGAGGAGAAGGACACAATCTTCAAGAATATTCTGTAGTGCTAGTAAGAGGAGGAAGGGTAAAAGATTTACCAGGAGTAAGGTACCACATTGTTAGAGGTGCTTTAGATACTTCAGGAGTAAGTGAAAGAACTCAAAGAAGATCAAAGTATGGTGCTAAGAAACCTAAGAAATAATATATAATAAGTAATGAGAAAGAAAAGAGCCAAGAAAAGAATATTGTTACCAGACCCTAAGTTTGGTAGCTCTGTAGTTACAAGATTTGTAAATAATCTAATGTTAGACGGTAAAAAGAATACTGCTTTTAAAGTATTTTATACCGCTTTAGATAGTATTGCGGCTAAAATTGAGGAGGAAGAAGCGTTAGTAGTGTTTGAAAAAGCATTGGATAATGTATCTCCTCATGTTGAAGTTAGATCAAGAAGAATTGGAGGGGCTACTTTCCAAATTCCTCATCCAGTAAGAGAAGATAGAAGAGTTTCTTTAGGGATGAAGTGGATGATTGCTGCTGCAAGAAAAAGAAATGAAAAAACAATGGATGCTAAATTGTCTGCTGAGTTAATGGCTGCTTATAAGGAGGAAGGTACTGCTTATAAAAAGAAACAAGATACTCATAGAATGGCGGAAGCTAATAAGGCATTTTCACACTTTAGATTTTAATTAGAAATGGCAAGAGATTTAAATTATACAAGAAATATTGGTATTGCAGCTCATATTGATGCTGGAAAAACCACTACTACTGAAAGAATCCTTTATTATGGAGGAGTTTCTCATAAAATTGGAGAAGTACATGATGGTGCTGCTACAATGGATTGGATGGAGCAAGAGCAAGAAAGAGGGATTACTATTACTTCTGCTGCAACTACTTTAACTTGGGGGTATAGAGGTGATGATTACCATGTGAATATTATTGATACTCCTGGGCATGTTGATTTTACGGTTGAAGTAAATAGATCATTAAGAGTATTAGATGGTTTAGTTTTCTTATTTTCTGCAGTTGATGGTGTAGAACCACAATCAGAAACTAACTGGAGACTAGCTGATAATTACAATGTACCAAGAATTGGTTTTGTGAATAAGATGGACCGTCAAGGTGCTGACTTCTTAAATGTATGTCGTCAAGTAAAAGAGATGTTAGGTTCTCATGCTTTACCATTGCAAATTCCTATTGGAGCTGAAGATGAGTTTAAAGGTGTGGTTGATTTAATCAACTTTAAAGGTATCGTTTGGAATGAGGATGATCATGGAATGACTTTTAAGGAAGTTGAAATTCCTGCAGATATTATTGATGAAGCAAGACAATACAGAGGTGAATTGCTAGAAGCTGTAGCTGAGTTTGATGAATCATTAATGGAAAAATATTTTGAAGATGAAAACTCTTTAACTGAAGCTGAGATTTTAGCAGCTTTAAGAGAGGCTACTATTTCTGGGAAAGTTATTCCTATGATGTGTGGTTCTGCATTTAAAAATAAAGGTGTTCAAGCAATGTTGGATATGGTAATGGAAATTTTACCTTCTCCACTTGATGTTGAAGCAATTATTGGGACAAACCCTAATACTGATGCTGAGGAAAGTAGAAAGCCTTCTGTTGAAGCTCCTTTTGCGGCATTAGCATTTAAGATTGCTACTGATCCTTATGTAGGTCGTTTATGTTTTACAAGAGCTTATTCTGGTGTTTTAGACCAAGGTACTTTTATTCATAATTCAAGAACTGGAAAGAAAGAAAGAATCTCTCGTATCTACCAAATGCATGCTAATAAGCAAAATCAAATTGATGCTTTACAAGCTGGAGATATTGCTGCATTAGTTGGATTTAAAGATATTAGAACTGGAGATACTTTATGTGATTTGAAAAATCCTATTGTATTGGAATCTATGGATTTCCCAGATCCAGTAATTGGTATTGCTATTGAGCCAAAAACTCAAAAAGATTTAGATAAATTAGGGGTTGCTTTAGGGAAGTTAGCTGAAGAGGATCCTACATTTACAGTTAAGACGGATGAAGATTCAGGGCAAACAATTATCTCAGGAATGGGTGAGTTACACTTGGAAATCATTATGGATAGATTGAAAAGAGAATTTGGTGTTGAATGTAATGAAGGTGCTCCACAGGTAGCTTATAAGGAGTGTATTACTTCAGCTGTTGAACATAGAGAAGTGTTTAAAAAGCAATCAGGTGGTAGAGGTAAGTTTGCTGATATTAAATTTGAATTATCTCCTGTTGATGCTGACTTTGAAGGTGAAGGGTTACAATTTATCAATGAGATTAAAGGGGGTAACATTCCTAAGGAATTTATTCCTTCAGTTGAAAAAGGATTTGAAATGGCTATGAATAATGGTGTTTTAGCTGATTTCCCTTTAAATACATTAAAAGTTAGGTTATATGATGGTTCTTATCATGATGTAGATTCTGATGCTTTATCATTTGAATTGTGTGCTAAGATTGCATTTAAAACTGCATCTAAGTTAGCAAACCCTAAAATTCTTGAGCCAATTATGAAATTATCTGTTATTACTCCAGAAGAAAATATGGGGGATGTAATTGGAGATTTAAATAGAAGAAGAGGTCAAGTTGAAGGGATGGATGATAAGGGAGGTGCTAAAGTAGTTAGTGCTAAAGTTCCATTATCAGAAATGTTTGGATATATTACTGATTTAAGAACTATTACTTCAGGGAGAGCAACTTCAACTATGGAATTCTTTGATTTTGTTGAAGCACCAAAGAATATTTCAGAAGAAGTAATTAAGAAAATTAAAGGAGAATAATAAAAGCTATGGCACAGAAAGTTAGAATAAAATTAAAATCGTTTGATCACACTTTAGTAGATCAATCAGCTGAGAAGATTGTAAAGACTGTAAAAAACTCAGGAGCAATTGTTAGTGGTCCAATTCCATTACCAACTCACAAGAAAATTTATACAGTATTGCGTTCACCTCACGTAAATAAGCAAGCTAGAGAGCAATTCCAATTGGCTAATCATAAAAGGTTAATGGATATTTATAGCTCATCATCAAAAACAATTGATGCTCTGATGAAGTTAGAGTTGCCAAGTGGAGTTCATGTTGAAATTAAAGTAATTTAAAAAAGTAAAAGATGCCAGGTTTAATAGGTAAAAAAGTAGGAATGACATCTATCTTCTCAGAAGAAGGTAAGAATATTCCATGTACAATATTAGAGGTAGGACCTTGTAAGGTTACTCAAGTAAAAACTGAAGAAGTAGATGGTTACAATGCTATTCAATTAGGTTTTGCTGAGCAAAAAGAAAGTAGAGTTTCAAAAGCTGCTTTAGGTCATTTTAAGAAAGCTGATTCAGCTCCTTTGAAAAAACTAGTTGAATTTCCAGCTGATTCTGATGTCGCTTTAGGTGATGTTGTAAATGTTGAAATGTTTGATGAAGGTGATTTTGTAACAGTTGTTGGTACTTCTAAAGGTAAAGGTTTTCAAGGTGTAGTTAAGCGTCATAACTTTAGAGGTGTTGGTGATGCAACTCACGGACAACATAACAGATTGCGTGCTCCAGGTTCTATTGGTGCAGCTTCTTACCCTGCAAGAGTATTCAAAGGAATGCGAATGGCAGGACAAATGGGTAACGAAAGAGTTAAAGTTGAAAACTTACAAGTACTAAAAGTTTTAGCAGATAAAAATATGATAGTAGTAAAAGGAGCTGTTCCTGGAGCGAAAAATTCATACATAATAATAGAGAAATAATGAAAGTAGCAGTACATAATATTACAGGAAAAGAAACTACTAAAAAAGTAGATTTAAGTAATGATGTATTTGGTGTTGAACCAAACGATCATGCAATTTATTTAGATGTAAAGCAGTACTTAGCAGCCCAAAGATCTGGTACGCATAAAGCGAAAGAGAGAGGGGATGTAAAAGGTAGTAGAAGAAAACTAAGAAAGCAAAAAGGAAGTGGTGCTGCCAGAGTTGGTGATATCAAAAATCCATTATTTAGAGGTGGGGGTAGAGTTTTTGGTCCAAGACCAAGAAATTATGACTTCAAAGTAAATAAAAAAGTGAAGCGTTTAGCGCGTAAATCTGCTTTATCTTACTTGGCTAAAGATAAGAATATCATTGTTTTAGAGGATTTCTCTTTTGATGCTCCTAAGACTAAAGCTTATATTGATTTATTAACTAATTTTGATCAACTAGATAATAAAACATTATTAGTGCTTGCTGAGTCAAATAAAAATATATTTTTGTCATCCCGTAATTTAAAGAAGGCAAAAGTGGTATTAGCTTCAGAATTAAACACTTATGATGTTATGAATGCTAATAAATTGATGGTTATGGAATCATCAATCAATGAAATTGAGAAGAATTTTTAATATTTAAGTGATGAGTATTATAAAAAAACCGGTAATTACCGAAAAAATGACAGACGCAAGCGAGAAGTATAATCGTTTCGCTTTTGTTGTGGATAGAAAAGCAAATAAGATTGAAATCAAAAAAGCTGTTGAAGAGATGTATGATGTAGCGGTTGATTCAGTTAGAACTATGGTTTGTATAGGAAAGAAAAGAGTTAGAGGTTCTAAGTCAGGTATGATTGTTGGTAAAACAGCAACTTACAAAAAGGCAATAGTAACATTAGCTGAAGGAGATTCTATAGATTTTTATAGTAACATTTAATTAGAGAAAAATGGCATTAAGAAAATTTAACCCAACAACTCCAGGTCAGAGACATAAAGTAGCAATTACTTTTGATGAGATTACTACATCTACTCCTGAAAAGAGTTTATTAGCTAAGAGAAAAAGATCAGGAGGTAGGAACGATACTGGTAAGATGACAATCGAGAATATCGGTGGTGGTCATAAAAAGAGATACAGAATTATTGATTTCAAAAGAAATAAATTTGGTATCCCTGCAAAAGTTGCTACTATTGAATATGATCCAAACAGAACTGCTAACATTGCATTATTGCATTATGTTGATGGTGAAAAAAGATACATGGTTGCTCCAGCAGGATTAGAAGTAGGAATGGAAGTAATTTCTGCTAAAGAGGCACCAATTAAAGTTGGAAATACTATACCTTTAAGTGAAATTCCTTTAGGTACTGTTATTCATAATATTGAATTGAAGCCAGGGCAAGGAGCTATCTTAGTAAGAAGTGCAGGATCGTATGCACAACTTATGGCAAGAGATGGTAAATATGCTACAGTAAAATTGGCATCAGGAGAAATTAGAAGAATTTTAGTTACTTGTTTAGCTACTATTGGTTCAGTTTCTAATCCTCAACATCAATTGCAAATTTCTGGTAAAGCAGGAAGAAGCAGATGGCAAGGTAGAAGACCAAATGTAAGAGCAACAATTAAAAATCCAGTTGATCATCCAATGGGTGGGGGTGAAGGAAAACACTCTGGAGGTTTACCAAGAAACAAAAATGGTGTACCTGCTAAAGGATATAAGACAAGAGATAAGAAGAAAGCTTCTGATAAGTATATAATTGAAAGAAGAAAAAAGAAATAATTTATGGCTAGATCGTTAAAAAAAGGACCATTTATTCATTATAAATTGCAGAAAAAAGTTGATGCAATGAATGAGTCAGGGAAAAATTCAGTAATTAAAACTTGGTCGAGAGCATCTATGATATCTCCTGACTTTGTTGGAAAAACAATTGCAGTGCATAATGGAAGACAATTCATTCCTGTATTTGTAACTGAAAATATGGTAGGACATAAATTAGGTGAATTTTCTCCAACAAGGACTTTTAGAGGTCATGGAGCTAATAGAAAAAAATAAGTAAATGGGAGCTAGAAAAAGAATAAAAGCAGATGCAATGAAGGAAGCGAGAAAAAAAATCGCTTTTGCTAAATTGAATAACTGTCCAACTTCACCAAGAAAAATGAGGTTGATAGCTGACTTAATTAGAGGTATGGATGCTGATAAAGCATTAGCTGAATTAAAGTTGAATCCGAAAGAAGCTTCAGGAAGAATGGAGAAACTTTTGTTATCAGCTTTAGCAAATTGGGAAGCTAAAAATGAAGGAAAAAGAATGGATGAAGCTAATCTTTATGTTTCTGAAGTAAAAGTGGATAGCGCTAGAATGCTTAAAAGAGTTCAGCCAGCTCCACAAGGTAGAGCACACAGAATTAGAAAAAGATCTAACCATGTTACTTTAGTGGTAGATAGTAGACAAATAGATACAATACAATAACATGGGACAAAAGACAAACCCAATTGGGAATAGATTAGGTCTTATCAGAGGATGGGATTCAAACTGGTACGGAGGTAACGATTTTGGTGATAAATTAGCAGGTGATGCTAAAATCAGAAAATACTTAAGAGTTAGATTAGCAAAAGGAAGTGTTTCTAAAATTGCTATTGAAAGAACTTTAAAGTTAGTAACTATTACTATTCATACTGCTCGTCCTGGTATCATTATTGGTAAAGGAGGACAAGAAGTTGAGACTTTAAAAGAGGAAATCAAAAAAATTACAAACAAAGATATTCAGATTAATATTTTTGAAGTAAAAAGACCAGAACTAGAAGCTACTTTAGTTGCTGATAGTATTGCAAGACAAGTTGAAGGTAGAGTTTCTTATAAGAGAGCTACTAAGATGGCAATTGCATCTACAATGAGAATGGGAGCTGAAGGAATTAAGGTTCAAATCTCTGGGAGATTAAATGGTGCTGAGATGGCGCGTTCTGAAATGATGAAAGATGGTAGAACTCCATTACATACATTTAGAGCTGATATCGATTATGCTTTAGCTGAAGCACATACTCAGTATGGTGTTATCGGAATTAAAGTATGGATTTGTAGAGGTGAGGTTTATGGTAAGCGTGACTTAATGTTACACTTCAAAGCTCCTAAAAAGAAGTCAGGAGGTAAACCGAATAATAGAAGAAGATAGTTTTTAGAACTTAGAAAAGAATTAAGAAATGT
The DNA here is from genome assembly GCA_943788405.1 of uncultured Flavobacteriales bacterium. Taxonomy (GTDB): domain Bacteria; phylum Bacteroidota; class Bacteroidia; order Flavobacteriales; family BACL11; genus UWMA-0277. The sequence goes on from CALSQD010000002.1 coordinate 154,946, forward strand.
TACAACCAAAGAAAACAAAATTCAGAAAGATGCAAAAGGGCAAGATGAAAGGAAATGCCCAAAGAGGACACCAGTTGTCTTTCGGATCTTACGGAATTAAAGCTCTTGAGGAAGTGTGGATTACTGCTCGTCAAATTGAAGCAGCTCGTATTGCAGTTACTCGTCATATGAAAAGACAAGGTCAAGTTTGGATTAGAATTTTCCCAGACAAACCAATTACTAAAAAACCTGCAGAGGTAAGGATGGGTAAGGGTAAAGGAGCTCCAGAATATTGGGCAGCAACTGTAAGCCCAGGAAGAATGCTTTTCGAATGTGATGGTGTAGATTTAGAAACGGCAAAAGAAGCATTACGCTTAGCAGCACAAAAATTACCAATCAAAACTAAATTTGTAATCAGAAGAGATTTACAAAACTAATTTAAGAGATGAAAGCACAAGTATTAACAGATATGCCCGAAAACGAACTTCACGATCTTTTAGCTACTGAAAGAGAGAAGTTAATTAAAATGAAAATGAGTCATGCAGTTTCTCCAATGGAGAACCCTTTGCAAATCAAGTTCACTAGAAAAGCGATTGCAAGAGTGATGACAGAACTTTCAAAAAGAAGAAATACTTCAAAATAAAAAAGATGGAAAGAAAAGAAAGAAAAGAAAGAATTGGTGTGGTTACCTCAAACAAAATGGAGAAATCTATTGTTGTTTCTATTGAAAGAAAGGTAAAGCATGCTCTTTATGGAAAGTTCCTTAAAAAGACTTCTAAGTTTGTTGCTCATGATGAAGAGAACTCTTGTAATGAGGGGGATACTGTGAAAATCATGGAAACAAGACCATTGAGTAAGAATAAGAATTGGAGATTGGTAGAAATAATCGAAAGAGCTAAGTAAGATGATACAACAAGAATCAAGACTAAAAGTAGCTGACAATAGCGGTGCTAAAGAAATCCTTTGTATTAGAGTATTAGGAGGAACAAAAAAGCGTTACGCTTCAGTTGGTGATAAAATTGTAGGTACAGTAAAACATGCTATGCCTTCAGGAAATATTAAAAAAGGACAGGTTGTAAAAGCTGTTGTAGTAAGAACTAGAAAAGAGGTAAGAAGACCTGATGGATCTTATATTCGTTTTGGTGATAACGCTTGTGTTATTATTGATGAAAACGGACAAATGAAAGGTACTCGTGTGTTTGGCCCTGTAGCTAGAGAATTACGTGACAATGATTTTATGAAAGTTGTTTCATTAGCACCAGAGGTGTTATAAACTAAGGAAAATGGCAAAAATTAAGATAAAAAAGAACGATACAGTTATAGTAACTACTGGAAACTCTAAAGGAGTAAAAGGTAAAGTTGTAAAAGTATATCCTACGGAAAATAGAGCAATGGTTGAAGGTGCTAATTTAGTATCTAAGCATACAAAACCTAATGCAGCTAATCCTCAAGGAGGAATTGTAAAGCAAGAGGCTAAGATTCATATTTCTAACCTAGTATTAGTTGACCCTAAATCAGGTGAAGCTACTAAAGTAGGTAGAAAAGTTGATGAGAAGTCAGGTAAAATAGTTAGATATTCTAAGAACTCAGGAGAAGTAATTAAATAATGGAATACACACCAAGATTAAAGAAAAAGTACCAAACTGAGGTTGTAGACAACCTTAAAGGGAACTATAAATCGGTTATGCAAGTACCAAAACTAGTTAAGATTTGTCTTAACCAAGGTATCGGTAGTGCAGCATCTGATAAAAAACAAATTGAAGCGGCACAAAATGAAATGACTATGATTACAGGTCAGAAAGCTGTGCTTACTAAATCTACTAAAGATATCTCTAACTTTAAGTTAAGAAAAGGAATGCCAGTTGGTGTAAGAGTAACTTTAAGAGGAGATCAAATGTATGAATTCTTAGATAGATTCGTTACTTCAACTTTACCAAGGGTTCGTGATTTTGCAGGAATTCCAACTAAAGGATTTGACGGAAGAGGAAATTTTACTATGGGAATTAAGGAGCAAATTGCTTTTCCAGAAATTAGTATTGATAAAATTAACAAGATAACTGGTATGGATGTAACTTTTGTTACTAATACTGATTCTGATGCAGATGCTTTAGCATTATTGAAAGAGTTAGGGTTACCATTTAAAAAATAAGACATGGCAAAAGAATCAATGAAAGCTCGTGAGGTAAAAAGAGCAAAAACAGTTGCAAAATATGCTGAGAAAAGAGCTGCACTAAAAGCTGCTGGTGATTATGAAGGATTACAAAAATTACCTAAAAACGCATCTCCAGTAAGAATGCACAACAGATGTAAACTTACAGGAAGACCTAAAGGGTATATGAGACAATTTGGTATCTCTCGTGTTATGTTTAGAGAAATGGCAAACTTTGGATTAATTCCAGGGGTGAAAAAAGCAAGTTGGTAATTTAATAAAGAATAAGAAAAGATGTTTACAGATCCAATAGCAGATTATTTAACAAGAGTTAGAAATGCTCAGATGGCAGGACACAAAGTTGTTGAAATTCCTGCATCCAATATGAAAAAAGCGATTACAGAAATTCTTCATAAGAAAGGTTATATCCTTAACTTTAAATTTGAAGAAACTGAAAATAATCAAGGTAATATTAAAGTTGCATTGAAGTATAATATGCAAACAAAATTACCTGCAATTAAAAAATTAACAAGAATTAGTAAGCCAGGACTTAGAAAGTATGCTGACTCTAAAACATTACCAAGAGTAATTAATGGTTTAGGTATTGCTATTCTTTCTACTTCAAAAGGAGTTATTACTGATAAAGAAGCAAGAAATTTAAATGTTGGTGGTGAAGTTATTTGTCACGTATATTAATAAGATAAAGAAATGTCAAGAATAGGAAATAATCCAATAACAATTGCTGAAGGAGTTACTGTAACTCAAGAAGGAACTGTTGTAACGGTAAAAGGAAAATTAGGTGAGCTTTCTCAAGATATTGATGCAAGTATCACAGTTTCAATTGCTGATAATGTAATTACATTTACAAGAGAGTCTGATCATAAAGATCATAGATCAAAGCACGGTTTATACAGAGCTTTAATTGCTAATATGATTGAAGGAGTATCGAAAGGTTATTCTAAAAAATTAGAACTTAGAGGAGTTGGGTATAGAGCAACCACTCAAGGTAATACTTTAGATATATCAGCAGGATATTCACACAATATTGTATTTGATATCCCAACTGAGGTTAAGGTTGTAGCTGAAACTGAAAAAGGAAAAGCACCAATTGTAACTATTTCAGGTTGTGATAAGCAATTAGTAGGAGCTGTTGCTGCAAGAATTAGAGCTGAAAGAAAACCTGAGCCATACAAAGGAAAAGGAATCAGGTATGTTGATGAATATGTTAGAAAGAAAGCAGGTAAAACAGCTGCAAGTTAAAATAAGATAATAAGATGACACAATCAAAGAAAGACTCTAGACAAAGAGTAAGATTTACGATCAGAAAGAAAGTTTCTGGTACTTCTGAAAGACCAAGGTTAGCTGTGTTCAGATCTAATAAAGAGATTTATGCACAATTAATTGATGATGTTGCTGGAAATACACTTGCTTCAGCATCTTCAAAGGACGCTAAAGGAAATAAAACTGAGCAAGCTGCTGTAGTTGGTAAATTAATTGCTGATAATGCAAAAAAAGCTGGAGTTGAGGCAGTAGTTTTTGATAGAGGAGGTTTTTTATACCATGGTAGAGTAAAAGCATTGGCTGATTCAGCTCGTGAAGCAGGATTAAAATTTTAAGAATTAGATATGTTAAAATTAGCACAAAATAAAAGAGTAAAGATTTCTGGCGATATCGAGTTGAAAGACAGATTAGTTGGAGTACAAAGAGTAGTAAAAGTTACTAAAGGGGGTAGAGCTTTCGGATTTTCAGCTATTGTTGTAGTTGGTGATGAAAAAAGCATTGTTGGTATTGGTTTAGGAAAATCGAAAGATGTTGCTACAGCTATTGCTAAAGCAATTGATGCTGCCAAAAAGAATTTAGTAAGAGTTCCTATTTATAAAGGAACAATTCCTCATGAACAAGCTGCTAAATTCAGTGGATCTCAAGTTTTAATTAAGCCTGCATCACATGGTACAGGAGTAAAAGCTGGGGGTGCAATGCGTGCGGTATTAGAGAGTGCTGGAGTGAAAGATGTATTGGCAAAATCTAAAGGTTCTTCAAATCCTCATAACTTGGTAAAAGCGACTTTAAAAGCTTTACTAGAATTGAGAGATGCAAGAACTGTTGCAATGCAAAGAGGAATTACTATGGATCAAGTATTTAACGGATAATATATATTCATCATGGATAAGATTAAGATTAAACAAGTTAGAAGTAGAATTGGAAGGCCAAAAGATCAAAAGTTAACTTTAGATGCTTTGGGTTTAAGAAAAATGAATGCTGTAGTGGAGCATAATGCTACACCACAAATTTTAGGAATGGTTGCTAAAGTAAAGCACTTAATAACTGTAGTAGAATAATATCAGATATGGAATTACACAATTTAAAACCTGCAAAAGGTTCAGTTAAAGGTACGAAAAGAGTAGGTAGAGGAGAAGGATCTAAGAAAGGAGGAACATCTACTAGAGGACATAATGGTCAAAAATCTCGTTCAGGATATTCAAAGAAAATTGGATTTGAGGGTGGACAACAACCATTACAAAGAAGAGTTCCTAAGTTTGGATTTACAAACCCAAATAGAGTTGAATACAATGGTGTAAACTTGGATACTATCCAAGCTTTAGTGGATGCAAAGAAATTAAAGGGAACTATTGTTAAACAAGACTTAATGGATAATGGTCTTGTACAAAAAAATGATTTAGTGAAAATTTTAGGTAGAGGTGAGTTAACAGCAAAGTTGGATATTACTGTTAATGCATTTTCTGCAACTGCAAAAACTGCTATTGAAAAAGCTGGTGGAACTGCAACTGTTATAGAAAAGTAAGATGAAAAAATTAATAGAAACAATAAAGAATATTTGGGGAATTGAGGATTTGAGAAATCGAATCTTAACTACATTAGGAATCATAGCTATTTATAGATTAGGTACTTTTGTTGTAATCCCAGGTGTTGATCCTGCACAGCTTACTGCTTTACAGGACCAGACTGCAGATGGTCTTTTAGGTCTATTAAACATGTTTACTGGGGGTGCATTCTCACAAGCGTCTATTTTCGCTTTGGGTATCATGCCTTATATTTCTGCTTCTATTGTAATTCAGTTAATGGGAATGGCTGTACCATATTTCCAGAAATTACAAAAAGAGGGTGAAAGTGGAAGAAGAAAAATCAATAACATTACTAGGTACTTAACTATCTTAATTACTGCAGGACAAGCTCCTGGTTATATTGCTAACTTAAAGGCAACATTACCTGAAACAGCTTTCTTATTACCAGCAGGAGGATTTTGGTTATCATCAATTATCATATTGGTAACAGGTACTATGTTTGTAATGTGGTTAGGAGAAAAAATTACTGATAGAGGTATTGGTAATGGAATCTCATTATTAATTATGATTGGTATTATTGCAGGTTTACCACAATCATTAATGCAAGAATTTGTTTCTGCTTTAGGTTCAGCAGGAGGTGGTTTAGTTATCTTCTTAGTAGAAATGTTAGCTTTATTATTTGTAATTTTAGTAACGATCCTTTTAGTGCAAGGAACAAGAAGGATTCCTGTTCAGTATGCTAAGAGAGTAGTTGGTAACAAACAATACGGAGGAGTAAGACAATTCATTCCTTTAAAAGTAAATGCTGCAGGAGTAATGCCAATTATCTTTGCACAAGCAATTATGTTTGTTCCTATTACATTAGTTGGTTTTTCTGAAAACGAAAGTTTACAAGGGCTTGCTGCAGTACTTACTGATTTTGGAGGGTTTTGGTACAATCTTATGTTCTTTGTAATGATTGTAATATTTACTTATTTTTACACAGCTATGACTGTTAATCCTAACCAAATGGCTGATGATATGAAAAAGAATGGAGGATTTATTCCTGGTATTAAGCCAGGTAGATCTACTGCTGATTATTTAGATACTATAATGTCAAGAATTACATTACCAGGATCTTTATTTTTAGGTTTAGTAGCTATCTTGCCAGCATTTGCAATGGCAGGAGGAATTAATATGCAGTTCGCACAGTTTTATGGTGGTACTTCATTGTTAATTTTAGTTGGGGTTATTTTGGATACCCTTCAGCAAATAGAGAGTCATTTATTAATGCGTCATTATGATGGATTAATGGACTCAGGAAGGATTAAAGGAAAGTCTTCTGGAAGTATGATGTAATCATATTCGATTATGATTTATTATAAGACGGAAGAAGAGATTGAGTTTGTAAGAGAAAGTTCTTTACTTGTTGCAAAAACCCATGCTGAAATAGCAGGGCTGATAAAACCAGGGGTAACTACCCTAGCATTAGATAAAATTGCTGAAGAGTTTATCAGGGATAATGGAGGAGTTCCAGCCTTTAAAGGTTATGGAGGATTTCCTAATACTTTGTGTATGTCACCAAATGATCAGGTGGTACATGGTATCCCAAATGATAGTATTCTTAATGATGGCGAAATTTTATCAGTGGATTGTGGAGTAGTAATGAATGGCTATTATGGTGATTCTGCTTTTACCTATGAAGTTGGTGAAGTAGATGCTGAAACAAAACAATTACTTAAAGTAACGAAAGAGTCACTTTACAAAGGAATTGAACAAGCAGTTGCCGGTAATAGAATTGGAGATATTGGTTATGCTGTACAGCAACATGCTGAAAGCTTTGGATATGGAGTGGTTAGGGAATTAGTTGGACATGGTTTAGGTAAAAGTTTACATGAAAGTCCAGAAGTTCCTAATTACGGAAGAAGAGGAAAAGGGGTTATGCTTAAAGAAGGATTAGTTATTGCGATTGAGCCAATGATTAATATGGGAACTAGGCGTATTATGCAACATAATGATGGATGGACAATAACAACTATTGATAATAAACCATCTGCACATTTTGAACACACAATTGTGGTTCGAAAAGGAAAAGCAGAAATATTATCAAGTTTTGAAGAAATAGAAAAAAAGATAAATGGCTAAACAAGCTAACATAGAATTGGATGGAACGATAACACAAGCATTGTCAAATGCTATGTTTCGTGTAGAATTAGAAAATGGGCATGAGGTTGTAGCTCATATTTCTGGTAAGATGAGAAAGTTTTATATTAAATTGTTGCCAGGTGATAAAGTAAAGATGGAGATGTCACCATATGATTTGACAAAAGGAAGAATAACGTATAGGTACTAATAAAATAAATTAAAATGAAAGTACGAGCATCAGTAAAGAAAAGAAGTGAAGATTGCAAAATCGTCAAAAGAAAAGGACGAGTTTATGTAATTAATAAGAAGAACCCAAGATATAAACAAAGACAAGGTTAAGAATGGCAAGAATTAAAGGTATTGATTTACCAAAAAATAAAAGAGGAGTTATTGGTTTAACTTACATTTATGGAATTGGTCCATCTTTTGCGGTAGCAATTTTAGATGAAGCAAAAGTTTCTCATGATACTAAAGTTCAAGATTGGACGGATGAAGAAACTAATGCTATTAGAGAGATCATTGGTGAGAAATTTACTGTTGAAGGTGAATTAAGAGCTGAAACAAAAATGAACATTAAGAGATTAATGGATATTGGTTGTTACAGAGGTATTCGTCACAGAATGGGACTTCCTTTAAGAGGACAAAGAACAAAAAATAATTCTAGAACCAGAAAAGGGAAAAGAAAAACTGTTGCTAATAAAAAGAAATAGTAGATAATTATGGCTAAAACAACAAAAAAGAACACGGTAAGAGTTGAAGCTGAAGGGCAAGCGCACATTCAGGCAACTTTTAATAACATTATTATTTCACTTACCAATAAAGGAGGACAAGTTATTTCTTGGTCTTCAGCTGGTAAAATGGGATTCAGAGGTTCAAAAAAGAACACACCTTATGCTGCACAAATGGCTGCTGAGGATTGCTCAAAAGTAGCTCTTGAAAAAGGCTTAAAAAGAGTAAAGGTGTATGTGAAAGGACCTGGTCAAGGTAGAGAATCTGCTATCAGAACAATTCATAATGCTGGTATTATTGTTACTGAGATTGTAGATGTTACTCCATTGCCACACAATGGATGTCGTCCACCGAAAAAGAGAAGAGTTTAATATATTTATAATTAAGATAAAGACATGGCAAGATATACAGGCCCAACATCAAGAATTGCAAGAAGATTTGGAGAACCAATTTTTGGCCCAGATAAAGCATTAGCTAAAAAAGCTTATGGTCCAGGACAACACGGTAACCAAAGAAGGAGAGGTAAACAATCCGAATATGGTGTGCAATTAATGGAAAAACAAAAAGCTAAGTTTACTTATGGTATTTTAGAAAAGCAATTTTCTAACTTATTTAAAGAAGCACTTAGAAGAAAAGGAGTTACAGGTGAAAACTTATTACAAATGTGTGAATTGCGTTTGGATAATGTTGTATTCCGTTTAGGAATTGCACCAACAAGAAGAGCTGCTCGTCAGTTAGTTACTCATAAACATATTACTGTTAATGGAGCGAATGTAAACATTCCTTCATATGCTTTAAAAGTAGGTGATATCGTTTCAGTAAGAGCGCGTTCAAAATCTTTAGAAACAATTACAAATTCAATTACTGCTAGTCCTAATCAAATGGAATGGTTGGAATGGAATGGAGAAACTCAATTAGGAAAAGTTGTTGCTGCACCTGAAAGAATTCAAATTCCTGAGAACATCAAGGAGCAGTTAATTGTTGAATTGTACTCTAAATAAGAATAATTAAAAAAATAAAAAATATGCCAATCTTAGATTTTCAAAAGCCGGATGAGGTAGTAATGATTAATGAAGCAGCTAACCAAGGAAACTTTGAGTTCCGTCCGTTAGAGCCAGGTTATGGTTTAACTGTGGGGAATGCTTTAAGAAGAGTTTTATTATCTTCTTTAGAAGGATATGCTATTACATCAATCAGAATTACAGGTGTTGAGCATGAATTTACTACTGTTGAGGGTGTTGTGCAAGATGTTACTGAAATCATCTTGAACCTTAAACAAGTAAGATTTAAACAACAAATTGAATCTGTTGAATCAGAAGTTGCGACTTTAAAAGTGAGCAAAAGTGATGTAGTTACTGCTGCTGATTTAGCAAGTAGCTTATCTAACTTCCAAGTGTTAAATCCTGAGCAAGTTATTTGCGAATTGGATAAGAAAGTAACATTTGAAATGGAATTTACAATTGCTAAAGGTAGAGGGTATGTAGCTGCTGAAGCAAATGAAGTAGAGGAGTCTCCAATAGGAACAATTGCTATTGATTCTATCTTTACTCCTATAAAAAATGTAAATTATAATGTTGAGAATTACAGGGTTGGTCAAAAAACTGATTTTGAAAAATTAAACTTAAACATTACTACTGACGGATCAATTGACCCAAAACAAGCATTAACAGAAGCGTCTAAAATCTTAATCCAACACTTTATGTTGTTCTCTGATGAAAAAATCAGTTTAGAAGAAGATACAGTAGAAGAGTTTGATGAAGATACTTTACATATGCGTCAGTTATTGAAAACTGAGCTTACTGAGTTTGGTTTATCAGTAAGAGCATTAAACTGCTTAAAAACTGCAGAAGTATTTACATTAGGTGAATTAGTTTCTTTCAAAAAATCTGATATGTTAAAATTCAGAAACTTTGGTAAGAAGTCACTTTCAGAATTAGAAGATTTAATAGAAGAAAAAGGATTAACTTTCGGTTTTGATACTGTTAAGTATAATTTAGATAACGAATAGAACAATGAGACACGGAAAGAAATTTAACCATTTAAGTAGAAAAGCTGCTCACAGAAAAGCAATGCTTGCTAACATGGCATGTTCATTAATTGAGCATAAAAGAATTAAAACTACTTTAGCGAAAGCAAAAGCATTAAGAGTATATGTAGAGCCTTTAATTACAAAATCAAAAGATGATACTACTCATTCTAGAAGAACTGTATTTTCTTACTTAAAGCAAAAAGAGGCAATTACTGAATTATTTGGTGATATAGCATCTAAAGTTGCTGATAGACCAGGAGGATATACAAGAATCTTAAAATTAAGCAATCGTTTAGGAGATAATGCACAAATGGCATTTATTGAATTAGTTGATTATAATGAAGATTATACAACTGATAAGCCTAAGCGTAAAAAAGCAAGAAGAGCTAAGTCTAAAAAAGTTGAAGCTGTAGCTCCTGCTGTTGAAGAAGCAGTAGTAGTTGAAGATGCTCCAAAGACTGAAGAAGTTGCTGAAGTAAAAGCTGAAGAAGTAGTAGCTGAAACTCCTGTTGTTGAAGAAGCTCCTGCTGTAGAAGAAACTAAAGAAGAAGCAGATAACTCTGAAAAGAAAGAAGAAAAAGGAGAGTAGTATATACCTTCTTTTTATGATATCAAAAAAGGGTAAAGCTTAAGGGTTTTATCCTTTTTTTATAAATTAATATAACAGATGAAATACAATAAGAAAAAAGAAGCAGTATTATTATTAGCTGATGGTACAATTTTCCATGGAAAAGCATTGGGAATTGAAGGTGTTGCTACAGGTGAACTTTGTTTTAATACAGGGATGACAGGATACCAAGAAGTATTTACTGATCCTTCTTATTTTGGTCAATTAATGATTACTACTAATGCTCATATTGGAAATTATGGTGTGAGTAATAAAGAAACTGAATCTGCTGATATGAAAATTGCAGGTTTAATTTGTAAAAACCTAAATAATGGCTTTTCTCGTAGGGGAGGTAATGGCGATTTGCAGGAGTATTTTATAGCTCAAAATAAAGTCGTAATTTCTGATGTAGATACTAGAGCTGTTGTAAGGCATATTCGTGATAAAGGTGCTATGAATGCAATTATCTCAACTGCAACTACTGATATTACTGAACTGACTAATTTATTAGCTGAAGTTCCTTCTATGGAAGGGTTGGAATTATCATCTTCAGTTTCTACTGAAGCCCCTTATTTTGTTGGTGATGAAAATGCTGCTTTTAAGGTAGCAGTATTAGATTTAGGAGTAAAGCAAAATATTTTAAATTGCTTAACTGAAAGAGGTTGTTATTTACAAGTATTTCCAATGCATACTTCATATGAAGATATGAAAGCTTGGAGTCCTGATGGATTCTTTTTATCGAATGGACCTGGAGATCCTTCTGCAATGCCTAGCGTTATTGAGCAGGTTAAGAAAGTTACTGCTGATGGAAAGCCAGTATTTGGTATTTGTTTAGGACATCAAGCTTTAGCACTATCAGAAGGTATTTCAACTTATAAAATGCATAACGGACATAGAGGTATTAATCATCCAGTAATAAACTTAGCTACAAGAAAGGCAGAGGTTACTTCTCAAAACCATGGTTTTGGAATCTCAGAGGAGGATATTAAGAATAACCCTAATGTAGAAGTAACACATGTAAACTTAAATGATGATACAGTTGAAGGAATTAAATTAACAAATAAGAATTGTTTTTCAGTTCAGTATCACCCAGAATCATCACCAGGACCACATGATTCAAGATACTTATTTGATGAATTTGTAAATAATATTAAAAGCCATAAAAACTAAATAATGGGAAGAATAGTAAATATACATGCACGCCAAATTTTAGATTCAAGAGGAAACCCTACAGTTGAAGCAGAAGTGCTAACTGAAAATGGAGCAATGGGAAGAGCAGCCGTTCCTTCAGGAGCTTCAACAGGAAAGCATGAAGCAGTAGAATTAAGAGATGGTGATAAAGGAACTTATTTAGGAAAAGGAGTTTTAAAAGCAGTACAGAATATTAAAACGGCTATTAATGAGGAATTGAAAGGTGTTTATGTCTCTGAACAAGCTTTGATTGATCAAAAAATGATTGACTTGGATGGTACGCCTAATAAAGCAAATTTAGGTGCTAATGCTATGCTTGCTGTTTCTTTGGCTTGTGCAAAAGCTGCAGCTGAAGAAAGTGGACAAACATTATATAATTATATTGGTGGGGTAAATGCTAGAGAATTGCCTATTCCAATGATGAATATTTTAAATGGAGGATCGCATGCTGACAATAGTATCGATTTTCAGGAGTTTATGGTAATGCCAGTTGGTGCTACTTCATTTGCTGAAGCTTTACAAATGGGAACGGAAGTATTCCATCATTTAAAAGCTGAATTACAAGCACAAGGTCATTCTACAAATGTTGGAGATGAAGGAGGTTTTGCGCCAAATTTAGGTTCTAATGAAGAGGCTATTCAGGTGGTGTTAAAAGCAATTGAATCAGCAGGATATACTCCAGGAGTTGATATGTATATTGCTATGGATGCAGCAGCATCTGAGTTTTATAATGCAGAAGAAAATGTGTATCACTTTCACCAATCAACAGGTGAGAAATTAACGCCAGCTGAAATGGTTGATTTTTGGGCAGATTGGACAGAGAAATACCCAATTTTATCTATTGAGGATGGATTGGATGAAGATGATTGGGAAGGTTGGAAAAATTTAACAGAAAAGATTGGAGATAAAGTACAGTTGGTTGGGGACGATTTATTTGTTACCAATGTGGATCGCTTAGGAAGAGGGATTGACAATGATATTGCCAACTCTATTTTGATTAAAGTAAACCAAATTGGAACTTTAACAGAAACGATTAATGCAGTACAAATGGCACAACAAAGTTCTTATACTTCTGTAATGAGCCATAGATCAGGTGAAACAGAAGATACAACAATTGCTGATTTAGCAGTTGCTCTTAATTGCGGTCAAATTAAAACAGGATCGGCTTCTCGTTCGGATAGAATGGCGAAATACAATCAATTATTAAGAATTGAAGAAATGCTTGGTGATCAAGCGATTTATACAGGAAAAGATTTTAAGTTTATTAAGAAATAAACAATTATATTAGCAGGATTAAATAAAAGAGAGAAAATGGGAAAGAAAGCAGAGTTACATTATGAAGGAAAGGTATTTGAAATTCCAGTTGTTACTGGGAGTGAAAATGAAAATGCACTAGATATTAGTAAATTAAGAGGTGAGTCAGGTTTAATTACTTTAGATAGAGGATTTAAAAATACGGGTTCTACTCAAAGTGCAATTACTTTCCTGAATGGTGAAGAAGGAATTTTAAGATATAGAGGATATTCTATTGAGGAACTAGCAGAAAAATCTTCTTTCTTAGAGGTTTCTTTTTTATTAATTTATGGTGAATTACCAACTCAACAAGAGTTAGATAAGTTTACAAAAGATATTTCAGAACACTCTTTAGTACATGAAGATGTGAAATCAATTTTAGATGGTTATCCATCAAAGGCTCATCCAATGGGAGTACTTTCTTCATTAGTTTCTGCTTTAACAGCTTTTTATCCAAAATCATTAGATCCTAACCGTTCTAAAGAACAGATTAATGGAACGATTATTCGTTTTATTGCAAAACTTCCAACTTTAGCGGCTTGGAGTTTTAAAAACAGAATGCGTCAGCCAATTATGTATCCTAAAAATAAGTTGAACTATACTTCTAACTTTTTACACATGATGTTTGGTTTACCAACTCAGGATACTGAAATAAACCCTGTTGTTGCAAAAGCATTAGATAAATTACTAATCCTACATGCTGATCATGAGCAAAATTGTTCTGCTTCAACCGTAAGAATTGTAGGTTCTTCTCATGCAAGTTTATATGCATCTGTATCGGCAGGTATTGCTGCACTTTGGGGTCCATTACATGGTGGTGCTAATCAAGCAGTAATTGAAATGTTGGAAGAAATTAAAGCTGACGGTGGTGATGTAGATAAATATGTTGCTAAAGCAAAAGATAAATCTGATCCTTTCCGTTTAATGGGCTTTGGACATAGAGTTTATAAAAACTTTGATCCTAGAGCTACTATTATTAAAAAGGCTGCTGATGATGTATTAAGAGAATTAGGAATTGAAGATCCTGTATTGGATATTGCAATGAAATTAGAAAAAGTAGCATTGGAAGATGAGTACTTTAAAGTAAGAGGATTGTATCCTAATGTTGATTTCTATTCAGGAATTATTTACAGAGCTTTAGGAATCCCAACAGATATGTTTACGGTAATGTTTGCTATTGGTAGATTGCCAGGTTGGATTTCTCAATGGAAAGAAATGAGAGAGAATAATGAGCCAATTGGAAGACCAAGACAAGTATATACTGGGGCTACTGAAAGAGCTTATGTAGGTATGGAAAACAGATAATTTTATATAATTAGATATTAAAAGAACTCAGCTATTAGTTGAGTTCTTTTATTTTTGGACTATGGCATACAAGAATTTACAACAATGTATTTCGGACTTAGATAATAAGGGAGAATTAAAGAGAATTAGGGAGGAGATAAATCCTGATTTGGATATGGCATCCTTGCATTTAGATGAATTTGCAAAAGGAGGAAAAGCTATTTTGTATGAAAATATAAAGGGAAGTAAATTCAAAGCCGTTTCTAATTTATTTGGAACGCTAGAAAGAAGTAAGTTTATGTTTCGGGATAGTTTGAAACAAGTAAAGAGATTAATTGACCTAAAAACTAATCCTATTTCAGCTTTAAAAAATCCTATTGAAGCTATTTTTACTGCTCTGCATGGTATTTATGCTATTCCTGTAAAAGTTAGGTTTCCAAGAAAGTTTAAAGAAGTACAAATAGAAGATTTACCTCAGGTGAAATGTTGGAAAGAGGATGGAGGTGCTTTTATTACTTTGCCTCAAGTTTATTCTGAAGATCCAGAAAATCCTGGAATTATGAATTCTAATTTAGGGATGTATCGTGTTCAACTTTCGGGTAATGATTATATGCCCAACAAAGAAGTAGGGATGCATTATCAAATTCATAGAGGGATTGGTGTACATCAGAAAAAAGCAAATCAAAAAGGTGAACCTTTAAAGGTTTCTGTTTTTGTGGGAGGACCACCATCACATACCTTTGCAGCTGTTATGCCTTTGCCGGAGGGAATGTCAGAAATGTCTTTTGCAGGAATTTTAGGAGGCAGGAATTTTAGGTATGCCAAAAAAGATGGCTATACCATTTCGGCTGATGCTGATTTTGTGATTTGTGGGGAGTTGCACCAAAATGATGTAAAACCAGAAGGCCCTTTTGGAGATCATTTAGGTTATTATTCATTAACTCATGACTTTCCAGTTTTAAAAATTCATAAAGTTTATGCTAAGGAAAATGCCATTTGGCCGTTTACAGTTGTAGGGCGTCCACCTCAAGAGGATTCTCAGTTTGGTGCATTAATACATGAAATTAGCGGAAAGGCAATAGAACAAGAAATTCCTGGATTGAAAGCGGTAAATGCAGTGGATGAAGCAGGAGTTCATCCTTTGTTATTGGCGGTAGGAAGTGAAAGGTATACTCCTTACAATCCAACTAAACAACCTCAAGAGTTATTGACTATTGCTAATCATATATTGGGCACAGGACAAATGTCCTTAGCAAAGTATATATTTATTTGTGATGAGGAAAATGCACCAAATGTAAATGATGAAAAGGAATATTTTACTTATTTTTTGGAACGAGTAAATTGGAAAAGAGATTTACATTTCCAAACTAAAACGACTATTGATACTTTGGATTATAGTGGAGATGGATTGAATGAAGGTTCAAAAGTGGTGATTGCAGCAGCTGGAGAAATCAAAAGAAAACTGTCTGAAACTTTGGCAAACATTGACTTGCCAAATGAATTTTTTAAACCTAAATTAGTGAGTAATGGAAACTTAGTAGTAGAGGGTGCAGGAGAAATGAAAGACTTAATTTCCAGTTTAGAAAAACAAAATATGGAAGGAATAGCAATGATTACTTTAGTGGATGATGCCACTTTTACAGCTGAAAATTTCTCTAATTGGTTGTGGGTTACTTTTACCCGTTCCAATCCTGCATCAGATATTTATGGTTTAAATGCAGAGTTGAAGAACAAGCACTTTTCTTGTTCTGTGCCAATTATTGATGCTAGAGTAAAAGCACATCATGCTCCTATTTTGGAGCGTTAGTGTTTTTGTGTTGAGGCTTCTTAAAATCTCGCTTATTATTCCACTGTTTTTTCTTCTTGTTTTTAGGAGCAATTTTATATTCTGGTCCTTTTTCAAACCCTTTTGGTAAATCTAATTTTGGAACTTCTTTTTCAATTAGTTTTTCAATATCCTTAAAGTTTTTTACTTGTTTAGGATTTATAAAAGTGATAGCTTCTCCAGTTCTGTCTGCACGAGCAGTACGCCCAATTCTGTGTACATAATCCTCAGCATCATGGGGTACTTCATAGTTTATTACGAGTTCAATCCCTTTAATGTCAATTCCTCTGGATAAAATATCGGTAGCTACTAATATGCGAATTTTCTTATTTTTAAAATCACGGATGGTTTGTTCTCTTTGCTCTTGGTCTAATCCTGAATGCATTTCTGATGCCCTCATTCCTGCTTTGTTAAGTGTAGTTTTTATTTCTTTTACACTCTTTATGCTTGAAGCAAAAATAAGTACATGACTTAAATCCTTTCCTTTAGCTTTTAAAATCTCTCTTACCAGTTTTACTTTCTGGTTGTCATGCGACATGTAAGCAATCTGGGTAAGTCCTTCAGCAGGCTTTGAAATTGCAATACTTATGCTTTCAGGATTTTTAAGTAGAGTAGAAGCAAGAGTCCTAATTTTTGGTGGCATGGTAGCCGAAAACAATAAGTTTTGTCTGTCCTTAGGAAGTTCATTTGCAATTTTCATAATGTCATCATAAAAGCCCATGTCTAACATTCTATCTGCTTCATCTAAAATAAAATGTTTTACTCCAGAAGTATCAAAATAATTAAAATCCAAATGTGCAAGCAACCTACCTGGAGTACAGATAATAATATCAGCTCCTTTTTTTAAGGCTTGTTTCTGGTTGTCATATTCTACTCCTGTTCCTCCTCCATAAATTGGGTAGGAAGATGAGTTTGTAAAGTAAGAAAACCCTTCAATTTGCCTGTCAATCTGCTTGGCTAATTCCCTAGTTGGCGCTACAATAATTGTATTTACTTTATTGTTTTGAGCTGTTTTTGTAAGTTTATCTAAAATAGGTAAAACAAAAGCAGCTGTTTTTCCTGTACCTGTTTGTGCACAGGCAATTAAATCTTTATTATTTTGAATAATTGGTATTGCTTGTTCTTGTATTGGGGTGGCCTTTTCAAATCCCATCATATCTAGCCCCTCTTGAAGTTCGTTACCGAACTTAAATTCTGTAAATTTCATTGTGTAAAGATACTAAAAGGAAAATTGCTATCTGATAATAATTAAATTAGGATTTGTTTGATGTACTCTACCACTATTCCGAGTATTATCCAAACAGGAAAATGAATAAAACTGATGATTCCTTTCCATTGTTTTCCTTTTGGTAAATAGCTGTAATCCCAGAGTCGTATTCCTTGTTTTAATAAAGGGTATCCTACTAAAATTTCAATAATCCAAACCCAAATAGGATATGATAAATAACGAACAATATCATTTGTAATTATACTCTCTGCTAAATCAAACCCGTAGGATAATCCAAAAGCATAAATAGGAAACATCCAAAAAGAAGTATGTCCCATTAAGTTGATTTTCTTTTTTGTGATGAGATCAAAAAAGGCAGTGAAGGCTACTTCTGCACAAATACCAAACATCCCCCAAAATAAGATTTCTGGAATATACATTACTCTAAAATGAATTTTAGAATTTGTCTTTTCCATTTTGTAAATGGAGTGTATTTTATATTGGGTTCAAACAAAAAGGATTTGTGCAAAATACTTTTATAATGGGTGAAAGTGTCAAAACCAGCTTTGGAATGATAGTTCCCAATTCCACTTGCACCTACACCACCAAAAGGTAAATTAGGGTTAGAAAGATGAACTAAGGATTCGTTAATAGCGCCTCCTCCAAAGGAAATTTCATGTAGTATTTTATTAATTGTTTTTTTGCTTTTACTGTAAATATATAATGCAAGTGGTTTTTCTCTTTCCTTTATTTTTGCAATTACTTCATCTAAATTATTGAAAGAAATAACAGGGAGTAATGGTCCGAAAATTTCATCTTTCATTATTGTATTTTCAAAACTGATGTTTTGTAAAAGGGTAGGTTGTATTATTCTTTCGGATGCATTTTGTTCTCCTCCATAACAAATCTTATCTTTTGGGATGAGGTTTGTTAATCTTTGGAAATGTGCATCATTAATGATTTGAACATAATTTTCGTTAATAGTATTTCCGATAGGGTAAGCAAGTTCTATTTCTGATTTTAGTGCTGCTAATAATTTGTGTTCAATTTCTTTTTCTACTAACAAATAATCGGGGGCAATGCAAGTTTGTCCTGCATTTAGGAATTTTGCCCAAACAATTCGTTTTGCCGTTAGTTTTATATCACAGTCCTTAAATATAAAAGTAGGACTTTTGCCTCCTAGCTCTAAAGTGACAGGAGTTAAATTTTCTGCAGCTGCTTTGTAAACAATCCTCCCCACATTAGTACTTCCTGTAAAGAAGATTTTATCCCATTTTTGCTGTAATAATTCAGTTGTAGTGTCTACTGAACCTTCTACTACTGTAAAATGTTTTGTGTCAAAATTAGTATTGATTATTTTGGCTAATACCTTACTTGTATTATTGGGAATTTCAGAAGGTTTTAACACCACAGTATTTCCTGCTGCTATTGCTGAAATGGCAGGAATAAGTGAAATTTGATAGGGATAATTCCAAGCAGAAATAACCAAAATTGTTCCTAAAGGTTCAGGAATTATAAAGCTTTTTGCTGGAAAATTGGCAAGGTTAGTTTTTACTCTTTTTCGCTTACTCCATTCTTTAAGGTTACGAATTGCATCATTTAATTCATTGTAAACAAGTGCAATCTCTGCTATATAGGTTTCAAATTCTGATTTTTTAAAATCAGTATAAATAGCTTGATACATTTGCTTTTCATTTTCTTGAATTACACTTTTTAACTTTTGTAAAGTTTTAATTCTGAAAGCAATATCTTTTGTTTTATTGCTATTGAAAAATAATTGCTGATTGTTTATTATTGTTGAAATATCCATATCTGTCAAAGATAAGCTAATTATTTACGCCCTTTAAAATCATCCATAGTTTTGTAAATTCCCATGATGCTGCCTGCAAACCAATCGAATATATTTACCGACATAAAGGCTTGCCCAAAGCGAGTAAAACGATAAATACAACCAGGAATAGCAATAATTTTATTGTTCTTTTCTATAGCTTTAATAATGGTGAGTGCGGCTGCCTGAGCATCTAAAATTGGGATACGAGATTGTACGCCATCAAACATTCCTGTATTAATATAGTAGGGGAGAATAGTTGTAACTTTAATGTCTTTTTTAAGTTGTTTCATTTCCAAACGCAAACTATCCGACCATGCAAAAACAGCCCATTTACTTGCTGCATACACTGACATTTTAGGATTAGAAACCAAACTTGCAGAAGAAGCTATATTGCAAATATGTCCAGCATTTTTCTCCATCATTTCTGATAAAAACTGATTGCAAATATGCATAGGAGCGGAGCTGTTAATACTTAAAGTTTTATCAATTTGAGTTGCAGTATGCTCATGAAAATATTTCCCTACCACTATTCCTGCATTGTTAATCAGGATATCAATATTCCCATGACTTTCTTTTAGTTTTTGTGCAGTTTCTTTTATAGACTCAAGATTAGATACATCTACTAAATAGCTAGTAATATCTCCTAAATGATTCAATTCCTTTAAAGTGTTTTCTGTGTTTTCAGTACTGATATCCCAAATAATAACTTTTGCATTTCTCTCTAAGGACAAACGACTCATTATCTTTCCAATTCCGGATGCACCTCCTGTAATAAGTATGGTTTTATTTTTGAGTTTTGTCATTTTATAAAAGTAATAAATATAAAAAGAAAATCCCCAACAAAATGCTGAGGGTTTTCAAATTACTTACTGATTAAAAACAATATTTATTCTCCTCAATCAATTTTGCTGCAATGTCTCTTCTCATCTGTTTAGGGTTAATTGTATATCCTTTTGTAAATCGTTTTAATCCCATCAACAACATTCTTTGTTCGTCTCCTTCTGCAAAAGATAAAATCACTTCTTCTCCTGATTTTTGACAGTTTTTAATAGAAGAGTACAAGAATAATTTACTCATATTTATTTTGTGTTGTGTCGCTTCTTCTCCATCTTTACTTGCCAATTTCTCAGCTCTTAAAATTGCAGATTCTGCTGTGTACACTTCAATAACCATATCGGCTAAGTTCATTAATATTTCTTGTTCTCTTTCAATAGTCATAGCATAATGTTGTGCTGCTTTTCCTGCACACATTAAAATTGCTTTTTTCATTTTTTTAATTTGTTCTTTTTCTACTGCAAAAAGTACGCTATCGTCTGGTTTGTCAAAAGAAGGAATGCTCATTAAATCTTCTGCAACTTTCATGGCTGCTCCCATAATGTCTAACTGCCCTTTCATTGCTTTTTTCAATATCATTCCCACCAATAACATTCTATTAATTTCGTTTGTTCCTTCATATATTCTTGCAATTCTTGCATCACGGTAGGCTGCTTCCATTGGCGCATCTGCCGAATATCCCATTCCTCCATAAATTTGGATTCCTTCATCCGAACAGAATTGTATAGTTTCTGATCCTAGTACTTTTACGATAGAACATTCAATTGCGTATTCCTCAATTCCTTTTAAGTGTGCTTGCTGATGATCCACCCCCTCATCTTCTAATCTTAAAATATTTTTCTCAATATCATTTCCTGATCGGTAAGTTGCGGATTCAATAGCATAAGTTCTTACGGCCATATCTGCCAACTTATGTTTTATAGCTCCAAATTTTGCAATTTGAATACCAAATTGTATACGCTCATTTGCATAATTAGTGGATAGTCCTATTACTCTTCTACAAGCATCTAATACTGCTGCAGAAAGTTTAATTCTACCCACATTAAGTGCGTTCATTGCAATTTTAAACCCGTTTTCTCTACCTCCTAATAAACTTTCAACAGGTACTTTTACTTCATTGAAAAATACTTGGCGAGTAGAGGAGGAGTTCAATCCTAATTTGTGTTCTTCTTCCCCTAAAGTGATGCCTTCCATTCCTTTTTCCAAGATGAAACCAGTAATATTTTTGTCGTCTTCAATTCTTGCAAATACTATAAATACATCTGCAAATCCTGCATTTGAAATCCACATTTTTTGTCCTGTGATAAGATAGTGCTTCCCATCTTCAGTAAGTACAGCTTTTGTTTTTCCTGAATTTGCATCCGATCCTGCTCCAGGCTCAGTTAAACAATAACATCCCATCCACTCACCTGAAGCTAATTTTGGTAAGTATTTTTTTCTTTGTGCATCATCACCATACAATAAAATTGGTAAAGTTCCAATTCCTGTATGGGCGCCAAATGCTGTTGAAAATGATCCGTTTGCTCCTGAAATTTTATCGCAAATAAGTACTGAAGTGTTGAATGGCATTCCCATTCCTCCATATTCTGCAGGTACGCTAAT
The DNA here is from genome assembly GCA_943788405.1 of uncultured Flavobacteriales bacterium. GTDB lineage: Bacteria > Bacteroidota > Bacteroidia > Flavobacteriales > BACL11 > UWMA-0277. The sequence goes on from CALSQD010000002.1 coordinate 176,434, forward strand.
TCCCAATAATCCTAGTTCTCCTGCTTTTTTCATGCAGTCCTCCGTAAGTTTGTAGTCTTTCTTTTCAAATTGTTCTCTGTGAGGATCCAATTCTTTTTCTACAAATTCTTTAGTTGCAGATGCCATCATTAACTGGTCTTCTCCAAACTCTTCTGGAATAAATATGTCTTTTGCCTCTTGGTCTTTTATTAAAAATTCTCCTCCTTTTATCATCTGTTTTATATTTTTTTTAGTTGTCAGAATATTTTCTGAGCACTAGAAATGATTAACTAATTATAATACCTCAAATATTCCGGATGCACCTTGTCCTGCACCTACACACATGGTAACCATTCCGTATTTTTGATTTCTTCTTTTCATTTCATTGATTAGTTGAACGGTAAGTTTTCCTCCAGTACATCCTAGTGGATGTCCTAAGGCAATTGCACCACCATTTACATTTACAATATCTTGGTTCAATCCTAATTCACGAATTACTGCTAAGGCCTGTGATGCAAAGGCTTCATTCAATTCAATTTGTTCCATGTCTTTTAACTTTAATCCTGCTTTTTCAAGTGCCATTGGTATCGCTTCAACTGGTCCTATCCCCATATGCTTTGGTTCAACACCTGCTACCGAATAGCTCAATAATTTTGCAATTGGTTTTACCCCTAATTCATTCACCATTTTTTCTGACATAAGAATTACAAATGCTGCTCCATCAGAAGTTTGTGAAGCGTTTGCTGCAGTAACGGTTCCTTCTTGTGCAAAAACTGGTCTTAGTCTTGCTAATCCTTTAGCAGAACCTCCTTTTCTTGGTCCTTCATCTGTATCCACAACATATTCTCTTTCTTGTCTTTTCTCATTTTTATCTAAGTAGGTTTCCTTTACAGTGATTGGTGCAATTCCACTTTTAAAATATCCCTTTTCAATAGCATTTAATGCTTTTTGATGGGAGTTGAACGCAAATTCATCTTGGTCTTTTCTGCTGATATTCCATTTTTTGGCTACTGCTTCTGCAGTAAGTCCCATGTTCCAATACCAATCAGAATTGTTTTTTGCTACATCATAATTTGGTATAATTCTCCACCCACCAAAAGGGATAGGGGACATACACTCCACACCTCCTGCAATAATGCAGTCTGCCATTCCACTTTGTATTTTTGCATTGGCAATAGCAATGGTTTCTAGTCCTGAGGAACAGTATCTATTTACGGTCATTCCCGGTACTTTTATGGTGTCCAATCCCATTAAAGAAATCATACGCCCAATATTCAATCCTTGCTCTGCTTCAGGAGTTGCGTTACCGCAAATTACATCATCAATTTTATCTTTATCTAATTCAGGAACGGATGCTACTAAATGTTTAATTACATCTGCAGCTAAATCATCAGGGCGAGTAAATTTAAAAACTCCTTTTCCTGATTTTCCTACTGCTGATCGGTATCCTGCTACTATATATGCTGTATTCATAATTTAATTGTTTATTATTAATTGCCAATATCCTACATCAATCCATTTATTGAATTTGTACCCAACCTCTTTAAAATTGGCTACTTTTGTGTATCCTAATTTTTCGTGCAATTTCACACTTGAAGCATTAGGAAGAGAAATTCCTCCAATTATGGTGTGAGGGTTTAGATATTTTGATTGTTCTATTAATTGTTTGTAAAGTTTATAACCAATTCCTTTTTTTGTTTCTGATTGGAGAAGGTAAATGGTGCTTTCGTAAGAATTCCTGTAACTGCACCTGGATTTCCATTTAGATAGATATGCAAAACCAACAATTGAAGTATTGTTTTCGTACACTAAATAAGGTAATTTACTTTCTAGAAGTCTTTCTTTCATTTCTATTATACTTATATTATTTTCTTCAAAAGTGGAAATGGAATTTTGGACATAGTAATTGTATATATTACAAATATCTTTCAAATCTTTTATGTTTACTTTTCTAATCACCTTAGTTCCTCAATGGTTTTCCTTTCTTTAACATGTGCTCAATTCTCTCTAAAGTTTTTCTTTCTCCACAAAGGGATAAGAATGCTTCTCTTTCTAAGTCTAATAAATATTGCTCAGAAACTAGAGTTGGTGCAGATAAATCCCCACCACAAATTGCATAGGCTAATTTTTCGGACATTAGTTTTTCGTGTTCTGTAATATATCCTGCTGCATGCATACTATGTGTACCAACCATAAACATTCCTAGTCCATCTTTCCCTAAAGCTTTTATCTTTTCAGGTACTGGCTGGCTATATCCTTGGTTTGCTAGGTTAAGTGCTGCAGCTTTTGCATCCGTAATTAAGTTGTTGAAACCAACAGTTACTTTGTCTCTATTTTTTAATAATAAATCTAATTCAATGGCTTCTTGTGCTGAGGTAGCAACTTTTGCCATTCCTATATTTAAGTACCTTTCTTTTAGTGTTGGTAGTTGTATGTCTCCAGAAAAATATGCATCAGATGCTCTTTTTGCCATTTCTTTAGTTCCACCACCACCTGGGATAACACCAACTCCCATTTCCACTAAACCGATATAAGTTTCTGCTGATGCTTGTACATGGTCGGCATGTAAAGCTATTTCACAACCACCACCTAAAGTCATTCCGTGTGTTGCAACTACTACAGGAATAGATGAGTTTCTAATTCTTCCAGTTGTGTTTTGGAAAGCACGAACTGCAAAATCAATTTCTTCATATTCTTGTTCAATTGCCATCATAAATATCATAGCAATATTTGCTCCAACTGAAAAGTTAGTTCCTTGGTTGGCGATAACTAATCCTTTGTGATTTTTTTCTGCAATTTCAATAGACTTTTGGATTCCTTCTAAAACTTCACCTCCTATAGAGTTCATTTTTGTTCTCCATTCTAAGTTTACAATTCCATCACCAATATCTGTAAGGTTACACCCAGAATTACTCCAAATAGTATTATTATCACGGATGTGTTCTAACACAATAAAGTTCTCCATACCAGCAACTTTCTCTTTTGCTTTTGATGGGATATTGTAATAATTTAAAGTCCCATTTTCTGTTGTGTAGAAAGAAGTAGTTCCTGATTTTACCATATCGTAAACCCAAGGAGCTGCTTTGTGTCCTTCCTCCTCCATTTTGGATAATGTTTTTTCAACATCTAAAGCATCCCACATTTGGAACGGACCAATTTCCCAACCAAAACCAGCACAAAGTGCTCTGTCAATTTTGTAAAGGTCATCTGTTATTTCAGGTATTCTGTGCGATACATAAGCAAATGCACTATAGAATGATTTACGATAAAATTCTCCTGCCTTATCTTTTCCTTTTACTAATATTTTTAATCTTTTTAAAAGGTCATCCTCTTGTTTTGCTGCTGCAATAGTTGCGAATTTTGCTCTTTGTTTTGGAGCGTATTCCATAGTGTTGAGGTTTAGTGCCTCAATTATTCTTTTTCCATTTGCATCTTTTGATTTTTTATAAAAACCTTGCTTAGTTTTATCTCCTAACCATTTGTTTTTACTCATTTTTGTGATGAACTCTGGTAATTCAAAATTACTTCTGTTTTCATCATCAGGGCAATTTTCATACACTCCATTTGCAACATGAATTAAAGTATCTAATCCTACTAAATCGCAAGTACGGAAAGTTGCCGATTTTGGTCGGCCAATAATAGGTCCGCTCAATGAATCTACTTCCTCCACTGTTAAGTTTAACTCTTTTACTAAATGGAAAAGGGACATAATGTTTGCTACTCCAATTCTGTTGGCAATAAATGCAGGAGTGTCTTTACAAAGCACCATGTCTTTTCCTAAAAACTTGTCTCCATAATGCATAAGGAAATCAGTTACCTGAATATCTGTTTTAGTAGTTGGAATAATTTCCAATAATTTCAAATATCTTGGAGGATTGAAAAAGTGTGTTCCGCAAAAGTGTTTTTGGAAATCTTCAGATCTTCCGTCAATCATGCTTTCAATCGGGATTCCTGAAGTGTTAGAAGAAATTAAAGTGCCATCAGTTCTGAATTTTTCTATCTTTTCAAAAACCTGTTTTTTAATGTCTAATCTTTCTACAACTACCTCAATAATCCAATCTGCATCTGCAATTTTATGCAAATCATCATCCAAGTTTCCAGTTGTAATTCTGCTTACAAACTCCTTGCTATAAATAGGAGATGGTTTGCTTTTTAAAGTGCTTTTTAGTGCATCATTTACAATAGAGTTTCTTATTTTTTTGTCTTGTTTTTGCTCCTGTGTTAAGTCAAAAGGAACAATATCCAAGAGTAAAACTTCCACTCCAATATTTGCAAAATGACAAGCTATACGCGATCCCATAATTCCGGAACCAACTACCGCTACTTTGTTAATGTGTCTATTTCTTTTCATCTATAATTTTATTTATCTTTTTTAGTATTGCAAAGAAGGTATCCATTTCTTCTTTTTCAAAATGTGATTGTATTGTTTCATTAAATTCTATAACTACTCCTTTAGCAACTTCACGCCAATCCATACCTAAAGGGGTAAGGTGAATTACTGATTTTCGCTTATCATTTGGGTCAGGTTTTCGTTCAATTACACCTGCATCCTCCAATTTATTAAGCGAGCGAGATAGGGAAGTTGCTTCCATTCCCATATTTGGCCCGAGTTGTGTAGAGGGTGTTCCTTCAGATATATCTATATTCAAAATAATCATCCCTAAAGCCATACTTGCCATGTATTCTGTAGCAGTACGGTTGTACATTTTGGTAATATTGTACCAGGTTCTTCTTATGTTATAGTCAATAGTTTCTTCTTGTTCCATGTTTTAAAAATTAGGTTACGAATATATAAAAAATACTATGCGTGCATAGTAAATTTACTTTTTATTATGCGTGCATACTAAATAATGAAAAAAAGTGTACTTTTAGCAAAACGAATTAAGACTATCAGATGAACTATTTATCACCTTTAGAAATGCTCTATAAATGGGAGCAAGAGAAACCAAATGAAATATATTTAAGCCAACCTATAAATGGCGTTTGGCATAACTGGACATGGAAAGAAGTAGGGGAGGAAGTTAGAAAAATGACTGCTTATTTACAGTCATTAGATTTACCAAAACAGACTAAAATTGGAATTCTATCAAAGAATTGTGCGCATTGGATAATGAGTGATTTGGCAATAATGATGTCAGGTCATACCTCAGTTCCTTTGTATCCGAATTTGAGTGCTGACACATTAAATAAAATTTTAATTCATTCTGAAACAAAAGTGTTGTTTGTTGGGAAACTAGATAATTTTTCAGCAATGCAGCCTGGTATTCCAGCTGATATCCCATGTATTACTTATCCTCATTATAGTGAGGATTATCCTAAATGGGATGATTTGACAAAAGACATTTCTCCACTTACTGATAATGTAATGAGAGAGGAAATGGAATTAGCAACTATTATTTATACTTCAGGAACGACAGGGGACCCAAAAGGAGTAATGCATAAATTCTATAATTTTAGTTTTGCAACTACTAATGCTGTAAAGGCATTGCCTTTTAGTAATGAATCCTTCTTTTCGTACTTACCACTTTGTCATATTGCTGAGCGTTTATTGGTAATGATGGGTAGTTTGTATACAGGAGGAAAAGTGTCTTTTGCTGAGAGTTTGGATACTTTTGCAGCAAATTTATCGGAGGCTTCTCCATCAGTGTTTTTAGGAGTGCCTAGAATTTGGACTAAATTTCAGCAAGGAATATTGGGGAAATTACCTCAAAAGAAACTGAATGTATTATTAAGTATTCCTATTGTGTCTACTTTAATAAAAAAGAAGATACAAAAAGGATTGGGTTTAAGTAAGGCTAAGAATATTTTTACAGGAGCAGCCCCAACACCTGCAGCTACTATCAGATGGTTTGAAAAGTTAGGCATTAAAATACAAGAGGCTTATGCTATGACGGAAAACACTTGTTATTCGCATGTGAGTTTCAAAAGTAAGATAAAAATTGGTTCGGTAGGGCAGGCCTTGCCACTTTGTGATGTGAAATTATCCGACCAAAATGAGATTTTAATAAAGCATGATGCCTTAATGGATGGTTATTATAAGGATGAAACAGAAACTAATAAAACGATAATTGACGGTTGGTTGCATACGGGTGATGAAGGAGCAATTGATGAGAATGGTTTCTTAACTATTACGGGTAGGGTTAAGGATATTTTTAAAACAAGTAAAGGGAAATATGTAGCACCTTCTCCAATTGAAATGAAACTTTCTGCTAACAAAAACTTAGAGCAAATTTGTGTTGTAGGAGATGGAATTCCTCAGCCAATTGTTTTGGTTGTACTTTCAGAAAGAGGAAAAGCAAAAACTAAGGAAGATTTAGTTGCTAGTTTAACTAAAACTATGGAAGTGGTTAATCCTAAATTAGACAAGCACGAAAAATTACACAATATAGTTGTGGTTGCTGAGGATTGGACGATAGAAAATAAATTATTGACGCCAACCATGAAAATAAAGCGTAATGCAATTGAGAAAATTTACAAAAGGAATTATGCTGCTTGGTATGAAGGAGAAAGAATTACTCTCCTTTAGGTCTTCATTTTTTTCTTTTTAGCAGCAGGGAACAGAATGTTATTAAGTATTAAGCGGTAACCTGGAGAATTTGGATGTAGTGATAAGTCAGTCTTTGGGTCTCCTACTTTATGCTGATAATCTTCAGGGTCATGTCCTCCATAGAAAGTCCAAGTTCCATTACCAAGTTTTCCATGTATATAACGGGCTTCATTACTTGCTTTTGTTTCTCCCATTATCAGTACATCTGATTTTATATACTCGTTTTTAAAAGCAGTAGTCTGCCCCATAAATCCTTTAATAACTTGCATGTGGTTTTGGCATAGCATAGTAGGGATAGGGTCCCATTTTGCTGAAAAATCAAATAGCGTAAAAAAATCAATTTTTGGGTTTATCCTTCTTTTTTGTGTAGCATCAATACTTGAAAACTCATATTGATTTGGATTTTTTACTAAAGTAAAATCTTTAAAAGCAAGGGTTTTGCTAAAGTCAAGGTTAGCTTCTGCATTTGGGTCGGCAGCATCACCATCAAACATATGTTGGCAAATATCACTTCCTTCAGCTGCTAAGGCAATGTCATAACTATCGGTTGCGCTACACATGGCAAATAAAAATCCGCCAGCATTTACAAAGTCTTTTATTTTTTTAGCAACCGCTAATTTTTCCTCCGAAACTTTATTATACCCTAGTTTTTTGGCTAATTTCTCGTAAGCTATTTTTTGGTCCTTGTACCAAGTAGCGTTTTTGAATGATGCATAAAACTTTCCGTATTGCCCTGTAAAATCTTCATGGTGTAAATGTAGCCAATCATACATAGGTAATAATCCACTGAGTACTTCCTCATCATACACCACCTCATAAGGAATCTCGGCATAGGTAAGTGCCATGGTTACAGCATCATCCCAAGGTTGTTTGTTACTAGGAGAATATATTGCAATTTTAGGTGCTTTTTCCAGTCGTACTATATCCTGGTTTACTTCAGGGCTTGCAATGGATTGCAGTATTTGTGTGGATTGTACATCTGCAATTAGTTGATAGGAAACGCCTCTAATATTACATTCATTTTCAATGGTAGAGTGTTGCTTTATCATAAAGCTACCTCCTTGATAGTTGAGTAGCCAATCCACTTTTAGATCATGCTCAATTGCATAAAATGCAATACCATATGCCTTTAAATGGTTGCTTTGTCTTTCATCCATAGGGATAAAAATATAAGCAGCTTTTGCAGAGAAAATAATACTGCAGAATAGTAAAAGTAAACTTAGTTTTTTAATGATTTTAGAATGGAGCATCATTATTTTCATCATTCATACTTGATGACATGGATAGCATGGAAGAATTATCGCCATCTTCATCATCAAAACCACCGCCATCAAAATAATCTAAATCAGAGAATTTAGCAAATTCACCTGTAAATTTCAAACGAACATTGGCTAGTGAACCATTCCTGTGTTTTGCAATGATTACTTCTCCTTGCCCTCTGGAATCATCTCCATTATCCCATTCATATATCTTATAGTATTCAGGACGATAAATAAAGGTTACAATATCAGCATCTTGCTCAATTGCACCAGATTCCCTAAGGTCAGAAAGCATAGGTCGTTTACTTCCAACTCCCGTACGGCTTTCCACCCCTCTATTTACTTGGGATAGAGCAATAACTGGAATTTTTAATTCCTTAGCAATTCCTTTAAGTGATCTGGAAATTGTAGAAATTTCCTGTTCTCTATTTCCACCCTTTCCCCCAGCACTCATTAATTGTAGGTAGTCAATCATAATAATTCCCACTCCATGATTTTTTACTAGCCTTCTTGCTTTTGCTCTTAATTCAAAAACTGAAAGTCCAGGAGTATCATCAATATAAATAGGTGCTTCAGTTAAATGCTTTATTTTTTCGTGTAATTGCACCATTTCATGGTCAGCTAAATCACCTTTACGCAATTTACTTGCTCCTAATTCCGCCTCACTAGCAATTAGCCTGTTTACCAATTGTTCAGCTGACATCTCTAAAGAGAAGAAGCCAATTGGAGTATCATGATCAACAGCAACATTTCTTGCCATAGTTAAGGCAAAAGCAGTTTTACCCATACCAGGTCTTGCAGCACAAATAACTAAATCAGACTTTTGCCAACCAGAAGTAATTCTGTCCAAATTTGAAAATCCTGAAGGAATTCCACTTAATCCATCTTCTTTGTTTCTTAAGGTTTCAATATTTTCAAGAGCTCCTTTAATTAAGGTACTCATCTTATCGTAACTTTTCCTAAGGGTACCTTCCGTTACAGTAAATAGTTTTTCTTCAGCAGTATTTAATAAATCAAAGATATCCACTGAATCGTTAAATGCATCTCCAATGATATTGTTGGAAATACTTATAAGTGAACGCTTAATGAATTTTTCGGCAATGATACGGGCATGAAATTCAGTATTGGAAGAAGAAGCTACATTATTAGTAAGCTCAGAAATATAAGCTAGTCCTCCAACAAATTCCAATTCCTCCATGCGCTTCAATTCTTCTGAAACGGTAAGAATATCAACTGGTTGTGTATGGTTGAAAAGATTTACAATAGCTTCAAAAATTCTTTGATGTTCGGCCTTGTAAAAATATTCAGCTTGTAGGGAGTCAATGGCATCCGATAAGGACTCATTGTCAATCATTAAAGCACCAAGTACAGCTTGTTCTAGCTCAATTGCTTGAGGTTGTAATTTACCATCAATCTTTGCAGTTGTGGTTGCCTTTAATGTTCTTTGTCCTACTTTTTTTGCCATTTCTTATTCCTTTACAAATCCCATATTTGAGAATTTTTCCATTCTATTGTTTACTAAAGTTTCTTTATTAGTATCAATAAATTCTTTAATTGCTTTTGCAATTGACTTTTTAACTATCTTAAAAGTTTCTTCAGGGAAAGTATGCGCTCCTCCTAAAGGTTCTTTAATGATTTCATCTACTAAACCAATTCCTTTCATATCAGTAGCTGTTAACTTTAAAGCATCAGCTGCAGTTTCTTTGTGCTCCCAACTTCCCCATAAAATTGTAGAACAATTTTCAGGAGAAATAACAGAATACCAAGCATTATTAAGCATCAATATTTTGTCACCAACACCTATTCCTAAAGCACCCCCTGAAGCTCCTTCACCAATAATAACAACAATGATAGGTACTTCTAGTTTTGTCATTTCAAGGATGTTACGAGCAATTGCTTCCCCTTGTCCTCTTTCTTCAGCTTCTAATCCTGGAAAAGCTCCTGGAGTATCCACTAAACAAACTACAGGTTTCCCAAATTTTTCGGCCATTTTCATTAGCCTTAATGCTTTTCTATATCCTTCCGGATTAGCCATTCCAAAGTTACGGAATTGCCTTTGTTTAGTGTTTCTTCCTTTTTGTTGGCCAATAAACATAACAGATTGCTTGTTAATTGTACCCCAACCGCCAACCATAGCCTTGTCATCTCTCACACCTCTATCACCATGCAATTCGATAAAATCACCATCAGATAAAGCTTCAATATAATCCAAAGTATAAGGTCTTTGAGGGTGACGAGAAAGTTGTACTTTCTCCCAGGAAGTTAAACTTCCATAAATTTCTTCTCTAGTTTTTTTGATTTTTGCTTCAATATCAGTTACCGTTTTACTGACATCAACAGCTCCATCATCACCTAGTTCTTTGGCTTTTTCAAGCTTAGTAATTAGTTCTTCTATTGGTTTTTCAAATGCTAAATAATCCATTGTATTTTTATTTAAAAAGGAGAACAAAGTTAAATAAAATGATTTGTCTACCCTTTAAAATTTTGAGTTGATTATTTTTGTTGTTGAAAACTAAAATCAATTATGATTGTATACCCGAACGCCAAAATAAATATAGGACTTAATGTGCTTGAAAAACGATCGGATGGCTATCATGAATTGTCCTCTGTTTTTTATCCGGTAAAGGAATTGTGCGATATTTTAGAAATTATTCCTGCTTCTGATTTTTCTTTTTCAAGTACGGGTATTTCCGTTCCAGGAAATAGTAATATTTGCGCAAATGCCTTTGAATTGTTAAAAGAAGACTTTGGAATTGGAAATGTAAAAATTCATTTACACAAACAAATTCCTATTGGAGCTGGGCTAGGAGGTGGTTCGGCTGATGGGGCGTTTACCTTAAAAGCTTTGAATAAACTATTTGATTTGAAAATTACAAATAAAGAGTTAGAAAAGTACGCTTTGCAATTGGGTGCTGATTGTCCGTTTTTTATTGATAATACCCCAAAATATGTAACAGGAATAGGGGAGAAAATGACTGCTATTGATTTGGATTTATCAGATTATGAATTGAAGTTTATTTTTCCTGATTTGCATATTTCTACTGCTGAGGCTTATGGAGGAGTTAGTCCAAAAATACCTGAAATAAGTTTGTTGAATTTAATAAAGCAACCCATAGAAAACTGGAAAGGGGAGGTGAAAAATGATTTTGAAATTTCTGCTTTTGAAAAACACCCTAAACTAGCAAAAATGAAAGAAAAGCTATATGCTGATGGCGCTATTTACGCAAGTATGACTGGAAGTGGGAGTGTGATTTATGGGATAGTAAAAGAATTATTCGTTTAGTATAATAGGAGTTAATTTCATTTTCAAGTTATCATATTCTTCTTGCGTAATTATTTCAAGATTTAAGAAATCTTTTGCTTCTTTTAATTTTTTGAGTGCTTCTTTTTTCTGCATTTTCCCGTTCGGGTATATTATTTCCCCAGTTAAGATTGCATTGTCTATAGAGGATATCGTGTAGAATATATTCCTCATGCTAGAGTTTGAAACAGTAATGTATTCAAAAGCAATTAGTTCTTTTTTAACCAATAAATAATTAATCTGAATATTTTCAATAATGAGTTTAAGTTCTAAGTTTTCTGGAATTTCTGACATAGGAGATAAAATGCTGAAAAGTTTAATCTTTCCTATCATTATAGAGGAGAATATCTTTTTTGTACTACCGGAAATACTTGCAGTTTGATTAGTATTTGGGATTCCTAAAATTAAAGTATCACCAATTTTAAGAGTTGAATTGTCTTGTAGTTGAAAGTAGTTGAAATTATGATGTTTCTTATAAATATCTTTTAGATCCTCTTGATTTATTATCTTGATTGATAACGTGTCAGATTGTTGAGATTTGGATATTATTGGGTTTAAGATATAAAATGTGAGAAGTAGAATGATATTTTTCATAAAGATATTATTTATACAATAACACAAAAAGTAGTTACCGATTTAAATAAGGGTTTATTTAACCCTAAAAGTAAAGGAATAGAAATCGGCAAAATCATAAGTTGGAGATGCAATTGTATCTCCTGCCATATTTTTAAATAGAATTTCTCCATTTACTCCAACTTTTTCAGGATTACTATTGCGTTCCCACCAATGTCTAATCATTCCGTCTTGCTTTTTGTCTTTAATAATCCAAGTATAAATACCAGTCTTTAATATTAGGGTATCAGAAAATATAGTATTTTCAGGGAACTCAGCTCGTTCTTTTATAATTTGACTATTATTATCAATAATTATATAGCTATTTTCTTTTGCTCTATTGTTGTCATTTGTTTTAATAATAAGTATAACCTCATTTGGAAAAAAGGAAGGTAAATCCCAAATTGATTCAGCATAATTATTTAAGTGTTGCTCATCTTTATTGTTGTTTACAGCATCAATTACAACATAAAACTCAATAGTGCTATCTAAATTATTCATACTTAATTGCGGGAGGGTTATTAATTCTTCTTCTAAAAAATTTAAATAACCATACCAAGTATATTCTTGAGTATTTTCTCCTTTTACCCCATATTTAAAATGAATATTTCTGATAATTCCACTTCCGTCATTTCGAATTTTAATTGTTGGTGTACCATCATTTATATTTAAATTTCTCCTGTAGCGTAGGGCATTATTTGGCGTTATAATTTCTAATATAGCTGCATCATTTTTAAAATTAGGACTTCCATAGCTTATTAATTGGTGTGACATAAGATAATTACCATTTTTCTCTCCATTTTCTTCAAACATCTCTATTTGATAATCAACTGTAAGACTGTCAATTTCTACTTTATCTTCTACTTCAAAGTCATAAGTGTCAATTGCTGTTCCTGGGCACCAACCTGCACGATCAAATTGCCAAGTTCCCCCTTGAGGGTGTATAGGATTGTGTCCGCAATCCTTCCATACAGTCCAATTAAATACACTTTCATCTGAAAACCGATAACTATGTATTTTTTCATCCCATTCGCAACAATTATAAGGGCCAAAATGACCATGTCCACTTATTCTAGCTTTTAATCTAAAACCATAAGCATTTTCTAATAAAGGTATTTTTTTACTTTTTAAAACATTGTTTAAAGCTAAATCTTCATATTTATAGTTTCCATAAGGCCAAACATTTTCAACTCTTAAGACATTTCTGTTTGGCTTTCCTTTTATGAATATGAATTTTAAATCATGTAATTCTTGATTGTTTCCATGCTCTATTCGTTTATCTCCTTTAAGAATTGTAGCGTAATCTGATACATCCCATATGTACTCCCAACCATCTTCCGTTAAATTAAGTCTAAGTCCGTATGGTGTAACAAAACTATTAATTTCAATTTGTTCTTCAGTTGAGTCATTTTTACTGATAAATATTGAAGTATTTGTGCTGTAGTCCCATTCTCCACATGGGAATTTATCTCTTTTTGTTGACTGATCACATTTTATGCTTTGCACCATTAGTATTTTACGCCACTCTCCTTTCTCTGGAAAATGAGCGATAGTATCATATACTTGTTTACCTTCTTTACTAGGTGATGGTGTTTGGTAAGTTATAACATGTACGCTTAGGGTGTCTTCTGCAAAAGAAGAAGTGATTGAATTTGTTTCTTGATTGGAACATCCTATTACAAGAAGAATAAGTAAAAAAATACTTCCAAAGCTAAAAGTTAAACTACTGTTTCTGATAAATGATTTAGGTTCAAGATAATTTAAGAGGATTATCTTTGATTAATTTTAGGGTGCTAATATACAAATTTTTATTTCTATAATTATAACGATATTCACATTCCTTTAAATGTATAAAGAACTTGTGCTTATGTATTCCTCTAAACCTTGATAATCTCACTTTACATAAACCCCAAAAGTTCTCAATTCCGTTAATATGATTTTTTCCTTTTGCAAATTCATTATGACTATGATAAATACGATAAAGCTTTTTATAACCAAATTCTGCTAAGCCATCATAAGTTCTCCATTCATCACTATATATTGTAGATTCTTTAGCTGCTTTTTCTTCTATTATCGGTAGTAATTCTTTAGCAGAACAGTTCTTTATTATCTGGGTATAAACTTTCCCATCACTTTAATATTCCAAAAACAGGGACTTTCTTATACGCATCTCTACCTCTCTTTCCTCTCACTCTTCTTGGTTCGAACCAACTTTCATCAATCTCAATCTCACCCTTTCCATGAACATTCTCTTAGTCGCATTGTTCTGCTATTCTAAGTCGAATTTTATCAAAGATCTTAATGATAGTTGGTCGACTAACTCCAATTAATTCACTTACCTTATTTGCTTCAATTTCTAAGCAAATTAAAAAATTAATTTTTCATTAAACGCTTGTTTGGCGCAATAATTGTTAGCAAAAGCTGTTGAAAACTTCACTTCCTCTCTTTTAGTGTAAGGGCTAATTTCTCTACTTTTAAATCTGATAAGAAATCCTATGCCTAAAATTGTAAAAATCATTCTTTTATCACTGCTTTGTAGTGTTAATGTTATAGCTCAAAATACAGAATCAAATGAAGCAATTGCTTTGTTTTTGGAGGGGAAGTATAGTGCTGCACAAGCTTTGTGTCAACAAGAAATTATTAATGATGCATCAGATGAGAATGCTCATTATTATAATGCAAAGTGCTCAAAGGAACTATTTGCTTCTGATGCAATTTTCTTGTATGAAAAATTTCTGTTGGATTTTCCTTTTACCACTTTTAAGGATGAGGTGAATGAGGATTTAGCTTTGTTGTATTACAGGGGTTTGGATTATTTAAAAGCAATTAATTATTTCTTGCAATTAAAAAATATAGAGGATTTTCCTCATTTAACTTTCAAGTTGGCTTACGCTAATTTCAGTATTGATTCTTTGGTAGATGCACAATATTATTTTTCAAAACTTGTCAATATTGAAAGTAAGTATGCAGCTACTGCCCAGTACTATTCAGCCTATATTGCTTATGAAAACGGCTTATACAAAACGGCTTTAAACGGCTTTAGAAATTTAACTCCTGACGAACAGTTTGGCGCAATCGCTCCTTATTACATTACTCAGGTTTACTTTTTTCAGCAAAACTATAAGCAGTTAATTACATTTGCTTCACCGCTTATTGAGGGTGTTATTCCTTCAAGAAAAGCAGAAGTAAATCGTTTGCTAGCGGAAGCGTATTATCGTACTGAAGATTATGAGAATGCTATTGTTCATTTTAATGCCTATGTTCAACAGGGAGAACAGGTAAATCCTATAGTACATTTTTTATTGGGTCAATCATATTTTAAAATAAGTCAATTTGAAAATGCAATTGATAATTTAGAAAAAGTGAGCAATACTGTTGATAGTGTTGCTCAGCATGCTACTTATTGTTTAGGGTCTTCTTATTTAGAGGTTGAGCAGTTTAATTATGCTTTGCAAGCTTTTAAAAAGTCAGCAACTTATACTTACAATTTAGAACTTCAGGAAGATGCATTTTATAATTATGCAAAATTATCCTATCAGTTAGATTTACCTTTTGATAATACTTTGGAAGTGCTTAAAACTTATTTGGAAAAGTATGATAATGCTTTGCATAAAAAAGAGATTGAAACCTTAATGGTTCAAACTTTTCAGGGTAGCAGTAAGTATGATGAGGCTTTTGAAGCTTTAAAAGATATTCATTTGCCTAATAATGAGCAGCAAAAATCAATGCAACAATTGGCTTTTTTCTTAGGAGTAAAAGAATATAATAAGACCAATTATAATGATGCGCTTTCTTATTTTCAGTCAGCTACTCAATATCCTGTGGATGATAAAATAGCTTATGTAAATGCTTTTTGGTTGGCGGATTGTTATTATCAGTTAAATAATTTTGAAAAATCAGCTGAAATATACACTAGTCTAGCAGTGAATAGTACTGCTGACTTAGAAGTCTATAATAGTCTAAAACAATACAATTTAGCTTATGCTTATTTTCAGCAAAGTGAGTATGTTTTAGCAAATACTTACTTCAGGAAATATGAAAAACTAGCAACTGATAGTATGCATTTGAATGATGCTTATTTGAGAATTGCAGATTGCTTTTTTATGACTCAAGAATATTCTTTGTCGGAGAAATATTATGAAAAGGCAATCGCCTATTCCTTGTTTGATGGAGATTATGCTGTTTACAAGCGATCAGTTGCTTTAGGTTTGGTTGGTAAAAATATTGCTAAAGTGAAATTATTAACTCAGTTAACAACTGATTTTTTAACATCAGCCTATTATGATGATGCATTGTATGATTTGGCGCGTTATTATAAAAATAATGCCAAAAATGATTTGGCGATTAGCTATTATGATAAGCTTTTAGTTGAAACCAGTGACGAACAATTTATTGCCGATTCCCATTTGAGTAAAGGTATGATTTACTTTAATAGCGGTTCAGTAGATAAAGCGATTACTTCCTTCTTGTTTGTGGTGAATAATTTTCAGCAAACTATCTATTTTAAAGAGGCTTTATCAGGAATGCAGGCGGCTTATGTGAGTTTGGCTAAGGTGGATGAGTATTTGGCAATTGTAAATGGTTTGCCTGAAATAAGTATCAGTAGGGCAGAACAAGATTCTTTGACTTACAATACAGCTTTTATGAAATTTTCAGAGGGTGATTATGCAGTAGCACATACTACTTTTGGTCAGTATTTAAATAAATTTGAGAATGGAATATTTAAAATTGATGCAACTTATTTCAATGCGATATCTTCATTAAAAATTGGTGATACTACTATTGCAGTGCAAATGTATATTGACTTGATTGGTGTTTCGAATACTGATTATCAGCAATCAGCTTTAAGTTTTTTAGGGCGTAAATATTATGCGGATGATGATTATGCAAATTCAAATATCTATTATCAAACTTTAGAAAAAGTAGCAGAAAATAACTCTTTGAAAAGAGAGGCTGTTATTCGTTTAATGTATGGAAATGAAAAGCTAAATACGGAACTGGCTTACAAATACGCACAGCAGGTTTTGGAATTGGATAAAACAGATGATTGGTTAATGAGTAAGGCAAAAATTATTATTGCTCGTTATCAGTTTGCTAGTGGGAATTATGCAAAATCCAAAATGACTTTTGAAAAAGTTGTAGAATTATCGGCTTATGATGAGGGGGCAGAGGCTAAATATCATTTGGCATATTTAACTTATTTAGATGATAGTCTTGTGTTGGCTGAGAAGATGATTTTTGAGTTGGCAGAGAATTATAGTAGTGATCATTTTATTGCGAAAGCATTTATATTGTTGGCTGATATCTATGTGGTACAAGAAAATGACTTTCAGGCTAAAGCAACTTTGGAAAGTATTATTGAAAATCATGATGGAGAGGAATTGTTAAATATTGCGCGTAAAAAATGGGAATTAATAGTAGAGAGAGAATCTTTGAAAAATGCAATAAAAGAAGAGCCTCAAAGTTATATTGAAATATCAGAAGAGGAAATTGATTATGATTTGGAGGAGTTACGGGCTGAAGAAATAATTGATATAGATTATAAAGTAGAGGCTCCTGATACGCTAATAGTTCCACAGGAAGATAGTTTAGAAATAATTCACGAATACATTGAAGCAGATGAGATTGAATAATATAATAGCCGTAATTTTATTAAGTGCTTCAGGGGTTTTTGCTCAAGATATTAGTACTACTGAGGTAAAAGTAAAGGAAGGATTTATACCATCAATTCCTGAGGCTAGTCGCTTGAATGAAAAGGCAACTTTTGCGGACACTACTAAAAAAGATAGAACACAGGAATATAGTGTTGTTGCTACTGATTTAAAATCGGACTATAAAACAAGGCCTTTAAAGGCGGCAAAAGTAAAAGCGGATAAAATCCAGAAATTATATGGTACAAAAGTGGGATTTGGTTTTGGTAATGCTTGGACAACAAGAGCAAATATTGTGCACAATAGCAAGCGCTCCAAAACTTTCACTTATGGAATTATTGCAAATCATTTTGCGAATAAGTATGATGTAGATTATGTTACATCTACTAAGTTTTCAAATACTTTAAAAAACAGCAAGAACACTCTGCATTTGTATGGTAAAAAAATAAGTGAGTCTCATATTCTTATGGCAAATTTTGATTACGATAGGAGAACTGCAAATTGGATTGAACAAAATCCTGCTTTAAATTCAGACTATAGAGGGATTGTTAATCGTTTCGCATACACGAAACTTTCCTTTTCGGTTGTTTCCAAAGAGTTGGTGGCCGATAAGTTAAAGCACCACACTACTTTTTTTGTATCTGATTTGAATGAGCTTTCTGAAAATCAAATTCACTTGAGTACGAGCTTAAGTAAAACGATAAAGGGTTTGCCTTTTGCTTTGGAAATTGAATTGAACGATTATTTAAATTATAATAATTCGGATTATACGGAAGAAAATACAAATGTACAATCGTTACATTTCTCTCCATCTACTTCAGTTAGTAGGTATGGAATTGATTTTGATTTAGGATTGAGCTTTCGTTATTTGTCGGACGGCACACCGTTTGGAGGTTTTCCGCAAATTAAAGCGACTAAAGAGCTAGTTGAAGATATTTTGTTGGTGTATGGTGGTTTGCGTCATAGCGAGCAAAGGCATACGCTTAAATCGCTTTCTGATGAGAATCCTTATATTCATTCCTATGGAACAAACCAGGCTATTTTGAGTGGAAATGCTGTGTTACAAAATTTAAAAACAACCGATAAGGATGAATTGTATGTAGCTATGCGCAATGTATTAGGAAAGGGTGAGGTGTTTGAAGGAAGTATCGCTTATGGTAGGGTTAATAATTTTGCTGAGTTTGTTGGTGTTTCAAATGGAAATTACAATCGATATAGAGTTGATTATAGAAATGTAAAACAACTGCATGTTAATGCAAATTACGATAGAAAGATAAATAATATTATCAGTTTAAATGCAAATGCAGATTATTATAAATGGGATAAAGAAATTTATCATAAACCTAATTTTACCTGTGCTATTAGTACTCCTGTTAATTTGAGAAATAAAATAAAAGTTACTCCTTCAGTGGATTATATGGGAAGTAGAATGGCTCGTCATGAAAATTTAATGACTTATGATTTGGCTTTACCAGTTGAACTTCAGGCACAATTCCATGCTAACTTAGGGTTGTATTATAATTACACGCAAAACATTTCGGCTTATCTGCAATTAAATAATCTTACAAACTCTAAGCAAGATATCTGGAATGGTTATCGTGAAGTTGGTTTTAATGGTTTATTTGGATTGAATTATTCTTTCTAATTTTATCAACATTTGTTGAAAAACTCCTTTTAATTTTCATGCTTTTTTCCGTGCATTAACTCATTCAATAAGTGTATATTTGTCTGTTTTAAAAAAATGAGAAAATAATTCAATTTTATGAGTGAAGAAAATAAAAATCAAGACTATAGTGCGGATAATATTCAGGTACTTGAAGGTTTAGAGGCGGTACGAAAAAGACCAGCCATGTATATTGGTGATATTGGGCTAAAAGGATTGCACCATTTGGTGTATGAAGTGGTGGATAATTCAATTGATGAGGCACTTGCTGGGCATTGTTCTCATATTGATTGTTTTATCAATGAAAACAACTCTATTACTGTGCAGGATAATGGTAGAGGAATTCCTACAGGGATGCACGAAAAGGAAGGTCGTTCTGCTCTTGAAGTTGTAATGACAGTGTTACATGCTGGGGGTAAGTTTGATAAAGGTTCTTATAAAGTTTCTGGTGGATTACATGGTGTAGGAGTTTCGTGTGTGAATGCACTTTCATCTGATTTAAGAGTTGAGGTGCATAGAGAAGGAAAAGTATTTGAGCAAGAATATAAAATTGGTGCACCACAATATGATGTGCGCGAAATTGGTACAACTGATATTACAGGAACGAGAGTTACTTTCTTGCCAGACGCTTCTATTTTTGAAGATACTGTTTACCATTTTGATATTTTGGTTGCTCGTTTAAGAGAGTTAGCTTTCTTAAATAAAGGGATAAATCTTTCAATTACTGATAAAAGAAGAAAGGATGATGAAGGTGAATTTGTAAAAGAAGAATTTTATTCAGAAGGAGGATTGAAAGAGTTTGTTTCTTTCTTGGATGAAACAAGAGATTCTATTTTAGAGGATGTTATCTATATTGATGGTGAAAAAGATGGTGTTCCAGTTGAAGTGGCAATGGTTTACAATACTTCTTATACTGAGAATGTGCATTCTTATGTAAATAATATTAATACTCATGAGGGAGGTACTCATCTTTCAGGATTCAGAAGAGGATTAACAAGAACACTTAAAAAATATGCTGATGAGTCAGGATTGTTAAAAAAAGTGAAGTTTGAAATTTCTGGTGATGACTTTAGAGAAGGTTTAACGGCTGTAATTTCTGTAAAAGTAATGGAGCCTCAGTTTGAAGGACAAACAAAAACTAAATTAGGAAATAAGGAAGTTACTTCTGCAGTTTCAAAATCAGTAAGTGATATGCTTACTTTTTACTTAGAAGAAAATCCTGAACAAGCAAAAAGGATTGTACAGAAAGTAATCTTAGCTGCAACTGCTCGTAATGCTGCAACTAAGGCAAGAGAAATGGTGCAAAGGAAATCAGTGCTTACTGGTTCTGGTTTGCCAGGAAAATTATCTGATTGTTCAGAAAAAGACCCTTCAAAATGTGAAATATTCTTAGTTGAGGGAGATTCTGCAGGTGGTACTGCAAAGCAAGGTAGAGATAGACACTTTCAAGCAATTTTACCTTTAAGAGGGAAAATCTTAAATGTAGAGAAAGCAATGCAACATAAGGTTTTTGAAAATGAGGAAATCAAGAATATGTTTAAGGCACTTGGTGTTTCTATTGGTACTGCTGAGGATGAAAGAGAGTTAAACCTAGAAAAATTGAGATACCATAAAGTAGTAGTCATGACGGATGCGGATATTGATGGATCTCATATTGCTACTTTATTATTGACATTCTTCTTCCGTTTTTTAAAGCCACTTATTGAGCAAGGATATGTCTATATTGCAACTCCACCTTTATACTTATTAAAAAGAGGGAAAGACCAAAGATATTGTTGGGATGAGGATCAAAGAGATTTGATGATTCAAGAGATGAAAGGAGGTAAGGATGTGAATGTAATTATCCAAAGATATAAAGGTTTAGGGGAGATGAATGCTTCTCAGCTTTGGGATACTACATTAAATCCGGAATACAGAACGCTTAAGCAGGTTACAATTGATAATGCAGCTGAGGCTGACAGAGTGTTCTCAATGTTAATGGGGGATGAAGTTCCGCCAAGGAGAGCCTTTATTGAGGCGAATGCTAAGTACGCTAATATTGACGCATAACAAATTAAGAGCCAGTTTTTACTGGCTTTTTTTGTGGTAAAATTTTGTATTCAGAATTTTTGGAATACTTACTTTTGCCGGCAAATTGATTTTATAAAATAATTTAAATAATAAATAATAAATAATGAAAGTAACAGTAGTAGGAGCAGGAGCAGTAGGAGCAAGTTGTGCGGAATATATCGCAATAAAAAACTTTGCTTCAGAAGTAGTATTAGTTGATATTAAGGAAAATTTTGCTGAGGGTAAAGCAATGGATTTAATGCAAACAGCATCTTTAAATGGTTTTGATACTAAAATTACAGGTTCAACTAATGATTACTCAAAAACTGCAGGAAGTAATATTGCGGTAATTACTTCAGGAATTCCTAGAAAGCCAGGAATGACAAGAGAGGAATTAATTGGAATTAATGCTGGAATTGTAAAGTCTGTTTCTGAGCAATTAATTAAATATTCTCCTGATGTAATTTTGATTATTGTGAGTAATCCTATGGATACTATGACTTATTTAACGCATAAAGTAACTGGTTTACCAAAAAATAGAATTATTGGTATGGGTGGTGCTTTGGATTCTGCAAGATTTAAGTACAGATTAGCAGAAGCAATGGAATGTCCAACTTCTGATATTGATGGAATGGTAATTGGAGGTCATTCTGATAAAGGAATGGTGCCTTTAACAAGATTAGCAACTAGAAATTCAGTAAGAGTTTCAGAGTTTTTACCTGCTGAAAGATTGCAAAAAGTATTGGAAGATACTAAGGTTGGTGGAGCTACATTAACAGGAATGTTAGGTACTTCAGCTTGGTATGCTCCAGGGGCTGCAGTGAGTGGTTTGGTTCAAGCAATTGCTTGTGATCAACAAAAAATGTTCCCTTGTTCAGTGTTGTTAGAAGGTGAATTTGGTTTAAATGATTTATGTATTGGAGTTCCTGTTATTTTAGGTAAAAACGGAATAGAAAAGATAGTTGAAATCAACTTGGATGAGGCAGAGTTAAGTCAGTTACAAGCCTCAGCTGTAGGGGTAAAAGCAACTAATACCTTACTAAACGATTTAAATTTATAATATTTACTAATTAGTGTTGCAGATTACAGAAAACTTTCTATTTTTGCAGCCCTAATTTAAGAAGATACAATTATGAGAAAAGACATACACCCAGATAATTACAGATTTTGCATATTTAAAGATATGTCAACAGAGTTTGCAATTTTAACTAAGTCTTGTATTGAAACTAACGATACAATTAAGTGGGAAGATGGTAATGAATACCCATTAGTAAAAATGGAGATTTCTTCTGATTCTCATCCTTTTTACACTGGTAAAGCAAAACTTATTGATACTGCTGGTAGAATTGATAAATTCAAAAACAAATACAAGAAATTTGCTAAATAATCGAATTTTAAGCTATAGTAAAAGCCCGCACATTTGTGTGGGCTTTTTTTTTAACTTTGCTTTTATGATTGTAATCTTATTTACTATAAGTTCTAAAAATTATTTTGCCAAAAATAAGTGTGTTGATTAGTTCTAAGTTAAATAGGAATGTGGATGATAACTTTATGAATGTGAAGTTAGGTTTGTTGATTCCTCCTTTTTGTATATTATTTTTAATTTCTCTTTATTTTCTTTTTTTTAATGTGAGCGAAAACTTTATTGATGGATATGTAAATATTCAGAAAGATTTGTTTTTCTATCTCAATGGAAAACTATCTGATTTTCCAAACTTACAGTTTAACTTAACTCAATTGGGTGATGTGCTAATATTTTTTCCATTTCTAACTATCTTTATTGTTTATGCTCCTAAACTTTGGGAAGCTTTATTGTCATCTGCTGTACTTTCATCATTAGTTTCAGCTACATTGAAAAAACTATTTGCAATGCCAAGGCCAGCAGCAATATTTGATAATGAAAGTTTTATTATTATTGGGAAAACTCTTTCAGGAAACACCTCTTTACCTTCAGGACATTCTATAGCTACTTTTATTGCTATAACGATACTCTTATTTGCTTTTATGCCTCAGAGAAATAAGTATAAAGTAATCTGGGCTTCATTTATATTGATGCTTGGTTTTATTATTGCATTTTCAAGAGTGGGAGTAGGGGCTCATTACCCTATTGATGTAGTAGTTGGTAGTACTATTGGTTATATAGTAACCGTTATTGGTATTCAAATAAGTAATAAAGTAGATTGGTTTGCTTGGATTGCAAATAAAAAATATCACCCTATTTTTATACTGCTTTTAATGATATGGGGAGGTGTTATTGTTGTAAAAATACTAGGTGATAATTTGCCAATATTTTATTTTTCATTATTTTCTTTAATCATTTCATTGTATTTAATAACAAGTGCTTATGTTCAAAAAAGATATTAAATTAAGTTATTTTGTATTAATAATTAGCTTTATTAATATCGCCTTGTATCATCTTCCTTTTTATGAATTTGTTTGCAATAATATAGATGTTAAAAGTTTAGATGGGACTTTACTCTTTGTTAGCTTAACTACAATACTTATTATTTTAAATGCTTTTGTTTTTTATCTAGGGGTATTTTTACTCCGTTTTGTTGGTAAATGGATATTAGCAGTATTCTTTTGTATGAATGCTGTTGCTATCTATTTTATAAACACTTATGGTGTTATGATAGATAAAACAATGATTGGAAATATTTTTAATACTAATTTTGAAGAGTCAAGTAGTTTCTTTTCTGCAACTTTAGTTCTGTATTTTGTTTTATTAGGAGTGGTTCCAAGTATTTTGATTTTTAAAATTAAAGTTATTCCTGTTAAAATTAAAAATTTTCTAATACATATTTCTTTGACTTTGATTTTTGTATTGTCACTTGCTTTTGCTAATTCTGCTAATTGGTTATGGATTGATAAGCATTCAAAAACTTTAGGAGCATTAGTTATGCCTTGGTCATATGTTGTTAATACGAGTAGGTTTTTTCATCATCAAAGTTTGGAAAACAAGCAACAAATTTTATTACCAAATGCTACTATAAAAGATGATGTGAAGTCAGTAGTTGTACTTGTTATCGGAGAATCTGCTAGGAGTGAAAATTTTTCGTTAAATGGTTATGATAAAGATACTAATCCATTGTTATCCAAAATAGATAATGTTTATAGTTATAAAGCTGAATCCTGTGCAACTTATACTACAGCAGGAGTTAAGTGTATTTTAGAACATAAAAATAAGGGTAAATTATTTGAAATCTTACCAAATTATTTATTTAGAAATGATGTAGAGGTTATCTGGAGAACTACAAATTGGGGAGAACCTACTGTTACAATTGAAAATTATCAAAGAAAAAGTGATCTGAAAAAATTTTGCAATGGAGATGCTTGTGATTATGATGAAGTATTGTTGAGTGGATTGAGTGAGCAGATTTTAACAAGTCAAAAAGATAAAATACTGGTAGTTTTGCATGCAAGTACTAGTCATGGGCCAACATATTATAAAAAATATCCTAAGGAATTTGAAAAGTTTAATCCTGTATGCGAAAGTGTTGAGTTAGCAAAGTGTACTCAAGAAGAATTAATAAATGCTTATGATAATACTATTGTATATACTGACTATATTTTAGCTAAACTAATAGCTGATTTAAAACAGTTATCAGAGTATAATTCATCTATGATTTACATCTCTGATCATGGTGAATCCTTAGGAGAAAATAATTTGTATTTGCATGGGATACCGGCAAGTATAGCTCCAAAAGAACAGCTAGACATTCCGTTTATTGTTTGGATGTCTGATGGTTCTAGGGGGATTAAGAATGAGCAATTGCTTTCGCAACACAATGTTTTTCATAGTGTTTTAGATTTTTTAAGAATTGAAAGTCCTATTTATGATGAGAATATGAGTGTTTTTAAAAATTAATTATTGAAGAAATGCATAACTAAAAAGCCCGCACATTTGTGTGGGCTTTTTTTTTAACTTTGCTTTTATGAATGTAATTCTTTTTGATAGCAATAGGGAAAATTATTATCCCCTTACATATACTCGACCAATCTCTGATTTTAGGATAGGAATCTTAACAATTAAGGAAAAATGGGAAAAGTATTATAAATCAGTTTCAGTTCAAACAGTTGATTATTTATCGACTAAATTTCCTGTAAAAATCAAAAAAGATAATCTTTGGATTAATGCAAAAACCTTGCCTTCAAAAGCATTAATAACCGAGTTAGAAAGTTTAAGGGTAGGTGAGGCCTTGGAAAAAAATGGAGAGGTTATTGCTTTCCGTTCAGCTATTTTTGATTTGCAAAAAATGAATAGGATAGCTTCTCATGTTGAGTTTAATACGGTTGAAAATGTATGGGACATTTTTTCGGATAATGATAGGGAGATAGAAAGTGATTTTGCTCTTTTAACAAAAAGAAGAAAGTCAAAAGCGTTAAACGAAACAAATACATTAGTTGGAAATAAGGTGTTTATTGAGAAAGGTGCAAAAGTTTCGTGTAGTATATTGAATGCAGAAAATGGCCCTATATATATAGGAAAGAATGCTGAGGTAATGGAAGGGTCAATCATTAGAGGTCCTTTTGCAATGTGCGAAAACTCAGTATTGAAAATGGGCACTAAAATTTATGGAGCAACTACTTTGGGTCCTTATTGCAAAGTGGGAGGTGAAGTGAATAATTCAGTATTTTTTGGTTATTCTTCGAAAGCACATGATGGGTTTTTAGGTAATTCTGTTATTGGCGAGTGGTGTAATTTAGGTGCGGATACTAATAATTCTAATTTGAAGAATAATTATGCTGAGGTAAAACTTTGGAATTATGAAACGGAACGCTTCAAAAAGACTGGCTTGCAATTTTGTGGTTTAATTATGGGCGATCATTCTAAATGTGGGATTAATACTATGTTCAATACAGGAACTGTAGTGGGAGTAAGTGCTAATATATTTGGGAGTGGTTTTCCAAGAAATTTCATTCCTTCTTTTAATTGGGGAGGTGCTGCAGGGTTTACAGTTTATAAGTTGCCAAAAGTTTTTGAAGTAGCTGAAAAAGTTTTTGCTAGAAGAAAACTTGAGTTTGATAATGTAGAAAAGGATATTCTTGCCAAGGTGTACGATATGACAAAACGCTACAGAAACGAATCCTAACTGACAAAAATTACATATTTCAATTATGGCACACTAATTGCATAAGTTAATTAGTGAAAAACAAATATTATGAGAAATAAATATCCTTTAGATGGCTTTGAGTTATCTGATTTAATAAATGAAGAAACAGAATTTTTGCCATTAATGTCTGATGAGGATGAGGCGAAAATATCAAAAGAAGATACTCCTGATGTGTTGTCAATTCTGCCGTTAAGGAATACAGTGCTTTTTCCTGGCGTAATTATTCCAATTACTATTGGTAGAGACCGTTCAGTAAAATTGATAAAGGATGCTGAAAATGGAAATAAAACAATTGGTGTTGTTTCTCAAAAAGACTTTGAAACTGAATTACCTGAGTTAAAAGATTTGAATGAAGTAGGTACAGTTGCACATATTTTAAAAATGTTAAAAATGCCTGATGGAAACATAACGGCAGTAATTCAGGGGCGTAAGCGTTTTAAAATTGAGGAAATGGTTCAGAACGAACCGTATTATAAAGCAAAAGTAACGGATTTATCTGAAGTAAAACCAGAAAGGAAAGATGAGGAATTTAGTGCTTTGGTTTCTTCAGTGAAAGATTTGGCATTAAGGATTATTGATGAATCTCCTAATATTCCATCTGAAGCAGCTATAGCAATTAAGAATATTAAGAATACTTCATTTGCCATCAATTTTGTTTCATCTAATATGAATATAGGTTTACCTGAAAAACAATCCTTATTGGAAGAGGTAGATTTGAAAAAGCGTGCAATCTCTGTTTTAGAATTATTGACAAAGGAATTGCAACTTTTGGAAATGAAAAATAAAATTCAATCTAAAGTACAAACGGATTTAGATAAGCAGCAGAGGGAGTATTACTTGAATCAGCAGATGAAAGCAATTCAAGAAGAATTAGGAGGAAGTGGTTCTCAAAAAGAGATAGATGAGATGCGTAATCAAGGTGCTAAAAAGAAGTGGAATAAAGAGGTGGCCAATGCTTTTGATAAAGAATTAAGGAAGTTGCAAAGGATGAATTCTTCTATGTCTGATTATGCAGTGCAAAGAAGTTATATTGAGTTAATATTGGACTTGCCTTGGGATGAAGTTACTACTGATAGTTTTGATTTGAAAAAAGCAAAAGATATTTTGGATAGAGATCATTTTGGCTTGGAGAAAGTTAAAGAAAGGATTATTGAGCATTTAGCTGTTTTAAAATTGAAGGGAGATATGAAATCTCCAATTTTATGTTTGTATGGCCCTCCTGGAGTTGGAAAAACATCCTTAGGAAAGTCAATTGCTGAGGCATTGGGAAGAAAATATGAAAGAGTTTCTTTGGGAGGATTAAGAGATGAATCAGAAATTAGAGGGCATAGAAAAACTTATATTGGAGCTATGCCAGGAAGGATTATTAAATCCATTCAAAAAGCAAAAACATCTAATCCTGTTTTTGTGTTGGATGAGATAGATAAGGTGACCAGAGATTCTCATGGAGACCCTTCTTCTGCACTTTTAGAAGTTTTGGATCCTGAGCAAAATGAAACATTCCATGATAATTATTTAGAGTTAGACTATGATTTGTCTAAGGTAATGTTTGTGGCTACTGCAAATTCTTTAGCTACTATTCAGCCTGCCTTAAGGGATAGAATGGAAATTATTGAGATAAACGGTTATACTCTTGAGGAAAAAGTACAAATAGCAAAAAAACATTTATTGCCTAAACAATTAAAGTCTCATGGATTAAAAGCAGAACAGTTTACTTTGTCTGATGAGATGTTAGAGAAAATTGTTGATCAATATACAAGAGAATCAGGTGTAAGAACATTGGATAAAATGGTGAGTAAAATGATTCGTAATGTGGCGAAATCAATTGCTATGGAGGAATCGTTTGATTATTTTCCAAATGCTGTGGTGGTGGAAAAAGTACTAGGTGCACCAAGATTTGATAGAGATCGTTTTACGGACAATTCAGTAGCTGGTGTAGTTACAGGCTTAGCTTGGACTTCAGTAGGGGGTGATATTTTATTTATTGAAAGTATCCTAAGTAAAGGAAAGGGAAAGCTTTCTGTTACTGGAAATCTTGGGAAAGTAATGAAAGAATCGGTAACAATTGCTATGGAATATTTAAAGGCGCATGCTGGAGAGTACGGAATAAATACAGATGTATTTGATAAGTGGAATGTGCATGTACATGTGCCAGAAGGAGCAACTCCTAAGGATGGGCCTTCAGCAGGAATTACTATGTTTACTTCCTTAATTTCTTCTTTCACGCAAAGAAAAGTAAAAGAGAAAATTGCTATGACAGGCGAGCTTACTTTAAGAGGAAAAGTATTGCCAGTAGGTGGAATTAAAGAAAAAATATTAGCAGCTAAGCGTTCTGGAATTAATGAAATTATTCTTTCAAAGCAGAACAAAAAAGATATTTTAGAGATAAATGAAAAGTATGTAAAGGTTATGACTTTCCATTATGTAGATACTTTAAAAGAAGTAACAGATATTGCTTTGTTAACTGAAAAAGTAGAAGAAGCAGTAACAATTAATTAGTGTATAATAAGAGTAAGTTTTAAGCGTTAGCTAAATTAATGATAAAAAGAATAATCATAATAGTACTTTGTTTGCCTTTGGGTCTTTTGGCTCAAATTGGTGGAACAACTGCTTTTTCTTTTGTTGATGTGGAACTTTCTCCAAGGATTGAAGCTATGGGAGGAAGTGGAATTGCTATTGTTGATTATGATGTGGCTTTAGCCCAAACTACACCTTCCTTGTTAAATGCTGAAATGCACAATGGCTTAGTGTTTTCTTTTACTGATTATTTTTCAGATATTAATTTAATAGGTTTTTCTTACGCTAGAAAGTGGAAAGAATTAGGTGTTATATCTTTAGGGATTAAAGCAATAAATTATGGTGATTTTGAGCACAATGATATTGTCGGAAATAATCTAGGCTCTTTTTCTGCTCATGATCAAGTAATTACTTTAGGAGCAAGTAGGAAGTTGAATGAAAAATTTACTCTAGGTGTCAATGTAAATGCATTGAATTCTCAATATGAAACTTATCATGCTTTTGCGCTTTCTACTAATATAGCCACCACTTACTTTAATCCAGAAAAAGAATTTACAGCAACATTTCTGTTAAAAAATATTGGGAGACAATTGGTGTCTTATACGGATGAGAAAGAGGCTTTACCATTTGATGTGCAGTTAGGAATAAGTAAAGAGTTAAAACATCTCCCTTTTAGGTATTCACTTACTTTCCATCACCTTCATCAGTTTGATATAAAATCACCTTATAAGTTGATTTCTCAAACAAATATTGAAACAGGGGAGTTGGAAATAAAGAAGGAAAGTATTGCGAAAACGGCATTACGACATTTAATTATTGGTGGTGAATTAAACCCTTTTCGTAAAAGTCTTTTTATAAGAGGAGGGTTTAATTTTCAAAGGAGATTTGATATGAGTCTTTCTACTTACCCGGCATTGGTTGGTTTCTCTTGGGGGATAGGGTTTAAAGTCTCAAAATTCAGGTTGGATTATAGTAGAGCATCTTATCATTTATCAGGAACTCCAAATAATTTTAGTATTGCTACAAATTTGAGTACTTTTGGGCTCTAAATGAGTTTACCTTTTAATATAGCGATTGATGGCCATTCTTCTTGTGGTAAAAGTACCATTGCAAAAGCAGTGGCTAGCAAATATGGTATGCGTTATATTGATACAGGAGCAATGTATCGTGCAGTTACACTTTATTGCATGAGAAATAATGTAATAAAAAATAAAGAAGTAGATTTAGTAAAATTGAATGCTGAGCTAGATAATATTGCAATCAATTTTGTGTTTAATGCCGAAACAAAACAGTCAGAAACTGTTTTGAATGGTGAAAATGTAGAAAAGATAATTAGAGGTTTTGAGGTATCGGACAATGTGAGTATTGTTGCTCAAATTCAACAAGTGCGTGAAAAATTAATTGCTTCACAGCAAGAGATAGGAAGGGAAGGAAATGTTGTGATGGATGGAAGAGATATTGGTACAAAAGTATTTCCTGACGCTAAACTGAAATTATTTGTAACGGCAAGTGCGAAAATAAGAGCTCAAAGAAGGTATGATGAATTGAAAAAGAAGGGGGAAAAAGTTACTTTTGAGGATGTATTGAGTAATTTAACATTGAGAGATGATCATGATACAAATAGAGAAATAAATCCTTTGTTGCAGGCAAAAGATGCAATTTTAATTGATAATTCTCAGTTTTCAATTCAAAAGCAAAATGCTTTGATTGATGATTTAATAACAACAAAATTAGGTGAATAATGGAAGTTACTATTGATAAATATTCAGGTTTTTGTTTTGGTGTAGTGTATGCTATTCAAATGGCAGAGGATATTTTAGAAAAAGAAGAAAGTTTATATTGTTTAGGTGATATCGTACATAATAACAAAGAAGTAGATCGCTTGAATGACATGGGTTTAAAAATTATTAATCATGATGACTTGAAAGAGATTTCTGATTGTAAAGTATTGATTCGTGCTCATGGTGAACCTCCTTCAACTTATACTACTGCACTCGAAAATAATATACAATTATTGGATGCTTCCTGCCCTGTGGTGTTAAAGTTACAGCATCAAATTAAGGAGGGCTATGAAGAGATTAAAGAGATTGATGGGCAAGTAATTATTTTTGGGAAAGAAGGGCATGCTGAGGTGACAGGTTTGCTTGGACAGACTAAAAATCATGCTATAATTGTAACTACTGTTGATGATTTAGAAAAAGTGGATTTCAATAAATCTATTTATATTTATTCTCAAACAACAAAAAGTCCAAAAGCTTATAAAGCGATTAGTGATGTGATTGCTGAAAGGGTTAAGTTGGCAGGTAAAGAAAATGTAAAATACATAGTGCATGACACTTTGTGTAGGCAGGTTTCAGGTCGTGAGCCTCAATTAAAGCAATTTTCAAAGGATAATGATGTCATTGTTTTTGTAAGTGGGCAAAAAAGTTCTAACGGAAAAATGCTATATAAATCATGTAAAGAAGAGAACCCTAATTCACACTTCATTTCAGATGTAGATGAGATTAAAAAGGATTGGTTTTTAAAAGCAAATTCTGTAGGTATTTGTGGTGCAACTTCTACTCCAAGATGGTTGTTGGAAAATGTTCAAAATGCTATTAAAAATATAGCTTAGTTTTCTTGTTTGTTATTTCAGATTAAAATTGTATTTTTGCAGCCCTTTTCAGAATGTTTTGTAAGGTAGTGAAAAGGAAAATATAAAATTAATAGCTCTTAAAGTTTAAACATCTCAGCCTTACTTACTTTAAGATACAAATGTAAAATGACAAAAATGTCAGAAGAAAACAAAAAAGAAACTGCACCAAAAGCAGTAGAAACTCCGAAAGTTGAGGAGGTAGTTGTAGCAGAAACTCCTGTTACTGAAGAAGTAGAAGCAGCTCCAGTACTTGAAGAAGTGAAGGCTGAAAAAGCTCCAAAAAAGAAAGTTGAAAAAGTAGAAGAATTTGATTGGGACAAAGCGGCTCAAAACGATATGTATTCTACTAAAGAAAGAACTGATTTAGAAAAAGAATACAGCTCTACATTACCTGATGTTATCGATAAGCAAGTTATTGATGGTACAGTTGTAATGGTAACTGATAGAGAGGTTGTTGTAGATATCAACTTTAAATCAGATGGTGTAATTAGTTTTAATGAATTTAAGTACAATCCTGAATTAAAAGCTGGTGATACTGTTGAGGTTTTAGTTGAAAAACAAGAAGATAAAAACGGACAATTAGTATTGTCTCACAGAAGAGCTAGGGTATTAAGAGCTTGGGAGAAAGTGAATGTTGCTTTAGAAACTGGTGAGGTTGTTAATGGTCAGATAATGAGTAGAACTAAAGGAGGTATGATTGTTGATGTATTTGGTATTGAGTGTTTCTTACCAGGTTCTCAAATTGATGTTAAGCCTATCCGTGACTATGATGAATATGTTGGTAAAAAGATGGAATTCAAAGTTGTTAAGGTTAATGAATCCTTCCGTAATGTTGTAGTATCTCATAAAGCATTAATTGAAGCTGATTTAGCAGTTCAAACTAAAGAAATCATGTCTAAGTTAGAAAAAGGACAAGTTCTTGAAGGTACTGTTAAGAATATTACTTCTTATGGTGTGTTTGTTGATTTAGGAGGTATTGATGGATTAATTCATATTACTGATTTATCTTGGGGTAGAATTTCTCATCCAGATGAGATTGTATCTTTAGATGAAACTATTAATGTTGTAATTCTTGACTTTGATGAAGGTAAGAGTAGAATCCAATTAGGATTAAAACAATTAGGTGCTCATCCTTGGGAGAATTTAGATGAAAGCTTAAAAGTAGGTGATGAAGTTGATGGTAAAGTTGTAGTTGTTGCTGATTATGGTGTGTTTGTTGAATTACAAGCAGGAATTGAAGCATTATTACATGTGTCTGAAATGTCTTGGTCAACTCACTTAAGATCAGCTAATGATTTCTATAAAAAAGGAGATGCTGTTAAAGCTCAAATTTTAACTTTAGATAAAGAGACTAGAAAAATGTCATTAGGTGTTAAGCAAATGACTCCAGACCCATGGGCTGATATTGCAGCTAATTTCCCTGTTGGATCTAAGCATAGTGTTAAAGTAAGAAACTTCACTAACTTTGGAATCTTTGTTGAATTAGTTGAAGGTGTTGATGGTTTGGTACATATTTCTGATTTATCTTGGACTAAGAAAGTGAAGCATCCAGCTGAGTTTACTCAAGTTGATGCAATGCTTGATGTTATTGTTTTAGATATTGATAAAGGAAATAGAAAAATCAGTTTAGGACATAAGCAATTAGATGTTAATCCTTGGGATGATTATGCTAAGCAATATAAAGACGGAAAAGACTATGAAGGAACTGTAAAAGAAGTATTTGATAAAGGTGCCGTAATTGCATTGTCTGAAGAAGTAGAAGCATTTGCTCCAAAAAGACATACTGAAAAAGAAGATGGTTCAAGCATAGTAGTTGGTGAAACATTATCTTTTAGAATTCTTGAATTCTCAAAAGAGAATAAAAAGATTTTAGTTTCTCATACAGCAATCTTTAAAGAAGAGCTTGAAGCAGAAAGAAAGAAATCAGCTTCAGCAGCTAAAAAAGTGATGAAGAAACTTGAGGATGATAAAAAGCAATCTACCTTAGGTGATTTGGATCAGCTATCCGCTCTGAAGAAGGATTTAGAGAAAGGTGAATAATTAATTCAAAGCCCCATTAATTTGGGGCTTTTTTTTTGCTATTTTTGTATTGCAATGATTGAAGAAAGACAAATATTAAATCAGCATGACATTGAGATTACAATTGAAAGGTTGTGTCAACAATTAATTGAAAATCATAATGATTTTGTAGATACTGTAATTATAGGTGTTCAACCTAGAGGTACTTTTTTAAGTAAAAGAATTATTGCTAAACTCGAAACTCTTATTGCAACTTCTCCAATTCAATCAGGAAATGTTGATATCTCGTTTTATAGAGATGATTTAATGAGAAGAGAGGAGCCAATTGTTCCAGAAGTTATGGATATGAACCTTTCAGTTGAAGGTAAAAATGTAGTGTTAATTGATGATGTGTTATTTACAGGAAGATCTATTCGTTCAGCAATTGATGCATTAATGGCATTCGGTAGGCCAAAGTCAGTTGAGTTATTGACTTTAATTGATAGAAGATTTAGTAGACATTTACCAATACAGCCTAATTATGTTGGGCGAACAATTGATGCAATTGACTCAGAAAGAGTAATAGTGGAGTGGAAAGAGATAAATGGAAAAGATAGAATATTAATGGTAAAATCAGAATGATGAGTAATTTGTCAGTAGATCATTTATTAGGAATAAAATACCTTAAAAAATCAGATATAGATTTGATTTTTAAAACAGCAGATAATTTTAAAAAGATTATTAATCAGCCGATTAAAAAAGTCCCTTCTTTAAGAGATATTACGATTGCAAACTTATTCTTTGAGAATTCTACACGAACAAAATTGTCTTTTGAATTAGCAGAAAAAAGGCTTTCGGCAGATGTTATTAATTTTGCATCAGCATCATCATCTGTTAAAAAGGGGGAGACTTTACTAGATACTGTAAATAATATATTAGCCATGAAGGTTGATATAGTAGTAATGCGTCATCCAAATCCAGGAGCCTCAGTGTTTTTGTCAAGAAATATTGATGCTAAAATTGTAAATGCAGGAGACGGAGCACATGAACATCCTACACAAGCTTTATTAGATGCTTATTCTATTAGAGAAAAATATGGTGAAGTTGAAGGTAAAAAGGTTGTGATTGTTGGAGATATTCTACATTCAAGAGTTGCACTATCTAATATATATTGTTTGCAAAAGCTTGGGGCTGAAGTTAAAGTTTGTGGGCCATCTTCATTAATGCCTAAACATTTGGACGCTTTAGGAGTTACTCACTTTCCTGACTTAAAAGAAGCTTTACAATGGTGTGATGTTGCAAATGTTTTAAGAATACAATTAGAACGACAAGATGTAAATTATTTTCCTTCATTGAGAGAATATGCTATGGTGTATGGAGTAGATAAGGAAGTGCTTGACGGGTTGGATAAAGAAATAACAATAATGCATCCTGGACCAATTAATAGAGGTGTTGAATTAAGTTCAGATGTAGCTGACTCAGATCATGCTATTATTTTGGATCAAGTTGAAAATGGAGTGGCAATACGGATGGCAGTATTGTATTTATTGGCAGGAAAAATTAAAAATAATTAAAGAGATGAATATTCAAGAATCAACTTTAGTATTTAAATTAGGTGAGGATAATAATTTATCTGATCTTAAAATTACTTCAGAAATTAAGCATTTTATTGCTGACTTAAGAGGAGTGAAACCTGAAGTAGCTGAGGATATCAAAGATAAATTTATTACATTTGCAGATATCATTTCAAAAATGAAAGGCTCTTTTGTAATTGTTTGTGAATTTTCTTTTGATGAAGAGCTTACAATTGTTCCTACTTTACTTGAAGCTTATGATTATATTGAAATGGATGAAATGGAAAGACAATTAGAATTATAAACCAAAATTAAATATGAAAAAAATCTTACTTACACTTACATTGGCTGTTGCCTTTATTGGAGCGCAAGCGCAATGTACACCTGACCCTCAATTTACTATTTCAGGAATTTATCCTGATAGTGCAACAGGTTTGCCTAATGCAATGGTTGGTCAGCCATATAATGAGGTGATTACTATTATTTCTCCTTTAGATACAACTATTACTTTTATAGGTATTCCTGTTGCTGTTACAATTCAAACTATAGAATTAACAAGTGTTACTGGTTTGCCAAATAGTTTTTCTTATGATTGTGCAACTTCTAATTGTACTTTTGCAGGCGGATCAACTTCTTGTGCTGTACTTACATCACCAAGTCCAACAGCTGCAGAAATAGGTTCTCATCAAATTATTATGAATACAACTACTACTGTTGATGCTGGTACTTGGGGAATTCAAACACAAGATGATGTAATTGATTATTATTATATTGAAGTTACTAATGCTACTTCAGTTGTTAATCAATTTAATGATTTTACTTTTGAACTAAAAGGTATCTATCCTAATCCAGTTCAGAATACTGCTAAAATTCAATTTATTTCAGGAAATTCAGCTGATGTAACTTTTACAGTATTTAATTATTTAGGTGAAAAAGTTGAAGAAAGAAATATTACTGCAAGCCGTGGGGTAAATGATATTAAGATTAATGCTCAGAATTATACTAATGGAGTGTATTTGTATTCGATAAATAATGGAACACAAATTGTTTCTAAAAGAATGATTATTGCTAATTAATGTCATTTAAACTTACCATTTTAGGGTGTAACTCAGCAGTCCCTACAGTAGAAAGATATCCAACCGCTCAATTGCTAAATGCAAATGAGCGGTTTTTTTTAATTGATTGCGGAGAAGGAACTCAAGTTCAGTTAAGAAAATATCAATTGAGTTTTCAAAGGATTAATCATATTTTTATTAGCCATTTACATGGAGATCATTATTTTGGTTTAATTGGTTTAATCAATAGTATGCATCTTTTAGGTAGAAATAAAGACTTGCATATTTATGCGCATCAAGA
Organism: uncultured Flavobacteriales bacterium; assembly: GCA_943788405.1. Lineage (GTDB taxonomy): Bacteria > Bacteroidota > Bacteroidia > Flavobacteriales > BACL11 > UWMA-0277. The sequence goes on from CALSQD010000002.1 coordinate 212,689, forward strand.
GTTAAAAGGAATTATTGATTTGCAATTAGCGGCTTCTAATACAGAATTAAATTACCCCTTATTTTTTCATCCTATCCCTGAAAATAATGAACAAATTCTATTTGAAGATGAGGGAATAAATGTGCGTAATGTTTTGCTTAATCATACTCTTAAATGTTCAGGGTTTATTTTTGAGGAGAAAAAAAGTAAACGCAAGATTTCTAAAGAAAAAATAGAAAAACTAAATATTCCATATGAAAAATTTAATGGGATAAAAGAGGGTGCTGACTGGATTGATGAGAAGGGAAGAGTAGTGAGAAATGATGAAATTACAATTGCAAATAGCCCACCCCATTCTTATGCTTTTTGCACCGATACTTTGTATGATGAAGATTTAGTTGATAAAATTAAAGGGGTAGATTTATTATATCATGAAGCAACCTTTAAAAAAGAGTTATCCGAAAGAGCAAAAGAAACGGGCCACTCTACAACTTTTGATGCAGCTACAATAGCAAGAAAAGCAGCTGTCAAAAACTTAGTCATTGGTCATTTTTCTCAAAGGTATAGGAATCTTGATGAGTTGCTTACTGAGACAAAAGACACCTTTGAGAATACTCATTTAGCAGAATCAGGTTTAGTGCTTGATTTTAATAAGCTATCTAGTTAATTTATTTAGGTATATTTGCCCTTAAATTTTACAAATAATGAAAAGAATATTCATATTAATTTTATTTTTCACGACTACTTTTAATCTTTTTTCTCAAATAAATTCTTCAACTGTTCAAGGTGTAGATTGTAATTTCACTACAGGATATGTTGCTTTGGATGCAACTATTACTTACCCTTCTACTGTCATTTGGGAATACAAAAGTAATGGTGTATGGCTGAATGTTAGTGCTTTTTCTTTTGTAACAGTTAGTTCGTCAAATGACACTCTTTTTTCTACAGAGTGTGGTTTGTATAAAGTTTCGTTTTATTATGATGACGGAGGGGTTCCGTCACAGGAAGTAGATTCATTTGGAATTTCCTGTCCCATAACTATTGGGCAAGGTCAAGAATCCATACTCTGTTTTGGGGACTCTTCAGGAACTTTAAAAAGGCCTGTATATGGTGGAGTAAAATTTGATCCTAATGGTAGTATTATTTTAAATGACACGCTTGATGGTGATGAGTATTATATGTATTCTTGGTATTATGCTGATGATGCAGTAGGGACGAATAGTATTCTTTTACCGGATACAACTGAGAATTTATCAAATATACCTGCTGGGTGGTACAAGGCAGTGGTTACAGATGCAACTGGATGTACTGATTCTATAGATTATTCTGAGTTTAAAAACCCTCAACAGATAAGAGTAGATACACAAATAGTAGATCATAATAAGTGTATAGGTGATGAAACCGCATCCATATTTTTAAGAATAAGAGGAGGAAAAAAATACAATATAAATAATAAGTATTTCTATTATTTAATACTCAATACGGATACAATTTCATTTTCTGATTTAACTGGGAGTGCTCCAAATTTTAATCACCTTTCTAGTTCAAATAATATGCAGGATTTTTATCCTGATTCTATAGTGTTCAATAATTTAGCTGCAGGTAGTTATGTTTTATCAGTAGTTGATTCAAATAACTGTGAAATGCTAGATACAATAACAGTGCTGGAACCAGAATCCTATACAGTATATTCCTCAACAACTTATCCATTAATTTGTGCTTCTGATACGGTAGCATTTTTAATTGATAGCATTACAGGAGGAAACACAATGATTAATTATTATTTCTTAGGTTTTGGAAATGACACCATAAATGTTCCTGCAGGTACATATGATATTTTTGTAAAGGATTTACAATTTGGCTGTCAAGATACTCTATCGGCTACTTGTATTGCACAATATGAAATTGAAGTTGAAAGTACAATTGAGCATGTATTGTGTTATGGTGATGCATCAGGAACAATAACTATTGATTCTATTTTTGGAGGAAATTCTCCTTTTACAGTTCAATGGGGTGGTGTTAATAATCAGGCGCTTAGCGCAGGAAATTATACTGCTTTTATTGCTGATAGTTTGGGTTGTACCTTAATGCAAGATTTTACAGTTGAACAAGGAGAGCCATTTTCGGCTAATCCTATTTTTTACCCTCCTTCATGTAATGGTTTGTCTGATGGAAGTATAAAGATTAATGTAACAGGAGGAGTTGGCCCTTTAACTTACTACTGGCTAAATGGGTCAGGTAATCTGGATTCTCTATATGGTTTACCAGCAGGAACTTATTCTTTAGTTGTTTCTGATTCGCTTTCTTGTCTTGACACCTTATCTCTTACATTGAATGAACCTGAACAAATTGATTTTTTGTTTGCAAATTATGAAAACCCTTTATTGTGTAGAGGAGCAATTACAACTATTGATATTATTATATCAGGAGGGACTGGTCCTTTTTCAGTATTATGGAATGATGGAAATACAGATATTCAAAGAGTCCTGTCAGCAGGTATTTATTCTTGTGAGGTGTCAGACACCAATGAATGTACTACACCAAATACTCAAATTATAATTACAGAGCCAAATCCTTTTAGTATTCAGAATGTTTCCTTTAATAATGCAACTTGTGATACAGGTGGAGATGCAGAGATTGTAACTGTTGGAGGGGTATTACCTATTCAATATGTATGGAGTACAGGAGAAACTAGCCCAAGTATAAATTCTTTGTTGGGAGCTAATTATTGGGTTATTGCTATAGATTCTTGTGGAAATTCTGATACAGCTTATTTTAATTTAGTTCCCTTTGAATTAGTTACAGCTTTAATTTATGATAATATAACACATACTGGTGCTATAGAAGTTGACTATACTTCAACTGGAGGTCCTTTTTCTTATGAGTGGGTTGACATTGTAAATAATGTAGTAAGTACTGATTCGATTACCTCAAATTTATGTGAAGGTACTTATTTTGTAACAACAACTGATAATACTTCTAATTGTTCAGTAACGGATACTTTATTAGCAACTTATTATTTGCCAAATGGTATTGTTGATTTAAGTACAACTACTGTATTTTCTGATGCGGATTTATGGGGAAACTCTCCTTATTCTTATCTATGGGATAATGGTGAAATTTTTGCACATGCTAATATTTGCTCAGGACCACATTGGGTGGAGGTAACTGATAATTTGGGTTGTGTTGTAAGAGCAGATTTTGATATAGATCCTTTGCTAATTACCTTAGATCCTGCTGATTTAATTGTGGAGTGTAATTTAGAAAATTTAGATGTAGAAATTACTGCTGATGCAACTGGAGGTACTTCTCCTTACACTTATTCTTGGTCAAATGGAAGTACAGAAAATTCAATTAATTTGAGCTTAAGTCCAGGGAATTATAGTGTTACAGCAATGGATAATAATGGGTGTACTGAGGATACTACTTTTACAATTGCAACAATGAGTGCTGAATGTATTCCGAATGTATTTACGCCAAATGGAGATAATATAAATGATACTTGGAGTTTAGAGGATACTTTCTTATATAACGATTCTGAAGTAAGGGTGTACGGTAGATATGGTAAGTTACTTTTTCAATCAGTTGGTTATTCAACTCCTTGGGATGGTAAAAATGAAAAAGGAAATGATGTTCCTGATGGTGCTTATTTTTATTCTATTGAGATTGGACATGAGTTTGATGCCATAAAAGGAAGTGTAACTATACTCCGATAAATCTTTTTATTTCATCTAATTGATTCGGTTCAAACCATTTTGTGTTTTCATCTTTCCTGAACCAAGTAAGTTGGCGTTTTGCAAACCTTCTAGTATTTTGCTTTATATTTTCTACAGCTTTTTCAAGTGAACATTCGTTATTATAAAAAGCAAATATTTCTTTGTATCCAACAGTTTGTAACGCGTTTTTTTCCTGAAAAGGAATAAGTAATTCTACTTCTTCAAGCAAACCATTTTCAAGCATTTTATCTACTCGTGTATTTATTCTTTCATAAAGTAATGCTCTATCAATTGTTAATCCTATTTTAATGATTTCAAATGGACGCACTTTTGCAGTATCTGATTTGAAAGAGGAAAACTTTTCTCCTGTTGCTTTATGTATTTCTAAAGCTCGCAATAATCTCTGAGGATTTTTAGTGTCACAACTTTCAAAGAATACTGGATCTATTTCTTTAACTTTTTCTTGTAGCCAAATTATTCCTTTTTTGTGAAATTCATCATTAAGTGCTGTTCTGATATGAGTGGGAATCTTAGGCATTTTATCAAATCCTTTGCAAATTGCATTGACATATAAGCCTGAACCTCCAACTATTACAACAGTATCTTTTTTTTGGTGTAGTTCTTCAATTTTTGCAATAGCATCCAATTCGAAAGCTCCAGCATTATAATCTTCTTTTACAGATAAATGTTGTATAAAATGATGTTTCACTTGTGATAACTCTTGCTCGCTTGGAGGTGCAGCTCCAACTAATAATTCTTTATAGAATTGCCTTGAATCACATGATATAATTTCAGTATTTAGAAGTTGAGCAATTTTTATACTTAGTGCAGTTTTTCCAATAGCAGTAGGGCCAACAATAATGATAACTTTTTTAGTATTCTTCTTCATACTCATTAAATTCATCAAAATCGTCAAAGGCATCTTCAAATGGATCAAATTCTTTTTCTGCCTTAAAAGAAATTTCAGGAGCATCTTTTGGCATTTTACCTATTGATTTAATGCAATTAGCTGCTGTAATTTCCTCTTCATTAGTTTCAGTTAATGTAATTAAGAATCTCCACATTTTCATAAAATCATATACATAAAGTAGTTGAGCGCCTTCATTGGTAAGTATAGAAGAAAGAATTACTTCATTCATTCCAAGCATAGGATTTTCTTTATCATCTACAGCAAAAAGAGGGATTTCTTGCAAAAGTTCAAAATCTTCATTAGTCATATAAAATGAAGCCAATTCATTCTTATCTAATTCAAAAGCAGCAATTATTGCTAAATGTAAATTTTCCAAATTACTTGTTGAAGCAATTTCAATGTCACGAATTACATCTTCTTTATATTCTAAATGGACTTGTATTGTACTTTTCATTTTACTGGGTGTAGGTTTAGTTCTTTTGCTTTTGAAATGATAAATACTAAAGCTTCTTTTTTGTCATTTTTAACAGTTCCATCAAGAATAGCTTCTTTTATTGAGTTTTTTAAAATTCCAATTTCTCTACCGGCTTCAAGGTTAAATAACTCCATTATTTCTTTCCCGTTAATTGGAGGTTGAAAATTTCTGACATGGTCTTTCTCTTCAATTTCTTTCAGTTTTTTTCGTACTAATTGAAAATTATTTAAGTATTTTTTTACCTTTTTTTTGTTTTTTGAAGTAATGTCAGCATCACAAAGTGTCATCAAGTCATCAATATCATCTCCTGCATCAAAAAGTAAACGCCTAACTGCTGAATCGGTAACTATATCTTGTGCAAGTACAATTGGTCGTAAATGAAGGGTAACAAGTTTCTTTACATACCTCATTTTTTCATTTAATGGTAATTTAAGTTTCCTGAAAATTTTAGGAACCATTTTTCCTCCAATAAATTCATGAGCATGAAAAGTCCATCCATGTCCTTTTTCATATTTTTTAGTTTGAGGCTTTGCAATGTCATGTAATATTGCTGCCCATCTTAACCAAAGGTTTCTAGTGTTTTTGCTTATATTGTCAAGCACCTCAAGTGTGTGATAAAAATTGTCCTTATGCCCGTGCTTTCCTATAAAATCAACTCCATGAAGCTGACACATTAATGGAAAAAATTGATGTAGTAATTGGGTGTCAAAAAGCAATTTAAAACCATCTGATGGTTTTTCTGTAAGAATGATTTTGTTTAACTCTTCAGTAATTCTTTCTTGTGAGATAATCGTTAATCGCTCAGCATTACGGTTTATTGATACTAATGATTTTTCTTCAATTGTAAAACCTAGTTGAGTTGCAAAACGAATTGCACGCATCATTCTTAAGGGGTCATCACTATAAGTAATGTCAGGATTTAAAGGGGTTCTAATAACTTGATTTTTTAAATCTTCTTGCCCATTAAAAGGATCAATTAATATGCCATAATTTTCAGCATTTAACTGAATTGCCATTGCATTTATAGTAAAGTCTCTTCTGTTTTGATCATCTTCTAAAGTGCCGTTTTCTACTATAGGTTTCCGGCTGTCTGATCGGTAAGATTCCTTACGGGCGCCTACAAATTCATAATCCTCCCCTTTAAAATGAATCATAGCTGTTCCAAAGTTTTTAAAAACTTTAAGTGTTGCTTTTTCTCCTAGTTTATTTTTAACAGATTCTGCTAATTTCATTCCATTTCCAATGCAAACAAAATCAATATCTGTTTTTTCTTGTTTTCTGTTTAGCAAAAAGTCACGAACAAACCCTCCAACTACATAGGTTGGGTAGTTTAGCTCATCAGCAGCTAATTGTACAGTTTTGAAAATTGGGTTTTTTAAAGCAGAAGAATAATTCACTATCTAATTTTTTTAATGCTTCCATCTTCATTTATCAATAGTATAGTTGAAGGGGTAGTCATCAATTCATTTTGGCGCAAATTTACGATATAATCAACATTGTTTTTTATTTCTTCTGAAATTTCTGAAAATTGTTTTGGGGATATGTTACCACTAATATTTGCAGAGGTAGAAACAATAGCTTTTCCAAATAATTGAATGAGTTGTTGGCAAAAATCATCCTGTACAATACGAATTGCAGCAGAACCATTTGTAGCTAGTAATTTATTGCTGATACCTTTTGCGTTAGGGTAAATTACTGTAGTTGGTTTTGAGTTGATATCAAAATTAGGAATATTTCCTGTGCTATTTTTAAGTTGTTTCTCATCAGCAACTAAAGAAATAAGTGCTTTGCTATCTTCTCTTCTCTTTATTGCATAAATTTTAGCAATTGCATCAGAGTTTGTTGCATCACAACCTAAACCCCAGATAGTGTCAGTAGGGTAAAGGATTATTCCTCCAGCTTTTAATGTGTCTAATGCATTACTTATTTCTGTTTGCATCTCTATAGTCTTGTAAGTATTTATACCTCATTAATACTGCCTTTGCTTGATAAGCAGATATTATAAAACCTACATAGCCATCAAGTATCCCTAGTTGTAAAATATAATGCTTAAAAAATCTAACTGCTGGTTTTATTATTGTATGAAAAGGGGTAATATTTTTCACCTTTTTATCATAATCTTTTGCTTGCCATTTTGCGTACCTTTCAATTTTTTTAAGTTAAGCCTCCTTGCTAATAAATGTATTGTGTGTGAGTTTGTTTTTAAGAATTCCAATTTTACCTGAACTTATTATTTCAGCATGGACATGTTTGTTTTCATATTTACATTCATCTCTTTTGAATAGGCGAATAACCTTATCGCCTTGCCATCCACTAAAACGCACTTTCTTCCCCATAAAATAATTCTGACGCTTTATCCAAAATCCGCTATATTCAGTATGGGAATTTATAATGTTATTTACTTCTATTTTTAATTCAGGAGTTACTCTTTCATCAGCATCTAAAAGTAAAATCCATTCGTATTTTGCTTGTGGTATAGCCCAGTTTTTTTGTGAAGCAGAATTTTCATATTCTCTTTGTAGAATTGTATCTGCTAATGGCTTTGCTAGTGCTATTGTATTATCAGTGCTAAAAGAATCAACAACCATTATTTCATTAGCAAAGTTTAAAGATTTTATGGCATCAACAATATTGTGCTCCTCATTCCCTGTTGGTATGATTGCGGTAATCTTAGTCATCTTGTAAGCAATTATAAACTTCCATTAAATTATGAGCAATTTTATCATCAGTAAATTTTTGAGCATATTCAAAGCCTTTAGTAGCCATTTCTTCTTGTAGTTTAGGAGAGTTTTGAATTTCAAGAATAGCTTTTTTCATTTCATCTAGTGAAAGTGGATTAATGTATTTTGAGTTAGGACCACCAGCTTCAGAAAAGCAACCTCCTTTGCTAGTTATTATAGGTGTTTTTGAAAATAATGCTTCCAAAATTGGGATTCCAAATCCTTCAAAAATAGAAGGGTATATAAGTATTTGAGCTTCTCGGTAAATAGCCGCCATTTCTTCCAAGTTAAGATCCGATAAAAAGATAACTCTATCAGATAAATTATGTTCAGCAATAAAGCGTAAGCATTTTATTTTATAAGCTTTCCCATTGCCGATAACAACTAGCTTTTGTTCAGGGAGTTCTTTTAATGCTTTAAGAATAGTAAGTAGGTTCTTGCGTTCTTCAATGCTGCCAACATTCAATAGGTATTTGCTAGGAAGATTATATTTATTCAGTATCTCTTGTTTTTTTTCTGCTGCAATTTCATTTTGAAAAATGTTATTACACCCTTGATAAACTACTTCAATTTTTCCTTCTGGTATAAAAAAGAAATCTATAATATCTTGCTTAGTTTGTTGGCTTATTGCTATTATTTTATCAGCCCTATGGCAAGCTGATTTGAATTTATGATAATAAATCCTTCTGTCAATTGCTCTGAATAAATGTGGGTAACGAATAAAAATTAAATCATGAATAGTAACAACTGTTTTGATATTTGTTTTCTCAATTCCTAAAGGTAGTTCATGGCTTAATCCGTGATAAATATCAATCTTATTGGTAAATAAATCACGAACTATACTTTTACTTCTCCAGTAGGGTTTTAAGGCTTTATTGATTAAGGATTGTGGAGTGCGAACAAAAGTGTTTTTGTTATCCTTTAAAAAAGACAAACGATTATTTTCTTTTTCCTTTGGCGTGTATAAAAAGTATTTGTTTTCCGTATAGAAATTTGCAAGCACACGAATAGTATCACGGGAATAGTTGCCTAGCCCTGTGTTGTTTAAAAACGCGCGTTTTGCATCAAATCCTATTCTCATTATACAGCTACATTATATTCTCTAAGCGCATCATTTAATGATGTCTTCTTATTTGTGCTTTCTTTTCGTTTACCAATAATTAATGCGCAAGGTATACCATAATTTCCTGATGGAAACTCTTTATTATAAGTTCCAGGAATAACTACTGATCTGCTAGGAACAATTCCTTTATACTCAATAGGGGTATCTCCACTCACATCAATAATTTTGGTTGAGGCAGTAAGTACAACATTGGCTCCTAGTACGGCTTCTTTTTCAATTTTAACTCCTTCCACTACTATGGAACGAGAGCCAATAAAAGCATCATCTTCAATAATAACTGGGGCAGCTTGTACAGGTTCCAAAACGCCACCAATTCCAACTCCTCCAGAAAGGTGTACATTTTTACCAATTTGAGCACAAGACCCTACTGTTGCCCAAGTGTCTACCATAGTGCCGCTATCTACAAAAGCACCAATATTTACATAGGAAGGCATCATAATAACGCCAGGAGCTAAAAAGGCGCCATAACGAGCAACTGCATGAGGGACAACACGAACACCCAGCTCGGCATAACCACTTTTTAATCTCATTTTATCGTGAAATTCTAATGGGCCAATTTCAATGGTTTCCATCTTTTGAATAGGGAAGTAGAGGATGACTGCTTTTTTTACCCAGTCATTTACTTCCCAACCCTCATTAGTTGGCTCGGCAGTACGCAAACGACCCTTATCAATTTCTTCAATAATAGTACGGATGCAATCCTGAGTTGTGTTTTCTTTGAGTAACTCACGGTTTTTCCAAGCGGCTTCAATAATTTCTTTCCATTGTTTCATTGAGCAAAGATAAAAGATAGAACTTAGATAATAGTTGTTAGCCTTGAGAAAATTAGTATGTAAGTTTTTGGAAAAATAATTACTACTTTATAATCAACTTTTGAATGCTCTTATTTAGTTCAACAATATAAATTCCATTTGCGAGTTTACTTGTATTTATCTTAAGCTGATTATTTCGCTTCTCTTTCATAATGACAGTATATCCTAATAGGTTTTTAACACTTACTGTTCCGTAAGAGTTGCTAGTAATAATTAACCTATCACTTGCTGGGTTTGGGTAAATAGTGAAATTGTCTGCTGTGCTATTTGTTAAGTAAGTAGCTGTTGTGTCATTTAGTAAGGTGTCGCTACTAAAATAAGCAATTCCTCCAGATAAATTTCCAAGTATCATCTCTGGGTTGTTGTCATTATTGATGTCAGCAAAAGCAAAAGCGCATTTACCACCATCCCAAATTGTGCTGACAGTGCTGTTTACAGGTGTGAACTGCCCAGTTAGGTTCCCGTCAATATTTGTAAACTGATAAATTGTTCCGCTAAAACTACCCACAAAAAGTTGGTAAATGCCATTGCTATCAATTAGTTTAGGGCTGCTATAACCTGTACTTATAAAATTAGTATCTACATCAATTCCTCCCCAGTTTTTAATGATAGTGTCAAAAATAGCAGTAGTTGTTGTTCCTGAATTAGGACAGTAATTTATTGAGCCGTCTTGTTCGCCAATAATAATATCTAATAATCCATCTCTATCTACATCCACTAGTTGAGGTTGAGAATAATAACCAATATCAATATTGTTATAGTTAGGTGCCGTAATCGTAAAATTCCCTGCCTGGTTACTGAAATAATGTAGTTTTCCATCAGCATCACCTAGTATCATATCCTTGTCATTATCTCCATCTAAATCTCCAAAAGTTGGGCTAAGGTTTAGTGCAGGAATGTTAAGGTTAGTGTTGAGGTTGATAGTTGATATTCCTTGCCAATCTCTGTCAATTAAATCATATTCAGTAGTAGTTGGCGTACCAATATTTTCAAATAATGCTAAAGAAGAAATAGGGTTGTTATTTGCATCATGGTAGCCATAATTTCCAATTACTAAATCCAATAGATTATCATTATTGTAATCATAAAAAGTAGGAAATGATGAAGTTCCTAAATCAATCATATCACTTTGCATAAAGTTAGTTTGTACAAAGTTGAAATCAGGATTGTTATTTTGTCCTGAATTTTCATAGAGCCAACAACTTTCAAAGTTTTCAGAATTATTTTGGCTATTGGTAGTTACTATTAAGTCTTTTATACCATCATTGGTAACATCCAAGTAATAACTTGCAGGATACACATGCATGTTGGCAGCAATAGTATTGCTATGGTTTTGTGGAAAAACAGAATCTACACTTACCATTAAGGCATTTTGATTGTCTCCCCCATTAATTAATAAGTTGAGGTTGTTGTAGCTTACATCTCCAAGTACTAAATCCATGTCGTTATCATTGTCAATATCAAAAGCTAATAGAGTAGAGCCAGCATGTTTTTGTTTTGAGTTACTATTGTTTGGGTTGATAATAGGTGGGCATTGGCAATTTGGACAATTTAAAATATAGGAATTTAACCCTTCATAAAATAGTCCCCAGCAGCTTTCAGAAAACTCAAAAGCAACTGTATCGCAACTCCCAGTTAGTTCCATTGCCATGTTTTTGTGATATTCAACAAATCCTCCTAAAATAGAGAAAGTAAGGATGTCCAAATCACCATCATAATCAACATCCGCAATGGCAGGAATATCAACAGGACTTATGTAAATATTTAGGTTGTTGGAACCGTAATTCGATAAAACCAAAGAAGTAACTAAGCTAAAACTTAGGCTAGTGGTTGAGGTGTTTTCATAAATTGCCATTCCTCCTGATGAGTAGGTATAGATATCATTTTTACCATCACAATTGTAATCAGCCATAAGCATCCAGTCGTGAACTTTAGGAAAATTATTTCTGTATTTTGGAGCGTAAATATAATTACCATTATCATTGATGAATGGGCTGATTTTATTCCCTGATTTATCAAAAACTATCAAGTCCATTATTCCATCTAAGTTTAGGTCAACTTCTGAAAACTGTCCTGAATTAATCCCTCCTGAAAATGCTGAGTTAAAAGTAGTATTGTTCTCCGAAATATTTAATGTAGTATCTCTATTTAAAACCATTTGAGAAAATGAAGAAGTATAGCAGAATACAAGGAATGAAAACAAAAGATTTTTTAATGACATGCAGTTAATTTTTTACAAAAAAACGCATTATTTTTTGATTAACATAGTGTATCTAATTATTATCTTATTCATCCATAGTAAAGTTTCCTATATAGTAATTGTATTATTTGCTTTGAAAGTTTATATTTGCCGACTTTAAAAAACGAGATTAAAAATAAAGATTATGCAAAACAGAAATGTTATTAGAATTTTCGCAATCATATTCGCAATAGTTTGTTTGTACCAACTATCGTTTACTTGGGTTGCTGATGGAGTAGAGGAGGATGCAGTAGCTTATGCTGCTAGTTTTAATGAGGACGAAAGAGAAGCAAAAGAAAAGTTCTATTTGGATTCGATAAATAGTGAAGAGGTATATGATATTTTACTGACTTCTTACACTTATTCAGAATGTAAACAAAGAGAAATTAACTTAGGGCTTGACCTTAAAGGAGGAATGAATGTTACCTTAGAGGTAATGGTTATTGATGTGGTAAAAGCACTTTCTAATCAGAATAAAGATGAGGTTTTTAATACTGCAATTGCAAATACACTTAAGGCACAAGAAGATAGCCAAGATGATTTTGTAACTATATTTGCAATGGAATATGAAAAATTAGCTCCTGCTGCAAATACAGGTTTATCTGCTATTTTTTCAACTCCCGATTTAAGAGATAAGGTGCAGTTTTCTTCAACTAACCAAGAAGTTATTGAAGTGTTGAAAATTGAAGTAGAGGATGCAATTTCTCGTTCATTTAATATTTTAAGAAGTAGAATTGACCGTTTTGGAGTAACACAACCAAATATCCAAAGGCTAGAAACTGCTGGTAGAATTTTAGTTGAATTACCTGGAATTAAAGATCCTGAAAGAGCAAGAAAATTATTGCAATCAACTGCACAATTAGAGTTTTGGGAAACTTATGAATATAGAGAGTTATTTCAAGGGCTAGAATCAGCTAACGCGTTTTTAAGAGAAACTGCAGAAGCAGCATCTGCAGAAGTAGTTGATGGTGAAGTTGAGGAAATTGAAGAAGTTGAGGTTGTTGAGGAAGTTGAGGTTGTTGGAGAGGTTGTTGCTGAAGAAGCAACTGATTTATTAGCTGAAATTGAGGCGGATACTTTAGCAGCTGATAGTGCTGCTAACAGTTTAAGTTTTGAAGAATTTGCAGCAGAAAACCCTTTATATGCAGTGCTTTACCCTAATGTTGACCAGCAAAATCAATTAAGAGAAGGGCCTGTAGTTGGTATGTGTGCTGTAAAAGATACTGCTGCTTTAAATGTTTATTTGAAAGATGATGCAGTAAGAAAGTTTTTCCCTGTTGATGTAAAGTTTGCTTACACGGTTAAGCCTTATGATCCTGACGGGAAATTTGTTCAGTTAGTAGCTTTAAAGTCTGATAGAAATGGAAAATCAGCAATGGAAGGTGATGTGGTAACTGATGCTGTTCAAACTTTCGGACAGTTTGCTTCATCAGCGGAGGTTTCAATGGAAATGAATGCTGAAGGAGGAAAACAATGGAAAAGATTAACAGCTGAAAATATTGGAAAATCAGTTGCTATCGTTTTGGATGGTTATGTATATTCTTACCCAACTGTACAAGCTGAAATTTCTGGTGGTCGTTCTTCAATTACTGGGAACTTCTCGGTAAATGAGGCAAAGGATTTAGCAAATATTTTAAAGTCAGGTAAATTACCTGCTCCAGCTCGTATTATTGAAGAGGCTATTGTTGGACCATCACTTGGTGAGGAAGCAATTAGCTCAGGATTAACATCATTCATGTTTGCATTATTACTAGTATTGGTTTATATGATATTCTATTATAATGGTGCTGGTATAGTTTCAAACATTGCATTATTGGCGAATATCTTCTTTATATTTGGAGTGCTTTCATCATTAGGAGCTGTACTTACATTACCAGGTATTGCCGGTATTATTTTAACAATTGGTATGTCGGTTGATGCGAATGTACTTATTTATGAGCGTATCCGTGAGGAGCTTAAAAATGGTAAAGGTTTGCGTTTGGCAATTGCTGATGGGTACAACAGTGCTTACAGTTCAATTATTGATGCCAATGTAACGACATTACTTACAGGTATTATTTTATATACTTTTGGTACAGGGCCAATTAAAGGTTTTGCTACTACTTTAATTATTGGTATTTTAACTTCATTATTTGCTGCAATTTTTATTACTCGTTTAGTAATTTCAGCAAGATTAAATAAAGGAAAATCTATCTCATTTGCAACTAAACTTACTGATGGTGCTTTCAAAAATATCAATATTGACTTTATTGGTAAGCGTAAAAGGTTCTATGTGCTTTCTTCTATAATTGTATTATTAGGTGTTGGTTCATTAGTTACTAAGGGATTAAATTATGGAGTTGATTTTGTAGGGGGAAGAACTTATGTTGTTCGTTTTGATGATACTGTAGATAATGAAAAATTAAGAGCAGCATTAACAGATGTATTTGTTGATGAGGATGGATTGAATTATTCTCCTCAAGTAAAAACTTTTGGTGATGATAATCAAGTGAAGGTTACTACTTCATTCATGATTGAAAGTAGTGAAATTACTACTGATGAAATTGTTGAGTCAAAATTATCAGAAGGACTAGCAACTACTGGTTTCCAGTACGAAATAATGAGTTCGCAAAAAGTAGGGCCAACTATTGCTGATGACATAAAGGATGCGGCTGTATGGTCAGTATTCTTCTCACTATTAGTAATCTTCTTATATATCTTAATTAGGTTTAGAAAATGGCAATTTAGTTTGGGAGCTGTAATTGCAGTATTCCATGATGTGATAATTGTGCTTTCTATCTTCTCTATTTTCTATGGAATTTTACCTTTCTCTTTAGAAATTGATCAAGCATTTATTGCTGCAATTCTTACAATTATTGGTTACTCACTAAATGATACTGTAGTTGTGTTTGACCGTGTGAGAGAGTATATGAATGATAATAAAAAGAAAGGTGTGCATGAGTTGATAAATGGAGCTTTAAACTCTACTTTAAGTAGAACGATAAATACTTCATTAACTACTTTTGTAGTGCTTTTAATTATCTTTGTTTTTGGTGGTGAGGTTATTAGAGGGTTTATGTTTGCCTTAATGGTGGGTGTTGTTGTTGGTACTTACTCATCTTTATTTGTAGCTTCTCCTATTATGTTGGATACAATCAAAAAGAAAGAAGAAAAATCAAAAAGAAAATAATTAGTTTATAATTTTAATTAAAAAGCCCTTTCATTGAGAGGGCTTTTTTATTTTTGCGATATGTTATTATTTATAGGAGGACCAGAAATTATTGTTGTATTGCTTTTTATAGTCATGTTTTTTGGTTCAAAAAAAATACCAGAATTAGCCAAGGGCTTAGGTAAAGCTATGCGTGAGGTGAAGGATGCTTCTAATGATATTAAAAAAGAAATTAGGGATAGTGCTACTAGTATTAAAGATGATTTTGATATTACAAAATAAATGAGTCCAACAATTGTTTTATTACTAGGTTTAGTCTTACTCTTTTTTGGGGGAGAATTATTAGTTAGAGGTTCAGTTGCTTTGGCTTTAAAAATGCGTATTTCTACTTTGGTAGTGGGTATGACGGTAGTTTCTTTTGCAACTTCAGCACCTGAATTATTTGTGAGTTTACAAGCTGTTTTAGGAGGAAGTAATGATATTGCTTTTGGAAATGTTATCGGTTCCAATATTGCTAATATAACTTTGGTTCTTGGGGTTACAGCTGTTATTTTTAGAGTTCAAATTTCTGAACAAACCATTACATTGAACTATCCTATTTTACTGCTATCATCATTGGTTTTTGGAGGGGTTTTGTATTATTTTAATGGAATTACTACTGGAGTAGGGTTCTTATTTATTATTATATTACTTTCTTTTGCTTGGTTGTTAATAAGGAAGTCAAGAAAAGATAATTTGAAGGCAGCTGTTGATGAGGATGAGCTGCTTGAGGAGGCGTCTAAAGATACTTTATTTAAAAGTTTAAGTTTTTTAATTGTTGGAGTTGTCTTATTAAAGTTTGGTGCTGATTTTTTAGTTGATGGAACTATTGCTATTGCAAAGAAATTTGAAATTTCTGAACGCGTTATTGCAGTTACAGTTGTAGCTATTGGTACTAGTATCCCTGAGTTGGCAACTTCAATTGTGGCAGCTCTTAAAAAGGAGGATAATCTAGCAGTAGGAAATCTAATTGGCTCAAATATTTTTAATATTCTAGCTGTATTGGGGGTTGTGGCAAGCGTGCAAGAAATTAAACTTTCTGATTCTGCTATTTTGTCATTTGATTATATTTGGATGATTATTATTACCTTTATTTTAGGTTTGTTTATTTATGCTTTTTCTAAGCGTGAAATATCCAGAACAGAAGGGGTTTTATTATTGTTAATTTACATTTCATACTTATATTTTTCTATTTATTAGATAGATTTTCTTTACGCTTTTACCCTTAATAATTTGTTGATAAATCTAATCTGTAAGAGGGGATTTAAAAGGTATTTTTTTCTTTTTTTTAAATTATATTTGCCACATCATTAATCCTATACACATAAACTAAAATTATGAAATCTAAATTAGAATACATCTGGTTAGACGGTTATGCTCCAACGCAAAACATGAGAAGTAAAACAAAGGTTGTTGAAGACTTTAACGGAACTTTGGAAGAATGTCCTATTTGGGCTTTTGACGGTAGCTCTACAAGGCAAGCTGAAGGTAATTCTTCTGATTGTTTGCTTAAGCCAGTTGCTATTTTTCCTGATCCAGCAAGAATTAACAGTTGGTTGGTAATGACTGAAGTTATGAATGCTGATGGAACTGCTCATGAGTCTAATGGAAGAGCAAAAATTGATGATAATGACAATGATTTTTGGTTTGGTTTTGAGCAAGAATATTTTATTATGGATGTTGAAACTCAACTACCTTTAGGTTTCCCATTAGGAGGTTACCCTGGTCCTCAAGGAATGTACTATTGCTCAGTAGGAGGTAAAAATACTCACGGTAGAGGTTTGGTTGAAGAGCATGCTGATTTATGTATTGAAGCAGGAATTAATTTTGAAGGAATTAATCAAGAGGTAGCATGTGGGCAATGGGAATTTCAATTGTTTGCAAAAGGAGCTAAAAAGGCAGGTGATGAGCTGTGGGTTGCTCGTTACCTTTTAGATAGATTGACAGAAGATTATAATTACTATATTGAATACCACCCTAAGCCTATTAAAGGAGATTGGAATGGTTCAGGTATGCATGCTAACTTCTCTAATACAACTTTAAGAGAGTGTGGTTCTCAAGAGACATACGAAAAAATTTGTGAAGCTTTCCGTCCTGTAACTAAGGAGCATATTGAAGTGTATGGTGAGTATAATGACGAGAGATTAACTGGTTTGCATGAAACGGCTTCAATTAATGATTTTAGTTACGGTATTTCTGATAGAGGGGCATCAATTAGAATTCCAATTATTACAGTTGAAAAAGGCTGGAAAGGTTGGTTGGAAGATAGAAGGCCAGCATCAAATGCAGATCCTTATAAAATTGCAGGAAGAATTGTAAAAACAGTTAAATCTGCTAAGTTATAGTTCTATTAACAATGGATTGCTAATAACCCTAAGTTTCTGTTTTTAAAAACTTTATAAATTATTCCTTATTTTAGCAGGAATTTTAAATACAATAAAATGAAAAGAATTTTACGTTTACTTGCGATATTTGTTTTTCTGTTCTCTCTAGCACAGACAGACCTTTATGCTCAAAAAAAGAGTAGAAAAATGATAAAAGCAGATAATGCTTTTAATCTAGAACAGTATGTAAAAGCTGCTGAATTATATAAAAAAGCTTATCAAAAGACTAAAATTAGAGCTGTAAAAGCTGAGATTATTTTTAAGCAAGCTGAATGTTACCGTTTGTCAGGTAATATTAAAAGAGCAGAAAGTTATTACAAAAGAGCTATAAAAGCTAAATATCCTGATGTGATTGTATATTTGCGTTATGCTGATATGTTAAGAATGCAAGATGATTTAGCTGAAGCTAAAATTCAATACACTAAGTATATCCAATTAAACCCAACTGATGTTAGTGGAGAGATGGGACTTAAGTCATGTGATTTTGCATTAAAATGGAAAGATTTACCAACAAGATACAAGGTAGAATTAATGCCATTGGTAAACTCTAGAAATAGTGATTATTCTCCTGCCTTTGGGAATGGTGAATATACTGAAATGTATTTTACATCTTCTCGTAAAGGAGGATTAACTGATAAGATAGATGCAAGAACTGGTGAAACCTTTTCTGATGTATATTTTACAAAAATCAATAAAAAAGGAAAGTGGAGCTTACCTATTGTAGTTGCTGAACCAATTAACACAGAAGGTAATGAAGGTTCTGTTGCTTTAAATAAAAGAGGAACAGTAATGTATTTAACTCAATGTAAGGTAGAAAAGAAAAAAGCTTTAGGTTGTGGGATTTATGTATCTAAGCGTAAAGGTAAATTATGGGGAACTCCTCAGTTACTACAAATTAAAGTTGATAGTAATACAACTATAGGTCATCCTGCTTTAAGTGAAGATGAGACTGTTTTAATCTTTTCTTCAGATATGTCTGGGGGTTATGGAGGAAAAGACCTATGGATGTCTGTTAAAGGAAAAAGAAATAGATGGAGTGATCCTATTAATTTAGGGCCAATGGTAAATACTCCAGGTGATGAGATGTTCCCATTTTTACATACAGATGGAACTATTTATTTCTCATCTAACGGTCATGTTGGAATGGGAGGTTTGGATATTTATAAAACTTCACAAGATGAAAATGGAGCATATAAGTTACCTATTAACTTAAAATCTCCAGTAAATTCTTCTGCTGATGATTTTAGTATGATTATTGAAAAAGATGGTGAAAGGGGATACTTAACTTCTAATAGAGATGGAGGAAAAGGAGGAGATGATATTTATCAATTTGAACTACCTCCTTTGCAATTAGCTTTAAGAGGTGTAGTTACTGATTCTAAAACAGGAGCAATAATGACTGGAATTAAAGTTCAGTTAATAGGTAATGATGGTACAACTAATGAAGTAGAAACTGATAATACAGGAGTTTATGAATTTGTTTTAAAGCCATTAACTTCTTATGAGATTGTTGTAAATACTGAAGGTTACTTGAATAAATCAGTAAATGAAACTACTGTTGGGATTGAAAATAATAAAGTATTTGATATTGACTTGTCAGTTGACCCAGTTAAGAAAGAAGTAATTTTACCTAGAATTGAATATGACTTTAATAAATTTGATTTAAGGACACAATCTATTGCTGATTTAGATCTTTTAGCTGAGACTTTAAAAGACAATTTGAATGTGGTAATTGAATTAAAATCACATACTGATTATATTGGTTCTAATGCTCAAAACAATAAATTATCGCAACAAAGAGCTGATGCTTGTGTGGCGTATTTAATTAGCCAAGGGATTGATGCTGGACAATTAGTTGCAAGAGGAATGGGTGAAAAAGAACCATTTGTAATTGAAACTAAAGATGGAAGATTTAAGGAAGGTGATGTGTTGACTGAATCATACATCCGTAAAATTAGATTTAAGAAAAATAGAGAAAAAGCAAATCAGTATAATAGAAGAACATCTTTCAAAGTGTTAAGAGAGGATTATATTCCTGCTACTACTGAAGAAAAAAAGTAACTAACATATAAATACTAGAAAAGCGTCCTAATAATTAGGATGTTTTTTTTTACAATTATGGCAACAGATAGATATAATCAAAGAGGAGTTTCAGCTGATAAAGAGGATGTACATAATGCAATTAAAAATGTAGATAAAGGGTTATTTCCTTCAGCTTTTTGCAAAATTGTACCTGATTATTTGAGTGGTGATGAAGATTACTGCTTAATTATGCATGCTGATGGTGCAGGAACAAAATCATCATTAGCCTATATGTATTGGAAAGAAACAGGAGATGCTTCTGTTTGGAAAGGTATAGCACAGGATGCATTAATAATGAATATTGATGATTTATTATGTGTAGGTTCTGTAGATAATATCATGCTGTCATCTACTATTGGTAGAAACAAATCAGTTATTAATGGGGATGTTTTATCTGAAATTATTAATGGTACAGAGGAGCTTTTATCTGAATATAAAAAGTTTGGTGTGAATATTATTTCTACAGGAGGTGAAACGGCTGATGTAGGGGATTTAGTGCGTACCATTATTGTAGATTCTACAGTAGTTGCTCGTATGAAAAGAACTGATGTAATTGATAATGCAAATATAAAAGGAGGTAATGTAATTGTTGGGTTATCATCTTCAGGAATGGCAAGCTATGAAACAGAATATAATGGAGGGATGGGGAGTAACGGATTAACTTCAGCTCGTCATGATGTTTTTTCAAAAGTATTAGCTGAAAAATACCCTGAAAGTTTTGATCCATCAGTACCTATGGATTTAGTATATTCAGGAACTAAAAAATTAACTGATGCTGTTGAAGGTTCAACCTTAGATGCTGGAAAATTAGTACTTTCTCCTACTAGAACTTATGCCCCAATTATTAAAAAGATTTTAGATAAATACCGTTCACAGATTAATGGAATGGTACACTGTAGTGGTGGTGCGCAAACTAAGGTGTTACACTTTGTGAAAAATGTACATGTGATAAAAGACAATATGTTTGAATTGCCTCCTTTGTTTAAATTAATTCAAGAAGAATCGGATACAGATTGGAAAGAAATGTACAAGGTATTCAATATGGGACATAGGATGGAATTATATGTTCCTGAGGAAATTGCAGCTGATATTATTTCAATTTCAGAATCTTTTAATGTAGATGCAAAAATTATTGGTAGAGTAGAAGATTTTGAAGGTAAAAAATTAACGATTAACTCCGAATTCGGAACTTATAAATATTAATATGTTAGATAAATTATCAGCAATTAACGATAGGTATTTAGAGGTTGAAAAACTAATTTCTTCTCCTGATGCAATGAACGATATGAAAGTGTTTGTTCAGCTTAGTAAGGAATATAAGGATTTAGACCCTATTATTAAAGCCTATAAAGAATATAAAAATTTAGTAGAAAATATTGCTGAAGCAAAGGAGATTGTATCTACTACTGATGATGCTGAAATGAAGGAAATGGCAAAGATGGATTTAGATGAGAATTTGCCAAGGAAAGATGAAATGGATGAGGAAATAAAAGTGCTGTTGATTCCTAAAGACCCTGCTGATGCTAAAAATGCTGTAATGGAAATTAGAGCAGGAGCAGGAGGTGATGAAGCAAGTATATTTGCAGGAGATTTATACAGAATGTATTCTGCTTATGCTCAAACTAGAGGTTGGAAAACAGAATTAGTTGATGTTGCAGATGGAACATCAGGAGGTTATAAAGAAATTATTGTAAATATTTCAGGTGAAGATGTTTACGGGCAATTAAAATTTGAGAGTGGAGTGCACAGGGTGCAAAGAGTCCCACAAACTGAAACACAAGGGCGTGTACATACATCAGCAGCTACTGTTATTGTATTGCCTGAGGCTGAGGAATTTGATATAGAATTAAAGCCATCTGATATTCGTAAGGACACTTATTGTTCTTCTGGTCCTGGAGGTCAATCGGTAAATACAACTTACTCAGCTGTTCGTTTAACACACATTCCTACTGGAGTTGTAGCACAATGTCAAGATCAAAAATCACAACATAAAAATTACGATAAAGCATTAAAGGTTTTGCGTTCTCGTATTTATGAAATTGAGTTGCAAAAGAAGTTGGAGGAAGATGCAAAACATAGAAAAACTATGGTTTCTTCAGGAGATAGGTCAGCAAAAATTAGAACTTATAACTACCATCAAGGTAGAGTAACCGAGCATAGAATTGGCTTAACAAAATACAATCTTCAAAATGTAATGGGAGGTGATATTCAGGAATTTATTGATGAATTACAATTGGCTGAAAATGCTGAAAAACTAAAAGTAGGTACTACATCAGCAAATGAATAGAGAAGAATTAATAATTCAAATTAAATCTAAAAGGTCTTTCCTTTGTATAGGTTTAGATACGGATATTAAAAAAATACCAATTCATTTATTAGAATTAGAAGATCCTATTTTTGAGTTTAATAAACAAATAATTGATGCTACTAAGGATTTTTGTGTAGTGTATAAACCTAATATTGCTTTCTATGAAAGTATGGGAGTTAAGGGGTGGGAGAGTTTACAAAAAACTCTGGACTACATTCCTAAAGATATTTTCACCATTGCAGATGCAAAGAGAGGAGATATAGGTAATACCTCAAATATGTATGCTCGTGCTTTTTTCGAAAATATGAATTTTGATTCTGTTACAGTTGCACCTTATATGGGATCAGATTCTGTTACTCCATTTTTAGAGTTTAAAGATAAATGGGCTATTGTATTGGCACTTACTTCTAATAAAGGAGGTTTGGATTTTCAGAAAACTGAAGATAAAAACGGAAAACAATTATTTGAGCAAGTTTTAGAAACTTCAAAACAATGGGGTACTGATGAGAATATGATGTATGTTGTTGGTGCTACAAGAGCAGAACAGCTCTCAGAAATCAGAGCTATTATTCCAAATCATTTTTTATTAGTTCCTGGTGTTGGCGCGCAAGGTGGTAATGTGCAAGATGTTGCAAAATATGGTATGAATGCCGATTGTGGGCTTTTAGTTAATTCTTCTAGAGGAATTATATATGCAGGAAATGGTGTTGATTTTGCTGAAAAAGCAAAAATTGAGGCTCAAAAATTACAGAAAGAAATGGCTGTTATTCTCGCAGAAGCAGGAATTTAAAATTTCATTCTATAAACAACATAGCCAATCCATTCATGGATGAGTGTTTCCCATTTTGTAATTGTATCAGCTCTAGGTAATAATAAATATTCTATTCCATAATTAGGATAGGAGTTTGTGCAGTCAGTAGGGAAAGCTTTTGTTTTTATATTTGCTTTTTCAAAACAGTATTGTGCCCTCCTCATATGTTGAGCAGATGTAATCAATAAAATACTCGCATCAGGAAATTGATGATTTAGAATTTGTGCAGAGTTAAAGGCATTTTCTTTTGTATTTCTAGAGGTATTTTCAATAATAATATCATCAGTTGGTATTTTATTTTTAATAAGATGATCTCTCATTCCATTGGCCTCAACATACCCATTGTTAAAAAGCACTCCATTGCCACCACTAAGCATTATCTTTTTTATTTTGCCTTGTCTGTAAAGTTGCTCGGCATCCATTAATCTGTCAGCATGTTTGTTAAAATTATGTGCTTTTGTTAATGTGTCAAAATCAGCAATTCCACCTAAAACGATACCAATATCATAAGTTATAGTAGGGTTGTGTCTTGGTATTTCCCAAAGCCTAGCACAGCTATCAGCAATAAAGCTATTGGTGAAAATATAAAATATAACTAGTGAAGAAACAAGGAGTTTTTTGCCGTATTTTTTAAAAATAAGAGTACTAATTAATAGTATAAAAATCCAGATAATTGGTTTGCTTAAAAAGGCAAGTAGTTTGGAGGTTATGTAAAACATAAATTTTATTTATCTTTCAAAAGTAATTTATTATTGGATAAAATTTAAAATGAAAGAGGATTTTTTACATTATGTTTGGGTGAAGCAGCTGTTTGATAAAGCTGATTTGTTTACTGTAAATGGAGAAAAAATAAAAATTATTGAAACTGGTGAGCATAATAATAATGCGGGTCCTGATTTTTTAAATGCAAAAATTAAGATTGATAACTTAACTTGGGTGGGTAATGTTGAGATTCATGTAAATTCTTCCGATTGGCAAAAACATAAACACCAAAATGATAAAGCCTATAATAATGTGATTTTACATTTGGTATATAATGATGATAAAACAATAAAAACTGAAAAAGGTGAAGCCCCTCAAACTTTAGAGGTTAAAGTTAGGGTTGATGTTAAGTTTATTGCTAAATATAAGCAGATTTTTAGTGAACAAGAAAGCATTTTATGTTCATCTTATTTAGCTTCAGTTGATGATAAGCTGTGGGATGATACTTTGCAAAAATTGGTTGTTGAACGGTTTACAAATAAAGTAAATGAGATTGAAAATAGCTTAAGTAAAACAACAAATGATTTGGAATGGGTATTGTTTGCTTTAATTGCACAGTGCTTAGGATTAAAAGTAAACAAACAAGCTATGTTAATTTTGGCTCAATCCATACCTTTTAAAGTGTTAAGAAAATATAAAGCAAATGCTTTTCAGTTTTCTACTTTGCTTTTTGGGCAAGCTGGTTTTTTGGAAGGACATTTTAAAGAAGAATATCCTTTAAAATTACAGCAAGAATATCAGTATTTGAAACATAAACATAACTTAGTTCCTTTAGAAAAATTTGTTTGGAAATTATTGCGTTTGCGTCCGGCAAGTTTCCCAGCTGTTCGTATTGCTCAGTTACAAGTGATTATGAGTCAGCCTCATTTTTATTCAAAAATAAAAGAAGCTGTAGAGTATAAGAAAATTAAAAAGTTGTTATCTGTTCAGCTTGGTGAATATTGGGATACTCACTATGTGTTTGATAAGCAGTCGGCTGATGCTAAAAAGAAGCTTGGTTCAGCTACTTTAGATATAATAATAATTAATGCTATTGTCCCTTTTTATTTTCTTATTGGTAAAAAAGAAAATAAATATAAAGCTTATGCAATCAGTTTATTAAATGAAATTAAAGCGGAACAAAATACTATTGTAAAAAAGTATAAAAAGCCAGGTAAAAAGGTGAGGTCTGCTTCAGAAAGTCAGGCGCTTATTCAGCTATATAATTTTTATTGTATTCCTAAAAAATGTTTAACTTGCAGCATTGGAAAACAACTAGTAAAAGATGATTAATTTCTTTAGCAATTTCTTTAAAAAACAATTTTTTGGTGTCAGTTCATGGTGGGCAAATCGCTTAGGAATAAAGGCATCCTTCATTCGTTTGTTTTTTATTTATGCAGCTTTTACTAATGCTATTACTATTTTAATATATTTGTTTATGATTTTCTTGTTAAAAATAAGAAATCATTTTAAATATAGAAAACGAAAAAGCGTTTTTGATTTATAAATGGAGAAAACACAATTAATATTAACTATTGCACTAATTGTAATAGAATTAGTAGCTTTTGCTTGGCTGATTATTGATATTCAGAAATCTAAAAAGAAACAAGATAAGATTATTGAACTAGAGCATCAGATTTTAAAGGTTGAAGGTTCTATTATGGAGCTGGAAAAGACAATTGTTGAAAAGATTGATGTGCTAATTGAACGATATGATGACTAAAAGAAAAATATGGGGCGTTTGTGCTTGGCTTGCTGATAAATTTGGTTTGGATGTTGGTGGAGCAAGAATTCTATTTGTTGCAGCTGCTATTTTTGGTTTTGGCTCTCCAGTAATTGTCTATCTTATTTTGTATTTAGTAAAACCAAATGAATACTAAATGAAGATTTTAATTACAGGTAGTAATGGCTTATTGGGTCAGAAATTATTGCATAAATTACGAGTAGATAGTTCGTTAGATTTAATTGCCACTTCAAGGGGTGAGAATAGAGTTTCTGAAAAAAATGGGTACACTTATTTAGCTTTAGATATTACGGATGAAAAGGCTGTTGCGCAAATTATTGCAATGCAAAAACCTGATGTGGTTATCAATACTGCAGCCATGACAAATGTTGATTTATGTGAAGCAGAGAAAGAAAATTGTGATGCACTAAATGTAAATGCAGTACAGTATTTAGCAGATGCTTGTCAGCAAATTGATGCTCATCTTATTCATATTTCAACTGATTTTATTTTTGATGGAGAGGATGGGCCTTATAAAGAAGAAGATGAACCAAACCCACTTTCTTATTACGGATTATCCAAACTAAAATCAGAACAATTATTACAAACCCATGCGGTAAAATGGACTGTTTTGAGAACAATTATCGTTTTTGGTGTTGCTGAAAATTTATCAAAAGGGAATTTAGTGCTTTGGGCAAAAGGTGCTTTGGAAAAAGGAGATCCATTAAATATTATTGATGACCAATTCCGTGCACCAACTTTGGCGGAGGATTTGGCAGATGCTTGTATTTTAGCAGCTAAGAAAAAAGCTCTTGGTGTATTTAATGCATCTGGAGAAGATATAATGAGTATTTACGAGATAGTGGAACGCATTGCAAATCACTTTGGAAACACTACAGAAAACTTAAATAAAATTAGCACGGCTACTTTAAACCAAACTGCTGGTCGCCCTCCTAAAACAGGATTTATATTGGATAAATCCAAAAAAGTTTTGGGTTATAATCCCCATAGTTTTGAGGACTGCTTAACTATAATAGATAAACAATTAAATAAATAAAATTATGAAAAAAAAACTACTTACATTTTTATTATGTTTTCCATTTTTTGGGTTTGGGCAACAATTAATTAGTAATACTATACTGTATGACGGCAATATGAGGCAATATGAAATTTATATTCCTGCTTCTTATGATGGCACAACATCAGTGCCATTATTATTTAATTTTCATGGAGGAAATGGTGATATAGCTTCTCAGCTTTACACTTCTGATATGCGTCCAATAGCTGATACTGCTAACTTTATTGTTGTTTACCCTCAAGCATTACAAGATCCTAATGATGGTAATTCTACTAATTGGCTGCATAAAGACCCAACAACTCATGATGATATTTATTTTGTGGAAAGAATGATAGATACTCTATCAGCCCAATACATGATTGATGCTAGTAGAGTGTATGCATGTGGATATTCCCTTGGGGGAGAATTCACTTTTGAGCTTGCTTGCAGGTTAAGTGATAAAATTACAGCAATTGCTGTAGTTGCAAGAACTATGCAGCAATATCAACACGATATTTGTAACCCTCAACATCCAACGGCTGTTATGACAATTTTAGGTACTGCTGACCAAATTTCCCCTTATAATGGCTTGGTATGGGGCGGGGTTACTTATTACATATCTGCAGATGATACACATTTGTATTGGGCAACTATAAATAATACAGATTCTAGTGCTATTACAATTGCAATGCCTGATGTTAATTCTGTAGATGGTAGTACGGTTGATAGTAGAAGATGGGAAAATGGAGATAATTGTGTTGCTGTAGAAGAGCTAAGAGTAAATAATGGTGGCCATGATTGGCCTGGAAGTTTTGGTAATATGGATATTAATTCTGATGTTAAAATATGGAATTTTGTTTCAAAATATGACATGAACGGTTTGTTAGGTTGTAATGTAAGCTCTACTTTTTTAGTAAATGATATTCTAGAAAAAAAAATAGTAAATGTGATAGATGTTTGGGGAAGAAAATCAAAACAAGTTAATAATCAGCTGCTATTTTACTTATATAATGACGGAACAGTAGAAAAGAAAATAACAATTAAATAACTAAAAGGATGAAGAAACAATTACTACTATTAATCGCTATGACGGCTTCTTTTATTTCGGCACAAGCTGAAACTTTAAGTGAAACTATTGATGGGTTTTTTAAACCAATTGTTGATAATTATTTATATCCTGTTATTTTTTGGGATCCAATTAAATTCTTTGGTTTTGAAGTAGGGGCAGATGTTCCAATTGTTGTTATCTGGTTAGTTTTTGGGGCTATATATTTCACCTTTAAAATGAAGTTTATCAATATTAGAGGTTTTAAACATGCTGTTGAATTGGTAAAAGGAGATTATGATGATCCGAATGATAAAGGTGAGGTTTCTCACTTTCAAGCTTTAACTACTGCTCTTTCAGCAACTGTTGGTTTGGGTAATATTGCAGGGGTGGCTATTGCTATTTCTATTGGGGGGCCTGGGGCTACTTTTTGGATGATAGTAGCTGGGCTTTTAGGAATGTCAGCTAAATTTGTAGAATGTACTTTGGGTGTAAAGTACCGTAAGTTAGATGAAAATGGTGAGGTTTCAGGAGGGCCAATGTATTATTTGCGTGATGGTTTAGCAAAATATAAAATGGCTGGTTTAGGTAAAGTGTTGGCTGTTTTATTTGCTATTTTATGTGTTGGAGGTTCTTTTGGTGGTGGTAATATGTTCCAAGCTAATCAGGCTTATGCACAACTATCTGGGCAGTTTCCAGTTTTAGCGGGTAACGGACCAATGTTTGGTTTAATCTTGGCTATTTTGGTAGGGGCTGTTATTATTGGTGGTATTAAGTCCATTGCCAATGTTACAGAAAAAATTGTTCCGTTTATGGCTGCTTTGTATGTAGGTACAGCTTTAATTATTATTGGAATGAATATTACCGAAATAGGAAATGTATTTGTAATGATATTTAAAGGTGCTTTTGCTCCTGATGCTGCTTTTGGTGGTGTTATTGGAGTCTTAATTCAAGGATTTAGAAGAGCAGCATTCTCGAATGAAGCTGGAGTTGGTTCTGCTTCCATTGCCCATGCAGCAGCTAAAACGAATGAGCCAGTTTCTGAAGGAATTGTTGCTTTGCTGGAACCGTTTATTGATACGGTTGTAATTTGTACTATGACAGCTTTGGTCTTAATTATTACAGGTTTCCATAATGTGCAAGGTGTGGAAGGTGCTCAAATGACCTCTCAAGCTTTTGGTTCAGTATTCTCTTGGTTTCCTTATTTATTAGTAGTTGCAATTTTCCTATTTGCTTTTTCTACTATGGTTTCTTGGTCGTACTATGGTCTTAAATCTTGGGAGTTTTTATTCGGAAAAAGTAAGGTTTCAGAATATTCTTACAAGTTATTATTTCTTATTTTTATTGTAATTGGTTCTTCCGTAAAATTAGGGGCAGTACTCGATTTTTCTGATATGATGATATTGGCTATGGCATTTCCAAATATCTTAGGTTTGCTTATCCTATCTAAGGAAGTACGCTTGGACTTGGATACTTACTATGAAAAATTAAAAACAGGAGTGATTAAGAAATTCAAATAGTGATAGGGAAAGTAAAAGACTATTTTCAATTTAATAAGAAGGAGCGGAATGGTATTTTGCTCCTTTCTTGTCTTTTATTGTTATTGGTTTTATTTTATCAGTTTTCCTATTTATTAAAACAAGAAAGTAAAACTGATTTTTCTGCTTTTGAAAAAGCACTTACTGAGTTAGAATATAAACAAGAAGCTATTATTGAAAAGCAGAAAGATTCTCTTTTTTATTTTAATCCTAATACTTTAAATGATAAAGGTTGGTTGGCTTTAGGATTGTCCTTAAAAAGAATAAAAACACTTAGAAATTACCAAAAGAGTGGTGGTGTTTTTAATGAAAATCTAGAGTTGAAAAAATGCTTTGCAATAAGTGGTGAGTTTTATAATAAGATTGAAAAGTACATTTCAATTCCTGAAATTAAGAAAATTGAAAAAGATATTACTAAGCCAAAAACAACACAACAATTAGTTGAACTGAATCAAGCAGATAGCTTGCAATTGCTATCAATAAAAGGAGTAGGACCTTTTTATGCCAAACAAATTTTAAAGTATAGAAAGGAATTAGGAGGATTCAGAAACTACAAACAATTTACTGAAATTTGGGGGTTGGAAAATCTGGAGTTTGAAAAATTTAAGCAACAAACTTTCATTGACACATTATATATTAGGAAAATGAACATCAATACTGAG
Source organism: uncultured Flavobacteriales bacterium (assembly GCA_943788405.1). Taxonomy (GTDB): domain Bacteria; phylum Bacteroidota; class Bacteroidia; order Flavobacteriales; family BACL11; genus UWMA-0277. The sequence goes on from CALSQD010000002.1 coordinate 242,201, forward strand.
AGCTTGGAGCAGTTAAAATTACATCCTTACCTAAATTACAAACAAGCTAAAATGATTGTAAATTACCGCAAACAACATGGTAGTTTTCAGCAGCTAAAAGATATTCGTAAAATCAAGCCTATTAGCCTTGAATTATTTCGTAAAATTGCACCCTATTTTAAAATCCATGATTAGCGATAAATTAGATGCAGCAATTCGGGAAGTGCTTAACTTCCCAAAGGAAGGAATTAACTTTAAGGATATTACTACCTTATTGTTGGACCCTGCTTTATCTTCTGAAATTGTTGATGCTTTTATTGATCGCTTAAAAGGAAAAAAGATTGATGCTATTGTTGGTGTAGAAAGTAGAGGGTTCTTATTTGGTTTTTTATTGGCCAATAAGATGGGAATTCCTTTTGTTCCAATACGAAAAGTAGGGAAATTGCCTGGAAAAACTTTAAAGTTTAAGTATAATTTAGAGTACGGTTCTGCTGAGGTTGAAGTGCATAAATCAGATATAGAAAAAGGGTGGAATGTATTAGTTCATGATGATTTATTGGCAACTGGAGGTACGGCTTGTGCTGCTTCAGAATTAGTGCAACAATTAGGAGCTAAAGTGGCTGGTTTTGCTTTTGTTATCACTTTAGACTTTTTAAATGGAACAGAAAAATTAGAAAAATATTCAAAAGAAATAATTAGTTTAAAAAAATATTAGATGGATTTTACAACAAATGAAAATCAAAAAATGATTACTGATATGATTCAGCAATTCGGAAAACAAAACATTACTCCTTTTGTGCGTGACTGGGATGATGCACAAACCTTTCCTGTAGAAGTATTTAAAAAATTAGGAGAGCTTGGTTTGATGGGGGTTTTGGTGCCAACTGAATATGGAGGTTCAGGTTTTTCTTATACTGAATATGTAACAGCAATTGAGCAGTTATCTATCTTGGATCCTTCTGTTGGGCTTTCTATGGCGGCACATAATTCATTATGTACAGGTCATATTTTGCAATTTGGGAATGAAGACCAAAAGAAAAAATGGTTGCCAAAATTAGCTTCTGCTGAGTGGATTGGTGCTTGGGGTTTAACTGAACACAATACAGGTTCTGATGCTGGTGGTATGTCAACTACAGCCGTAAAGGATGGAAATGAATGGGTGATTAATGGTGCGAAAAATTTTATTACTCATGCTATATCAGGAAATGTAGCAGTCGTTATTGTTCGTACAGGTGAAAAAGGAGATTCGCATGGAATGACAGCTTTTGTTATTGAAAAAGGAACACCTGGATTTACTTCAGGTAAAAAAGAAGATAAATTGGGAATGCGTGCTTCTGAAACTGCTGAGTTAGTTTTTGATAATTGCCGTGTTCCTGAAGAAAATATTTTAGGAAATGTAGGTGATGGATTTATTCAGGCTATGAAAGTATTGGATGGTGGTAGAATTTCAATTGCTGCTTTAGGTTTAGGAATTGCAAAAGGAGCGTATCAAGCAGCCTTGCAATATTCAAAAGAAAGACATCAGTTTGGACAAGCAATATCAAAGTTTCAGGCAATTGCCTTTAAATTAGCCGATATGGCAACCGAAATTGAGGCTTCAGAATTATTAATTTATAGTTCTGCTGATAAAAAGAACAGAGGAGAGCGTATGACTTTAGAAGGGGCTATGGCAAAATATTACTCATCAGAAGTTGCTGTAAAAGTTGCTACTGATGCAGTGCAAGTACTAGGTGGGTATGGTTATACTAAGGATTTTCCAGTTGAGCGTTTTTACCGTGATTCTAAACTTTGTACTATAGGTGAAGGTACTTCTGAAATACAAAAATTAGTAATTGCAAAACAAATTATAGGATAATGTTTGTTAGTTGCAAAGATATTTCTATTTTTGCAGCCCAAATTTAAAAAGAAATATGTTAGTAATACCAGTAAAAGACGGAGAGAATATCGATAGAGCACTTAAGCGTTTCAAAAGAAAATTCTTAAAAACAGGAACTTTAAAACAATTAAGAGCTAGAAAGCAGTACATAAAACCTACTGAAAGAAATCGTATTAAAATGCAAAAAGCTGCATACTCTGAGGCTCTTTTGAGAGACATGGAATAAAAAATAATTTTTTCACAATTATAAAACCTTTTTATTTGTAATTTCGTTACAAGTTTAAAGGTTTTTTTTATGCTCAAAAATAAATTCATTACATATTTATCTTCTGAAAAAAGATTTTCTGAGCATACTATTAAATCGTACTCTACCGATTTAAAGCAATTTACTTCTTTTCTTGCTGATGACTTTCAAATTGTGGATGATATTAATGAAGTCCGTTTTCAAATAATCAGAACTTGGATAGCTTCTTTGTTAGAAAAAGGAGTAGCCCCAAGGTCAGTTAATCGAAAAATTTCTACCTTAAAGTCGTATTTTAAATTCTTGATAAGAGAGGGTGCTATTGTAGAAAACCCTATGATGAAGGTAGTTTCTCCTAAGTCAAAAAAAAGATTGCCTGTTTTTATTGAAGAAGATCAAATTGAATCCTTATTAAATGAAGTAAAGTTTGAAGAAGGTTTTGTTGGAGAAAGGAATAAGTTAATAATAGAACTGTTCTATGTTACTGGTATTCGTCTTTCAGAACTTATAAATATTAAAATTAGAGATATTGATTTTACAAATCAATTAATCAAGGTTTTAGGAAAACGAAATAAGGAGCGTCTTATTCCTTTATCTTCTAGTATGTTGGAAGGGTTAAGTAATTTTATTAAAAGAAATCAGCAAAATCAGTTTCTTTTTACTAATTTGGACGGGAAGAAATTGTATACTAAACTAGTATACCGTCTCGTTAACAAGTGTATAGGCGAAATTAGTAGCGTGAATAAGAAAAGTCCACATATATTAAGGCATACATTTGCAACACATATGTTAAATAATGGTGCTGATATTAATGCAATAAAGGAATTGTTGGGGCATGCAAATCTAAGTGCTACTCAAGTCTATACTCACAATACCATTGAAAAATTAAAAACAGTTTATAAACAAGCTCATCCAAGAGCGTAAAATAATATATTATGAATATTCAAATACAAGCAGTTCATTTTTCGGCAGACAAAGAATTAAAAGACTTTATAAATAGAAAGGTTGAAAAACTGATTTCTATAGATGATAGTATTATTAATGCTGATGTATATTTAAAGGTGGATAAGCCAGAGTCTTATGATAATAAGATTGTCGAAATTAAACTTCATTCTTCATTGGGTGAATATTTTGCAAAAAAACAAGCTGATTCTTTTGAAGAATCAGCTGATTTAGCTTCCCAAGCTTTGCGTAAACAAATCCTGAAACACAAGGAAAAATAAGCTCAAAAATCTTCTCGATTTAAATATTTAAAAAAAACTTTTCTTTTTAATTGGTTGTATTAAAAACTTTAATAAATTTGCAGCCCATTTTAAAGGGGATAGTTCATTTAAATATACATTAATTTAATATAAGCCGATATAGCTCAGCTGGCTAGAGCAGCTGATTTGTAATCAGCAGGTCGTGGGTTCGAGTCCCTCTATCGGCTCTTATTTTAATGGGGGGATACTCAAGCGGTCAACGAGGGCAGACTGTAAATCTGCTGGCTACGCCTTCACAGGTTCGAATCCTGTTCCCCCCACATAAATTAATGAAATTGCGAGAGTAGCTCAGTTGGTAGAGCGTCAGCCTTCCAAGCTGAGGGTCGCGGGTTCGAATCCCGTCTCTCGCTCAACTTCACTAGCCGGTGTAGCTCAGGGGTAGAGCGTTTCCTTGGTAAGGAAGAGGTCACGGGTTCAATTCCCGTCATTGGCTCTAGGTAGAAGTAGTAGTACAGAAAGTAGAATTTATAACTAAATTAATAATAACTAAATTTAACAAAAATGGCAAAAGAAAATTTTAATCGTACCAAGCCACACTTGAACATTGGTACTATTGGTCATGTTGACCATGGAAAAACAACCTTAACTGCTGCAATTACAAAAGTATTAGCAGAAGCAGGTGGTGCTGAAGTTCGTGATTTTGACACGATTGATAATGCGCCAGAGGAAAAAGAAAGAGGTATTACAATTAATACATCTCATGTTGAGTATGAAACTGAGAACAGACATTATGCTCACGTAGATTGTCCAGGTCACGCGGATTACGTTAAGAACATGGTAACTGGAGCTGCACAGATGGATGGTGCAATTTTAGTATGTGCTGCAACTGATGGTCCTATGCCTCAAACAAGAGAGCATATCCTTTTAGCAAGACAGGTTGGAGTGCCTTCAATTGTTGTATTCTTGAATAAAGCGGATATGGTTGATGATGAGGAATTAATGGAATTAGTTGATATGGAAGTTAGAGAATTATTATCTTTCTATGATTATGATGGTGATAATACTCCTGTAATTGCTGGATCTGCTTTAGGTGGATTGAATGGTGATGCAGATTGGACTCCGAAAATTAATGAATTAATGGCTGCTGTTGATGCTTGGATTCCTGAGCCAGTAAGAGATAATGAAAAACCTTTCTTGATGCCAATTGAGGATGTATTCACTATTACAGGTAGGGGTACTGTTGCAACTGGTAGAATTGAAACTGGTGTTGCAAATACTGCTGATGCTGTTGATATTATTGGTATGGGAGCTGAAAAATTAGCTTCTACAATTACTGGGGTTGAGATGTTTAGAAAAATCTTAGATAGAGGTGAGGCTGGTGATAATGTTGGTATCTTATTAAGAGGTATTGAGAAGACAGATATTAAAAGAGGAATGGTAATTTGTAAGCCAGGATCTGTATCTCCACACCAAAAGTTTGAAGCTGAGGTTTATATCTTGAAAAAAGAAGAGGGTGGTAGACATACTCCTTTCCATAACAAGTACCGTCCACAGTTCTACATTAGAACAACTGATGTTACTGGTGAGATTTTCTTACCTGCAGGAACTGAAATGGTAATGCCTGGTGATAACTTAACTATTACTGTAGAGTTAATTGCTGGTGTTGCAATGAGTGAAGGTTTAAGGTTCGCAATCCGTGAGGGTGGTAGAACTGTTGGAGCTGGACAAATTACTAAATTACTTTAGTAACTAAATCATAAGTTTGACAGTTAAAGGAAGGTTGATTTTCAATCTTCCTTTACTGTGTAAACGGGTGTAGCTCAATTGGTAGAGTAGTAGTCTCCAAAACTATTGGCTGGGAGTTCGAGTCTCTCCACCCGTGCGATAATAAATAATTAAGAAAAATGGCAAATAAAGGAACATATATTAAGGAGTCTTATGATGAGTTAATGAATAAAGTGAGTTGGCCAACTTGGTCGGAGTTACAAAGCAGTTCTATTGTTGTTGCAATTGCAACAGTGATAATTGCTTTAATTATTTATGTAATGGATTCAGCATTTAGTAATGCTATGAATCTATTTTATGGTTTCTTTTCATAATTAGAGGATGGAGCAAGAAGTAGGAAATATGAAGTGGTACGTCCTTAGAGTGATGGGAGGTAAAGAGAATAAGACAGTATCTTTTATTGAGAAAGAGATTGATCGATTAGGTATGCAAGATTTTGTTTCTCAGATATTAGTGCCAACTGAAAAAGTTTACCAAATTAGAAATGGTAAAAAGGTAAGTAAAGAGAGAAATTTCTTTCCTGGCTATGTTTTGGTTGAAGCTAACTTAGTTGGAGAGGTTCCTCATATATTAAAGAATGTTACTAATGTTCTTGGTTTTTTAGGAGCAACTAAGGGAGGTGTTCCTGTACCAATGAGAAAGAGTGAGATTAACAGAATTCTAGGTAAGGTTGATGAAATGGCTCTTACTGATGAAAGTGTTAGTATTCCTTTTGTAGTTGGTGAAACAGTTAAGGTAATTGATGGACCTTTTAATAGTTTCAATGCAGAAATTGAAGGTATTGATGAACAAAAGAAGAAGTTAAAGTTAATGGTAAAAATCTTTGGGAGAAAAACTCCTTTAGAGTTAAATTTTATGCAAGTAGAAAAAATATAATAGTATGGCAAAAGAAATTTCAGCACTTATTAAATTACAGATTAGAGGAGGAGCAGCAAATCCTGCCCCACCAGTTGGTCCTGCATTAGGAGCAAAAGGGGTGAATATCATGGAGTTCTGTAAGCAATTTAATGCAAGAACACAAGATAAGGCAGGGAGTATTGTTCCTGTAGTAATTACAGTATTTGCAGATAAATCATTTGAGTTTATCATTAAAACTGCTCCTGCTGCTGCACAAATTTTAGCTGCTGCTAAAAAGAAAAGTGGATCAGGTGAGCCAAATAGAGTGAAGGTTGCTACAATTACTTGGGATCAAGTAAGAGTAATTGCAGAAGATAAAATGGCAGATTTAAATGCTTTTAAAGTAGAGTCAGCAATGAAGATGGTAGCTGGTACTGCAAGAAGTATGGGGATAAATGTTAAAGGAGCTTTTCCTTCTTAAAAAATAAAATATAAAATAGTTTAACTAATGGGAACTAGTAAAAATAGAAAAAGTGCTTTAGAAAATGTTGATTTGAAAAAATCATACAACATTGAAGAAGCTTCAATAATTATCAAAGAGAACGCAAAAGCAAAATTTGATGAGTCTGTAGAATTAGCTGTAAGATTAGGAGTTGATCCTAGACAAGCTAACCAGATGGTAAGAGGTGTTGCATCTTTACCACATGGTACAGGAAAAAAATTAAAAGTATTAGCTTTAGTTTCAGCTGACAAAGAAGCAGAAGCAAAAGAAGCAGGTGCTGATTATGTTGGTTTGGATGAGTATATTGAGAAAATTAAAGGTGGTTGGACAGATATTGATGTTATCGTAACAATGCCTTCAATTATGGGTAAGATTGGTGCTTTAGGTAGAGTGTTAGGGCCAAGAGGATTGATGCCAAATCCAAAATCAGGGACTGTAACTATGGATGTTGCAAAAGCTGTTTCTGATGTGAAGAAAGGTAAAATTGATTTCAAGGTAGAGAAGAATGGAATTATTCATGCTTCAGTTGCTAAGGTTTCTTTTGATGCTGATAAGATTGCTGAAAACGCTAATGAGTTATTACAAACAATCATTAAGTTGAAGCCTTCTGCAGCAAAAGGTACTTATGTGAAAAGTGTTTTCATGTCAAGCACAATGGGATTAGGATTAGAAATTGATGCTAACTCGTTAGTTTAATAAAATTTAGAAAAGCGTAAGATGAATAAATTAGAAAAAAATCAAATGATTGAGGTCCTTGACGGGATGCTTAATGAAAATAATAACTTTTATTTAGCTGACATCTCTGGCTTAACTGCTGAGGAAAATAGTGCTTTAAGAAGATTATGTTTTAAAAGAAATGTTTCTTTACAAGTTGTAAAAAACACTCTTTTGAAAAAAGCTTTAGAAAAGAATGAAGCTGACTTTAGTGAACTATATGATGTATTAGTTGGTAATACTTCAATTATGCAAGCTGAAGCTGGTAACGGTCCTGCTAAAGTTATTAAAGAATTTAGAAAGAAGAATGCAAAGCCAATCTTAAAAGCTGCTCATATTGAGGAGTCACTTTATATTGGAGATGAGAATTTATCAGCTCTTGCAGATCTTAAGTCTAAAGACGAATTGATTGGTGATATTATCACCTTATTACAATCTCCAGCTAAGAATGTTATCTCTGCATTACAGTCAGGTGGTAACAAGCTTTCAGGAATTGTAAAAGCCTTAGAAGAAAAGGCTTTATAAAGAAGAAATGCTTCCAACATTTAAAATAAAGTAAAATAAATTAAAACAAAATAAAATGGCAGATTTAAAAAAATTCGCAGAAGAATTAGTTAACCTTTCAGTAAAAGATGTTAACGAATTAGCAACTATACTTAAAGATGAGTATGGTATTGAGCCAGCAGCAGCAGTTGCAGTAGCAGGTCCAGCAGCAGCAGGTGGTGGTGAAGTAGCAGGTGAAGAACAAACAGAATTTGATGTTATCTTAAAAGAGGCAGGAGGTTCTAAATTAAAAGTTGTTAAAACTGTAAAAGAATTAACAGGTTTAGGATTAAAAGAAGCTAAAGATATCGTTGACAGTGCTCCAAAAGCAGTAAAAGAAGGAGTATCAAAAGATGAAGCTGAAGGAATTCAGAAAGCACTAGAAGAAGCTGGAGCTGTAGTTGAGCTTAAGTAATTTTCTTTAAACATTTAAAAGGTTTAAATCTTATGGTAACATAAGGTTTAAACCCTTTCGTTTTTTTATAGAACCCCTTTTTTATAACTAAAACTCACAGCCTTGGCTAAACAAAATAACACCCAAAGAATTAATTTCGCATCCATTAAAAATACGGTTAACTTCCCGGATTTTTTGGATATTCAGCTTAAAAGTTTCCAATCTTTTTTCCAGATAGGTACTACCCTTGAAGAAAGGAGAAATGAAGGACTTTACAAAGCATTTGAAGAGCTTTTCCCAATTACAGATTCAAGAAACAATTTTGTTCTTGAATTTATTGATTATACAATTGACCCTCCTAGATATTCGATTGAAGAATGTATCAATAGAGGCTTAACTTTTAAAGTGCCTTTAAAGGTAAAGTTAAAGTTATATTGTACTGATCCAGATCATGAGGATTTTGAAACTATCGTTCAGGATGTATATTTCGGAAATATTCCGTTTATGACACCTAAAGGTAGTTTTGTGATTAATGGTGCAGAACGAATTATTGTTTCTCAATTACATAGATCACCAGGGGTATTCTTTGGACAAAGTTTCCATTCTAATGGAACAAAATTATACTCAGCAAGAGTAATTCCTTTTAAAGGTTCTTGGATTGAGTTTACTACAGATATAAACAATGTAATGTATGCTTACATTGATAGAAAGAAAAAATTACCAGTTACTACTTTATTAAGAGCTATCGGTTACGAAAGTGATAGAGATATTCTTGAAATATTTAACCTTGCTGATGAAGTTAAGGTTTCTAAAAGTGGATTGAAAAGAGTTGTTGGAAGAAAATTAGCTGCCAGAGTGTTGAAGTCTTGGGTAGATGATTTTGTGGATGAGGATACTGGTGAATTAGTACCAATTGAAAGAAATGAAGTAATTCTTGAAAGAGATACTATCATTGAAAAATCACATATTGATGAAATTGTAGATTCTGGTGTTGAAACTATTTTATTGCATAAGGATGACGGAAGTGCTTCTGACCATACTTTAGTTTACAATACTTTACAAAAAGATCCTACTAACTCTGAGGTTGAGGCAGTTCGTCATATATATAGACAATTAAGAAGTGCTGAGGCACCTGATGATGAAACGGCAAGAGGAATTATTGACAAATTATTCTTCTCTGACCAAAGATATAGTTTAGGACATGTAGGTAGATTTAGAATTAACAGAAGGTTAAAGCTAGATATTCCTGAAGATAAAATGGTATTAACTAATGAAGATATTGTATCGATCATTAGTAACCTAATTTCCTTAGTTAACTCAAAAGTGGATGTGGATGATATTGATCATTTGAGTAACAGAAGAATTAGAACGGTAGGTGAGCAACTTTCAAACCAATTTAATGTTGGATTGAGTAGAATGGCAAGAACTATCCGTGAGAGAATGAATGTAAGAGACAATGAGGTGTTTACACCAATTGACTTGATTAATGCAAAAACTTTATCTGCAGTAATTAACTCATTTTTTGGAACTTCACAATTATCTCAATTTATGGATCAAACAAATCCATTAGCAGAGGTAACTCACAAAAGAAGAATTTCAGCTCTTGGGCCTGGAGGTTTAACAAGAGAGAGAGCAGGATTTGAGGTGCGAGATGTTCATTATACTCACTATGGAAGACTTTGTCCTATTGAAACTCCTGAGGGACCAAATATTGGACTGATTTCATCTTTAGCAGTATTTGCTAAAATTAATACTTTAGGGTTTATTGAAACACCTTATAGAGAAGTTGAAGAAGGTAAAATTGATACTTCAAAAGCACCAGTTTATAAAAGTGCTGAACAAGAAGAAGAGCAAATTATTGCACAAGCAAATGCTCCACTTACTGAGGATGGTTCATTTGAAAAAGATAGAATTCAATCGAGAAGTGAAGCTGATTATTTAATTGCTGAACCTAAGAATGTAACTTTGATGGATGTAGCTCCTAATCAAATTGCATCTATTGCAGCATCTTTAATTCCTTTCTTGGAACATGATGATGCGAATAGAGCACTGATGGGATCGAATATGATGCGTCAAGCAGTACCGTTATTAAGAACAGATGCACCTATTGTTGGTACAGGACTAGAGCCTCATGTTGCTCGTGATTCTAGAACAATGATTAATGCTGAAGGAGAAGGTAAAGTAACTTATGTTGATGCAAATACAATAAAAGTAAAATACACAAAAACTGAGGAGGAGAAATTAGTAAGTTTTGATGAGGATGAGAAGACTTATAACTTAACTAAATTCCAAAAAACGAATCAGAGAACTTGTATTAATATTCAACCAATTGTTAGGGTTGGAGATAAAGTAACTAAAGGACAAGTATTGTGTGATGGTTATGCAACTGAAAATGGTGAATTAGCTATTGGGCGTAACTTAAAAGTTGCCTTCATGCCTTGGAAAGGATATAACTTTGAGGATGCAATTATCTTATCAGAAAGAGTAGTAAGAGAAGATTTATTTACTTCATTACATATTGCTGAACATGTTGTAAATGTTAGAGAAACTAAAAGGGGAGCTGAGGAGTTAACAGCTGATATTCCTAATATTTCTGAAACTGCAACTAAGGATTTAGATGAATATGGAATGGTAAGAATTGGTGCTCATGTTAAAACGGGTGATATTCTTATTGGTAAAATTACTCCTAAAGGAGAATCTGATCCTACTCCAGAAGAGAAATTATTAAGAGCTATTTTTGGTGAAAAAGCAGGAGATGTAAAGGATGCTTCTTTAAAAGCTAAACCTTCTAATCAAGGTGTGATTATTGGTAAATCATTATTTTCTAAAACTATAAAAGATAGAAGAGCCAAGTCAGCTGATAAAGAAGAGTTAGAGCGTTTAGATACTATTTTTGAAAAAGAAGCTTACGCACTTAAAAATATTTTAGCAACTAAACTTTACCAAATTATTGGAGGTAAAGCATCTAAAGGGGTTAAAAATATTTTAGGAGAGGAAGTAATTCCTAAGAGTGAGAAGTTCACTAAGAAAATGTTATTAGGAATTGACTTCACTTTGGTTGATCCTTATAAATGGACAGGTAGTCAAGATAATAATACATTGGTAAATAGAACAATTGAGAACTATTTAAGAATGTACAATGATATTTATGGTGAGCATAGAAGAAAGCGTTTTGCAATTACTATTGGTGATGAATTACCAAATGGAGTATTGCAATTAGCAAAAGTTCAGATTGCTCAAAAGCGTAAAATTAAGGTTGGAGATAAGTTAGCAGGTCGTCATGGAAATAAAGGTATTGTTTCTCGTGTTGTAAGAGATGAAGATATGCCTTTCTTAGAAGATGGAACGCCAGTTGATATTATCTTAAATCCACTTGGGGTACCATCAAGGATGAACCTTGGTCAGATTTATGAAACTATCTTAGGGTGGGCAGGACAAGAGTTAGGTAAAAAATACTTTACTCCTGTATTTGATGGAGCAAGTATTGATCAAATTAATACAGAGACTGATGAAGCTGAATTACCAAGATTAGGTCAAACTTATCTTTATGATGGTGGTACTGGTGAGCGTTTTGAACAAACTGCTACTGTAGGGATTATCTATATGCTTAAACTTGGTCACTTAATTGATGATAAGATGCATGCTCGTTCTATTGGGCCATACTCATTAATTACACAACAACCACTTGGAGGTAAGGCTCAGTTTGGAGGGCAAAGACTTGGAGAGATGGAGGTTTGGGCACTTGAGGGTTATGGTGCGTCAAATATCTTACAAGAAATGCTTACTTTGAAGTCAGATGATGTAATCGGAAGAGCGAAAGCATTTGAGGCAATAGTAAAAGGTAAAGAATTACCAACACCAGGAATTCCAGAGTCATTTAATGTATTGTTACACGAGTTAAATGGTTTAGGACTTAAAGTTTCATTTGAATAATATTACTCATGAGAAATACAAAACAGAACAGACAAGCTCAGGATATCAATGCGATAAAAATTTCTTTATCATCTCCTGAAGATATATTAGGTAAATCATCTGGTGAGGTTACAAAACCAGAAACAATTAATTACAGAACTTATAAACCTGAAAGTGGTGGATTATTTTGTGAAAGAGTTTTTGGACCTACTAAGGATTTTGAATGCCATTGTGGGAAATACAAGAGAATCCGTTATAGAGGAATTGTATGTGATAGATGTGGGGTTGAAGTAACAGAAAAGAAAGTAAGAAGAGAGCGTATTGGACACATTAGTTTAGTGGTTCCTGTTGCTCATATTTGGTACTTCCGTACTCTGCCTAACAAAATCGGTTATTTATTAGGATTACCATCTAAGAAATTAGATATGATTATTTACTATGAAAGATATGTAGTAATTAATACTCCTGAAGGAATTGTAAATGCTGAAGGGGAAGCTGTAAAATATTTAGATTTCCTAACAGAGGAAGAATACTTAGATATTTTAGATGCTCAACCATTAGAAAATCAGTATTTAAGTGATGATGATCCTAATAAATTTGTTGCAAAAATGGGTGCTGAAGCAATTCATGATTTATTAGCAAAATTAAACTTAGATGATTTATCGTATCAATTAAGAGATCAGGCAGCTAATGAAACTTCACAACAAAGAAAAACAGAAGCATTAAAGCGTCTGCAAATTGTTGAAGCTATGCGTGAAGGTCATACGCATACTGAAAACAGACCTGAATGGATGACGATTAAAGTTATTCCTGTAATTCCACCAGAATTAAGACCATTAGTTCCATTGGATGGAGGGCGTTTTGCAACTTCTGATTTAAATGATTTATACAGAAGGGTAATCATTAGAAATAACAGATTAAAAAGATTAATGGAGATTAATGCTCCAGAGATTATTTTAAGAAATGAGAAAAGAATGTTACAGGAATCTGTAGATGCTCTTTTTGATAATTCAAGAAAATCATCAGCTGTAAAGGCAGATGGAAAAAGAGCATTAAAATCTTTATCTGATTCCTTAAAAGGAAAACAAGGAAGATTCCGTCAGAATTTATTAGGTAAAAGGGTAGATTATTCTGCTCGTTCAGTAATTGTTGTAGGACCAGAAATGGAATTACACGAGTGTGGTTTACCTAAAGATATGGCAGCTGAACTTTACAAACCATTTATCATCAGAAAACTGATTGAAAGAGGGATTGTAAAAACAGTTAAATCTGCTAAAAAGATTATTGATAGCAAAGAACCTGTAGTTTGGGATATTTTGGAAAATGTAATGAAAGGACATCCAGTTTTATTAAACAGGGCTCCTACGCTTCACAGGCTTGGTATTCAGGCTTTCCAACCTAAAATGATTGAAGGGAAAGCAATTCAATTACACCCATTAGCTTGTGCGGCCTTTAATGCCGATTTTGATGGGGATCAAATGGCGGTACACTTACCATTAGGTGCTGCTGCAATTTTGGAAGCTCAAGTATTAATGTTGGCTTCACACAATATTTTGAATCCTGCAAATGGAGCTCCTATTACTGTACCTTCACAGGATATGGTACTTGGTTTATATTATATGACTAAGGAGAAGCGTTCAACTGATGAAGAAAAGGTGAAAGGAGAAGGAATGACTTTCTATTCTTTGGATGAGGTGAAGATTGCTTATAATGAAAAGCAAGCGGACTTACACGCAATGATTAAAGTTAGAGTTGTTAATACAAAAGGAAAAACTTCTTTAGTAGATACAACTGTTGGTAGAGTATTGTTTAATGAGTTTGTACCTGAAGAGGTTGAATTTGTTAATGAACTATTAACTAAGAAAGCGTTAAGAAATATTATTGGTGATGTATTAGAAAGATGTGGTGTTGCTGGTACAGTTCATTTCTTGGATGCAATTAAAACTATTGGTTTTGATATGGCATTTAGAGGTGGATTATCATTTAACCTTGGTGATGTAATTGTTCCTGAAGAAAAAGAAGGATTAATTGCTGATGCTAATAAAAAGGTAGATGAGATTAAGGGTAATTATGCAATGGGTTTCATTACTAATAATGAAAGATATAACCAAGTAATTGATGTTTGGACAACAACTAATGCAAGATTGACGGATACCGTTATGAGAAACATTAGTACGGACAAACAAGGATTCAACTCTGTATATATGATGCTTGATTCTGGTGCAAGGGGTTCTAAGGAACAAATTCGTCAGTTATCTGGTATGAGGGGACTTATGGCTAAGCCTAAAAAATCGGGTGACCATGGAGAATCAATTATTGAGAATCCTATTACAACTAACTTTAGAGAGGGACTTTCAATTTTGGAATACTTTATCTCGACTCACGGGGCGAGAAAAGGACTTGCAGATACGGCACTTAAGACGGCAGATGCAGGTTACCTTACAAGAAGATTAGTAGATGTAGCGCAAGATGTTATCGTCACTGAAGAAGATTGTGAAACACTAAGAGGATTAGAAACATTTGCTTTAAAGAATAATGATGATATTGTTGAATCTTTAAGTGATAGAATTTCTGGTAGAGTAAGTTTACATGATGTATATCATCCTAAAACTGAAAAGTTAATGGTTGCTTCATCTGATATGATTACAGCTACAGTTGCTAAAGCAATTGATGCTGCAGGAATTGAAATGGTTGAAGTGCGTTCAGCATTAACCTGTGCTACTCGTAGAGGTATTTGTGTTAAATGTTATGGTAAATCATTATCAACTAACAGAATGGCGCAAGTAGGTGAATCAGTTGGTGTAGTTGCTGCTCAATCAGTTGGAGAGCCAGGTACACAGCTTACACTTAGAACCTTCCATGTTGGGGGTACTGCATCTAGGTCAGAGGTTGATTCTTCTATTACTATTAAGAAAGATGGTAGATTAGAAATTGAAGATTTAAGAACTGTTAAAACAACTAATAAAGATGGCGATAAAATCGAAATCGTTATTAGTAGATCAGCTGAAACTAGAGTAATTGATGACAAGAATGGAGTAATCCTTTCATCAGCAATTGTTCCTTATGGTTCAACAATCTTTATTAAAGATGGAGCTGTTAAGAAAGGGGATGTTGTTTGTGAGTGGGATCCTTATAATGCTGTAATTGTTTCTGAGATTGCTGGTAAAGTTGAGTTCATGGATATTGAAGAAGGTGTTTCTTATCGTACTGAATCTGACGAGCAAACTGGTCATCAAGAAAAAGTAATTATTGATAGTAGAAATAGAAAAATTTCTCCTTCTATTACAATTGGAGATAAAAACTATAGTGTTCCTGTAGGGTCGCATTTAGCTGTTGAAGATGCAACTAAGATTAAAGCGGGTGCTATTTTAGCTAAGATTCCTAGGTCAGCAGGTTCATCTGGGGATATTACTGGGGGTCTTCCAAGAGTAACAGAAATGTTTGAGGCAAGAAATCCTTCTAATCCAGCTGTAGTTTCTGAAATTGATGGTTCTGTATCATTCGGAAAAATTAAAAGAGGAAATAGAGAGGTTATTATTACTTCTAAAAATGGTGAAACTAAGAAATACTTAATCAAATTAGCTAAGCACATTTTAGTACAAGAAAATGATTATGTAAAATCAGGTACTCCACTTTGTGATGGTGTGATTACTCCTGCTGATATTTTAGCAATTAAAGGGGTGGTTACTGTACAGCAATACATTGTAAATGAGATTCAAGATGTATATCGTTTACAAGGGGTGAAGATTAATGATAAGCACTTTGAGGTATTAGTAAGGCAAATGATGCGTAAAGTGAAGATTGCTGATTCTGGTGATACTTATTTCTTAAAAAACTCATTGGTAGGAAAAGAAGCATTTAATGAGCAAAATGATAAGATTTTTGGAATGAAACTTGTTGAAGATGCAGGAGATTCTGAAGACTTGAAAGTAGGGCAAATCATTTCTCCTAGAGAGTTGAGGGAAGAAAACTCAAGAATGAAGCGTAAAGATATGAAAGAGGTTGAAGCTAGAGATGCAGTTCCTGCAGTAGCTACTCCAGTTCTTCAAGGAATTACAAGAGCTTCATTACAAGTTGATTCTTGGATTTCAGCTGCATCATTCCAGCAAACTACTAAGGTACTTAATGAGGCTGCAATTAATGCTAAGCGTGATAACTTAATTGGACTGAAAGAGAATGTAGTTATTGGTAAGAAAATACCAGCAGGTACAGGATTAGTTCAAGCTGCTGAAACAGTTGTTGGTTCTCAAGCTGAGTACGATAAATTAATGAATCCTGATACAGAAGAAGAAATTGCAACAACTGAACAGGTAGTTGAAGCAACAGAAACTTCAGTAGAAGAGTAAAATAATTATTATGTCAGAGGAAAATAAAAAGGACGGATTAAATATTGAGCTTACTGAGGAAGTAGCTGAAGGAACTTATAGCAATTTGGCTATTATCAATCATTCTCCATCAGAGTTTGTGGTTGACTTTATACAAATGATGCCAGGAATTCCTAAAGCGAAAGTAAAGTCAAGAGTTATACTTACTCCTCAACATGCAAAACGATTGATGAAAGCTTTGGCAGATAATGTCAATAAGTTTGAAAATCAGCATGGTGAAATTAAGGATGTTGATCCTGCTGCTGGAATTCCAATGAATTTTGGAGGGCCAACACCAATGGCATAATCATTAAAATCATAAAACTAAAAAAGCCTGCAAATTGCAGGCTTTTTTGTTTTCTATATGGTCTTTAGTTGTTTATTCGTTTAACTGCTTATTTGTTTAGTTGATACTTTTAGTATTGCCTGTTTTTTTCGAATCAACAAATAATCGAATCAACAAATCAACATCATTATCCTAAGAAAGGATACTTGTAATCAGTAGCTGGTACAAATGTTTCTTTTATTGTTCTTGGAGAAACCCATCTTAATAAATTTAAGATTGATCCTGCCTTATCATTTGTTCCTGATCCTCTTGCTCCACCAAATGGTTGTTGCCCAACAACAGCTCCTGTTGGTTTATCGTTAATGTAGAAGTTTCCTGCTGCATTTTCTAAAGCTTTAGTTGCGTATTCAGCAGCATATCTATCTACTGATAAAATAGCTCCTGTTAAAGCATATTCTGATGTGTTATCTACTAATTCAAGCGTTTCTTCCCACTTGTCAGCATCATATACATAAATGGTCATTACAGGGCCAAATACTTCTTCCACCATAGTTTTGAACTTAGGATTAGTTGTTACAATAATAGTTGGCTCAATAAAGTAACCTACTGATTTATCATAATTTCCTCCTGAAATAATTTCAGCATCATCAGCTGTTTTTGCATAGTCAATATAAGATGAAATACTATCAAATGCTTTTTCAGAAATTACGGCATTTATAAAGTTTGATGTATCCTCAGGAGAACCCATTTTGAAACTTTTACAATCAGCAATAATTTGAGTTTTCACATCTTCCCATAAGTTTGATGGGATATAAGCACGAGAGGCAGCTGAACATTTTTGTCCTTGGAATTCAAAAGCACCTCTTGAAATAGCAGTTGCTACTTCAGCAGCTACTGCCGATTTATGTGCAATAATAAAATCTTTTCCTCCTGTTTCTCCAACTATTCTCGGGTAGGATTTATATTTTTCAATGTTGTTTCCAATTCCTTTCCAAAGTGTACGGAATACATCAGTACTTCCTGTAAAGTGTAATCCTGCAAAGTTTTTATCTTCAAATACTACTTTTGAAATTTCTCTACCACTTACCGTTACCATATTAATTACTCCATCAGGCAATCCTGCTGCTTGGAATATTTCCATGATTACTTGTGCAGAATAAATTTGTGTTTCTGCTGGTTTCCAAACGACTACATTTCCAAGCATTGCTGGTGCAGCACAAAGGTTAGCACAAATAGAAGTGAAGTTAAATGGCGTTAATGCAAATACAAATCCTTCAAGTGGTCTGTGTTCCAAACGGTTCCACATTCCTGGTAATGATTCTGGTTGTTCTTTGTACAACTGACTCATGTATTGCACATTGAATTTAAAGAAATCAATTAGCTCACAAGCAGCATCAATTTCAGCTTGCATTACATTTTTACTTTGTGCTAGCATGGTAGCTGCATTTAGTTTTGCACGGAAAGGTCCTGCTAATAAATCAGCTGCTTTTAAGAAGATAGAAGCTCTATGCTCCCAGCTCATATTTGCCCACTTTTCACGAGCAGCCATAGCTGCATCAATAGCATCACGCACTTCTTGTTCTCCTCCATAATTGGAAGTTCCAATTACATGTTTATGCTCATGAGGTGGTGTTAAATTTCTTTTATCATTTGTGAATACTTGTTTGTCGCCAATATACATTGGTACATCAACACTAGTATTATACATTCTTTTGTATTCAGCTAATAATTCAGTGCGCTCAGGGCTTCCTGGAGCATATCCTTTTACTGGCTCATTTACCGCTTTGGGTACATTATAAAATCCGTTTGACATTTTTTTGTTTTTATTTATAAAATCAGTTTGCAAATTTAGTTATTTGCTAATACTAAAAAAGTTCTTTTGATGAAGTTTTCAAAAACCCTACAAATCTATCGTATCTATCGCCAACAGCACGGTAGTAAACATATACATAATAATCATTTCGGGTTTGGTAATGTGTTCCTTCAATAAAGGAAATATCCACCCGATTTGTGCTAATATCATTCAAGGCGTAATGATAGTTGTAATAGCCTTGTTTTAAAAATACAGCCGTTTCATATTGTTTTTGTTCGGTATTGTAAGTTAGCTTAAATTCTTCCTTTAGTTCCCAATCAGAAAAACCTCCAATTACATACATATCTCCATAGCTGATATGATCTACTGGTAAAGTGAAATGCACAAAAGCATAGTCTGCTTCAATGCTAGATTTCCACCCTTCCTGTGATTTGATGAGGAACTTTCCATTAATATCTGGTTCAATGGAGTAGCGGTCAAAAGGTCGTTTTCTATCCTTGAATAAATGCACATGATTATAAGTGCTATCATAAGTAATTGCCTTTATTCTATCTGACTGAAAGCGTAAACTTTTAATGTCAAAATGACGAAATTCATTGTTTCCCCAAAAGGTATTATCGTCTTCATAATCATACACCAATTCATTATTTTTCACAAAAATAGGAGTGAGGTCAGTTATTACATTGTCTTCTTTATTATTTTGCTTAACAGTAACTTTTATATCAGAAAATGGGTCAGCAACTACTATGTTGGGGTGCTTAATTGTAAAATCAATTTCATGCTTAGTATTACGGTCCTCAGCCAAAGTTGCACGCCTTACTTGCGCTTCAATTGTAAGTTTAGTTTCCAATATCATAAAGCGTTTGTAAGCAATAGTTTCACCGCCTTGTTCAAATATCTTAAATACATAGTTTCCTGATATAAGGGCTTTCATTTCTTCAGTTGGAAAACTAAAATTGTAGTGTGTGTATTTTTGGAGGGTATTGAAGGAAAATTCGTAATCAGTTATAGGCTCATCAGCAAATCCACTGATGTATTCACTTTGCATTAAATCACTTGCTGTCCAGTCAGCATTACAATGAATAATGGTGTAATAATAGTCCTTAATGTCAGCATCTAAATCATCAAAACTCATTAAAAGTTGGTCTTCTGAATTTAAATTAAGGATAGGGAGTGAAAGTTCATCTTCAATTTTATGGCAAAGCAGGGTTTTTATTTGTTGGCTAAAGCTTTCATTTTTATAAATAGTTTTAAATTCGGGACTTGCTATTTCCTCTGCAATATAGTTGTCTGCTAGTGTGTTATCATTAGTTGTTGTTTCTTTTGTGCTATGGCAAGCACTCATAAAAAATATAGAAATAATCAGAAGTGTTAGGAAGTTGTTGAATCTCATTTAAAAATATGATTTAAATAGGTAAATAATAACTGCAAATTTATACTTTTGCAGCCGAAAAATCTAATTTAAAAAGGATGTCTAAAGAAATAAGATTAAAAAAAGGCTTGAACATCAATTTACTTGGTGAGGCCGACAAAGTATACGCGTCAGTAAAACCTACTGATAACTATGTAGTAAAACCTACTGATTTTCATGGATTAATTCCTAAACTAGCTGTAAAGGTTGGTGATAAAGTGAAAGCAGGGACTACATTGTTTTTTGATAAATATAATGATAAAGTAAATTTCTCTTCTCCAGTAAGTGGTGAAGTTACTGCTATTGTAAGAGGTGCAAAAAGAAAAATACTTGAAGTAGTAATTAAGGCTGATGCTGAGGTTGTTTATGAGGAATTCTCAACTGCCAATGCTGATAGTTTATCAAGAGAGCAAATTATAGATAGCATGTTGAATGCAGGAGTTTGGCCATTCGTAAGACAAAAACCTTATGATATTGTTGCAAACCCTACTGATATTCCAAAAGCTATCTTTATTTCAGCTTTCAATACTGCCCCTTTAACAATTGATAACGACTTTGCTCTTTACGGAATGGATGAGTTATTTCAAAAGGGTTTAGATTATGTTGTTAAGTTAACTTCTGGAAAAACGCATTTAAATATTGATGGAAATACTAATCCATCTAAAGTGTTTACTCAGGCAAAAGGAGTTGAAATTAATAAAATAAGTGGAGCACATCCTGCAGGAAATGTTGGTGTACAAATGCATCATATTGACCCTATTAATAAAGGAGAAGTAGTTTGGTACTTGGAGCCACAAGATATAATTGCAATTGCAAGGTTATTTACTGAAGGAAAATATGATGTATCAAGAATTGTTGCTTTAGGTGGTGCACAAGTTGCAAAACCAAAATACTATAGAACAATTGCAGGAGCATCCATTGCTAATTTACTTGCTGATAATTTAAATGAAGGAAAAAACAGAGTTATTTCTGGAGATATTTTATCAGGACAGCAAATTGATGAAAACGGAACATTAGGTTTCTATCACACAACAGTTACTGTAATTGAAGAAGGAAAAGAACAAGAATTTTTAGGATGGATTTTACCAGGAACACATAAGTTCTCTGCTTCAAAAACATTCTTATCTTGGTTAACACCTAGTAAAAAATATGCTTTAAATGCAAATATGCATGGTGAAGAGCGTGCTTATGTAATGACTGGGGAATACGAAAAAGTATTACCTATGGATATTTACCCAACTCAATTGATAAAAGCTTGTATGATTGAGGATGTTGAATTGATGGAAAACTTAGGGATTTATGAAGTTTCCCCTGAAGATTTAGCATTATGTGAATTTGTTTGTACTTCAAAAATTGAGGTACAGTCTATTATTCGTCATGGACTTGACTTAGTAAGAAAAGAAAATAGTTAATATGAAATTATTTAAAAATATCTTAGAATCAGTAAAACCTCACTTTGTAGAAGGGGGTAAGCTGGAGAAAATGTATCCAGCATATGATGCTTTTGAAACATTTTTATTTGTTCCTGATCATACTACTCATGCGGGTTCGCATATTAGAGATGCTATTGATTTAAAAAGAACAATGATTACAGTTGTACTTGCATTAATGCCAGCTTTGTTTTTTGGAATGTGGAATGTAGGACAATTACACTTTACAGCAATTGGTGAGGAGTTTACTTTAATGTCAGCTTTTACTTTTGGAGCATTAAAAATGTTGCCATTAATCATAGTATCTTATGCTGTAGGTTTAGGAATTGAATTTGCTTTTGCAATATCAAGAGGACACTCAGTAAATGAAGGTTACTTGGTTACAGGGATGTTAATTCCTATGGTAATGCCTATTGATGTGCCACTTTGGATGCTAGCAGTTTCAGTAGTATTTGCTGTTATTATTGGTAAAGAAGTATTTGGAGGTACAGGAATGAATATCTTGAATCCTGCATTAACTGCTCGTGCTTTCTTATTCTTTGCTTACCCATCTTTTATGTCGGGAGATAAAGTTTGGATTAACACTGGTGATGCTGCTACTGTAGATGGTTTTTCAGGAGCTACACCTTTAGCTGATTTAGCGGCTAATATCCCTTTGGATATGAGTTTGATTGGTAGTTTCTTTAATGGTACAATTGCAGGTTCAGTTGGTGAAACTTCTTTTGTTGCAATTATGATTGGTGCAGTAATTTTATTGGTTACAGGTATTGCATCTTGGCGTACTATGCTTTCAGTATTTGTAGGTGGGTATATAATGGGATTATTGTTTAACCTTTGGGGAGCTAATGAATTTATGAATATTCCTTCTTATGTACATTTACTGTTAGGTGGTTTTGCATTTGGAGCTGTATTTATGGCTACTGATCCTGTAACGGCAGCACAAACCAATACAGCAAAATACATTGTTGGTTTCTTAATTGGAGTGTTAGCTATATTAATTAGAGTATTTAACCCTGCATATCCTGAAGGGATGATGTTGGCAATATTATTTATGAATGTATTTGCACCACTTGTTGATCATTATGTGGTGAGTGCAAACATCAAAAGAAGATTAAAAAGAGTAAAAGCTTAAATTATGGATGTAAATAAAAATAGTTATACAATAGGGTTTGCAACTATCATGGTGATAATAGTAGCTGCTTTACTATCATCAGCTGCAATAGGACTTAAACCATTTCAGTCAAAAAATATAGAGCAAGAGAAAAAACAAAATATTTTAAAGTCAGTAGGTGTTGAGGTTAGTAGAGAGCAAGCTGAAATTGATTATTCTACCTATATAAAAGATGAATTAGTTTTAAATCATCTAGGAGAAATTCAAGAAGGATCTGCTTTTAATATTGATTTATCTAAGGAGGTGAGAAAAGATGTTAAAGATCAATCTTTTCCTCTTTATGTAGCAGATGTAGAAGGGGAAATAAGATATATTATTCCTTTAAGAGGAAAAGGATTATGGGGGCCTATTTGGGGGTTCATATCCTTAGAGAAGGATTTAAATACAATTTCTGCAGCAGTGTTTGATCATAAAGCTGAAACTCCAGGTTTAGGAGCAGAAATTAATAGAGATTTCTTTCAAGACCCATTTGCTGGAAAAACAATTTTTGATGGTGAAGAGTTTAAATCAATTAAGGTAATAAAAGGTGGTGCTAAGGAAGGAGATAAGCATGGTGTAGATGGTATTTCAGGTGGTACTATTACTTCTGATGGAGTAACAGATATGATTTTTGAGAGGTTAAGTAAGTACTTGCCTTATTTTAATAATGTAAAACCTGCTATTGAAGTAGATTTAGTTTTTTCTGCTATGGATTCAGTAGTTACGGTTAACGATTCAATAATAAATTAAGATTATGAGTAAAGATTCCTTATTCTCTAAAAAGAATTTAAAATTAATAAAGGATCCGTTAGATGATAACAATCCTATCACAGTACAAGTACTAGGTATTTGTTCTGCATTAGCAATTACGGTACAATTAAAGCCAGCAGTTGTTATGGCGGTTTCTGTTTTCTTTGTAATGTGTATAGCTAATGTAGTTGTTTCTTTAATGAGAAATATGATACCTTCTAGAATTAGAATTATTGTACAATTAGTAATAATCGCAACATTAGTAATTTTAGTAGATCAAGTACTAAAAGCTTTTCTTTATGATGTAAGTAAAGAGCTTTCTGTATTTGTTGGATTAATTATTACAAACTGTATTATTATGGGTAGATTAGAAGCTTTTGCATTAGCAAATACTCCTTGGAAAGCCTTTATGGATGGAGTTGGAAATTCATTAGGATATGCTCTTCCCTTAGTAGTTGTAGCTTTTTTTAGAGAATTATTAGGTTCAGGTACTTTATTTGGATATCCAGTTTTAGAAAACTTAGGGTTATATCAGTTAGGATACGAAAATAATGGTATGATGATTCTACCACCAATGGCACTTGTTACTTGTGGGGTATATATCTGGATACAAAGAATGAGAAATAACAAATTAGTAGAACAAAACTAAAATTATGCAAGATTTAGCAAACATATTTATAAAATCCATATTTATTGACAATATGGTATTTGCCTACTTTTTAGGAATGTGTTCCTATTTGGCAGTATCAAAAACAGTAAAAACTTCTGTAGGTTTAGGTTTGGCAGTAGTTTTTGTACTTGGTATTACAGTTCCTGTAAATTATTTATTAGAAAACTATGTGCTTAAAGAAGGAGCATTAACTTGGTTAGGAGATGGATTTGCTACAGTAGATCTTTCGTTCTTGTCATTTATATTATTTATTGCAGTTATTGCATCTATGGTGCAATTAGTAGAAATGATTGTAGAAAAATTTTCTCCTGCATTGTATAGCTCTTTAGGTATTTTCTTACCACTTATTGCAGTAAACTGTGCTATTCTTGGAGCTTCTTTATTTATGCAAGAAAGAGCCTATGCCACTATTACAGAAGCAACAGTATTTGGACTAGGATCAGGAGTAGGTTGGTTCTTAGCAATTGTTGGTATTGCTGCAATCAGAGAAAAAATTAGATATTCTAATGTGCCACCTGCATTAAGAGGACTTGGTATTACATTTATTATAACCGGACTTATGGGTATTGCATTTATGAGTTTTATGGGTATAAAATTAGAAGATAGTAAGAAAGAGGTTTCTACAGAAAAGGTAGTTCAGATAGAAAATAACGAATCAGAAATTAATTAAGAAGATGGTATTATTAACAACATCCACAACAATAGTAAGTAGTATAGTAGTTTTTCTATTTGTAGTTTTATTGCTCGTATTTTTATTGCTATTTGTAAAGTCTAAACTAACGCCTTCAGGTAAAATTACAATTAAGATAAATGGAGAAAAAGAGATTGAAGTAGAGGGTGGAAATACACTATTAACTACTTTGAGTAATGAGGGTATTTTCTTACCATCAGCTTGTGGTGGAGGTGGTACTTGTGTGCAATGTACTTGCCAAGTTCATAGTGGGGGTGGAAGTATCTTACCAACTGAAGAACCACATTTTTCTCGTAAGGAAGTAGCAAGTAATTTCCGTTTAGGTTGTCAAGTTAAGGTAAGAGAGGATATGGAAATTGATATTCCGGAGGAAGTATTTGGTGTTAAAAAATGGGAAGCAACAGTAGTTTCTAATTATAATGTTGCTACTTATATTAAAGAGTTTATTGTTGAGGTTCCAGAAGATATGCCATATGAGGCAGGTGGATATATTCAAATTGAAATTCCTAATTGTGAGGTGCCTTTTGCTGAGATGGATATTACAGCACATCCTGAGGATCATCCTGGAGAGCCAAATAAATTTGATAAGGATTGGACAGAAGGAAACTTTGCAATGCGTAATTTAGTAATGAAGAATGATGAGGATGTTGTAAGGGCATATTCTATGGCTTCTTATCCTGCTGAAGGAAGAAAAATTATGTTGAATGTTAGGGTAGCTGCTCCACCTTGGGATAGAGATAAAAATGCTTGGGCTGATATTAACCCTGGTGTTGCTTCATCTTATATTTTTGGGCGTAAGCCAGGAGATAAAGTAACAATTTCAGGACCTTATGGAGAGTTCTTTATCAATAATTCTGAAGCTGAAATGTTGTATATTGGTGGTGGTGCAGGTATGGCGCCAATGCGTTCACACTTATATGAATTATTCAAAACATTAAAAACAGGAAGAAAAGTTTCTTACTGGTATGGAGGTAGATCAAAAGCTGAATTGTTCTATATTGAACATTTCCGTTCTTTGGAAAGAGAATTTCCAAACTTTAAGTTTTACTTAGTACTTTCTGATGCACAAGAAGGAGATAATTGGACAGCTATGAAAGATATTAATGATACTGAAGGAGATGGTTTTGTTGGTTTTGTTCATAATGCTGTAATTGATCAATACTTAAGCAAGCATGAAGCACCAGAAGATATTGAATTGTATTTCTGTGGCCCGCCAATGATGAATCAAGCAGTTATTAAAATGGCTGATGATTGGGGAATTCCTGATGAGAATGTAAGATTTGATGACTTTGGAGGATAAAAAATAGTCAATAGATATTTATAGAAAAGCCGAGCATTTGCTCGGCTTTTTTGTTTTAATTGCGCTACTAATTTAAATATAGGACTATGACTAGATTATTGATTTTTTTACTGTGTATCCCTTTTATAATGCAAGGGCAGGCTACAATTAAATGTACTACTTCTGAGATTAATAAAAAATATTTTGAAGCGCACCCTGAAGCCAAAAAGGAAAGAGAATGGCTAAATAAACAATCAAGGTTGGCTGAGTTTAATAAAACGGCAGCATCAACTTCAATTACTATTCCAATTGTATTTCATGTTAATGACCCTACAAACCCTCAAAAGGTAACTTTAGCTCAAGTTCAATCAGCAGTGGATATTCTAAATGAGGATTTTAACGGATTAAATCCTGAGTTCAATAATTTGCGTGTTGAATTTCAAAGTATAGCTTCCAATCTTGAAATTAATTTTTGCTTAGCAGCTATTGATCCTGATGGAAATGCTACTAATGGAATAACTTACCATTATAATAGTTATAATGGAAGAGAACCAAATGGTAGTGGTGGGGCAGTAAAAGGAGTTTCTGTTTGGCCATGTGATAAATACCTTAATGTTTGGATTGTAAATGAAGTAGAAACTGATGGTAGTATTTACAATTCTGGTTGGGCATTTTACCCATCAACAAGTTTAGCTGATCAAGGGCTTGATGGGATAGTTTATAACCATAGATACCTTGGGTATGGTGAAGGCTCTTCTGATGTTTCAGGGCCTACTTCTTGGCAAGCAAAAATGGCAAGGGTTCTTACCCATGAAGTGGGGCATTATTTGAATTTGATGCATACATTTGAAAATTATTGTACTTCTCCTGGTGATGAGGTTTCCGATACTCCTCCTGTTTATCATCATGGTTCTAATAATTGTCAGCAAAACTGGACACTTTGCTCAGGAGTTACAATAGTTAATGATGAAAATTATATGGATTATACGGATTGCCCTTCAATGTTTACTGAAGGACAAAAAACTAGAGCGCTAACGGCTTTAAATTCATCTGTTGGGTATAGGAATAATTTATGGTCATCTGCAAATTTGATAGCTACTGGTTGCCAGCAAGTAACAGCAATTGTGGAAGAAAATAATGCAAATAGAAAACTCTTAAAAATAGTAGATGTATTAGGAAGAGAAGCAGAACCTCAAAAGAATACTCCACTTTTCTATTTATATGAAGATGGAACAGTAGAAAAGAAAATTATTTTAGAATAGGAATTATTTTTTATCTAGAAATAGAGCCTAAGTTAGATTGTTGAAAGTATATAATTTATATTCATTTCTCATATATTATTATTGTAAATGTTTACTAAACTTATAATTATGAAAAAAGTATTATTTATTCTATTAATGGCTACTGTTTTAGTTTCTTCTTGTAAAAAGGAAGATGAGCAACCTAATGACAATACGAATACAACTTCTTCAAATATAAGTGGTGAGTTTGTTGGCTATTGGGAGGGTGTTTCAATACAATACACTGAGGAATCTGGTTATTTAACGGTTGATAATGAAGAAATAGTAACATCTTCACATGTTTATCCTGAAGATGATTTTAGAGATGTATCTAATTTTACTTTTGATCATGCTTACGCCTGGGATTGGGATATTTTGGAAAATGGAGTATTAAGTTTCTATAGTTTCTCTTCTTCTGTAGATTATGAAAATTTTGATTGGAATTGGTTTAAAACGGGTGATGAATTAAAAATATATAATCCTAATGGTGAAAACCCAGATGTTCCTAAGATGGGTAATATTCACTACTTAACTGATACTGATTTAAAACTGACTTATGATAATTCAGATTATGTTAGTACAGCTGACTCTTCTGGTATTTTTCATTTTCGTCATGAATGGGTAACTCTTACTTTTAAAAGAAAATAAGAGATATTTTTTATTTACAACAAAGAGGGGCAAGGTGTGTTTCCGTAAGTACAAAATACACAACAATCTCCATTTTGTGCTTTTAGTAATTCGCCACAACTTTTACAATTATAAAAATATTCGCAAGCATTTATTGGCATAGTTTCAGTTTCTATATGCTGGCAAATTGGACAAGTAATAGTTGATTCTAAAATTATTCTCATTTTTTCTTAAATTTACTTTCATATAATTTTATCCAATCTTTTGGACTCATTTTTGTACTAAGTTCAGCTATTAGTTCAAAAGGAATTTCTTCTATTTTTTTAAAACGAATACAACTTTTTCCCATATCTATTTTTCGTTTGCAGTATTTTGGGTATTCGCTTAGAAACCACTGCATAAGTTCAGGATTTGAATAAATTCCCATGTGGTAAACGGCAATAAAATTCTTTTGTGAGGCAATACTCATAAAAGATAAAGGTAGTTCAGGAGTACAATGGTATCCATCAGGGTAAAGTGAATGAGGAACAACCCAAGAAGGCATCCCATAATTTAATTGTTCTTTAAATCCTTTAGGTAAATTCTTGTTAATCGTACTGACTAATTCTTCCATTACTGTTTTCCTTTCCTTAGGGATATTTTCCAAATATTCTGGAATACTATTGGCTTTAATTTTCATTTCTCAAAAATATAATTATTTTGTAGTTTTTAGCTGCTAGTTTGTAGGATTATTTTCTTTAAACCACAAACTACAAACAAACTACAATGTGTATTTTTGTTCCCATGAAAAATATCTTTTATTTATTCCTTTTGTTTTTATGGGCCTGTTCTCCTTCTGATACTACAATTCTGGTAACCAATTCTGGTGAAACCCAAGGTACTTTTTACCATATAAAATACAAATCAGAAAAAGGAGTTAGTTATCAAGTTCAAATTGATAGCCTGTTAGCTGAAATTGATAGTTCAGTTTCTATTTATAAACCCTATTCAATTATTTCCAAACTAAATAGAGGAGAAAAAGTACAAACTGATGATATTTTTAATTCTGTTTATTTTGATGCAGTTCATGTATATATTAATACTAAAGGTTATTTTGATTGTACTGTTTTTCCTTTGGTTTCTTATTGGGGGTTTTACAAGAATTTAGGATATGATAATACTGAAATAGATTCTTCAAAAGTGCTTAAAATTCTAAATAATATTGGAATGCATAAAACAAGCCGTACTGATAGTTCAGTTATTTTAGAAAAAGGAGTTCATTTGGATTTCAATGCAATTGCACAAGGTTATTCGGTTGATTTAATTGCTGAACTCTTAGAAAGGAAAGGAGTGCATAATTATTTAATTGAAGTAGGGGGTGAGTTAAAAGCAAAAGGTAGGAATGCTGATGGTTATATATGGAGGGTTGGAGTGGATAAGCCATCTGAAGAAATTGATGTTAATAATCGTTTTCAGTTTATTTTGGATTTAGAAAATTTAGCTATGGCTACTTCAGGTAATTACAGAAAGTTTTATGAAAAAGATGGCGTAAAGTATGCGCATACAATTAATCCGAAAACAGGTTTTCCTGCTCAAAATCGTTTGTTAAGTGTTACAGTAATTACAAATGAATGTGCTTTGGCAGATGCTTATGCTACTGCTTTTATGGCCATGGGTGTTAAAAAAACTAAGCAAACCATTGCATTGCTTGATGATCAGGTGGATGTATATTTAGTATATACGGATAAGAATGGTAATTGGAAAAATTATATTAGCCCTAGAATGAAAAAATGGATAATTAATTAATTATCTTCATTCTTACATTTTTCATCTGGTTCTGCTCCACAAAAACCACAAGCTTCTCCTTCCTTATTTAAAAAAGGACTTTGGCTAGCACAAGTACCTGAGAACTTTCCATCTTTTTTAAGTAGAATTTTAATTCCTATTCCTGCAAAAACAAAAACTAAAAAACCGATTGTAATTAAGAATATTGGTAGAAATGACATTGTAAATATTTTGTTGCAAAACTACATAAAAAAAGGCTACTTTAATAGTAACCCTTTTTTTTAATGTTTTATTATTTTAATACTTAGCTATTGTAATTTTTTTAATTGTGGTTGCTTTGTTTTTGTTAATATTTACAAAGTAAACTCCATTACTTAGTGCAGAAACATTAATTGTTTTTTGAGCTTCAGTAGTTAATATTAATTTTCCAAATACATCATATATATTAGCTGAAGTATAATTTCCTTCAATTATTAATACATCCTTAACTGGGTTAGGGTATAGGTTAATTGCGAATTCATTATTTTCTTGAATTGCATTAACATTACATACAGCAGTACATGATGCTAGTGTATTGTAGGTTCCTGTTCCTGTTCCTGGGTCAACACAGCCATTTACAAGATCACAATCCCATGATGCAGTAATATTTGAACTAGTTAAAGCTGCTTTTCCTGCATTTAAAATTTCCCCTGTAGCAGCATTTATTATCATTACAACTGCATGAGTCTTAGTCCAATTAAATCCTGCATCATTATATCCAGAAAGTGTATTAATATTTATATCACTAAATGTATGGCTGTATGTTCCAACATTAACTGTTCCGGAAGGAAGGCTTCCTACATCTCCTAAAATGTCATTATTGGATAATGACCTAGCAACATGGTCATAACCACCAAAATTACCTGAAGGAGTAGGAGAGTTAGCAGTATTAAAACTAAACCCATTATTTACATTAGGAGGGAAAGACATATTAGTACCATTCCCTGAACCACCAGGTCCATAATAGTTTACTTGATCCCAACTAGAGTTAGTGCTTTGTAAGTCATCCTCAACAATAACACATGATAGCCTGAAGTCACCAAGTATATTTCCAAAAAATTCTGCATCA
This sequence comes from uncultured Flavobacteriales bacterium, assembly GCA_943788405.1. Lineage (GTDB taxonomy): Bacteria > Bacteroidota > Bacteroidia > Flavobacteriales > BACL11 > UWMA-0277. The sequence goes on from CALSQD010000002.1 coordinate 272,809, forward strand.
GCAGAGACACTAATTTTATTTGTTGATCCATCAAAATTAGCAGTAATACTATTTACAGCACAAGGTACAATATCAGTAACTCTTGTCGAGTGCATAGTTGAGAATGTGCTTGGGTCACCTTCTAATACTCTATCAACTCCACCTCCAGGATACCCTCCAGGAATATATGTTCCAAGGTTTCCGTCATATGTATTAATCAACATTGGATCGCCATTATGTACTGCAATCCCTATAAAGTTTGAAGTTGCTTCCATTTCAGCTAAAGCTACTGCACCTCTAGGGCACCAACCACACCAAGTTCCAGTTTTTTCTTCTCCAACAGTAACCTTGTTTGGGATAGAAGTAAGCCCTGCAACAGCTGTTGTTAAAGTGTTGTTTGTCGTGTCTAAATCAGCTGGATATTCAATCCAAATTGTTAATGAATTAGCAGCCAAACTTGTTACATTTAATTGTGTAGAATGAGTGAAATTATAAGATCCATTCATAGTTATGTTTAATCCTGTTAAGTTGTCAGTATAAGTGTTTGTGCCATCTGACCATTTCACATCAATACTATTAATTGGGTTAAGTCCTCCATTTGTAATCATTCCTTTAACATCAACATTTGAAGGGTTTACTACATAAGCATCAATATCTAAAGATGATAAAATAGGGTCGTCTGTAGGTGGGTCGGCTAACTCATAAGAAAAAAGAGAAATCCCTTGGCTAATACCAATCATTGAGTTCGCTCCTGTTTGGAAGTTATTACATATGAATAAACCACCAGCAAGTCCTGCTCCTCCACCAGCTAAATCAGTAGTAGCATCATGCATAATACCTGTAGGAACACCAGCATGTGTTAATTGTACAATATCAGCACTGTTTCCTCCCTGTTCAAAAGCCCATAAATAAGGGCCTCCAGTTGAAAAATTATCAAAAGCCATTCCATATATTCCTCCTAAACCATGAGTAGCTGATGTTATAGTAGATAAAGTAGTACCACTCATATCCACTGAAGTAATATCAGAGCCATAAGCTCCAGACCAAAATCCGCCATTTCCAGCATCTAAAGTAGGGTCATAAGTTAAGTATCGGCAATTTGTTACAGAAGTATTTATTGTTGAAACCAAAGTTCTTGTAATTGGGTCAACTTGATATATGCTTGAAGTATTAGCCCCAATATACATATAAGTACCATCAGTTGTTATACTTCTTGTTCCTGTAACTCCACTAATTGTGAAGCTTGCTGGAGTTGAGGCGTTCCCATTTGCATCTGCAACATAAATATCTGCAGAATTCCATGCAGCACACCAGAACTCAGTTCCTGTCCAAGCTACACCTGCTAATCCAGTACCTAAGGCTGTAGGGTCTTCATCTAGTTGTACATTCCATAATTGTGCTTGTGCTTGCGTCCCTAAAGTAATAAAAAGGGCTAGTAGTAGTTTTTTCATAAATTGGTTTTAAAATTAATTATCAGGCAAAGATATGTAAAATGTTACAGATATAAAGTTTATTAATGTTACATCTCATGTTCTTAAGTTGTGAGGGAAATATAAACTTAAAAAAGCAATTAGTTTAATTAGACATTATAATTATATTTGCAATAATAAAACCATGTAATGGAAAATAAAACAAAAGCTTTTGGCCGTTTACTAACTATTATGGATGAACTCAGGGAGCAGTGTCCTTGGGATAAAAAGCAAACAATGGATAGTTTGCGCTACCTTAGTATTGAGGAATTATATGAGCTATCGGATGCTATTTTGGATAAGGATATGCAGGAAATAAAAAAGGAATTGGGTGATATTTTATTGCACATTGTTTTTTATGCTCGTATTGCTAGCGAAACGCATGATTTTGATATTGCTGATGTAATTCATACTGTGTGCGATAAACTGGTGCATAGGCATCCTCATATTTATGGAGATATAAAGGTTGCTGATGAGAAAGAAGTAAAAGCAAACTGGGAAAAATTAAAACTGAAAGAAGGAAATAAATCAGTATTGGAGGGAGTTCCAAAATCATTGCCCGCAATTGTAAAAGCTTTTAGAATTCAAGAAAAAGTAAGAGGGGTTGGTTTTGATTGGGATGATAAAACCCAAGTTTGGGATAAGGTATTGGAAGAGATTGAAGAGCTTAAAGTGGAGGTGAAAAAAGGAGATACTGATAGAATAGAATCAGAGTTTGGAGATGTGCTTTTTGCTTTAACTAACTATGCTCGTTTTGTTGATGTTAACCCTGAGGATGCTTTGGAAAGAACAAATAAAAGGTTCATTAAGCGTTTCCAAATTATGGAAAATGAAATTAGAGAAAATGGCTTAGATATGTCTGAAATGACCTTAACAGAAATGGATGTGTATTGGGAAAAAGCAAAATTGCAATATTTGAGTAAATAAGATTTGAAAAGAAGTCAGTAAGCAGATTAAACCTTTTTGCGTAATTTTGTACAAACGCTTATTAATTTAAAAAAACAAAATGAAAAGAATACTATTTATTTTATTATCACTTACAATAGTTTTTGCAACTACAGCACAAACTACAAATGTTAATATATTAAAAGGAGAAGGTAGAAATTGTGGCACAATGATTTATCTTGAACAACAAAAGAAAGATAATCCAAATTTAGCAAAACAAATTGAACTTAATGAGATAAAAATTCAAAATTGGATAAAAAGTAATGCCTCTGAAAAGTTAACTAATATTATTAGTATACCTGTGGTTGTGCATGTAGTCTATAATAATAATAATGAGAATATTTCTGATCAACAAATTCAATCACAAATCGATATTTTAAATGAAGATTTTAGAAGGCAAAATGCAGATGCTGTTAACACTCCAGCAGCATTCTTACCAGTTGCAGCTGATTCTGAAATTGAATTTTGCTTAGCTACTGAGGATCCTAATGGAAATACTACAACTGGTATTACAAGAACATCTACTTCACAAACTTCCTTTAGTACAAATAATGGTGTTAAATATTCTTCCTCAGGAGGTATTAATGCTTGGGATCCTTTATCATATCTTAATATATGGGTTTGCGACTTATCAGGAGGTTTGCTAGGATATGCACAATTTCCTGGTGGAACAGTAAGTTCAGATGGTGTTGTTTGTGATTATGCTTACTTTGGAAATATTGGAACGGCTACTGCTCCATATGATTTAGGTAGAACTGCAACTCATGAGGTAGGTCATTGGTTAAATTTAAGACATATATGGGGAGACTCTAATTGTGGTAATGATTTTTGTAATGATACTCCTGAACATTCTGGATCAAATTATAGTTGTCCATCTTTTCCTTCTACATCAAATTGTAGTGGAAATGGTACAAGTGGGGATATGTTTATGAATTATATGGACTATACGGATGATGCTTGTATGAATATATTTACTCAGGATCAAAAAACGAGAATGATTGCAGCTATCAATAATTTTCGATCTGGATTATTAACAAGTAATGGTTGTAGTAATGCAGACTATGGATGTACAGACCAATCAGCTTATAATTATTCTTCAGTTGCAATAATTGATGATGGTTCATGCTGTTATATTGCAGGTTGTACTGATGCTACAGCAATAAATTATAGCGCATCAGCTTGTTTTGATGATGGTAGCTGTCAACAACCAATTCTTGGATGTACAAATCCATTAGCAATTAACTATGATCCAAATGCAAATACTACTACAGCCTATGGCGGTGAATTAGATTATAATTTTGGTTCGGGTGGTTGGTTTAATGGTGACCAACATTTAAATTTTGATGCTACTAAGGAATGCGTTATTAAATCTGCTAAGATTTATTCTGAAGCATCTAATACTATAACTTTTGAATTAAGGAATAGTGGAGGTGTTGTACTTGATGACACGACATTAACTGTTGCGTCAGGTCAACAGACACTCAATCTTAATTTTGAGGTTCCAATTGGTAATGATATGCAACTTGGAGTAGCTCAAGGGGCATTACAAACTTATGGGTTATATAGAAATAATTCAGGAGCTAGTTATCCATATGATATTGCTGGAGCCATTAATATAACGAGTTCAAGTGCTAGTAGTGCTCCTTTTGTGTATTATTATTTTTATTATGATATAGAAGTTGAGACTCCTTGTCTTGGATCAGTTTCTGCTAGTTGGGATTGTGATGGTCAAGGTAATTGTGTTGATCCAGGGAATGGTACTGGCCAATATAATAGTTTAGCTGCTTGCCAAACTAGTTGTGTAGTTCCAAGTTGGGATTGTGATGGTCAGGGTAATTGTATTGATCCAGGGAATGGTACAGGCCAATATAATAGTTTAGCTGCTTGCCAAACTAGTTGTGTAGTTCCAAGTTGGGATTGTGATGGTCAGGGTAATTGTGTTGATCCAGGGAATGGTACAGGCCAATATAATAGTTTAGCTGCTTGCCAAACTAGTTGTGTAGTTCCAAGTTGGGATTGTGATGGTCAGGGTAATTGTATTGATCCAGGGAATGGTACAGGCCAATATAATAGTTTAGCTGCTTGCCAAACTAGTTGTGTAGTTCCAAGTTGGGATTGTGATGGTCAGGGTAATTGTATTGATCCAGGGAATGGTACTGGCCAATATAATAGTTTAGCTGCTTGCCAAACTAGTTGTGTAGTTCCAAGTTGGGATTGTGATGGTCAGGGTAATTGTATTGATCCAGGGAATGGTACAGGCCAATATAATAGTTTAGCTGCTTGCCAAACTGGTTGTGTAGTTCCAAGTTGGGATTGTGATGGTCAGGGTAATTGTATTGATCCAGGGAATGGTACAGGCCAATATAATAGTTTAGCTGCTTGCCAAACTAGTTGTGTAGTTCCAAGTTGGGATTGTGATGGTCAAGGTAATTGTGTTGATCCAGGGAATGGTCAGGGAGTGTATTCAACTTTGTTAGATTGTGAAATAGAATGTGTAAATGTTTCAGTTTATGATAATGGTATAAATAACTTTAAGTTATTCCCGAATCCAACTCAAGGAATGATAAATATACAATTTACACACACTCAAGTTAGTAATTTAGAACTTAATATATTTAACTCTGTTGGAGAATCTGTTTTAAAAGAAGTTAAAAGAAATCATACTGGTGAATACATAACTGCTATCAACCTAGAAAAATATTCTAAGTCCGTATATTTTATTGAGATTAAGACTGATTATGGAATTATGTATAAGAAGATAATATTACAATAATTGAATAGATTATGATATTTTATCGTCTATAGAAAATGTGTAATGAAAAAGTTGATTTTAAGAATTTATATGAAAAATATAAAGAGCTTGTTTTTAATCTTGCTTTAAATTATTCAGCTAATAAACAGGATGCTGAAGAGATTGCACAAGATGTTTTTGTAACTATTTTTAAGAAATTAGAATCTTTTAGATATGAATCAAAAATTGAAACATGGATTTATAGAATTACTATTAATAAGTCATTAGATTATTTAAGATCAAAGAAAAGCTTCAGAAATAAGTTTTTAAGTAATTTATTATTTTCTAATCATAAGGATGAGATATATGAGGGAGTTAATTTTAATCATCCCGGAGTAGAATTTGAAAATAAAGAGAGTGTGCAAATAATTTATAAATGTTTGGATAAATTGCCCAATAACTATAAAACAGTTGTTGTTTTGTTAAAGATAGAAAGAGAACCTCAAAGAAAGGTTGCTGAAATCATGAATATTTCTGAGAAGGCTGTTGAGTCATTATTCTTTAGAGCAAAATTGAAATTAAAAGATTTATTAGAAAACGAGAAGGATATTTAAAAATAGTTCGTCAAATATAATGTATGGAAACAAGTTTAGAAGTATTAGATAAAATTGAAAGGGTAACTCCTCCAGATGGCCTATACAATAAGATTATGGAGAGTGTATATAATAAAGTAAATGTAAAATTGACATATGCTTCAGTTGCATGCATTGCTTTGTTAATTACGATAAATATTTTTTCATTTCAAAGTTATAATGATAATGAATTTTCCTCTAAAACAGATTATTTAAATATTTCAATTAATCTTTTTACCTATGAGTAAGCAAAGATTTTATATTGGTGTTATTGTTGTTTTAGTATTAGTTAATATTTTCTTTCTTTTCTCTATTAATCATAGAAACGATCATCATAGAGGAGAAGGTCCTAGAAATATAATTATAGAAAGGTTGTCATTAGATGATAAACAAATAGATATTTATGATGGTCTTATTGATAATCATAGGAGATTATTTAAAGATGAGATGAACAGAATTTATATATTAAGAAAGACATTTTTTAATGGCCATGACTCGCTATTAATTCCGTTATCTAGTTCATATTTGGAATTGGAAAAAATTAACAAGCAACATATAAACGATATAATGGAGATATGTACTGATTCTCAAAAAAAGGAGTTCAAAGCTTTTATTAACGAACAGAGTTTATTTTCTCAGAATAGAGATCCAAAACATTAACTAACACAAATTTTTTAATATTAACAATTAACTTAATTCATAGAAAAAAATGAAAAAAATAATCACATTCCTATTTATAGCTGTGTTTGCACAAGCTGTTTATGCGCAATCTTTTAATGGGTTTGCACTTTATAACAAAGCAGGAAATACTACTACTTATCTGATTGATGAAGCTCAGCAAATTGCACATACTTGGAATATGTCATCAGAGTGTAATTACACGGTTCAACTCAAGAAGAACGGAAATTTAATTAGAGGAGTAAAATATAATGGAAACCAATTGACTGGTGCAGCTGAAGGAGGAAAGGTGCAGGAAATTGATCCTCAAGGAAATATTGTTTGGGAATATACTTATTCTAGTGCCGATTATTTAGCGCATCATGATTTAACTTTAGTGGGGGATAATGTTTTGCTTACAGCTTGGGAGGTTAAAACTGCTGCTGAGGTAAATGCTGCAGGATATAATAATACTTCTAGTGATAAATGGCCTACTCATTTTATTGAATTAGCTGATGATGGTAATGGAAGTGCAACTATCGTTTGGGAATGGCATATTTGGGATCATTTAATACAAGATACTGATGCGAGTAAACCAAATTATGGCGTAATTTCTGACAACCCTCAATTGATAGATATTAATATGATAGCATCAACAGGAGGGGGAGGCCCAGGAGGAAATAGTGGAGATTGGTTTCATGTAAATGGAGTTGATTATAATGAAGAGTTGGATCAGATTGCATTTTCTTCTCGTCATGCATCAGAAATTTATATTATTGACCATAGTACAACTACTGCAGAGGCAGCTTCTCATGCTGGAGGAAATTCAGGAATGGGAGGAGATATTATGTATAGATGGGGAAATCCTTCTAATTATGGAATTGCTGGTTCACAAGTAATCCCTAGTGCAGTACATGATGTAAGGTGGATTGCTAATGATGGAAGACCAAATGGTGGATTTTTGCAAATATTTAACAACAGTGGAGTAAGTAATTCTGTTTCATCAATTGATGGGATTGAAACACCTTGGGATGCAACAACTGGAAGTTATTTAAGAACAACTGGGCAAGCTTTTACACCAGCTTCTTATACTACAAGATATGAATGTGGATATGGTTCTGCTTCTGGGCAATCAGCTTCTGATAGAATGTCGAATGGAAATATATATGTAAATGCTTCATCAGGTCAAGGTGGTGCAGGGGTTATGTATGAAGTAGATTCTCTAGGTGTTTTAGTATGGGGGCCGTATAATGCACAATCGAATAAAGGCTTCCGTTATGAATGTGATTATCCTGGGATTATTGCTTTAGAACAATACATGACTTCAACAGCAACTACTACTTGTTTTGATGCAACAGCTATTACTGAGGATTTAATTATTGAACAGTTATCTATTTTCCCTAATCCTACAAAGGATGTTATTACTATTCAGTTTGAATCTGCTGAGCAACAAAATATTGACATTCAAATTGTAAATTCTATAGGGCAACAGGTGTATAGTAATTCCTTGAATAACTATATAGGTTCTGTAAACGAAAAGGTGAATTTATCTTCTTTTTCTGAAGGACTTTATTTTGTAAAAATTACTAGCGATAAAGGACAGTCAGTTACTGAGCGAATAGCACACATAAAATAAATTGCTTAAAAAGTTTTTCATACTTTTAGTTTTAGCTGTTTTAGTACAGTTTGCTGGTTTTGCACAAAGTAGTTTTTATGCAGTTGATTCTCTTAGAGAAATCCGTATTTATTTTTATGCTACTGACTGGGATCATCAGTTGGATAGCTTGTATGTTCAAGGGGATAATGAAAGAATTTTAGCAGATTTAATTATTGATGGCTCCTCCTATGATAGTGTAGGGGTAAGGTACAAAGGCTTTAGTTCTGTAAGTGTAAATCGCATTAAAAATCCTTTTAATATTAAGCTGGATTATATAATTGATGGACAAGATCATGATGGTGTAGATAAACTTAAATTATCCAATGTTATTCAGGATCCATCTTTTGTTAGGGAGGTACTTACTTATGAAATTGCAGCTGATTACTTGCCTTCAGCAAAAGCAAACTTTGCAAATGTATATGTTAACGATACCCTTTGGGGATTATACACCAATGTTCAGGCAGTAAATAAAGGTTTTTTGAACGATCATTTTGGGAATAAGTACAATCCATTTTTTAAGTGTAATCCTGAAAATTTGAATGTGAGTCCTGGAGGTGAAAACTCAAACCTGAGCAATGTACATGGTAGTGATAGTTTGGATTATGAGCCGTATTATGCTTTAAAGTCGGATTATGGTTGGGAGGCTTTGTACTACTTAATTGACACTTTAAACAATTATACTGACAGTATTAATAAGGTGTTAAATGTGGATAGAACCCTATGGATGCATGCCCTTAACTATACACTTATTAACTTTGATTCTTATATAGGTTATGGTCAAAATTATTATTTGTACAAGGATAAAACAGGTCAGTTCAACCCCTTGTTATGGGATTTGAATATGTCCTTTGGTAGTTTTCGTTTAACGGATGCCTCTTCAATTTATTTTAATGGATTTGATATCGCTCAAGCTCAGAATATGGATCCTTTAATGCACCATACTCAAATTTCAGTTTCTCCAAGGCCATTGCTTAGGAACTTATTTTTAAGTGAACGCAACCGTAAAATGTATTTGGCACATATCCGAACTATAGTTCAGGAGCATTTTGCGAATCAAAGTTATGCAGTTAGAGGGCAGTATTTTCAGAATTTGATTGATGTAAGTGTACAAAGCGATACCAATAAATTTTACTCTTATGCTGACTTTATTACTAACCTGAATAATCCTGTAACTTTGGTTACTGCCGATTGTCCAGGAATCACACAATTAATGGATGATAGAACTACTTATTTAAGCAGTTATACTGGTTTTAGCGGAGAGCCAACAATTAGCAATATTGTAACGAGTCCTCAAAATTTTGTTGTGGGTGATGATATTTGGGTTACTGCTGATATTGCAGATGCTACAGCAGCTATTTTGGGCTATCGTTTTGGAAACAATATGGCGTTTAAAAAAATGGAAATGTTTGATGATGGTAATCATAATGATGGTTTAGCAAATGATGGTGTATTTGGAGCTGTAATTCCAAATTCTGCCAATGTGATTGATTATTATTTATATGCTGATAATGATTCAGCAGGAGTATTTTCTCCAGTAAGAGCTGCTTATGAATTTTATACTATTCAATCTCAGTTGCAAAATGGTGCTGTTGTGATAAATGAAATCATGTCCAATAATGTAACTAGTGTTACGGATGCAAGTGGCAAGTTTGAGGATTGGATAGAATTGTACAATCCTAGCAATTCGCCTATATCTACTGCTGGTTTATTTTTAACGGATACTGCTGGAATTCTGCATAAATGGGAATTGCCAAATCAAACTATTCCTGCAAATGGCTATGCAATTATTTGGGCGGATGAAGATGGTGGACAAGGAGATATGCACGCTAATTTTAAATTGTCAAATTTAGGAGAGCAACTTATTTTAACAAATTCTGATAGTATAGTTATTGATTCAATTACTTATTTAGTACAGGCAGATGATATAGCTTTTGCACGCTCACCTAATGGTAGTGGTCCATTTATAATGCAATCACCAACCTTTAATGCAAACAATGATTTTGTCAATGCAATTGAGGATAAACAAACATTGACAAATATATATCCTAATCCGTTTTCGGATTTTATAAAATGGGAGAATATGGAAAGGGTTGAGGTGAGGAATGTATTGGGGGAACTAATTTATACTGCTGAAAACACAAATCGCATTGCAACCTCTTCTTGGCGTTCAGGAATTTATTTTATCGATTTGAAGGATAAAAATCAAACTATAAAAGTCATTAAAATACAATAATATGAAGAAAATACTACTTTTAACAATAAGTGTAATTGCATTACAATTAAATGCTCAAACGATTACAAATTATTATACTGCTGATGGATTACTAAGTGATTTTGTTGAATGTATTGAAGCAGATATGAACGATAATATCTGGTTTGGAACTTCAGTTGGGATTCAAAAATTTGATGGTACTAATTGGACAGCTTATACAACTGCTGATGGTTTGGTAAATGATAATATAAAGGTGATTACATCAGCCAGTAATGCTGATGTTTGGGTAGGTACAGATTTTGGTGCTAGTCATTTTGATGGTGCAAATTGGACTACTTATGACAATACAAGCGGCTTAAATTCTAACCAAGTAAAAAGTATTGATGAAGACCCTAATGGCGGTATTTGGATTGGGACAAATTTGGGAGTATCGCATTTTGATGGGGCAAATTGGACTTCTTATTCATCACCTAATTTGCATTGGAGTGGCGTAAATGCTACTGCTTTTGATAGCAATGGTGATAAATGGTTTGCTTCTCCTTTAGGGGGGACTACTCATTTTGATGGAACTACTTTCACACCTTATGATACTGCAAATGGTTTGCTTTCACAATATATAACGGATATTCTTGTAGATAATCAAGATAATAAATGGGTTGGAACTTCAAGTGGAATGTCTGTTTTGGATGCAACTAATACAACTTTCACTCAGCATACTAGGATGTATATTATGCCTCCTCCAGACACTTTAAATCCTGTAGTAGATATTGCAATAGATGGTTGGGGAAGAATTTGGACTTCTATTTATGTGGGCTATTTAGCTGTAGGAGGTGTAGCTTATTGGGATGGTAGTCAATGGGAGGATTTTGATGTTACTGATGGATTGGCAGGGCCAAATGTTAAGGGTTTAACAATCGATAATCAGAATAATGTTTGGGTAGCTACAAGTACAGGAGTTTCGAAAATTGTACCTGTGCCAAGTGCTATTATTACTCCTGAATTTTCATCAGTTAATTTATTCCCTAACCCTAGTAATAATGTGTTATATCTAGTAAATGAAAATCAAAAAATTCAACAGATTAATATGTATAATAATTTGGGTGCTTTAGTCTATGAAAATGATAATAATCAGCTAAACTATAGTATTGATGTTTCCTCTCTTTCTAAAGGGTTGTATTATGTTAATATCCAATTATCTGACGCTATAATTTCTAAAAAAATTGTGGTTAACTAGCCCTAGTATTTTGAATGCCTAAGATTGATTTTTGGTTTTCTGCCGTAAGTATTTATATTTTTTAACTTTACAAAAAAAATAAACTATGCGTAAAATACTCTTGATTATTGCCTTTATTGGTGTTTCCTTGTCTTCATTTTCACAAGATGTTTTTGATGTTGGCGTTCGTAACATTGAAATCTTTTTTAGTCAAACAAACTGGGATGATTCATTGGATATTTATTACGCAAATGGTTTAGGTGTACGCTTGGTGGCTGATTCTATTTTGATAGATGGAATAGCTGATCAAAATGTAGGAATAAAGTATAAGGGGAATAGTTCTTACAATATAAATAATACTAAAAATCCAATGAATATAAAGTTGGATTATGTCAATAACGGTCAGTCAATTGATGGTTATAATGTGCTGAAATTATCTAACGGATTTAGAGATCCTTCATTTGTGCGTGAAGTATTGACTTATGAAATGGCAAGGGAGTATATGCCTTCACCTAAAGCTACTTATGCAAAAGTTACTGTTAATGGTACTTTAATTGGCATGTACACTTGTGTACAATCCATTGATGATGATTTTACTAATGAAAACTTTTATGAGCGTAAAGGTCCTTTCTTTAAGGTAGAAAATACAGGGATTTCAGTGCCAGGTTGTATGGGACAATTAGGAATTTTGGAGCATTATCCTGATACCAATTGCTATCAAAGAGCCTATGAAATGGAGTCTACAAACGATTGGACTGCTTTAGGTAATTTCTTGGACACCTTAAATAATCATTTTACTGAGGTAGAAAATGTAATGGATATTGACCGTACGCTTTGGATGATGGCTTTTGAAAATCTTACGGTTTCCCTTGATGGTCCTATTAATTCTATTCCACATAATTTCTATTTATTTAAGGACAATAATGGTCGTTTCTCTCCTTTGCTTTGGGATATGAATATGGCATTTGGTACATTTACAAATGGTTTGCCAAGCCCTGTACAAGTTTCTGATTTACAAGAGTTGGATATTTTCCATAATAGTACTGATGTAAGTAATAAATTAACGACTCAGGTTTTTTCTTCTGATAGGTATAAAAGAATGTATATAGCTCATATGCGTACTATATTGAATGAGCAGTTTGCAAATAACAATTACAGCACACGAGCTTCAGCTTTACAGCAATTGATTGATTCGGATGTGAATTCAGATCCAAATACTTTCTACTCTTATACTGAGTTTACTTCAAATATAAATTCATCTGTTGGTTCTGGTCCAATTCCAATACCGGGAATTACTGAGCTGATGAATACAAGAACTACTCACCTGCAAGGCTTAGCTGAATTTACGGCAGCAGCACCTGTTGTATCTAATATTAACACAAATCCTACTGCAGTTTTGCCACATACAACAGTAAGTATTACTGCTGAAATTTCAAATGCTAACTATGCCTATTTAGGGTATAGATATAAGTTTGCTGATAAGTTTGTAAAACTACAAATGTATGATGATGGCTTAAATGGAGATGGTACTGCAGGTGATGGTATTTATGGGGCAACAATTAATGTTGATGCTCGTGATGTACAGTATTATTTTTATGCTGAAAATACTGATGCTGGAATTTTCTCTCCTGAAAGGGCTGAAAAGGAATTTCACCAATTGCCAGTTGTAAGTGGTTTAGTTATCAATGAAATTATGGCAGGTAATTTGTCATCAGTTGTTGACCAGAATGGTGAGTATGACGATTGGGTAGAGCTTTACAATAGAAATAATTTCTCTTTAAATTTGAATGGCTATTATTTATCTGATAATGAAAATGACTTGACAAAATGGTCGTTTCCTAATGTTACTATTCCTGCTAATGGTTATTTAATTGTTTGGTGCGATACAGCAGGTGGAACACAGAGTGGATTGCATACTACTTATCGTCTTTCGGCTGACCAAGAGGAAGTATATTTAACTGATCCAACAGGAACAGTTATTGATGCCGTTCATTATGTAAATATGCAAACTGATAAAGGTTATGCGCGTGTGCCAAATGGTAGTGGTGCTATGCAATACCAAATGCATACTTACAATGCGATTAACCAGAATGGAACTGGAATTGATGATGTGAATGTTAGTAGTAAAATGAGAGTATATCCTAACCCATCCAACAATAGAGTTTATATTTTAGGAGCTACTCAAAGTGTAAGTATTTTCAATATGATTGGGCAAGAAGTATTTGCAAAACAAGAAGTTTCATCTGTAGATATTAGCAGTTGGGAAAACGGAATTTACTTTGTAATATCAGGAAATTCTGTAGTTAAAATTATAAAACAATAATCATGAAGAATATACTTTTTATTTGTGCAATAGCAATAGGGTTTACGGCTTGCAAAAAAACAGAAGGAGAAGGAGGTACTTCAGTAATTGAAGGGCAAGTATACAAGATTTATACTTTCCAAGCAACTACTGGTGAGTGGGATACTACCTATTTTCAGTTGGATGCAGGAAAAGATGTGTTTATTATTTATGGAGATGATAAATCAGAAGTTTATGATGATAAGTTTGAAACAGATTATAATGGAAAATATCATTTTGAGTATTTAAGGAAGGGAGATTATACTTTGTATACATATGCTGATAGTACAGATAATAGTAATGTGAAATATGAGTTCCCTGTTTTTAAGCATGTTACAATCACTTCTAATAACTCCAATAATAAAGTTGCTGACTTTGTAATAGAGAAAAACCAATAAGTGAGTAATCTACCACAAATAGTTGCTAATTTTTCACCTATTTCATTGGATGAAATGGATGATGTGAAATTGATGAGCCGTACCGACACTAAGTTTGCTTTTAAAGCAAATAAAATGCCTTTGCTTTTGCAAGAGTTATTGCCTTACTATAGAGTATTAGCAATTGATGGAAAGCTTATCCATGACTATAAATCCCTTTACTATGATACGGATAATAGAAAGTTTTATCTGGATCATCATAACGGAAGGGTAAACCGAAACAAAATTCGTTTTAGAGAATATGTTGGTAGTAAACTTACTTTTTTAGAAATAAAAAGAAAGAATAACAAAGGTAAAACCATCAAAAAAAGAATGAGGGTGGATGCTATTAGCAATGAGCTTTCAGAAAAACAGCAAAACTACATTGAAAAAATTATTGGGAGACCTATGGATGTAAATGCTAAGCAGTGGATTAATTTTAGTAGAATTACTTTTGTGCATAAAACTCAAAAAGAGAGGTTAACCATGGATGTTAACCTTACTTTTGAAAACGAAAATGAAAAGGGGGATATGAAACATATTGTTATTGCTGAGGTAAAGCAGGAACGCATGAGTCGCTCTTCTGACTTTATGCGTATTGCAAAAGAAATGCATATCTTGCCCATCCGTATTAGTAAGTATTGCCTTACAACTTTGGCCTTAAATCCTGAGTTGAAGAAAAACAGATTTAAAGAAAAAGTATTATTTATAAATAAATTAAAACAAGCGTAAATGGAACTATTAACAATTTTATTGAGTGGATTTGGAGATTTTTTAGGAACTCCAATTTTTGATGCTGAGGATTTTTGGAAACTGATTACAAAAACAGTTTTTAACCTAATAATCATCACTACTATTATCAGGTATATTTACTATCCTGTAACCAAAAATAAGGATTATTTATTTACTTATTTCCTGATTAGTTTAACGGTATTCTTGCTCTGTGTATTGCTGGATAGTGTTAAGTTACAATTAGGTTTTGCATTGGGGCTTTTCGCTATTTTTGGTATTATCCGTTACCGTACAGATCCTATCCCTATTAAGGAAATGACTTACCTATTTTTGGTAATTGGTGTGTCGGTAGTGAATGCTTTGGCGAACAAAAAAATTAGTCATGCTGAACTTATTTTTGCAAATATGATGATCGTATTTGTTACTTTCGGAATGGAGCGTATTTGGCTATTGAAAGGCGAATCTCGTAAGAATGTAATCTATGAGAAAATCGAATTGATTGTTCCTGAAAGAAGAGAGGAGTTATTGGCGGATTTAAAAGAAAGAACAGGAATTGATATCATTAGAGTTGAGGTGAGAAGAATTGACTTTTTAAAAGATACTGCTAACTTGCGTATTTTCTATTATGAGGACAGTACAAAATAGTATATTCCTTTTATTATTTTGCTCCTTATCTGCTTTTGCTCAGGAGAATGATTTCCAGTCTTGGTATTCAGTTTCTCTGAATAAGAAAATCATAAAAAAAACGAATCTTGCTGTAAAAACAGGTTTGCGCTTAAGAGAAAATTCCTCTCTTTATGCTAAGCAATTTACGGATGTAAAAATAAAGCGTAAATACAACAAGCGTATTGCCTATGCTGTTGGATATCGTTATATTAACAAGTGGAATAAGCAATTAAATATTGATACTCAGAATCGTTTTTATGCAGATGTAAATTATAAAAACAAACTGAGCAAACGCTTTAGTTATGCTCTAAGAAATAGGTGGCAAACTTCAGGAGATATGTATGGCTATAAAATGACCTTGCGTCAAAAATTTGCCTTGAACTACAACATTCGAAAAACAAAATTAACACCTAGTGTTGCCACTGAATATTTTTTAACTTTGGAAGATGGAATAAACAAGTTGCGTTCTACTATTGCCTTGGCTTATCCACTTAATAAGGACCTTGATGTTGACTTGGGTTATCGTATTCAGCAGGAGTTTTATGTAAATAATCCTCAAACCCTTTTTGTGCTTGAGGCTAAACTTTCTTATAAATTATAATGCAAGAAAAAAAAGTTAATCTTTCGTTTATTACTGGTCATTTTTCTGAGCTAAGTTTGGAGGACCAGCAATTAGTTGATAATGCTAAAACAGCTTTTGCTACTGCTTATGCTCCTTATTCTGGCTTTTTGGTTGGGGCTAGTGTTTTGCTTGAAAATGGTGAAATTATTAATGGTAGTAATCAGGAGAATGTAGCCTATCCTTCTGGGCTTTGTGCTGAAAGGGTTGCTCTATTTTATGCGGGAGCAAAACACCCTAATGTAAAAGTGAAGACAATTGCAGTTTCAGTGCTATCCAAAAACTTTGAGGTAAATGATGTTATTTCTCCTTGTGGGGCGTGTAGGCAAGTTATGGCGGAATATGAGGATAAACAAGAGCAAACCATTAAAGTAATTTTGCATTCGCCTAACGGGCAGGTGTTGATAGCCAATGCGGTTGAGGATTTATTACCCTTTATGTTTAGGAGTCCTTTGCTTAAAAAGAATTAGTTTCTAAGTGTTCTTGTCATTCTGAACTTGATTCAGAATCTATATTTCGTTTAGTTGTTCCCATATACAGACTTTCTGCGCTCGTGTTTTATCTCTTTGAGTTTTGCTACAGACTTTCTGTGCCTCTATTCTTTTTTAAACCACCAAATAATAAATCTTACATCTAAATATTAAAAAATAAAATCTAACCCTTATCTTTACCAAAACAAAACTATTCTCAAAATGAACAGAATTTTACTCTTTGCACTTAGCCTTACTTTCTTTGCTTCTTGCACCCAAACAAATAATAAACAAGCTTATTTTGCTTCTGATAATCCTGCTGAAAGGGTAGTGTGGGAACGCATCCGTCTGGCTGACCCAACCACAGGAGAAATACCTAATGATATCAGAAAAAAAGAAATGATTTTTGCAAAAACTTTGCCTAAAGCTACTACTATGTCCAAAGCCAATTGGAAACATAGGGGGCCGTACAATGTTGGGGGGCGTACCCGTGCCTTAGCTATGGATGTGCAGGATGAAAACATCCTTTTTGCAGGGGGTGCTAGTGGGGGTATGTTCCGTTCAACTGATGGTGGTTTAAGCTGGGCAATGACAACTAGCCCTAATCAATTACACAATGTAACTTGTGTTGCTCAAGATACCCGTGCAGGGCATGAGAGTACTTGGTATTTTGGTAGTGGTGAGCTTACAGGAAGTTCAGCAAGTGGTGGTGGTGCTTACTATCAAGGTAATGGTATATATAAAAGTATTGATGGTGGTTTAAGTTGGGATTCCCTGGCGGTTACAGCAACCAATACCAATAGTTTTGATTCTAATTTTGATTTTATTTGGAATGTAAAAACGGACCCTTCTAATGATAGCTTGGATGTAGTGTATGCTGCTGTGTATTCTGCAATTTACAGAAGTGAGGATGGTGGAACTTCTTGGACAAAAGTATTGGGTGGTGGTAGTGCTTATTACACGAATGTGGAGGTAACTTCTAGTGGGGTAGTATATGCTACTCTTTCTTCTGATGGTACCGATAAAGGAATTTGGCGTTCTACAGATGGACAAAATTGGACTAATATTACGGATACTGCATTTGCAGGTATCTATGGTAGAATCGCAATTGGAATTAATCCTAGTAATGAGGATGAGGTATATTTCCTTGCTGCTGAAACGGATGGTTTTGGGCAACATACTGATATCTTTTTTAATGGGGAAACTTGGACTTCCCTTTGGAAATACAATGCAGGAACTACTGTTTGGAATGACCTTTCTTTAAATATACCTACTAATCAGGCATCTTCTTTTGATAATTTCAATGCTCAAAGGGGTTATGATTTGTTAGTGAAAGTCCATCCTGACAACCCAACCACAGTTTATATTGGGGGTACTAATCTTTGGCGTTCTTCTGATGGCTTTACAACTCCAAATAATACTATGATTATTGGTGGGTATCTTATTGGTTCTTCTGAAGGGGATGGAAATTGGGGTGTTTACCCTGATCATCATCCTGATCAGCATGATTTATTGTTCTTGCCTTCTAATACGGATATTGTTTTATCGGCTACTGATGGGGGAGTATTTAAGTCTGCTGATACTTTTGCTGATACTGTAACTTGGACATCTTTAAATAATGGTTATTACACATCTCAGCTTTATGGTGTTTCAATTAGCCGTAATGCTAATTCTGAGGTAATGCATGGTGGTTTTCAGGATAACGGTAATTTCATTACTTTTTCTGATGATGTACAAACGCATTGGAACATGCCTTTTAATGGGGATGGTGCTTTTGGTGGTATTGCTGATAATGAGGAAGATTTTTATTTAACAATTCAAAGAGGGGTAATGTATAAAATGAAGTTAGATACCAATGCTAATCGTTTAGCATTTAACCGTATGGACCCTGCTTCTATTGATAGTAACGACTATATGTTTATCAACCCAATGGTAATGGATGAAAATTCTGATATCATTTATATAGCAGCTAAAAATAAACTCTGGAGGAATAATGATGTAGCTAATATCCCTTACAACAACTCTCATGCTAAAAATGATTTTGGTTGGGAAATGTTATCAGATACTTTTCCTAATTATGCGCTAAAAATTTCAACTATTGAACCTTCTGTTTCTCCTGCTAATGTTGTGTATTTAGGAACACAGAACAAGTACATCTACAGAATTGATAATGCTAATGTTGGCGATCCTGCTGTGGTTCAGTTGCCAAACATTCCTATTGCAAGTAATGCTTACTGTTCGGATATTGCAGTAAACCCTAATAATGCTGATGAGCTAATGGTTATTTACTCTAATTATTCAGTCTATTCAGTTTTCCATAGTATTGATGGAGGCCAAAGTTGGGAGAAGGTAGCAGGTAATTTGGAGCAGAGTCCTTCTGGTTCAGGTAATGGACCTTCTTGCCGTACGGCTAAAATTATTCCTTTAGGTAACGATACTTTGTATTTAGTAGGTACTTCTGTTGGTCTTTTTGGTACAGACAATTTAGATGGGCAAAATACAGTATGGAAACAAGTTGCTTCCCAGGAGATTGGGGCAGTAGTAATTGAAACATTAACCTATAGAGCTAATGATGGTTTGCTAGTTGTGGGTACACATGGAAATGGAATTTTTCAAACTAACTTAACTTCAGCTAATGGTGTATTATCTGGTATAGAAAATGTTTTGGTAAATAATTTTGAAATGAATATTTATCCTAATCCTGTAACTAGTATAGTTAATGTTGAGTTTACTTTAAAAACAAATAGTAAAGTAAGCCTTCATGTTTATGATGAGCTAGGTAAGTTAGTGAAAGTTGTAAAGCAAAATAAGTATAATAAAGGGGATAATAAAATTCAGCTAGCTATTGATAATTTAAAATCTGGAATTTATTTTGTAAGTTTGAAGGTTGATGGTGAGTTATTTACTAAACAAATAGTTAAAAAATAATGAATAGATTATTGCGAATATTTTTATGTTTTCCTCTTTTTTCTTTTGGGCAGTTCACTTATGTTCCTGATGATAGTTTTGAACAAGAATTAATTAATTTAGGACTTGATTTTGTGTTGGATGATAATGTTGAAACTATGGCTATTGATACAGTTTCATCATTATATATTAATGGTTTAGGAATAGCTGATTTAACAGGTGTAGAAGGTTTCCTTGCTCTTAAAGATTTGTTTTGTTATTCTAATCAGATAACATTCCTTGATTTGAGTAATAATACGCAACTCTATGAAGTTTCGTGTGGGATTAATCAGCTCACTTATATTGATCTTAGAAATGGTAATACTGATGGGTTGTGGTATTTTAACTCTATGAATAACCCTTCATTAACTTGTATTGATGTAAATGATATTGCTTATGCGGAATACACTTGGGCTACTGACACTTGGACAAATTTTAGTGCAAATTGTAATGCTACAGGAATTACTGATAATATCAGCCAAAGAAAATTAATAAAAGTATTGGATATATTTGGTAGGAGTATTACTCCAAAACCAAATATGCTCTTATTATACATCTATAGTGATGGAACAACAGAAAAAAAACTAATAATTAAATAATATGAAAAAATTTATACTATTAATGTGTATTCCATTTATTGGATTTGCACAAACTGATTATGATTTAGCATTTAACGCTTCTACTTTAGATTATGTGGAGATGCCTAATGCCTCCTCACTAATTGCGAATAGCACTACTTTTTCTATGAGTGGCTGGGTTTATCCTCAAGCTAATCCTACAGCACATTCGGGTATTCTGGGTTTTAGGAACAATTTGGATGCTGATTTTTACCTTTTACAATTACAGAACTCTACTAATGTTGAAGCTCGTTTTAGAAATTCTGCTGGAACAAATTTTGATATTGTTGGAAGTAATTTATTGGATTTAAATCAATGGCAACATTTAGCCTTTACCTATGATGGAAGTAATATTTACTTGTACAAAGATGGAGTCTTAATCAGTAGCACTCCTGCAAATGGTACAATTACTCAGTTTTCCCAATCCTTTAAAATTGGAGCTTTGGATTGGAGTGGTACAGGTTTTTACATGAATGGAAGTTTGGATGAAATCAGATTATGGAATACGACACTTTCTCAAACTACAATAAGTACCTGGATGTGTGCTGAGGTTACTGCTACTCATCCTGATTACAATAGCTTAGCAGGTTATTGGCGATTGAATGATGGGGTAGGAACAACTGCAACAGATTTATCAATAAATGGAAATAACGGAACATTGAATAATAATCCAACTTGGCAAGTGGCTACTTCTTGTTTTAGTAATGCCATTCAAGGTTGTACAGATCCTACATCTTGTAACTATAATTCATTAGCTACAGTTGATGATGGTACTTGTTATTTTGTAGACGCTCAGATAAATCAAAATGGAATTAATTTAGAGGCAATTGTAAATAGTGGCATATCTCCGCTCTCTTATTTTTGGAATACTGGAGAGACTCTTGTTTCAATATTTCCTCAAAGTAATGGAATATATTGGCTTGTTGTTGTAGATTCAAATATGTGTATGTCTGATACTGTATACTTTAATGTCACGAATGTGCCTACAGCAGTAAATGAAGTAAGCCTCAATAAAAATATTATAAAAATAGTGGATGTGTTTGGGAGGGAAACTCCTTTTAAAAAGAGTACTCCTTTATTCTATATCTATAATGACGGTACTGTAGAGAAAAAGATTATTATTGAATGAAATCCTTTTTTCTAGCTCTCTTATTTATCCCTTTTTTTGTTTTCGGTCAAGTTAACTTTACAACTTCTAATTTGCCTATTGTAGTCATCAATACAAATGGGCAAACCATAATGGATGATCCTAGGATTGTTTGTGATATGGGAATCATATATAATGGAGTAGGAGTGATGAACGCTATCACTGACCCTCATAATGAATATAACGGAAAAATCAGCATAGAATATCGGGGGTCAACCTCACAGAGTATGTTTCCTAAAAAACCGTATGCTTTGGAAACACAACTAGCCAATGGAGATAATAACAATGTTTCTATTTTGGGTTTGCCAAAAGAAAATGACTGGATTTTATATTCCCCTTATACCGATAAAACTTTAATGCGAAATGTCCTTACTTTTGATATCGGCAGGAAAATGGGTTGGTATACCTCACGAACGCGTTATTGCGAACTAGTGGTGAATGGTGATTATAGAGGAGTGTATGTTTTTATGGAAAAGCTAAAACGAGATAATGATAGGATTGATATTGCAAAATTAGATGCTGATGATTTGGCTGGCGATAGTTTAACAGGGGGCTATATTGTAAAGGTAGATAAATTTACGGGTACAGGAAATTGGTGGGATTATTGGAATTCAAATTACAATACAATTGGTACAGGAAGTGCATTGAAAATTCAGTATCATTACCCTGAAGCAGATGATTTATTTCCTCAGCAAAAAGCATATATTGAAAGTTATATGGATAGTTTTGAAAATGCTTTGAGTGCGACTAATTTTGCAGATACTTCAGTAGGTTATGCTAAATATGCTGATGTGAATTCCTTTATTGATTTTTATATCATTAATGAACTAGCAAAGGATATTGATGCTTACCGTTTGAGTACTTATATGTACAAAGATAAAGCGAGTAAAGGGGGGAAACTAACTATGGGTCCTTATTGGGATTTTAACCTAGCTTTTGGAAATGCTGATTATTGTGATGGTTGGCTAACTTCAGGTTGGGAGGTAAATACTTCTTGTGGAGATAATAATCCTTTTTGGTTTGAACGACTTTTAGAGGATACAAACTATCAGAATAAATTAAAATGCAGGTGGGAAGGCTTGCGGCAAACTACTTTGCATAAGGATTCTTTGTTTATGTTTATTGATAATTTGACAACTGTATTGGATTCTGCTCAGCAGAGGAATTTTCAGAAATGGAATATTTTAGGTACATATGTATGGCCTAATTATTATATAGGAAATTCTTATGCAGAAGAAATACAATTTCTAAAAACTTGGCTTTCTGGTCGCTTAAGTTGGATGGATTTGAATATGCCAGGCAATTGCTGTCAGCAACCTCTTTTTGTTTTAGATGAAACTAAGCATCATAAACGAAAATTACTAAAGGTAGTTGATTTACTAGGGAGAAAGGTTAGTAGCTTAACCCGTCAACAGTGTGTTTATATCTATGATGACGGAAGTGTAGAAAGAAAAACCTTCCTAAAATAAAGGTTGAATAGATAAGATGGTTGCTTAATAATTCAATTTTAATTTCTTGTTACCTTAAGATTTCTTAAGTTTGGTCTCTTAAAATTTAGAAACCATGAAAAAATCTTTAGAGTACTTAATTCTTCTTATTCTCTCATTTAATTTTTCTTTTGCTCAAACTATCTCAACTAGCGGTTTTTCATTTTCTCCCGATACCCTTGTTGTAAATGTTGGGGATACTATTACTTTTAATTTAGGCGGATACCACAATGCTGTTGAGGTAAATCAATCTACTTGGCTTACTAATGCTACTACTTCCAATGGAGGTTTTAATATCCCTTTAGGTTCAACTTCAGGGTATTTTGTTGCAGATTCTGTTAAAACTTATTATTATGTATGTCAACCCCATGTTAATATGGGAATGAAAGGAGTAATCATTGCAAATGCTCTGCCTGTTTATGGTTGTACCGACTCTTTAGCTATTAATTATAACCCATTAGCTACTATTGATGATGGTTCTTGTATTTACCCTTTAGTGTATGAAAATCTGTTCTTTTCGGAATGGAGTGAGGGAAGTTCCTACAATAAGTATTTTGAGATTTTTAATCCAACTAACGATACGATTAGCTTAACTAATTATGCTTTTGCAAGGGTAAACGGTAATCCTACTACTGTTGGTGTATATGAATATTGGAATGATTTTGATTCAGGAACAGTAATTTTACCTTTGGATGTATTTATTGTAGCTCACAGTACAGCAGATTCTATAATATTAGCAAATGCTGATATGCTAGTTTCAGGTTCTACTGCACTAAGTAATGGTGATGATGGAATGGCACTTGTTTATGGAAATGAACCTGTAAGCCCAATGGCTCCTGATGGAACAACTTATGCAATAGTAGATTGGTTAGGTGATTGGAATGGCGATCCAGGGCAAGGTTGGACTATAGGAGGTACTATTGCAGGAACAAGAAACCATACAATAATCAGAAAATGTAATATTTCAAATGGTGATACTTCTTGGACTAACTCTGCTGCTAATCAGTGGATGGTTCGTCCTAGTGATTATTGGAATAATATAGGTTATCATACTTTTAATACAACTGTTTATGATTCTCTTAGTTTTACAATTTGTAATGGGTTATCAATTGCTGTAGGTTCAAATATTTATGATTCAACTGGGGTGTATACTGATGTTCTTGTAGCAGCTAATGGCTGTGATAGTATAGTGGTAACTGATTTAACTGTACTTACTAGTGCTGCTTCAGTTGTAGTAAATAACCTTACTATTTGTGATGGTGATAGTATATTAGTAGATAATCATTATTACAATGCAACAGGATTTTATATTGATACATTACAAAATGTAGCAGGGTGCGATAGTATTATTACTACATACTTAACGGTACAAACTCCAGTTCATCAAAGTTTTACTATTTGTGATGGCGATAGCGTTATGGTTGGTACTTCAGTATATTATTTTTCAGGAATTTATATTGATACTTTAATAAGTTCAATAGCTTGTGATAGTATTGTTAATACTGAAGTTATAGTTTATTCTCAGTTCAACTCTGTTTATGGTGGTATTCCTAATAATACAATTGCAACAGGGGGAATGTATACAGGTAATCGTTCTTTAATTTTGGATTGTAATTTACCTTCTGAAATTATCTCAACAGTTGTTTATTCAGCTGATAGTAATTTAATTACTTTTGAGCTGAGAGATGCTAGTGGAACAGTAGTTGATGATACTACTCATCAGTTATTACCTGGAGGGCAGAGGGTAGTTTTAAATTTTGAGTTAACAGCAGGAGATACTTATCAGCTTGGGGTTCAGAGTGCCGGGTTGGGATTATACCGAAATAATAGTGGTGCAACTTATCCTTATCAATTAGGAGCTTTAGCTACTATTACAGCAACAACTTCTTCTAATCAGAATTACTACTATTTCTATTATGATATAGAAATACAACAAACAAGTACACCAACAACTTATACCATTTGTTCTGGAGATAGTGTTATGGTAGCAGGAAACACTTATACTACTAGCGGATTGTATACGGATAGTTTACTATCTTCAATTGGTTGTGATAGCTTGGTATATACTGAATTGCTAGTTTTCCCTAATGCAACTTATACCAATATGCAAACTATTTGTAGTGGAGAAATTTATGTGTTGAATGGTAATGTATATGATTCTACAGGAACATATATTGATTCTTTACAAACGATTCATGGTTGTGATAGTATAGTAACTACACACTTAACAATATTGTCTATTTCGGCAGGAACAAGCGTAAATAACCAAACTATTTGTATGGGTGATTATTTTACGGTAGGTACGCATACTTACTTTGAAGCAGGTACTTATTATGATACTTTAACTTCTGTTAACGGTTGCGATAGTATAGTTACGACTAATCTTACGATACAGACTGCTAATTACACAAGCATTAATGGAGGGATACCAGATACTACCAATGCACCAGGGGCTTATAGTAATTACAATGGTCATTTGTTATTGGATGTTTCCGCTACTACCCTTCTTAAATCGGCTACTGTGTATGCTTTGGATACTAATACTATAACTTTTGAGTTAAGGGATGATAATGGTTGGTTAATGGATAATGTTACACATACGGTTTACCCAGGAATACAAAGTTTAACCTTTAATTTTATGTTGCCTGTAGGTGCGGATTATCAATTGGGAATAAGTGGAGGAACTCCTAACTTATACAGAAGTAATGCCGGTACTGGAAATACTTTGGCTTATCCGTTTAATGTAGGGCCAGTGAGTATTACTTCATCAGTAGCGGGCGACCAATATTACTATTTCTATTATGATATTGAGTTTATGCCTTTTTCAACTTTTAATGAAGAGATTATTTGTGAAGGCGATAGCATAATAGTGGGTGCAAATACCTACAATACCCCAGGACAATATGTGGATACTTTAATGGCAAATAATTCTTGTGATAGTATAGTGATTACGATATTGGACTTTTATCAAACTCAATTATTACAGATTGGCTCGGCACCTAGCCCAGCTGAAATTTGTTTAGGAGATACTATTTTATTGGAAGCTTCTCCTGGCTTTATTTCTTATGCTTGGACAAATGGAATGACAGGACAAATTATTTATGACACACCAACTACCGATACTTGGTATATGGTTGAAGTAGTAGATGCTAACGGCTGTGTAGTAAAAGAGGATATAAATGTATATGTGGACTCTTGCATTACGGGTGTAAATGAAATAAGGATTACTGAGGGATTAAAAGTATATCCTAACCCAGCAAAAAATAGGGTAATTATTAAGATTGATTTAGTTGATAAGCAAGGGATTTTAGAATTGCATATTGTAAATAATTTAGGGCAAGTTGTTGAAAGCCATAACGCTACTTCACAGCAAGAATTAAGTATTGATGTGAGTCATTTGCCTAGTGGGATTTATTTACTTAACATAGCAGATCAAGATGGCGTAAGTATTGAGAGTAAAAAAATGACTAAAGAATAGTGAAGAAAATAGCTTGTATAGGATTACTATTAGCTTGTGCTTTAAATATTAAAGCACAAGCTAATTTAGTACTTAATGGCAGCTTTGAACTGAATACTGCTACTCAATGCATTAATAATTTAGACGCTAAAATTGATTATGACAACACCATTTCTTTCTCAAAGCATTTTTTAGAGATAAATTTACAACTTCTCTAGTAAACGGGGTTTGTTTGGCTTGTTCTCCTCCTGTAGTATGGGGGGGCTCAAGAAGGAGGTTGGGTATTAGCTATTCACGGAAGGCATCAAACAATTATAGTCCCCCCCCTTTAGATACTACAGTGCATTACATCAAACAAGGTAAAATATCTTTAGCATTGAATGCTCCTTTGTCAGCTACCAAACGCTTTAAACTTTCTTTTTGGATTAAAGACCCACCACCAGAACCTATTTGTTTAAATGGTAAAAATAATTATATCAATGTGGGTATTTCAAATTATGAAGACTCACTGGGCAGACAATTAATTACTACTAATTATGGCGACACTATTTGGCAAGAGTACACTTATGTATTTGAAACCCAAAATGCAGAGCAGTACATTACAGTAACCGTAGGGGTAAACGATACTATTGATTATAGCGTGTTTATAGACCATTTTGTTTTAACTGAAACTGATGAGGCTTTAAGTACAAGCATAAATGAAATCCAACAAGCCCCAAAACAACTGCTAAAAATAGTAGATATTTTAGGAAAAGAAAGTAAGCCTAATAAAAAAGGTTTGCTCTTTTATATTTATAGTGATGGTACTGTAGAGAAAAAAATAACTGTGGAATAGTAAATAGGGAGCATGCCCGAAACATTCGGGCGCTTGCCCGCAAGCTAAAGGCGTATGCCTTAATGTTTATTCCTTACGCCCGATTGTATATTCCTTACGCCCAAACCATTCTGGCGCATGCCCAATTAAAAAAGGGATAAGCCTTACAGGATAAGGAACGAGCCCTAATCATAATGGCGTAAGCCCAACTACAAATTATTGCTAAAATTTAAAAAGTATAGGAGATACTATTAATCAGTTGATAGTCCATTTCAGGAATATCATCCTCAGGGAAACTATCATAATTAAAAGTATTATTAAAGCTGAATAGAAAATGAGAATTAAGGGTTAACCTTACTGAAAAGTTTGTTTTCCATCTAAAATCTCCTGCATCCTCAATGTTAGGTTGGTAATGGTTTTTACTTATCAATTCTATATTCTCTAGTAATTTAATAGTAAAGTCAATATTACTACTCATTCTCGTATTCATTTCTTGTTCCCCTATTAAAGGTGTTTCTCTTTCTCTTAAGGTAGAGATTCCAAAACGAACGGTTTCAATTTCTGATTTTACTACCGCATAGGAAAGTCCAATTCCTGTTGTCCATCTTCTTTGGATAGAACGACTTATATCATACAAATGCTGAAGGGTTAAATCGGCACCTAATCTATTGGTGTTTAAGGAGTATTTTAGGTCCTGAACCCCTTTGTTTAGTACCTCTTCTTGCCCGGTTTTACTAATAAATGAGATGTTATTATTTAAGCTTACTACTGATTTTTTATGTTTATAGTTAGCCAAAAATACATTGTTGAACTGTAAAGTTTTGTCAATATTTTGTGTGTAGTTTAACCCTAAATCAAAGTGCCCACTAAAACCTTCTTTTTTTATAGGAGATGAGGCAAAAGCAAAAGTACTGATAAGTAGTAGACTGAGGGTTCTAAGCATTTCTAAAATCCTCTATTTTAGTAGTTAGGATTTCAATTTTTGCTTTTGCATCCGCCATTTTATTCTTTTCGTTTATCACTACTTGTTCTGGGGCATTATTTACAAAACGCTCATTGCTCAATTTTCCTTCAACTGATTTTAAGAATCCCTTGGTATAGTTCAATTCTTTTTCTAGCTTTTCAATTTCAGCAGCCACATCAATATTGTCTGCTAGCGGGATAAAATATTCATTGGATTTCACCATAAAACTAAAAGCACCATTTGGCTTTTCATTAGTAGGGTTTACAGCTGATAGGTTTCCTAATTTCGCAACAATAGCATCTAGGTTATTACTAGCTTTTTGATTATCAATTACCAATAATTCCAATTGCTCTTTGTTTGCAATATTTTGTTCTTTCCTTATCGTTCTTATTCCAGCAACCACTTCAGTAGTGTTTTCAAAATCTGCTAATAATTGTTCGTTAATAGCGCTTGCTTTTGGCCAATCAGCAACAATTATATCTTCTTTCCTATCATCAATTAAATGCCAAATTTCTTCTGAAAGGAAAGGCATAAAAGGATGCAATAGTTTTAATATTTTCTCTAGTTGCTCAATCGTTTTAGCATAAGTAATGCTATCCATTGGGCTACCATAATTTGGTTTTACCATTTCTAGGTACCATGAGCAGAAATCATCCCAAACTAATTTATAAGTACCCATTAAAGCTTCCGAAATTCTATACTTACTATAGGATTCATCAATTTCAGTAATGGTTTTACTAATTTTATTTTCAAACCAATCTATCGCTTGTTTTGCACTTTCTGGTTGCTCAATATCAGCAACTTCCCAACCTTTAATTAAACGGAATGCATTCCAAATTTTATTAGAAAAATTACGACCTTGTTCGCAAAGTCCCTCATCAAAAGGTAAATCGTTTCCAGCAGGAGAGGAAAGCAACATCCCAACCCTTACGCCATCCGCACCATATTTTTCCATTAAGGTAATTGGGTCAGGTGAGTTTCCTAAGGATTTACTCATTTTCCTTCCTTGTTTATCTCTTACAATTCCTGTAAGGTAAACATTTTTGAACGGTAATTCTTTCTTGTATTCATATCCTGCCATAACCATACGAGCAACCCAAAAGAATAAAATTTCTGGGGCAGTTACTAAATCATTAGTAGGGTAGTAGTAGTTTATTTCTTCATTATCAGGATTACGGATTCCATCAAATACTGATATAGGCCATAGCCATGATGAGAACCAAGTATCTAGTACATCAGCATCTTGGCGTAAATCATCCATAGTTACAGATGGCTTTTCTTTTTGTGCCAATGCTAAAGCTTCTTCTTTGCTTTCAGCCACAACATATTTATTTCCTTCATAAAAATAAGCAGGAATTTGTTGCCCCCACCAAAGCTGACGAGAAACACACCAATCCTTAATGTTCTCCATCCAGTGGCGGTAATTATTTTTAAATTTAGGAGGATGAAATTGTATATCATCATTCATTACATGTTCAAGTGCAGGTTTTGAAAAATTCTCCATTTTAAAGAACCATTGCATAGAAAGTTTTGGTTCAATTACTGCATCTGTTCTTTCAGAAAAACCAACTTTGTTTTGGTACTCTTCAGTTTTTATTAAGTAGCCTTTTTCCTGTAAATCAACTGCAATTTCCTCTCTTACCACAAATCTATCTTTACCAATATATAAGGTGGCAGCTTCACTTAATGTTCCATCATCATTTAGGATGTCAATTGTTTCCAGTCCGTATTTGTCTCCTAATTGATAATCGTTTATATCGTGAGCAGGAGTTATTTTTAAGGCTCCTGTTCCAAATTCCATATCTACATATTCATCAAATATGATTGGGATAGTTCTATTTACTAAAGGTACAATTGCTTTTTTACCTTTCAAGTGAGTATAACGCTCGTCATTTGGGTTCACACAAATAGCAGAATCTCCTAAAATAGTTTCTGGTCTTGTAGTAGCAATGGTTAGTTTTTCATCACTTCCCTCAATATCATAAGCAATATGGTAAAGTTTTGAATTTACTTCTTTGTGGACTACTTCTTCATCCGATAAAGCAGTTTGTGCTGAGGGATCCCAATTTACCATACGAACTCCTCTGTAGATGAGTCCTTTTTGGTGTAAGTCCACAAAAACTTTAATTACAGATTCACTCATATCATCATCCATAGTGAACTTTGTTCGTTCCCAATCACAAGAAGCTCCTAGTTTTTTCAATTGATCTAAGATGATTCCACCATGTTTTTCTTTCCAATCAAAAGCATGGTCAAGAAATTCATCTCTAGTTAAGTCAGATTTTTGAATTCCTTCTTTAGCTAATTTCTGTACTACTTTTGCTTCAGTAGCAATAGAGGCATGATCGGTACCTGGTACCCAACAAGCATTATATCCCATCATTCTAGCACGTCTAACCATTACATCTTGCAAAGTATTGTTTAGCATGTGTCCCATGTGTAAAACACCCGTTACATTTGGTGGAGGAATGACAATAGTGTAAGCTTCACGCTCATCAGGAGTAGAATTGAAATAGCCTTTCTCCATCCAATGGGCGTACCATTTGTCTTCAGTAATTAGTGGGTTGTATGTTTTTGGGATACTCATGTATTCGTATTTTTATGAAGTCTGCAAATTTATAAAATCTATTGTTCTGATGAATTACTATATTATCTTATTTGCTTAAGGAAAATATTTTGTTAAATTTGCCGTTCATTATTTGAAAATAACCTAAAAAATAAACGAAAACAAATGAAAAAAATATTTTTATCTTTAGCACTTGTAGCAGGATTTGGATTTGCAAATGCACAAAATACTACAGCTGTAAAGGAACAAACTACTGAGTCTACAAATGTAACTATTGATTTTGTATCAAAAGTTTATGACTATGGTACTATAGAGCATAATGGTAATGGTGATGGTGAATTTGTATTTACTAATAATGGTACAGAACCTTTATTGATTAAAAATGCAAAAGGTTCATGTGGATGTACTGTTCCTTCATATCCAAAAGAAGAAATATTACCTGGTGAAACTAAAACTATTGGTGTAAAGTACGCAACTAATAGAGTTGGGAAATTCACTAAAACAATTACTTTAACTACTAATGCTAGTAAAAAACCAGTTATCTTAACGATAAAAGGTGAGGTTAATCCTCCAGCAAAAGAAGAGACTGCTCCAGTAAGAAAAACGGAAGGTTCTCCTTTAGAAAAGAAGTAAGCAATATTTAAAAAATATTACGACATTTGCACCCCCAATTTAGGGGGTGTTTTTTTTACAAAAATTTATAGTTATGCCAAAAATATCAAACAAAGGAATAAGTATGCCAGAGTCGCCAATTCGTAAGTTGGTGCCATTTGCTGAAACTGCAAAAAAAGCAGGAAAAAAAGTTTATCATTTAAATATTGGTCAGCCTGATATTAAAACTCCTGAAGTTGCCTTAAAAGCAATTCATGATTTTTCTGATAAGGTAGTGGAGTATTCTCATTCTGCAGGATTTGAAACTTACCGTAAAGGTTTGGCTAATTACTATCAAAATTTAGGAATAGATGTAAATCAAAATGATTTAATTGTAACTACTGGTGGATCGGAAGCGCTATTATTTGCTCTTAATTCTTGTTTAGATAATGGGGATGAAATTATTATACCCGAGCCATTTTATGCAAATTATAACGGATTTTCTACTTCAGCAGGAGTAAAGGTAAAGCCTATTGCAACTGATATAAATAATGGTTTTGCATTACCTGCAATCTCAGAATTTGAAAAATTAATTACTCCAGAAACAAAAGCAATTCTTATTTGTAATCCTGGAAACCCTACAGGATATTTATACTCTAAAGAAGAATTAGAAACATTAAGAGATATTGTAATAAAACACGATTTATTTTTAATTGCAGATGAGGTATATCGTGAGTTTGCTTATGATGGACATGTACATCATTCCGTACTAAATATTGAAGGTTTAGATCAGCATGCTATTGTTATTGATTCTACATCAAAAAGGTATAGTATGTGTGGAATTAGAGTAGGTTGTATTGTGTCTAAAAATGAGGAATTAATGGCTACTGCAATGAAGTTTGCTCAAGCAAGATTATCACCACCTACATTCGGTCAAATTGCTGGAGAAGCAGCTTTAAAAACGGATGTTTCTTATTTTGAAGAAGTAAGTGCTGAGTATGTAAGTAGGAGAGATGTATTAGTAGAGGGATTAAATAAAATTGAGGGTGTGCTTTGTCCAAAACCTACTGGAGCTTTTTATGCAATTGCTCAGCTTCCTGTGGATGATGCCGATAAATTTGCACAATGGTTATTGGAGGACTTTGAGTTAAATGGAGAAACGATTATGGTAGCTCCTGCAGCAGGTTTTTATTCTACACCAAATACGGGTACAAATCAGGTCCGTATTGCATATGTTTTAAATAAAGAATCTTTACAGAAATCTATTGATATTTTAGCTGCTGCACTTAAGGTTTATCCTGGTAATACTCTTTAATGGACTTAGCTCAACATAAAGAGCAAGTAAAATTAAAACGCAAAGAAAACATCCAGTTTTTTAAGCGTTTAAAAAAAGTAAAGCCTAAAGTTTTAGATAAGCTTATTCATCCTTTACATGATAAAGTTTTTGAATGCACGGATTGTCTAAAATGTGCAAATTGTTGCACTACTACTGGTCCGCTTTTTACCGATAAAGATATTAGCAGAATTGCAAAGCACTTACGGATTAAACCTTCAGAATTTGTAACAAAGTATTTGAGAATAGATGAGGATAGAGATTATGTTTTGCAAAGCGTACCGTGTACTTTTTTAGCAGAAGATAATTACTGCAGTATTTATGATGTAAGGCCAAAAGCCTGTAGAGAGTTTCCTCATACAGATAGGATAAAACAACATCAATTGTTAAATTTAACCGAAAAAAATGTTGAAGTTTGCCCTGCTGTCTTTGAGATAATTGAAAAAATAAAACTAACCTTAAGATAAAAAAATGACTAAAAATTTACTTTTTGCTTTTGCAATCCTATTAATTACTGCTTGTAATACAGATACTAAAACTGAAGAAGTAGCTGTTGTTGAAACTACTATTGAAAGTACGCTTACTTTGGAATTTGCATCAAAAAATCCTGGTGTAGTAAAAGAAGGAACTGCCGTAATGGAGCAAGAGATGCTGCATTTATCATTAGCTGATAATTCTCAAAGTGACTTTGTAGGGCAATTATTAACTTTAAATAAAACTATTGAAGGAGCAATCAATTTCTCATCAAGGAATGACAGTATTTTTTGTAATGCACCTACTTCATTAATGTTGATGAGTATGCCACCAAAACCAGGTGTCCGCCCAGCTATGATTGCTGCAAATGCTGAGTTTTATGTTGCTCCTATGAGTTTGCTTAAATTTGAGTCAGTGAACATTATGTTTGTTGGCTTAGTAGAGTAAAACTTACTCATGCAAAAATACATAGCACTCCTTAGAGGAATAAACATAAGTGGCCAAAAGATTATTAAAATGGCCGATTTACGGGCTTTGCTTTCTGCTGAAGGACTTGCTAATGTAGAAACTTACATTCAAAGTGGTAATATTATTTTTGAAAGTGATGAAAGTAGAAAAACTGTAGAAAAATTAATTGTTTCTACTATAAATAATCATTACGGATTTATGGTTCCTACTTTTATACTTTCACCTAAGGAACTAGAAAAAGCAATTAGCAATAATCCTTTCGGAAAGGTGGAGGGGAACAAGTTGTATTTAACATTCCTTTCAGATAAAGCAAATAGAAATGGGATGGAGGCCATTAATGATAAAGTACAAGAAAACGAGTATTTGCAAATAATAGAAAATGTAATGTATTTTCATTGCCCTAATGGAGCAGCAAAAAGTAAAATTACCAATAACTTAATTGAGAAAAAACTAGAAGTAACAGCCACTACCCGAAATTGGCGTACTTGTGGTAAGTTGTTGGAATTAGTAAAGTAAATAATTCTTTCTAATCTCCTTAAACTCTTCTAGTCCATCTTGCCAAGTGGCTTTTATTTCTTTGGCAGATTTCCCTGCTATTATTTGTTTTCTGAGTTTATCCGTTCCTGCTAGTTTATCAAAAAAGTTGTTGAAGAAACTTTCTTTTTCAGGAGATTGATTGTAAGCATCAACTATCCAATTTAAGTTAATAGCTGTTAGGTAATCTTCTTGGAATCTTAAATCAGTTCCAAAGCATTCTTTGTTTCCATGCTTTGGGTATTTACTTCCTGCTCCACTTTTTGGTGTAAAACTATAAGAGCTTTTCAAGTAAGGTGCACCAAAATGCTGAAAAGGATAATCGGTTCCTCTACCAATACTTATTGTTGTCCCTTCAAATAAACATAAACTAGGGTATAAGTTAATTGACCTAGCATTTGGTAGGTTTGGAGAGGGTTTTATGGGTAAATCATAATGCATATTTCTGCTGTAATTTTCCATTTCTATAACTTTCATAAAACTTCTTAATTGCCCTTTTTCATTTCTACTAATCCAATTTTCTCCATTTATCATTTTGGCATATTCGCCAATAGTCATTCCGTGTACAATAGGAATTGGGTGCATCCCTACAAAACTTTCAAAACCATTTTCTCTTATGGGTCCGTCAACATAATGTCCGTTTGGGTTTGGCCTATCTAATACTATTACTTTTATATTGTTTTCTGCAGCTGCTTCCATTACATAATGTAGGGTAGAAATATAAGTGTAAAACCTAGCGCCCACATCTTGTATGTCAAATACTAAAACATCAATTCCTTCTAATTGTTCATTGCTGGGTTTTTTATTTTTTCCGTAAAGTGAAATAATAGGAAGTCCTGTTTTTACATCTACTCCATCTTCAATTTTTGCCCCTGCATCTGCCTTTCCTCTAAAGCCATGTTCGGGTGAGAATACCTTAACGACATCAATTCCTGAACTCAGCAAGCTATCCACTAAGTGGGTATCTCCTATCATTGAGGTTTGATTACCCACAATGCCTACTTTTTTATTTTCTAAAAGAGGTAGGTAAAGAGCTGTACGCTCGGCACCCAATACAATATTTTGTGCTTTTGCACTAAAAGTGAGTAGGACTAAACTAATGCAGATTATTTGTTTTATTTTCGCCATCAGATGAATGTTGAATATTTTATAGCCAAACGATTATTTAATGCAAAGGAAGAAAATAATTCCTACACTAAACCTATTTTGAGGATAGCAATTTTAGCAATTGCACTTTCATTGGCAGTTATGTTGCTTTCTATTGTTATGGTTACAGGTTTTAAGAACGATATTTCTAATAAGATTATTGGGTTTGGTTCGCATATTCAAATCACCAATTATACTAATAATAATTCCTACGAAACAGGAGCTGTAAGTAAGAATCAAGATTTTTATCCATCTATTGAGAATGAAGAAGGTATAAAGCACATTCAAGTTTTTGCTACAAAAGCGGCTATTATCAAAACCAAAGATGAAATTCATGGAGTGGTATTAAAGGGAGTGGGAAGCGATTTTGACGCTACATTTTTTGAAAGTAATTTAGAGCAAGGAGAAGTGCCTGTTTTCAATGATACCCTTACTTCATCAAGGGTTATTATATCAAAAAAGATTGCCAATCTATTAAAATTAGAAACAGAGGAAAAACTCATTATGTATTTTGTGCAAGATCCGCCAAGAGTTCGGAAATTTGTGATTGCTGGTATTTATGCTACTGAATTGGAAGAGTTTGACGAGCTGTATGTTTTTGGCGATATAAGGCATATTCAAAAGTTAAATAATTGGGGAACTGATACAGTTGGGGGCTTTGAAATCAGTCTCAATAATTTTGATGACTTAGATGCACAAACCCAGAAAGTGTATGAAAAAATTGCTTACGATTTAAATGCACAAAGTATAAAAGAGATAAATCCTCAAATTTTTGATTGGTTGGATTTACAGGATATAAATGTTAGGGTAATTTTGATTTTAATGTTAATTGTTGGAGGAATTAATATGATTACAGCTTTGTTAATTCTGATTTTGGAACGCACAAGGATGATAGGGATTTTAAAAGCGATAGGAGCTAGTAATTGGAGTGTAAGAAAAGTGTTTTTGTATAGTGCAATGCACTTAATTGTTAAAGGAATGTTTTGGGGAAATGTAATAGGATTAGGTATTGCCTTTTTACAATATCAGTTTCAATTTATAAGCCTTGATGAAAGCATCTATTATATGAATACTGTTCCTATAAACTTTAATTTGATTCACATTTTACTTTTAAATTTAGGAACTCTGTTTGTGTGTTACCTTATTTTAATTATTCCATCTATCATCATTACAAAAATCACGCCTGTAAAAGCAATTCGCTTTGAGTAATTTTAATAAATTCGCAAGCACAAAAAAACAAGGAAAATTAAATGAAATTTTACAATAATATTATTGAAACTATTGGGAATACTCCTCTAGTAAAATTAAATAAAACGGTGGAAACAGATGCTTTAGTTTTAGCAAAAGTAGAAACCTTTAATCCTGGTCATTCTATTAAGGACCGTATGGCACTTAAGATGGTTGAAGATGCTGAAAAAGATGGGAGATTACAGCCAGGAGGAACAATTATTGAAGGGACTTCAGGAAATACTGGAATGGGATTAGCATTGGCAGCTATTCAAAAAGACTATAAATGTATTTTTGTTTTAGCGGATAAACAATCCAAAGAAAAGATGGATATTTTGCGCGCAGTGGGTGCTCAGGTAGAGGTTTGCCCTACAAATGTTGAGCCAGATGACCCTAGATCCTATTACTCAGTTTCTAAAAGGTTATCTGAAGAAATCCCTAATTCTTGGTATGTGAATCAGTATGATAACCCTTCCAATGCAGCAGCACATTATGAAAGTACAGGGCCTGAAATTTGGAAGCAAACAGAAGGAAAAATTACGCATCTTGTTGTTGGAGTAGGTACTGGAGGTACAATTTCTGGTACAGCAAAATATTTAAAGGAACAAAACCCTAATGTTAAAATTTGGGGGATAGATACTTTTGGATCAGTATTTAAAAAATACCATGAAACAGGAGAGTTTGATGAAAATGAAATTTATTCATATATCACTGAAGGGATTGGTGAAGATATTTTACCTAAAAATGTTGATTTTGATATAATTGATCATTTTGAAAAAGTTACAGATAAGGATGGAGCGGTTATGGCAAGAAGAATTAGTCGTGAAGAAGGTATTATGGTTGGTTATTCTGCAGGTAGTGCTATTGCTGGTTTAAATCAATTAAAAGCTAAGTTAACTAAGGATGATGTGGTTGTAGTTATTTTCCATGATCATGGAACGCGTTATGTAGGAAAGCTATTTAATGATGATTGGATGAGGGAAATGAAATTTATGTAAAAGGATAGTTACTAGTTGTTAGTTACTAGTTTTTAGATTTAAAAGCCGAGCAAATGCTCGGTTTTTCTTTTTTATGTCATGCTGAACGATAGTTGAAGCATCTACAGTTTACTTAATAGTTTGTAGAATTTTGATTCCTTATGTCAAGAATAAAACACAAAAATCGACTAAAAAGCATTTTTGAAAATAATGTAAAAATCACGCTAAAATTAAGTATATTTAATATAATTAATTGTTTTTAAAAGAATTAAGTTTGTTTATGTAAAGTTTTAAAATATCCGTATTTGTACGGATAAGCCATTCATTTATTTTGATATACATTTACAGAAACTGGGAAAGCCGAAAGTAGGTAGTATTAATAATTTATTGACTAAAAATACTAAGAGAATTTATGCACAGTATAAAGATTATTCTATAAAAGAATTAAGAGAGGTGATAAATAAATTAAAATCTCAAGAATAATGCTTAAATAAAACTTACTAACATCTTAAAAAGTCAACTCAAAACTAAAGGGCTGACTTTTTTGTTTTCTCCAGTATAAGGCGAATAAATCACTTAATTGCCTTAAATTTTAAGGCGAATAATGAATTAAATGCGTATATTTGCTGTATTATTTAAGGTGTTTATGAAATATATTTATCAAAATACAGACTGGCCTAATTTTATTTGGGATACTAAAAAAGTATTGCCTATACTAGCACAGGTAAGAAACCTGCAAGGTAAAATTTTAGGTAAAATGGAATTACTAGGTTTTTCTGTAAGAAAAGAATCTACTTTAATTATGTTAACTAATGATGTTTTAAAATCAACTGAAATAGAGGGTGTTATTTTGCAGAGGGAAGAAGTGCGTTCCTCAATTGCTCGCAAGTTAGGAATGGATATTGTAGGATTGAAGCCAAGTGGTAGAGATGTTGATGGAATAGTAGAAGTAATGATTGATGCTACACAGCATTGTTTGCAGGTGTTGACTAAGGAGCGGTTGTTTTCTTGGCATGCGGCACTTTTCCCTACAGGTAGAAGTGGGATGTATAAAATTACTGTTGGTGGTTTTAGGAATGATAAAACAGGACCAATGCAAGTAGTTTCAGGTGCTTTAGGAAAGGAGAGGGTGCATTTTGTTGCTCCATCATCTGAAGTTATTAATAATGAAATAGAACTATTTTTAAAATGGTTTAATGCAAAAGATGAGTTAGATGCGATTATGAAATCTGCAATTTCTCATTTCTGGTTTATTACCTTGCATCCTTTTGATGATGGAAATGGGCGTATTGCTCGTGCGATAGCAGATATGCAATTGGCTATTTCTGATGAAACATCACAGAGGTTCTATAGTATGTCTTCACAAATTGAAAGTAGAAAAAAAGAATATTATCATATTTTAGAAAAATGTCAAAAAGGAAATATTGATATAACGGATTGGATTTTATGGTATTGTGAGTGCTTGAAAGGGGCTTTAGAAAGTACTGAAGTAAGTCTTCAAGCTACTTTTAAGAAGGCTAAATTTTGGGAATTGCATGCTCAAACCCCTTTAAATAAACGACAGGTTTTGATGATTAATAAACTTTTTGATGATTTCTTTGGTAAGTTAAGTACCTCAAAATGGGCAAAAATGACAAAATGTTCAAGAGATACAGCTCTTAGGGACATACAGTTTTTGATGAAAAAGAATATTTTAGAAAAAGAAGAGGGAGGAGGGAGAAGTACAACTTATGTTTTAGGTGGGTTCTAAAATCTAATTACTCACATCTAATCCAAAACTTACTAACATCTTAAAAAGTCAGCTCAAAACTAAAGGTCTGACTTTTTTGTTTTCCTAAATTTACGGTTCTTATTTAAAAAGTAGTAAAACGACTCTATGTATCTGATATTTGACACGGAAACCACAGGTTTACCACAAAACAGGAAAGCACCTTTAACTGATTTTAACAATTGGCCAAGGTGTGTGCAGTTGGCATGGCAGGTGCATGATGTGGAGGGTAAATTGCTAGAAGTAAAAAACTACATCATAAAGCCTGAAGGCTATGATATACCCTATAATGCTGAAAAGATTCATGGTATTTCAACTGAGCGTGCCAACAAACAAGGGATGCCTTTGGTTGAGGTATTGGCTGATTTTGTAAAAGATGTTGAAAAATGTAAGTTTGTTATTGGGCATAATGTTTCCTTTGATAATAGCATTGTAGGTTGTGAATTGCTAAGAAAGGAAATGCCAAATCTTTTGTCTGATTTCCCAAGTATTGATACTAAGGATGATGCTACTAATTTCTGTGCTATTCCTGGTGGTAGAGGAGGGAAATTCAAGTGGCCAAAATTAACAGAACTGCATGTTAAACTCTTTGGAGAAGCATTTGCTGAAGCACATAATGCATCAGCTGATGTTGAGGCAACTGCAAGGTGTTTTCTGGAATTAATTCGTTTGGAAGTTATTCCGTTTGCTAATGCAGGGATGACAGCTGAACAGCATCAGATTTATAAAAATATAAATTCAACTCCTTTTGAGTTAATTGGATTAAATATTGAGCCATATAGCCCAATTGAAAGTACTGAATTAAAAGAGGATATAGTTGTTAAATCTGAGGAGGATAGTGTGGTAGAAGCAATTTCAGATTCTCCATTTGCACATTTACATTTGCATTCTCAGTTTTCAATTTTGCAAGCAACTACTGATGTAAAAGCTGTTGTAAATAGAGCTGCTGAAATGGGAATGCCTGCTGTAGGAATAACCGATCATACTAATATGTTTGGTGCTTATAAGTTTGTTGATGCAGTACTTAATCACCCTATAAATGCTGATTTAGAAAAAGGAGAAACACCAAAGCTAAAAGCAGTATTGGGTTGTGAATTAAATGTGTGTAATAATCATGCTGATAAATCAATAAAGGATAATGGTACTCAAATTCCTTTTTTGTGTAAAAACAAGAATGGTTTTCATAATTTGGCGAAACTTTCATCTTTAGGAAATGTAGAAGGGTTTTATTATGTTCCTAGGGTTGATAAGGATTTAATTGAAAGTCATAAAGAGGATTTAATTGCATTAACGGGAAGTACTTATGGTATAATTCCGAATCTTATTTTAAATGTTGGGGAAGCTCAAGCGGAAGAAGAATTTAAGTGGTGGCTGGCAACTTTTGGTAATGATTTTTATGTGGAGCTTAACAGGCATAAATTAGAGGATGAAACTCATGTAAATAAAGTGCTTTTAGGATTTGCAAAAAAATATAATGTAAAAATTATTGCATCTAATAATGTGTATTATTTGGATAAGGAAGATGCGAATGCTCACGATATTTTATTGTGCGTAAAGGATGGTGAACAGCAAGCCACTCCTAAGGGAAAAGGTAGGGGTTATCGTTATGGTTTTCCTAATGAGGAGTTCTATTTTAAATCATCAAAAGAAATGCAGGAACTTTTTGCTGATTTACCTGAAGCAATTGATAACATTACTGCATTAGTTGATAAGATAGAACCTTTTACTTTGGCGCGTGAAGTGCTGTTGCCAGAATTTGATATTCCTACTGAGTTTATTGATGCACAGGATAAAGTTGATGGAGGAAAAAGAGGGGAAAATGCTTATTTGAGGCATCTTACTTATGAGGGAGCAAAAGAGCGTTATGTTGAAATTACTGATGAGATTAAAGAGCGTATTGATTTTGAATTGAAAGTAATTGAAAATTCAGGTTATCCTGGGTATTTTCTTATTGTTCAGGATTTTATTCGACAAGCAAGAACTATGGATGTTTCTGTTGGTCCTGGAAGGGGGTCAGCTGCAGGTTCGGTAGTTGCCTATTGTACTACTATCACTAATGTTGATCCTATAAAATACGATTTACTTTTTGAGCGTTTTCTAAATCCTGAGCGCGTGTCTTTACCCGATATTGATATTGATTTTGATGATGAGGGTAGAGGGCGTATTATTGATTGGGTAGTGAATAAATACGGAAAAGAAAATGTAGCTCAGATTATTACTTATGGTACTATGGCTGCAAAATCTTCCATTCGTGATACTGCCAGGGCTTTGGATTTGCCTTTGTTTGATGCCGATAGGGCTGCAAAATTAGTTCCTGATTTTACCTCATTAGGTAAAATATTCTCTTGGGATGAAAAGACTTTAAAGGATAAAGTAAAAGGGGAACAAGTAGCTGGAGCTAAAGAATTAATTTCTTTGTCAGAAGGGAGTGATTTAACAGCAGAAACCATAAATCTTGCCAGAAAGCTAGAAGGAAATGTTCGTAATACTGGAACGCACGCTTGTGGAGTTATCATTACGCCAGAGCCATTAATGGGCTTAATTCCTATGACTAGGGCAAAGGATTCTGAACTTATGGTTACCCAATTCGACAATAGTGTTGTGGAGGATGCAGGTCTGCTTAAAATGGATTTCTTGGGTTTACGAAATCTTACCATTATTAAGGATTGCTTAAAAATCATTAAAAAATTACATGATGTTGATATTGATATTGATGCCATTCCTTTGGATGATGTAGAAACATTTGAGATTTTCCAAAGTGGCGCAACTTCTGGTATTTTTCAGTTTTCTTCTGATGGAATGAAGGCTCATCTTAAACACCTAAAACCTGATAAGTTTGATGACTTAATTGCCATGAATGCCTTGTATCGTCCAGGGCCAATGGAGTATATTCCTAATTATATTAAGCGTAAGCATGGAATGGAGGAGATTGAATATGACTTACCAGAAATGGAAGAATTTTTATCTGGGACTTATGGAATTACTGTTTATCAGGAGCAAGTAATGTTGCTCTCTCAAAAGCTAGCAGGTTTTTCAAAGGGGGATGCCGATATGCTAAGAAAGGGGATGGGTAAAAAGATTAAAGCAGTACTGGATAAATTAAAACCTAAGTTTTTTGCTGGTTGTGAGGCGAATGGTTTTGATGTAAATACTGTAGATAAAATATGGACGGATTGGGAAGCATTTGCATCTTATGCATTTAATAAATCGCACTCTACTTGTTATGCTCTTATTGCTTATCAAACGGCTTATTTAAAGGCACATTATCCTTCTGAATTAATGGCTTCACTGCTTACCAATCATATGCGTGATATTAAAGATATTACTTATTTTATGGAAGAGTGCAAGCGAATGGGTGTTCCTGTTTTAGGTCCTGATGTAAACGAGAGTTTTTACAAATTTGCAGTAAATGATAAAGGTGAAATTCGTTTTGGACTTGGTGCAGTTAAAGGAGTAGGGGAAGGAGCTGTTGAGGCAATTGTAAATGAGCGTAAAGAAGGAAAATATCTTGCTTTTGATGATTTTATGAAGCGTGTAGATTTACGGTCAGCCAATAAAAGAACCCTTGAAAGTATGGTGTGTTCTGGTGCTTTTGATTCTTTTGAATTAAAGCGTTGGGATTATTTTGCAAAGGAAGATAGTGGACAAACTTATTTAGAGAAAATGATAAAGTTTGGGAACAAAGTTAAGGATAGTGCTAACTCTAATCAGTTTGATATGTTTGGTGAAAGTTCAGAAGCTGCTATTCAGGCGCCTGTTCCTGTTGTAACTCCTGATTGGAGTACTATGGAGCTCCTTTCTAAAGAAAAAGATGTAGTTGGGATTTATATTTCAGGTCATCCTTTGGATGATTATAAAATTGAGATGGCAAATTTCTGTAATGGAAATTTTGCTATGCTTAATGATATGTCAAAAATTAAAGGAAAAGATTTGCGTTTTGCAGGGGTAGTTACTAATGTTGAACATAGAGAAACAAAAACGGGTAAACCTTTTGGGGTGCTGCATATTGAGGATTATCACGGCTCGTTTAGTTTTTATTTATTCAGTGATGATTACATAAACTTCAAAGCTTACTTAACAACAGGGTGGTTGTTACATCTTAGTGGTAAGGTTAAAAAGCGTTTTTATAATGATGACTTAGAATTTAAGATTTCATCTATTGATTTACTCCCTGAGCTTATCGATAAAGAGGTGAGAGATGTTATGTTAAGAGTAGATATTGGTGATATATCAGAACAATTAGTAAATGATGTAGTGCATATTGTATCTGAACACAAAGGAAAACACTCTCTAGTATTCAATGTAGTGGACCATCTTAATAAATATGAAGTTGATTTATTATCTCGTAAAATGAAAGTGAGTCTGGATAGAGAATTTTTGGGAAGAATAGAAGAATTAAATCAGTTGAAAGTAAAGATAAAATCATAAAATAATTTATAGATTTGTAACCTAAATTAAAACAAAAAAAAATGGCATTAGAATTCACAGACGCAAATTTTAAAGAACTAGTATTAGAATCAGACAAGCCTGTATTGGTTGACTTTTGGGCAACATGGTGTGGTCCTTGTAGAGCAATAGCTCCTGTTATTGATGAATTACATACTGAAATGGATGGAAAAGCAGTAATTGGAAAAGTAAATGTTGATGAGAACTCTGATACTCCAGTTAATTATGGGGTAAGAAATATTCCAACTTTATTAGTATTTAAAAACGGAGAGGTAGTTGATAAAGTAGTTGGTAATCAACCAAAATCAAAATTAGTTGAGATTTTAGAATCTCATATGTAAGACTTAAAAATTAAATTTTAAAGGGCTTTTATAGCCCTTTTTTATTTTTATGAAAAACCTAGAATATATAAATCTGCCAGGTAGTATGGAGCTATTTGCAAAGCAAGTAGTAGAAGGATTTATTACAGGTATGCATAAAAGTCCTTATCATGGTTTTTCGGTTGAGTTTGCCGAGCATAGACTTTACA
This sequence comes from uncultured Flavobacteriales bacterium, assembly GCA_943788405.1. Taxonomy (GTDB): domain Bacteria; phylum Bacteroidota; class Bacteroidia; order Flavobacteriales; family BACL11; genus UWMA-0277. Next base: position 317,039 of record CALSQD010000002.1, read on the forward strand.
ATACTGGAGAAAGCACCAAGCATATTGATTGGAAGTTGTATGGTAGAACAGATAAACTGTTTGTAAAGCGATATGAAGAAGAAACAAATTTAAGGTGTCAATTAGTAATTGATGCTTCTTCATCCATGTATTATCCAAATTTTGAAAGCCCTAGTTTAGAAAAGCCAAATAAATTATTGTTTGCTATTTATGCTTCTGCAGTAATGATGAACTTGCTAAAGCGACAAAGGGATGCGGTAGGGCTTAGTATATTTGCTGATAAGTTAGATGTACATACGCCTAACAGAACAACACAAAGGCACCATAGGCTCCTATATCATGAGCTGGAAAGTCTTTTGAAAGTTGATGCAATACAAAATACTAAACAAACAGAAACTAATGCTGCTTTGCACCAGGTTTCTGAATTATTGCATAAGCGTTCTTTAGTTATGATATTTACTGATTTTATTAATTCTAATGCTAATTTAGATAATCAGTTTGAAGCTTACGAACACTTAAAATACAACAAGCATGAAGTTGTATTGTTCTATTTGGCAGAGCCAAAAACTGAAATGCACTTAAATTTTGACAATAAACCCTATAAATTTATTGATGTAGAGAGTGGGGAGGAGATAAAACTAAACCCAAATCAGTACAGAGAGCACTACCAAAAGCAAGCAAAAAAACATCTTAAAGAGTTGAGATTAAAATGCTTGCAATACAAAATTGACTTTGTAGAAGTTGATATAAATAAGGGCTTTGATAAAGTATTAAATTCTTATTTACTTAAAAGACAAAAAATGTTTTGAGGTTTGTAAAAACAATTTATATTTGCAGCACTTTTTAAAGTACGGTCTGGTAGTTCAGCTGGTTAGAATACATGCCTGTCACGCATGGGGTCGCGGGTTCGAGTCCCGTCCAGACCGCAACTATAAAACTTAAACCCTTGTAATCCAAAAAATTGCAGGGGTTTTTTGATTTATCAGGGGCAGTAATGGGGGCATTTTTATCAACATTGATGTTAAAAAGTATTGCTGACTCTTTTCAAATACAAGCATTACAATTTTTTAACTTTGTAGTATGTTATTAAATAAATATAGAACTAAAAAAAACCACTACAATAATAGATTTATGAGAGATAAATTTATTACTGAAAAAGAAGCTGCAGATATTTATGGCATCTGCACAAGAACACTTTCTGATCTTAGAAAGAAAGGGAAACTACAAGTTAATAAGCATTATTTCTATGTAGGAAATCAGATACGTTATTACTTAAGCAAATTACAAGATTACTTTGAGTTAGAATCTGAAAGAAAGTTACAGCAACAATAGGCTGAAATAAAAGATGAAGTAGGGCTACTATGTCTTATGATGTGTACATAACTATGCATCACAGCTGCAAATCATTGCAGTAAAAGACTAATAGTATTATTATTATTATTATTATTTAGTTGTAAAAAATTACATTTCTTCCATTCCTCTCTAGCAAACTAATCTATATTTCAAAATCAAAGTGTTTGTTATTTATATCAAAGTGTTTGTATTTTGAATCAAACTGTTTGTATTTCTCATCAAAGTACTTGTAATATAAAAAAAACCAACAAATTGCTTTGTTGGTTTTTCCACTTGTTTTTGGTTGGGATTTTAATCCTTTCCTAAATCATCAAAATCAACTTCAGTAAAGTCAGTTTGTGATGATTCTTCTTCTTGTACGGGTTTAGGTATAGCCTTTGTTTCAGTTTTAATTTCTTCTTTAGCTTCCTCTGTTTTCTTTTCGGAATTGCTAATTATCTCTTCCCCTTTTTCCTTTATTATATAATCACTTACTTCACTTAAAGCTTCCTTGAAGTTTGCAAAATCTTCCTTGTATAAGTATATTTTATGTTTTTTGTAAAAAGGCGTTCCATCTTCATTAAAGTCGCGCTTACTTTCAGTAATTGTAAGGTAGTAATCTTCTGCTCTTGTTTGTCTTACATCAAAAAAATAAGTCCTTCTTCCTGCACGAACTTTTTTCGAAAAAATCTCCTCCATGTCTCTGTTATCCGCCATCTGTAATGTTTTAAAGAGCCAAATATATTAAAATTAATTAACTCCTTAATTTTGTTCTTTGTTGCTCTGTATTTGGTGCATCTCATAGTAAAAGCCTTTCTTTACTAATAAGTCATTATGGTTTCCTTGTTCAATAATTTGCCCATCTTCAAGTATAATTATCTGGTCAGCATCCTTTAGGGTTGATATTCTGTGCGAGATGATAATACTACTTTTATTCTGGCTTTCTTGTTTTAACTCTTGTAGTATTCTCTGTTCCTTGGTAGCATCAATGGCGGATAAGCAATCGTCAAAAATAAAGAGTTCAGGGTTTTTGTAAAAGGTACGAGCAATGGCAAGCCTTTGTCTTTGTCCTCCTGATAGCTGCACACCTCTTTCCCCAATAATGGTGTCAAATCCATCTTTAAAGCTAGTTATTTCATCAAGTATATCCGCTTTTTTTGCAGCTTCAATAACTTTTTGTTCATCCGTATTATCACTTGTAAAAGCAATGTTTTCTCTTACCGTTCCTGAAAACAAATAGCCATCTTGGGGTATGTAGCCAATAGCAGTTCTTAGGTTGTTAAGGTTTAGGTTTTCTATTTTAGTATTTCCAATTTTTATATTTCCTTCTGTGCTATCATATAGTCGGCACACTAGGTTTGCAATGGTTGATTTTCCACTTCCTGTTTTCCCAAATATCCCTAAGGTTTCCCCTTCTTTAATGCTAAAGCTGATGTTGTTTAAGGCTTTAATATTTGTGTCATCATAGGTAAAGCTTACCTTGTTAAATGCAATATCCCCTGTTATTGGGGTTTGTTCGTTTGTATTGTTTTCTATTTCTGATGTAAGTAATAAAAAGTCATTTATTCTTTCCTGTGATGCTGCTGCTCTTTGTACTAATGATGTAATCCAACCTACTGAGGCTACAGGCCAGGCTAACATATTTACATAGATGATAAATTCAGCAATATTTCCTGTGCTGATGTTTCCTTTAAAGCTTTCTATTCCACCAATATATACAGTTAGTACAGTACTCATACCTATCATTGTTATGATCAGTGGAAAGAATAAAGCTTCAATTTTAACCAGTGCTAGTTGGCGTTTGGTGTACATTTTACAACTATTAAAAAATACTTGTAATGCATTTTCTTCATTGCTAAAAGCTTTTACAATTTTTATTCCTGAAAAGGTTTCTTGCGCAATAGTGGTAATGCTGGATAGTTGGGCTTGTACTCTTTCGCTTCTTTTGTTCATGGTATTGCTTACAAAATAAACTGCAATAGCAAGTATGGGTAGGGGTAGTAGTACATAAGTTGTTAGGGTAGTACTTATACTTAACATCTTACTTATTACTAAAAAGAACAGGATTGTAATGTTGATAGCATACATCAGTGCAGGTCCTAAATACATTCTTACTCTACTTACATCTTCCGATATTCTGTTCATCAAATCCCCAGTTTTATTTTGCTTGTAAAACGAGATGCTTAAAGCTTGGTACTGTTGGTATATTTCATTCTTTAAATCAAACTCTATCTTTCGGCTCATTACAATAATAGTTTGCCTCATAAAGTACATAAAAACACCTTTTAGTAAGGCAAACAATACAATTAGGCTTCCATATTTCAGCAAGATGCTGCTTGTGTCAGTTTTTGTATTGCCTTCTGTATTTATGCTTAAAATAACAGCATCAAAGGCTTCTCGTACAAATTCAGCAGGATATAATGCAAATAGGTTGGCTATAATAATAAAAACAGAACCTACTGCTAGTAAAATTCGGTATTTCCAGAAAAATTTATTAAGGTATTGTAGGTGTTTCATTAATTGATTAAGGTCTTTAATTGAAAAGCCAAAAATAATAAGTAAATTCGCGCCCCATTTAAAAATGAGTAGAAATTAATTTTTAAAAGAGGAATATCTGATTAAATAACTTAATTTAACAAGAGAAATGTCAACAGCAACAACAGAAACAAAACCTAATAATAATTGTTTAGTGGTAAGTAAAATGAGTTTAATGGGGCACGAACAAGTTGTTTTTTGCCAAGATACTGAAACAGGATTAAAAGCAATTATTGCTATTCATGACACTACATTGGGGCCTGCTTTAGGAGGTACTCGTATGTGGAACTATGCCAATGAACAAGATGCTATACAAGATGTATTGCGTTTATCAAGAGGGATGTCATTTAAAGCAGCTATTTCTGGCTTAGAGCTAGGTGGTGGTAAAGCAGTTATTATTGGAGATGCAAATACTGAAAAAACTGAAGCGTTAATGCGTAAGTTTGGTGAGTATGTTGATAGCTTAGGTGGTAAATACATTACTGCTGAAGATGTAGGGATGAGTACTAAGGATATGGAGTATGTGCGTATGGAAACTAAGCATGTTACTGGTATTCCTGAAAGTATGGGAGGTAGTGGTGATCCTTCACCAGTTACAGCTTTTGGTGTGTATATGGGAATGAAAGCTTCTGCAAAATACAAATGGGGAAGTGATAACTTAGATGGTAAAACTGTACTTGTACAAGGTATTGGCCATGTAGGTGAAAACCTAGTAAAGCATTTAACGGAGGAAGGTGCTAATGTAATCATTAATGATATTAATGAAACAAGATTAGCTGAACTTGCTGAGCAGTATGGAGCAACTATTGTAATGGGTGATGCTATTTATGATTTAGATATTGATATTTATGCGCCATGTGCTTTAGGTGCTACCGTAAATCCTGATACGATTGCTCGTTTAAAATGTGAAATTATTGCTGGTGCTGCCAACAATCAATTAGCTGATGAGGATAGAGACGGACAATTATGTTCTGATAAAGGAATAGTTTATGCTCCTGATTTTTTAATTAATGCTGGAGGTTTAATTAATGTTTATTCTGAAATTAAAGGATATGATAGAGAACATGCTATCAACCAAACAAGAGCGATATACGATACTACTTTAGAGATATTAAAGAAAGCTGAACTTGAAGATATTACAACTCATGCTGCTGCTTTAGAGATTGCAGAACAAAGAATTAACGATAGAAAAAACGCATAATTTAGATGCTAAGTAGAAGACATATCAGGTTAAAAGTAATGCAATCTTTGTATTCTTATTTTTCAGCAAAGGAGGATAATATGCCAGCTGCTGAGCGTGCAATGCTTAAGCATATTAATGAGGTAGTAGAACTTAATTTAGTAATTATAGCTTTGTTAATTGAATTGGTAAAGCATGCTGATAGTTTTTATGAAGAAGGGAAGAAAAAACACTTACCTACTGAAGCGGATTTAAATCCTAACAGACGATTTGTTGATAATGAATTAATTGCCTTAATCCGTGAGGATAAAGCATTAATGGATAGAGTAAGTAGGGTTTCAGGAATTTGGTTGAAGAATGACCATGATATTATAAGAAAATTATTTGCTGAATTACATAAATCGGAACAATACACTAAGTACATTTCTTCTGAAGAAAAAGGAATTACTGTTGATCAAAGATTTATTGTAAATGCTTTGAATGATGTTATTTTAAACAATGAATTAGTTCATCATATTTTAGAAGAAAGAAGTATTTATTGGACAGATGATTTGCCTTTTGTTGCTACTATAGTTATGGGGCAAATTAAGGAGCAAAAAAGTATGAATCCTACTTCAGTATTTAAAGATGGTTCGGATGAGAAATTTGCTTTAAAGTTATTCCGTAACACTATAAATAACAATAAGGATTATGAGGATATAATTGTAAAATTCTCAAAAAACTGGGAATTGGAGCGTATTGCAGTTATGGATCAATTATTCTTAAAAATGGCTTTTGCTGAAATCCTTTCAATGGAAGACTTGCCAGTAAAAGTATCCATGAATGAGTATATTGAAATTTCCAAATACTATGGTGCAGCAAAAAGTAAACTATTTGTGAATGGTTTGTTGGACAATGTTGTAAAAACTTATACTCGTGAAGGTAAAATTAAGAAGATAGGAAGAGGATTAGTTTAAAAATAATCTTAGTTTTGAAATCAAAAATTAATATGAAACAATTTCTTTTATTATCAATTTTATCACTTGCAATAGCTTGTACATCATCTTCAGATGATAAAGCAATTACTACTGATTTAGTGGCAAGTCCGCTTACAGCTAATCAATCAGCCAATAAAGTAGAAATACCTGAAATTGAAATGCTAGAAACTAGTTTTGATTTTGGTGAGATGCAACAAGGTGAATCCGTTACACATGACTTTATTTTAAAAAATGTTGGTGAGGCTAATCTTATTATTAGTGCTGCCAAAGGTAGTTGTGGTTGTACAGTACCAGAATGGCCTAAAGCACCAATTTCCCAAGGAGAGGAGGCTACAATTAAAGTAACTTTTAATAGTGCAGGAAAATCAGGAAAACAAAGTAAAACGGTTACATTGGTAACAAATGCAATACCAAATACTAAAGTGTTAACTATAAATGGGAATATAATTATTCCTGAAAAATAATATTATGATTTTATTACAAGCAGCTGGTTCAGGAACTTCATCATTAATTATGTTCGGTATGATATTTGCCGTAATGTATTTCTTTATGATTCGTCCGCAAATCAAAAAACAAAAGAAAGAGCGTGAATATCGTGCAGCCTTACAAAAAGGAGATTCAGTAATTACTATTGGCGGTATATATGGTAAAATTACTGATGTAAAAGAAGATGCTTTTGTTATTGAAGTGCATGGAGGTACAAAACTAAAAGTTGCTAAAACTGCAGTGTCAATGACAGGAGATACTGGTATAGAACAAAAATAATGTTCAACAACTTAAAAAAAAGAATAGCTAGTTTTTTTAAGTCAGCATCCAATAATAAAAAACTGAGTACTTACGCTTTATTTCTTTTTATTTCTTTTTCATTTTGGTTTTTGAGTATGTTATCAAAAACCCATGAAACTACTTTGCAAGTTCCTGTAAAATACATTAATTTTCCAGCTGATAAAGTGTTGGTTTCCTTTCCTGTATCATTTGTAGATGCTAGGATAAAAGCTCCAGGTTTCTCAATCGTATTTTACAATTTATTTAATTTTTCCAAACTCAGTTTGGATATTCAACAAGCAAATACTAAGCCTAAAAAAGGAGGAAGTGAAGTATTTTGGTTCATGAATTCTAAGCGAAAAGAGCTTGCTGAAATTTTATCTTCCTCTATGGAATTGATCGCAATTAACCCTGAAAAGTTAAGCATACCTTTTAGCGATAAAGCAAAAAAGAAAGTAGCTGTTAAGTTGAATCAATCTATTAGCTTAAAACCTGAAATATGGTTTGCTAATCCTATAGTTTTAATTCCTGATAGTGTTATGATTTATGGAGAACAACAACAGTTGGATGCAATTGCTTTTATTGAAACGGAAGAATTAATTTTAGCTGAGGTTGATGAAAATGCAACTCATACTTTAGGCATTTCTATTCCTGATGGTTTGCAATGTAAAGTGAATGAAATTGAAACGGTAATTGAAGTAGAGTCTTTTGTAGAGCAAATGCTAAAATATAAGGTGCAAGTAAAAAATCTTAAAAAAGGTTATGCTATAAAATTATTTCCTGAAGTAGTACAGGTAACGCTTAGAGCTCCAAAAGATAAGTATAGTATGCTTCAAACTGATTTCTTAAACCTTACAGTGGATGCTAGTTTAATTAATTCCGAAAATAGAGCCTTAACAATTGAGGTAGAAAATTTACCTTCTTTTATTCAGTTGCAAAGGGTATATCCATCAAAGTTAGAATTTTTGCTAATTAAGGAGTAATTACCTTTTTATTTCCATTTCACAGCTTACTGCATAATGGTCGGATAGTTCCTGCTTATGTTTGGTGTAGTTATAGCTTTTTAAGCTTTCATTATGCAAGATATAATCAATGCGTAAAGCAGGTAGTTTTACAAAACTTTGTCCTATTCCTTGTCCTGATTCTTTAAATGCATCCTTCAAGTTTGTACTAATTGTATTGTATGCATAGGAAAGCGGGGTGTCGTTAAAGTCACCACACAAAATAATTGGGTAAGGTGAACTTTGCATATGCTCCTTAATTACTTTAGCCTCTTGTGCTCGTTTTTTATAACTGCTTTTCATTCTGGATACTATCCCGTTTATACCTTTTTTTAGGGTTTCCTTTTGTGGGTTTTGTAAAAAGGAATAATCACTATTCTTAAACCAATTAGAAGCTAAATGTACATTGTAAATACGAATTGTATCCTTTTCTATAAGTAGGTCCGAATAGATGCAAGTATTGTTCATGCGCTCTCCTTTTATACTTACGGTAGCTTTATTTATTTGAGGATAGCTGCTATAAATAGCCATATGCCATTGGCTCTTTTTATTTTGCAAACCAATATGCCTGTATTTGTAATTTAAATTTGGAATTTCATCAGGAGTATAAAACTCTTGTATGCAAAGTATGTCAGCCTTTTCTTTTTTGAAGAATTCAACTATTTTTTCTTTTACATCAGGTTTTGGTATCCATTCATATTTATTAAACAAGCGCACATTGTAGGAAAGTACTTTTATGCTATCAGTAGTCTCAGTTGTGGTGGGCTGTGTTCCGAAAAACAAACCTATGTATTGTATACCAATTAATAGTATAATAATATTTGCCCAAATTTGTTTTTTGAAACCAATAATCCAGTAGATAAGAAACAAGCTATTGATAAGATAAAAAACAGGAAATAATAAACCAAAAAAGGAGATAGGCCAAAAAAAAGTAGGGCTTATATAAGGAGATAAATAGGAGAGAAGTAACAATAGTAAACAAACAGAGTTGGTTAAATATAGTAGCTTATTTATCAGTGAAAGTCCTCTCATTTTTATTTTTTACTGGCAGAAAATAATGTTGCTTTCTCTTCCTTGCTTAAACTTTCATATCCTGATTTTGATATTTTTTCTAGCACTAAATCAACTGCTTTTTGCTGTGCTGATTTTTCAGTGTTGAATTGTCTGTCTGTTTTTGGGCGTTTATGTACTGTTTTTAATTTGCTTTTAGGTTTAAACAAATTGCTTAGTCTGTCTATCCACTTTGTAAATCCTACAGAATAGTCATTTCCTTTTTTCAATTGTTTGATGTAAATATAACCAAATAATGCTCCTCCTAAATGGGCAATATGTCCCCCTGCATTTCCTTTAGGAATGCTCAACACATCCAATATCACACTAAAAATAGCAATGTGTTTTAGTTTTACAATTCCTATAAAAGGAAAGTGAACGCTATAGTTTGGGGTGTAAGTTGCAATGGCAACTACAATAGCCAATACTGCTGCTGAGGCTCCCAAAGCTTGTGCGTTTTGAGTATAAATACTTAAAGCAGGAATATAATTGTAAGCTATGATAAAGACTAATCCTCCTGTGATTCCTCCTAATATGTAAGTGCTTAATAATTGCTTAGGATTTAAGTATTGTAAAAATATTTTCCCAGCAAAGTGCAGCCATATAATGTTGAATAGCAAATGTAAAAAACCATTATGCAAAAACATATAAGTAATGAATGTCCAGGGTTGGTTAAGTAATCTACTGTTTTCGGCAGGTAAATACAACTTATTCAAAATAGGGTATAAATCAAATTGAAACATGAAGGAAAATACGCCTAGAATGCTAAAAAGTAAAAACACACCTACATTTATGTAGATGAGTTTATTAAGGATTGTTCCTTGTTTAAATTCTTGCTTTAGCTGATTTAAAATATTATTCATTAATAAAATTGGGTATTGTTTTTTTGCCAGTATTTAAGGATGATAAAGCCAAAGAGCATTCCGCCAAGGTGAGCAAAATGAGCTACATTGTCAGCAGGATTATTACTTAAACCTGCATATAGTTCCATAATCCCATAAAGGATTACAAAGTATTTTGCTTTTATAGGAATTGCAAAATAGATGTATAGTAAGGTGTTTGGAAAAAGCATTCCAAAAGCTAAAAGGATACCAAATACTGCTCCTGAAGCACCAACTGTTGGGGTGTTAATTAATAGGTTTAACTTGCCCATTGTAGGGTGGGTGTAGTTTTGCAAATTAGCTAGTAGGTTTCCTCCATTTTCTAGTAAAATACTTAAATCATTTGAGTTTAGTTGGGACTGTAAACTCATTATTTCATATTGGCAAACGGCCAAATGAATAAAGGCAGCTCCAATACCTGTTATCATGTAATAGGTTAAGAATCGTTTTGCTCCCCATACATTTTCCAATATTTTTCCAAACATCCAAAGGGCAAACATATTGAATAGTAAATGAGTGAAATTGGCATGCATAAAAAAGTGAGTAATCAGCTGATGTGGCATAAAATTATCCGACTGAAACTGATGCAGGGCAAACCATTTTGTAAAATCTATTCCATAGATTTCTAAAGAAATAGTTGCTAAAAAAAACAAACCATTAATGATGAGTAGGTTTTTTACTACTTCCGGTAATTGGCTAAAGCTAGATGGTCTGTACATATTAAAAGTATTTTTCTAAATCAGCAGTTTGTAAGTTTATTAAAGTAGCTTTTCCTAGTGGACAAACGCTTGGTGTTTCACATTTTAGCAGTTCAGCTTTTAGGGAAAGCATTTCTTCAGTACTTAGTTTTTTTTGTTCGTTTATTCCTAAACTTAAAGCAAGTGATATGGCTAGTCCATTGTGCTGTGCAGTTTGTAATTCTTCATTATTTTTGTGCTGCTCAATTAAATGTTCTATTACAAATTGTAAATTTTCTTCTTGGCATTCAGGTGGAATTCCTAATATAGCGATACTATCATTTTCTTGTATTTCAAATGAAAAACCAACAGCTAATAAATCACTTTTTAAATGATTAATTACAGCAATATCTTGCTTGTTTAGCTCTATATCTTTTGGAAATAATAATTGTTGTGATTGCCCTTTATTATTGGCAAGTACTGTACTGAAATACTCAAACAATATGCGTTTGTGTGCTCTGCTTTGGTGCAATAAAATTATTCCTTTATCTGTAGGAAATGCAATATACTTATTAGCAATTTGCATTACTTCACTTGTTTTATTTTCTACTTTAAAAGGAGTGTCTAATTGTTTTGTTTCATATGATGGCTCCTGTGGAATGTATTGTTCTGTAGGGTTAAAACTTGTTGTTTTTCCAAAAGGATTATAGGATGTATCTACTTTTATTTTTGGTTCTTTTAAAGTTGCTGAACTTGTGCTTGGTGCAATATCAAAAGAAAGTTCTTGTGAAAAATCCAAAGTTGGAGCAATATTGTATTGCCCTAATGAGCGTTTTACGCACGACCTTAGTATTGCATATATTGCTTTTTCATCCTCAAACTTAATTTCAGTTTTTGTAGGGTGAATATTAATATCAATTAATGTTGGATCTATTTCCATATTAATGAAAAAGGATGGAAAATAATTATGTGGAATTAACTCTTCAAAAGCTTTGCTTACAGCGTGGTGTAAATAATGGTTTTTAATAAATCTTCCGTTTACAAAAAAGTATTGTTCCCCTCTTGTTCTTCTTGCTGATTCAGGTTTTCCTATAAAACCATTAAGCCTTACTACTGATGTTTCTTCTTCAATAGGTACTAGTGTTTCATTTTTCTTACCACCAATAATATTTACAATTCTTTGCCTAAAATTACTGCTTGGTAAATGAAATAGTTCATTGTTATTATGAAATAGCTGCATTTTTACTTCAGGGTTTGCTAATGCTACTCGTGTAAATTCTTCAGTAATATGGCGCATTTCTACCATGTCAGATTTTAAGAAATTACGCCTAGCAGGTACATTGTAAAATAGGTTTTTTACTTTTATTGAAGTTCCGTTTGCAGTAGCACAATCATCATGTGTTTTTATTTCACTTCCTTCAATTATTAGGTGATTTCCTAGTTCGTTATCCGTCAGTTTTGTGTTTATTTCTACATGAGCTATTGCTGCAATTGAGGCCATTGCTTCACCTCTAAAGCCCATAGTTTGTATGGCAAATAAATCATCAGCACTTCTAATTTTTGAAGTGGCATGTCGTTCAAAACACATACGCACATCTGTTTCGCTCATCCCACAACCATTGTCTACTACTTGCAATAGGGTTTTTCCTGCATCTTTTACATACAGTTTTATTTCGCTACCTCCAGCATCCAATGCGTTTTCAAGCATTTCTTTTACTGCAGAAGCAGGTCTTTGAATAACTTCTCCTGCTGCTATTTGGTTGGCAACATGGTCAGGTAATAATTGTATGATATCCAATGCTAGTTTAGCTTAGTTGATAATTAATTTGTAAGCTAGCAAAGATAAAATAATAATCAGAAATAGAATTCTATATTTCCTCCCTTTTTGTGCAGGATGCTTTATGTTAGTTCTTTTAAACTTTAAAGGAGATTTTCCTTCTTTTTTTAGTTGTTCTCTTCTTTCTTTTTGAGCATCATAATACCTTGGTTTAAACGAGAAGTTTTTAGCGTTAGGTGCTTTGAAAAATGAAGGAAGTTTAGGTGCTTGCATAGGTGCGAAAATAATGAAAAAGGTTTTAATCTTTTTGGTTAATAAGTAATCATTTTCAAATTGTGAAATGTTTTTAAAATCAGGAACTATTTTTAATTTTACCAGCTATGAGAAAAATACTAGTTCTATTTATTTTTACTGCTATTTTAGGTAGTATTTCAAACACTTTACAAGCGCAAAACAAAGCGGTATTCTTAAATGATTCCACTCTATGGGCAGATAGTGTAATAGCTACTCTATCAGCAGAAGAGCGAATTGCCCAGCTCTTTATGGTTGCTGCATATTCTAATAAAGGAGAAGCTCATCTCACTCAAATTACTGATTTGGTAAATCATTATAATATTGGAGGGGTAATGTTTTTGCAAGGTGGCCCAGTAAGGCAAGCTAAATTTACTAACCATATTCAGTCAAATTCCAAAGTTCCTTTAATGATTGCTATTGATGCAGAATGGGGAGTAGCTATGCGACTAGATTCTGCTTTGCGTTTTCCTTGGCAAATGACTCTTGGTGCAATTGAAGATACTAATTTAATTTATGATATGGGGGTAGAGGTAGCTCGCCAATGCAAGTTATTAGGAACTCACATTAATTTCGCTCCTGTTGTTGATGTAAATTCAAATCCTAAAAATCCGATTATAAATAATCGTTCTTTTGGTGAAAATCCTGAGAAAGTAGGGCGTATGGGTGTTGCTTATATGAAGGGGATGCAGGATAATCATGTATTGGCTTGTGCTAAACATTTTCCTGGCCATGGTGATACTGATGCTGATTCGCATAAAACCTTGCCAGTTGTAAATCATTTAAAGTATCGCTTGGAAGAAGTGGAGTTAGTTCCATTCAAAAAGTTAATTAACAATGGTTTGGGTTCTGTTATGGTAGCCCATCTTAATATTCCTGTATTGGATGATACAGAAAATTTGGCAGTTACCTTATCACCTAAGGTGGTTAATGGTTTACTTAAAGAAGAAATGGGGTTTACAGGGCTTGCAATTACTGATGCCTTAAACATGAAAGGAGTGAGTCAGTTTTATGCGCCAGGAGAGGTGGATGTAAAAGCATTATTGGCAGGAAATGATGTGCTACTTTTTGCTGAAGATGTGCCCAAAGCAATTGAAGAAATTAAAAAAGCCATTGCACAAAATAAAATATCGCAAGCTGAAATTGATGCAAGATGTTTGAAAATTTTGAAAGCTAAACAGTGGATGGGCTTAGATGATTATGCTCCAATTGATTTGCAAAAAGTTGCTGATGAAATCATAACAAAAGAAACAGAATTAATAGATAAAAAATTGGTAAAATCATCTATAACATTATTACAGAATTATGATGATTTATTGCCTTTAAAACGCTTGGATACTTTAAGGATTGCAGCTGTTAGCATTGGGGAGGATGCTAATGATTTTAAAGCTATGTTGAGTAATTATGCTTCAGTTACTCATTTTAAAATTGATGAGAAAGCAAGTAATACTGAACAAGCTGTTCTGTTGAATAAGTTGTCAAAATATAATTTAGTAATTGCTAGTGTGTACAAGTCGAATGCTAATGCATGGAAATCTTATAAAATTGATAGAAAAGCAGATATTTTATTGCAATCTATTGCTATGCAATCCAAAGTTGTGGTGCCAATTTTTGCGAATCCTTATAGTGTAAATTCATTTTTATTTACTAATAATTTTGATGCACTTTTATTAGGCTATCAAAATAGTAAAGTTGCACAACAGCAAGTTGCACAAGCTATTTTTGGTGGAATAGGAATGAGTGGTAAAATCCCTGTTACTACTAAACATTTTGAAATTAATTCAGGAATAAATACTGAGGCAATACGAATGGTTTATGTAAGTCCAGAAGAAATAGGATTTAATGCAGATAAACTTTACAAAATAGATAGTATTGCCCAAAATGCTATTGCTGAAAAAGCAACTCCTGGTTGTCAAATTCTCATTGCCAAAGAGGGTAATATATTATTTAATAAATCGTATGGTTATCATACTTATGATGAGAAAATAGCGGTTAAAAATTCGGATGTATATGATATTGCTTCCATTACTAAAATTGCAGCAACAGTTCCATTATTGATGCAAATGGTTGATGAAGGGAATTTGAGTTTGGATGATGAGTTAGGAAAATATTTGGAGTTAGATTCAACTGATAAATCAGCATTGATTATTCGAGAAATTTTAGCACATCAATCAGGGCTATATCCTTGGATTCCATTCTATAGACAAACTTTAGAGAAAGATTCTATTTCAGGGTTAATGCAATTAAGAGATACTTTATATAGTAATAAATCGGGCAAGGAATTTCCCATCAAAGTAGCTGATGGTATTTTCTTGCACCATTCTTATCCTGATAGTATTATTCAACAAATTATAGCTTCTGAACTGTTAGAGAAAAAAGAATATCGTTATTCTGATTTAGGGTATTATTTATTTAAAGAATTAATTGAGAATTCTTATGGTGATTATCTAAATGCTGTTATTTATAATGAGTTTCATGATCGTTTAGGGATGTCTAATACTTCTTATAATTTTTCAAATTTTTTAAATAAAGATAGAATAGTGCCAACAGAAGAAGATTTTATTTTTAGAAGTCAGCTTTTGGATGGATATGTGCATGATATGGGAGCTGCAATGCAAGGTGGGATTGGTGGCCATGCAGGGCTTTTTTCCAATGCAAATGATTTGGCAAAATTAATGCAAATGTATTTGCAAAATGGAGAGTATGCTGGTGAAAGATATTTGTCAGAAGAAGTAGTGAATGAATTTACAAAATGTCAATTCCCTAACAATGATAATAGGAGAGGAGCTGGTTTTGATAAGGTTGCTTTACCTGATCAAGAAGGTGGTCCTGCAAGTGAGAATGCAAGCCCTGAAGGTTTTGGTCATTCAGGTTTTACAGGTACTTTAGTTTGGGCTGACCCAAAAACTCAAATTGTTTATGTATTTTTATCCAATAGAATTCATCCTGATGCAAGTAATAAAAAGTTATTAAAAATGGATGTAAGAACAGAGATTATGAAAGTAATTTATGATAGTTTAAATGACAAATAAATTAAAAATAGGAATTGTTTGTTATCCCACTTATGGTGGGAGTGGTGTAGTAGCTACTGAACTTGGTATTGCCTTGGCTGACAAAGGGCATGAAGTCCATTTTATTTCTTATGATCAACCTTTTCGTTTAGATTTATTTTCTGATAAAATCTATTATCATGAAGTTACAGTTCCTGATTATCCTTTGTTTGAATATGCTCCATATGAACTTAATTTAACAAGTAAATTAGTAGATGTCGCTTTACATGAAGAACTTAATATTTTGCATGTACACTATGCAATACCTCATGCTTCAGCAGCAGTAAATGCAAAGCAGATATTAGCAACTCATGGTATAGATATTCCAATTGTTACTACTTTACATGGTACGGATATTACATTACTTGGGAAAGACAAATCCTTTAAGCCAGTAATTGAATATGCTATAAATATGTCAGATGCTGTTACGGCTGTTTCTGAAGATTTAAAAAAAGAAACACTTGATTATTTTAATATTAAAAATGAGATAAAGACTATCCCTAATTTTATTGATATGAATTTATATCAGCAAAAAGTTGATGATAAATTAAGAAATAGATTTGCTAAAAAAGAAGAATTTATTTTAACACATATTTCGAACTTCAGAAAGGTTAAAAGGGTTGAGGATGTTGTAAAAGTATTTAATAAAGTGCAAAAGCAGGTGCCTGCAAAATTACTAATGATAGGGGATGGCCCAGAGCGTTTAAAAGCAGAACAATTGTGCCGAAAATTAGGAATTTGTGATAAGGTTAAGTTTTTAGGAAAATTAAAAGTAATTGAAAATATGCTGGCCATTTCTGATGTGTTTATTTTGCCTTCAGAAACAGAGAGTTTTGGATTGGTGGCACTAGAAGCTATGGCAAGTAAGGTGGCTGTAATTTCTACAAATAATGGAGGGCTTCCTGAAGTGAATGTTGATGGGAAAACTGGTTATTTATCTCAGGTAGGGGATGTGAGTAAAATGGCAGAAGACACGCTAAGTTTATTTAAAGATAAGGAGCAATTAAATGCATTTAAAATAAATGCTTTGGCGCATGCTTATACTTTTGATTTGCCAAATATTTTGCCGCAATATGAGGCAGTTTATCAAGCACTTTCTTGTAAAATGAAATCATGAAAAAAATAGGATTAACTGGTGGGATTGGAGTTGGAAAAACATTTGTTGCTGAGTTATTTCAGCAATTGGGTGTTCCTGTTTTTAATGCAGATATTGAAGCTAAAAAATGCATGGTTGAGGATAAAAAACTAATGTCTGCTGTTCAGTTAGCTTTTGGTGAAAATGTATATGTAAATAATATTTTGCAAAAAGAAGAATTAGCAAAAATTGTATTTAATAATAGTGAAGCATTGAAACAGTTAAACGCTTTGGTTCATCCTGTGGTAAAACAAAAGTTTGAAGATTGGTGTAAAAATCAAAGAGCTAAGTTGGTGATAAAAGAAGCCGCTATATTATTTGAATCAGATTCGCATTTAGGATTGGATGCAGTTATTTGTGTGAGTGCTTCAGAAAAATTAAGAATTGCAAGAGTACAAAAGCGAGATGGAAGTTCGGTGGAGGAAATAGAAAGTAGAATAAATAAACAAATGTCACAAGCTGAAAAAGAAGGCTTATCGGATTTTGTTATTGTAAATAATGAAAAGCAATTATTGTTGCCTCAAGTTGTTTCAATTATTAAAGAAATGGAGTAATATCTCCTTTTCCTTCACGAATTATTTCAGGAGTATTATTAGTGCAGTCTATGATAGTTGATGGGATTACCTCTCCATATCCCCCATCAATAACCATATCTACCAATTTTCCAAAATGCTCATGGATTAGTTCCGGGTCAGTGCTGTATTCTATTACCATATCCTTATCTTTTACGGATGTGGTAACAATAGGATTTCCTAATTCTTGTACAATTTCTCTGGGGATATTATTGTTGGGGATACGAATTCCAATTTCTTTTTTTGAATTTTTAAATAATTTAGGAATGGCATTGTTGGCTTCCAATATAAAGGTGTATGGCCCTGGTAATGTTTTTTTCATCAACTTATAAGTTGAGGTTGCTAAATGCTTGGTGAAATCAGCAATATGGCTTAGGTCATAACATACAAATGCAAGATTATGTTTTTTAATATCTAAACACTTAATACGACATAATTTTTCCATTGCTTTTTTATTATTTACATCACAACCAATTCCGTAAACAGTGTCAGTAGGGTAAATAATTACACCTCCTTTTTTAAGGCAATCAACTACTTTTTTTATTTGCCTTGGGTCAGGGTTTTCAGGGTGAATTCGTATGAGCATTTAGGAAAGAATATATTTAATAATAAAATAGAGTATTGTTAAATCAAGAAATAAAAGTAATCCGAATAAAGCAGGGTTGTTATCATATAATTCTTTTAGCATTTTCCAAACTTCATTCATTGTTTAATAATTTATTTTTGGTTCCCACTTATTTATTCCTTTTGGTAATATGCTTACAAAATCCCACATATTACAGTAGTTCTCTCCTGGGCCGAAATAAGAGCGGTGGTGTATAAAGATGTTGTTCTCTTTTTTAATAAAAGATGCAATTCCTGGCATAGGTCCTCCTTCATTATTAGTGTAGCCTAAATCTTCTGCAAAAGTATTTTTAGTTCTGCTATACATATTAAAGTTCCAGCTTCTATATTCCTTTATTTTATTTTGTATTTCAGGAGTTTCGTGTGATATAACTGCAAATGCAGCTCTATCTTTTAAGGGTGCACTTATCCCATTGTAATTGTCGGCCCAAAGGGTGCAGTATTTGCATTGTATTCCCATGTAAAATACAATAATAAGTTCTTCTTTTTCTTCAAATAAATCAGATAATAAAATAGTATTATTATTGGTGTCCAAGAATTTGTAATCTGAAATTCAAGTCCCTTTTTCTTTAGAAATCAATGTTGCTAGTTCCTCCTTTTTAGCAGCAATTTCATCTTCTATTTTCCTTATTTTAGGATTAGTTTCAGGATGTGAAATGATTAAAGGCATAAACTTATTTTTCCGATAAAATTACAAAATTATCTTTAAATAAGCAATGTGTGTTACATTCTAACTTTTTGAATGTATAGTAGGAATCGTTTTAGCCATGAACCTTTGCTGCCTTTTTGCTTCCTTTTCTGAAGCTATCAAACCACATTTTGGTATAAATACTAGTGAAAATAGCGCAATTAACATGCCCAAACTTTTTAGTAGCTCTTCTTAGTTTTATTGTTTTACTTCCATTTTTTTTCATTTGCTTAAATGCTATTTTAGCATTTTCATGCAGTACAATTTTATCGGAATTACAATAGCATAGTTGAGAAGGAACAGTAGGAATCTAATCTAATAAATCATTTTCCTTTAAGGCTGTATTGAATTGATAATTAGGATTTGTTTGATATTCTTTTAATACATCAGGGTGTACTACATCAGCAGGAATTTCAGGTAAAAAAGCATTTATTTCTTGCAGATTTAGCTATCCATTATAAAGATGTAGAATTAAACTGTCGTAAGGTGCTCGAAACAATTTTTCTGGTTCAGTAATTTTATAAACTTCATTTATTCCCATTAAAAGATAAGGGAGGTAAAGGTTCAGGTAAGGTTTCATAATTACAGTTGCTTGTATTCCTGACATATCGTAAGCGCCTGACATAGGGGAGGATGCAGTAATTTTGAATTGATAGCTATACTCAGTTTCTAATTTTTTCTGTGTTGCTAGGCAGACATGTTCGTTCTCCTTGTGAATATCCGGTTAAGAATAATTGCTCGTTAGTACTAATTGAGATTTTGGTATTCAATTCTTGTATCGCTAAAAGCATATCTAAACAAGCGGTTGCCTCACTTTCAGAGTTTTGATATAAATGAAATTTATCTCCTTTTCCAAGTCCTATATAATCGGGCATAATCACCAAATACCCATCAGAAGCAAAACCGGCACTTATTGCATTTTCACCACTTAACTTTAAATTAGTTTTTTGTAAAGTTTTGGTACCATGATGATAAATCATTTGAGGTAGTGTTTTTTCTGTAAAATTGTCTGGAATAAAACAAAGTCCTGAAGCTTTTATTTTGCTGCCATCATGCCAAGAAGTTGTGTAGATGATTTCATAGAGTCTAAAGCTATTGCTAATAGGTACTATCCATTCGTTTATTTTATTTTATTTTCTTTCCATTTTTGATCTAGTTCATTTTGAGTGTAATAATGAATAAGAGTGTGGGAAATTAGCTCTTGTGAATGTAAATTCAAAGAGAATAAAACACCTAAAAATAGGAGAGAAAACCGGATTAGCATAACAAGAAGAATTAAAATATTTTAAAGGATACGAATGTAATAATAATTTATTATGCACGCATAGTATTTTACTTTAATTCTAAAACAACTATATTTTCTACATGATGAGTTTGTGGAAACATATCCACAGGCTGAATATGGCTTACTTTATAAAGTTCATCCATTAAGGCTAAATCACGAGCTTGGGTAGCTGAATTACAACTTACATACACAATTCGTTTTGCTCCAATTTTCAGGATTTGTTCAATCACATTTTTGTGCATTCCATCTCTTGGGGGGTCGGTAATAATTACATCAGGAGTTCCATTTTTTGCAATAAACTCATCTGTAAAAATCTCTTTCATATCTCCAGTGTAGAAGGTGCAGTTATCAATCTTGTTGCGTTCTGCATTTTCGTAAGCAGCTTTTATTCCTTCTTCTACAGAGTCAATTCCAACTACCTTTTTTGCGGATGTAGCAACATATTGTGCAATGGTTCCAGTTCCTGTATAAAGGTCGTACACCAAATCATTTTCTGTAATTTGGGCCAATTCTTTTGTTTTTCGGTACAATACTTTTGCTTGTTCACTATTGGTTTGGAAAAAGGATTTTGCTCCAATTTTAAAATAGAGTCCATCCATTTCTTCCATAATATGGTCTTTTCCGTTATAGCAAATTACCTCTTGGTCGTACATGGTGTTGTTTGCTTTTTGGTTGATGATGTACAATAAAGAAGTAATCTCAGGGAAAGAAGTTTTGATATGTTCCATCAGTAAATTGATGTTCTTTTCATCTTTTTCGTAAAACTGAACCAGTACCATCAAATCATTGGTGGAAGAAGTTCGGACCATTAGGTTTCTTAATAATCCTTCTTGATTTCTGATGTCAAAATAAGTTAGTCCGTTTTCATCAGCAAATTGTTTTACCGATAAACGAATAGCGTTTGAAGGCTCTTTTTGTAAGTGGCAATTGTTTAGGTTGATGACTTTATCAAACATACCCGGAACATGAAATCCAAGAGCGTCTTTATCTGGAATATCAACTTCCGATTGTACTTCCTCTGTAGTTAGCCATCTTTTGTTGGAGAAGGTGAACTCCATTTTATTTCTGTAAAAATATTCGTTTTCACTCCCTAAAATTTCTTCATGTTTTGGTAGTTCAATCCCTCCAATTCTTTTTAGGTTGTTGAGTACTTCATTTTGTTTAAAATCTAATTGGGATTCATATTTCATGTTTTGCCATTTGCAGCCACCACAAGTTCCGAAATGTTCACATTTAGGTTCAGTTCTCCTATCAGAATAAGTATGGATTTTCTCAATACGAGCTTCCCAGAATTTCTTTCTTCTTTTAAAAACTACAATATCACAAATATCACCAGGCACACCACCTTGTACAAATATGGCTCTACCATCATGTTTGGATACCGATTTTCCTTTGCTGGCTGTATCAATTATTTCAATATTTTCTATTAAAAGTGGCTCTCTTCTTTTTTGTCTTCCCATTGGGCAAAAATATAGTTTTACTAATTAATTCTACTATATTTGCCATCTCTAAAATTTAAGAAAATGAAAACATCAGCAGATCACATTGCATTAGAAGATAAGTATGGAGCACACAACTATCACCCATTACCAGTAGTTTTATCTAAAGGAGAGGGAGTATTTGTGTGGGATGTAGAAGGAAAAAAATACTATGATTTTTTATCTTCTTACTCTGCAGTAAATCAAGGGCATTGTCATCCTAAAATTGTGAATGCGCTTAAACAACAAGCTGATGTTTTAACCTTAACTTCTCGTGCCTTTTATAATGATACTTTAGGAGAGTATGAAAAATATATTACTGACTATTTTGGTTTTGATAAAGTATTGCCAATGAATACTGGTGCTGAGGCAGTAGAAACAGCACTTAAGTTATGTAGAAAATGGGCTTATCAAAAGAAAGGATTAACTCCTGATTCTGCAAAAATTATTGTTTGTGATGGGAACTTCCATGGGCGTACAACTACTATTATTTCTTTTAGTAATGACCCTGATGCAAGAAAAGAATTCGGACCATATACTCCAGGGTTTATCAATATTCCTTATAACGATTTGGATGCACTTAAAGAAGCTTTAAAAGACCCAAATATTGCAGGATTTATGGCAGAGCCAATACAAGGAGAAGCGGGTGTTTTTGTTCCAGATGAAGGGTATTTGAAAGGTGTGCAATCCTTGTGTAAGGAGGCAGGAGTTTTATTTATTGCTGATGAAGTACAAACAGGAATTGCTCGTACGGGTCAGTTATTAGCGGTAGATCATGAAGATGTAAAGCCGGATGTTTTAATTTTAGGTAAAGCAATTTCAGGTGGAGTATTTCCAGTTTCTGCAGTATTAGCGGATGATGAGGTGATGATGTGTATTAAGCCTGGTGAGCATGGTTCTACTTTTGGAGGAAATCCTTTGGCAAACAAAGTTGCAATTGCAGCTTTAGAGGTGGTAAAAGAGGAAAAATTAGCTGAAAATGCTGAGCGTTTAGGAAAAATATTGAGAGATGAATTAGCTAATTTTGATAACGATATGATTACTTTGGTAAGAGGTAAAGGATTGCTAAATGCCATTGTAATAAAACCTAAAAACGGAAAAGAAGCCTGGGATGTTTGTTTAAAGTTAAGAGATAACGGATTATTAGCTAAACCAACTCATGGAGATATCATTCGTTTTGCACCTCCTTTAGTAATTACTGAAGAGCAATTAATGGACTGTATTGCTATTATTAAAAAGACGATACTTTCTTTTTAAATTTGAAGTGAAACTTCAGAGTTTCTACAGATTTCAAACTTATTTTTGCATAAATTTTTGAAGTGAAAAACTTTGTAATTATATTTTATATGCTTTCTTCTTATTTTTCTTTTTCTCAGAATCAAAAGGGTACTATTGTGTTTGATAGAGATTTACAAGAAGTAACTATCTCTGCTACAAAAACATCTAAATTAATAGATGATTTACCTATTCCCGTTACAATAATCACCGAAAAAGAAATTCAAGAATTTAGTGCAAGTAAATTATATGATGTAATTACTAAGCAAACAGGCATTGTAAGTGTTACTACAAAAACAGGAACTGAAGGATTGCAGCTGCAAGGTTTAGATGCCTCATATACTACTATCCTTATTGATGGTTTTCCAGTTATAGGAAGGTCATTTGGAACTTTAGATTTAAATAGAATTTCTGTAGGAGATATTGAAAGAATTGAAGTTATTAAAGGACCGTCTTCAAGCTTATATGGTTCCAATGCTTTAGGAGGAGTTATTAATCTTATCAGTAAAAAGCAGATTGAAGATGGGCCTATAATCAGTACTTCATTAAAACATGCCACTTATAATACAACCAGTTCCAGTTTAGTTTATAAATACAAAGAAGGAACTTTTCATATTTCAAATTCTTTTGATTATTACAAAACAGATGGTTATGATTTAATAGATACAGATTTACTTAGCACTGTTAATCCTTATTCAAATTACACCTTTCGCTCTAATTTAAAATACGCATTATCTGATAAACTTTTGTTAAATACAAATGGGCATTATTACAAGCAAGAACAAATAAATATTGCTGCTGATTCAAGTTCTTTATTAAAAGGAGAAAGCAATATTAAGGAATGGAGTCTTGGTACTTCTGCAAAATACTTGATGAATGCTAACTTTTTTCAACAGCTAGAGATTTATAAAACTAATTATAGAGCTGATGAGTTTCTAAATACTGAGGATGGAGTGTTATATGAAAATAATTATTTTGACCATACATTATTGCAATCTGAGATGAAATCATCTTTCACTTACAAAGGATTAAATAGCATATTAGGATTTGGTATAACAAAAGAAGTATTATCCAGAAGAGATTTTTTAAATAACCCAGAACAAGATTTAAAGTTTATTTATGGGCAATTGGATGCAACTGCTTTTAATAAAGTGAATATTATATTAGGCAGTAGATATGATAATTACACTAATTATACTCCAGTTGTTTCTAATAAATTAGCTTTAGGATTTTCTCTTACAAATAAGATTCAGATCAATGGTTCAGTGGGTACAGGTTTTAAGACTCCTGATTTTAGACAAAAGTATTTTGATTTTACTAACTCCACTATCGGCTATATAGTACTTGGTAGAGATGTCGCTATTGATAGACTAGATGCTATGCAGAATGTACAGGAGGTAGTTCCATTTTCAGAATTAAGTTCTCCTTTAAAATCAGAAACTTCACTAAATATCAACATTGGACTAAAGTATAATCCAGTAAATAATCTTTCTTTTGATGTCAACTTATTTAATAATAAGGTGAATGATTTGATTGAATGGAAATTAGTTGCTAAAGATGAAAACAATACAAATATTTACAGTTATTTTAATGTAAATCAGTTTGAAACCAAAGGGTTAGAATTTAACTCAACTTATACAAAAGCTAATAATTGGGAAATTAAATTTGGCTACCAATTGCTTTATGCATACGATTCACAAGTACTAAAAGGGATTGGACAAGATACCACATATTATGCTAGAGATCCAGAAACCCTTGCAAGTATCAAGCTTAATAAAGAAGACTACTTTGGACTGTTTAATAGATCCAGGCATATGGGGGATATTAAATTTAATTATCATCTTAATGATAAAACTGAGATGAATACTATGCTTACATACAGAAGTAAATATGCGATTTCTGATTCTAATGGAAATGGTATTTTAGATACATATGATAAATTTATAGATGGCTATACTTTATGTGATATAGGTATTACTCATCAAATAAGCTTGCTCAAAACTTGTCAAATAGGAGTTAAGAATATTTTTGGATTTACTAACCCTGAGTTTATAAGTAACATCACAGGAAGACTATATTATATGAGCTTTAAAATCAATTTTAAATAAACACAATTAACAATAACAATAACAAAAACAAAAATGAAAACAAAAACAAAAATGAAAACAAAAATGAAAAAAAAATTAGTAGTATCAATTTGTGCATTAACATTGATATTTTCTGCATGTAAAAAAGATGCTGTAACACCAGAACGAGTTTTAGATTGTATGGAAGTTGAAAATGGAGTAGCAGTTGTTGACTCTTGTGGAGACTGTCAAGGGGCTTACATCTACAATATGCTAACTCATGATCCTGCTGAGATTGTAATGTTAGGCGGAGACACAACTGGTGCTAGTGCAACTTTAACTCCAGGACAAGTAATTATTTTACCTGAAGATGCTGGGAATCCTTATTGGAATGCTGGTTGCACACAGGCTATAGTCTACGACTGTATGGGTGTTCAGAATGGTGTAGCAGTTGTTGACTCTTGTGGAGATTGTCAAGGGGCTTACATCTACAATATGGTAACTCATGATCCATCTGAGATTGTAATGTTAGGCGGAGACACAACTGGTGCTAGCGCAACTTTAACTCCAGGACAAGTAATTATTTTACCTGAAGATGCTGGGAATCCTTATTGGAACTCTGGCTGCAAATAAAATATGATTCAAAAATTAAGCCTTCTATTATCTGTCCTTATTTTGTTTTTCACTTCTTGTGAGAAAAGTAGTAATAGTGATATTATTGTAAATGAGGATGTAATTACTTTTTTTGAGTTAAATGCAAGTCAATATATTGTTAATCCATCAGATTCAGTATTAACTGGAAAATATGAGAAATTTAGTTTTTCAGAAGGAGATACCGTAAGTCATGATAATTGGGATGTAGCATTTAGAGGCACTACAATTATTGTTAATGGAGGAGATAGTTATAACATTAATCAGCCAGAAAGAATAGGTAATGCGGCAGTTTATATTGCTACTGGAGTTATGTTAGATATTAGAACGGTAGATTTATCTAAATTAGAACAGGACAACACATCAGGCCCAGCTATAGTTGATGATTTAGGGATATCAGGTGATGGTTGGGCTTCTTATGATATGAGTACTCATATAATATCTCCTATTGCTGGTAGGATATTAGTTTTTAGAACACATGATGATAAATATGCAAAGATGGAAATAGTGTATTATTATGATAGTCCTAATCCTGACCCTTCAAATGGAGATTATGGAGGCTATTATACTTTTAATTATGTGTATCAATCAACAGGAGAAATTAATTTCTAAAAAATGAAGTAACAATTAAGGACTTGCTTATTTTTGCAAGTCCTTAATTGTTTTATTAAAATATTCTAATGTCAATCAAAAATTTATTTAAATCAAAGTTCCTAAGTAAATATACTCAGATTTATAAGCAGCATGGTTTTAAGGGGGTTATTAAAGAGGGTGGATGGAAAATAGTAATTTATTTCTTTTTATTTTACTTAATCAGAGATTCATTTCTGTACATAATTTTACCCTATTTTTTCATGAAAGGAGTTTTCTCTTAACAGCTAAGTTTTGTTTTAATGCTATTTTAAAAAATAAATTATATGAAAGCTAAATTAGTTTGGAACTTTAGTGGAGAAGGAGCATTCAAAACTGCCCAACACCACCTTTTTCATTTAAAGGAATATTCCAGAAGAGAAAAAGTAGAGGTTGTAGAATTTGGTACAGAACAACAGACTGAATCTACAGCAAGTGCTTTTATGATTGTATCAAAGGCTTTAGTAAACGACCTACGTAAAAGTTTAAAGCCACACCAAGGCTTTTTGGTGGAATGATATAAAAGCCATTTTCTTTCGTATTTTTGTACTATGTATTCGGGTATCCTCATTCTTCATATTATAATTAGTGTTTTACTAATGATATTGTCGATCTATGTTCTAGTGCGTTCTATTTTTGGGATAGTAGGTAAAGTATCTTTTTCTACTTTTCACGATATAAAACTGCCTATTATTGCCGTTATCTGTTTGTATTTGGAACTTATTTTAGGTATTCTACTCTATGCTATCTATATTAATAAATTGGAAACATTAATCACTCAGGCGAATGCAACTACTTATTTCTCAGCTCGTTTTTGGGCGTTAGAACATGCAATACTTATGATGTTTGCTATTATATTTGGGCATTTGGGTTTAGTATATGCAAAAAATCTTTCGGATGATAATCAGAAATTCAAAAAGAACCTCTTGTATTTTGGTTTGTCGGCTGTACTTATTTTTATTTCGATAACTATGAATATGTTCCGTAATGCTTAAAAAACATAACATATTAGTAGTTGAGGATGAGTTGGAGTTGGCGAAATCAACCCTTGCTTACCTTACTGAAAACGGATTTTCACCTTTCCATGCTAAGGATTTAAAGTCTGCCCGAAAGTTATTAAAACAAGAAAATTTTTCGGCTGTGTTGTTGGATTTGGGCTTGCCTGATGGTGATGGAATGGCCTTGATAAAAGAAATAAAAAATGCCAAAAATGAAATTGGCTTGATTATTGTTTCAGCTAAGGATGCTTTGGATAAAAAGATTGAAGGCCTAGAATTAGGTGCAGATGATTATTTGACAAAACCTTACTTTTTCCCTGAACTAAATGCTCGTTTAAAATCGGTTATTAGGCGCTTGAATTTAGAAGTTAATCAGGAAATAATATTGAATGAAATAACATTGTTACCTGAACAGATGCGTACCTTAATCCATGGGGAGGAATTAGAGTTAACGGCCAAAGAATTTGGTTTGCTCTTGTATTTTGTTTCTAATCAGAATAGGGTGATTTCCAAAACTACTTTGGGGGAGTTTATGTCCTCCAATTATGCCGATTATGGCTTTACGGATGATATGGTATATACCCACATTAAAAACCTAAAAAAGAAATTGAGTGGCAGTGGTTGTGATGATTATATCAAAAATGTATATGGGGTAGGTTATAAATTTACGGTAGCATGAAATTACTAACGAAAACCTCCCTTAATTTTATTTCTGCCTCAGTGCTTTTCTTTTTGGTGGGGAGTATGGCTATGTATTTTTCGGTGCGTAATATCATGGCAGAGGATTTGCGAAACCGCCTCTTACAACAACAAAATGAATTTATTTATACGGCTCAGCAAAACAAAGTAATGGACTTAGTCTCTGAACTGGTTTTTGTTCAAACTACTCAAAATAAACAGCTTTATTCCTTTTCGGATACTGTACTTATTACAAACGAAAAGTACATGCTCTACAGGAAGTTGGACTTTTCCTATGCGCAAAACGAACAGGATTATAAGGTGAGCATTCTGCTTTCTCAAAGTGAATCGGATAAGCTAATTATGAAAATTGCAATCATGAATATTGGGTTTGCCATGCTCTTTTTCCTGATTATGTTTTTTGTAAACAGGCATTCTATCAAAAGTGCTTTGGGGGTTTTTTATAGCACTATCCGTAAGCTGGAGGATTTTGAAGTAACCCAAAGTTCCACCCTAAGTTTGGATACTGCCGAAATTGAGGAAGTGAAAAAACTCAATCAGGTATTTGAAAAAATGTCTGCACAAATCCGAAAAGATTTTATTTCTCAGAAAGAATATACCGAGAATGTTTCGCATGAATTACAAACGCCATTGGCAATTATCAGCTCCAAGGCGGACGAGCTCATGCAAGCCGATAATCTTTCTAAAGAGCAGATGGAGCAGTTGGCTTTGCTTTTAGAAACTACTAATCGCTTATCTAAAATAAATCAGGCACTTATCTTCCTTACCAAAATTGATAATCGTTTTTACACGGAGGGTTCTACCTTTTCCTTGAATGATTTAATTAAAGAAAAGCTAAGTCTTTTTAAAGATGCTATTCAGGATAAAAATATAAAGTTGAAATTGGATTTGCTGGATATTACTCATGTCTACATGAATCCTTATTTAGCAGAAACTTTAATTATTAACCTGATTAAGAACGCAATTTTCCATAATAAAAGTGGGGGTGTGCTAAGGATTACTTTGAGTAATAACACCTTAAGTATTGCCAATAGTGGTGGCTCACTTTCCTTTTCTGAAAAGGATATTTTTAAACGCTTTACAAGGAGTAGTGAAAATAAAAAAAGCCTTGGGATAGGCCTATCTATTGTGCAAAGAATTTGTGATTTGTATTCGTTCAATATTGCTTATTCTTATGCTGATGAACATCAATTTAAAATAAATTTTAAAAAATAAAACATGAATATACAAGATTTAATAAACGACACAGCAACAACAATTGTTGATGTTAGAACGGAAGGAGAATTTGCAGAAGGAAATGTAAATGGTTCTATAAATATTCCATTGAATGAAGTAGTGGATAGAATGGAAGAACTAAAAGGAATGCAGCCTTTAGTATTGTGTTGCCTATCAGGTGGTAGAAGCGGACAAGCAACTGCTTTCTTGCAAGCCCAAGGTTGTGAAGATGTGCATAATGGTGGCGGTTGGGAAATGGTAAAAGCACAAAAAAAATAAGAATGAAAGTAGAACAATTATACACAGGATGTTTGGCACAAGGGTCCTATTATATTGAAAGCAATGGGGAGGCGGCAGTTATTGATCCTTTGCGTGAAGTAGGAACATATATAAGTATGGCTAGCGAAAGAGGTGCAAAAATTAAATATGTTTTTGAAACTCATTTTCATGCTGACTTTGTAAGCGGGCATTTAAGTTTAGCGAATAAAACTGGAGCTGATATTGTATTTGGACCAACTGCAAATCCTGATTTTAATTGTTTAATAGCTGAGGATAATCAAGAGTTTAAAATAGGAGATATAACTATAAAACTACTCCATACTCCTGGGCATACTATGGAAAGCTCATCTTATTTGTTGATTGATAAAGATGGGAAAAAAGTTTCTTTATTTTCAGGAGATACTTTGTTTTTAGGGGATGTAGGTAGGCCTGATTTAGCACAGAAATCTGATTTATCTCAAGAGGATTTGGCAGGAATTTTATTTGATAGTTTAAGAACTAAAATTATGACTTTACCTGATGATGTTGTTGTTTATCCTGGGCATGGTGCTGGTTCAGCTTGTGGAAAAAATATGAGCAAGGAAACAGTTGGTTCTATTGGTTATGAAAAGGCAAATAACTATGCTTTGCGTGCCGATATGACTAAGCAAGAATTCATACAAGAAGTAACGGAAGGTATCTTGCCTCCACCGGCTTACTTTCCTGAAAATGTGCGTTTAAATAAGCAAGGCACTTCTTCAGCTGATAAAGTGATTGCAAAAGCTAAAAAAGCACTTGATGTAAATAAGTTTAAAAAAATAGCTCAGCAAAAGGATGTAATTATTTTAGATGTTCGTCATCAAAAAGAATTTGTAAAAGGGTTTATTCCAAATTCAATTTTTATTGGGATTGATGGAGGTTTTGCCCCTTGGGTAGGCACAATTATTGAAAAGATTGAAACTCCTATTTTATTAGTTTGTGAAAAGGATAGGTTGGAAGAAACAGCAACTAGATTGTCTCGTGTTGGCTTTGATAATATTTTAGGATATCTTAATGGAGGGATTGAAGTTTGGGATCAAAATGATTTAGAAACCATGAATTCTATTACTGCTGATGCTTTTAATACTATTTTTCAAAGAGATAATAAAATTGACATCATTGATGTTAGAAAAGAGGCTGAATATAAAACTAGGCATATTGTTTCGGCTGTGTTGAACCCTCTAAGTAATTTGGAGAATGATAAATTGAATGCTTCTGCTGAAAATTTTGTGCATTGTGCTGGGGGGTATCGTTCGGTTATTGCCTGTTCACTTTTAAAGAGAGAAGGAATTCATAATGTTACTAATATTGAAGGTGGTTTTGGAGCTATTAAAAAAACTGAACTTCCTTTATCTGAGGAAGTATGTCCTTCAACTTTGTAAAATGAAAAAAGAACATTGGCAAAATATATATGCTACTAAAGGTATGCAGGAAGTGAGTTGGTTTCAGCAGGTTCCTGAAACCTCATTGGCATTAATTCAAAAAGTAGCTCCTAATAAAGATGCTGCAATTATTGATGTTGGTGGTGGAGATGGCTTTTTAGTAGATGAATTACTAAAGTTGGGATATACGAATATTACTATTTTAGATATTTCAGAAAATGCAATTAATCGTGCAAAAGCAAGGTTAGGTGATGTTGCTAATAAGGTAAAATGGCTTGTAAGTGATATTACTAAATTTGTTCCAACAGAAAAATATGATGTGTGGCACGATAGGGCAGTATTTCATTTTCTTACCGAAAAAAAGGATAAAGAAAAGTATAAACAATTGGTAAATAAAAATGTTGAGGGATATTTTGTATTGGCAACTTTCTCTGATGAAGGTCCTTATAAATGTAGTGGTTTGGAAATTTGTAAGTACTCTGAATTAGACTTGAAAAATCAATTTAATGATTCGTTTACTGTTGTAGAATCTTTTAAAATGAATCATAAAACTCCTTTTG
The DNA here is from genome assembly GCA_943788405.1 of uncultured Flavobacteriales bacterium. GTDB lineage: Bacteria > Bacteroidota > Bacteroidia > Flavobacteriales > BACL11 > UWMA-0277. Next base: position 348,089 of record CALSQD010000002.1, read on the forward strand.
ATACAACTCAGAATTTCACATTTTCAGTATTTCAAAAGCGATATTAAATAATACCGTATATTTGCCTCTGAAATGAAATTCTTCTTTAAAAATACCTTTATAAATTTAATGGCCTTACTTGTTATGGTATTGTCATTAGGAATTCATGTCTCAAAAATGAAATGTGATAAAGGTGGGAGTATTTATGTAGGTATAGAAGTTCCTTCTTGTAGTGAAGAAAATGAGGTTATTTGTGCAAAAGAGCAAGAAAAAGTAACTTGCTGTATGCTAGAAATACAGAAATCTTGTTGTCCAGAAACGCAAGACAAATCATGTGCTAGTGAAACTCAAAACTTGCAATTTGATTTTGAGACTCTATTAACCGTTTTTAATCTTGATTTTTCATCAGTAAATGTTTTGCTTTATACTTTAATTTCTAAAGATAAAGCTTCTGTTTTTTCAAAACAAATAAATCACTTTAGTGGTATTCCACCACCGAAACTTTACAAACCTGTCTTAGCTAAAATACAGTCGTTTTTATTATAGGACTTTACTCTTATAACTAGAGTAATTATCTTAAAATAAATAAAAATGAAAAAAATATTAATAATTGCAATAGTGCTTATTGCAGGTGTAAATTTAAAAGCACAAAATCAAATAAATGGTAATGTAGTTGAACATGGGGAAAATGGAGAAGAATTACCAATCCCTGGAGCCAATGTATATTGGGAAGGAACTACAACTGGTGTAGCTACTGATGAAAATGGAAACTTTTCAATTGCTGAACCAGAAAATTATCCAGCAACTATAGTGGTTAGTTTTGTAGGGTATCAGAAATATACTATGCTTATTAATGCGAATAGTAAATTACATATTGATTTATCACCATCAGTAGATCTTGAAGAAGTAAAAGTTAAGGGTAAGGTAAATACTACAAGGTATTCTACCATTGATTCTAAAAATATGCAGGTGTTAAGCAATAAGGAGCTTGAAAAGGCAGCTTGTTGTAATCTTTCAGAATCGTTTGAAACTAATGCAACTGTAGATGTTAGTTATTCTGATGCTGTGTCAGGTGCTAAAAAAATTAAAATGCTTGGGCTAGATGGGAGTTACATGCAAATTACTCAAGAAAATATTCCATTAATAAGAGGGCTTTCTTCATCATATGGTTTGAATTATGTTCCAGGTACTTGGATAGAGTCAATTCAAATTATGAAGGGAGCTGGCTCTGTTGTGAATGGTTATGAGTCATTTACAGGGCAAATTAATGTAGAGTATTTTACGCCAGAAACAGCTGATAAATTGTATTGGAATATGTACACTAATAGCGAACAGAAATTTGAAAATAATTTAGCTATTGCAAAAAATAATGGAGATTGGAATAGTAATTTATTTACTCATGTTTCTTATCATGAAAAAGATGTAGATCATAATAATGATAGTTTTTTAGATATTCCACACATAATGAATATCAATCTTTTGAATCGCTATATTTATGAGGGGTCGGATGTTTTTAGAGCTCAAATTTATCTTAAAGGTTTGTATGAAGATAGAGTAGGAGGACAAACTTCAGAAATTACGAATCCTTATGTAGTAGATGTGCATAATGATATGTTGGAAATAGCTACAAAAACAGGTTTAAGGCCAGATGAAAATGGTAAAAGTTTAGGCTTGCAAACAGCTTTTAGACGACATAATCAAGTAGCACAATATGGTGATAAAATTTATGGAGGTCTTCAAGAAAGTGCCTATTTGAATTTAATAAGACAGACTGAAATTAATGAACAATTATTCAAGTATGGTTTTAATTATAATGGAGATAGGTATTCGGAAAGTTTAAATGATAGTATTTTCAATAGAGTTGATTTGGTGAGTGGCTTATTTGCTGAATATACACATAAAACAGAAGAATACTTTACGCTAGTTACAGGTGTTAGGGCTGATTATCATAATCAATCTAAAATGCATTATACGCCAAGGGTTAATCTGAAATATAATCCTACTGATGATATTGCAATTCGCCTTTCAGCTGGTAAAGCTTTCAGAATTGCTAATGTATTTGTTGAAAATTCTAATCTACTTGCTTCATCAAGAAAAATTCATGTTGCTGAAAAATTACAGCCTGAACAGGCTTGGAATATGGGCTTTAATGTTACTTATTGTTTTTTTATAAATGGGAGGGAAGGAAATATAAATGCTGATGTTTATAGAACAGATTTTAATAACCAAGTAGTAGTTGATATTGAAAATCAAGGAGAGCTTTCTTTCTATAATTTAAAAGGAAAATCATTCGCAAATACAATTCAAGTAGATTTAGGGTATGAGCTTTTTGATCGTTTTGACGTGAAACTTGCTTACAAGATAAATGATGTGCAAACTACTTATGTTGATGGTGAACAAAAACAAATGCCTTTAGCACCAAATGCAAGAGGGTTAATTAACCTTGCTTATGCAACTAATTTTGATAAATGGATGTTTGATTTTACTACAAATTATGTAGGTAGTAGTAGGATTCCTGAGCATAGCTTAATAGCAGGAAATGAGGATATGACTGAAAATTATTCAAATCCATTTTACTTGTATAATGCACAAATTACAAAGAAATTTAAGAAATTTGATGTGTATTTAGGTGGAGAAAATTTGTCTAATTACAAACAGAAAAACCCTGTTTTAGATGCAGGTAACCCTAATTCTGATGTGTTTGATGCATCTATTATTTATGCTCCAATTAATGGTAGAATGTTTTATGCAGGGATTAGATATAAGTTGTAGAAAACTAAACCATAAAAAAGGGCTAGTTTTTACTAGCCCTTTTTTATTATATCATTTTCTTTAAAATATCAATTGCTGATTCAGCAATAACAGTTCCAGGTCCAAAAATTCCACTTACTCCTTCTTTATAAAGGTAGTCATAATCTTGCTGAGGAATTACTCCGCCAGCAATTACTAGAATGTCTTCTCTATTGTATTCTTTTAGTGCTGCAATTACTTGAGGTACTAAAGTTTTGTGACCTGCAGCTAAGGATGAAATTCCTAAAATATGAACATCATTTTCTATTGCTTGCTTGGCTGCTTCAGCTGGTGTTTGGAATAATGGACCTACATCCACATCAAAACCTAAATCAGCAAAGGATGTTGCTACTACTTTTGCTCCTCTATCGTGTCCGTCTTGTCCCATTTTTGCAATCATAATTCTTGGGCGTCTTCCTTTTTTTATTGCAAATTCATCTGATAATGCAAGTGCTTTTTTAAAGGTTTCATTATTTTGTATTTCCATTTTATAAACTCCACTTATTGTTTGGTTTTTAGCAGTATATCTTCCAAAAGCTACTTCCATAGCATCAGATATTTCTCCTAAAGTAGCGCGTTCTTTTGCTGCAGTTACAGCTAAGGAAAGCAAGTTTCCGGTATTGTTTTTGCAAGCTGAAATTAATGCTTTTAAGGCTTGCTCTACTTTTTCAGAATCTCTACTTTCTTTTATTTTTTCTAACCTTTCTATTTGAGATTTTCTTACAGCCGTATTGTCAACTTCTAATATATCAAGTTCCTTATCTTCTTTTGCTAAGCGATTTGAATTTACTCCAACAATCGTGTCTTTTCCACTATCAATTCTTGCTTGTTTTCTTGCTGCAGCTTGTTCAATCCTCATTTTAGGAATGCCTGTTTCTATAGCTTTTGCCATTCCTCCTAATTCTTCAATTTCTTTAATGTGTTGCCAAGCCTTCTCTGCTATTTCCTGTGTTAGTTTTTCAACATAGTAACTTCCTCCCCAAGGGTCAACTGTATTACAAATACCTGTTTCTTTTTGTAAATAGATTTGAGTGTCTCTTGCAATTTTAGCAGAAAAATCAGTTGGTAATGCAATTGCTTCATCCAATGCATTGGTGTGTAAACTTTGTGTTCCTCCCATAGCGGCAGACATTGCTTCAACACAAGTTCTGGTAATGTTATTGAAAGGATCTTGTTCTGTTAAACTCCACCCACTTGTTTGGCAATGCGTACGCAATGCTAATGATTTTGGGTTTTTAGGATTAAATTTTTTTACAATTTTTGCCCATAACATTCGGGCTGCTCGCATTTTTGCAATTTCCATAAAATGGTTCATTCCTATTCCCCAAAAGAAAGAAATCCTAGGTGCAAAGCTGTCAATATCCATTCCAGCAGCAATTCCTGTTTTTATGTACTCTAATCCATCTGCTAGGGTATAAGCAAGTTCAATGTCGGCTGTAGCTCCAGCCTCTTGCATGTGGTATCCTGAAATAGATATGCTGTTGTATTTTGGCATATTTTTTGAAGTGTATTCAAAAATATCAGAGATAATACGCATAGAATGTTGTGGTGGATATATATAAGTATTACGCACCATAAATTCTTTTAGAATATCATTTTGTATAGTTCCTGATAGCTTTTCTAAACTTATTCCTTGTTCTTGTGCAGCAACAATATAAAAAGCTAATATTGGTAATACGGCACCATTCATAGTCATAGAAACTGACATTTTATCTAAAGGAATCTGGTTGAAAAGAATTTTCATATCCTCAACACTATCAATAGCTACTCCTGCCATACCAACATCACCAACTACTCTTTCATGGTCAGAATCATAACCTCTATGAGTTGCTAAATCAAATGCGACAGATAATCCTTTTTGTCCTGCAGCTAAATTTTTTCTATAAAACTCATTGGATGCTTCAGCAGTAGAAAATCCTGCATATTGCCTTATTGTCCATGGGCGCATTACATACATTGTAGAATAAGGACCTCTTAAATTAGGAGCAATTCCTGCAACAAAATTTAGGTGTTCTATTTTGCTAATATCTTCTTTGTTGTATTGGTTTTTTATTTCAATTTGCTCAGGGCTTAACCAAGTTTGTTTTACTGTATTACTTTGAATTTGCTTGTCTCCTAAATCAAATTCTTTAAGTAGTTGTTCAATAAGATAATCAACATAATGCGATCCTTTTGAAGGGTCAATTACCTTATTTAGGTAGCTTTCTTTCCTAAGGATAGTCTGTTGGTTTCTTGCAATTCTTTCTGAAAATCCTGAAGGCACTTCAAAAGTATGATTATAGGAATTAATCATGATGGCATTTGCACCGCCAAAAATTGCTGACATACACTCAGTTGTACTTCTTAGAATATTATTGTAAGCATATTCCTCTTCTTTGTTTGCTAAACTGGTGCTAGCAAAAATAAAAGGAGAGTTTCCTGTTTTGCTTTCCCAAATAATTCTGAAGGCTTTTAACTTTGCCAGCTCCATAAAATAATTGCTTCCTATTTCAAAGTGAAATTGGATATTATTTTCTTGTTCTACCCCCTGAGTTAATGCAGATGTTATTTCTTCTTTTGCAGTTTTTCCTGTTGCAAAAATTGTGCTTAATAGGTTAGAATTTTCTATGCCATGAAAAGCACCAGTTACATTTTTTCCTTTTGTAAAAGTGTTCCATTCGGATACAAATTCAGCATTATAATTTGTGAAATCAATTCTGATGTGTTCAATTTCAATTCCTTTAAGTAAGGTTGCTAAATTATTAGGCTTTGAAAAACATAATCCGCTCACATCATTCTGTAAAGCGGCTAAAGCTCTTTTGTTTCCTTCTTTCGGATTGCTTGCATCAATCAGTTGATAGCTCTCCCAGTTTTCAGGAAATGAACTGTGATGTGTTGTAGTTCCATCATCTGAGTGATAGATAGGTGCAATTTCAATTTCTTCTGAATTTGAAACTAATTTTTCGGTATAGTCAGCTCCCTTTAGGTCAGAGACAATTTTCTCTTTCCACTGATTTTTTGTAACAGCATTAAATGCTGAAAATAAATTATTCATTTTCTTTATCTCTTATGATGAAAATATCTTCATTGTCCTTTTTCATCAAAAATTTTTCTCTTGCAAATTTTTCTTGCTCGTTAGTGTCGTTCCTAAGCTTAGATAGTTCTGTACTGTCGTTTTTAATCTCAGTCATATAAAACTCTTTTTGACCGTTTAAATCCTCTACTTTGTTTTTCATCTGACTTTGATTTATTAGATTATAATCATCTAAAAAAACAATCCAGAAAACAAATAAGATTAATAAAATAAAGTATTTATTTCTTAAAGGTTTTGGAAGTTTTGTAATAATATTTCGGAATCTATCCATAGCGCAAAGATAGGAAATTACTTAGGCTAATTTTATAGGATTATGATTTGTTCTTTAAGAGAGTAGGAAAATTGTAGGTTGTTTATGAATATTAACTTTTGTGTGTTTCCATTCCTCTATTGTTTTAGTTTGAATAAACTCATTAGGGGAGGTGATATTAGCAGCAATACATAATTTAGTTTTGTTGCTGCATTGTACTTTTAAAGTATCAAGTAGCTGATGGTTTCTGTAGGGTGTTTCCATAAAAATCTGTGTTTGCCCTGTCTTTTTTGCAAGTGATTCTAAATTTCTAATAGCTCTTGTTCTTTCTTTTTTATCAATAGGAAGATAGCCAGTAAAAGCAAAGTTCTGTCCGCTCATTCCTGAAGCCATTAAAGCAAGTAGGATGGAGGATGGTCCTACTAATGGAATTACTTCAATTTGAAAATCATGTGCATATTCTACAATTTTTGAACCAGGATCAGCAACACATGGTAGTCCCGCTTCTGAAAGTATTCCTATATTTTCACCATTTAAAATATGGGGTAAAAAATCCTCTTCTAAGCTAAGTGTATCATGTTTTCCATAGGAATAAAAAGTAGTGCTGTCAATATCTTTTTCCCGATATATCTTTTTGATATGCCTCCTAGCAGTTCTTAAATTTTCAACAATAAAAACATTTATTTCCTTAATGTGATTGGTGATAATAGTTGGCAAAACTGCCTCTTGCGAATCATCACTTAAAATAGTAGGGATAAGATATAGTTTTCCTTTATTCAATGTTTTGGACTATTTTATTACAAGCTTTTTCAAGCATATTGTATACATCTTGAAATCCGTTTTCTCCGCCATAATAAGGGTCGGGTACAGATTCACAAGAATTAGGATTAACCTCATTTAGAATCATCCTTACTTTATTGCGTTCTTCATCATTAGAAGCTAAACTAATAAGATGAGCATAATTATTAGTGTCCATTGCATAGATAATGTCAAACTTATCAAAATCAGCTCTGCTGAACTGCCTTGCCCTTTGTTTAGTTAAATCAATATTGTACTTATTTGCAATTTCATTAGAACGGCTATCAGGTAATTTTCCAATATGGTAGCCTGCTGTTCCTGCAGAATCTACTGCTAAGTTTAGGTGCTGAGTTTTATGTGCTAATATTCCCTCTGCAAGTGGTGAGCGGCAGATGTTCCCTAAACAAACCATTAAGATTTTCATAAATTATGAAAGCGTTAACTTTTTCTCAATATCAGAAATATACCCTTTGAAACGCTTGTCAGTATCTGCTAAATTATTTACTGTTTTACAAGCATGCAGTACAGTTGCATGATCTTTATTTCCACAGTGCTTTCCAATCATAGCTAATGAGTTTTTAGTCATTTGCTTAGAGAAGTACATTGCTAATTGTCGGCATTGTACAATTTCTCTTTTTCTGGTTTTTGACTTCATTGTTTCAATTGGAATATCAAAATAATCACAAACAACTTTTTGGATATAATCAATAGATACTTCACGAACAGTGTTTTTAACAAACTTGTCTAGCATATTTTTAGCTAAATCAATTGTTATTTCCTTTTTGTTTAATGAAGATTGTGCAAGTAAAGAAATTAATGCTCCTTCTAGTTCTCTTACATTTGTTGTGATAGAGTAGGCAATGTATTCAACAACCTCATAAGGAATGTCAATACCATCTTTTTTAATTTTTTTCTTTAAAATTGCTAATCTTGTTTCTAGGTCAGGCGATTGTAAATCAGCTGAAAGTCCCCATTTGAAACGAGATAATAATCTTTGTTCCATACCTACAATATCAACAGGAGCTTTGTCAGAAGTTAAGATAACCTGTTTTTTGTTTTGGTGTAAGTGATTAAAGATGTGGAAGAAAACATCTTGTGTTTTTTCTTTCCCACAAAGGAATTGTACATCATCAATAATTAAGACATCAATAGATTGGTAAAAATGAACAAAGTCATTCTTCTTATTGTCCATTATAGCATCTACAAATTGTGTTTGGAATTTGTCAGCAGAAACATAAAGGACAGTTTTTTCTGGGTGATTATTTTTAACTTCAATACCAATAGCATTTGCTAGGTGAGTTTTTCCTAATCCTCCACTACCATAGATGAATAGTGGATTGAATGAAGTTCCTCCAGGGTTTTGTGAAACAGCAAACCCTGCAGAACGAGCTAATCTGTTGCATTCTCCTTCAATGTATGCGTCAAAAGTGTATGACTCATTTAATTGAGGGTTAATATTAATTTTTTGTAAACCAGGAATTATAAACGGATTTCTAATAGAAGCGCTATTCATGCTTATAGGCATGCTTATAGGGTTATTCTTTACATCAGCTTGACCGCTACTAGGTACCTTGGAAATATAAGGCTTCTTGTCAGAAGAATTTTCTAATAAGATATTATATTCTAATTTTGCATCTTTACCAATTTCTCTCATGATCGTTTTTTTCATAAGAGTAAGATAATGTTTTTCTAACCATTCAAAACAAAATTGACTAGGCACTTGTATAGTAAGTGTTTTTTCTTCTAACGCAACAGCTTTAATAGGTTTGAACCATGTTTTAAAGTTTTGAGCAGTTACATTGTCTCGGATGATTGTTAGGCAGTTATTCCAAACGTCTTGATAACTTTTTTCTGGCATTTTGTGGTCTTGGTTTGTCTTTTAGTAATTCGTTTTAAGTTCTTTTCTTTTCGTTTTGGTTTGAGCAAATATGAAAAACTTATCGTTAATAAAAAAGAAAATTTGGACTTGACTTTTAGTTTTTTTTTACAGTAATTAATTATCAGAGAAGAGATTTTGTTTATAACTTTTTAAAAGTCAATTTTTATACCATTTTTGAACTACTTTTAACAAATATTGACCTTCCAAAAACTTTTTTATCACTATCATTTTGATTAAAATAAAAATCAATCTTGCCTATGTTTATTCCGGCCCACCCAACTTGGTTTATTAGTACTTCTTTTCCGTCTAGGTTTAGTTGTTTTGCAGGCTTTTTTAAGAATGTATGGGTGTGTCCTCCTATAATTAAATCAATATCACGGGTTTGGCTTGAAAAAGTCATGTCTGAGAGCTTGTTATTCTTGTATTTAAAGCCCAAATGGGAGAGGCAAATTACTAAATCGCATTTCTCTTTTTGCTTTAAAAGTGTAGCATAATGATTGGCTGTTGAAATAGGGTCCTGATACACAGTATTTTGGTATAATTTTTTGGGTACTAAGCCTTCCAATTCTATGCCAATTCCAAATACTCCAATTTTCAAATCACCTTTCCTGAAAATTTTATAAGGCTTAAAAGTATCCTTCAAAATGGTGTTAGAAAAATCATAGTTTGCAATTAAAAAAGGAAAGTTTGCATGTGGGAGTTGTTTTTGTAATCCATCAAGCCCATTGTCAAAATCATGATTTCCTAAAGTTGCAGCATCATATTTCATTTCACTCATGAGTTTGAATTCTAGTTCCCCTCCATAAAAATTAAAGTAAGGAGTGCCTTGAAAAATATCTCCAGCATCTAACAGTAGTACATATTCTTCTTGTTTCCTTATCTGTTTTATAAGTGCAGCTCTTTCTGCCATTCCTCCAAGTCCTTTATTTCTCCCGCTTGTAAATGGGTGAATATGGCTGTGCATATCATTAGTATGTAAAATAGTAAGTTTAATATCCTTATTATTTCCAAAGGAAAGTTGTGGGAGTAATGAAAGTCCAATAGCTCCAAGCCCGCTTTGTTTTATAAAGTATCTTCTATTGCTCATTACTAATTACTTTAATTCTATTATCTAATTGTATATCAATTGTATCTGTTTTACTGCAGTAGTCAATAATTGCATCTCTGAGTTTAATCCCAACTTTTATTTGTTCTTTACCTTGAAAGAAACTCATTTTATCGCCTCCGTTTGCAAGATAATCAGATGTAAGTACTTTTATTTTTTCTCCTTTTTTAAAATCAACAGGAGTTGAATGTTTAATTACATCTCCTTCTTTTGTCATAGTAATGTTAATCCCTGAAAAGGGTTCTCCACCTCTTTTGCAGATGTAATTTAAGAGCCCTGCATAATCACTTTCATCAAGTTCTAGTAGAACTAATTCATTTTCAAAAGGCATAAGCTCGTATAATTTTCCTCTTGTTATGTTTCCCACATTAATTGTAGTTCTTAGTCCTCCATTATTCATTACACATATGTCAGCATCAGCATAATTTAAACATAAATCAGTAACAAAATTCCCTAAAGTACTTTGTGGTCTTCCTTTTTCTAAATCATATTTAGTGTAAGTTAATACTTCACTCATTTCTTTTTCAATTGCTTTCTGGTAAGGAGCAATAATTGCCAAGGATGTGCTGTCAGCTGAGGATTGTATTGCAACTACTTTATCTTCATGTGATTGTAAGTTGTAGGAGGGAGAACATGCTAAAAGCAAGAGCGCCCCTATATATATATAGTATAATTTAAACTTCATAAGGGTACAATATTAGTAAATATAAATATTGTATGTATTATTGCAGCATGTATTCTTTCGATTCAAAAATTAGGGTAAGATATGGCGAAACTGATCAAATGAGTTTTGTTTATTATGGCGTGTATGCTCAGTATTATGAAGTAGGAAGGGTTGAGTTGTTGCGTTCACTTGGTGTTACATATAAGGAATTAGAGGAGGTAGGTTATGCTTTGCCTGTAGTAAATTTGAATATTAAGTATAAAAAACCTGCTTTTTATGATGATGAACTTGTTATAAGAACTACAATAAAAGAATTGCCTTCTGCAAAAATCATTTTTTATTATGAAACTTTGAATGCAAAAAATGAAGTGTTAAATACAGGAGAAGTAGTGCTTGTTTTTGTGAATAAGAAAACAGGAAAACCTTGTTTTGCTCCTGAAATAGTAATGAGTAAATTAAAAGAAAAATTATGAAAAAATATTGGGCGGAATTATTAGGAACTTACATTTTAGTATTTGTTGGTGCTGGGGCAATTGTTATTGATAGTGTAACTGGTGGTGGAGTAAGTCATTTGGGTATTGGTTTAACATTTGGTTTGGTGGTTATGGCAATGATTTATACTATAGGTGATGTTTCTGGTGCTCATATTAATCCTGCAGTAACCATTGCTTTTGCTGTGGCAAAACGCTTTCCTAAAAGCGAGATATTTCCTTATGTTTCTTTTCAGATTATAGGGGCAGTATTGGCTTCAGCTACACTTTACTTTATGTTTCCAGGGGCTGTAACTATGGGGCAAACCCTTCCTTTAAATGATAATTGGGTGCAGTCGTTTGTGTTGGAATTGATATTAACATTCATCTTGATGTTTGTAATTTTAAATGTATCAACAGGAGCTAAGGAAAAGGGGGTTACTGCAGCACTAGCAATAGGAGGTGTAGTTGCTTTTGAGGCTACTTTTGCAGGGCCTATTTGTGGGGCTTCTATGAATCCTGCAAGGTCAATTGGTCCTGCACTTTTTTCTGGGGATTTAGCTCACTTATGGTTGTATATTGTTGCAACAACTTTGGGAGCTATCTTGGCAGTTTATTCTTGCAGATTAATACAAGATGAGGATTGTTGCGATAACTGCTAGCAGATCCTGTTTAGTACTAAGTCAATCATTTTCTCTACTGTTTGTTTGTAGTCTTCACTGTATTGTTTGCTTAAGCGATTTGCTATTACTGCACAAATTGTAAGTGTATTGTGTCCGAGCGTTTGTCCTAAATAATATAGGGCAGAAGTTTCCATTTCAAAATTTGTTATTTTTTGATTTTGAAAATTAAAGCTTTCCATTTTTTCATGTAAATCATTTATTGAAGGTGCAAGTCTTAGTGTTCTTCCTTGAGGACCATAAAAGCCAGGTGCTGTTGCTGTTATTCCGTTTGGAATGTCAGGGAATTTATCTAGCAAAGATGTAGATGCTTTAATAAAATAAGGGTCAGCTAATTTCTTTGGCCAATTTGCATGCTTAGTATAAACAGTAGCTATTTCTTTTTCTAGTTTTTCTTGGTTTTGATAGAAATGAGCAAGTCCATCAAATCCTAATCCATAAGATGCTGCTATAAAAGTATCTACTTTTATATTTTGTTGTAAAGCTCCTGAAGTTCCTAGGCGTATCAGGTTTAGTTTTTTCTTCTGCTTGTTAATCGTTCTGGTTTCAAAGTCAATATTAACTAAGGCGTCTAACTCGTTAATTACAATATCTATATTGTCAGGTCCAATTCCTGTGGCAATAGCGCTAATTCTTTTTCCGTTTAAGGTGCCTGTATGAGTTACAAACTCTCGGTTCTGAATTTTACAATCTATATTATCAAATTTACTTGAAATTACAGCAACTCTAGCAGGGTCGCCAACTAAAATAATGTCATCAGCAATCTCGTTTTTTGATAAATTAAGATGATAAATTTTGTTTTCAGGAGTAAGTATTAATTCTGTATCTTGTAGTTTGTGCATAAAATATGTAATTTTGTATTGTCAAACATAATAAATTATTTCAATATGTCAGCAAGTAAAATATTAGTTCCAATAGGGTTTTCTGAGCAATCAATTATTGCTTTAGGACAGGCTTTTAATCTAGCAAGAATAAAAAATTCTGATGTTGTTTTGTTGTCAGTTATTGAGGATCAAAGTATGATACAGTCCTTATTTTTAGATGATAATTCGGAGACTTTAAAAGCTAAGGTTAAGGAAAAATTAGAAGGTATAGCTGCTGAATATGGGAAAAAGTATGGAGTTGATGTAGATACTATGGTTGCAAAAGGAAGGGTTTATTCTCAGATTAATGAGGTTGCAGAATTGATTTCTGCAGACATAATTATAATGGGAACAAATGGTGCTTCTGATGGGATGAAAAGATTTATTGGGTCTAATGCTGAAAAGGTAGTAAGGTTAGCGCATTGTCCTGTAATTACAATTAAAGGGAAGGATCATAGAGATGGTTGTGAAAATATAATTTTGCCTTTAGATTTAGAAAAGCAAACAAAAGAAAAAGTTACTTATGCATTAGAGTATGCAAGGTATTGGAATGCTACAGTTAGGCTTGTTTCAGTTGTCTTAAGAGATAATCAGGATGTGAGAGAAAAGCTTATTAAGAATATTAAGCAGGTTCAACAATTCATTTCAGATGCAGGAGTAAAATGTACTGCTGAGTTAGTTGAGGGAGCTAAAAAACAAACTTTAGGTGATTTTGTTTTTGATTATGAAAAGAAGTTTGATGCGGACTTGATTATGATTATGACTAAAAAGGAGGAGTTGTCACTTTCAACTAATATAAGTGTTACAGCTCGTTATATTATAAATAATTCTAATATCCCTGTTATGAGTATTCGTCCAAAGGAGGTTAAACATATTACAGGGCCTACAACTGCATTTTAATATGTCATTACTTGATGAATTACATCAACTATGTATAGATAAAAGGGTTAGTGTTGCTGTAGCTGAAAGTTGTACTTCAGGGTTGATTGCTTCAAAATTAAGTCAAAAATCAGGAGGTTCTAGTTTTTTTAAAGGTGGAGTGGTCGCTTATCAAAATGAAATTAAAGTAAATATTTTAGGGGTTAGCCAGTTAGTGATTGATGAAAATACTGAAGTAAGTGCTGAGGTAATAGGTCAAATGGCTGAAGGGGTGAGGAAGAGTTTTTTGGCTGACTATTCAGTTGCTACAAGTGGTTATGCTGGTCCTAGTGGTGGGACTAATAATAATCCAATTGGCACAGTTTTTATAGCTGTTGCAAATTCAGTTAGTGTTGAAATTGAAAGAATTGTTTTTTCAGGAGATAGGCAAAGTGTTGTAAATCAAGCTTCTGAAAAAGCTTTAGAGTTGCTTTATAATGCAATAAAAAAACAGAAATAAACTTCACTTTATTTAGATTAGATTGTATATTTGCAGCCCAAAAATTAAGAAGATATGTCAAGAATTTGTCAAATAACAGGAAAGAAAGTGATGGTAGGGAACAATGTTTCTCACGCTAAGAATAGAACAAAAAGAAAATTCTACCCGAATTTACAAACTAAAAAGTTTTTTATTCCTGAAACTGGTGAAACAGTTATTTTAAAAGTTTCAGCTAATGCTTTAAGAACAATTGATAAAAAAGGAATTGCTGCTGTTTTAGCTGGGGCTAAAGCAAATGGTAATGTGCTTGTTTAATCAATAAATTATATTTATTTATAAAAAGTTGCTATCTTTGATGGCAACTTTTTTTATTTAATAACTAAATTACAATCAAAATGAAAAATATCTTTAAAATACCAGTATTATTGTTTCTAGCAATATTTCTTTTAGTCTCTTCTTGTAAGAAAGAAATTGATGGCTGTATAGAAAGTAGTGCCATGAATTACATGCCTGATGCGACAACTAATGATGGTAGCTGTGTATTTGCATATGATTTTGCTCAAGGAATATGGAATATTTCTTCTGTATGTGATGATCTTATTATTAGCATTCCTTTAGCAGGAGATTTCCCAGTACCACTGAATGATATGTTTCCTGAAACTATCGAGATAACAGGAGAAGGGGCAGGGGTTGTGTCTATGGATATAAATGGAGAGAATGTGTTGGCTAATGTTTCTTATTCAGGAATAGTTACTATTCAGGATGATCAAAAAATTTCAGTTGATACAGGAGACTTTGGTGTAGTTGATGTTGATATTACAGGTTCAGGAATGATTGAGTCTGCTTCTAATGGTGATTTGACATTAAACTTAGCTTTTGAAATTCCTTTAGCAGGAACACAAACTTCATCTTGTGAAATTGCATTCACAAAATAAAAAATAATCAATTTTAAAATAGCCCTTTCAAAAGGGCTTTTTTTATGAGAAAAAATAATTTTTTAATATTCCTTTTAATGCTAGCTTTTGTTGGGCAGGCTCAGGAATTTACTCGCAAGGATAGTTTAAGGGGTAATCTAACAGAAATTAGAACTTGCTATGATGTGACTTTTTACGATTTATTTGTAATGGTTGATGAGCAGGAGCAATCCTTAGAAAAATCCTATAACAACATTCACTTCACAGTTGTATCTGATTTTGATAAAATGCAAATTGATTTAGCTCAGAATATGGAGGTAATGCGAATTGAATTTGAGGAAACTGAACTTGAGTTTAGTCGTGAGTATGATGCCATTTTTATTGACTTTCCTAGAGTACTTAAAAGGGGAGAGCAAACTAATGTAAAGGTTTGGTATGGAGGTTATCCTAGAGAGGCTGTAAATGCTCCTTGGGATGGTGGTTTTTCTTGGAAAAAAGATGGAAATGGAAATCCTTGGATTGGTGTATCTTGTCAGGGGTTGGGTGCTAGTGTTTGGTGGCCTAATAAAGATCATCAATCGGATGAGCCAGATAGTATGCGAATAACTTGTACAGCTCGTTATCCTTTAAAAATTGTTGCAAATGGTGATTTGAGAAGTGATACATCCGTTTGGAATCAATATTTTAATTCTTGGGTAAATGTGAGTGAATGGTTTATTTCTTATCCTATCAATAATTATAATGTAACCTTAAATATTGGAGATTACGAGCATTTTTCTGAAACTTACCTTTCTGAAAAAGATACTTTAAGGATGGATTATTATGTATTGCATGATAATTTAGAAAAAGCAAAAGAACATTTTAAGCAAGTAAACCCTATGATGGAATGTTTTGAAAATTATTTTGGAAAATATCCTTTTTGGAATGATGGTTATGCATTAGTAGAAACTCCTTATTTGGGAATGGAACATCAGTCCGCTATTGCTTATGGAAATGATTATTTACCAGGATATCATGGTAATACTCGTTTTATTGATGGCTTAGCTTTTGATTTTATTATTGTGCATGAAAGTGGGCATGAATGGTGGGGGAATTCTATTACTACTAATGATATTGCAGATATGTGGGTTCATGAAGGTTTTTGTACTTATTCTGAAGTGCTGTATGTGGAGTGTATGTATGGTTATGATGCAATGTTGAGTTATGTGAATAATCAAAAAAGAAGTGTCCGAAATGATAAACCAGTAATTGGACATTATCATGTGAATTCTGAAGGGAGTTCCGATATGTATTTTAAGGGTTCATTAATGTTGCATACACTTAGGAGTTTGATTGAGGATGATGCGTTATGGTTTAAGATTATAAAAGGAATTGCGAATGATTTTAAACATAAAACTATTGATGGACAAGAAATCATTAATTATATCAATGAAAAAACAGGAAAAGATTTTACAGATTTCTTTAATCAGTATTTGAAAAACAAGAAGATTCCAGAGTTTCAGTATAAATTCCAAAAAGACGGCATAAATATTACTTTGCTGTACAGGTGGGAAGCTATTACTAATTTTGATATGCCTATTTTAATAAATACAGGAGGTAAAGATTTTTGGATTTATCCAAATTTAGAGTGGAAGGAACAGGATTTAGGTGGCTTTGATAAGCATGATTTTAAGGTAAGAGATGATCTGTTTTTTATAGATGTTAAAAAGATGTAATTTTTGGTTTGGTATTAGATTATTTAATTAAATTTGCAGCCCAATAAATTATAAGAAGATGGCAAAGAAAGGAAATAGAATTCAAGTTATTTTAGAGTGTACTGAGCATAAAGCAAGTGGTTTGCCAGGAACATCTCGTTACATTACAACAAAGAATAAAAAGAACACTCCAGACAGAATGGAATTGAAGAAATTTAATTCTATTATGAAAAAAATGACTGTTCATAAAGAAATAAAATAATAAGAAATGGCAAAAAAGACAGTAGCATCATTACAGAAAAAAGGAGCAAAAGCTTTTACTAAAGCTGTGAAAATGGTTAAAACAGAGAGTGGATCTTACTCTTTTAAAAGTGAAATTGTACCAAAGGATAAGGTAAAAGAATTCTTTGCAAAAAAATAGTATTTAATTATACACAAATTAAAAGCTTCTTTCTATTTTTGAAAGGAGCTTTTTCTGTTTATAAAAGTATATAATTATGGGTATATTTAATTTTTTTTCCAAAGATAAAAAAGAGAAACTTGATAAGGGTTTAGAAAAAACAAAGGAGAATGTTTTTGGTAAATTATCACGAGCAGTTGCAGGTAAATCAACTATTGATGAACTAGCGCTTGATGATATTGAAGAGGCATTAATTACCTCAGATATTGGAGTAGAAACCGCCCTTAAAATTATTGAGAAATTAGAAGAAAGGGTAGCTAAGGATAAATACATAAATATTGCTGAGTTAAATGATTTTTTAAAAGCTGAGATTTCATTATTAATGAAAGATAGTTATGATGAAATCCCTCAAGTTGATGGGCCTTATGTAATTATGGTAGTTGGCGTTAATGGTGTAGGAAAAACAACAACAATTGGAAAGTTAGCTCATCAGTTTAAACAACAAGGTAAAAAAGTAGTATTAGGTGCAGCTGATACTTTTCGTGCAGCAGCAGTGGATCAGTTAGTAATTTGGGCTGATAGAGTAGGAGTTGAAATTGTAAAACAAGATATGGGTTCTGATCCAGCATCTGTATGTTTTGATACTTTGCAATCAGCCAAAGCAAGTGGTGCTGATGTAGTAATTATTGATACAGCAGGAAGGTTGCATAATAAAATCAATTTGATGAATGAATTGACTAAGATAAAAAATGTAATGGCAAAAGTAATTCCTGATGCTCCGCATGATGTCATGTTAGTGCTAGATGCTTCAACAGGTCAAAATGCTATTGAACAGGCCACTCAATTTACAAAAGCTACTGAAGTAAATTCTTTAGCACTTACAAAACTAGATGGTACAGCAAAGGGTGGTGTAGTAATTGGTATTTCTGATCAGTTTCAAATTCCAGTAAGATATATTGGTGTGGGTGAAGGAATGGAAGATTTACAAGTGTTTAATAAAAATGAGTTTGTGGACTCGCTTTTTAAGTAGACGGAAGTCAGAATACAGAAATCAGTAGATAGTAAGTAGAATGGAAAAGAGTAAGACATTTAAGGAAGTAATAGTTTGGCAAAAAGCACATGCTTTTGTGCTGTCTGTTTATAAGGTTTCTGAAAAATTTCCTAAATCTGAAATGTATGGTTTAACCTCTCAATTTAGAAGGGCTGCAACTTCAATTGCTGCTAATATTGCAGAAGGTTATAAAAAAAGAGGAACTGCTGATAAATTAAGATTCTATAATATAAGTCAAGGGTCACTGGAAGAATGTAGGTATTTTATCATTTTAGCAAATGATTTAGATTATCTGCAAGATGTAAATAAATTAAATACACAAATAGAAGAG
The DNA here is from genome assembly GCA_943788405.1 of uncultured Flavobacteriales bacterium. Taxonomy (GTDB): domain Bacteria; phylum Bacteroidota; class Bacteroidia; order Flavobacteriales; family BACL11; genus UWMA-0277. Next base: position 366,387 of record CALSQD010000002.1, read on the forward strand.
GTAAGTAAATTGCTTCATGGATATATTAAAGCAATTAAAAATAATTAAATAATCTATTGAGTTTTTATTCTTGAGTTTTGTATTCTGACTCCTGCATTCTTGCTCCTGATTTCTGAAAATATGAGAACAAAATCAACAAAGAAAAATAAGATTAATGTCATCACTTTAGGTTGTTCAAAAAATGTGTATGATTCTGAAGTTTTAATGGGGCAATTAGCTGCAAATAAAATGGAGGTTGAGCATGAATCGGAAAAAGATGATGCTAATATTGTAGTGATAAATACTTGTGGTTTTGTTGATAATGCTAAGGAGGAATCTATTAATACTATCTTAGAACAAGCAGAAAGAAAAGAGGATGGAAGTATTGATAAATTATATGTTACAGGTTGCCTTTCTGAGCGTTATAAACCTGATTTAGAAAAAGAAATCACGAATGTTGATCAGTATTTTGGAACTACTGATTTACCAAAATTATTAAAGGTTTTAGGTGCTGACTATAAACATGAGTTGTTAGGAGAACGATTAACTACAACTCCTAAACACTATGCCTATTTAAAAATTGCGGAAGGTTGTGATAGGCCTTGTTCTTTTTGTGCTATTCCTCTTATGAGAGGAAAACATAAATCTACTCCTATTGAACAATTAGTAATTGAGGCTAAAAACTTAGCTAAAAATGGTGTTAAAGAATTAATTCTTATTGCTCAGGATTTAACTTTTTATGGTTTAGATATTTATAAAAAGAGAAGGCTAGCTGATTTGCTTGTTGAACTTTCTAAGATTGAAGGAATAGAATGGATTCGTTTGCATTATGCTTTCCCTACAGGATTTCCACAGGATGTGTTGGATGTAATTAGGGATAATGATAAGGTGTGTAATTATATAGACATTCCTTTACAGCATATTAATGATGAGATTTTAAAATCTATGAAAAGAGGAACTTCTCATCAGAAAACGAATGATTTATTAAAGGCATTCAGAGAAAAAGTGCCAAATATGGCAATTCGTACTTCTTTAATTGTGGGGTATCCTGGTGAAACTGAGGAGAGGTTCCAAGAGTTAAAGCAATGGGTTCAGGATACAAAATTTGATAGATTGGGAGTATTTACTTATTCTCATGAGGAAAATACTTCTGCTCATGTTTTGGAGGATGATGTTGCTGATGAAATTAAAAAAGCAAGGCAAGAAGAAATTATGGACTTGCAAACTCATATTTCTTGGGAGTTAAATCAAGAAAAAATTGGAAAGACTTTTAAAGTACTATTCGACCGTAAGGAAGGAGATTACTTTATTGGGAGAACAGAATTTGATTCACCTGATGTAGATAATGAAGTATTAGTAAAAGCAACTGATACTTATATAAGAATGGGTGATTTTGCTAATGTGAAAATTGAAAAAACCGACCATTTTGATTTGTATGGTGTAGTTGTAGAATAATGAATAAAATCTTTACTTTGTAAAGTAAAATTTAAAAAAATATGTTTGAAAATTTATCAGAAAAACTAGATAAGGCGTTTAAGGTATTAAAGGGGCAAGGGAGTATTTCCGAAATTAATGTTGCTCAAACAATGAAGGGAATCCGTAAAGCATTGCTTTCGGCTGATGTTGATTTTAAAACTGCTAAATCATTTACTTCTAGAGTTCAGGAAAAAGCATTAGGTGAAAAGGTGCTTACTGCAATTGATCCTGGACAGCTCTTAACTAAAATAATGAAGGATGAGTTAGCTGAACTTATGGGAGGTGGGCAGTCAGAAATCTCATTAGAGGGTTCGCCAACAGTAATTCTTATTTCAGGTTTACAAGGAAGTGGTAAAACTACTTTTTCTGGTAAGTTGGCATTACACCTTAAAAGTAAAAAAAATAAGCGTCCTTTATTGGTCGCTTGTGATGTTTATCGTCCTGCTGCAATTGATCAAATTGGAGTATTGGCCGAGCAAGTTGGTGTTGATGTTTTTCAGGATAGAGAAAATAAAAATCCGGTAGATATTGCACAAAATGCTATTATACATGCTAAAACAAATGGGCATAATGTAGTGATTGTGGATACAGCTGGTCGTTTAGCTGTTGATGAGCAAATGATGAATGAAATTGCTCAAATAAAAGCAGCTGTTAATCCTCAGGAAATTCTTTTTGTTGTGGATGCTATGACAGGGCAAGATGCTGTAAATACAGCAAAGGCCTTTAATGATAAATTAAATTTTGATGGAGTAGTATTAACCAAGCTAGATGGTGATACTAGAGGTGGTGCAGCATTAACTATTCGCTCGGTGGTGGATAAGCCAATTAAGTTTATTGGTACTTCCGAAAAAATGGATGGGCTAGATGTATTTCATCCTGATAGAATGGCAAGCCGTATTTTAGGTATGGGGGATGTAATTTCCTTAGTGGAGCGTGCTCAACAACAATTTGATGAAGAAGAAGCAAGAAAAGTTCAGAAAAAAATTGCTAAAAATCAATTTGGTTTTGATGATTTCTTAAAGCAAATTCAACAAGTGAAAAAGATGGGGAACATGAAGGACTTGATGGGGATGATTCCTGGAATGGGGAGGGCTATGAAAGGAGTAGATATTGATGATGATGCCTTTAAGGGTATTGAGGCAATTATTCATTCTATGACTAAGCAAGAGCGTGAAAACCCAAAGTTGTTGAATGGAAGTAGAAAAAAGCGTATTGCTTCAGGAAGTGGAACATCAGTAGTTGAAGTGAATCAATTGATAAAACAATTTAGCCAGATGGGTAAAATGATGAAAATGATGCAAGGAGGTGGCGCTAAACAAATGATGCAAATGATGAAGGGTAAAGGAGGGATGCCTGGGATGAGATAAAGATAATTATGATAATATTAGACGGAAAAAAAACAGCTAGCGATATAAAAGAAGAAATAGCAATTGAGGTTGCTAATTTACTTGATAAAGGAGGGAAGAAACCGCATTTAGCAGCTATTTTAGTTGGGAGTGATGGGGCAAGTGAAACTTATGTGAAAGCAAAAGTAAAAGCCTGTGTAAAGGTTGGCTTTGAATCTACTTTGGTGCGTTTTGATAGTAATGTTAGTGAAAGTGAGTTGCTTGCTGAAATTGAAAAAATTAATAGAAATTCATCTATTGATGGCTTAATTGTTCAATTGCCATTGCCAAAGCATATTGATGAGATGAAAGTGACTGAGGCAATTATTCCTGAAAAAGATGTTGATGGTTTTCATCCTGCTAATATTGGTAGAATGGCATTGAATTTACCAACCTATTTACCAGCAACACCAGCAGGAATTTTAGAATTATTAGAAAGATATGAAGTTGAGACTTCAGGAAAAAATTGTGTAGTTATTGGTAGAAGTCATATTGTAGGTTCACCAATGAGCATCCTTATGGCCAGGAATAATAATCCAGGAAATTGTACAGTAACACTTACTCATAGTAGAACAAAAAACCTAAAAGAAATTACTAAAACAGCTGATATTTTAATTGTAGCTTTAGGAAAAGCTGAGTTTGTGACAGCTGATATGGTGAAGGAAGGTGTCACTATTATTGATGTAGGAATAACAAGAGTGAAGTCGGATAAAACAAAAAGTGGCTGGAAATTACTGGGAGATGTTGATTTTAAAGGAGTTAAAAGTAAGTGTGATTTTATTACTCCTGTACCTGGTGGAGTAGGACCAATGACAATTGCTATGTTATTAAAAAACACCTTAATATCATCAAAAAGTCAATTGTATTAATTTTTTACTATATTTGCGCCAGTTTTGTGGGGTTGTTCCCACTAGTATTAATAAATTTTAAAAAAAAACAATTATGGAAGGAACAGTAAAATGGTTTAACGCAAGTAAAGGATATGGTTTCATTGAAGGTTCAGACGGAACTGACTACTTTGCTCATTTTCAAGAAATTCAAGTAGAAGGATACAAAACTTTGAAAGAAGGAGCTGCAGTTAGTTTTGAAGCAGGTGAAGGTGATAAAGGACCAGTAGCTAAAAATATTGTAAACGCTTAATTAGCAAAATATAATATAGAAAAAAAGCGAGCATAATGCTCGCTTTTTTTTATGCCTTATTTTTAAGTTTTTCTTCTAATTCTTGTAGTTCATCTCGTAAACGAGCAGCTTCCATAAAGTTCAGATTTTTTGCCATACGCTCCATTTCTCTTTTTGTATGTTTAATCATCTTTTTTAATTGTTCAGGACTTGCATATTCAATTGTTGGAGTATTCTTATTTGTGCTTGGCCCTGTTATTTTATAAGGATTTAAGTTTTTAACCAGTTCACTATCTTTTTTCTTAATTAAAGGTTGAGGTGTTAATCCTTTCTCTTTGTTGTAGGCTTTTTGTTTATCTCTTCTTCTGTCTGTTTCGTCTATGGTTCTCCTCATGGAATTAGTAATTCTATCAGCATACATGATAACTAATCCATTAATGTTTCTGGCAGCCCTACCTGCTGTTTGGGTCAATGCTCTCTCTGATCGTAAAAACCCTTCTTTATCAGCATCCATTATGGCAACCAAACTTACTTGAGGTAAATCAAGTCCTTCTCTTAGGAGGTTTACACCAATTAATACATCAAACTCTCCTTCTTTTAATCCGTGTAGGATTTCAACTCGTTCTAGTGTGTCTACATCAGAATGAATGTAGCGACACTTAATGCTAAATTTAGTAAGGTATTTGCTAAATTCTTCTGCCATTCTTTTGGTAAGTGTAGTTACCAATACTCTTTCTTTTTTCTCAATTCTAATTCTGATTTCTTCTAGTAAATCATCAATTTGGTTTTTACTTGGCCTTACCTCAATAATAGGATCTAAAAGTCCTGTTGGCCTTATGACTTGTTCAACAACTATTCCCTCTGATTTTTCTAATTCATAATCAGCAGGGGTAGCACTTACATATATAGTTTGGTTACTAATCATCTCAAACTCTTCAAACTTTAAAGGGCGATTATCCATTGCAGCTGATAGTCTGAAACCGTGTTCAACTAGGTTTTGTTTCCTAGATCTATCGCCACCAAACATAGCTCTTACTTGAGGTAGGGTAACATGACTTTCATCAATTACGGTAATGAAATCATTCGGAAAATAGTCTAATAAACAGAACGGTCGGCTACCTTCATTTCTTCCATCAAAATAGCGTGAATAATTCTCAATTCCTGAGCAATATCCTAGCTCTTTTATCATTTCAAGATCAAAATTTGTTCGTTCGTCTAACCTTTTTGCTTCAGTACTTAGTCCCATTTCTTGAAAATAATCTACTTGTTTTCGTAAATCATCTTGTATGCTTGGGATTGCACTATGTATTTTGTCTTTTGAAGCGACAAAGATACTTGCAGGAAAGATTCTTACATCTTCTAATGTGTCTATTGTCTTTCCATTTTCAGGGTTAAAACTTTCAATTTCTTCAATTTCATTGCCGAAAAAATGTATTCTATAGGCAATATCATTATGTGCTAAAAACACATCAACTGTATCTCCTTTTACTCTAAAGTTTCCTCTAGTGAACTCAGCAGTTGTTCGGCTGTAAAGTGCAAGTACTAATTTTTGTAAAAACTGATCTCTGCTAATAATGTCTCCTTCAGCTAGGTCAATTATTCCATTGTGAAAATCTTCCGGGTTTCCAATCCCATAAATGCAACTAACGGATGATACAACAATTACATCTTTTCTTCCAGAAAGTAGGGTGGATGTAGTATTGAGTCTATACTTCTCTATTTCTTCATTTATGGATAAATCTTTTTCTATAAATGTTCCAGAACTTGGGATGTATGCTTCTGGTTGGTAGTAATCATAGTAAGAGACAAAATACTCTACAGCATTATCAGGAAAAAATTGTTTGAATTCACTAAAAAGCTGTGCTGCAAGTGTTTTGTTATGGCTTAAAACTAGGGTAGGTCGATTAACTTCCTTAATTACATTAGCAATAGTAAAAGTTTTTCCAGAACCTGTTACTCCTAGTAGGGTTTGAAAATTTTCTCCGTCATTTAGGCCTTCAATGAGTTGTTTTATTGCACTTGGCTGATCTCCAGTAGCAGAAAATTCTGATTCTAACTTGAATTGCATTTACCCTTTATTAAGGATTTGAAGTTTTTGTTTTAGGTTTTCAATCTCAGTATTTGCTTTTGAGATTTGAAGTTCTACTTGCTTTCTTAAAGGTTCAGTACTTTTATTGTTCCCTAAGAAGGACATGTTGTTCTCATATTGAGCAATTTCTTTCTTCAGGTTGTCAATTTTCCCTCTTAGGAATTGCTTTTCGCTACTTAAAGCCTTATCATTTCCTTTTATTGAACTTATTTTATTTTTGTATTGCTCGGTAGCTAAAGCTTTTTTGCTTAAACCAAGCTCTTCAAATTTGGTGTTGATTAATGAGAAAAACTCATCATTAATTTTCATTTTGTTTCTTGGAACATGACCTAAAGTTTTCCATTTATTTCCAAATTCTTTAAGTTGTTTTATGTCAGCTTTAGAGTCGGATGTAGCTTTGAATGCTTTTAGTTCTTTTAATACTTCTGCTTTTGCTTTAAAGCACACTTCCTTCTCTTTATCTAGTGTTTTGTAGTGAGACTTTCTGGCATTAAAAAAAGTGTCGCAAGCGGCTTTAAATCGTTTCCAAATTTTATTGGATTGATCAGCAGGAGAAAATCCTGCTTTTTTCCAGTCTTCTTGTAGTTTGATTAATTGATTTCCTGTTCCTTGCCAGTCAGTACTATTTTGTAGTTTTTCAGCTTTTTCACAGATGTTAATTTTTTCAGTTAAAACAGCATTTCCATCTTCCTTTTTTTGCTTGTAAAATGCGTTCTTTTTTTGGTAAAAATTATTGAGTGTAGCTCTTATTTTTTTCCAAGCAACTGAATTATCATTTTTATTTAATCTACCAATACTTTTCCATTCTTCTTCCAGTTTATTACATTGATTAGTAAGTTCTTGCCATTTGTTATGTGAAGATATAGGTTCAGTTGTTAACTCATCAATTTTCTTGCAAATATTGTTTTTGGACTCTAACTTTTTATGATCTTGTTCTTTCTTTTGAAGGAAATAGTCGTTACGCTTTTTGTTGAGGGTTCTGCTAATGGATTGAAAGCGTTCCCAAAGCTCTTCCCTTAATTCTCTTTTTACAGGACCTACATTTTTCCAGTGTTCATGTAGTTCTTGCAAACTTTCATGCATCTTATTGAATGATTTTTCATTTAATAAAGCTTCTGCTTTTTCATAAATAGCAGTTTTTTCTTCTAGGTTTCTTTTGAAATCTAAATCTCTTAAATCATTATTTAATTTAATGTAATCATAAAATAATTCTACATGGTGATGGTAGGACTGCCAAAGATTATTGTTCTCTGTTTGAGGTACATGACCTGTGTTTTTCCATTGTTCTTGTAGAATTCTAAAGTGCTCAAAAGTCTTTTTTATTGATTCATCTTCCTGAGTAAGCTTGTCAATATCCTCAATAATTATTCTTTTTATTTTAAGATTTTCCTCCTCTTGTTTCTCTCTGTTTTTCCTGAATTCAAATTTTATCTTTTTATATTTTCCATAAATTTGTTTGAATTTTATTTCCTGAGGGTGTAAGGTTTTTTCTTCTGTAGTTGCTTCTTCATTTTCACCTTCTTTATCGGTTACGGTTTCAGTCTCCTCTTTTTCAACTTTAGTTTCATATTTTAATTTTAAATAAAAGATGGACTTGAGTTCTTCTATCTCCTTTGATACAGAGTATGGGTTTTCATTATCTGATAGTAAATCAATTTTTGCAATTAATTCATCAATGCTTAAAGCAGCATTATTTACTGGTGAATTTTCCTCAACAACTGGAGTTGTAGTTGAATTTTCTGTAATTTCTTGTTCTTTGTTTTCGTTCACTTTTCTGATATTTGATTGCAAATTTAGTAATATTTAACGACTTAAGTATTCCAAATGTTCCAAGATGCCTCAGCCTGAATGTGTAGCATTTCTAATCCATTTTTAATGCTTGATTTTTTTGCTTTTCCGTACTTTAAAAATAAGGTTTCTGAGGGGTTGTAAATCAAGTCGAAAAGTAAATGTTTTTCAGTTAATACTTCATAAGGTATTTTTGGAAAATTTCTAATTTCAGAACTCATCCCTAAAGGTGTTGTATTTATTATAACATTATGAAACCCAATATCTTGAGTTGATATATCTGAATAATCAAATGAGGTATTTCTGTTGGCTGTTTTATATGCTATTTTAAGTTGTTTTAGTGCGTGTTTTACCCCTTTTGCTGCCCCGCCATTTCCTAATATTAATGCAGTTTTTCTTTCTTCTAAAATAGGAATAATACTTTGTTTAAAGCCAGTAACATCAGTGTTGTGTCCTATGGTTTTTCCGTTAATAAATTGAATTGTATTTACAGCACCAATCTCTTTAGCGTCCTTGCTTAATTCATCCAAATATGGAATTATACTTTCTTTGTATGGGAGTGTAACATTCAGCCCAGATAGTTTGTGCGTTTTTATAAGTTCTGGAAATTCAGAAATATCATTTAGCTCAAAATTTAGGTATTCGGTATTTGTAATTCCTTCTTTATAAAACTTTTCATTAAAATAACCACTAGAAAAGGAATGAGAAAGATTTTTCCCTATAAGTCCGAATGTTCGCATTTAATTTTTCTTTGGAGCAAAATATTCTAGTGTGTAAACGCTAAGTATTCCTATGAATATTAATGAAATTGCAATTATTGTTTCTTGATTAAAATTGTTTGGGAAATACCATTTGTAGGCTATTATCTTTTCTTTTCCGTTATAAATAATGCTTTTGGCAATTGATTTCCATGGCCAAATAATACTTAATGATCCTAATATAAACCCAGTAAGCAGGGCTAATGTAGCATTTTTGTAATGTTTAAAAATCCAAGATAATGCATGTGAAAAGCTCATAAGTCCAAACACTGACCCTAGAAAAAATATTGCTAGTAAGGTGATGTTTAAATCTGTAACTGCAGTAACCATTAGTAGCTCGTAATTTCCCATTAGGATTAAAATAAATGAGCCCGATAGTCCTGGAAGCATCATTCCGCTAATTCCTATTATCCCGCAAATGAAGATAAAAAATAGATTGGCATTTTCAGTAGCAGGAGTCATAAAACTAAGGGATATAGCAATGGATGTTCCTATTATTAAACTTAATAAAGTAGATGGACTCCATTTATTAATTCTTTTTGCAACAAAATAAATAGAAGCTATAATAAGCCCAAAGAAGAAAGCCCAAATTAAAATAGGGTAGTTTGCAAATAAGTATTTAAAAAGGCTGGCAATACTAAATACACTTGCAATGCTTCCTCCAAAAACAGCAATAATAAAATAAAGGTTAGTGTATTTTATAAAACCTGTAATATCAAAAGAGAGCAAAAGTTTAAAGGCTTTTATGTCAAATTGCTTCAATGAATTTATAAGTTCTTCATAAATTCCAGTTATAAGCGCAATAGTACCACCTGATACCCCAGGAATTACATTGGCAACTCCCATGGCCATTCCTTTTAGAAATAGAATAAAATAATGCTTCATTTATTTTTTATTTAGAAAATTATGAAAAGTATCACCTCTTAATCCAAGGCGTAAGCATTCTAAAGGGATAACACCATCATTTGCTATATTTCCTAGATTTACATCTGCTCCAAATTGTTTAATGAAGAATATCTGCTGATTTTTTTGTGGGGCTTCCCATAGTATTTTATTAGTAGGTATTTTACTTGTGATTTCATCAATTAGTTCCGTTTTAATTCCTCCATCATCATTGCAAATACCAACATTTCCTCCTTCTCTAGCTTCAGCAATTACCTTCCAACTTCCTGCATCTAATTCATTTTGCATCCATTTTATCCAGTTATCACTACTAATTTGAACGCTTGCATCCTTACTTCCAACTTCACTAATTACTTCAAAATATTTCGAGAAATCCTTAATAATTTCACACTTTTCATCATGTTCCATGTGCATTGATCCGTCAGATATTTCTACCATCTCAAGTCCAATGTTCTTTAGATAAGTTTTGTAATCATCTAGTTGATTTCGAATAGCAAATGCTTCAAAAAGTGTTCCTCCAGCATACACTTTCATGCCGTTATCTTGATACAATTTAATCTTCTCAGAGATATTAGGTGTGATTATGCTTGTTCCAAATCCAAGTTTAATAATATCAGTGTGCTGATGATTATTAGTTAAAAAGTCCTCAGCCTGTCTTATACTAAGTCCTTTATCCATAATCATTGTTAGCCCATTAACTCTAGGTTTTTCACTTCTTGGAGGAAGTTGTTGTAGTATCTCTTTCATAGATTAAAAAATAATAACAAAGATAGTAATCCTTAAGTAAACAATAATTTAATTATGTAATTTTGTTCCTCAAAAATAGACACATGACACTAATTAAATCAATTTCAGGAATAAGGGGTACAATTGGAGGAGGAGTTGGGGATGCGCTTACACCTTTAGATATTGTTCGTTTTACGGCTTCTTATGCTGCTTTTATAAAAAAACAAGCTAATAGTTCTAATACTATCATTATTGGGCGTGATGCTCGTATATCAGGTGAAATGGTGAGCAATATTGTATCTGGAACTTTAATTGGTTGTGGTTTTGATGTTTTGGATGTTGGACTTTCAACAACTCCTACTATAGAGGTTGCTGTGCAATTAGAAAAATCAGCAGGAGGAATTATACTTACTGCTAGCCATAATCCTAAACAATGGAATGCCTTAAAATTACTGAATGGAAAAGGTGAGTTTTTATCTGCAAAAGATGGAGAAGAGATTTTAGCGCTAGCAGAAAATGATGCTTTTACATTTACAGAAGTAGATGATTTAGGAAAATATACTTTTGATGATAGCTTTAATGATAAACATATTGATGAAGTATTAAAATTAAATTTAGTTGATGTTGATTTGGTAAAATCTGCAGGGTTTAAAGTTGTGTTAGATGCAGTAAATTCAACTGGAGGATTTATGATTCCTAGGTTGTTGGAAAGAATGGGAGTGGAGTGCGTTAAATTATTTTGCGAGCCAAACGGACAATTTCCTCATAACCCTGAGCCATTACCAGAAAACTTAACTGAAATATCAAAATTAGTAGTAAGTGAAAAAGCTGATTTTGGAATTGTGGTTGATCCTGATGTTGATAGATTAGCTATGGTTTGTGAAGATGGAAGTATGTTTGGAGAGGAATATACTTTAGTTGTTGTTACTGATTATGTGTTGAGTAAAACACCAGGAAACACAGTTTCTAATTTATCATCTACTAGAGCTTTAAGAGATGTTACAAATAATCATAATGGGAAATATGATGCATCAGCAGTAGGTGAGGTTAATGTGGTGGAAAAAATGAAAGCAACAAATGCAATAATTGGTGGTGAAGGAAATGGAGGCGTTATTTATCCTGAGTTGCATTACGGTAGAGATGCATTGATTGGAGTGGCATTATTTTTAACTCAATTGGCTGAAAGAAAAATATCAGCTAAAGCACTAAGAGATTCTTATCCTAATTATTTTATTTCAAAAAATAAAATTCAGTTAACTCCTGAAATTGATGTAGATGCAATTTTATCAGCATTGGAAGAGAAGTATAAAAACGAGCAAATTACTACTATTGATGGATTAAAAATTGATTTTGAAGAGGGTTGGGTTCATCTTAGAAAATCAAACACTGAGCCAATAATAAGGATATATGCAGAGAGTGAAGGAGAAGAGAAAGCAAATGAATTTGCAAACAATATGATTAACGAAATAAAAGGACTGATTTAAAATGAAGGTATATTTAGATAATGCGGCAACAACACCAATGGCTCCAGAGATAATTGAGCTAATGAGTGAAATGATGAAAACTACTTTTGCTAATCCCTCATCAGTGCATGAATATGGTCGTAAATCAAAAATTATTGTAGAGACTGCTAGGAAGACAATTGCAGCTTTGCTGAATACAGCTCCAAAAACTATTTTCTTTACTTCAGGAGGGACTGAGGCTGATAATATGGCAATTAAGTGTGGTATTCATGATCATAATATAACACATGCTATTACTTCCAAACTTTCGCATCATGCGGTTTTATATCCTTTAGAGGATTTAGCTGCTGAAGGAAAAATTAAATTATCCTATATTGACACTGATGAAAACGGAGTGGTTTCACTTTCTCATTTAAAGCAATTGTTGGAAGATAATGAAAGAACATTTGTTTCTATTATGCATGCAAATAATGAGATTGGAACTATTCAGGACTTAAAACAAATAGGAGAAATTTGTAAAGAGTATAATGCTATTTTTCATTCGGATACTGTACAGACTATGGGGCATTATTCTTTTGATATGCAGGAGTTAAATGTAGATTTTATGGCTGCTTCTGCTCATAAATTTCATGGGCCAAAAGGAATTGGGTTTATTTATGTCTCAGAAGATATTCAGATAAAACCTTTGCTAAGAGGTGGTGGTCAAGAGAGAAATATGCGTGCTGGAACCGAAAATATTTATGGTATTGCAGCCTTAGCTAAAGCTATGGAAATGGCTTATACTCATTTGGATGAAGAAACAAAATATATAAAAGGATTAAAATCCTATATGATTGAGCAATTAAAAGCAGAATTACCAGAAGTAGAATTTTATGCAAATTGTACTGATTTGGACAATAGCCTATATACAGTGCTGAGTGTAAGTTTCCCGGTTACAAAAATTGCAGAAATGCTATTGTTTAATCTAGATATTTTAGGAATTGCTTGTAGCGGTGGGTCTGCTTGTAGTTCAGGAAGTAGAACTGGTTCACATGTGTTATCAGCTATTAGTCCTGACAGTAATCGCCCTGGTGTTCGTTTTTCGTTTAGTAAATATAATACTAAAGAGGAGATTGATTACACTATAAATAAGCTAAAAAACCTTTTTAATTAAGGGGATAGTCATAATCTTCCTGGAATTTCCTTTTGGGGACTAGTCTCTTGCCTTGGCAGGACAATCCTTTGCTCTTATCTTATTGTTTGTTGCTTCAAAGGAATAGTCTGTTGGGTTAACAGACAAGGTTTTTGCTCTTATCTTGTTGTCTTTTGCTTCATCATAATGGGTTGCCAGGCCTATCTTTAGTTATTTTGAAGTAAAAGAGTGTTTTTTTGTTTAAGCAGACTGAATTTTTTTAATCTTAAACCCAAAATAACCATAAGCAATTGTCATTAATGGCGATATTAAATTAAAGAAACAAAAAGGCAAATAAGCTAAAGTAGCTACTCCTAATACTGCCGATTGTGTTGCTCCACAGGTATTCCAAGGAATAAGAACTGATGTTACTGTACCACTATCTTCTAAAGTTCGGCTAAGGTTTTCGGGAGCTAATCCTTTTTCTTTATAGGTGTCAGCAAACATACGGCCAGGAACAACAATTGATAAATACTGATCAGATGCTGTGATGTTAAAGAAAATACAAGTTCCTGCTGTTGTAGCAATCAGGTTTCCTGTGCTATTAGCATATTGTATAATTGGCTCAGCAACACGCCTTAATAATCCAGTTGCCTCCATTGTACCTCCAAAAACCATAGCACAAACAATAAGCCAGATTGTATTTAACATTCCTGCCATTCCACTAGTTGAAAGTAGGCTGTTTATCATTTCGTTTTCTGTAGTGATGCTTATATCACCTCCCATTGCATTAATTATTGCCATATAAGCTGAACTCGTATTTAATGCTGAAGCATCAGTTATGGATAAGATAATCTCTGGTTGAAAAATAACTGCAAAAATCCCTCCTAAAATTGAACCCGCTAATAGAGCAGGAATTGCAGGTGTTTTTTTTATGATAAGCATTATAACTAAAAGAGGAACCAAGAATAACCACCCATTAATATTGAATGAGTTTGATATAGCAATTAATAATTCATTAATATTTTGTTCTCCTGTTGATGAGTAATTAAATCCGATAATTAAAAACAATATAAGCGTAATGATAAATGAAGGGATTGTGGTGTACATCATATATCTAATGTGGGTGAACAAATCAGTACCTGCCATAGCAGGAGCAAGATTTGTTGTGTCAGATAAAGGAGACATCTTGTCTCCAAAATAGGCTCCTGATATAATTGCACCCCCAATAAGCCCTGTTGGAATTCCTAAAGCTTGTCCTATTCCAACTAGTGCGATTCCAATAGTTGCAATTGTACTCCATGAACTTCCTGTTGCTAAGGATACGATAGCAGTAATTATTGCTGTTGCAAAAAGAAAAAATTCTGGGCTTAGTATTTGAAGGCCATAATATATCATTGCGGGTACAATTCCGCTTAATAGCCATGTGCCTGATAAAGACCCAATTAAAAGTAAAATTATAATAGCTGGGGTTGTACTGCTTATGCTATTGCTTATTCCATTCAGTATTGTTTTCCACTTTGCTCCAAATTGAATGCCTACTATTGAGGCAGCAGCTGCAGCAAATAATAATGCTAGTTGGTTAGCTCCTCCTAATGAATTGTCCCCATATAAGAATACATTATATGCTAACAGGATAATTAGAATTAGTATCGGGAGTAATGCAAAAAAATAAGGTGTTTTTTTATCAGTCATCTTAGGTTTTTAAAATTAAGATGGTAAAGATAAAAAAGTATTTGTTAGAGGATACCTACTTTCTTCATGCAGTCAACCATGGTATTGTAAGTTCTTTCAATATCATTGTCAAGCCCAATTGAAATACGAACTAAACCATCAGAAAGTCCCATTGTATCTCTTTCATCTTCAGGAATTTCAGATGAAGTAGATAAACCAGGTGCAGAAAATAATGTTTTATAGAAACCTAAACTTACAGCTAAATATCCTAAGTTATTATTTTGCATTTCTTCCATTAATGCATTTGCATTTTCTTTAGTTTTTGTGTCAATAACAAACATTCCACCAAAACCAAATCCATCATTCATGCTATTTTTCATCATCTCGTGTTGAGGATGGTTTTCAAGTCCAGGATAAATAACTCTTAAGTTATCAGCTTGGAATTTTTCAGAAAGGTACTGTGCGTTTTCAGAATGTTTTTTCATTCTTAAGTGTAGCGTACGAATATTTTTAAGAATACTTGCTGCTCTTACTGCATCCATTGTAGGGCCTAAAAGCATAGCACTTCCTGAATTCACATCAATCATACTTGCAATAAATTCTTCATCAGAACAAACAACTCCACCTACAGTGTCGGAAGTACCATTAATGAATTTTGTTAGTGAATGAATAACAACATCAGCTCCCATTTTTGAGGGGGAGAAAATCATAGGAGTAAAAGTATTATCTACAACAAATTTAATACCATGTTTTTTTGCTACTTCTGCAATAGCATTAATATCAGAAACCTCCAATAAAGGATTACTCATAGTCTCGCAATAAATCACTTTCGTTTTTTCAGTGATTGCATTCTCAATTTCTTCTAATTTAGTAGTATTTACAAAAGTTGTTTTAATGTTGAACTTTGGTAAATAGTTTTTCATAAAAGCATAAGTACCACCATAAATTGTACGGCTACTTATAATCTCATCACCAGTACTGCATAATTGCAAAAGAGTAGTTGTAATTGCACCCATACCTGAAGCTGAAAGGATAGCTCCTTTTGTGTATTCCATGTTAGCAATTGCTTGTCCTAAATATGAAGTAGATGGGTTAGTATGGCGAGAATAAAGGTAACATCCTTCTTGCGTTCCTTCAAAAACATCTCCCATTGTTTTACCTGCTAAATAGGTGAAAGTTGATGAGTCGGCAATTGAAGGGTTTACTCCTCCAAACTCTCCGAAAAATTGTAAATCTTGTATCTTATTTGCTGGTTTTCCTTTCTTGTTGCTCATGCTTTTAAATTTTTTGCAAAACTGCTAAAAATAAAAGGATTACAGAAAGAAAAAGCCCAATAAAATTGGGCTTTAAATATTAGTAGTTTTACTTGGTTTATTCCTCCTCATAATAACCATAACCTGAAGTTCCGTATCCATATCCGTATCCATATCCGTAACCAGAAGAAGTATGCTTGAAGTCATTAATAATAATGTTTACATTTTTTACTTGACCTTGGCTATGTAAGCTATTAATAACACTTAAAGCTTTAGTTTTGGAGTAATTATGCCTTACTACATATAAGTTAACATCTGCATGTTGCATTAATATAACACCATCTGTAACTAACCCAATAGGAGGGGTGTCAATAATTACATAATCATATACTTTATTTAACTCAGTAATTAAATCTTTCATCTTGGGGCTATCTAACAACTCTGCAGGATTAGGAGGTGTAGGGCCTGAACTAATTACATTTAAACTTTCTATTTCAGTTTTTTCAATCACTTCCTCTAAAGTAGATTTGTTAATCAAATAACTGCTAAGCCCTTTAGTTGAATCTACTTTAAAGTCCTCATGCAATTTTGGCTTTCTTAAATCTCCACCAATCAATATTGTTTTATGCCCTGAAAGTGCAAAAATTGCAGCCAAATTCATGGTGGTAAATGTTTTTCCTTCTCCTCCTATAGATGAAGTAACTGTTATAACTTTCTTTTCTTTATCAGCTGCTAAATATTGAATATTTGTTCTTAAAGAACGGAAAGACTCTGCAATAATTGATTTAGAGGAAGTTGCAATGACTAAACTTCTTGCATTATCACTATGTCCAATTAGCCCTAGAATAGGGATATTAGTAGAGTTTAGTAAGTTAGATTTACTTTTAATAGTATCACTGAAAAAATCTCTTAAAGAGATAAATGCAATAGGTAAAATTAAACCAAGTAAAAGACCAATGAAATAAGCAAGACTTTTCCTGGGTTTTATAGGTCTTTCATTATCAAGTCTTGCAGGGTCAATTACTTTGTGATCTGATTCTGTACCTGCTTTTGCTAAAGAGGCTTCATATCTTTTTTGTTGCAAGTAAATAGCAGTTTGTTCATTGTATTCATGTTTCCTTTTAAGGATAAGATAGTTTTTTTCTACTTCAGGTAATTTATTAATTCTTGAAGTGAAAGTATTAATTCTATTCTTTAAATCCTTTTCGTAAATTGAAGCGGAGGAAATTAAGTTCTTCACATTTTCAATAATTGTTGCTTTAGTGTGTGTTATCTGAGATAGTACAGCTAAGTATGTAGGGTTCTTTTGAGTTGTAGTTAGTTGTAGTTCCCCTTTTTTTGCATATAGTTGAAGGAGTTGATTAATTAAACTATTAAGTTCAGGGTTGCTTATTCCCATTGAGGTTGGAGATACAATACTGTTTGCATTTTTATCATCTTTTAAGTAAGATAACAATGAGTTGTAATATTTAATATTTACAGATTGTTCTGACAATGTATTATCTAGTTTCTGTTTTTGGAAATAGGTTCCATAATCTTTATCAACAATAGCTAAGTTAGGGTTAGTTGATCTAAATTCTTCTAAGCTATTTTCTATAATAGTTAAAGAGTCATGTATCACATCTAGTTGATTATCAATAAAATTAATGGTATTTATGGCCATTAGGTTTTTTTCATCTAAACCACTTCTGATATAGATTTCAGTAAGTTTATTAAGAATACTGATATTCTTTTTAGGAGTCCTTCCTTTAATGTTAAGTTTTAAAATTGATGTTTCTTTGTTGATAGGGTTTATTGATACATTATTGATTAGTTTATGAGCAAGTTTATCTGTTTGATGCATTTTAAAAGAATACGCTTTTTCGTTTTCTATTATTTTTTCTGTGTTAAAAAATTTTGTTTTTTCAATAGAAAAAGAGAAAAAACTATTTTCAATAATAGAATTAAATTGATAGGTTTCGTTAATATCAATGTTAGCTAGAGAAGATTTATGGAGTTTTTCTTTCTGAATGTTAAAAGGAAACTTATCTTCAGCAGATACAGTTAATGTAAATTCATTTTCATTTAAAACAACTATTTGAAAATCAATTCCAGTGATCTGTAGGTGAGAGGAATCAATTTTTACTTTAAAAGGAGAGTTCCCAAACAATTCATTTGTTTGCAGAAAACCATGTTGATAATATGAAATTCCTAAATCTAATTCTTTAATAAGTTGTTCGGAAATACTGTAAGAGTTAAGAATTACTATTTCATTCTTAAGGTTTTTCTTTCCACTAAACAATTCAAGTCCTTCTAGTAAATTTTCAGCTCCTAATTGTGTGTTGTTATCATCTCTAATTAAAAGAGTAGTTGAGACACTGTATTCAGGAACTGTATATCGGTTGTTCAGAAAGGAAATGAAGCCAAAAAAGAGTATGGAAAGTAAAAAATAATACCAATATTGAGCATATTTTAAAATGAGTGCTTTTATATCAATTGTTTCTTCTTGGGTTACTTGTTTTTCTTGCATATTTTTTATTCTGATATTTTTAAGTAAACATTAAATAGTACAGCAATGGTAGTTAATGTTGATAATAATACTTGTGATTGTGATTTTCTAAATCCTTTAAATCGTAAAGGTTGAATATAGATTAAGTCATTATTTCTGAGGTAGTAAAAGTTAGAAGCTAACACATTAGTATCTGTTAAATCTAAATGGTATACCTGTTTTTTGTTTTTATGAGAACGAATGATTTTTACTCTTTCTAAATTTCCGTAATCTGAAATGTCACCTGCCATTGCTATAGCATCATATATTGTAAGTCCTTCTTTGTAAACAGGGTAGTTGCCAGGAGCATTGATTTCTCCTAAAATAGTAAATTCAAAATTAGCTAATTTTACAACTACAAAGGGGTTGATTAGGTAATCTTCTGCTTTTTTAAGAATTGTTTCTTCAGCCTCTTCTAAAGTTTGGTTTAATACAAAAATTTCCCCTACATTTGGTATGTCAATTGTACCTTCTTGGCTGATTGTAAATCCATTTAAATAAAGGTTAGCAGCTGTTAATGTTGGATTTCCGCTATTAGTGTTACTTTCAATATTAAATAAATCATTTGATTCCTCATTTCTACTGATTACCTTTACCATTAATATATCTCCAATTTCTAAATTATGTTTTGGAGGTATAGGTGAAACATCCCATTCTCCAAGTTGACTATCGTTCAAATAGGTGATTTTATTCATAGGAGTACATCCTTGAATAATTAGGAAAACTAAAAGTATTTTAAGAATTGAAATTTGTTTTGGCATTTTACTTGGTTTTGTCGCAAAGATAAGAAATTTACTTCCTAAATAAATGATTTTAGTTTTTGGTATAATTCTGATGTTGGTAGGCCAACAACATTAGAGTAAGAACCTTCAATATTTTCAATGCCAATTTTCCCAATCCAATCCTGAATACCATAGGATCCAGCCTTATCAAATGGATTGTAATTATTTATGTAAAAGAGTATTTCTTTTTCGCTTAGTTTTTTAAAGGTTACCTTAGTTGTTGTTGAGAAAACAACTTCTTTTTGCAGACTTTTAATAGATACTCCCGTTATAACTTTATGTGTATTTCCAGAAAGCTTACTAAGTGTATTAAGTGCTTCTTTACTATTATTCGGCTTGTTTAACAACTCATTTTTAAAGGAAACTATGGTATCAGCCGTTATTAATAAGTCATTATCTGTTAAGTTTTCTGATAGAAATTCTGACTTTTGTTTTGCTAAAAACTCAGCTATTTCTTTCCCTTCTAGTTTGTCTGGGAAATCTTCTTCTTTGTCAGTAGTTTGAATGCTGAATTCTAATCCTATATCAGTTAAAAGCTCTTTCCTTCTTGGAGATGCTGACCCTAATATTATTTTGTATTTTTCTGATAAATTATTAAGCATTTAATTGAGGTGTAAATAAGTGAAAAGTGGAATGGAAAGTATGCCGATAACCATAACTAATTTACATAGTTGGCTAATAAAATAGAAATCATACTTTAACTTGGATGTATAAATTTTATATCCTAAAAATAAGAACATAATTTGTAAGAAACAAGTGTACAGTATGGTGATTTTATTTACTCCCCAAATAGAAAATTCATATTCAAATTCACTCCTGTAAATACTGTATTGAAAGTATTGAAAATAAGCAATTCCTAAAAATGTAAGTATTGTAAATACTAATGAAATCCATTTCGTTTTTTCAACTCCATAGGTGATAGCTAATGTTTTAGCTTGTATCTTTTTGTCGCCTTCCATATCCTCTATATCCTTTATCATTTCACGAATAAAAGTAGTGATAAAAGCAAAAGCAGTATAAATTAGAATGATTTTAAAAATCATTAATTCTCCATTAGTTTTATTTATTCCGTTAGGGATTAAGTCAAATAGGGCAACATTAAAAATACTAAGTGCTGTTAAGAAAGAAACTTGTAAATTTCCTAGCAGAAAAGAACCTTTCATACGCTTGGAATAGGTCCATAAAGTAAAAATACAATAGAAAAAAATTAAACTGAATAGAGGTTTTCTTATAAGATAAGCAATATAGCAACCTAGTCCTAGTCCAATTAAATTGAAAAATATGTACCAAGAAATAGCATTCCTGGAGTTGATGCTTTTCCCAATAATTCTTTTTTGATCTTTATTAATTTTGTCTGTTTTAACATCATAAATATCATTAATGATATAGCCTGAAGCAGTTATAAAAACGGTTGCTAAAACTAAAAGGTAAAATTGATTGTTTGAAAGGATGAAATCATCCAAAAAAGGATTGATTAAACTAAACTTAATAAGCAGTTGTGTAAGTGCAACAATTATTAAATTCTTTAATCGAATTAATTTTAAAAAGGAAATAATATTATTCATGTGTTTTTATAATATTGTTGCTGATTTTCTGATACAATTCTTTAATTTCTTTATTTTGAATTTGGTCAATATGTTCTTGAATAATATTTGAATCATTCCGTTTTGCAGGACCTGTTTGCACTGCTTTAGGTTTGTTTGTTTCTAATTTACTAATTGTCTGTTTTATTAACGGAAGTAGAATTTCAAAATCAATATTTTTTTCAGCTAATAATGCATCAGCAATACTAAACATTTGGTTGCTAAAGTTACAAGCAAAAACAGCTGCAATATGTAATTGTTTTCTTTGCAGAGAATCCATAATCACTACATTGTTGGATAATGTTTTGGCAATTGTAGTTAGTTGTTCTTCAAATGCTGGTGAGCTTCCTTCTATGCAAAATGGAATTTCTGAAATGTTTAAATTAAGTTCTTTATTAAAAGTTTGAAGCGGATAAAATACACCATAGTTAGAAAAGTCATCATTAAAAACATCTAATCCTACACTTCCTGAAGTGTGAACTACTGATGTATTTTTTAGCTGTGATAATACTTTTGAAATTGCATCATCATTCACGCTCACTATTATTAAATCGGCAGTTTTTAATTGAGTTAAATCATTTGTAAAATCAGTATTTAGTTTTTTAGCTAGTGTTTTTGCATTTTCAATGTTTCTGCTGTACACTTGTGCTATCGGATAATTCCCTTTCTGTAAGGCAATTCCTAAGTGTGTAGCAACATTGCCCGATCCCACTAAAATTATACTTGTCATTTAAAATAATTTAAACACAAATTTAATAATAATTCGTAATTTTGCCACATAAAATTCAGATATGATAAACAGAATAATAAAGTTCCTTTCTTCCATGCAATTAATGAGTATGCTTATCTTGTTATTTGCTTTTTCAATTGGCTATGCTACTTTTATTGAAAATGATTTTGGAAGAACATCTGCAAAGGCATTAATTTATAATACTTGGTGGTTCGAAATGATTTTAGTTTTACTTACCTACAATTTAATAAATAATGTGATTAAATATAAGTTATTCCGAATGGAAAAGATAGCTTCATTAACCTTTCATTTGTCTTTTATTCTTATCCTAATTGGTGCAGGAATTACGCGTTATGTTTCGTATGAAGGAATGATGCATATTAGGGAGGGGGATAGTACAAATCAGTTTATTTCGGATGATACTTTTTTGCAAATTCATATCAATGATAAAGTACATCAACTTAACCATTCTGAAAAATTGTTCTTATCAGCAATAACAAGTAGTAATTTTTCTTTGAAATTAGATTTTAAAGATCATGATATTGTAATTAAAGGTGTTGATTTTTTACCTAATGTAAAAGACTCTCTATTTACGAATATTGTAGGTGGAAATTCCATGTTGCATATTGTTGTTCCTGGTGATAATGGCATGCAATCAGAATACTTAAAGGACAAAGAGCAAAGAGTAATTAAGGGAGAGGTTTTTACTTTTAACAATCCAATGGAAGGAGCAATAAACTTAAGTTCAGGTGCAAGTGTTATTATTTGTAATTCGCCTTATTCAGTTGAAACTATGAGTATGGATACGCGTGCAACTAATCAGTATGATGAGCTTAGTGATTTTAATATGAATAGAAGAACATTGCATACTGCTAACGGACTTAATTTTGTATTGAAAGAAGTATTGGAAAATGCTAAAATGCTACCTATTAGTTCTTCTAATGTTATGAATGATGGGGAAGAAGATGCTCTAATTGTTAAAGTAAATGCAAATGGGGAAGAAAAGTTGATTACTCTTTATGGAGGGAAAGGCTATCAAGGAGAAAATGAAGTGTTTGCAATGGAGAATTTAAATTTTAAATTGTCTTATGGGTCAAAATATTATACTGTTCCTTTTCATGTTAAGTTGCGTGATTTTCAGTTGGATAGATATGCTGGTTCTATGAGTCCATCTTCTTATGCTGCTGAAATTAGTATTCTTGAAAATGATACTGAGGCCGAACATAGAATATTTATGAATAATGTATTGCAACATGGTGGTTTTCGTTTGTTTCAATCGTCTTATGATAAGGATGAAAAAGGGACAATTTTATCGGTAAATCATGACTGGTGGGGTACACTCATTACTTATATAGGTTATGCATTAATGACTCTAGGAATGATACTAGTTTTTCTTACTAAAAAGACTCGATTCAATAGTTTAACTCAAAAATTAAAAAAGTTGAATAAATCTGCAGTTGTACTTTTTATTTCTTTTTTATTTTCTGCACCTACATATGCTATTGATGATGTTATAGATGCTGAACATGCTGCTCGTTTTGAGAGCTTAGTTGTTCAAGATAACGGAGGGCGTTTGAAACCTGCTCATACCTTGTGTTCTGAATTTTTAAGAAAGATATACGGAAAAGATAAGCTCAATGATTTTTCTGCAACCCAAGTAATAGTAGGAATGATGAATGATCCTGTTGCATGGAGTAAAGAGGATATTATTAAAGTTTCTCATCCTAAAATTAGGACATTACTTGATAACCCTGATTTAAAGTCAAAATATATTAGAACTTCATTTAATAGTTTTTTTGAGAAGAATGGACATTATATTTTGGCAACTTTGGTTGAAGAGGCATATGCTAAATTACCTGCTAAACGATCAGAATATGAAAAGGGTATTATTAAGGTTGACGAAAGAATAAATATTTGCTTTACAGTTTTTAGTGGTGGTATTTTTAGGTTCTTTCCTCTCGAGAATGATTCTAATAATACTTGGCTTGCATATACTGATCATCCTAGGTTTAATGAAAATGATTCTTTGTTTGTTGCAAATATTATGCCTATGTACTTTAGAGCAGTTACAAGCGCTTTACAGGATAGCAATTGGACTACTGCCGATACTATTGTAGGTTACATTAATAAATTTCAAAATAGGTATGGTGCCGATATTATGCCTTCCAAATCTAATATTCAAATGGAAATAACCTATAATAAACTAGGTATATTTTCTAGGCTCTTTATGTACTATTCTTTAGTGGGATTAATTTTATTAAGTCTATTAATTTTTCAGCTGTTTAAAAACACAAAGTTTATCCGTATTCTAATTACAGTTTTTAAGTGGTTAATTATTTTAGGGTTTTTAGCGCATACTTCAGGTTTAATTGTAAGATGGATTATTTCTGGTCATGCGCCTTGGAGTAATGGATATGAATCAATGATTTATATTGCTTGGTCTGTTATTCTTTCAGGATTAATTTTCAGTAAAAGATCCTTACTTACTTTGGCAGCTACTGCTATTGTTTCAGCTATGCTATTAATGGTTGCTCATTTGAATTGGCTCGATCCTGAAATTACAAATTTAGTTCCTGTACTAAAATCTTATTGGTTGATGATACATGTAGCTATAATTGTAGCAAGTTATGGTTTCTTAGCCTTAGGAGCTATTCTTGGGTTTATCTCCTTGTGGCTTATTATTTTTACTACTAAAACGAATAAAGTTAATTTAAAAAACCCATTAACTGAACTGACATTAATCAATGAAAGAACATTGGAAGTAGGTTTGTTTATGCTTACGATTGGTACTTTTTTAGGAGGTGTTTGGGCAAACGAATCTTGGGGTAGATATTGGGGTTGGGATCCTAAAGAAACTTGGGCATTAGTAAGTGTACTAATTTATGCTTTTGTATTACATATGCGTTTTATTCCACCTTTAAAAGGGAAATATGTTTTTAATGTTGCTTCTTTAGTTGCTATTTGGGCAATTATTATGACTTACTTTGGAGTGAATTATTACCTCTCAGGTTTACATTCATATGCAGCTGGAGATCCTATGCCAATTCCTTCTTTTGTATATTACTTGGTGGCAATAACTATTATTTCAGCTATCTTAGCACGATTCAAATATAAAAAACACTACTAATGAAATTAGATATTTTAGTTTTTGGTGCTCATCCTGATGATGTAGAATTAGGCTGTGGAGGTACAGTAATTAAGGAAGTTAAAGCAGGAAAAAGAGTTGGAATTATTGACTTAACTAGAGGTGAGCTAGGAACAAGAGGTACTGCTGAAACTAGAACAGCTGAAACTAAATTGGCTACTGAAATAATGGGAGTAGCTATTCGTGAAAACATGAACTTTAAAGATGGTTTTTTTAAAGATGATGAAGATCATAAATTAGCTTTAATTGAAAAGATTAGAAAATATCAACCTGAAATTGTAATTACTAATGCAGTTTCTGATCGCCATCCTGATCATGGTAGGGGTTCACAAATAACTGTAGATGCTTGTTTTTTAGCAGGACTTGAAAAGATAAATACAGGACAGCAAGTATGGAGGCCAAAAGCAATTTATCATTATATACAATTCAATCATCTTACTCCTGATGTAGTGGTAGATATTTCTGAAGAGATAGAGGAGAAGTTGAAAGCTGTAAAAGCATATGGAACTCAGTTTTTTAATCCTGAAAGTAATGAAAGCGAAACAATTATTTCTTCACAAGGATTTTTGGATAGCGTAAGCTATCGTGCTAAAGATTTAGGTAGGCAAGCTAATTGTGAATTTGCTGAAGGCTTTTTAGCGCATCAAATGCCTAAAATAGATTCTTTATTTGATATTAAGTAAAATACTAAAAAAGGAGTGTGTAAAAAAAGCCTAGCATTTGCTCGGCTTTTTTTCCTTTCGTATCAGTATGTCTTACTTAGTAATTACTAATTTCTTAGTACTTATTTGAGTTCCTACCTGTAAATTGATAAAGTAAATTCCATTTTGGTAATCTGCAATATCAATTGTTTCTTTTGTTGTTCCTGAGAACATTACTTTTTCTTGATTACTTAATTCTTTACCTAATAAGTCAACAACTGAAATAGTTACTTTTTCAGTTTTCTCTAATGAAACTTCAATAGTAGTTTGTTGATTAGCTGGATTAGGGTAGATTGAGAAGTTACTTATATTATTATTTTCTAAAATAGAAGTTGTACTTCCAAATAAGCCAGCAGTATCAATTTCTAAATAAACAATATCATTATAATCAATTAAATCTTCATCTCCTCTAACAATAAGCCCAGGTTCATTATCCATTTGATATACAATCCTAATTTTATCATCTACTGAAGGAACCATAGACCCAAAGACACATTCTTTCATCCCAGCCCAAGAAACATTAGGGGTAACATCTACTGGTGTTTTCCATGTAGATCCACCATCTTCTGATTTTGAAATGTAAAGGTGTCTAAATACTTGTGATCCATTGTCAGCAGTTTCAGTATAAGCTGAGAAAGACACGTAAATATCTCCATTAGCTGAAATTCCTGCATTAGGCATAGATGCTCTTGATGCATAGTAAAGTGCATATCCACCAGTAGAGTCAACTCCACCAACTGTACCATCTCCATTTAAATCTGGAGCAGCTAAGATCCAATTGTCATTCATCATGTCAGAATACCATAAAGATGTATCACCTGCATGCATAGTAGGTGGTGTTACATCTTCTCCCATACTTTCATTCCAATATGCAATACCATTAATTCCTGGGAACCATGAAGATGATGCATCTGTTAAATCATCATCAGTATACATCATTATTCCGTAAAAAACATGTGCCTCACTATTAGCATCTAGTACCACAGCTCCATAATTATCTGTAGAATATAACTGATCCATAACACTATCTCCATCTAAGTCTAGGCCATCATCCATAGTATATTTATCAACTGGAAAATC
The DNA here is from genome assembly GCA_943788405.1 of uncultured Flavobacteriales bacterium. Classification (GTDB taxonomy): domain Bacteria; phylum Bacteroidota; class Bacteroidia; order Flavobacteriales; family BACL11; genus UWMA-0277. The sequence goes on from CALSQD010000002.1 coordinate 392,659, forward strand.
TAAGAAGGTAGTTTTTATCCATGTTGTCCCATTATCAGTTGACTTTACAATAAATGAATCTCCCCAATCATTAAAGTAGGCTACAACTACTGTTTCTCCTTTTGCTGTAATTGTATAAACATCTCCACTCATTCCTGTAAACATTGAAGTGTCCATTCCTGGTAATTGCATGTCCTGAATATCCCAAGTTACACCTTCATCTTGAGAGCGGTAGTATACTAAAGCTCCATCTAAGCCGTTAAATGCTGCTCCACCAAAATTAGATGATGCTGTTACAGCTATCATATGTACAGTTTCATTATTTAACCCTCCAACTGCTGATCTATTCCAAATCATATCTCTTGATACTCCATTGCTATCCATAGATGAAATGTTTTGTTCAGTCCAAGAACCAGTACCAACAGCTGATCTGTAGGTCATATTAACATGAGCATTGTCAGTATTATGAGTAATAGAAGCTTCTTTTCCTGATCCCATTGCAATAATTGAAGGCCAACCACCTCTTGAATTTTCTAAACGAGTTGTTGGATTTGCTCCCCAATTTGTGCCATCAAAGAAGTTGTAGCCAGTTCCTCTGTCAGAGAACGAGCTATTTAACACCTGACTAGTTGTCCATCCTGCAGATATTGTCCCGTCAGCATGATGTACTATTCTATTTTGTACTGCAGCATTCGATTGTAAATCGTAAGTAGTTTTTCCAATAACAACTTCATTAAAAGAAGATAGTTTTGAATTTGAATTTGAACTTGTAGTTGGATTAGGGTTAGCTATCAAATGACTTAAAGCTTCATTACCAATCATGGTAACTTTATCGTTTTTTGCTTTTAGCAAATTGTTGTTGTAGCTTTGGCTAGAATTAACTTGTGCAAATAGCCCTGCACTTATTAATAATCCAGCTAAAAATGTAGTTGTTTTTTTCATATTAATTTGTTTTTAATTTAAAATTTAGTGCGCTAATTTACTAAAAAATCTTCTTGTAACGCAATCTTATTGAGTTTCCTATAACAATAACATCAGAAAAAGCCATAAATAAAGCCCCCCACATTGGGTTAAGTAAGCCCATTACTGCAATTGGAATGGCAACAATATTATAAGCAAATGCCCAAAATAAGTTCTGTTTTATAGTAAGTAAAGTATGTTTTCCAATTTGCATTGTTTGTGGTAGTTGAGTTAAGTCTTCCTTATTTAATAATACTACATCAGCTGATTGAATAGCAATTTGAGTTGCGTTTCCTAAGGAAATGCCTACAGTTGCTTTTGCAAGGGCAGGAGCATCATTTATTCCATCTCCTACCATTGCAGTATTGTTTTTCTTTACTAAAGCTTCAATTTTCTCAATTTTATCTTGAGGTAATTGCTCGCTAAAAGTTGAATTGATTGCTAAATTAGAAGCGATACTTTCACATTTTTCTTTTTTATCTCCACTTAATAAAGTAGTAGTGTATCCACTTTTGTGTAAAGATGAAATAACTAATTTGGTATTTGTTTTTAATGCATCACTTATATTGATTGTAGCGATTAGCTTATTGTTTTCAAGGACAAATAAATCACCTCTTTTCTCTGAATTAAATATTTTTGATGAGCCAATAGTATATACATTGTTGTCAATCTTAGCACTAATACTAACACCCTTCTTTTCAGTAATATCTGTTAATTCAAGTGGACTACTATTTTCTTGAAATGCATTACATAATGATTTTGCAATAGGGTGTGAGCTATGCTGTTCAATATTATAAATGATATTTTTAACATTATTTTCATTACCATCTAGAATAGTAAATTGGGATACAATAAACTTCCCTGTCGTTAGTGTTCCTGTTTTATCAAAAACTATAGTTTTTATACTCGCTAATTTTTCTAAGGTATCACCACCCTTTATAAGTATTCCATTTTTTGCTGCACGACCAATACCTACCATAACAGCAGTAGGAGTAGCTAATCCCATTGCACATGGGCATGAAATTACGAGTACTGCAATTGACCTTAAAAAAGCATCTTGCATTTCAATTCCAAAAGCATAATGGCCAATAAAAAAAGTAGCTAAAGAAATAGTTAGTACTACCGGCACAAATATAGCACTTACTTGGTCGCCTAGTTTTTGAATATTAGGTTTGTTATTTTGGGCATTTTTAACTAACTCAATTATTTGAGAAAGTAAAGTGTCATCACCAACTTTAGTAGCCTTTATTCTTAGGTTTCCATCAGTAATAATTGTCCCCCCAATCACTTCATTTCCTATTGTTTTATTTACAGGAATACTTTCGCCAGTTATCATAGATTCATCAATATAAGATGACCCTGAAATAATAATTCCGTCAGTAGGAATTTTATCGCCAGAGTTGATAATTAAGATATCATTTATCTTAATTTCCTCATAATTAATTTCTTTTATTTTTCCGTCAATTTCTTTTTTTGCTATTACTTTTTGTATTGCTGTTAAATCCCCAATTGCTGTGGTGGTTTTCTTTACAGATTTATGTTCTAATACATTTCCTAAAAGCACTAAGGTGATAATTGTTGCAGTAGTTTCAAAAAATAAATAATGATGGACAGCTGGTGTTCCGTAATTTATCAGCCAACCATATATACTGTAAAAAAAAGCTGCTGAACTTCCTGTAAAAATAAGAACATCCATATTTGGAATTCCTGTTTTAATCGAACTCCAGGCACTTTTTCCAAAATAGGAAATCCCTATAATGTATACGGGAATGCAAAGAAACAACTGTAAAAGTGGATTCTGAATAATACTACCTTTTGGTAAGAACATATGTGAAAAAAGAGGAAGGGTAAAAAATAGTGTGAAGTAAAAGTATTTTTCCACTTTTGAAAGTCCTTTTTCCTCCTCATTATTTGATGAAATAATAGAATATCCAAGGTTTTTTATAATGTTTTCTACTTGATTTTTAGTTTGTGATTCATTGATTTTACAACTTGCTTCACCTGTTGAAAAATTAACATTAACATCCTCTACCCCCTTGTTTATTAAGTGTTTTTTTATTCCTGCTGCACAGTTGGCACAAGTCATTCCTTCTACCTGTATTTTTATCTTTTTTATGTCTTTTCCCATGAGTGAACAAATATATATAGTTTATTCGGCTTTATAGTATAAAATTATATATTTGCAGCCGCTAAATGGTGATTGTAGCTCAGTTGGTTAGAGCACTGGTTTGTGGTGCCGGGGGTCGTGGGTTCGAATCCCATCAGTCACCCATTTTAAAAAAAAGAGTTGAATGAAAGTTCAACTCTTTTTTTATTATTTTAAAAATCTTTTAATATTTCTTAGTAATTGTGCCTTGGGCTGAAACCCTGGTAATTGAGTTAGTTTCTCATTATTGCCATTAATAATAACTACATCAGGCCAATAATAATTCCCTCTAACAGGATCAACTAATTCTACAAATAAGTTATGCCTCCATGGTGCATCTTCAGGAGCAGGATGATCGTTTACATATTCTTTTCCATTATAAGTAATCGGACTTTTATCTTTACCATTTATCATAACTGGAAAGAAATTCTCATTGATTAGTTTAATAACTGCAGGATCAGAAAGTGTTGTTTTTTTCATCTTTTCGCAATATTCACAACCAGGACGATAGAATAGAATAAATATGTTCTTGTTGTATTTTTTAGCAAATTTTTCAGCTTTTGCTAAAGGTATCCAATCTATTGCTTTTTTTTCAGCTCCTTGTGAAAAACAAAAGAATGAACTACAAACAAATAATAAAAGAAGTAGCTTTTTCATTATTTAGTTTTTAGAATCTTATTAGCTCCAACAATCCAAGCTTTAGGTCCTCCAGCAACATAACCTTGAGAGCCAAGTTTATTGAATTTTATTTTTTCATCAATAACTGTAGGAGTAACTAGCCAGACTGTAGGATATCCTCTTACACCAAACATGCTTGCTAATTCTCTGTTTTGCTTTTGAGTTGCTTCAGGTAACTTTGATCTTCTAGGAAAATCAAGCTCTACTAAAACTACTGAGTTGTCAGCCCATTTTTTGAATTCTGGTTTAAAGAAAACTTCCTTTTGTAGTTTCTTGCACCATCCGCACCAATCACTTCCTGTAAAAAAGAAGAATAAAGGTTTTTCTGTTTGTACTGAAATATTGATGGCTTTTTCCACATCAGTGTGCCACTGAGTTTCTTTTTGTTGTGCAAATCCATTTAGGGAAAATGCAATTAATAATACTGTTAATAAATGTTTCATTGTTTTATTTTTTGATTTGTTTTTAATTATTGTTTTTTAGTGAACGCCATGCATCCATTTTTTAAGTATTGGAGATAGGATGAACGCTAAAAGAGCCATTCCTATTGCAACCACACCTACTTGAGTAAATACTGAAGTATAGCTCACTAAAGATTGTACACCTTCTATTGATGATTCAGAATATCCTCCTGCAAAACCAGTTACTTTTTCAATTATAGTAGTCATAAATCCTGGTTCAGGAATTGTTCCCGCTTCTGTTCCGGTAGTTAATTTTGCAATTGCTCCTGAAATATAATGAGCATATGAAGAGGATAAGAAATAAACTCCCATCATAAAGGCAGTCATACTTTTTGGTGATAGTTCAGTAACCTTACTTAATCCAATAGGAGAGATGAATAATTCACCTGTAGTTAATAATAAGTATCCTATCATTAGGAACATGAATGGAGTGCGACCTGCTGCATCCATGTACTGTGCACTCATTGCAAATACTAAGAATCCTAAACCTAACTGTAAAATACCTAAAGCAAATTTAATAGGAGTGGTAGGGTTTCTTTGTGTTTTTGATAAATATACCCACATCATAGAAAATGGGATAGCTAAGAAGATAATATATCCTGGATTAATTGCATTTGTTTGTGATGCATTTAATAAAGTAAGGTTTACATTTCTTTCTGCAAATAAAGTAATAGCTGTTCCTGCTAATTCAAAGAACGACCAGAAAACTGTAATAAGTAAAGTTAATATCAAAACACTTACAAGTCTGAATACTTCCATACGAGAAAGTTCAGTCATTTTTTTAGCAATAATACCTAAGATAATAACTCCTAATAAGGAAAGTAATGAAGAATGTAATTGCATACCATCAAGTACTTCCATTGCATTGTTCTTAACTAAAAAGGCAGCAATAGGAACCATTAAAGTAGCTACTAAATAGAAGAAGTAATCCGTACGCATACCATACATTTTCTTTTCTACATATTCAGCAGGTTGCTCACCATTATCGCCAAATACTCCAGCACTCATTCCTCTCATAAATACGAATAGACCTGCAAGCATACCAATTCCTGCAGCTCCAAATCCATAGTGCCAGCCATATTCATAACCTAACCAACCACAAGCCAAAGGTGCAATAAATGCTCCTGCATTAATTCCCATATAGAAGATAGTAAACCCAGAATCTCTTCTGTCATCACCTTCAGGATATAAACGCCCAACCATAGTTGAGATGTTAGGTTTGAAGAAACCATTACCCACAATTAAAAGTGCTAATGCAGCATAAAAGAAAAAGTTATTTACGATAGTTTTATCAAATCCTAATACATCAGTATCAAAATAAAAGGCCATAAAAAAGTGACCCAATGCCATAAGTATACCTCCTAGCATAATTGATTTTTTGAAACCAATATATTTATCAGCAATCATACCACCAAGAACTGGAGTAGCATAAACTAATGAGCCGTAAGCTGCAAAAATTCCAAAGGACATTTCCTCTAGAGATGTTTTATCATCCATGTATGCGAAAAACTCATTAACCATATATAGAGTTAATAATGCTCTCATTCCATAGTAGGAAAATCTTTCCCAAAGTTCTGCAAAAAATAAATAGAATAATCCTTTAGGATGACCCATAAATGTTTGTTCTTGATTTGTCATAGTTTTGTTTTAAAATTAGGTTGCCGAAAATAGTAAAATTTTCTGTTATAAATTCTTTAAAATAAAGTCAGTCATTTTTTTGTATAAATGATAACGAGTATTTCCACCATATATCCCATGGTTTTTATCAGGATAGATGAATAAATCAAACTGCTTATTTGCATTTACTAAAGCTGAAATCATCTCCATAGTATTTTGAACATGTACATTGTCATCAGCACTTCCGTGTACCAATAAATAATCTCCTTTTAGCTTTTCTACATGGTTAATTGGTGAGTTTTCATCATAGCCACTAGCGTTTTCTTGTGGTGTTTGCATGTAGCGTTCTGTGTAAATATTATCATAATAACGCCAGTTAGTTACAGGAGCAACCGCAATTGCAAGGGAAAATACATCAGCACCTTTTGTTATCGCTAATGATGACATATAACCACCATAACTCCAGCCTTGAATTCCTATTCTGTTCGCATCAATGTAAGCTAGTCTTCCAAAGTACTTTGCAGCATTTATCTGGTCAATTGTTTCATATTTACCTAACTCTTTATAAGTCATTTTTTTGAACTCAGCCCCTTTACCTCCTGTCCCTCTATTATCCACACAGGCAACAATATATCCTTTTTGAGCAAGCATTTGATACCAATAGTAGTTTGTCCAACCAAAGGAGTTAGTTACTTGTTGTGAGCCAGGACCTCCATACAAAAACATATATAGTGGATATTCCTTGCTTTTATCAAAATTTGGAGGTTTTATCATCCAAGCATTTAACTCTGCATCCTCAGTTTTAACAGTAAAGAATTCTTTTTCAGTTAAGTTGAATTCTTCCATTTTTGTGTTGAATTCCGTATTGTCTTCTAAAGTTTTTAGTTGTTTCCCATCAGCATTATGTAATGTGTAAATAGGAGCAGAGTTAGCAGTAGAAACCGAATTCATGTAATACTTTAATCCTTTGCTGAAAGAAGAATTATTTGTTCCGTTTATTGTACTTAGTTTTGTTTTTACATCAGTGTCTAAATGCTGAGCATAAAGAGAACGATTAATTGAACCCTCCTCAGTTGATGTATAATAGATTTCCATCTTATCAGAATCTACTCCATGAAAGGAAGTTACTTCCCAATTTCCTTTGGTGATTTGTGTTTCAGAACCATCTAACCCTTTTAAGTAAATGTGGTTGAAACCATCTTTTTCTGATGTCCAAATAAAGTTGTCTTCAGGTAAAAAAGTAAGGTTATCATGTACATCAATATAGTATTTGTCTTTTTCAGTAAAGAGTACTTTGTTGCTTGCATCATCAGTATTTGCCAATATAAAATCCAATTCATTTTGATGGCGATTCATTCCATATAGAGCTAATAGTTTTGGGTTATTCGTCCATTTAATTCTTGGAATGTATTCGTAATCCTTTTCAGTATAGATATAAGTGCTTTTATCATCCTCTAAATTATAGAAATACACTTTAACTACTGAGTTGTCTTCTCCCGCCTTTGGATATTTAAATACATCTTGGGTAGGGTACAAACCTCCTTTAAATAAGTCCATTGAAAACTCTTTTACATGAGTTTCATCAAATTTGTAATAGGCAATATGTTCTCCATCAGGCGCCCATTCGAATGAGCGAACCAAAGCGAATTCCTCCTCATATACCCAATCAGAGGCACCATTTATTATATGGTTATTTTTTCCGTCAGTAGTAACTTGAGTTATTGCTCCACTTTTAATATTTTGAATAAAAAGATTGTTTTCAAAAACATAAGCAACTTTATCCCCTTGAGGTGAAAATGTTGCATACATCACTTTTTCATCTGAAAGTTTTTTGAGCTTATCAGTATGGATATTATAGATGTAATAAACGGATTTACTAGAATGACGATAAATACTTTTAGTTTGAGTAGCTAATAAAAGTTGCTTTTCATCTTTACTAAATATATATCTTCCTATTCTTGGGATTTCAAAATCAGCACTTTTAAAAAGCGTGCGGACTTTTTTACCACTCTTGAATTTGTGTTTTATAATCTCCTGTCCATCCTCAGTTCTTTCCATGGTAGAGTAATGTTCACCATCATTCATGGAATTAAACCCTCCAACACTTTTAGGGTAAAAGGCATAGTTTTTCCATAAGTCATCTAAAGTAATATCTCTTTTTTGAGCAAGTAGAGGTGTTGTAAAAACTATGGAAAGGCAAATTATTAATATCTTTTTCATTCGTGTTTGATTTTTAGATTTGGAAATGGCGAATTTAATTAAATTTGCAGAGATGGAGTACAAGCAAATAAATATTGATGATATTTCTTTTTTCAAAAAGATTATAGGTGAAACAGATGTGTTCACTGATGAAGAAAAATTGCAAGAATATAGCCATGACGAAACAGAGGATTTATCGTATCCTCCTGAGGTAGTTTTAAAGCCATCTAAAACTGCAGAAATTGCAGAGATACTACAATATTGTTATACAAATAATATCCCTGTAACTCCATGTGGCGCTCGTACAGGATTGAGTGGTGGAAGTTTACCTGTTTTTGGTGGTGTTGCACTTAGCTTGGAACGCTTAAATTCTATCATTGAAATTGATGAAAGAAATTTACAAGCTACTGTTGAGCCTGGGGTAATAAATCAGGTTTTTAGAGATGCTGTTGAAGAAAGAGGTTTGTTTTATCCTCCTGATCCATCCAGTAAAGGAAGTTCGTTTTTAGGGGGTAATTTAGCTGAAAATGCTGGTGGACCAAAAGCTCTAAAATATGGAGTAACTAAGGATTATGTACTGAACTTAGAAGTAGTATTGCCAACAGGTGAAATTATTTGGACAGGAGCAAATGTACTTAAAAATGCAACTGGTTATGATTTAACAGCTTTAATGATTGGGAGTGAGGGGACGCTTGGAATCATCACAAAAATTGTTTTCAAATTGATTCCATTGCCAACAAAGGATATAACTATGTTGGTTCCTTTTAATTCTGCAGAAAAGGCTTGTGAAGCAGTTTCGGCTGTTTTTCGTGCAGGAATTACACCTTCTGCTTTGGAGTTTATTGAGCGTGATGCAATTGATTGGACTTTAAAATATACTGATATAAAGCTAGAGATAGAAGATGAAGTACAAGCACACCTTTTGGTTGAGGTAGATGGTAATGACTTGGATTTGCTTTATAAAGATGGTGAGAAAATTGCTGAAGTAATGATAAGTTATGATTGTGGTGAAATATTATTGGCTGATAGTGAAAGCCAAAAAAACCAATTGTGGAAGCTGAGAAGAGCAATTGGAGAGGCAGTAAAATCAAATTCAATATATAAAGAGGAAGATACTGTTGTGCCAAGAGCAGAATTAGCTAAACTCTTAATAGGTGTAAAGTCTATTGGAAATTTTTATGGGTTTCAATCCGTTTGCTATGGGCATGCAGGAGACGGAAACTTACATGTCAATATTATAAAAGGGGATATGACTGATGAGGATTGGAATACAAAACTCACTTTAGGAATTAGAGAAATATTTGAACTGACAAATAGTTTGGGAGGAACACTAAGTGGTGAACATGGGATAGGCTTAGTGCAGAAAGACTATATGGATATTGTCTTCTCTGAAAAAGCATTGGACCTACAAAAAGGAATTAAAAATCTATTTGATCCTAAAGGGATTTTGAATCCTGGAAAAATCCTGAAATAAAGGAACATACTTTATTTATAATTGAAAAAAGGAGATAGATTACAACTACATAAGGAAAGAAAATAATCCAATTTCCTAAGGATTTAAAACTTGTTAAGTCATAGTATCCTTCATCAATAAAGAAAAGGAATAAGGTAAATAATATGGAAAATGCTAGTCGTTTTTTATTCATTTGATTCTAGGTATTTATTATACATTTTCTTGTACCAATTATAGATGATAAATAGACATGATACTATAAGTAATATATAGATGTATTGTGCTTTATGAAAATTATAATAGGGTTCATAATAATTTATGCCTAGCCACATTAGTGTAGAAACTAATCCTGCAAATGAAAGCATACTAGGAAATAGATTGCCAACATAAAATAATAATCTTTTTCTCCCCTTTGGAATTTTATAAAATATTTGAACAAAGTTTTCTTTTGTTCCAAAATAAGTGAATGAGATAAACTCTTTTAAAGAGTATCCTCTTACTTTAGGTGTTAAATCAAAAGATTTAAAAGTAACAAGATAGTATGCATAAATTATAATTAAAGTTAGTATGCTGATAATTGCTAGCAATGGAGTCCAACCTAACCCTAAAACAGAAACAAGAGGGTTTGCTTCTTTATCTAAAGCTGGTGTAAACTGATAAGTGGAATAAGCATCATAAAATCGTGTTGCTAATATCCAACAACTAACTAATATAAATTGTGTTTTTTTATTCATAATTTATTCTTCTAATTTTTTGTACTCCTTCATTTGTTTGGTAGGGGGTATTGTAGTGTAGCCTTTACAAAGGTTTTTAAATATATCTTTTTATTTCTACCGGCAACTAATACAAGTAAGTCCTTCTTGTTCCATTTCCCAGTAATGACCCAACATATCATAATCCCACATGTTTTCTTGGTTTTTAATATCGTAAATTAAATCCTCCATACTATGGTCTAAATAAATCACTTTTCCAATTGGAATTTCAAGTGTTAAATCTAATTCTTGCATACGCCATTTTTGTTCTTCAATAGAGAAAAAGTCATCAAAAATCAAATTTTTATCTTCTAGTATAAAATCAAATGTAACTCCTTGTGCACTTCTTTTTGCCGCTTGTTTGTTATTCCCATATGAAGTTGCTTCTTGTACTAAATTAATTATGGATTCATTACTTTTAATGATATCTAAACGCATACCAATCCCTATAAGTTCATCTTCAAACGGACTCACTTTAAATCCTTTTGCATCAAATACATTATCAAATTCTCTATCAATATCATTCATACTTAAATAAAGGGTATCATTTTTAAAATCAATAGTTTCAACAGTTGTATTTTTTGCTTCTTTTCTGAATTCTGTAGCAATATTTGTACCAGATCTACCTAGTAATACCCAAGAAACAAACCATAAACATAGTAATCCGACTTTGTAGTTTGAATGAATTGATGTGTTGTTTATAAGTTTTAGTCCAAACAGAATAACAGCAGTAATTGGAATACCAATAAATAAGATAAGACCTGTTTTTAGGTTGTTTGGTATTGTGCCTGCTTCAAAAATGTATTGAAATAATTGATTAATTTCTAGAAAAATCTCTCCATTGGATAGCAGTGCAGATGAAAATATAAATAATAAGATTCCTCCAAATAAAACTGCAAAAACCCCAAAGCAACTGCCTAAAAACTTAAAAATACCAGTAAATAAACTGATAAATAAGTCTGTTATTTTTTGAACAAAACTTATTGCTTTTGAACCATATTCTGAAGTAACTTTCTTGTCAAAATCTTTAACCCTTTCCTCTATACTGTCTAATTCATCTTTAATATTTTTTTCAATATTTGAGATGTTTACTTTTTCTCCTTTCATCTCTAGTTTTTCAGCAGTTGTTTTTGCTGAAGGAATAGCAATCCATAAAATAATGTACATTAATGGTCCGCCACCAACTGTGAAAAGGAGTGCAAGAAAAATAATTCTGAACCAAAATACATTGATGTCAAAATAATGTGCTAAACCACTGCAAACTCCACCAATCATTCTTTCCTCTTCTGCTCTGAAAATTCGTTTTCTTTTATTTTTTAGTAAATCTTCTTCTTTAATTTGCTTCTCATGAGTTTGGTCTTCCTCAATCTCATCATCATATTGGCTAGGATTCCCCATTATTGCAGTTACCTCATTTACATCAGTAATTGAAATTGCCTCTTTTTTATCTAATCGTTCAGTAAAAAGTTCAGCAATTCTCCCTTCAATATCTTTTAATATTTCATCAGCTCCTTCTTCATTTTTAAAATGATTTTTAAGTGCATTTAGGTAGTTGTTTAATATCTCAAAAGCATCTTCATCAATATGAAATACAATTCCTGCTAGGTTAATGTTTAGAGTCTTATTCATCTTTTTTTGTTTTAGTTGTTAATCGTACTGCTTTTGCTAAATCCTTCCAAGTGCGATCTAGTTCTATTAAAAATGCAATTCCTTTATCAGTTAAAGAATAATATTTTCTAGGTGGTCCTGAGGGTGATTTTTCCCAACGGTATTGTAGTAGTTCAGCATTTTTCAGGCGAGTGAGTAGGGGGTAAAGCGTTCCTTCAACAACTATCATTTTTGCTCTTTTAAGCCTTTGGATAATGTCTGAAGGATATGCTTCTCCATTTTTTAATATAGAAAGGATGCAGTATTCTAAAATCCCTTTTCGCATTTGCGATTGTGTATTCTCAATTTTCATTTTAGATAAATTTTGATGATGCAAACATAAATAAAAAATATAGTACTATGCAAAGCAAAGTACTAAAAAAACAACTTACTAGATTTGAATTTGATTCCTTGTATTAAAAAACGACTAATTTAGTAATAAATCAGCAATAACAAAAGCGCCAAAAATGACGGATGCAATGCCGTTTGTAGTAAAAAATGCAAGATTAATTTTACTTAAATCATTATGCTTTACTAAAGTGTGTTGGTAGATAAGTAGGGCAGAGAAAATAGAAAATCCTATCCAATAGAATTTTCCAAAATCAGCAAAATTACCAATTTGTGAAAGTAAAAGTATTGCAATAAAATGCATAGTTTTAGATAAATTTAATGCATTTTTTTTACCTAGTAAAACAGGGATTGAATGTAGTTTTTGTTTTTTGTCAAATCCTTCATCTTGTAAGGCATACATAATATCAAAACCACTTACCCAAAACAATACAACAAAAGAAAACAAAATTGGAATAAAATCAAAAGTACCACTTACAGCTAAATAAGCTCCAATAGGAGCAAGTGCTAATCCTAACCCCAGTACTAAATGGCAAAGGGCAGTAAATCGTTTGGTATAACTATAGCCTAAAATCACCAAAAGTGCAATTGGTGAAAGTGCAAAGCAAAGTGTATTTATAAAATAAGTTGTTGCAATAAAAAGTACGGAATTAAAAATCACAAAGTTTAAAGCAGAACCTGCTTTTATACTTCCATTTGGTATTTCTCTCACCTTTGCAGTTCTTTCGTTTGCAGCATCTATATCTCTATCAATATACCTATTAAAAGCCATGGCTGCCGAGCGTGCAAAAACCATACAAAACACAACATATAAAAGGGTAATCCATTCAAATTCGTAATTCTGTGTTGCTAAGAAAAAACCAATAAAAGCAAAAGGCATTGCAAATATGGTATGGCTAAATTTTATTAAGGAAAGGTATTTATTCATGCTAAAATGATATTGTTGAATCTTTTACAATAACCCATTTATCTCCACCAAACCTATGAAGTTCTAACCAAAATTTCCCTTTTGGATTGTCGGTTTTTCTTATGAGTTCCCACTTGCCTTCTATTTTAGAAAGGGTATTATTTGCAAATAATTCAATATTTAAGGTTTCAAATTTTAACTCACCCATACTTTCTTTTGTTGGGTAGTTTTTTTTGTAGCGTTCAAGAGTTGCTTTCCAACCAGAGGTTGGTTCATTTTTGTTAGATCTGAATTGTAATTTTGGTGAATTCCAATACCCTTGCATAAACCCATCAATATCGCCATTATTCCAGCAGGTTTGTTGCTCTGTAAGTACAGCTTTAATAGCAGTAATGTCTTTGTCTTTATTTGTATTCATAAATAAAATCAATAGTAGTGTTCCTGTAAAAAATAGTAAGTTTATTATTCTTTTCATAATTGGCTTCAAATCTATTAAAAATTAGGGACACACAATCTACTAGAATTTACGATATTTGCAAACAATTATGAGTACTACAAAACCAACACTACCTAAAGGAACGCGTGATTTTACTGCTGAAGTAATGTTCAGAAGAAATTACATTTTTGAAACTGTTAAAACGGCTTTCGAGTGCTATGGCTATGCACCAATTGAAACGCCAGCAATGGAAAATATTCAAACCTTAACAGGAAAGTATGGTGATGAAGGTGATCGTTTGATTTTTAAGGTATTAAATTCTGGAGATTATCTTTCTAAAGCAAAACTTGATGAGGATACTACTTCAAAATCCTTAACAAAACAGATAGTTGAAAAGGCTTTGCGTTATGATTTAACTGTCCCTTTTGCTCGTTTTGTGGTGCAGAATAGAAATGATATTACTTTTCCTTTTAAGCGTTATCAAATGCAAAATGTTTGGCGTGCTGATAGACCTCAAAAAGGAAGATACCGTGAATTTTACCAATGTGATGCTGATGTAATTGGAACAGATTCCTTGCTTTGTGAAGTGGAATTGGTGCAATTGTATGATGATGTTTTTACTAAGCTAAATATCCCAAATGTTGATATTTGCATCAATAACCGAAAGGTATTATTTGGAATGGTGGAGTTGATGGGTGCAGCTGATTTATTTGATGCTATAGTTATTGCTTTAGATAAATTGGATAAAATTGGCATTGAAAAAGTAAAAGAAGAAATGGAAAGTAAAGGGGTGAAAAAAGAAGCCCTTTCTATTTTAGATACTTTTTTGAATACGACAAATATTAATGATTTAGCTGCACTTTTAGTGCAATCGGAAGTAGGAGCTAAAGGCTTAGAAGAATTGCAATTTGTGATGAATAATATTTCAGAACTTGGTTTGCAATCTGCTAATTTAATTTTTGATATTACCCTAGCTAGAGGACTGAATTACTACACAGGTTGCATCTTAGAAGTAAAAGCAAATGATGTTGCTATTGGCTCAATTGGTGGTGGTGGAAGATATGATGATTTGACTTCTATTTTTGGACTTAAAGATATTTCAGGGGTTGGTATCTCTTTTGGAATTGATAGGATGTATATTGTCTTGGAAGAACTTGGATTGTTTCCTGCTAATATTGATGTAAGTACTAAAGTGATGTTTGCTAATTTTGGTGAGCAAGAAGCCGCTTTTTGTATGCCATTGTTAAAGCAATTGCGTACTGCAGGGATAAGTTCAGAACTATATCCTAAAAAAGCCAAGATGAAAAAGCAAATGACCTATGCCAATAATAAAGGTGTTCAATTTGTTATTATGGTAGGTGAGGATGAAATGGAATCAGGAATATTGTCAGTTAAAAACATGGAAAGTGGTGAGCAAAGCAATTTGAACATTACTGATTTAATAAAAGAATTATCATAAATGAGTGCTTATAAAGTAGGAGAACAAATGCTAAGTCTTTCAGTTATTGCTGAAATTATTGCAGAAGGAAAACAATTAGCATTAGGCGAAAAGGCAAAACAAAAAATACAAGATTGTCGTGATTATTTAAATAATAAAATGGAGCAGTCAGATGCACCAATTTATGGGATAAATACAGGTTTTGGATCACTTTGTAATCATAAAATTTCTAATACTGATTTAGGACAATTACAAACTAATTTAGTGCTTTCTCATGCTTGTGGTACGGGAAATAAAGTTCCTGCTGAAGTAGTAAAAATTATGTTGTTGTTGAAGGTGCAATCCTTGTCTTACGGACATTCAGGAGTGCAATTAAAAACAGTGGAACGCTTAATTGAAATGTTCAATAAAAATATTCTTCCAGTAGTGTTTCAGCAAGGAAGTTTAGGTGCAAGTGGTGATTTAGCACCTTTGGCTCATC
Source organism: uncultured Flavobacteriales bacterium (assembly GCA_943788405.1). Taxonomy (GTDB): domain Bacteria; phylum Bacteroidota; class Bacteroidia; order Flavobacteriales; family BACL11; genus UWMA-0277. The sequence continues at coordinate 408,161 of CALSQD010000002.1, forward strand.
TTTCTTTACCTCTTTTAGGAGAAGGGAAAGTTGTAGTAGATGGAAAAGAAGTGGAAGCAAAAACTATAATGAAGGCTAATGATTGGGAAGCAATTGACTTGCAATCCAAAGAAGGTTTGGCCTTGCTTAACGGAACACAATTCATGGGTGCTTACGGAGTTTGGAGTTTGCTAAAAGCACAGAAATTATCCTATATGGCAGATATGATTGGAGCTATTTCATTAGAAGCATTTGATGGAAGAAACGAATGTTTTGATGAATTGATTCATTTGGTGCGTCCACATAAAGGACAAATAAAAACAGCTGAAAATATCCGTGATTTCTTGGATGGATCTGAAATTCAAAAGCAAGAAAAAGAACATGTGCAAGACCCTTATTCTTTTAGGTGTATGCCACAAGTGCATGGAGCAAGTAAGGGAGTTGTTTCTCATGTTAAGGATGTATTTACAACTGAGATAAATTCAGTAACGGATAATCCTACAATTTTCATTAATGATAATAAAGTAATTTCTGGAGGTAATTTCCATGGGCAACCTTTGGCAATGGCTATGGATTATTTAGCAATCGGACTTTCAGAATTAGGTTCTATTTCGGAAAGAAGAACTTATCAGTTAATTTCAGGATTGAGAGGATTGCCAGCATTTTTGGTGGCTGAACCAGGACTTAATTCAGGGATGATGATACCACAATACACGGCAGCAAGTATTGCGAGCCAAAACAAACAATTATGTACTCCTGCTTCTGTGGATTCTATAGTATCATCAAACGGACAAGAAGACCATGTGAGTATGGGAGCTAATGCGGCTACAAAACTATACAGAGTAGTTGAGAATACGGAACGTATTTTAGCAATTGAACTCTTAAATGCTACTCAAGGAATTGCGTTTAGAAATGCAAAATCTTCAGAATTTATTGAAGGAATTTTGGATATATACAGAGATGAAGTTGAATTCTTAAGTTCAGACAGATTACTGCATGATGATATTGAAAAATCCATTGGTTTTTTACAAGGACTTGCTGTTGATGTTGAATTATTATAAAGCAGTCAGAATACAGTAGACAATAAAATGCTGAATACTGTCTACTTATTACTGTCTACTAGTTTTTAAAAACATACTCCAAAATATTGGCGCCCATTTGTAAGGCCTTTAATCTGATATATTCACTGTCATTGTGGACTTCAGAATCTTCCCATCCATCACCAATATCTGATTCAAAAGTATAAAGACAAACTAATCGCCCGTCAATAATAATACAAAAGGCTTGTGAAGGACTTGCATCATGTTCATGCACTTTAGGTAAACCATTTTTGAACTCATATTTTCCATGAAAAATAGGGTGGTTAGTGGGCAATTCTACTAACTTAGTTTCAGGGAAAATCTTCTTTATTTCTGTACGGACAAAAGCATCCATTCCGTAATTATCATCTATGTGCAAGAAACCACCTGCTAAAAGATAGTTCCGTAAATTTTCAGTTTCACTAGCATTGAAAACTACATTTCCGTGCCCTGTCATGTGCAGGAAAGGATAATTGAAAATATCGCTACTGCCAACTTCCACTGTTGCAGGGGCGGCTTTTATGTTTGTTCCAATATTCTCGTTTGCAAAAGTAATGAGGTTAGGTATGGCAGTAGGGTTGGCGTACCAATCGCCACCACCATTGTACTTGAGTACCGCTATTTCATAGGTATTTTGCCCTATTGTAAATAGAGGAAGGAAAAGGAATAATTTGATTAGGAATTTCATTAATATTTATATCCTTTTTTATGCAGCCAAGCAAAGCAAACTGCAGTAATTGCCACATCATCTTCTGCACTATGTAAATCAAATTCTTTCATTTGTTTCTTGCCAAAAAATTTCAACCCTAATTCTTCTAATTTAAACCATCTTCTTCCCATAATTTCTCTTCCCATTTGCATTGTATCATATTTTTTCATGTATTTAAATGGTTTAGTTATTCTAGACCGGATACATTCTGCTTCTATAACTCTTTTGTCAAACATAACATTATGACCAACATAATAATCGCAAGGAGTTAAATCTTCACTGAATTTCCTTAATATTTCTTCTAATTCATATCCTTTTTCTTCACAAGTTTCATTTGTAATCTTGTGAATTTTTACTGCATCAATAGGTATCGGTAGTGATTGTTTTATATAATAAACTTTCTCTTGGACAATTTCATATTTTCTTGATAATGTAGTCCATGCTATTTGTACAATTCTTGGAAAATTATTAGGATCCTCTTGTAATGATTTTTTTGTAGGAGTCTCATCATATTTAATTAAGCCTGTAGTTTCCACATCAATAATTGCAAAACATGGTGTTGCATTGAGATTTGGTTTTATTTTTATTGGATTTCCTGCTCCTTGAAAAGTAATTATTTTTTTTATAAAAACTAAATAAATCCATAATCCATACCCAACTATCATTTGGAATATTGAATTTTCTATACCTATTACTCCAATTAAGATGCCAATTATTGGAGGTAAAAACATAAAAACTAAAATGTGTATGATAATTCTTTTCATATTTTTAATTTTTAATATTTATAGTATGTACGGCCAATAGTCCTGCTGTTTCTGTACGTAATCTGCTTTTGCCCAAACTTACTGCTTTAAATTGGTTTTGCAAAGCTATTTCAATTTCAGCATTAGAGAAGTCGCCCTCTGGACCAATGAGTATAAGTGTCTTCTCTGCTTTTTCTTCTTTTCTTAATTCTGTTTTCTCTTCATCTTCACAATGAGCAATGTACTTATTTCCTTCAAAATCTTGTTTTAAAAAGTCCTTTAAAATAATAGCTTCATTCATTTTTGGTAAATGAAATTTTAAGGATTGCTTCATAGCCGAAAGTAAAATCCGGTTACACCTTTCTGTTTTTAATACTTTCCGTTCAGAACGGCTGCAAATAATAGGGGTAATTTCATCAATACCAATTTCAGTAGCTTTCTCCAAAAACCACTCGAACCTATCTATGTTTTTAGTTGGGGCAATAGCCATATGTAAGTGGTAGTTGTGTTGTTTGGGTTTTTGTTCAGTGCTTACAATTTCTAATCTGCATTTTCTGGTGTCAGCTACTGTTATCTCTGCTTTGTAAAAACCACCTTTTCCATCCGTAAAATTTAAAATATCTCCTTCTTTTTTGCGTAATACTTTAGTAGCGTGCTTACTTTCTTCAGCACTCAGTATTATTTCTTTTTCAGGATTTTGAAGGTAGAATAATTGCATGTTGTAAAGATAGAAAATAGTTTTTAGTTGCTAGTTTTTAGTGATTAGTTTTTTTACTTTAAAAAGAAATAAATAAAAAAGCCGAGCATTTGCTCGGCTTTTTATTTGTTTACTAGCAACTAAAAACTAGTTACTAGTAACTTTACTTTTTGGTGCTGCAGCTAAAATCTCAGCATTTGCATTGTCAGCAAACTGAGCAAAGTTTTTATTGAAAGCATCAGCTAATTCATTAGCTTTTGCGTCATAAGCGTTTTTATCAGCCCAAGTATTTTTAGGGCTTAAAATTTCTGCAGGTACATTAGGGCATGCAGTTGGCATATTTAATCCGAATACTTCATGTGTAGTGTAGTCAGCATTATCTAATTCTCCATTTAAAATAGCCGTAATCATTGCTCTTGTGTATTTTAAAGAGATACGCTCACCAACACCATAAACACCACCTGACCACCCTGTGTTTATTAGCCATACATTTACATTGTGTTCTTGCATTTTATCCCCTAACATTTCAGCATATTTTGTTGGGTGCAAAGGCATAAATGGTGCGCCAAAACAAGCTGAGAATGTAGTTTGTGGTTCAGTAACTCCAGCTTCAGTTCCTGCAACTTTAGCAGTATATCCTGAAATGAAATGATACATTGCCTGTCCAGTAGTTAGCTTAGATACAGGAGGTAATACACCAAATGCATCAGCTGTAAGGAAGAAAATATTTTTTGGATTTTTCCCTAATGATGGTTTTGCAATATTATCAATATGATGAATTGGATAACTTACCCTTGTGTTTTGAGTAATTGTAGTATCCTCATAATTTACCTCATTTGTTCCTTCAAAAAAGGAAATGTTTTCTAGTAATGCTCCTGGCTTAACAGCAGCAAAAATATCTGGTTCTTTTTCAGCAGAAAGGTCAATACATTTTGCGTAACAACCTCCTTCAAAGTTAAAAACTGTATCACCACTCCATCCATGCTCATCATCCCCAATTAAATTTCTGTTTGGGTCAGCCGACAAAGTAGTTTTTCCTGTTCCTGAAAGTCCAAAGAAAACAGCAGTATCGCCACCTTTACCTGTGTTTGCACTACAGTGCATAGAAAGTACATTCTTTTGGAAAGGTAGTATAAAATTTAAAGCAGAGAAAATTCCTTTTTTGATTTCACCAGTATAACCAGTACCGCCAATAAGAATAACTTTTTTTGTAAAATTAAGAATAGCAAAGTTATGCTGACGAGTTCCGTCAACCTCAGCATCTGCCATAAATCCTGGAGCATTTAAAATAGTCCATTCAGCATCAAAATTCTCAATTTCACTATCAGTAGGGCGTAAGAACATGTTGGAAGCAAACATATTACTCCAAGCATATTCATTTACCACACGAATATTCATTCTGTATTTTTCATCAGCACACGCATAAGCATCTCTTACATAAAGCTCTTTTTCGCTTAAGTAGTTCAATACTTTTTGGTGTAGTGCATCAAATTTGTTTTCGTCAAAGGATAAATTAACATCTCCCCACCATACTGATTCTTCAGTAATAGCATCTCTCACAATAAAACGGTCCATTGGCGAACGGCCAGTGAACTCTCCTGTATTGATGTTGATTGCTCCTGTGGAAGTTAGAGTTGCTTGTCCTTTTTCAATTGAAATGCTTGCCAATTCCTCTGGAGATAAGTTCCAGTGTGCAGTAGCATTTTTTATTCCTAAATCAGAGATGGTAGCATTTTTAGCTCGCTTGCCTGTTTCGGTCATAATTGTTTTTTTGTTTTGGTTTTATGGGAGGCAAAGGTAAAGATTAATCCTTTATGCAATTAAATTATGCCTTTTTTTTAATGCAAAAGAATAACATTATCCATGCACTTATTAACAATAACCCTCCTATTGGAGTGATGGGTCCTAGAAAAGGTAAGGAATTCCCTAGTGTTTTTTGCAGGCTTAATAAATAGATAGAGAAAGAGAAAAAGCATATTCCTGTAGTCATTAAGGTTAAGCTTCTTTTTAATTGATGATTAAATTTTTCAGCATTTAATGCTAAAAGTAAAATTGCTAAAGCATGAAGAAATTGATATCTAACTCCTGTTTCAAAAGATTGCAATTGACTTGTTGTAAGAATTTCTTTTAAGGCATGAGCGCCTAAGGCTCCCAATGCAACTGCAGTAGCTGCAAAAAAGATTGCAACTTTTATAAATTTATCTGTTGTCATTTTGTTTTATTTAGTCAAGCAAAAATAATACTTTAGCATAAATTTTAAAAGGATAATGAAAAAGATATTAGTAATAGGAGCGGGAAGGTCAGCAGTGACATTAATCAAGTATTTATTGGATAACTCAGTAGCCAATAACTGGCAAGTTACAGTGGCTGATTTCTCATTAGAGCTAGCTGAACAGGCAGTTGGAAGCCATGAAAATGGGAAAGCTATCTTCTTTAATGTTACAGATGAACAGCAAAGAGAAGCCGAAATAGAAAATGCTGATATTGTTATTTCAATGTTGCCAGCAAGTTTGCATATTACAGTTGCAAAGGATTGCGTAAGGTTAAAGAAAAACCTAGTTACAGCATCTTATGTTTCTGCAGAAATTGCTGATTTGGATGAGGCTGCAAAACAGGCAGGAGTACTTTTGTTAAATGAAATTGGTTTGGATCCAGGAATTGATCATATGTCGGCTATGCAAGTGATAGATGAGATTAAGGAAAATGGAGGAGAACTTACTTCATTTAAGTCCTTTTGTGGTGGTTTAGTACATCCTGATTATGATAATAATCCTTGGAATTATAAATTTACTTGGAACCCAAGAAATGTAGTGTTAGCAGGGCAGGGTACAGCTCAATATATTGAGAATGGCGATTATAAATACATTCCTTATACAAGTCTGTTTGAGCGCACTGAACAAATGGAAGTATTAGATGCTGGAGAGTTTGAAGGCTATGCAAATAGAGATTCACTTTCTTACAGAAAGTCTTATGGATTAGATAATATTCCGACCTTATTTAGAGGAACATTGAGGAGAAAAGGATATTCAGAAGCTTGGAATATTTTTGTTCAGTTAGGAATGACTGATGACACTTATAAGTTAGAAAATTCAGCAGGTATTAGTAATAGAGAATTTATAAATATGTTCTTGTCTTTTGATGATGCTTTAACGGTTGAAGAAAAATTATGCAAGCAATTTAATTTGACTACCGATTCAGTAATTTTCCAAAAGTTAGCTTGGTTAGGTGTTTTTTCTGAAGATAAAGTAGGAATGGAAAATGCTAGTCCTGCTCAAATTTTACAAGCTATTTGTGAGGAAAAATGGACTTTAGGAAGTGAGGATAAGGATATGATTGTGATGCAACATCAGTTTGAATATGTTCAGGATAATGAGCAAAAGAAATTAAATTCTTCTTTACTAGTTTTTGGTGATGATCCTAGGTATACCTCAATGGCAAAAACGGTAGGATTGCCTGTTGCTATTGCAACTAAATTAATTTTAAGTGGAGCTTTAAAATCTTCAGGAGTTAAAATTCCAACTACTAAAGATATTTACATTCCTGTTTTAAAGGAATTGGAAGAGAATGGGATTAACTTTATTGAAGAGTTAATTTAAGTTTAATAATTCTTCTGGGATTTCAACTTCCATAATTCCTTCTTTTGGGTCAATTCCTTTTACAAATTGTTCATGCATAGGGAAACAAAATTCTACACCATTTTTTTCAACATAAATTAACTGTTGTGAAGTCTGTGAGTTGATGTAAGTAATTTTACCGAGTTCCCCAAAATTAACATCAATTACAGTATAGTCAATAAGCTTTTTCTCAGTAATTTCATTGTCATCTGTTTCAGGAAGCCATTCTTTGGGTAGGTACACTTTTTTCTTATGTAATTTTTTGGCTGCTTTTTCGGTATCTATATCTTCAAACTTTACCAATACAACATTGGGTTTTGTTGTTCGTGCATGTTCAATAAAGTGTGGTACTAGTTCGTTATTGAGTTCAATAAGAAAGTAGTCAAGTGTAGAAAAATCAAAAGGGATGTCATCATCATTATAGATATTGACATCCCCTTTATAACCATGCAATTTAAAAACTGTTCCAAATAAGAAGCAATCTTTTTTTTGCATTATATGAGTATTAAGCTTCTTCTGTTTTTTCTTCAGCAGCAGGAGTTTCTTCTGTTTTTGGCTCTTCAACTACTTCTTCAGTTGCAGTTTCCTCTTCAGTAGTTTCTTCTACCATTGGAGAATTTTTAAGTGCTAATGCAGCAGCTCTTTCATCACTCTTAGCTTTCTCAGCAGCTAAAGCCGCTTTCTCAGCAGCAATTGCCGCTTTTTCTAATCCTGATTTTTTATCAGCTACTTGGCTTTCTTTATCTTCCATCCAAGCTGCAAATCTTTTTTCTGCTTCCTCCTCATTAAATGCACCTTTAGCTACACCAGCCATTAAGTGCTTTTTCATCATTACACCTTTGTAAGATAACATTGCTCTTACAGTATCAGAAGGTTGTGCACCTTTTAATAACCAGTTTACAGCACCATCAAAATCTAATTCGATTGTTGCGGGGTTAGTGTTAGGGTTATAGATACCTAATTTTTCAATGTATCTTCCGTTTCTTGGTGCTTTTTGGTCAGCTACTACAATGTGGTAAAATGCTTGTTTTCTTCTACCGTGTCTTGCTAATCTAATTCTTGTTGCCATTTTTTCTTTTAATTTGGTTAAACCATCTCTGTGATTATTCCTCATTATTGAGGGGCTGCAAAATTAGAAATATTTTCCAAATTACAACTAATTGCTAAAGGATTTATTTTAATGTAATTTTTCGTGTTGATTAAAATCACATTTTATCATAAATATTAACTATTTTTGCCGTCCGAAAATTAAAATTTGAAAAAGATGAGTACAAAAGTGAAAACAGCAACTAAGAAAATGTCAAAGGACGATTTTAAAGCAACTATTTTAGCTGATTATAGATTAGCTTCTGAAGTAAGAGAATCAGGTGCACAAGGAAGGAGAGATGTGCTTTCAGGAAAAGGTAGTTTTGGTATTTTTGGTGATGGTAAAGAATTAGCACAAATAGCATTAGCTAAAGTTTTTAGACATGGTGATTTCCGTGCGGGATACTATAGAGATCAAGCTTTAATGACTGCATTAGGTCAATATTCTCCAAAACATATGTTCTCGGCACTATATGGTGATCCGGAATTAGAAAGAGAGCCTTCTTCAGGTTCTCGTCAAATGATGAATCATTTTGGAACTCGCTTTTTAAACCATGATGGTAGCTGGAAAAACTTAATGGAGCAAAATAATTCTACTTCTGATATGGCTTGTTTGGCTTCTCAGTTTCCTAGATTAGTTGGTTTGGCACAAGCTTCACAAGTGTATAGAGATAATCCTGAATTGGCTAAAAATAAGCCAGGATTTACAAATGGAGGTTCTGAAATTGCTTTCGCAACAATTGGAAATTCTTCTTGTGCAGAAGGTCATTTTTGGGAAGCAGTAAATGCTATTGGAGTGTTACAAGTTCCTGCTATTATTTCTGTTTGGGATGATGGTTACGGAATTTCAGTTGCCAATGATGTACAGATGACAAAATCGGATGTATCGGAAGTATTGAAAGGTTTCCAGATGGATAAAAAAGGTACTGGTTATGATATAGTAAAAGTAAAAGCTTGGGATTATCCTGCATTAATTGCAGCTTACGAAAAAGCTGAAAAATTAGCGAGAGAAAAGCATATCCCTTCTATTATTCATGTTGTAGAAATGACACAGCCTACAGGACATTCTACTTCAGGTTCGCATGCAAGATATAAGAGTAAAGAAAGATTGCAATGGGAAGTTGATTTTGATTGTAACAAGAAATTTAAGGAGTGGATTGTAGAAAGTAAAATTGCTACAGTTGAAGAATTAGATACAATTGATAAAGAGTCAGTTGATTCAGTAAAAAAACAAAAGAAAGAAGCTTGGACAGAATATCAAGCGCCTATTAAAGAAGAATGGAAAGAATTGTTAGGGATTTTCAATTCTATTTCAGCACAAGTAAATATTACTGAAATTGCAGAATGGATTAAAGATATTAATCAGTCGGCAATGTTTGGTTTATTCAGAAGAGATTTTATGAGTAAAGCAAGAATCCTTTTAGGGATGATTGTAAACGAAACAATTGCTGAAAAAGCAACTTTGCGTAATTTCATTAACAGAATAAATGATGAAAATTACCAGAGATACAATACTAAATTATATAATGAAACTTCAACTTCAGTTTTAAAGGTTGAAGAGGTAAAACCTACTTATGATGCAAATGCTGAAGAGGTAGATGCAAGAATTATTTTAAGAGATAACTTCCACCACATGTTTGATGCAATACCAGAGGCAATGATTTTTGGTGAAGATGTTGGTAAAATTGGTGGTGTAAATCAAGGTGTAGAAGGTTTGCAAGAAAAATTTGGTGAAAGTAGAGTTGCAGATACTGGAATTAGAGAAGCAACTATTATAGGGCAAGGAATCGGACTTTCATTAAGAGGATTAAAACCAATTGCTGAAATGCAATATTTGGATTATGTAATTTATGGTTTCCAGCCTATGGTGGATGATATTGCATCTTTACACTACAGAACGCATGGTGGACAAATTACTCCTTTAATTATCCGTACTAGAGGACACAGATTAGAAGGAATTTGGCATTCAGGCTCTCCTATGGGAATGTTATTGAATGGTACAAAAGGAATGTATTTATGTGTACCAAGAGACATGACAAGAGCCGCAGGATTCTATAATACCTTAATGCAGTCGAATGACCCAGCAATGGTTATTGAGTGCTTAAACGGATACAGAATAAAAGAAAAATTACCAAATAATATTGGTGAGTTCCGTGTGCCTTTAGGAAAAGTTGAAACAACAAGAGAAGGAAACGATATCACTTTAGTAACTTATGGTAGTACTTGGAGGGTGGTAATGGATGCTGCTGATCAATTAGAAAGAGCAGGAATCTCTTGTGAGGTAATTGATACACAAACATTAGAGCCTTTTGATTTAACACATGATATTGTAGAGTCTGTTAAGAAAACTAATCGTTTGTTAGTTATTGATGAGGATGTTCCAGGTGGAGCTTCAGCATATATTTTACAAAAAATTGTAGAAGAACAAGATGCTTATAATTTCTTGGATTCTGAACCACAAACATTAGCGGCTAAAGCCCACCGTCCTCCATATGGTAAGGATGGGGATTACTTTACAAAACCATCTGCAGAAGATATTTTTGAAAAAGTTTATGGAATGATGAGTGAGGTAAATCCAACTAAATTCCCATCATTATACTAAATGAAAAAAACTACTGAATCGGATTCTAATTATGATGCATTGGAGCAAATGAGCACTGCTGATTTACTCGCAAACATTAATAGAGAAGATAAAACAGTAGCACTTTCGGTTAAGGAACAAATTCCTCAGATAGAACAACTAATTAATGCAATCGTTCCCAAAATGAAAAAAGGGGGACGATTGTTTTATTTAGGAGCAGGTACATCTGGACGATTAGGAATTGTAGATGCATCAGAATGCCCTCCAACTTTTGGGGTGGATCATGGTTTAGTTGTAGGGATTATGGCAGGAGGAGATAAGGCCATGCGAAAAGCAGTAGAATTTGCTGAGGACAATACAGAACTAGGGTGGAACGATTTATCGGAACACAATATAAATACTAATGATGTGGTGATTGGTATTGCAGCATCTGGTACTACACCTTATGTAATTGGTGCGCTTAAAAAATGCCAAGTCGAAAATATAACTACAGGCTGTATAGTTTGTAATGCAAATGCTCCTGTTACTGAAGTGTCTGATTATCCTGTTGAGTTAGTAGTAGGTCCAGAATTTGTAACAGGAAGTACGCGTATGAAATCGGGTACAGCACAGAAGTTAGTGTTGAATATGATTTCTACTTCTGTAATGATACAATTAGGGAAAGTGAAAGGAAATAAGATGGTAGATATGCAACTGTCTAACAATAAATTAGTAGATAGAGGAACTAAAATGATAATGCAAGAGATTGGGGTAGATTATGATACTGCTAATGTCTTTATTAGAGGAATATGGTTCTGTTCGTAATGCTGTAGATAATTACAATGAATAAAGAAAAATTAGCAAAAGGAATGATGTGGCTTTCTGGCTTTTCAATGTCTGTTTTTTTATCAGCAATTACTTTATATGCAGGATTTAATAATGTGCGTAAGGCTGATGATTATACTTTTTTAGTAATTGGTTTGCTCTTAATTCCAGCTATATTCTTTTTTGCTTACAAGGGCTTTAAACTTATTTTGGATTCTATTTTTGAGAAATAGATTTATTTGCTCTTGTCATTTGTCTTTTTCCAGGAGGTCCATCTAAAACGATAATTTCAAAACCTACAGCTTTCATGGTTCGCTTTACTACTCCTTTAGCACAATAGGTGACTAAAAACCCATCTTCTTTTAGTAGCTTATACATATTATTAAATATTTTTTCATCCCATAAATGTGGTTGTTTTTCAGGAGAAAAAGCGTCAAAATAGATAATATCAAATTTAGTGTTGCTTGTATAGTTTTCTAATGCAATCTCATTCTTAGTTAACTTGAAAAAATCATTAATTTTTTGTTCAGCTTCCCAATCACATTCATGTAATTTTAGGAGATCTGAATTATCCTCACCAATTAGTCCTGTAAAATTAAGTTGCGTATAATTTTCCTTTTTTACAGGGTATAATTCTATTCCATGATAATTAACTGCAATATTTTTTTGTTTTGCTTTTTGTGCAGTTAATAAAGCATTTAATCCTGTGCCAAATCCAACTTCTAGAATATTGAACTGCTTATTGTTTTCGGCTAATAGCCCATTCTTAATAAATACATGTTCAGCCTCAACTATTGCTCCATGTTTAGAATGATAAGTTTCATTTATTTCAGGATTAAATATTGAGTGGGAACCATCATTGGTGATGACAAGTTTGTTTTTCATTGTTTGTATTTGTTTGCAAAAGTTTGTATTCTTGTTGAATTGAAAATAGTCATTGCTGTTTTGAACGCATAAGAATATTTGTGTAAATTATTATTTTTCTTGACTTTAGTATTTTTTACCTTATATTTGTGGCATCAAAATTATTAATAATTAAACATTTACAGCTATGAAAAAGATTTTTACAATTTGCTTAGGAATTGCAATTGCATTTTCTTCTTATGCTACTCACCTTATGGGAGGGCAAATTTCAGCTAGTTATTTAAGTTCAGATACTAGTGGTTCTCATTATTATTTAGAATTAGACACATATAGAGATACTTTAGGTATTCCTATGTCATTAAATCAATCAGTTGAAGTGTATGTTTTAGATACAAGCGGTAACTATAACTTTTTGTATACTCATAGTTTAACTTTTGGAGTAGGAGGTCCAGTAACTTCTATGTCTTCAGTATATGGAATTGAGGTGTATCATTTTACAGATACAATTACTTTTCCTGGAAATGGATACTATATGATTAAGTGGACTGATTGCTGTAGAAATGGAGCAATTGTTAACATGTCAAATCCTTTAACAGAGAGTATGAGTTTTCTTACCTATATAAATGTAGATAGTTCAAGCCCAAATTCTTCTCCTACATTTTTAGCGCCACCAGTTTCCTATTTGCCTACAAATACAGCTTGGCAATATAATCCTCTTCCTTTTGATCCTGATGGTGATTCTTTAGTATGGAACCTTTCAATTCCTTTGTCTTCTGGAGCAACAGTACCTTCAGTTGTTATGGGGTATGAAAATTTATCAGATACTACTTATTCTAATGCAACTGGACTCTTTTCTATTGATTCAATAACAGGTGAAATTTCTTGGGATGCAAAAATGGTTGGTAATTTTGTTGCTTCATTTGCAATAGAAGAATACAGAAATGGTGTACTAGTGGGTGCTATGAGTAGGGATATGCAATTTGTTGTTGTTCCTGATACTTCAAATGCTATGCCATTTATTTCTAATATGAATAGTGTGCCAACAAACTCATTAGGGTATCCTTATGTTAAAATTGCTCCTGGGCAAAATTATCAAGTACATTTATTAGCTTCAGATGCTGATATTAATGATGTGGTAAGTATGAGTGCTTTTGGTGAGTCATTTGGTTTATCTACTTCACCATCTACTTTTAGCTATGTATCAACAGGTAATGGAAATGAAATTGAGGGAACTTTTGCTTGGACTCCTGATGTGAGTCAAGTACGTGCTAATCCTTATTTGACAGTATTCCGTATTTCTGATAATTTCTTTTATTATGATGAAACAGTTCAGATTGAAGTAACGAATAATACTACTGATATAGAAGAAATTAATGGGGTTATCGTAAATGATATTTACCCTAACCCTGCTAGTAATAGTTTTACGCTTCCATTATATTTAGATAATGGACAAGATATTGAGGTTAATATTTATAATATTCTTGGGGTTAAAGTTTCTTCTGAACAATTAAATCTGTCAGCAGGGAATCATATCATAGTTAAGAATTTTGATTTAAAAAGTGGACAGTACTTTGTGAATATTACTGGTGCTAATGGCTCAGTAATAACAACTAAAAAATTACTTGTGGTTAAGTAAACTTGTTTTTTATGGTTTTTTAGGTTGGAAAAGAGGGGTTTAGTCCCCTCTTTTTTTATATTTTTGCAACTCTTTAAAAATAAGGAATTAACGCTTATGAAAATTACAAAAACTAGCATTTCACGATTAAACTCAACTGACTTTTCTAATCTGCCTTTTGGTACAGTTTTCTCTGATCATATGCTTGTTTGTAATTATAAAAACGGAAAATGGAGTGAAGCAGAAATTCTGCCTTACGGACCAATAGCTATGGCGCCAGGCGCACAAGTTTTACACTATGGTCAGTCAGTTTTTGAGGGAATGAAAGCCTTTAAAAATAATTCAGATGAAATTTTATTATTCCGTAAGGATGAAAATTTTAAACGTTTAAACCAATCAGCTGAACGATTATCAATTCCATTAATTGATAAAAATATTTTTATGAATGGTTTGGATGAATTACTAAAGTTAGATTCTGCTTGGTGTAAAAAAGAAGAAGGGTATTCTTTATATATCCGTCCTTTTATTTTTGCCTCAGGTGAGTGTGTTAAAGCTTCAGCATCAGATGAATACACCTTCATTATTATTACCTCTCCAACCACAAAATACTATGCAGGAGAAATGAATGTAGTAGTAGAAGAGCATTATACTAGAGCGCCACAAGGTGGTGTAGGTTATGCAAAAGCTGCTGGAAATTATGCTGCATCTTTTTATCCAACAAAACAGGCTAATGCAAAAGGTTTTCAGCAACTAATCTGGACAGATTCTGTTGAACATAAATATATTGAAGAGTCAGGAACTATGAATATTTGGTTCAGAATAGGGGATACTTTAATTACGCCTTCACTTTCGGATAGTATTTTAGGAGGAATTACTCGTGATAGTGTTGTTACCTTAGCTAAAGATAATGGAATAAAAGTTGAGGAGAGGAAGATACTGATTTCAGAAGTAGTGGAAGCCTTTAAAAATGGAACACTAAAAGAAGCCTTTGGTACTGGTACAGCTGTTACAGTAAACCCAATTAATACAATTACTTTTCGTGAAGATAGAATGGTGATTGAAGCACAAGAAGATTCTTTTGCTTTAAGGTTAAAAACTCAGTTACAGGGAATTCAAAAAGGTAAAATTGAAGATACTTATAATTGGAATTCTAAAGTATTAAATGCAGTAAAGAGCTAAGCGTTATACACCATTTTGTAGTGCATAATTCCGGCCTCTTCAAATAGATTTCCTTCTTTTACAAACCCTACTTTTTCATAAAAAGGAATTACTTGTACTTGAGCATGCATATATTTTATCTCTTTTTCATCTTTTAAGTCATGTAATATAGATTGTAGTACTTGCATTCCAAAACCTTTTCCTCTAGCAGATTCTAGTACTGCAAAGCGTTCTAGTTTAAATCCTTTTTCTGTTTTCCTGTGGCGGGCAGTAGCTAAAGGAATATTGTTTTCTAATAATAAAAAGTGAGTAGATTCTTCTTCAAACTCATATTCTAAATCTTCAGGACAGTTTTGACCAATTACAAAAACTTGGTGGCGAATGGCAAAAGCCTGTTCCCTTAAGGCTTTATTTTTGAAAGTAAATTTTTTAATGACTATCATAACATTTGTTTGTGCCGTAAATTTATGTATTTTTGAGCAATAAATTAAAAAATAAAATCATGAAAAGAACAATTTTAACTGTACTACTAGCAGTAATAACAACATTTAGTTTTGCAACTAAACCTCACACCGATAATGTAAGGGTAGATACTAAAAGTTCAACTGTAAAGTGGATAGGTTCCAAAGTAGCATCATCACATGAAGGAACAATTAACATTAAAAAAGGAATGTTAATGATTAACCATGGTACTCTAGTGGGTGGTCAGTTTAGTATTGATATGAGCTCAATTAAGAATACTGATATAGAATCAGAAGAATACAGTGCAAAATTAGAAGGGCATTTAAAGAATGAAGATTTTTTTGATGTTGAACAATTCCCTACAGCTACAATAACAATTGTAAAGGCAGTTAAAGGAACAGAGAATAACTATTCTATTGTTGCTAATTTAACGATTAAAGGAATTACACATCCAATTTCTTTTGATGCAAATGTAAATGTAAATGGGATAAACTTTTTAGCAACTGCTAATATTAAAATTGATCGTACAAAATGGGATGTAACTTATAACTCAGGAAACTTTTTTGAAAACTTAGGAGATTACCTTATTAAGGACGAAATTGAATTTGATGTATTTTTGCTTTCAGCAAAATAGATGACATTCTACATATTACTGATTATTACAATTATTATTTCCTATATAATTGCAGTTTATCAAAGAATAAGAGGACTAAAATTTTGGTCCTCTTTTTTTAAATCCCCTATTGCAGTGGCAGGAGTATTGGGTACTATTTGGAAGCTAATAGCTTAATTACTTCCTCAGCTAATTGTTCAGCTGCTTTTGGGTGGTTTCTGAACCACAATTCGGGTTCAATTAATTCTAATTCACTTAATGACGGGTTGTTATTGTTATCATAAACAATATCAACCCTTGCGTACATAGGTTTAAATGGGCTTGCAGCTAGGCAGTTTTCAGCAAACACAATTTCTTCTTTGGTTGGTGTATATTTTTCTACTCTGCCACCATGATCATCTTGCACTCGGAAATCACCTTTTTTTGCAATCTTTTTTACGGCATGAGTATATTTTCCTCCAATCATGATTAAGGAGATTTCACCTTGTGTAGTTATGTTATTTAGGAATTCTTGAAAAAGCATTCCTTCATTTTTTATAAGCTTTTGGAATATAGCTTCAATTTCGGAGCAGTTACTAGGGGTTATTCGGTAAGTATGGCGTGCTGCTCCTGATACTGCTGGTTTTAGTACAGCCTCAGTCCAGTTTGTTTTTTCAAATAACTGATTTAAAGTTATGGTATCTCCTTTCTTAACAAATAGAGTAGGAGCAATATTAATCTTGTTTATTGCTAAATCTTGCAGATAATTCTTGTCAATATTCCAGTTTATAATATCGGAAGAATTAATGAAAGTAGTTTTGTTATTTGTGTTTTTTAACCAGGTAAAAAACTCATTGAAGCGTTCAAAATAGTCCCAAGTAGTTCTGAAAATTGCGTATTTGGTACTTGTCCAATCAAAAGTTTTATCAGCCCAATCTTTTTTACAAACTTTTAATCCTTTGCTTTCTAGTGCTGTTTGTAGTAATCCATCTTCATCCAAAACTTGCTGAGTATACCAATCTGATTTTTCAGGGTTTACATAGCGGTGGTCAGTAAGGATTACAATATCGTACATTATTTAACTAGGATTCTCTTTTCTACTGTTCCATCTTTATAAATATAAAAAAGAGGAGTGTTTGGTTTAGGAATTGTTACTTTTCCTAAAACATCAATAATTTTAATTAATTCAACTGATTTTTCATCAGTAATATTTTTAATATTTGTTGGGTTAATCAATCCATTTATATCATATTTATTAAAGAATTCCCATATTTTTTCTGAGGCATTAATATCCTGATTAGTTACTCCATTAGGGAATAGTGCGCCTGGCCAACTGTGTTCTCCATCAATTATTTTATAATGTTCCACTGCAACTCCATTGTTTCCATTTTCCCAAATTTGATGTTCAGCAGTACAACCATCAGTAGTATTTGAATTAGGAACATTAGTTGTGATTGGAGAGTTACTGCAATTATTGAAGTTTTTCCAAAAATCCATTATATCAGGAATTGATTCTGTAAAACTACTAGTATTATAGGTTACTGTTGGGTCTGATGTTCCGTGAATCTCCATAATTGGCATGGGGTGGTTTGGATTACAACTGTTAAACCAACCCAGATTCATACTCCCTGTTACTGATGCAATAGCGGCTATTCTATCACTTAACTCACAGGCTAGTTGATAACTCATAAACCCTCCATTGGACATTCCTGTACTGTAAATTCTATCTTGATTTATGCTAAATTCTACTGAAATAGAATCAATAAGAGCAGAAGTAAAACCTATATCATCAACATTACTTCCTCCCCATCCTACATTCCAATGGGTAATTCCTGAATTATCTAGTGTTCCTTCAGGATGTACGATAATAAATCCTGCCGTATCAGCAATTGCTCTAAAGTCACCATACCACATCTGCTGAAAAGCATTAGAGCTATATCCATGAAAATTAAAAACAAGTGGTAATTGATTCCCTGCTACATAGGAGTTAGGTACATATAACATATAATCTCGTGTAATTCCTCCATGTGTTATACTTGCATTTATTGTTTGTTGTGCTAGTGTTAATACGGGTAGGAAAATAAGTGATAGAAGTAATTTTTTCATTTAATTTATAATAATTTGTTTTTTAATATTCCCATCTTTTGTTTTGATGATTTTAATCTTTTTGTTTGTGCTTTCTCTTCCTAAAATATCAAAAGATTGACTATTTGTTTTGCTATTATTTAACTCAAAAATGTTTGTACTTCCAAAGGGTACAAGCTGAACATCTTCAATTATAATATCTTGGTTTAAGATGGTAGCATTTATTGTTTTAGAATGATAGCCTGCTTTACTAAAAGTTAGGCTGTAGTTGCCTTGATATAAGTACCTGTGGTAATTTCCAATTGGCAAATTAGAATAGACATGAGAGCTATCTACATCATGATTAGTGATTTCAACTTTTGCTTTAATTGGGTTTCCAGTAATGCTATCAGTTACTATTCCTCTTATACCAAATAAGGATTGTTCCATATAGTTTAAAAGTGAAGGGTAATTAGCATCCCATAAGGTTGGTAAATCATTTGGGTTTGGTGTTTTGTCATCCGAAAGTTCTAAAGTAAATTCTTTGCAATACTTAAAGTAATTCATATAATCTTGTCTTCCTCCATCTACTTCATACCAATCCCAACCATTTGTTATTCCATCATTTAAATAGTTAAAATATCCATTTCCACTATTTGCTTGGCAGCTATCTGCATATTCGTTTGATACATGCTCCCACCAATTATTATCTGCAGTAATATTACTCCAAGTATCCCATGGGTAATTACATACTTCTGCTCCTCCGTGCATATTAGCAGAAATTGTAAAATTAACAGTGTCTGCAAGTCCCATAAATATATTTGTTTCTGTTTGGTAAGCGTTTCCATCAGGATGTGCTCCATCTTCAGGGTCAGGGTAATTTCTGTTTAAATCTACCCAGTTTGCATTGTATCTGCTTGCACTCCATACATCCTGATTTCCTCCTGCATAAGCTCCATCAGGATTTGCTAAGGGGTTTATCCAGATATCAATATTATCAACTAGATCTGTTAATCTTGTATTATTTCCATATCCATTTAAGATGTAGTCAATTAATCGTAAACTTAAAATGTAACCTGCTAGCTCATCACCATGCATTGATGAGGTATATAGGAAGGAAGGTTCATTTTCTTTTTGCCCTATATTGTTAGAAATTTGTACAATAAGTATTTCTCTTCCTGAATTTAATGTTCCTAAATGGTGAATCTTGCAAATGCTTGGGAAAGAGTCTGCAAAAGCTTGCATCATTTCAGTGTACTCCTCATAAGTAGGGTAGTAATCCCAATTATTTTTACTGCCGTTTTTGTAGTTTAATCTTTTTTTAGGAATAATAATGTGCTCTATATCAAGCTTAAGAAAACTGCCATATTCATCTTTATTGGCATATGCAAAGGCAGTAGTATTATTTGTTTTATGATCAAGAGAAACAATGTCAGAGATATTATCTAACTGAGTTTTATTCTTGTATTTAAAAGAAAAATAAACTTCTCCTTTTTCAGAGAATAGCGTATTGATGTTTTGGCTAAAACTAAAGAATGGAATGAGCAAAAAGAAGGCTATTTTTTTCATGTTGTAAAAATAAATATAATGCTAAGAATATGGGTTAATCAAAATGTAGAATCTTATGTATTCAAACTATTTATTGAACTTATCTAAAGTTGCTTTTACTGCATCCTTATGAATAGTGAAAGTCATCATTTTTAGTTTTACAAAATCTTCATGGTAAAAGTAGTAGCCAGGGAAGTTTCCGTTACGGGCACCTGAACCACTATCTTTTATTAAAAACCACCAATCACCATTGTCATCAATCTTATAACCGATTAAATGTATAGCATGGTCATCAGTTGTAGTTTTATTTGAAAAACGGAATTGTCTTGCATTTTCATCAATAAATTCAGAAGGAATATCATAAGAAGGAACCATTGCAACATCATGTGTAGAAGAATATCCGCTTTCTGACACATCACCACCAATTGAGATAGAAAATCCATTTTCAATTGCATTTTTAATTGCAAACATGAAATCATCTAAAGGCACATTGTAGTAGGCATCACTTCTCCACCAGTTGTCAGGAACTTTGTATTCTTCCTGACTCCAATAAGGTTTTTGCATCAAGCTCATAAAATCAACATAATCGTTAGGTTTAAGCTTAGTTACATTTTTTAAGAATGATTTTGGAGTATAAGTTTTTCCATTGTACTTAAATGAAGTAGGAGGGGCGCCCATATAATGATTCAAAATAGATTTGATATTGGATAGAATTGCTTCCTCATCCCAAAAGTTGATTTGCTTACAATTCTTTAAGTAGGCCTCAAATTCACCAAACATTTTTTCATGATTGTAAAAAGGTTGGTCACTTGGTTTTCCTTCATAAGCATCAGCAGGTACAATTCCGTACCAATCCATCATTCTTTGTACTGCATTGGTTTCTGAACCTTCTCCTAAGTGAGTGTTTCCTCTAGTTTTGATAAAACCTCTTGCTTTTTCAATATACTCAAAGTAAACAGGGTAAAGTTCTGATAAATTGATTGTTTTTCCTGTTATTCTGTGGAGTTCACTTTCGTAAAATGAAGTAGTTGAAAAACACCAGCAAGTACCTGTATTTCCTTGTGAGATAGGGTTTTCTGCTTCTACAATTGTAAATTCATCTAAACTTTGAGGAATTTTTTTTCCGTCAAAATTCATTTTGAAGGATTTGTATTCTTCTTTTTCTCCTTTGTCGTATTTGTTGCTTTCGCTTACAATTTTTCCGTAAAAAGGGTTGGAGTAGGATTCAAACTGTCCTTTGTCCTGTGCATTAACTGCTAGGCTAGCTAGTAATAATATTCCTATTTTTTTTATCATGAGTGTAGGTTTTGTTTTTGAAAGTTCAAACTTAAAGTATTTTTGTAATTTACAACCCTTTAACTAAAACATTATAATTATGAATGCTTTAAAACAAATTTTAAAATGGACATTGATTTGTTTCCTTGCTTTTTGCACTTTCAATCTTTTTATATCAGGAAAATATAAAATGCAAAGAACTATAACAATAGATGCACCTGCCTATGTGGTATATGGTGAGGTAACGGATTTACAAACATGGCCTACTTGGGATACTTGGTGGGAGAAGGATACTACTATTACTACAGAATATACGGGAGCTAGATATGGGGTTGATTCTAAAATGTCATGGACTGGTGTATATGGTTTTGGGTCATTGGAGATAACTGCTGTTAGCTTTGCTGATTCTATAAATACAGAACTTAATTTTGAAGGAATGTCACCAGCTTATGGTTTTTGGAATTTTAAAGAGACAGATGAGGGAACACACATTACTTGGGGAATGAAAGGGGAGATGCCTTTCTTTATGCACTTTATGACTATGTTTTTTGATGCTATGGCAGGGCCTGATTTTGAGGCAGGACTACAAGGTTTAAAGGCAAAATGTGAAAGTATACCTAGTCGTTCATCAGAAGTTGCAATAGTTGATGTACCTGAACAACATTATTTATTCATTGAAGCAAGATGTACTATGAATGAAATTGGTGAGACTATTGGTGCTACTTACGGAGAGCTATTTGCTTATCTTGGTCAAAATGAAATTGTGCCTGTAGGTATGCCTTTTACTAGGTGGACTTCTTTCCCAAAACAAGCAGGAGATGAGGATGTAGTTGTATTTGATGCAGGGGTTTTAATTGCAACAAATCATTTAGGAAACGGTAGAATTGAAGGTGGCTTGTTAAGGCCAAGAAAAACAATACAAGCTACTCATTATGGTGCGTATGAACTGAGTGGAAATACGCATGATTTAATTGATGTGTATGCTGCTGAAAATGGATTAGAAGTTATACCAGGTGCTTTGGAGTTTTATACTAATGACCCAACAACTGTTGCTCCTGAAGATGTAGAAACTTTAATTATTTATGATTTGGTAGAATAAGCTGGACACATAAGGTTCTTCTTTTAAATTACAAGAGAAAATATGTTGAATTAGTAGTTTAATAAAATATTGGGAACATAAGATTTTACTTTTTTTGATTTTTTTAATAGAATAAGTCATTCTATTTTTGCTTCATAAATAATCGGTAAAAGCCCTAACCAACTAATATAGGCGATAAAAAGATGAAAAAATATTTACTAATACTTTTTGTGTTTTTTGGGTTAAATACACAAGCGCAATTTATTGGGAATGATTGCGATTCAATTGGAATTTCTATAAATCCAGCATCAACTTCAACAACATTATTACTTGATGGAACGGTTGGAAATATTAATGGAACTGTAACCAATTGGAATTGGATTATATTTAATAACTTAGGCGTTATCTTAGTAGATTCAGTGCAGAATGTTTCAGTAAATCCTGCAAATACAATAGATACATTAACTGTTTTTTTATCTCCAAGTATAAATTCAAATGGAATAATAGCTTCTTGTAGTTTTACGGGAACGATATATTATAATGGATCAAGTTGGGTAGTTACACTATCTTCTAATTTTACTGGAAACGGTTCAATAGGAATAGGTCCTGGAGGAATTGGATCTATGTCTTCTCATTGTGATTCTATTAATGTTGTGGTTGACCCTATGAGCACAAGTACAAATGTTATTTTGAATGCTGATGCTACTACCTTGCCAGGAATTGTTACTTCTTGGTTTTGGGATATTTATGATTACAATGGTTTTGTGCAAACATCTTCTACTCAAAGTGTTAATTTTACTGCAAGTACTACTGATACTTTAATGGTTTTCTTGGAAACTACTATTGATATAAATGGAAGTGTATTTGTTTGTATGCATTTTGGGTCTGTATATTATGATGGTAGTAATTGGGTATTTACTTCCGCTTATTTGCCTTTAGGACCTATTATTCCGGGTGGAGGAGCAGGTATAGGTAATATTTCTGCTGTTTGTGATTCGGTAAGTATTAGTGTTAATTCATCATCTACATATAGTAATATTACTTTTGATGGAACTATAAGTGGAGCAAATACATATATTTTAGATTATTATTGGGAGGTATTTGACCAAGCTGGGAATATGTTTGTAGATTCAACACAATCAATTAGTTTTATCAACTCAAATCCGTCTGATACATTTGCAGTTTTTTTAACAACAGTTATAGATGATGGGGTGTCTATATTTTCTTGTATGGCATTTGATATGTTAGTATTTGGTAATAATGGTTGGGTTTCAATGCGAGTAGGAGGTAGTGCTACTGGAATTGAAGATATTAACTCATTCTTAGAAAACAGAAAATTACTAAAAGTGGTGGATGTTTTAGGAAGAGAAACCAAAGCAACTAAAAATACTCCAATGTTCTATATTTACAATGATGGTACAGTAGAAAAGAAAATGATTATTGAGTAATATAAACTGATTAATATAAAAAAAGCCCTGCTGAAAAGTAGGGCTTTTTTTGTTTTACTATGTCATCTTGAGCTTGTCGAAAGATCTCTAGGTTCCATCTTTTAGTATCTGTAGATATCTGCCTTTGCCGAATAAACTACATTTCACTCAAGGTTCGATATGACAAACTTATTTATTATTACAACTTAATCTTCAAGCCCATATTAAAAAAGTAACCATCCAAGGGTGCCCAAACTTCATTGAATTGAGGACTACCATCCGTTAGCACATTCCCAACATTGGATTGCCTTACATCCGTAAAGTTTTCTGCATTTAGGAAGATGACAAAATTATCAATTGTGCGTTCTACAATTACTCCTGTAGTAAACAGGCTTTCGGTAATATGTCCATTGTTTAGGAATTGTCCTGATTTATAATCGTAATCCCAACCGATACGCCATTTGTTATCTACTACATATAGTAAATCTCCTTTTATGCTGTGCTTAGGTGTAAGGGTAAGCGGGTTTTTATCTGTTCCATTTTCTAGGTATGCATCTGTATAAGTGTATCCAAAAAACCAAGTGAATTTATCCACTGTTAGTTTTATTTGTGATTCAAAACCTTTTGAGATTAAAGAGTCGTTTGTTTGTTCGTAAAACAGATTATCAATATCAGTTTCATTTAAGGTAATTGGGTTGTCAATTATATTGTAAAAGAACATTTGGTTTAAGGAAAGCAATACATTATCTGTTCCGAAAGCAGATTGATATTTAAAGTCAATATTTGTTCCGTATGACTCTTCTGCAACTAAGTTTCCGAAATCAACTGGACGCACATTTCTGTATCCGTATGGTTCTGCTTCTTCACTAAACAGGCTAGGCATTCTGTATCCCATCCCACCACCTAAACGGATAGCAAATTCAGGATTTAGCTTATACAAAGCAGAGATTTTTGGTAGAACAAAAGATTGTCCACCATTTTCTGTATTTAAGGTTGAAGCATCTACTTTATCGGTTCTCAGTCCACTTTCCAAAGCAAATTTATCGGTTACATCCCAAAGGTGATTTATATACAAGCCAAGGGTTTGATATTCTTGATTTCTTAGAGGGTGAGGGATGAAATTATCTTCTGTAAATTTATCAGAAAGTGCATTCAATCCGATATTGATATTTTGTTTTTTCTTATTAATATTTAAATTCAATTCAGTGAAACTATTCAGTTGATTTCCTCCAAATTTATTAGAATTGCCCAAAATATTTTCTTCTATATTAATGTGTCTATCAAAGGAAGAAAAACTATTTTTTATGGAGATTGTTTTAGATTTACTTAATTGATAGTTAGCAGAAAACTGAGTGGTAGTTCGGCTACTTTCTTGTGCATCTAAGTAGTAGTAAGTCCAGGCATCATAGTTATTTATTTTATCCATACTACCTCCTTTTCTATTTTCCTTTGTGATACCTAGCCCAAAATACAATGCTGTTTTTTTATTTGGGTTGTAAAATAGTTTTGGGTTAAAGTTAAATTTGGATACTTGCTATGTCCGAAAACCCATCTTTATCTGCATCATAGGGTTCGTGAATGTGCATAGAAGCCAAGTTGGTAAAGCCCCATTTTCCAAAGCGTTTGGCATTAAAAACATTAAAATCTCTTGCTCCAATATGAGAAAGGTTAATGTGTAAAAGGGTTTCGTCCTTTTTTGCTTTTTTAGTTAATAAGTTTACAATTCCAGCAATTGCACCACCACCATATAGGGTGAATGCTGATCCTTTTACAAATTCTACTTGTCGTAAATCCAAAGGTGGAATTTGTAAAATATCCAAACTCCCAGAAAAACCTCCATAAAGCGGAAATCCATCTTTTAACATTTGGGTGTATCTTCCGTTTAACCCTTGTATTCTTACCACTGCACCATTACTTCCTGCAGCAGTTGTTTGTACTTGTATTCCTGTGCTATGTGTTATTAAATGGGCAATTTTACTGGGTTCCATACTTGCTGCTTCATCTATCTCATCCGTTAGAACTTCAGTTCGGGTGGGTAAGTTGGCAACAGTTCTGTTTCCTCTTGTTGCTTCAACAATTATTTCATCTATTTCTGTGTTGTCAGCACTTAATTTTATTTCGTGTGCTACTAATCCATCTTGCGGAAAATTATAAATCACTTCCTTTTCCTCATAGCCAATATAGGAGACAACTATAGTTTGTTTTCCGTTAGGGATATTGTTCAAAAGTGCAGTTCCTTCTATATTGGTGCTTACCCCATTTGTAGTTCCTTTTAGTAGGAGAGTAGCGCCAATTAAAGCCTCTTTATTTTCATCAGAAACTACCATTGCATCTAAAGTGTTTTGTGCATTTGTAATGCCAGCAAAGGCAACCAATAATAGAATAAGTGTTTTTTTAATCATTGTTTTTTATTTTTTGTTAAAATCCATATCCATATTTTTAAATGGATGTTTAAGTTTATTAAATAGATAGGCACCCACTAAAGCAAATAGGTAGCCAATACCACCAAAATAAAGGGGCATAGCAATTATAGATAAAAAGGCTAAAAAGGTACCGTAACTAAGCCCTGGAGTATTCTCCCAAATAACTGGGTCTATAAATTCTAAAGTGACTAAGGTGTCAATTGTTAATCCTCCAAAAGAGTACAGTACACCAATAAACAAACCTGCAAACCCACAAATAATTCCTTGTGTTTTAGCGTACTTTAGTATGTTTAGTTTTTTTGACATTATATAATTTTAGCCATGATATAATCATTGTCAAAATCTCCATCAATTTTATAAGAATTTTCTCGTTCACCCTCAATTACAAATCCCATTTTTTTATAGAGATTAATTGCAATAGGGTTGTTTACAGAGACATCTAATTCAAAACGAGTAAATCCCTTTTTTATGCCTTGTTCAATTAGTTCGGTAAGTAATTTTGTGCCAATTCCTTTTCCTGAGTATTCTTGTAATACAGCAATAGCAATACTCATACAATGTTTTCTTCTTTTTACTTCAAAAGTAAAACCTAAAACATAAGCTATAAGAGTGTCGTTTGTTACAGCAATAAGTGAAACAAAACCTTTTTCTTGCCCATCTTTTATGTATTTTACCTGTTCTTCTAGAGTAGTTTTTCTTTCGTTCTCTTCAAAATATAGGAATGGAGTTTCTGCATCAGTTATTTTAGTAAGCTCTAAAAATTGTTTAGCATCCTCTATTTGTAATTTTCTAATAAGCATTTTACATATTCCTTCTATACTGCCCACCAACTTCAAATAATCCATTGGTTATTTCTCCTAAGGAACATACTTTTGCAGCATCCATTAACAATTCGAATATATTCTCGTTTTGTATAGCAGCCTCTTGTACTTTCTTTAATATTTCTGCTGATGTACCTTTGTTACCTTTGTGTAATTCATCTAGCATTGTAATTTGGTATTTCTTCTCTTCCTCTGTTGCACGGATTACTTCCTCAGGAATAACAGTAGGAGAACCTTTTTTGTTTAGAAAAGTATTTACTCCAATAATTGGGTATTCCCCTGTGTGCTTTAGGGTTTCGTAATGCAGACTTTCCTCTTGTATCTTACTTCTTTGATACATAGTTTCCATAGCACCAAGTACACCACCTCTTTCGGTTATTCTGTCAAATTCAGTAAGTACTGCTTCTTCTACCAAATCAGTTAATTCTTCTATTATGAATGCTCCTTGTATTGGGTTTTCATTTCTGGCCAATCCTAATTCTTTGTTTATGATTAATTGAATTGCCATTGCTCTTCTTACTGATTCCTCAGTAGGAGTGGTGATTGCCTCATCATAAGCATTAGTGTGTAAGGAATTACAGTTATCGTATATTGCATATAGTGCTTGCAAAGTAGTACGGATATCATTAAAATCAATTTCCTGTGCGTGAAGCGAACGACCAGAAGTTTGAATATGGTATTTCAACATTTGTGCTCTTTTGTTGGCTTCATATTTATTCTTCATTGCTTTTGCCCAAAGTCTTCTGGCAACACGCCCAATTACGGCATATTCAGGGTCAACACCATTACTAAAGAAGAACGAAAGGTTAGGACCGAATTCATTAATGTCCATTCCTCTACTTAGGTAGTATTCTACATAAGTAAATCCGTTAGCAAGGGTAAATGCCAATTGTGATATTGGGTTGGCACCTGCCTCTGCAATATGGTACCCTGAAATAGAAACAGAATAGAAGTTTCTTACGCCATTATCAATAAAGTATTCCTGTACATCACCCATCATTCTTAGGGCAAATTCTGTAGAGAAAATACAAGTATTTTGTGCCTGATCTTCTTTTAAAATGTCGGCTTGTACGGTACCTCTAACTTTCGTTAAAGTTTCCACTTTTATCTTTTGGTAGATGTCATTTTCTAGTACTTCATCTCCAGTAACTCCTAGTAGGTAAAGTCCTAAACCATTGTTTCCTTCTGGTAATTTCCCTTGATATTTTGGTCTGGCAACTCCTTTGTTTTTATAGATAGATGTAATCTTGCTTTCTACCTGTTTTTCTAAACCATTTTCCTTTATGTATTTCTCACATTCTTGGTCAATTGCTGCATTCATAAAGTAGGCCAATAGCATTGGTGCAGGTCCGTTTATCGTCATACTTACGGATGTCATTGGGTTTGCCAATTCAAAACCAGAATAGAGTTTTTTTAAATCATCTAAACAACAAATGGATACTCCTGCATTTCCAATTTTACCATAAATATCGGGTCGTTCTTCCAGGGTCGTTTCCGTAAAGGGTTACAGAATCGAATGCAGTGGATAACCTTTTTGCAGGCATACCTAAACTTACTAGGTGAAAACGCTTGTTTGTTCTTTCAGGTCCTCCTTCTCCGGCAAACATTCTTGTTGGGTCTTCTCCTTCTCTTTTAAATGGGAATAATCCTGCAGTAAATGGAAATTCTCCAGGTACATTTTCTTGCAATTGCCATTTTAATAACATCTCCCCAAGCTTCATATTTTGGTAAAGCTATTTTTGGAATAGAACTACCGGATAGGGAAGTGGAATTGGTTTGAATAGAAAGTTCTCTATCTCTAACTTTAAATTTAAAAATCTTTTCTTGGTACTTCTTTTGTACTTCTTCCCAAGTGTCAATTAATATTTTGTTTTTAGGATGTAAATCCAATAAAAGAGTTTCGTATTGTGCTTTTATTTGTGAGATAACATCTTCACTTGCAGTAGTAAGTATTTCTAATGATTTTTGTAATGCATATAACTTTTGTGCGATCTCCTTTTGGTCAGTTGCCCATTTGTCGTACGCCCTGTTGTTTTCTGATATTTCGGATAAGTAACGTACTCTGTTGGGTGGAATAACAAAAATCTTCTCACTCATTTCATCAGTTATCTCAAAGGATGAATTGAAGTTTCCTAATCCTTTTTCTGAGAACTTATCCATTATTGCTTTGTAAAGCGAATTGGCTCCTGGGTCGTTAAACTGGGAAGCGATAGTACCATAAACCGGCATGCTATTTACATCTTTATCAAAAAGGGTATTGTTTCTTTGGTATTGCTTTTTTACATCTCTTATGGCATCTAATCCTCCTTTTTTATCAAATTTATTTATCGAGATAAGATCAGCAAAATCCAGCATATCAATCTTTTCCAATTGTGTTGCAGCACCATATTCTGGTGTCATTACATAAAGGGAAATATCTGAATGTTCTAGTATCTCAGTGTCCGATTGCCCAATACCTGAAGTTTCCAAAATTATTAAATCATAATTAGCAACTTTAAGGATGTCTAGTGCATCATTTACATGTGCCGATAAAGCCAAATTTGCTTGCCTTGTTGCTAACGAACGCATATATACTTGGTCAGATTTTATGGCATTCATTCTTATTCTATCTCCCAATAATGCACCTCCAGTTTTTCTTTTAGATGGGTCTACCGATACAATAGCAATATCTTTATTCGGAAAATCTATAATGAATCTTCTTACCAATTCATCTACTAATGATGATTTTCCTGCACCACCAGTTCCTGTAATTCCTAGTACTGGAGTTTCTGAGTTTGTTGCAATTTCTTTTATTTCTGATAGAGTAGTAGCATGCTTTTCTGGGCAGTTTTCTGCAGCCGATATCATACGAGCAATTGCATTCACATTTTTCTGTTTTATATCTGAAATCCCACCTTCTAAATACTCTCCAACTAAAAAGTCCGATCGCTTTATTAGGTCGTTTATCATACCTTGTAATCCCATTTCTCTACCATCATCTGGGTGGTATATTCTTGTTATTCCGTATGCTTCTAATTCCTTTATTTCTTCTGGTAAAATGGTTCCACCTCCACCAGCAAATATCTTTATATGTGTTGCTTTTTTCTCTTGCAATAGGTCGTACATATACTTTAAGTACTCTGTATGTCCTCCTTGGTAGGAAGTCATTGCAATAGCATTTGCATCTTCTTCAATAGCACAATTTACTACTTCTTCTACCGATCTGTCGTGCCCCAAATGAATTACCTCACATCCTGTAGCTTGTATAATACGCCTCATTATATTTATGGCAGCATCATGTCCATCAAATAGGCTGGCAGCCGTTACAATTCTTACTTTATGTTTAGGGATATATCTTTCTTCTTGTTCCATTTTCTTCTTTTAATTCAGTTGGCAAATATAAGAATACTTTCTAGTTGTTGCTATCTTTTCCTCTAGCTGCTTTTCTACTTATGATTCCCTTCTAACAAGAGGGGTAGGGGTGTGTAAAATTACTGAGGGGTATAAATAACAGAAGCACCACAATTTTAGTAGGGCTTTATTTTGCTTTAGCAAACCAATAGGTGTGCCTCTCGGTCCTAATTTCGAACTTCTTAAAGAAGTTCATTCATCTTCTCAATTTGTTTCTTTGTAAGTTTTCCATTCAACCAATCGGAGCTAATTTCAGCATCATACTTTTTATAGAAATCTATAGCAGGACTATTCCAATCTAATACTTGCCATATCATTCCATTCAGATTATGTTCTTTACATATTTTGATTGTTTCTTCAAATAATTTAGACCCAATACCGCTTCTTCTATATTCTTTTTTAATTACAAAGTCTTCAAGGTATAAGAATTTCCCTTTCCAAGTAGAATAGCGTATCCAATAAAAGGATAATCCAATAATCCTATTGTTATCTTCAGCAACTAAAAACCAAAACCATGGGCGGTCTCCAAATCCGTCATTTTCTAAATCCTCTAATGTAATGGTTACTTCATCTAGAGATTTTTCATAATTAGCTAATTCTTTGATTAGTTCTAGTACTGATGGTAAGTCTTCTTTAACTCCTTTTCTAATCATTATTTTCATAAAGCTAAAATAATAAACCCCACTCAAATGAGTGGGATTATTTTTGGCGAATTTCTAGCTCCATATTTCGAGATTTTTTAGAAAATTATTGAGTAATTTTATCTTATGAATAAAATCATATTTATATTTTTAATAAGTAGTCAAATATTATCAGCACAAACTCTTAATGATTTGTACTTTGGCACTGATACAACTTTTGATATAATTAGTTGGAATATTGAATGGTTTCCAAAGAATAATAACACTGCAAGTGAAGTGCAAGAAATTCTTGCTAGATTAGAAGCTGATGTATACGCATTACAAGAAATTGAAGATACTACACTTTTAAAACAAGTTGTATCCAATATACCTGGATATGAGTGCTATTTTAAAAGTAGTTATTATGGAGGTTTAGCCTATGTCTATAATACGAATACTATACAAATTAATTCGAAATATGAGATATTTACTTCTCAACCATACTGGAATGCTTTTCCAAGATCTCCTCAAGTATTAGATTGTAATTTTATGGGCAACAACTATATTATTATTAATAATCATTTCAAATGCTGTGGAGATGGCATACTAAATACAAATAATACTAATGATGAAGAAAATAGAAGATTACAAGCTGTTACTTATCTAAAACAATATATAGATAATACTCTTTTAGGTAAAAGGGTAATATTACTAGGAGATCTAAATGATGAAATAATTGATTACACTGCCAATAATGTATTTCAGGATTTTATAAATGATAATACTAATTATTTGTTTGCTGACATGTTAATCGCTCAAGGTAATAGTATAGATTGGTCTTATCCTACTTGGCCTTCTCACCTTGATCACATCCTTATTACTAATGAACTATTTGCTGATTTTCAAAATTTTAATTCGCTTGTTTCTGTAATTAGAATTGATGATTATATGGGTACTTGTAGTAATTATGAGAACAATATTTCTGATCATAGGCCAATTGGTTTAAAACTTGATTTTGGTACTGTAAGCTATATTCCAGAAAAAGTAGGTGTAGAAAATAGAGCTTTTAAGTTGTTGGATATTTTAGGGAGGGATGTTCTGAAAAAAAAATCTGGCTTAGTATTCAAGCTTTATGATGATGGAACAGTAGAGAAGAAAATAATTCTTGAATAAATAAACTCCCACTGTAATAAATGGTTTTTTTATGTGGCCCTCTCGGCCCCAGTTTCGAACTTTTTTTTGAAATGATTTACTAATTATATTATATATTAAGTTTAGTTTTGCAAAATGAAGATATTACCTATTATCCTTTTCCTTTTTGTTATAGATATTTATTTCTATCTAGGCACTATATCAACAATTAAAACCTTCGTTAATAATTCTATTTACCCAATTTGTTATTGGCTTATTTCAGCTTTAATATATGCTGCGATACTTTACGTTTTTTTAAATTATGAAAAAAGAACCCCATCTATTAGATTTAATGATAGTATTGTATATTCTAGTTTAGTTTTTATTGTTTTTATTTCCAAATTTATTGGAATACTTCCTCTTATTATTGATGATGTAATTAGGATCTTTAAATATTTAACTAGTTTTTTTTCAACTAGTAACCAGCAGTCAGATCTTGGTCGTTTAAATTTTCTTAAAAATTCTGCACTTGTTATTTCAGGAACTTTATTTTCTACATTATTATATGGTATGATATGGGGTAGGTATAATTTTAAAAAGAATTATCAAGATATTTTTATAAGAGATTGGCCTTTGGCGCTTAATAATTATAAGATTATTCATATATCTGATCTTCACCTAGGTGGATTTAATAATGTTGGTAAATTAGAGGAAGCTATAGAAATGATTAATAGTGAGAGCCCTGATTTGGTAGTGTTTACTGGTGATTTAGTTAATAATTATTATGATGAAGCGGTTCCTTATATTGATGCGTTAAAAAAAATAAAATCGAAAGATGGTAAGTTATCAATTCTAGGAAATCATGATTATGGTGACTATACAGGAATGAAAAGAGATTCTGCTGAGTGGAAAACTAATTTTAGAAAATTATTAAAGTTAGAAAAAGAGGTTGGCTTTGATCTTTTATTGAATGAATCTAGATTTGTTTCAAATAAAAAGAAGAAGTTTAATATTGTTGGTGTTGAAAATTGGGGTGCTGGCAGGTTTAACAAAGATGGTGATTTAGATGTTGCAATGAGAGGTGTTGATGATAGCATTCCTACTATCTTATTGTCTCATGATCCATCCCATTTTAGTGAAGTAGTTTCGAAAAGTGATTATAAAATTGACCTTCAATTATCTGGACATACACATGGGATGCAATTTGGTGTAGAAATACCGGGTTTTAAATGGAGTCCAGTAAAATACAGGTATAAAGAATGGGCTGGATTATATGAACATGAAGGAAAGCAAATATATGTTAATAGAGGGCTCGGTCATCTGGGTTATGCTGGTAGGGTAGGAATAATGCCAGATATATCTGTGTTAAATATTAAATCAAAGATTTAGGTACATTGAAAGTATATACTGATATAGCTAAGGTAAAAGCGGAATGGGATAGATTTAATGTAAGTGATTTTATTCATAGTACTTTCTTAGAGGTCTTTTATATTAATCACCCAAAAATAAAGCATCTCTTTGTAATTAACAAAGATATGAGGCTATACGCCCATATTTTTGAATTACGTTTTGATAAAATAGTACGCTATTTGAGGAATAAGAGATTAGGGTTATTTGTAAAATTTTTAAAGTTTGATGTTCTTTATCTTACAAATTCATTCATTACCAATATACCTGCTTTTGCTTCAAAGAATAAGATTAATCTTGATAAATTTCTTTCTGTTCTTCAATATAATTATACACTATTAGTTCTTCCTGATTTTGTTTTTAATAATATTACTACTGAAAAAAATGAGTTCTGCAAAATTGAGGTTGAGGGAGATATGGTTCTTGAAATACATAATAAGTGGTTTAACATAGATAGCTATGTCTCAGATTTTAGAAAAAAGTATAGAAAGAAGATTAAGAAATTTTTGCATTCAAGCAGTGAAATAGAAATTAGGCCTATGAATACTAATGATCTAGTAGTCTATTCTGATAAAATAAAAGATCTATTCTCTGAGGTGATAAATGAATCGAAATTTACTGGGCCGTTATTTAATACAGATTCTTTTTTATCATTGATTAAAAAAGATATTTTTAAAGTGTATGGTTATTTTATCAATAATGATTTAATTGCGTTCTCATCTGAAATACATCAAGATAAGGTCCTTTATTCTTATTATGTAGGTTTTGATAAGTCATTAAATAAGACGTTTTCTATATATGCTAGGATATTACTCGAAACTATTAACAATGCAATAGTACTTAAAAAGGATAAAGTTGTCTTTGGAAGAACTGCCAATGAATTTAAGAGTAATTTTGGAGCTAAACCAATTAAGTCTTATGTATATGTTAAAGCAAGCAATAGATATCTGAGTATTATACTTAACCCAATTTTAAAAAGGTTATCTATTAAAAAGTGGACAAAAAGAAGTCCTTTTAAAGATGCTCATAAAATAATTAATAAACCTACTCATTAAGTGGGTTTTATTTTTGGCAGACCTCTCGGTCCTTATTTCTAACTTCTTTGTGAATTTGAATAATTCGATATAATCGCAAATCATTTGCGTTTTTTTATTATTTTTGTAAGGTGAATAAAAGTAAAAAAATAATTAAAGGGGGCACTAGTATTCTAATGTTGGCTATTTATTTATTTAGCTCTTTATCTATTCTTTCATCTCACAATCATGATGACGATAACCATCATCATCATCATCAGGATTTACCAATTTGCGAGAATTTTGATGATAATTCTTTTAATACTTCTGATTGCTCTCACGAATCTCACATAATAAGTTCAGAAGAAAGTTGCCCTTTATGTGATCATTTTTCTAATTGCAAACCAGCAATATTAGATAATATGTTTGACACTGTTTCAGAATCATTTACTGTAAAGGAAGTTCAATTATTTACTTCACTTTACTTAATTGATACAAATAATACTCGAAACAAATCCCCACCTTTCATAATATAGATTTATTAATTCTAGATGTAAATTACATTCTAGTAATTCTTAGCCACAATAGTTAAGACTAAATTTATCCATTTTAATTTATTTTTATTTTATGAAAATTTTTATTCTTTCATCATTTTTTATGATGAGTTTTTTTACACTTTTTTCACAAACAAAGGGTATTGTATTAGATCCTAATAATAAGCCACTTAATAAAGTTAACATATTGTTTTCAGATCAGAACATACTATTATTTAGTAATGAAGATGGTGAGTTTGTTACTGAATTAGATATTCCTAACAACAGCTATATTAGTTTTTATAAGGATGGGTATTCCTCTAAGACTCTTAAGTATAATTCTGGTGTAGAATTAACGATTATTCTTGATAAACTTCATGTTATTTTAGATGAGGTTGGTGTTATTGAATCTTATTCTGAGTTAGGAAATAGTAGATTAATAAATATTGATAAAAAATCATTGAGTACTCAAAACTCTATTTCTATTATTGATGATATTGCAGAACTAAGTGGCGTAGATATGATTTCTTCAGGATTAGGAATTCAGAAAGTTGTTGTTAGAGGTTTGTCTGGAATGCGTGTTGTTACTTACTTAAATGGAATGCAGATTAATAATCAACAATGGGCTAATGATCATGGTATAGGTTTCACTGATTTAGGTTTAAGTGAAGTAGAATTAATTAAGGGATCAAGTGCATTAAAGTATGGGTCTGAAGCAATTGGTGGGTTACTATATTTTAAAGATGCTCCATTTATTGCTAATGATAAATTAAAAGGCTTTATTTCTACAGGATTTAACAATAGCAGCATTTTAAGTAATAATAAATTTGGTGTAAAATTTAATAAAAAGAATTTATTTTTTAATATATATGGTCAGTATGCAATTTCATCAGATTATCGACTCCCCGACAATACTTATCTTTTTAACTCAAGATTCAAACAGAATGCCATTAAATTCTCTTTGGGATATAGATATAAGAATTGGCAAAATATTTTTAGGGCCCAAATTCATAATGAACTTCCTGGTATACCAGGCCATGTTCATGGAGATCCTTCTAAGGTTGATATTAACGCTATAACATCTATTGAATTAGATTTAGCCGAAGACTTCAGCATAAAGAAGCCATGGCAGGTTGTAAATAATAAACTGCTGATTTATGAGGCTAATTATATGCTTAATAATTTAAAATTTGAATTCTATGCAGGTCACTTTTTAAATAATTTAAAGGAGTATGGTGAAAAATTAACAAGACCTGCTTTTGATCTTAACCTTTCCAATACTCTCTTGTCTTCAAATATCAGATATATTTCTGAAAAATTAACTCTGCAAATAGGCTCTCAATTTGTTTTACAAGAAAATACGAATAATATTAACGATAGGTTAGCACCTGATGCATCTTCTTTTAATTTAGGGCCTTATGCATTAATAGAGTATGAGAAAGATAATTTTGGAGTAAACTCTGGTATACGATATGATTATAAAAGACTAAGCTCAGATGATAGGGTTTTAGATTTAGATTATGACAATTCATTTAATAGTACCAGCTTTTCTTCAGGGATATATTATAGATTTATTGATCATATTTTTAGAATGACATTCTCTGGAGCTTACAGATCCCCTCATGTTTCTGAATTGTTTTCGGATGGGGTTCATCATGGTACTAGTAGATATGAAATTGGAGACAAGAAATTGGGAATAGAATATGCTAATCAGTTAGACCTTAAATATCAGTGGTCTAACGACCATTTAGGTATTGTTGTAAATCCATTTATTCAGAATATATCAGATTTCATTTCTTTAAATCCTACAGATTCGGTTATATCAGGATATAAGGTTTACAATTATATGCAGTATGATAAAGTTGAGATTAATGGTGTCGAGATGAACTTACATTATCACCCACATCAATTACACAATTTGCATTTTGAACAATCATATTCTTTTTTGCAAGCTAGAAATAAGAACAGTAAATATGGTTTAGCATTAGTTCCAGCCAATAGTGTAAAGACTAAAATATTATTTAAATTTAATGATTATGATAGGTTATTAAAGTTATATGATATTTCAATTTATCATATATATAAATTTAAGCAAGATAATTATGCTGAATATGAAGAATTAACAGACTCATATAATGTTATAAACCTTCAGTTAGGGATCAAGCTTAATTCTCAATTACATTGTTCTTTAGGTGTAAATAATATTCTTAATGAAACTTATACCCCACATATCTCAAGAGTGAGAGGGATAGCAGGTGGGGTTCCAAATCCTGGAAAATCCGCTAATATTAATTTAAAATATGAATTTTAACTAAGTACTCTGATGAGCTTTTAATAAGCGAAACACCTAATTAAATAGGTGTCAGTATTAATAATTTAAAAAAAAATAAAATGAAAAAAACAAATTTATTAACCTTAGCAGTACTATCTTCAGTGCTAGTATTTACCTCTTGCTCAAAAGATGATGATACTGCTGAACTTTGTGCTGAGTGTCATATTGCCTTACCTGATAAGTCAGAGACAATATGGGATATTGCATCTCCTTCTGGAGATGAAGATTTTTGTGGTGACGAGTTGACTGAGGTAGAGGCAACAGATGCTACTTACACTGTTACAGATACTTTGTATGCAGATGGTACAGGAGAAATACTTTTACCAGGTGAATATGGACCAGGAAGTGCTAATTCACAATATGAAATTCATTGTGGTGAGGAACATGAAGATCATTAATATTTAAATATTTGATTAATAATTAAATAATAATTCTTCATCTTTAAAGCCCACTCAATGAGTGGGCTTTATTTTTGGTGGGCCTCTCGGTCCTAAGTTCGAACTTTTTTAGAAAATTAAAATAATTAGAAACTTCACCCTCAGGCGTGAAATGAATTTTAGATATTTGTCGCATAATTGCATCATTATTAATTATAAAACTAAAAATTATGAAAAAAACTTTACTAACATTAGCTATTGCTTTAGGTCTAGCTCTAACTACAAAAGCACAGGTTATAACTTGTGTTCCTTGTGATCAAATATCTATGGTTGTAAATGTAGGTAGTGATACTACTTCACTCAATGTCTATCATGCAGGTCAATATCTAACACATCCTCAAGAACATAATATTTTTACATGGGAATTTACAGATAATCAAGGCAATATTATTTCTCAAGACACTTTAATTGATGAAGCATTTTATTCATTTTCTCACAACTTTCCAATTACAGATACAATGAATGTAACTGTTTATCTAAGAAATGATTCGGCTAATTTGGATAGCTGGTATATTAATCAAGGATTACCCACTAATGGTAATTCAATTAACTGTCTTTTTGAAGATAAAATATATTGGATGACAGGCGAATATCCATCAGGTACTCCTTGGGGAAGATGGGAGTTTGTTACTGGTGATTATTCTAATCCAGGAGTAGACTTGAATGTTGTTTTAGCTGTTGATGATTTCTCTTTACAAAAGAAAGAACTTGTAAAAATTGTTGATATTCTTGGCAGAGAAACAACTTTTAAAAATAATCACATATTGTTTTATATCTATAGTGACGGATCTACAGAAAGAAAATATATTTCAAAATAATTGAAGAATCTATATTTTTTATTATTAGTATTTCTTACTTTAAATAGTCAATATCTTTATTCTAATCAAGCAGATACTTTAAGATTAATTTGGGAAAATGAAGAGCTAACAGATTCGCTTAGATTTGCAGCATTGGATGAATTTCATGTTTTATTCTCCCTTGTTATGCCTGACTCTACTCTAAGTGTACTTGATTATTATCATGAGTTAGCAATTTCAAAAGGTGCAGATCGACAAGTGTATAGGTCAGCAGTTAGAAAAGGAAATATTCTCAGACACCAAGATCGAATTGAAGAAGCGAGAACACATTATTATGAAGCACTAATTATAGCGAAAAAAATGAATAATGCTAGATTAGAAGCTATCATTATTGGAAACTTTGGTAATCTTCATTTAGATCAAGGTGAATATTTTGAATCTATAAAAAGATATAACGAAGCAAAGAAAATTTTCTCTACTGAAGATGATAAGCTTGGTGAAGCTAGAATGCTAAATGGTATTGGGGCGATTAATTCCCAGATAGGCAATAATGATATTGCTTTAGTTCATTATGAAATGGCATTAAATATTTATAAAGAATTAGATACTAAAAATATTTCTTATCCTATTCTAAACAGCACAACAATATTAATGAATATAGGTCTCTTGTATACTAAAGAGAACTTACTAATTAAGGCAGAAGCATCATTTCTTGAAGCTCTTAAAATACTTAAGCCCTATAATTACAAAATTTATATTTTAGGATGCTACAATACATTGGCTCGAATATATTTAGAATTAAATCAAATAGAAAATAGCTTGCTCTTTGCTAATAAAAGTTTTGAGATAGCTAAAGAGTTAGATACCCAAAGTGGAATTTTAGAGTCTAAAATTTTACTTACTACAATCAATTATCAGCTTAATAAAGATAAATCTATAGAGCAGTTAGCAAATATTTTTGAGTCAGTTAGTGCAAATGGATCTTTAGAAATGAAAAGAGAAGTTTCTGAATTGCTCTATATAGGATATAAAGCTCAAAATAGATTAGATTTATCTCTTAAAATGTATGAACTTTATAATTTATACAATGATAGTATTCAAAAGAATATTGACAGTTATTCAATAGCTAGAGAAAATGTAAAAAATGAATACGAAAAAATATTGTTTGAATCTCAACTAGAAAATGAGAAAGAGAAAAACATTCTTAAATTAAATCAAATTAAGAAAATAGCTTTTATAATTTTTATCTCAATAGTTTTAATACTCTTATTAATTTACTTTATTGTATTAAATAATAAAAAAAGTAATAGAAATAGAGATGCTTTGTTAGAGGAGATTAAATTTCTTAAAGAAAACAAGCTTGGTACTATTCTCGATTCCAATAAATTTGAATTGTCTAAGCAAAAAATAGACAATTATTTAAGTAGAGAATTAAATGAAACAGATTGGAAAGTTCTTTTACTATTATTAGACAACCCAATGGTACTAAATAAAGAGATTGCTGAAAAGTCTAATATGAGTATTGATGGTATTGGTTCTTCATTACGAAGAATGTATGAGTACTTTGAGATTAATGAAACTAAATATAAGAAAGTTGCCTTAATTCATAAGGCAGTTAATATTTCTGAAAGAATATAAAAAGAAACCCACTCAAATGAGTGGGTTTCTTTTTGGTGGGCCTTACGGTCCTCAGTTTCGAACTTTTTTAAGGAATTGAGTAAGGACTTGGAATTTTAGATAGATCCATCATTGCATACTTTAATGATAAAATAGCAAGAATGAAAACCCCAATTAGAATATTTTTCATGCGATCTTCTTTACTAAAATTTTCATTTATTTTAGTGTAATAGTTACTTATAATATATATGGGAGTTATACCAAAAAGAGATATTGTTACACTCCAAGAAATAAGAAAATTAGCAAAAGGCCAATGCATTATTTTGAATAGAACACCAATTATTAATGTGCTAAGAAAAAAGCCTGCTATTGAGTGAATTATTTTTTTCTCTTTTAATTGAGAAAAAATAATAGAAGGCATGAAAATTAAAGAGAAGATCAAGAACCCTGATGTTAATACTACTGCTGCTCCTTGAAGATGGAATGCTTTTAATAAACATCCAGCAATAATAATTATAGATGACGTAATTCCTATCTTTTCATTTAGATTATTCATGATGCTAATATATAAAAAAAACACTTTAATTGAGTGGGTTTCTTTTTGGTGGACCTCTACGGTCCTAATTTCGAACTTTTTCAGAAAATTATTTCATAATTTTGTAACATGAAAATTAAAACATTATAAAATGAAGCATAAATCCAGAAAAATAATAACAAAACGACTTATTTCACTCTTAATATTTATTACTACTATTAATGTGAGCTTCGCTCAAGGATACATTAGCGAAACTATACAGCATGATGGTTTAATAAGAGAATATAGCATTTATGTTCCAGCAAGTTATGATGGAACTACAAATTTTCCTTTGCTATTTAATTTACATGGAGGAGGTGGTACAAATTCCGTTTGGCAAGCATCTTCCGACATGAGACCTATTGCCGACACTGCTGATTTCATTCTAGTTTATCCCCAAGCACGTCCTGACCCAAGTGACGGAAACTCTTTTAACTGGATTCCTAAAGTCCCAGGTACTTTTGATGATGTGCCCTTTTTTAGTTCATTGATAGATACGATTGCTAGTAATTATCAAATAGACCAGAACAAAATATATGCTTGTGGGTATTCCTTAGGAGGAGATATGACCTTTGAACTTGGATGTAAGCTCAATAACAGAATTGCAGCTATAGCTCCAGTAGCTAGAACCATGCAAGCCAATCCAAATAGTTTTTGCTCTCCGGCGCATCCCACTGGAGTTCTTACAATACTTGGTACGGATGACTTTGTTTCTCCATACAATGGAATCGTATTTGGCGGTATAGAATATTATATTTCCGCAGCAGCAACACATAGATATTGGGCAACGCATAACAATTGTGATACAACTGCTGCTGTTAATATTGTAAGTCCAAGTGTTGAGCGATATACTTGGTCAACTGCATCAGGTTGTGCCTACCTGGAGGAATTAAAAGTGATAGGAGGAGGACATGATTGGCCTGGAAGTTTTGGTAATATGACGATTGATGCAAATATTGAGATTTGGAAATTTGTTTCACGTTATGACATCAACGGATTAATTGGCTGTATAACTACATCTATCAACGAAAATAATGTACAGAATGATAATAAGGTATTTCCAAATAATAAGCAATTGATTAAGATAGTAGACTTATTGGGAAGAGCGTCTAAAGATTTGAAGAGCCAACCTCTCTTTTATATTTATGATGATGGAACGGTGGAGAAGAAAATAATTCTTGAATAAATAAAAACCCACTCAAATAAGTGGGTTTCTTTTTGGTGGGCCTTTCGGTCCTTATTTCGAACTTTTTTAGAAAACTATTGAGTAAGTTTGCTAAATGAAAAAACTTATCTTAATAATATTGCTGATAACAGGTGCTTTTAGTTTTGTTCAATCACAAGTCTGGGTAAAAACATTTACAGCAGGAGGATATGATTCAAACAATCAGTTATTGGGTGGCTCTGAGGTATTGCAGCTCATTAGTCATAAAAAAATGCTATTTGCATCTGTTGGATACTGGCAAGATGATAACAATATATGGTATGGGGGTTCTAATAACAGTATTGGTTGGGGCCAAATAAATAGTTTAGATAATCCTTCTGCAATTTGGAAAGAAGATTTGTCTCTTGGAGCAAGTTATCTGCGTCCTGAAATTCTTAAACAAATAATTTTTACTAAAGATCAGTTTGGCAATGCACTGTCATACCCAGATACAGTTTTGATTTGTGCTGGATACTCACCAAACTATATTACTAGTCAGGTAACAGTAAAAAGTTTCGTGCGAAATGATGTAAATGGCACTTGGGGAGAAAGTCAAATAGTTCAAGGGCTTTTTCCTGCAGGTGAAAACTACTCTATAAGAGATATTGAGATGTATGTTGATCAACAAACTGGTTTTGAGTACGTATTTGCTACTGTCGGAACGCAAGGGATATATAAAGGAAAATATAATTCTGCAAATCCAGGAAAAATTGACTGGATTTCAATAGCAGAATTTGGTCCTTTAAGTATTAGGCCTTTAGGAATTGAGTTAGCAAATGGGAAACTTTATTTCTCATCCGGGAGTAAACTTTATAGAAGAATAGACGGAGTTTCACCAAGTTATGTCATAGATCATGATTTTAGTGATCTTGGAGCTACAATTAACTCTGCTGTTGGTGGAATTAGAGGCTTAACAACTATCGATAATCCAAATGGAACTGATGAAGCTTTCTTGTTGATGTGGTGTCCTAATGGTCAGTCACAAGGAGTTATTTACCGATTAGAACCAGATAATGGAGGGTTTAATCGTATTTATGAAACGAAATTATCTTTATTGATTGAGAATTTCTTAGTCGGCTCAAATGCTAGTTATGTGCTTGGGGCTTACAATGAATTTTATAAATATATTGATCCTGTAAGCAACGATACTCTTTACTTATTAGGTTTTGAAGCAAATATTGCTGGAGGAGGTCATTTAACATGGAATGGTTACTATAAAGGCGCTTTATTTGCTAAGCGATATACTGCTGGTCAGTATTCTATTGAAGAAATTAATGGAACAATCGGATTAAATGATAATGCGTTAGTTGCTAATCGGTGCTATGTAAAATCTCCATTTTTAAATGAAAATGCTCTCTATTTTGGTGGTTTTGATCCAAATAGTAATTCTTCAACAAATATGGCATGGGTTTTTAAGAAAGATTATCAGAATACCTCTGTAAGCGAAATACCAACAATAAAGCGAGCAGTAAGTATCGTAGATATCTTAGGGAGAGATACAAAAGAAATAAAGAATACGCCTCTCTTTTACATATTTGATGATGGTACCGTGGAGAAGAAAATAATTATCGAATAAAAATAAACCCACTCATTTGAGTGGGTTTATTTTTGGTGGACCTCTCGGTCCCAGTTTCGAACTTTTTTAGAAAATTATTAAGTAAGTTTGTAGAATGAGAAAGCTACTATTTATTTCTATTTATTTTTTAACATTATTAATCCTTAATCCAAGTACTCTTATGTCTCAAAATATGATTTATAATTTTGATAATTACTCAGATTTAGAAAGATGGGTAATTGTTAATGATGATGTTATGGGAGGGATATCTTCAAGTAATTTGATTATTGATAGTGATGGAAATGGAGTTTTTGAAGGGAGAATATCAACAGCTTACAATGGTGGTTTTGCTTCCTTGAGGTTTAACTGTAATAAGACATATATTAGAAAGAATACTCATTTTAAAATAAAAATAAAAGGTGATGGAAAAGATTATCAGTTTAGAATTAAATCCAATAGAGATGATTATTACTCATATATTATTTCATTTAAAACTTCAGGGGAATGGGAAACTGTAACTATCCCAACAAAAGAAATGTATGCTTCCTTTCGTGGCAGGAAATTAGATATGGAAAAATTTAATAGTGATTATTTTGAGCAGATTAGCTTTCTATTTGGAAATAAAAAAGATGAAAATTTTAAACTGTTAATTGACAGCATCATACTAGACTAAAACAAAAAATTATAAAAACCCACTAAATAGGTGGGTTTGTATTTTGTTGACCTTTCGGTCCCAGTTTCGAACTTTTTTAGAAAAATAATGAGTAATTTTACAGAGTGAAAAGAAAAATTTTATCAATATTAATTTTATATTTAAATAATTTTAATTTAATAGCGCAAAGTCCTATGCAAGTTGCAGGAACAGCAACAAAAACAGCTATTATTTCTGGAAACTGGAGTTCATTAACTACTTGGGGAGGTATTTTGCCATCTGATGATGATCGTATATTAATACCTAATGGAATTACTGTAACCGTTGATGGTATGATCACTGAAGAATTCAAATCTATTAGAATAGACGATGGTGCTAAACTAGAATTTGCTACAAATGTAAATACAGAACTAAGAACAGAGTATTTGTTTAGTTCAATGA
Organism: uncultured Flavobacteriales bacterium; assembly: GCA_943788405.1. GTDB lineage: Bacteria > Bacteroidota > Bacteroidia > Flavobacteriales > BACL11 > UWMA-0277. The sequence goes on from CALSQD010000002.1 coordinate 452,483, forward strand.
TGGCTTCTTTGGAAATAGGAACAACTACAGATAGAATTTTACCAAATGTCAAGGCAAGTTTAGTTTTTGCAGAAAGAGGAGGCACTACAAGTGCTTTTGATCCTGAAAGATTTGCTCCTGGAGCTGTGTTGATGGGAACAACAATAATGCATGGAGCAGAAAAGACCAGTTGGTTAACTCTTCTCACACATCCATTAGCAGGCGAAACACAGTTTGAGTTAAGCTCCTCTCCAATCGGATGGCAGTTAGGAGATAAATTAGTTATTGCTGGTACTGATCCGATTACAAATACTTCTATTTCAAGTACTGAGGAGTTTGAAAAAGATGAAGTTGTTACTATTACGTCTATTTCCGGTAATATAGTGTCATTTACTCCGCCTTTAATTAGAGATCATAAACCACCCTCTCAAGCATCTGATTTAGATGTACATGTTGCAAATTTGAATAGGAATATTATAGTTTCTTCAGAAAACACAAGTATTTCTTCTTTAAACGGTTTATATAATAAACCAAGAGGTCATTTAATGTTTATGCATACTCTTGAAGTTGATTTAAAATATGTAGAAGCTAATAATTTAGGAAGAACAGATAAATCTATTATTTTAGATGATTGGGATTTTGATGATTTGGATGCAAGTCAAAATACAGGTCAGTCAGTTCCAAATGGAGGGAAAAATCCAAGAGGGCGTTATTCTATTCATTTTCATAGAGGAGGATTAGACATGTCAGTTTTTCCTGCTAAGCCCATTACTCCTTTACCATCACCTGCGTTAGTTGAAGGTTGTGTGGTGAATAATGACCCTGGATGGGCATATGTCAATCACTCTTCTAGAGTAGATTTTGTGAGAAATGTAAGCTATGATGTTGTAGGTGGAGCTTTTAATACTGAAGCAGGTAATGAAACAGGTTCTTTTATAGAAAATATTGCTATTCGAACTATCAATAATCAAAATCCAATTATGGTTGCTCCACGTCCAAGAAATTCATATATAAGTGGTGGGCCTACATTAGCTCTATCTGATATTAGAGAGAATAGGCAAGATTTTGCTTGGCAAGGTGATGGTTTTTGGTTGCATGGTACAGGAGTAACAATAAGAGGAAATGTTGTTTCGGGTTGTACAGGGCATGCTTATGTATATTGGACTGATGGTTTGATTGAAAAAAATATGGGAATGGCTCGCGGTGATATTGATGCTCATGTCCCTGCTGCAGAATACCCTGTATTAAATCAATCACTACATTCTTGGAAAGCTTCATTCCCAAATTTTTCTTTAGATATTTGGTATTTACATCCAAGACCTTTTAAAAGTAATATCGCTTATAATTTTGCAAGAGGTGTTCAGACTTATTATGTTCATACAGAATTCCATCGCAAAATAGATCCCAATGTTACTGATCCAAATGAATGGCATAATGACCTTCCTGATATTTATAAAGATCAGTTAAATCTTGTTTTTGATAGTACCATTTTATGGAATATAGGTCGTGTTGGTTTTGAACATAATTATACAACTAATGTAACTATTCAAAATTCTAGAATTGTAGGATATGGTTCTAGATCAGGATTTGAAGATTATGGAGTTAACCCAGCTCCAAATTATGTGTCTGATGAGCCAGAAGTAATTGGATTAGATTTAGATTATTTTCATAATACTCATAGGTGGACATTAAATAATAATATCATTGAAGGTTTTTCTGGTAATGCTGTGGGAGTTACTTTACCTCATAATGGTCAAGTCTCTATAAATGGAGGGGTATTTAATAATTCAGGTATAGATATATTGATTGGTCCACCTAGTGAAACAATTGATAATGGTAATGAAGGATTTGGTGTTGGAATGCTTTCTGTTAAACCAACTAAATCTGAAATCTTATTAGAAGGGGCAATTACATTTCTTAATCCAAACAATAATATTGTGTTGGATGCACAAATTATTTATGATGAGGTAGGGCAAAAAGGTTTTCCATTATTAGATGATGCTAAAGGAGATTCCGAATATTTTTTAAATCCTCAAGAAATTATTTTAAATTTTGGACCATTCAATAACCAAAGAGCTTATTATAATGAACAGGACGCAAATTATATTCCTATAGTATCTGGTGTTTTAGGAAACGCTTGTAGTTACAGTGACCCTTATGAATGTGTGGATATAGATTTTCAAGATAAAACAAATATGCAGTTGTATACAGACTATTATACATCTTATTTAGGAGTTATAACTCCTAGTAGTGCGATTCAACATCCTATGATCATTGGTGGTAAAGTAGATAGTTTGACAATCAGTAATATTGATTTATATGAAGAAATTGATTGCTTAAAATTATATCCAAATCCAACTAGTGATTATTTTAAAATAGAATCAGATTTTAATTCCTTTTTAGTATCTATTTCTTCTATAGATGGAAGAATTCAAAAAGAATTATCGTTTCAGAATCATTCTGAAGAAATAGATATAACACAATTACCTAACGGTTTATATTTTGTAAAAATTTACAACCTTAATAATGATGATTTTTGTGTTCAACAAATAATTAAGATTTAAGTAACTAAAGAAAATAATTGTTGAATAGATAAAAACCCACTTAAAATTAAGAGGTTTTTTTTTGGTGGACCTCCCGGTCCCAGTTTCGAACTTTTTTAATTATATAATTAGTAATTTTACCCAAATATATCAGATAAAAATCAATGAAGAATATCGCTTCCTCTTTTACTTTGCCAAATGGGTCAGTTTTAAAAAACAGAATTGCAAAATCTGCAATGAGTGAAAACTTTGGAACGCGAAACCACGCACCAAGCAAGGGTTTAATTAATGCGTATAAGGTTTGGGCAAAAGGGAATCCAGGATTACTAATTACAGGCAATGTGATGGTGGATTCAATGGCACTAGGTGAAGCGCGTAATGTAGTAGTTGAAGATTACAAGGATTTTGAGTTGTTAAAAAAATGGGCTAGATCAGTTGAAGGAACTGGTGTGCACCTTTGGCCTCAAATAAACCATCCAGGTAGGCAGGCTTTTGCAGCAATCAATAGAAAAACAGTAGGACCATCTGCAATATCGTTAAACTTGGGTAGTGCCTCAAAGATGTTTAAAATGCCAATAGCATTATCAGATGAAGAAATTTGGGATATTATAAAACGCTTTGGAAATACCGCAAGAATCATGAAGGAAGCAGGTTTTACAGGTTGTCAGATTCATGGTGCTCACGGCTACTTAGTAAGTCAGTTTTTATCTTCTAATAGTAATATTCGAACTGATAAATGGGGTGGTTCTCTTTCTAATAGGGCGCGTTTCGTTTTAGAAGTTTATCGTGAAATTCGCCGTCAAGTTGGATCGGATTATCCCATAGCAATTAAGATTAATTCTGCAGATTTTCAGCGAGGTGGATTTACAGAAGAAGAATCTATGGAAGTGATTCGCTTTCTTAGTAATGAAGGAATCGATTTAATTGAAATATCTGGAGGAACTTATGAGAGACCAGCTATGATTCAGGGAGATCGCAAGAAAAGCACCATATCACGCGAAGCGTATTTCCTAGATTATATTGAAAAAGCTCGAAAGTTGATTAAAACACCTTTGCTGCTTACCGGAGGTTTTCGTTCTGTTTCGGTAATGGAGAAAGCTTTGCAAGATGGCGGTTTAGACGTTGTTGGCTTGGCAAGACCATTTTGCTTATATCCTAATTTGGCTAATCAAATTTTTGACGGTTCTGTAGAACGATTTGAAACTCCAATACCTCTAATTGGAATTAAGTTTTTAGATAAACTGGGTGGTGTTGAATTACCCTGGTATGAACTTCAAATTCAACGTATTGGAAAGGGGAAGTCTCCAAAAACTAACCTACTAGCAATTTTGGCTTTTTGGTTCAGTCTTAAGAGTTTGTTTTTTAAATATTTTTGGAAGAATAAATAAAAACCCACTCAATTGAGTAGGTTTTTTGGGGAGCCTTTCAGTCCTTGTTTCGAACTTCTTTAGAGAATTATTAAGTAAGTTTGTAACTTAAATAATTAAAATATGAATGTAAAAGGAAAAAATATTATAATAACCGGAGGTAGTCTTGGAATTGGAAAGGAAACAGCAAGAGATCTAGTTAAAAAAGGTGCAAATGTGTTGATTACTGGAAGATCAAAGAACAGATTAATTGAAGCCAAAACCTATACTGGATCTAAGATTATTGAATTTGATATTTCTGATCATGAAAATATGTGTGAGAATGTAAAAAAATGTATCAATATTTTAGATGGGAGGGTAGATGTTCTAATAAATAATGCGGGTGTTGGGGTTAGAAAATCTCTTGATGAATTAAATATAGAGGATTTCTTAAAAGTATTTAATGTAAATGTTTTTGGACTTGCATTATTTACCAAAGAGATTATTCCTTATATGATTAAAGAGTCTTATGGAACTATTATTAATATTGGCTCTACAGCAAGTTTAAAAGGATATAAAAACGGCAGTATTTACTCATCTTCAAAATTTGCTGTTAGATGCTTAACTCAGTGTTGGCAAGCTGAATTAAGACCTCATAATATTAGAGTTTGCCAAGTCAATCCCAGTGAGGTTACAACTGCGTTTGGGAACTCTAAAAGAATAGAGAGAGAAGATTTAGATAACAAGTTAACTCCAAAAGAAATATCTCATTCAATCATCTCGGCAATTGAGATGGATGATAGAGGCTTTATTAATGAGCTTAATATATGGGCTACAAATCCATTTAATTAAAGAAAACATACTCAATATTGAGTAGGTTTCTTTTTGGTGGACCTCTCGGTCCTTATTTCGAACTTTTTTAGAAAATTATTTAATATCTTTGTGTCATGAAAAAGTTAATATTTTTTTTTGTTTTTTTAATCAGTTTTACATCTGTTCAATCTCAGTGTAATTCTAATCCTTATCTTGTGTCTGGTTGGGGTGGAACTCTCTTATTGTCAGATAGCTCATCTATTAGTACTGGTTCGTCAACAAATTATTCTGTATCTTACTTATGGGATTTTGGAGATGGTTTTATTTCAAATCAACAAAATCCATGTCATACTTATGGAGATATTTCAACTCTTCCAAATCCATGGTATGTAACCCTAACTGTTACATATTTTGATTCCACTACTTCATTAAATGTTTGTCAAGATACAGATTCTATCGATATACTCTTTTTCATAAATCCATGTGTTTATGGAGATCTTCAAATTTCAGCTTCAGGAAATAATCTTACAGCAAATCAATCATATTCTAGCTCTATAACAGTTTGTCCCAATGTATATCCAAATTCATTTTTATGGTCTAATGGAGACACAAACCAGACAATAAATGTATCAGGACCAGGATTATATTCATGTACAGTTACTTCTAATGTAGGTTGTGTCTATACAGAATCATATAATTATTATGGAACTTTGACACCAACTTTTGATTGTACTCAGATGGATATTTTTGAAGCTAATAATAATTTTAATGTTTTGTCATTTCAATCTTCATATTTAAATAATAATTATTTTCCAGAACTTATTGATTCTCTATCTTATTGGGAGGCGTATACACCTGACGGAAATATTTGTGGATTGTACCCTATGAACGGAAACTTTTCGTTTCAAAATTTTGGGTTAGGTGGCTCCCCTTCAGATTCAATGAATATTTGTTTTTATGTTTACCTATATGACAACTATTATCAACACGATTTATCCGTTTCACCTCAACAAGGAAGTTTATGCAGTAGCTGTGATTTATTTTTTTGGGATGGAAGTAATTGGGTAACACAATTAATTAATACAACATATGATTGTGATTTAGTAAATGGATGTTATGATCCTGGTACAGGATTAGGAACCTATACTTCATTATCTGCTTGCCAGAGTAATTGTGTAATTCCAGCAACGTATGATTGTGATTTAGTAAGTGGATGTTATGATCCTGGCACAGGATTGGGAACTTATGCTTCTTTATCCGCTTGTCAAAGTAATTGTATTGTTAGCTCAACAAATGAATTTAGTGGTATTATTTCAAGAAAATTAATGAAGATAGTAGATGTATATGGAAGAGAAATAAATGCTATAAAAGAAAATCAAACTTTATTTTACATCTATGATGATGGAACAGTGGAGAAGAAAATAATTCTTGAATAAATAAAAACCCACTCAATTGAGTGGGTTTATTTTTGGTTGGCCTCTCGGTCCTAAGTTCGAACTTTTTTAGAAAATTATTGAGTAAGTTTGTTAGTTAATTAAATGATTGTAAATTTCATATCTAAGCCTGTAAAAATATAGATATTTGTGGTTTCCTTTGAGGCCTATTTACAATCTAAATAACATTAAGTAAAACAAATATTTTTTTACTTGTTAAGGAATGATAGCCTTGTAGAGATTTCTCTAGCTAAATATTGTTAGACATAAATTATGGAAAAAAATAAAGTAACCGTTATCCAGGCGTTTAAGGAATTTATTTGGCCTAGAAAAGGAATTGTATTAGTCGGTTTAATACTTATTGTGGTTAGTAGATTAGCAAGCCTTGTACTGCCTTTGAAAAGCAAAGAATTATTAGACGAAATAATCCCGAATCAGGACATGGACGGTTTAATCAATATGGTACTGCTTGTTACTGGTGCTATTTTAATTCAAGCTGCTACTTCTTTTGCATTAACAAAACTTTTAAGTGTTGAGGCACAATTATTAATTTCCAAGCTAAGAGCCAAAGTGCAGAAAAAAGTGCTTTCCTTTCCTATTTCTTATTTTGATAATAATAAATCAGGAGCTTTGGTTTCTAGAATTATGAGTGATGTTGAGGGGGTTCGTAACCTTGTGGGTACAGGTTTGGTACAGCTTTTTGGAGGTACAGTTACTGCAATTATCTCTTTAGTTTTATTGATTAATATTAGCGGAAAGATGACCTTATTTGTGCTTACACCAGTATTCTTGTTTGCGATAATTGCTCTAAAAGCATTTGGGTATCTCCGACCTATATTTAGGAAAAGAGGAGCGATAAATTCTGATGTTAAAGGTAGGTTAACTGAAACTTTGAATGGCGTTAGAGTCATAAAAGGATTTAATGCTGAAGAACAAGAAAATATAAGTTTTGAAAAAGGGGTTGATCGCTTGTTCCAAAATGTAAAAAAGAGTTTGACCGCTACTGCAATTATGACGAGTTCCTCAACCTTTTTACTAGGAATTTCTTCTGTAGGTATTATGGGAATGGGAGGTGCTATGATTATTGAGGGAACGTTAACTACTGGTGATTTCCTGGCCTTTACTTTATTGCTTGGTTTTATGATTGCGCCTATTATTCAGATGAGTAATATAGGAAGTCAGCTTACTGAGGCTTTTGCAGGTTTAGATAGGACAGAGGAAATTATGAATATGCAGTCGGAAGCCAATGATGAATTCAGAACAATTGAGCTAGCTAAGATTGTTGGAAATGTAGAATTTAAGGATGTTTCGTTTTCTTATGAAAAGGGAATAGAGGTGGTGCGTAATATTAGTTTCAAAGCGGGTAAAGGTTCAGTGACAGCTTTGGTTGGATCTTCAGGTTCTGGTAAGTCGACTCTTGCAAGTTTGGTAGCTAGTTTTATTAATCCTGATTTAGGTGTTATTACTATTGATGGGAATGATATTTCAAAAGTAAGTTTGAATTCTTTTAGAAGTCAGTTAGGGGTGGTATTGCAAGATGATTTTCTGTTTGAAGGAACGATAAGAGATAATATTCTTTTCCCAAGGCCTGATGCCAGCGAGACACAATTGCTGGATGCGGTAAATGCTGCTTATGTAAATGAGTTTACCGATAGGTTTGATAATGGTTTAGATACTTTAATTGGAGAGAGGGGAGTAAAGCTTTCAGGAGGGCAAAGGCAAAGAATAGCCATTGCTAGGGCAGTATTAGCTAATCCTAAGATTTTAATTTTAGATGAAGCAACTTCTAATTTGGATGCCGAGAGTGAAGCGTTAATTCAAAAAAGTTTGGCTGAGTTGATGAAAGGGAGAACTACTTTTGTTATTGCCCACCGCTTAAGTACCATTAGGCAAGCCAACCAAATATTAGTTATTGAAAAGGGTGAAATTGTAGAAAAAGGTACACATACTGAATTGATAGAAAATCAAGGAAGGTACTTTAATCTGTTTACTTACCAAAGTAGAATATAGAATTGATAAATAAAAAAAACCTACTTTTTTAAGTAGGCTTTTCAAATTTAAGTGGAGCTGGGGGGTATCGAACCCCCGTCCAAACAAGGAATTAAATAACTTTCTACATGTTTATCTTATTTTAGTTTTTGAAACTAGGTTGGAAATAAGCAATCCAAACCTAATCCTTAGCTTTTTAAAGTTTCGCTAGTTTATAAAAGCAATAAACCAACTATCCTGATTTTGATTATGCCTCAAGATTTATAGGAGACAGGAAGTCCTATAAAAGAGACAAAAGCTTACGTAATTATATAAATTAGGCAGCTAAAGCGTAATTATTTTCGCCAATTAAAAATGTGAATTTTGATATTTACGAGCTAAAATACAATGCTCGACATGCTTACTACAGAACGCACTTGCAGTCAAATCCAGTCAGCCCCAAGAAATTAATGAACAACTGCAAAATTACAAAAATCACTAGTTAAGTGCTATGCTTTTTTTATTTTTGTGCAGCAAATAAAAATAGCAATATGAAGATAGGAATTTTAAAGGAAGAAAAAGTGCCAGCAGATAAGCGTGTTCCATTAACTCCAAAGCAATGCAGAATGCTTTTAGATACCTATCCAAATCTTAGAATTTCAGTAAAAAGCAGTAATATAAGATGCTTTTCAGATGAAATATATATTGCTGAAGGCGTAAGCATTGTTGATGATTTAAGTGATTGTGATGTGTTAGTAGGAGTGAAGGAAGTGCCAAAATCATCTTTAATTTCTAATAAAACCTATTTCTATTTTTCTCATACTATTAAAGAACAATCTTATAATAGAGAGTTATTGTTAAAAATGATGGAACTTAATATAAGTATGGTTGATTATGAAGTGCTAAAAAATCAGCAAGGAAAACGCCTTTTAGGTTTTGGTAGGTATGCAGGAATAGTTGGTGCTTATAATGGCTTTTTAACTTATGGCTTAAAATCAAAAAAATACAATTTAAAAGCAGCTCATAAGTGTGAGGATAGGGTAGAGATGGAGCAGGAAATGGCTAAAATTAAATTGGATTGCGAAAGAATTATTATTACAGGAAATGGTAGGGTAGGAAATGGGATTCTTGAAGTAATGAAAAAATCAGGAATTAAAGAAGTTTCTAAGTTCGAGTTTTTAAATCAAAGTTTTAATGAATCCATTTTTGTACATTTGAATACTATGGACTATAATATTAAAATTGATGGCTCTAATTCTAGTAAATCTGAATTTTATAGTCAACCAGAGTTGTACAAGTCATCATTTATGAATTATGCTAAAAAAGCTGATATATTTATTGCAGGGCATTATTATAGTTCAGGTTCTCCTTATTTATTTACTAGGGAAGATGCTAAATGTTCAGATTTTAATATAAAAGTTATTGCAGATGTTTCATGTGATATTGATGGGCCTGTTGCAAGCACAATTAAGCCGTCAACTATTGCAAACCCAATATATGGTTATAATCCTTTAACTGAAGGAGAGGATGATTTTAATAAGAGTGGCGTGATTGCTGTAATGGCAGTTGATAATTTACCTTGCGAATTACCTAAAGATGCATCTGAAGATTTTGGAAATGAAATGATTGATAAAATTCTTCCTTCTTTAATTTTAAATGATGAGCAGCAGATTATTAAAAATGCTACAATATGTAAGGCTGGTGACTTAACACCAAACTTTGAGTATTTACGAAATTATGTAAACGGAAATTAAATTGCTTTTAAATCAGCAATAGTTTGAGTAGGATTATCTGATTTAAACACAAAACTTCCTGCTACTAATACATCAGCTCCAGCATCTATTAATTTTCTTGCATTTTGAGTGCCCACTCCTCCATCTATTTCTATTAGGAAATTAGCGCCACTTTCTTTTCGTAATTGAGCTAATTGTTTTACTTTATTGTAAGTGTTTTCTATAAATGATTGTCCACCAAAACCAGGGTTAACGGACATAATGCAAACTAAATCTAAATCATTAAGTACATCAGATAATAAATGTACAGAAGTATGAGGGTTTAAAGCAACCCCAGCCTTCATGCCTTCATTTTTTATTGCTTGTAATGTTCTGTGCAAATGTGTGCAGGCTTCATAATGTACAGTTAGTACATCAGCACCTATTTCTTTAAATGTTTTAGTGTATCTGTCAGGGTCAACAATCATTAAATGAACATCCAATGTCTTTTTAGCATGTTTGTTTATTGCGCTAATTACAGGCATTCCATATGAAATGTTTGGTACAAAAACACCATCCATAACATCAATATGGAACCAATCAGCATGGCTATTGTTTACCATTTCGCAATCTTTTTGAAGATTACCAAAATCTGCTGCTAAAATTGAAGGTGCTATTTTATGTGACATGTAATTTTTTTTTGCAAAGATAGGGAATAAAAAAGAGGGCTAAAAGCCCTCTTTCAATTTATCCTAAATAAGTTTTCAAGATTTTACTTCTTGAGGTTTGTTTTAACCTCCTAACTGCTTTCTCTTTAATTTGCCTAACTCTTTCTCTTGTTAAATCAAATTTCTCACCAATTTCTTCTAATGTCATAGCGTGTCCTCCGTTTAATCCAAAGTAAGAAGAAACTACATCAGCCTCTCTAGGAGTTAAGGTGTCTAAAGCTCTTCTGATTTCCTCTCTCAAAGATTCTAGCATTAACTGTGCATCTGGGTTAGGACTTTCATCTGATCCTCCCATTACATCATACAAGTTACTATCTTCACCTTCAATTAAAGGAGCATCCATTGATACATGTCTTCCTGTATTTTTAAGTGATTGTTTTACTTCAGTAAGTGAAAGTTCAACTAAATCAGCAATTTCTTCAGGAGTAGGTGGGCGTTCAAATTTTTGTTCTAATACAGCATAAGCTTTATTAATTTTATTGATAGACCCAATTTTATTAAGTGGTAACCTAACAATACGAGATTGTTCAGCTAAAGCTTGTAAAATTGATTGACGAATCCACCATACTGCATAAGAAATAAATTTAAACCCTCTTGTTTCATCAAATCGCTTTGCAGCTTTTATTAATCCAAGATTCCCTTCATTAATTAAATCAGGTAAAGTTAATCCTTGATTCTGGTATTGCTTGGCAACTGAAACTACAAAACGCAAATTTGCTTTAGTTAATTTTTCAAGAGCTCTTTCATCACCAGCTTTAATTTTCTGTGCTAACTCTACCTCCTCTTCAGCTGTAATTAAATCTACTCTTCCAATTTCTTGTAAGTATTTATCAAGTGATGCAGTTTCTCTATTAGTAACCTGCTTTGTAATTTTTAGTTGTCTCATCTGAATTCCTTTAGTTAATAATCTTTTGTTCCGTCCTTTTACGGATGGTTTTTCAAAAGGTTACAATATTTAAAAAATTATTTTGCTTGTTTTTCTGGCTTAGGTAAAAGTACTTTTCTTGATAATTTTAATTTACCACTTCTTTCGTCAATAGCAATTAATTTTACCTCAATAGTTTCACCTTCCTTAAGAACATCTTCTACATTTTCAACTCTTTCCCAAGCTAACTCAGAAATATGAACTAAACCATCAGTATTAGAAGAGATTCCAACAAATGCACCATAAGGCATAATTGATTTTACTTTTCCTTTGTAGATAGCTCCAACTTCAGGGATAAATGCAATAGATTTAATTTTTGCAACAGCTTCATCAATTTTTTCTTGATCAGTTCCTAAAATTTCAACAACACCCATATCATCTACTTCTTCAATAGAGATATTAGTTTCAGTTGAAGCTTGCATTTCTTGAATAATTTTTCCTCCAGGGCCAATAATTCCACCAATAGTTGATTTTGGAACTTTTAATACTACAATCTTAGGAGTTTGAGGTTTTAACTGAACTCTTGGTTCTGCTATTGTCTCAACAAGTTTTCCTAATATATGTAATCTTCCTTCTCTTGCTTGGTTTAAGGCTTGGTCTAAAATTTCATAAGATAATCCTTGTACTTTAATATCCATTTGACAAGCTGTAATTCCATCAGCAGTACCACAAATTTTAAAGTCCATGTCTCCTAAATGATCTTCATCACCTAAAATATCAGAAAGTACAGCATAGTTGTTTGAATCTTTTTCATCAGAAATTAATCCCATTGCAATACCAGAAACTGGTTTTTGGATTTTAACCCCAGCATCCATAAGTGCCATAGTACCTGCACAAACAGTTGCCATTGATGATGAACCATTTGATTCTAAAATATCCGAAACAATTCTTACTGTATAAGGATTGTCAGCAGGAATCATTTTCTTTAATGCTCTTTGTGCTAAGTTTCCGTGTCCAATTTCTCTTCTTGAAGTTCCTCTTAAAGGACGAGCTTCACCAGTTGAGAAAGGAGGGAAGTTGTAGTGTAAATAGAAATCTTCATGTCCTTGGTGAGTTACACCATCTAAACGATTTACATCAGTAGCTGAACCTAAAGTTACTGTAGTTAAGGATTGAGTTTCACCTCTTGTAAATACAGCTGAACCGTGAGGACTATATAAATAGTCAACCTCACACCAAATAGGTCTGATTTCAGTAGTAGCTCTACCATCTAATCTTTTTCCTTCTGCTAAAACTAATGCTCTTACAGCTTCTTTTTCAACATCATGGTAATATACGCCAATTAATTTATTGTCATATTTTTCAACTTCTTCTTCTGATAATCCTGCAATCCAATCAGTTTTTACAGCTTTGAATTTAGTTGATCTTTCATCTTTACCTAAACCTTCAGCAGCTACAGCATATACTGCATCATAAGTTTCAGCTTTTATTTTTGCTTTTAAATCAGCATCATGCGTTTCATGACAGTATTCTCTTTTGTCAGCAGATACACCAACTTTTGCAGCTAATTCTAATTGTGCAGCACATTGTACCTTAATTGCTTCATGCCCAACTTTAATTGCTTCAATCATTTCAGCTTCTGAAACTTCATTCATTTCACCTTCAACCATTGCAACACTATCAGCTGATGCTCCAACCATAAGGTCGATATCAGCATTTTCTAAGTCTGCAGATGAAGGATTAACTACATATTTTCCGTCAATTCTTGCTACTCTACATTCTGAAATTGGTCCGTTAAAAGGGATGTCAGAAAGTGCAATTGCAGTTGATGCAGCTAAAGCAGCTAAAGCATCTGGCTTTACCTCTGGGTCATGTGAGTTTAATGAAATCATTACTTGTACCTCAGCATGGTAATCGCTAGGGAACATTGGTCTTAATATTCTGTCAACCAAACGCATAACCAAAATTTCTTGGTCAGTTGGTCTTGCTTCTCTTTTTAAGAATCCTCCTGGGAATCTTCCATCAGCAGCAAATTTTTCTCTATAATCTACTGTTAGCGGTAAAAAATCTACTCCATCTCTAGCTTCAAAGCTAGACACTACAGTTGCAAGCATATGAGTGTTCCCCATTCTTACTTCAACTGAACCGTGTGCTTGTTTTGCTAATTTTCCTGTTGAGATAGTGATTTCTCTACCATCTTCTAATTTAATAATTTGTTTTTCTTCTTTTATCATCTTGTCTTCTTTGTTTATAAAAATTAAAAAAGGCAATAAAACTATTGCCTTTTTTGTGTATTTGTCTTTTGTTTTATCTTCTAAGACCTAATTCCTTCACTAGCTCTCTGTATTTCAAAATATCTTTACCTTTTAAGTAGTCTAGTAATTTTCTTCTTTTACCAACCATTAGTTGTAATGATCTTTGTGTTCCGTAATCTTTACGGTTTGCTTTTAGGTGCTCAGTTAAATCTCCAATTTTCTTAGTAAATAAGGCTACTTGAGAATAAACTGATCCTGAATCTTTGGCGTCTTTACCAAATTCTTTGAAAATGTTTTCTTTGTCTTGTGTTGTTAAGCTCATGTTTGTCTGTTTAAAACCACTTTAATTTATGGGCTGCAAATTTAGTAAACTAATTGAATAATATGCCCTTTTAAAATGGAATTTATTTTTTAATTATTCTAAAGAGTTGTGCTAGCTTTTCTTTTAAGTCTTTTCGGTCAACTATAAAGTCAATAAATCCTTTTTCTTGTAGAAATTCTGCAGTTTGGAATCCTTCTGGTAAATCCTTTCCAATTGTTTCCTTTACTACTCTAGGACCTGCAAAGCCTATTAATGCATTTGGTTCTGCAATATTCATGTCTCCTAACATGGAGAAAGATGCAGTAGCACCACCAAAAGTAGGGTCAGTACATAATGAAATATAAGGTAATCCTTCCTTACTTAATTGTGCTAATTTTGCTGATGTTTTTGCTAATTGCATTAAGCTTATTGCAGCTTCCATCATTCTAGCTCCTCCTGATTTTGAAATAATAATCATTGGGTGTTTGTTCTCACGAGCATAATCAATTGCTCTAGCAATTTTTTCTCCAACTACTGATCCCATTGATCCTCCAATAAAGCGAAAATCCATTGCTGCAATAACAATAGTTTCTCCTTTTAGTTTTCCATGAGCAGTTCTAACAGCATCTTTTAATCCTGTTTTACTTTGCATTGCTTTTACTCTATCAGGGTATTTCTTTTTATCTTTAAATGTTAAAGGATCTAAAGATACCATGTCTGCATCTAATTCAGTAAACTTATTATTGTCAAATAAAATCTCAAAATATTCTGATGAACCTATACGGCTATGATAGTTGCAATTGACACAACAATGAAGATTTTCTTTATGTTCTTCACTAGTAACAATTGTTTTACACTTAGGACACTTACTCCATAATCCATCTGGAGTTTCCTTTTTTTCGTGAGTAGAAGTAGTAATTCCTTCTTTTATTCTTTTAAACCAACCCATAATTATGCGTTTGTATTTATATTATTTAAATCGTTAAATGATCTTGTTAATCTAGCTTTAAATGTTAATTCTCCAGCTCTAGTATAAACTCTAGGATCGTAATATTTCTTGTTTGGTTTTTCTTCCCCATCAGGGTTTCCAATTTGAGTTTTTACATAATCATTTTTAGCTAAGAAATAATCTCTTACTCCTTCAGTAAAACCCCATTGTAAATCAGTGTCAATATTCATTTTGATAACACCATAACCGATTGCTTCAGTAATTTCTGCTTGACTAGAACCTGAACCACCATGAAATACAAAGTTAATTGGTTGTTTTTCAGTGTTAAATTTTTCTTCAATGAATTTTTGAGAATTATCAAGAATTTTTGGAGTTAAAACAACATTTCCTGGCTTATATACTCCATGTACATTTCCAAAGGCAGCAGCAATAGTAAATTTATCACTTATTTTCATTAGCTCTTCATAAGCATAAGCAACTTCTTCAGGTTGAGTATATAATTTTGAAATATCAACATCAGTATTATCTACACCATCTTCCTCTCCTCCAGTAATTCCTAATTCAATTTCTAAAGTCATTCCAATAGCACTCATTCTTTTTAAGTACTTTTTACATAATTCAATATTTTCTTCAAGAGGTTCTTCTGATAGATCAATCATATGTGAAGAATATAAAGGTTTTCCATGAGCAGCATAAAATTCTTCACCTGCTTCTAATAAGCCGTCAATCCAAGGTAGTAATTTTTTTGCTGCATGATCAGTATGTAAGATAACACTTGCTCCATAAAGTTCTGCCATTTGATGCACATGCATTGCTCCTGAAATTCCTCCTGCAATTGCAGCTTCATGGTTTTCATTTGAAAGCCCTTTTCCTGCATAAAATACGCAACCTCCATTTGAAAACTGAACTATAGAAGGTGAATTTAATTCTGCTGATGTCTCCAAAACAGCATTTACTGTACTTGTATTACTTACATTTACAGCAGGTAGTGCATATTTGTTTGCTTTAGCATCAGCAAAAACTTCTTGTAATTGCTCACCAGTTAACACCCCATATTCAAATTTTGACATACTTTTTTTAGTTTTTATTTTAGAGGAACAAAATTATAAGATTGTAATGAAATGGGGCATATATTTCCAATAAATTCATATTATTGATTATTCAAATAAAAAAAGAGTGATTACAAAAAATCAGATTAAATATATAAGGGGTTTAGCGCTAAAAAAGAATAGAGTAAAAGAACAATGCTTTATTGTTGAAGGTGAAAAAAGTGTAGCAGAGTTACTAAATTCTTCTTTTCAAATTATTGATTTATTTGCTACAAAGCAGTGGATTGCAGAAAATAGTTATGAAAAAGCGAATGAAGTTACTGTTGCTGAACTTGCCCGAATAAGTAACTTGAAGTCGGCTAATAATGTATTAGCAGTTGTTAGTATTCCTGAAGAAAAGCAAGGGAGTAGTGACGGGTTGATTTTAGTACTTGATGATGTAAATGATCCTGGAAATTTAGGAACAATCATAAGGATGTGCGATTGGTTTGGTGTTCGGCAAATTGTATGTTCAAAAAATACGGTAGATATCTATAATTCAAAGGTAGTACAATCAACAATGGGTTCCTTGTTTAGAGTAGATATAATGTATGTTGATTTAGTAACCTATTTAGCAAAAGTTAATACACCTATTTATGGAGCTTTTATGGAAGGAGAGAATATTAAAAGTATTAGCGCTAGTAAAAACATCCATTTAATAATGGGAAATGAGGCAAACGGAATTTCTAAAGAAGTTGAAAAATATATCAGTAAAAAAGTAACAATAAATAATGTTGGGGGTAATACTGAATCCTTAAATGTTGCAGTAGCTACTTCAATTTTGCTACATGAGTTTTGTAGCTAGCTTTGATTTGAAGTGTGTCCTGGTTTATACCTGTCTTCCCATCTTAATCCTTCCCATCCACAGTCATTGCATATGTAGCGTTTGCTATCAAAAACCCTAAAGGTAATGTGGTACAAGATTTTGTCTTTTGAAACTCGTTTTACTCTATTAAGTGCTGAACTGCAATCAGGACAACAATTGTTGCAATTTTTACATTTTTTTTTGCTTCCAATTGCCAGATATCGGAGGATAAATAATAACAAAAGATACAATAGTATTATGATAAATACTAGTAGAAATTGGTCCATGAAATGTGGTTAATCGGTTTTTCTTTACTTATCATTGCCAAAAATAAAAAAAAAATTATTTTAGGAGAATAATAACAATAAAATTAAAGAAAAGTCGTTTGCTTCTCTTTTTATTCAAAAGTAAATGAAATCATCCAGCCATTTGTACTTAGGCGATTAATGGATTGAGTATATACAGTTTCATCTTCTGAAAGCAGGTTTAGAATTCCATAAGAAAGTTTAATTTGAGGAGAAAATTTGAAGTATTCTAAATAGAAATCAAGTCCAAAACCAACTTCTCCCATAAGGTCATTTTTCTTCAATTTTACAATCTCTTGCCCTTCATCATTTATCTTGTCTTGTGATGCAATATCTAGGCTATACTTTATTCCACCAAGTACATAGGTTCTGAAATTATTATATCTAGCAGATTTATACTTAATGTAGATTGGAAAATCAATTAAAGTAGATTCAATTCGTTTTATCTTTTCATCACTTACACCATTACTATCAATGAATCCATAATGCAGGTGTCGTTCTCCAAAAACTAAGGTAGGAATAAAGCGTAGATCGGTAAATTTTCCAATTCTAAGGTTGGATACTATACCTAGGTTAAATCCTTTTTGGCTGTTGGAAAGTAATGTTAATAGAGTGTCATTTGTTAGGGTGCTAGTGTTCTTTTGGATGTTAAAATTTAGTTCATTTATCCCTAGTGTAAATCCAAAATGCAATTTCTTAAAATCATACCTAATTAAATTTTGTGGTTTTTTATGCCTTTGTCCATAAGAAGTACTTGCTCCTATGAATAATATAAAAAGTATAAAATATTTAATTTGTTTTTGCATTCAGCCCCTTAACGATAAGGAAATTATTTTATTGCAATATATAAGGATACAATACCCAAAGTTAAAGGGATGTGTTTGCAGTTTTGAAATCCTGCTTTTTCTAATTCTACTAGAAAATCCTTTTCTGATGGAAAAGCAGAAACAGAATCAGGTAAGTAGGTGTAAGCATTTTTGTCTTTTGAAACAATACCGCCAATAAAAGGTAAAATATGATGAAAATATAAATTATAAAGTTGTTTTAATGGAAAGCTAGTTGGCTCTGAAGGCTCAAGTATTGCTACCATCCCACCTTCTTTTAAGGTTCTATTCATTTCTGATAAGCCTTTGTTTAGGTCTTCAAAATTACGCACACCAAAACCTGCAGTTATGGCATCATAACTATTGTCCTTAAAAGGTAAGTTTTCTGAATCAGCTAATTTTAATTTAATTCTATCATTAAGCCCCTTTTTATTGATTTTTTCAATTCCAACATCTAGCATACCTTGTGAAATATCAATACCTGTAATGTTAGCATTTGTGTATTTACTAGCACTAATAGCAAAGTCTCCTGTTCCAGTAGCAATATCAAGTATAGTATTAGGGTTATTGCTTAGTTTTTTAATTGCAATTTTCCTCCAGATATTATCCATTCCTAAGGACAAAGTATGGTTCAAAAAATCATAACTTCCTGCAATGTTATCAAACATTTTAGTTACTTGTTTTTTCTTTCCTTCTGTTGAATTGTAAGGAGTTACTTTGCTCATTATTTGATTTGTTTTATTGCCTCAGCAAGTAGTTTTTCTTTGTTGATAGGTACAACTCCAACTTCCTCACAAACTATTCCTCCAGCAAGGGTTGATAGTATTGATAAATCAGTGTAATCCATTCCTGATGCTAAACATAAACTAGCTACAGAAATAACAGTATCTCCAGCTCCAGAAACATCAATAATATCACATTTAAAGGCTGGGGTATGTTTGAATTCTTTTTCTGAGTTAATGCATATTCCTCTTTCTGATAGGGTAAGTAAAACTCCTTTTGCAGCAAGTTGTGAGCGTAATTCTGCTGAAGCTTTTTCTATCTCATCAACTTTATTTGCATCAAACTCAATATTCATCCCAGCTTTTATTTCAGCTAAATTAGGTTTAAATATAGTACAGTTTTTATAAGAATTAAAGTTTTGCTTTTTAGGATCAACTATAGTTGGAATTCCTTTTTTATTTGCTGTAGCTAATACGCTTTCAATAACTTCAGCAGTAAGGACTCCTTTGTTGTAATCTTGCAGAATAATAACATCAATATCTTGCATTAAACTTTCCGTAAGTTTTAAGAATTCTTCAGCTTGAACGATAGGGTAGGTTTCCTCTTCATCAATTCTTAATTGGTGTTTATTTTCAGCAATTACCCTAGTTTTTATAGTTGTTTTTCTCTTATTAGTTGAAAGAATTCCTGCAATAGAAAGATTAGATTCTTGCATTAATTCTTCAAATAAAACCCCTCTGTTACCAGTGCCAACTACTGAGCATAAAATAGGAGTTGCTCCAAGTGCTTTTAGGTTAAGTGCAACATTAGCAGCACCTCCTAATCGGTTTTCATGTTTCTTTACATCAACAACTGGTACAGGAGCTTCAGGCGACATACGGTTTATCTCTCCCCACATGTAGGCGTCAATCATAGCATCACCTACAATAAGGACTTTTTTGTTGTTGAATTCCTGAAATAATGTATTAAAATCCATTAGCTTAATTTTGCTAATTGTTTTTTAATTCTTGCCATTGCTTCCATCAATTTATCATCAGCAGCAGCATAAGAAATTCTCACACATTCAGGATTACCAAAGGCATCACCAGCTACAAAAGCAACATGTGAATTATTTAATAAGTACATGCAAAAGTCATTTGCATTATTGATAGTAGTAGTACCATCTGATTTCCCAAAATAATAACTTACATCAGGGAAAACATAAAATGCACCTTGAGGAATATTACACTTAATTCCTTCAATATTATTTAACTCGTTTAAAATCATATCTCTCCTTTTTAGGAAAGTAGCTTTCATGTCGGCAGTAACTTCTTTAGGGTTAGCAAGCATAGCGGTTTCAGCAGCTTTTTGTGCAATAGCACAAGTTGCTGAAGTAACTTGTCCTTGAATTTTATTACAAGCCTTAGCTATCCAAAGTGGTGCACCAATAAAACCAACACGCCAACCCGTCATAGCATATCCTTTGGACACTCCATTTACAGTAATTGTTCTATCTTTCATACTTGGGATTGTACCCATAGAAAAGTGTCCTTCAGTAAAATTGATATGCTCATAAATCTCATCAGCAATTACATAAATGTCAGGATATTTCTCCAACATTTTTGAGATAGCTTCTAGCTCTATTTTTGTATAAACTGTTCCACTTGGGTTGCAAGGTGAACTGAACATCAATAGCTTAGTATTTGGTGTAATTGCAGCTTCCAACTGTTCAGGAGTAACCTTAAAATCAGTAGCAATTGTTGAAGGAACTTCAACAGGAACACCCTCTGCAAGCTTTACAATCTCGGCATAACTTACCCAGTAAGGACAAGGTAAAAGTACCTCATCACCAGGATTCAATAAACTTAAACACACATTGGCTAAGGATTGCTTAGCTCCAGTAGAAGTTACAATTTGATCAGCTGTATATTCTAAATGATTATCTCTTTTGAATTTAGTAACAATAGCATTTCTTAACTCAGGTAAACCAGGAACTGGTGTGTAGTGCGAAAAGTTATCATCAATTGCTTTTTTTGCAGCTTGTTTAATAAAATCAGGTGTGTCAAAATCAGGCTCACCAAGGCTTAAGGCAATTACATCATGTCCTTCTGCTTTTAGTTCACGGCTCATTCTTGCCATTGCAAGGGTTGCTGATTCTGCTAATCGGTTTAGTCTATCTGAAACTTTTGTCATGCTTTTTGCTTGTGGTTTTTTAAAGGATGCAAATATAGGAAATAGTTGTTGGTTGGTTTTACTAGTTATCAGATTTTGTTTTCTGTTTTCAAATTTGTAGTTTTGAAGCATGAAAAAAATAATTTTAGTTCTTATTTTGGTAATCAGTTGCCCGGCAGTTACCAAAGCACAAAAAGTATTTTCAGTAGAATATGCTAGCCAAGCTGATGTAAAAGTATTTGTTGCTGACTATGAAAGTAGGGCTGATTTATTGGTTTATAAAGTAGATTATGAAAGTAGAGCAGGAAAGAATGATGGGAATTGGTTTTTTGTAGATTATGCAAGCCAAGCTGATAAAAAGATATTTTTTGTGGACTATGCCTCACAGGCTGATGTTATCATTTATTTTGCTGATTATAGCAGTAGAGTAGGGTGGAAGAATAAAGAAAAAATGCATTTGTTTTATTAATTTAAAACCTAAAATTATGAAAAAACAACTACTTATATTAGTTTGTTTGCCTTTACTTTTTATTTCTTGTAAAAAAGAAAAATCAGAAATAGAAATTGAACCTTCTAATATTACTATTAATAAGATATGGGAATTATCAATGCAAAATACTTATCTTACAGAAGGAGATCAGTATCAGAATGGATTTTATGTGGATTCTTTAACTGGGTATATTTATACTGGTCAGATAAACTATATAAGTTCAGCTTCAATTGTAATAAGTAACGATACAGTTTTTCCTGCTTCTTCTGCTAACTATTCATCAAGAATTTGGAGTATTAATAATAACCAGGTTATTATAGATACTTATATATGATGTAAATGGATTTCCTTATAATATATCACAATATAATTATACTATAAATTTAGATACATTAGTTATTGATTTTCAGTTAGGTAATGTTAAGAAATTTGTGATAAATGAATTAACTGCTGATAAACTTCAAATTACCTCAATATCAGAAACAAACTACTTCCCAATATTTGATGTTAATGGTATTTATCAAGATACTGTAATGTTGAATTTTACTTCTGATAACTATTTCTTTGATAAGGCACAATAACTACAAAGTTGCCAGTAACTCATAAATAGAACTACCTTTTTCAAGAGCTTGTTCTAAGTCAGATAAAGTATTATTTGCTTTTAGCAGTTGGTACTTTTTATTTCCTAGTTCTTCCTTAATAATATGATGTAGCCAATAAGTATTTTGTTGTTTTCTATTTTCTGCCTTCCAACCACTAGCTATCATTTGTGCATCAAAACGATTAATCGTTTCAAAAATATCAGCAATTCCTGTATTTTCTAAGGAAGAACAAGTGCTTACTTGAGGAATCCAACCATTTTCCATAGCAGGGAATAGGTGTAATGCTCTTTTGTATTCTAGGGCTGCATTCTTGGCTTTTTGAAAATTATCTCCCTCAGCTTTAGTAATTACAAGTGCGTCAGCCAATTCCATTATCCCTCTTTTAATTCCTTGTAATTCATCCCCAGCACCAGCTAGCATTAGCAGTAAAAAGAAATCCACTAAATTACTTACAGTTGTTTCACTTTGCCCAACACCAACTGTTTCAATAAGGATAATTTCAAAACCTGCTGCTTCACATAAAATTATACTTTCTCGTGTTTTGTTAGCTACTCCTCCAAGTGTTCCACTACTTGGGCTTGGTCGGATAAAAGCGTTCTTGTCTGCTGCAAGTTCGTGCATACGGCTTTTATCTCCTAAAATACTTCCGTGTGTTCTTTCGCTTGTTGGGTCAATAGCCAATACGGCTACTTTTTTTCCTTGGCTAGTTAGTAGTTTTCCAAAAGCTTCAATAAAGGTGCTTTTTCCTACACCAGGCACTCCTGTTACTCCAATTCTTATTGATTCTACACTATGGGGTAAACAGGCAGTAATTAAATCTTGTGCTTGTTTTTCATGTTCAGGTAAAGTGCTTTCTAATAGGGTAATTCCTTGCCCTAAAGCAGTTCGGTTACCTTTAATTATTTCCTGAGCGAGTTCCATTATTTTACGGCTATTACTGAAATTTCTACATTTACATTTTTAGGTAATACTGAAACTTGTACTGCCTCACGAGCAGGAGGATTGTCTCCAAAACTTTTAGCATATACTTCATTTATAGCTGCATAATCGTTCATGTCTTTCATGAAAATTGAGCATTTAACAACATTGCTAAAATCCATTTCTGCTGCTGTAAGTACTGCTGAGATATTCTGCATTACTTGCTTAGTTTCAGTAGTAATATTTTCCATTACTAATTTTCCAGTAGCTGGGTTTATTGCAATTTGCCCTGAGCAATAAAGTGTATTGTTACTTAAAATAGCTTGGCTGTAAGGCCCAATTGCTGCAGGAGCATTTTTAGTTGATATTACTTTTTTCATGATATTAATTTCTGTTTCCAAATATAGCACTTCCTACACGAACCATAGTGCTACCTTGTTCAATTGCTAATTTATAATCGCCACTCATCCCCATGCATAGAGTAGTGATAGTATCGTTTTTTATAGTATCAAATACAGTTTTAAGGCTTTTGAATTCTTGTGTTACTTGCTTGGTGTCTTCTGTAAAAGTTGCCATTCCCATCAGTCCTACAATTTTGATATTTTCAAATTGTTTAGCTTCACTCAAAGCACTTTCAACTTCATTTATACCAAAACCAAATTTTGTACTTTCGGTAGCGATATGAACTTGTAAAAGGCAGTCAATACTTCTGTTATTTTGTTCAGCTCTTTTATTTATTTCCTTCAATAATTTTAGGCTATCTACTCCATGAATTAAGGATACAAATGGAGCAATAAATTTTACTTTATTGCTTTGTAAATGCCCAATCATGTGCCACTGAATATCCTCAGGAAGTTGCTCAGCCTTCTGTGCTAATTCTTGCACTTTGTTTTCACCAAATATTCTTTGCCCTGCATTGTATGCTTCAAGTATAGAAGTATTGGGCTTTGTTTTGGAAACAGCAACTAAAGTAATGCTATTATCTAATGTGTTTTTTATTAGGTTTAACTTGTTTGCTATAGACATTAGTCTAGGGAATAAATAGTTAAACCTGAGCGTAATTTTGGCTCAATGTAAGTACTTTTAGGAGGCATAAACCTATTGTTATCTGCAACTTCTTTTAAAGCAGAAATAGGTATAGGTTTTAATATAAATGCAATTTCGAACTCACCATCATCTATTTTATTTGCAAGGGTTGATAAGGGAGTATTACCAGCTTCAAATACAATGTTTGTATCTGTTTTTTCATCCTTTATCCCAAGTATAGGTTTTAAAATGTTGTTTGATAATATAGCAGGATCCAATTTACTAACACAATCGTTTACTAATTTATCTTCTTTAATAATTAGAGAATACCAATTCCCAAAAAAGTACATACCTATCTCATTTTTTGCTTTTGGTGTAAAAGCAATTCCTCCTTTTTTAACAAGAGTGAATGATTTTTCTATTTCTTTTAGCAGTTCGTAAGATGTTAATCCGTTAGTGTATTTTACTAAACGATTAAAATTTATGATATTCAATTGATTTTCATCTATCAAAAAACTCATAAAATGCTTGCTGTTATTTTTGCTACTTTCTTTTGCTAAAAGAGCTGATGAAGCTGACCTGTGATGACCATCAGCAATGTACAAGTCATTAATTGTTGCAAAAGCATTTATAATGGTATTGATGTCATCCGTATTATTGACTAACCATAATTTATGAACTGCTTTATTAGTTGTGGCAAACTCGTATTCAGCCCTAGTTTCTTTGTATTTCTGAATAATAGCAGTAATATCCGTATTCTCTTGATGACACAACAAAACAGGTTCTGCATTAAACCCAGTTATGTCCAAGTAGCTTTTAAACATTTCTTCCCTAGCTGTAAGAGTGTGTTCGTGCTTTTTTATATTTCCATTTAAATAATCATCAACTGCAGTAGCTCCAATTATTCCTTCAAATGTATGGTGTTCGTGTATTTGCTGATAAACATAAAAAGATTCTGACGGTTCAGTTATTAAGAAACCAGCCTCTTGAAATTTGTTAAATTTTTCTTTTACAGCATTAAATTTTTCTACTCCTTTCAGCTTTACTTCATCCTTATAATCAGGATTAATAATATGTAAAAAAGTAAAAGGATTGTGTTCTAATTTTTCCTTTAAAGTTTCATCAGAATAAGAAAGATAGGAGCGAGAGGCTATTAAATTTGCCTTATCCCTTGTTGGGCGAATGGCTTTAAATGGGCGAACACTAGCCATTTTTATTTATTAAAATGAGTTGCTATTTGATCTGCTAATTCTGTACCAATTCTATCTTGAGCTTCAAGAGTTGCAGCACCAATATGTGGTGTAAGTGAAATTGCATTGTGCATACAAATATGTATGCTTGGTGTAGGTTCATTATCAAAAACATCTAATCCTGCATATGCTAATTTTTCTTTGTCCAAAGCAAACATTAAAGCAGTTTCATCAATAACACCACCTCTAGCTGCATTTACAATTCCAGCACCAGTTTTCATCATCCCTATTTCTTCAGCACCAATTACAGCTTTATCACCAATTTTAGGAATGTGTAGTGTAATAAAATCAGAATTTGAAAGCACTTCTTTTAAGCTTTCAGTTTCAATAGTAAATGATTTTTTATCCCCATTAAAAAAGTCTAAAGTAATATTTGCTTCATCAATAAATTTATCATGAGCCATTACTTTCATTTCAAGGCCTATTGCTCTTTTTGCTACTTCTTGTCCTATTCTTCCAAAGCCAATAATTCCTAAAGTTTTTCCTGCTAATTCTCTACCATTAGCATATGATTTTTTTAAGGATTTAAACTCAGCATCACCACTTAAAGGCATTTGTCTGTTGCTATCAAATAAGAAACGCACCATCCCAAATAAATGAGCAAAAACTAACTCGGCAACTGATGCTGATGAAGCAGCAGGAGTATTAATTACATTAATTCCTTTTTCACGAGCATAGTCTACATCAATATTGTCCATTCCTACACCACCTCTTCCTACAATTTTAAGGTGAGGACAAGCATCAATTAAATCCTTACGAACAGTAGTAGCACTTCTTACTAATAATACTTCATAGTTTTCAGCATTAATAGTATTTCTTAAATCTTCTTGAGCTACTTTTTCAGTTACTACTTCAAATCCTTTTGCTGTTAAAGCATCAATCCCAGCTTGTGAGATTCCATCATTTGCTAATATCTTAATCATCTTTTTGTTCTAATTTTTTCATTACATCAACTAATACTTGTATACTTTCAATAGGCATAGCATTGTATATTGATGCTCTATATCCTCCAACTGATCTATGTCCTTTTATACCGCTAATTCCTGCTTCATTCCACATTTTATCAAAAGCTTCTTTTTTGCTTTCATCTTTTAGTAAAAAACAAACATTCATTGTTGATCTATCTTCTGTTTTGGCTGTACCTTCAAATAATGAGTTATTGTCAATTTCATTATATAATAAATCAGCTTTTTCTTGGTTTATTTTTTCAATTGCATCAACTCCTCCTAAATCTTTTAACCACTGTAAAGTAAGCATAGAAACATAAATTGGGAATACTGGAGGTGTATTGAACATACTTTCCTTGCTAATATGTGTATTGTAATCTAACATAGTAGGGATGTTCCTTCCTGTTGTTCCTAAAATTTCATCTTTAATAATAACAAGTGTTGTTCCTGCAGGTCCCATATTCTTTTGGGCTCCAGCATAAATTAAATCAAATTTACTAACATCAACTTTTCTACTAAAAATATCGGAACTCATATCACAAACCATAAGGGTAGGGCAGTGAGGGAATTCTTTTATTTGCGTACCATAAATAGTATTGTTTGAAGTACAATGAAAATAATCTACTGTATCTGGAATAGTATATCCTTTGGGAATATAGTTGTAATTTTTATCTGAAGAATCACCCAATACAATAGCATTTCCTAAGTCTTTGGCTTCAGCAATTGCTTTTTTTGCCCAAGCACCTGTGTTGGTGTAAGCAGCACTACCATTAACTTTCATTAGGTTCATGGCTACCATTAAAAATTCCATACTAGCACCACCTTGTAGGAAAAGTACTGAATATCCTTTTGGCACATTTAAAAGTTCTTTTACTAGGTTTTGGGCTTTTTCCATTACCTGAACAAAGGGTTGGCTTCTATGTGAAATTTCAATTAACGATAAATTATCATCATTAAAATTAAGTACAGCTGCTGATGCTTGTTTTAAAACCTCTTGTGGTAGTATGCAGGGTCCTGCTGAGAAATTATGTTTCTTCATTCTTATTTTATTCTTTCTAAGTAAGTTCCTTTTTCAGTATCAATTTTGATATTATCACCTTCATTAATGAACAAAGGAACATTTATTGTAGCTCCACTTTCAGTAGTAGCTGGTTTAGTAGCATTTGTTGCTGTATTTCCTTTTACACCAGGTTCAGTAAAAGTTATCTCTAATACAACATGAGAGGGTACTTGTGCTGATAATGGCATTCCTTCATCAGCATGGAAAAGTACTTCAACAGTAGCTCCTTCTTTTAAAAACTGAACATTATCAATGAAATCTTTTTGCATCATGATTTGTTCATAGTCATCATTATTCATTAAATGATAATCATTTCCTTCAGCATATAAAAATTGATATTTTCTATTTTCTACTCTAATAACATCTATTTTAACTCCTGATGTAAAAGTGTTTTCTAAAAGTCTCCCAGTAGTTAAATTTCTAATTTTTGTACGAACAAAGGCAGGTCCTTTTCCTGGTTTTACATGTAGAAAAGATTCAATTTTCCAAGGATCGCCATTATGATTAAAACAAAGTCCGTTTCTAAAGTCTGCTGTAGTTGCCATATTTTTTATTTTTGATTATAACCTTTCATAATACCTCTTCCTGAATTTTGTACGAATGAGATGATTTCATCTCTCTCAGAAGAAGCATTTATTTCAGTTTCTATTTTTAATAATGCTTGCGTATTATTGTTACTATTCTGGTATAAAATTCTAAAAATAGATTGAATTTCATTAATTTTTTTATTTGTAAAACCTCTTCTTCTTAATCCTATTGAGTTAATCCCAACAAAAGATAAAGGTTCACGAGCTGCTTTTACATAGGGTGGCACATCTTTTCTTATAAGTGACCCACCTGAAACCATTGCATGTTTCCCAATACTCACAAATTGATGTACTGCTGACAGACCTCCAATTATTGCAAAGTCACCCATGGTTACATGTCCACCTAGCGCTACACTATTTACAATAATGCAATTGTCACCAATTTTACAATCGTGTGCAATATGTGCATATGCCATTATTAAACAGTTTTTTCCTACTTCTGTTTTTCCACTAGCAGATGTTCCTCTATTTATAGTTGCACATTCTCTTACGGTAGTGTTGTCTCCAATTATTGCTAATGATTTTTCTCCATCAAATTTTAAATCTTGAGGAACACCAGCAATTACTGCTCCAGGAAAAACCCTACAATTTTCTCCAATTCTAGCTCCTTCCATAATTGTTACATTGGAACCTATCCAAGTCCCCTTTCCAATTTCAACATTTTTACCAATTGTTACAAATGGATCAATAACAACATTGTCGGCAATTTTGGCATTAGGATGTACATAAGCTAGTGGCTGTATCATGTCTTATTTTTTAAGTGCAATTTGTGCTAATAAATCTCCTTCAACAGCAAGTTTTCCATCTACAAAACCTTTACCATGCATATGGCAAAGCCCTCTTCTAATAGGAGAAATTAAGTTCAATCTGAAAACTAAAGTGTCTCCAGGAACTACTTTTCTTTTGAATTTCGCATTGTCAATTTTCATGAAGAAAGTTAAATAATCCTCAGGGTTTTCTACTGTACTTAAAATCAGAACACCTCCTGCTTGAGCCATAGTTTCCAATTGTAAAACCCCAGGCATTACTGGTTCTCCTGGGAAATGCCCTCTAAAGTAATCTTCATCAGCTGTAACAGATTTTGTTCCTATAATATAATCCTCACCTAATTCTCTTATTTCATCAATAAATAAGAATGGATCTCTGTGTGGTAAAATTGATTTAATTTTTTCCTTATCATACATTGGAGGTGTATTGAAATCAATTTCTGGTGCTGTTTTTTTTATGTCTTCTTTCATAATATCTTTTAAATATTTTGCAAATTCTGTATTGTTTTTATGTCCTGGTTTTGTAGCTGTAATTTTCCCTTTAATTGGAACTCCTAAGAGTGCTAAGTCACCAATTATATCCAGTAGTTTGTGTCGTGCAGGTTCGTTTTTATGCCTTAACTTGAGGTTGTTTAATATACCGTCTTCCCCAACTTTTATATCTGTTTTTTTAAATGTTGTTGCAAGTGAGCTTAATTTTTCTTCTGATATTTTATCCTCAACAATTACTATAGCATTATTTACATCTCCACCTTTTATCAGGTTATTGCTAAGTAATAATTCTAGTTCATGTAGAAAACAAAAAGTTCTGCTAGAAGCGAATTCTGAATTAAAATCAGAAATTGTATTTAGATTTGCATTTTGAACTCCTAAAGTTTGTGAATTATAATCAATTTCAACATCAATTTGATATTCATCAGCAGGGGTAGCAAATAAAGTTGTTCCAGTTGTTTCATCTGTAAAAGTAATTTTCCTTTTAATTTCAAAAAACTTTCGTTTTGCATTAAGTTCAGTAGTTCCTGAAGTTGAAATTGCATCAGAAAAATCTTTAGCACTACCATCTAAAATCGGAATTTCAATATTATCAACTTCAATAATTATGTTGTCAATTTCAGCTCCTACAATTGCAGCTAGAATATGTTCTACAGTATTTATTTCAGCATTTCCTTGCTTTAGTCCTGTACTTCTTTCAGTTGAAAAAACATTATCAACATCAGCTTTTATTACAGGGTTTCCTTCCAAATCAACCCTGATAAATCGTATTCCAGAATTTGCTTTGGCAGGCTTTAAAGTCATATTGGTTTTTGCACCAGTATGAATTCCTACTCCTGAAAATGAGATGTTATTTTTTATTGTTCTTTGCTTCATCTTAGCTTTTTAATTCCTTTTTGATAGCATTTATTGAGCTGTATAATTCAGGTAATTTTTTAAAGATAATATAGGAGCGTTGGAAATCTCTGATATCAAAAGCCATTGGGCCCTGTACAATTTTCCCAACCTCTTTAATGCTTGATGCAATCCCACTTTGTCCTGCTATTTTTACTTCATCAGCAATAGTAATATGCCCAGAAATAGCAGTTTGTCCGCCAATCATACAGTTTTTACCAATTTTTGAAGATCCAGCAATACCTGCTTGAGCAGCAATTACAGTATGGTCGCCAACTTCAACATTATGAGCAATCTGGATTAGATTATCTAATTTTACTCCATTACCAATTTTAGTTGATCCCATTGTTGCTCTGTCAATTGTTGAATTAGAACCAATTTCAACATCATCCCCAGTAACTACATTTCCTATTTGACTAATTTTTTTATAATTATTATCTCCATTTGGAGCAAAACCAAAACCATCAGATCCAATAATCACTCCTGAATGAATGATATTATTTTTTCCAATAATACAATCATGATATATTTTTACTCCTGAATGAAGAATTGTATGATCTTGTATTATTACATTTTCTCCAATAAAACAATTCGGATAAATTTTTACATTTTCTCCAATTGTTACTCCTTCTGAAATAGAGGTAAATGCACCAATATATACTTCATTTCCAATAGTGCTACTTGAAGAAATACCAGCTTTTTCAGATACTCCTGACTTATTGAATTTCATCTTGTTATAAATTTCCAACAATTCACTGAAAGAAGAATATGCATCTTCAACTTTTATAAGTGTAGTATTAATTTCTTTATCAGGAGTAAATGATTTATTTACAATAATAATTGAGGCTTGAGAAGTGTAAGCATGAGAAGTGTATTTCGGATTTGATAAAAAGCATAAATCTCCTTTTTTACCTTCTTCAATTTTAGCTAATGAGCTTACTTCAACATTAGCATTTCCTATAATATCTCCATTAAGTAATTCGGCTATTTGTTGAGCATTAAATTTCATCCGGCAAATCTAATAATTTTTAATTGTTTTATAGGGGTGATTATTTCAATTTAGGATAACACAAAAAATATTTGTCAACCCTTTTGCTTAATGCCTCAATATTAAACTGATCGGAAGCTGCTGTAATATCAATTGTACTTCCATTTTTCATTAAAATATTAATGTTAGCTTTTTCGATATTATAAGTGCTATTGCTTACTTTATCAGAGAACACAAAATATTCAGCTTCTTTTATGGAGATGTTAAATTGTTGCTGAA
The DNA here is from genome assembly GCA_943788405.1 of uncultured Flavobacteriales bacterium. Classification (GTDB taxonomy): domain Bacteria; phylum Bacteroidota; class Bacteroidia; order Flavobacteriales; family BACL11; genus UWMA-0277. Next base: position 483,571 of record CALSQD010000002.1, read on the forward strand.
TTTTACCTAACTTATTTTCAATTTCTGATGTAGAAAACTCATTGTTTTGGACTTTTATTTTTAGTAATTTACGGTTCAATATCATGTCTGAAAGTGAGGAAAGTACAAAGTCAGAATTATTTTTCCAATATTTTAATGAAGCATAAATGTCAAAATCATCTAATTGAGCAAAATCAATAAGTAACTGTGAATTAGTGTCAAAATCAGAAAGGGTATAGTTCTTATTTAAAAATATGGATAGACTAGGAGTTGCATATATATCTTCTCCTTTTGAAATTAATTCTTTTGCTCTTTGTAATACTTTAATAAGCATGTGTTCGGCTGAAATGACAGTTTTATGCAAATAAACTTGCCAATACATTAATCTTCTGGCAATTAAAAATTTTTCAATTGAGTAAATCCCTTTTTCTTCCACAACTAAATTATCATTTACAACATCTAGCATATTTATGATTCGTTCTGTTCCAATATTTCCTTCTGTTACTCCAGAGAAAAAACTATCTCGTTTTAAATAATCCAATCTGTCCATATCCAATTGTGAAGAAACTAATTGGTGTAAAAATTTCTTATGATATTCCCCTTTGAAAATTTTAATAGCCATAGATAATTTTCCATCAAATTGCTCGTTTAACCTCTGCATGAAAAGAATGGAAAGGTGCTCATGTGAAATGTTTGAAGCAATAGAATGTTCTAGTGCATGTGAGAATGGGCCATGCCCAATATCATGTAAAAGAATAGCAATTTTTAAAGATTCTGCTTCAATATCTGATATTTCATGACCTTTGTTTCTAATTTGATTAATGGCTTTATTCATTAGGTACATACAGCCAATTGCATGATGAAAACGAGTGTGATGTGCGCCAGGATATACTAGGTAAGAAAGGCCTAATTGGGATATTTTTCGTAATCTTTGAAAATAAGGGTGGTCAATTAAGTCAGTAATGATACCTTTATCAAGTTTTACAAAACCATAAATTGGGTCGTTAATTATTTTATCTTTTTTTCTGTTTTGCATATAGGCAAATAACGGATTTTTTTTAATTTTTGTAAACTATAAATGAATAAAATATGATAAGAATACTTTGGGCGGATGATGAGATAGATTTATTAAAGCCACACATTATTTATTTGGAGGGTAAAGGACATGCTGTTACTCCTGCAAAAAGTGGTGATGAAGCTTTGGATTTATTAGAAGAGAATAGTTTTGATCTTATCTTTTTGGATGAAAATATGCCAGGGCTTTCAGGAATAGAAACCTTAACTATTATTAAGGAAAAGTATAGTAATACTCCCGTAATTATGATTACTAAAAGTGAGGAAGAAAGTATTATGGAAGAAGCAATTGGATCAAAAATTGCGGATTATTTGATTAAGCCAGTTAACCCAAGTCAGATTTTATTGGCCATAAAAAAGAATATTGATACAACTCGTTTAGTTGAGGAAAAAACAACTAGAAATTATCAGCAAGAATTTAGAAATATAAGTATGTCCTTAGCATCACCTTTAAATAAAGAGGAATGGTATGATATATTTAAGAAGTTGACTTATTGGGAGTTGGAATTAGATGAGTCAGGAGATAATAGTGTTGAGCAAATTTTAGCTATGCAAAAAACAGAAGCAAATACTCAATTCTTTAGATTCATAAAAAATAATTATAAGGACTGGATTAAAGGGAATGATGCTCCTTTAATGTCGCATAATTTAGTGCGTAAAAAAGTATTACCACAAATGCAAGAAGGTAAGCCAACTTATCTGATTGTAATTGATAATTTAAGATATGATCAATGGAAAATTATTGAGCCTTCTGTATTAGAAGATTTTAGAGTAGAGGAAGATGAATTGTACACTAGTATATTACCAACTGCAACTCAATATGCCAGAAATGCTATTTTTTGTGGAATGTTACCTTCAGAAATTCAGAAGAGATTTCCAAGTATGTGGAAAAATGATGAAGATGAAGGAGGTAAAAATATATTTGAAGCAGAGTTTTTAGCTGATAATTTACAAAGGTTAGGGAAAGGAAGTTGTAAGCATTCCTACACTAAAATAACAAATATTGATACTGGAAGAAAAGTAGTTAATAAGATTTTAAACATGAAGAATAATGACTTGAATGTTATTGTTTATAATTTTGTAGATATGCTATCCCATGCGCGTACGGATATGAAAGTGATTAAAGAGTTGGCTGATGATGATTCTGCTTATCGTTCACTTACAGCATCATGGTTCTCCCACTCGCCTTTAAAGGATATAATGAAACAAATTGCAAAGCAAAAAGCAAACCTTATAATTACTACCGACCATGGTACAATTAATGTTAGTAAACCTAGCCGTGTAATAGGGGATAGAAGTGTGAATTCAAATTTAAGATATAAACAGGGTAAGAATTTAGATTATAAAAAATCGGATGTATTAGAAATAGACAAGCCTTTAGAGTGTTACTTACCAATACAAAATGTGAGTAGTAAGTATATTTTTGCAAAAGAGGATATGTATTTTGTATATCAAAACAACTATAATCAGTTTGTGAAATTTTACAAGAATACTTATCAGCATGGTGGAATATCAATGGAGGAAATGTTAATTCCTGTAATTACTTTAAAAGCAAAATAAATGAGTAAAACCCTTTATGCTGAAAATTTAGAACAGATAAATACTGTTGCTAAACAAATCCTTGATTGCACTTCACCTCAGAAAAAATTTGCATTTTATGGAGAAATGGGAGTAGGGAAGACTACTTTAATAAAAGCCTTATCTTTGCAATTAGGAGTTAGTGATGTGGTGAGTAGTCCTACTTTTTCAATTGTAAATGAATATCATATTGATAAAGGATTAAAAATCTATCATTTTGATTTTTATAGGATAGAAGATGAGAGAGAAGCTTATGATATGGGGTATGAAGAGTATTTTTTTAGTGATGCTTATTGTTTTATTGAGTGGCCAGAAAAAATTACTAATTTAATTGAAGAAGATATGGTGAAGATAAAGATGTTTCTTGAAGGAACAAAAAGAAGAATTGAAGTAATAATTTAGTTATGACAAAAGAAAAAATATTTAGTTCGTTCGGTATTCTTCCAAAAGAAGAAATGCTAGAGGTAAAACCTAATTTTAAGCAGTTGCAAATAGGAATCCCTAAGGAATCCTCATTTCAAGAAAACAGGGTGAGTTTAACTCCTGATTCTGTTGGATTATTAATTGCAAACGGGCATAGTGTAATCATTGAAAAAGGAGCAGGGGATGCTTCAAATTTTACAGATAAAGAGTATACCGATAAAGGAGCTGAACTGGCCTATTCAAAAGAGGAAGTTTTTAAAGCAAATTTCATTTTAAAAATTGAACCACCAACTAAAGAGGAGTTAACTTTAATGCAAAGAGGGCAGGAGCTATTTTCGGCTGTGCAAATGAGTACGCAAAATGCTGATTATTTTAAAACTTTGGTAAAGAAAAATATAACTGCCTTTGGTTTTGAGTTCATAAAAGATAAGCAAGAGAAATTACCTATTGTAAGAAGTATGAGTGAAATTGCAGGAAATACTGCAATGCTTATTGCAGGAGAATGTTTATCCAATATGAATAACGGAAAGGGATTAATGCTTGGAGGGATTTCAGGATTAAAACCTACAAATGTTGTGGTGATTGGAGCAGGAACTGTAGGAGAATATGCTTGCCGTACTTCACTAGGTTTAGGAGCGTCAGTAATTGTGTTTGATGATTCAGTTACAAAACTAAGAAGGTTGCAGAATAATATTAACCATAGAATTGCTACTTCTACTTTACAGCCAAAAGCACTGGGTAAAGCTTTAAAAAGAGCGGATGTGGTAATTGCAGCTTTACAAATTGGGGATGGAAAAGTACCTTGTATAGTAAGTGAGGAAATGGTGAGTGAAATGAAAAAAGGATCGGTAGTAGTAGATGTAAGTATTGACCAAGGTGGTTGTTTTGAAACCTCAGAAGTTACATCACATAAAAAACCAACTTTTGTAAAACATGATGTAGTGCATTATTGTGTGCCTAATATCGCATCAAGAGTTTCACGAACAGCATCAATGGCGATAAGTAATATTTTAACACCTATTTTGTTGCGTATTGCTGAAGAGGGTGGTGTAGAACATACAATAAGGAAACATGAGTGCTTAAGGAGAGGAGTATATACTTGTCATGGTAATTTAACCAATGAGGTGCTAGGTAAAAACTTTAAAATTCCTTTTGTAGATTTAGATTTAATAATGGCTAGTAGATAAAATTATGACAAGAAGACTTTTATTTTTTGGATTTGGAGCGTTAATTAGTATTTTCTTCCTTTCACTGGGACCTGAAAATAGATTAAAGGATACCTTTTATGCATACCTGGATTACTTTGATATGGATAAGAGAGTTATTTCTCATCTTTATCCTAATACAACTGATGCGGATGGGAATGTGATATTAACTGAACCTGATTTTTCAACAAAGGCTGAGTGCCAATTGGTATATTATAGCTTAACAAAAGATGATGTATTATCCGTACTTGAAGATGGTGAGGTGAATTTTGAATTATCGGATGAAGATGGAGATCCTTGCCAGTATTTTGTAATTGAAAACTCAGTAAAAGGCAATGCTTTAGCAGTTTCTTTTGAGCTTTGTTATTATAATGATAAAAGCGTAAAGGTGATGAGCTTTACATCCAATAAGGAAAAGGAAGTTTGTAACTTTTAAGCGTTTTTCCTTCTTTGTTTTTCAGCAATTATATTTGTGAGTTCACGCCCCATTTGCCCAGCAATTGAGGTGTTTTCTTCTGCTCTTCTTATCAGGTAGGGCATAACATCTTTTATAGGGCCATAAGGCACATATTTACTTACATTATAATCTGCTTTGGATAGGTTGTAAGAAATATGATCACTCATCCCTAAAAGCTGAGAGAAGTAAATTCTATCATCATTTTTAGATAAGCCGTGTTCTTCCAATAAATTGGCTAATATTTGTGCGCTATTTTCATTATGTGTTCCTGCACAAACGGATACTCTATCAATATTTTGAATACAGGTTTTAAGTGCTGTGTTGTAATCCTTATCCGTATTTGCTTTTATAGTATGTACTGGGCAAGGATAGTTTTTTGATTTTGCTCTTGCTATTTCCTGTTCATGATAAGCTCCTCTCACTAGTTTTAATCCAACAAAAAACTTATTTTCTGAACGCTCTAAAATAGAGTTGAGGTAAGTTACTCTATCATTTCGGTAGAGTTGAATAGTATTGTAAATTAATGCTTTTTTTGTGTTGTATTTCTGCATCATTTCTTCAGCAATACTATCAATTGCATCTTGAATCCAGCTTTCCTCAGCATCAATAAAAACAGCTACATTTTTATCGTATGCTAGTTTGCAAATGGCATTTACTCTTGCTTCATACTCCTGTTTTTCTTTTTCATCACTAGTAGAAAGGGGAGTGTTGTTGTTTATTTTTTCGAGTAATGAAAACTTACAAAGCCCTGTAGGTTTAAAAACTGAAAAAGGAATGCTGTCAGAAATTGCAGCCTTTTCAATAGAAGCTAGGGTTTGAGCTAATGCTCTATTAAAATCAGCAACAGATTCTTTTCCTTCAGCCGAAAAATCCAAGATAGTTCCAATTTTTGATTCCCATAATTTATCAATAGTAGTTTGGCTTTCTTCTATTGTTTCGCCACCACAAAACTGCTTGTAAACAGTTGCTTTTATAATTGGTTTTATGGGCAGGTGTAGCTTTAATGCAAATTGTGATAGGCCAGTAAGTGCTTTGGAAAGCCTAGGGTTGCTCATACTTTTAAATAGGAGATAAGCCCTTTGCAAATCAGTATCTGATTTGTCAGCAAAAGCAGTTTTTATATTATTGAAATCAATCATGTATTAATTAATTAGCGGGTAAAAATAAGGATATTGATGACTTGAGTTTATGATTTATGTCAAATAAATTACTTGACTTTTCTGGAAATCATTAAACCATCCCTTACTGGGAAGAGAACCGTTTCAACTCTATCAGAAGCAAGCATTTTTTTATTGTAATTATCAAGGGCTTGAGTTTCCTCATCCATTTTCTCGTTTGTAACTTTTCCACTCCACAATACATTGTCGGCAATTATTAAACCACCCACATCCATTTTATCAATAATAGCATCAAAATAGTTGGCGTAATTTTCTTTGTCGGCATCAATAAAAGCCAATTGGAATTTGCAATCCAAACTAGGAATAATATCCAAAGCCTGACCTATGTGTTGTTGTATGTTATTGCCAAAATCTGACTTGTTGAAGTAACGCTTGGCAACAGCAGTGTATTCTTCATTTATATCAAGGGTATGCAAAGTTCCGCTAGGTTTCAGTCCTTCCGCTAGGCAAAGTGCAGAATAGCCAGTATAAGTTCCTATCTCTAAGATGTTTTCAGGGGAAACTAATTTGCTGAACATAGAAAGTACCCTTCCTTGTAAATGGCCTGAAAGCATTCTGGGTATCATTACATTTGCCCAAGTTTCTCGGTTAAGATCGGCTAATAGTTGAGGTTCTTTTTCGGTATGCTTAATTGCATACTCTTCAATTTGTTCTGGTAAAAATTCCATAATTTTGGGTATAAAAAAAGCCACACTAAAGTGCGGCTTTTTTAAAGTTAATCTACTGTTATTTAGTAGTTTCTTCTTCAGTTACTGATTTTGAACAAGATTTTTTTTCTCCTTCTTTTTTACAACATCCTTTTTTCTTTTCAGACTTGCTACAAGATGCTTTACTTTTGTTACATCCTTTTTTAGCTTTTTTACTACAAGAAGATTTCTCTTCACCATAGTTGTTTGATTTGTCAAAGTTGAAGTTTCCTTCTTTAGTTTTATTACAAGCTTTTTTCTCAGCTTTAGAACAAGCTTTCTTTTTTTCTCCTTTACAACAAGTTCCGTTCTTTTTGTTTTCGCAAGTAGCATTACATACTTTACCTGTTTTAGCACAAGTTTTTACAGTTTCCTCAGCTTGTACCTCTTCAACTGCAACTACAGTTTCAGTTGTAGCATCAGTTTGAGCGTTTACATTAGCAATTCCAATAAAGAATACAGCTAATAATGCGATAGATAATTTTTTACTCATTTTAATACTTTTTTTAATTGTATTCGTGAACATAATTCGTTTCATTTTAAATAGTTTTTTAATTTGTAAGTTGCAAATATAGTAAATTTTCTGGCTTTCAGCTTAGCCTACAATTACTTTAATTCCTTTTACAACTACTTTGATGTAAATAACAAAAACTTTGATACAAAATACAAACACTTTGGTGTAAATAACAAATACTTTTATGCAAAATACAAAGACTTTGATACAAATAACAAACAATTTAAAACAGGAAAAGAATTAGATTCTTTTTTAAAGGAGCTTCATTCCAGAGGAATAGAACAAATCTTAGAAGGAGAGTTAGACGAACATCTAGGATATGATAAGCATAAAAAGAAAGGCAGTTCAAACGCTAGAAACGGATACTCTAAAAAGGTTATAAAGACTGAAAATGGAGAAAGTGAGATTAAAGTTCCTAGAGATAGGGATGCTAGCTTTTCTCCTCAATTAATTCCAAAACGATCTTCCCATTCTTCAGGAGTAGAGAGTATAATTATCTCACTCTATGCAAAAGGGATGACTAATAGTGATATTGGGCAACAGATAGACGAAATCTATGGATACAATATTTCTACTTCTTTAGTTTCAAGAATAACTGACAGGGTAAAAGAAGATATTTTTGTTTGGCTAATCCTGACTTAGCAATTGCTGAAAATGAAGCGGTAAACATTTACCCTAACCCAGCTACTAATGTTTTAAACATAAACTTACCAAATGATGAGGCCATACTTTTAATTTACGACCTGACAGGAAGGCTTGTATTAGAACAAAGCTTAGCGATCGGCACTAATGTCATTGATGTAAAAAGCTTGAATTCAAGTATTTAACATAGTCGAATTACTAGTAATGGGAGTGAAATAAGTGCTGATAAAATTGTAATTAGCCGATAATTGTTTAATTTTTTGGGCGGTAGTAATGCTGCCCACTTTTAATACTTATATTATGAAAAAGTTACTAGTCATATTATTGTTGCCTTTAATTGCAAAAACACAAGTAAATTTGGTGCCTAACCCTAGCTTTGAAGATACAGTAATGATAAGATTACAACCTGATTATATTTTAAATAATACATTATATTGGCATACGAGCCATGATGGAACCTCAGATTATTGGACTGAACATTATGGGTTTGCACCTTATGTCTTTTCTGTCTATTGCTATTATGCTAGAACCGGTAAAGCCTATGCAGGCTTCTTTACAAGTGGATATGCAAATGATATCAATTACAGAGAGTATGTGCAGATAAAATTAAGTCAACCCCTTATTGCAGGCAAGGAATATGCAGTAGGCTATTACTATGCTTCTGTTAGTGTTTATTCAATTACTCATGAATTAGGTTTTAGATTTTCTTTTGATACCCTTGCTTATCCTTCTTGGTTTACAACCCCACCTACAACTTATTATAATCACCTTGGTACTAATTCACTAAGTTACATGGATACTAACTTAGCTTTAATTTCAGCCATTAATAATGGTCATGATACTACTGCTTGATATCCTTTGCGAACTACTTATATTGCTACTGGTGGTGAGGAATATTTAACCATAGGTAATCTTTATGGAGCAGATACTACTACTCTAACCTATACTGGCACTCCACTTAGTCCTATAAACCAAACTTTTAGTTATTTTTTAGTTGATGATGTGTATGTATTGGATGTAGAGCAGTTGCAAGATACCGATTTGGTTTATATAGATACTTTTAATGTGGGTGTACCTATAACTTATAATTGCATAGAGAATTCTTGCATAGACCCAGGAGATGCTACAGGTATATACTCCACCTTAGCCGATTGCCAAGCAGTATGTGGTTCTAGTGCTATTGAGGAAAATACCAAAACAAAGCAATTGCTTAAAATAACTGATGTATTGGGCAGGGAAAGTAAACCCACACCCAATGTACCACTTTTTTATAGGTACAGTGATGGTACTGTGGAGAAGAAACTGATAATTGAGTAATGTAGCAATTTGATAATGTGCTAATGTTAGTAAGCAAAAAAAGAAGCCGAGTATCTAAAGTTTTAAAAGGAGTTGTAGAGATATTCGACAAGCTCAATATGACAATAAAAATATAGCCACACCTAAAGGTTCGCTATGACAAAACATATCCCTCAGTCATAAAATGACAGCTCCACTAAAAGGTGAGCAATTATAAAAAATAGAAGCCGAGCATTTGCTCGGTTTTTTTATTTCCAGCTAAACGAGTTAGCCAACACTAAAATAATAAGCATTTGTAAGCTAACTAAAAAGTAATGAAGAATACTAATCTGTTTTTTTGCTTCTGAAATTTCAAAGCCATACTCCAATGATTTGTAGAATAGAAAACTAGCTCCTAATCCAATTAAGTAGCCTAATTGTTTATTGATGTCTATTTTTCCAAGTAATTCTTTGTCTTGAGCAACTAAAGTTTCTGCTCGTACTAAATATCCTCCAAAAATAAATGTAAACTGATAACCTATATATACTAACAGGGCAGAGGTAAAGCTGTATTGCAAAGCCATAAATAGCAATAAAGTCATCAGCATTATAATTTCTACTCCCATAGAGATTTGGAAAAACTTACGGATGTTTAATAGCCTATCGTAAAACTTAGCAATTACTAGCATTGCAGCAGCCAATACAATTCCGCCTAAGGAATAAATAGAAGGATCAGTTAGTGGTTGGTAAATTGTAAATAATATCCCAACTGATAGACCTGTAAAAGATGAATTTAGTAGTTTATACCAAAGAAAATTATTTTCTTTTAGCTTCATCCTTAGTAACTATTAATAGTAAGTTAATCTTCTAACTTTAGCAATTTGTTTTGCTAAACGAATAACTTGCTTAGTATATCCAAATTCATTATCATACCATATATATAGTACTGCATCTTCACCATCTTCAGTAACAATAGTTGCTTTTGAATCATAAACTGAACAGCAAGTATTTCCAATAATATCAGTAGATACTAGTTCAGGGTCAACTTGGTAGTTAATTTGATTTACTAAATCTCCTTTTAAGGCTGCAACTCTCATAGTTTCATTAATATCTTCTAATGATGTTGCTTTATTAAGGTTTAATTTAAGAATAGCTAAAGATACATTTGGTGTTGGTACACGCACTGCATTTGCTGATAATTTCCCTTCTAATGATGGGATTACTTTTGTAACTGCATTTCCAGCTCCAGTAGAGGTGATTACCATGTTGATAGCAGCTGATCTACCTCTTCTTGGTTTCTTGTGCATATTGTCCAATAAATTTTGGTCATTTGTGTAAGAATGTACAGTTTCCAAGTGTCCTTTATTTACACCATATTTATTTTCAACTATATGAAGTATTGGTGCAATACAGTTTGTAGTACAAGAGGCTGCTGAAAAAATATCAGTATTTTCTACATCAATTTCTTTAGAGTTAATTCCATAAACAATATTAGGAATTCCTTTTCCAGGAGCTGTAAGTAATACTTTACTTACTCCTTTAGCTTGTAGGTGGCGTGATAAAGCTTCTTTATCCGTAAAAGCACCAGTATTGTCAATTAACAAAGCATTATCAATTCCATGTATAGTGTAGTCAATATCTTCAGGATTCCCTCCATCAATAAACTTGATTACTTGTCCGTTAACAATTATTGCTTGGTTCGCCAAATCAACATCAACTACTCCTCTAAATGCTCCATGTACTGAATCATTTCTTAATAGGTCAGCTCTTTTGATAATTTGAGCATCAGTTAATCTTCTTACAACAATTGCTTTTAATCTTAATTGTTGTCCTTTTCCAGCTTGTTTTATTAATTCTCTTGCAGCTAACCTTCCAATTCTTCCAAATCCATAAAGGATAACATCTTTAGGCTCAACTTTATCTTTATCAGCACCAATAAAGTTAGCTAGTTTTGAAGTTAAAAAAGTATTAGTATCAGTAGCTCCTTCCTCTAAATACTCAGCTGATAGTAAGGCAATATCAAGTTTTGATGGAGCTAAATCCATATTCAACATTTCATTTGCAAGTGCAGCAGCAGTTTCAATATTAATCGTTCTATTAACCACATTATTGGCATAAGAAACATAATTCATCAATTCTGACACTCCTATTTCTAACAATTGGTTTCTGAAAAGGATTAATTCAATTCCTTTGTCGTACATTAAAGTACCTACAGAATTTAATAAATTTACTCCTGATTTTTCTTTGTTTACCCAATCGTTCAATTGCGTTTCATAAGATGCTGACATGCGTTTTATTTTTTTGGTTATAAAATTGCTGCAAAAATAGATATTCTGCTGAAAAGGTGAGTGATTTTTGAATAGTATTTCTTCTGCTTTTTGATAGAAGTAGTCAGTAATCAAAATTCAGGAGTCAGTAGCTTGAGTTTTATAAACTTATTAATTCTATTATTCTGAATGCTGTTTGCTGAATTCTGTCTACTTTTCTCTACTTTTACCAAATGATTATAGAATTTTATAAATATCAAGGAACGGGTAATGATTTCATCATGATTGATGATAGGGAAAAGGATTTTGATATGAACGATAGTGGGCTTATTGCAGCTCTATGTGAAAGAAGGATGGGAATAGGTGCTGATGGATTAATTCTTTTGCAAGAACATGATACGCTCGATTTTGAGATGATTTATTTTAATGCTGATGGTAAGCAATCCACTATGTGTGGGAATGGAGGTAGATGTATTATTGCTTTTGCTCAGCTGCTAGAAGTTATTGAAAGTGAAGCTACTTTTATGGCAATTGATGGGGAGCATAAAGGAAAAATACTGGATGATGGTATATCCTTACAGATGCAAGATGTTAGCAAAATAGAAGGTATTGGTGATGGGTTGGTGATGGATACTGGCTCTCCGCATTATATTGAAATGGTGGATGATTTGAAACATCTTAATGTAAATAAAGAAGGAAAAAGAATTAGAAATTCTGCACCATTTAAAAAGGAAGGGATAAATGTAAATTTTGTATTAGATGCTGCCGAGCTGGAAGTACGAACTTACGAAAGAGGAGTAGAGGCAGAAACTTTAAGCTGTGGTACAGGTACTGTTGCTACTGCAATTGCTATGCATTATGCTAATTGTATTGAAGAAAACCTTATTAATGTAAAAACAAAAGGAGGAGATTTAACGGTTAGCTTTGAGGAATTTAATGGAGGTTATCGTAATATTTGGTTAATTGGAGAGGCGAGCATGGTTTATGCTGGCGAATTTGCATGCTAAAAGAAAAGGAAATATCGCTCCGAACTTTAGAATCTACTGATTTAGACTTTCTGTTTGGATTAGAAAATGATAGAACTTTATGGAAGGTAAGCGGTACTACAACTCCCTTTTCTGAAAGCCAATTAGCCAATTATATACAACATGCTAAGGAGGATATTGCTATTGCAGGGCAGTTTCGTTTTGTAATTGATTTGGAAGGTGTTGCTATTGGTTGCATTGATTTGTATGAGTTTAATTTTGAAAAACAAAATGCAGGTGTTGGTATTGTTGTTTTGAAAAAATACAGAAGAAAAGGTTTTGCAAAACAAGCCTTAAACGCATTGATAAATCATGCTTGGAATGAATTGCGATTAAAACAATTACACACAGGAATTTTCTCGGATAACAAAGCAAGTCTGGCTTTATTCAAATCAGTTGGTTTCCAAAAGGTGCGTAAAAATAATTATGTACTGAATAGATGAGAAAGGTTGTAATCTTCTTCCTCTCAATCCTTTTATTTTCCTGCCAAAGAGGTGAGGTAAGCACTTATACTAAATACTTAAATCATAATGATACGGTAAGGTATGTTGGTAAGCAGCAATGCCGGGCTTGTCATGCTGAGATTTATGATTCCTATATGCAAACAGGAATGGGAAAATCCTTCCATTTTGCAACAAAAGAGCATTCAGCTTTAGCTGATTCTAAAATGCCACTCATTCATGATTCTATTAAAAATTTATCCTATCAACCTTTTTGGAAAAATGATAGTTTGTATTTAAAAGAGTTCAGGTTAAAAGGAAAAGATACTAGCCATCAACTCATCAAAAAAGTAAATTATAAAATTGGTAGCGGACAGCATACTAATTCTCATTTATTTGAAATAAATGGCTATGTACATCAGATGCCTTATACTTACTACACGCAAGAAGAAATTGCTGATTTACCTCCTGGTTTTGAAGACGGGAACAATACTCGTTTCAGCCGTGAAATTGGTTTGGAATGTATGAGTTGCCATAATGCTTACCCAAACCATGTAGAGGGTTCACTTAATAAATACGAAAGTATTCCCTCTGGGATTGATTGTGAAAGGTGCCATGGTCCAGGAGAGGTGCATGTAAAACAAAAGTTGGCAGGGAACATTATTGATACTTCAAAGTATATTGATTATACCATAGTAAATCCTGCAAAATTGCCTTTGGATTTACAGTTTGATGTGTGCCAAAGATGTCATTTGCAAGGTACAGCAATTTTAGCTGAGGGAAAATCATTTACTGATTTTAAACCTGGAAAACACTTAAAGGAAGTGATGGATGTTTATTTGCCAAAATATGAAAATGAAGAATCATTTATAATGGCATCTCATGTGGATAGGTTAAAGGAGAGCGCTTGTTTTAAAGCTGGTGAAATGACTTGTGTTACTTGTCATAATCCGCATAAAAGTGTAACTACTTTGTCAGCTACTTATTTTGATAATAAATGTATGCAATGTCATGATGTTTGTGATGATGAACAAACACAAAATTGTACTTCTTGTCATATGCCAACATCTTCTTCCACCGACATTATGCATGTTGCTATAACAGATCATAAAATTGGAGTTCAAACTGGAGTTGAAACTAAGAAAGGAGCATTTTTAGGCTTAGTGTCAATCAATAATACTAGCCCTACAAATTTATCAAAAGCTAAAGCTTATTTAAAACATTATGAAAGTTTTGATGCAAACCCTATTTACTTGGATTCTGCTAAATATTATTTAGATAAATTACCTATTGAAAAAAGTTATCCGCTTTATGTTCAGTATTATTATTTGCAAGCGGATTATAAGGATATTGTTAGTTTATACATGCAACATTTGGGTATTCAATACCTTGAGGATAATAAAAGCGAAAAATCACTTTGTTTATCACGCATAGCAGAGAGTTTTTCTTTTAATGATTTGGACGAGCAAGCACTTTCTATGTTTCAGCAAGCAAGTAAATTAGCGCCTTATCAGCTGAATTATAAACTAAAACTAGGTGTTCAGTTGGTGAAAATGAAGGATTATCCGTATGCTGAACAGGTGTTTAAAGGGATTTTAGATGAGTATCCTTTACATAAAGAGGCATTAGTTAATTTAGGATATTTATCAATATTAACTGAAGATTTTTCTACTGCTGAAAATTACTTAAATCAGGCTATTGCATTAGATCCTGATTATTTGCAAGCCTATGAAAACTTTGTGTTTTTAGCACAGATTCAAAATAAAATAGAACAAGCAAAAGCTTATCTCAATAAAATTTTAGAAATTGCTCCCAATCATAAGGCAAAAGATTTTTTACAAAAACTATAAATTTGAAAAAGAGAAGAAAATTTAAGAAAAAGTCAGGGTTCAGAAAGTTTTTAACTGCATTTATTCTTATAGCAATACTTTGTGGTGGAGGGATGGTGTATGAACTTTATTCTAGAGTTTATCAGCCCAATATTGTATTGCCTAATAATACTAGTGAGAAGTATATTTATATTCCTACTGGAGCTGAATTTTCTGATGTTGTAAAAGTGCTTTCTGAAAATGGATTATTGATAAATGCTAATTCATTTGAATGGTTGGCAGCAACTAAAAAATATACTACAAATATAAAAGCAGGGAGGTACAGAATTAATCGTAATTTGAATAATAATGAACTGATTAATTTATTGCGTTCTGGTAGGCAAAATCCAGTAAAAGTTACTTTTAATAATGTTAGAACAAAGGAGCAATTAGCCGGTAAAATTGCAAGTCAGATAGAGGTGGATTCTATAACCTTATTAAATTATATTACTGATACAACTTTTTTAAATAAGCTTCAGGTAAATACTGACAATGTTGCTTGTATATTTATTCCAAATACTTATGAGTTTTATTGGAATACTTCAGCTGAAGGTTTTGTAAATAGAATGCTAAAAGAATATAAAACATTTTGGAATAGTAGTAGAAAGAAAAAGGCTGATGAAATTAAATTGAATTATTATCAAGTGGCTATTTTAGCTTCTATTGTAGAGAAAGAACAAAATATAAAAAGAGATGAGCGCCCAGAAATTGCTGGTTTATATTTGAATAGAATTAAAAAACGAATGAAGTTAGAATCGGACCCAACTCTTATTTTTGCTTTGGGTGATTTTACAATAAAGCGTGTTTTGAATAAGGATAAAAAAGTAGAATCACCATATAATACATATAAGCATAAAGATTTGCCTCCTGGGCCAATTTGCATCCCATCAATTAATGCTATTGATGCAGTGTTGAATGCTTCCAATCATAAATACATTTTTATGTGTGCAAAAGAGGACTTTTCAGGCTACCATAATTTTGCAAAAACTTACCCTCAGCACCTCATCAATGCAAGGAAATATCAAAAGGCTTTGAATAAGCGAAAGATTATGCGTTAATTTTATAAATTCGCAACCGCTTTAAAAACAAGAAAATGACGAAAATTAAGTTTGGAACAGATGGTTGGAGAGCAATCATTGCAAAAGAATATACCTGTGATAATGTAGCAAGAGTTAGTATTGCTGTAGCCGATTGGTTGAATGAAAATAATGATAATCCTTCAGTAGTAATTGGGCACGATTGCCGTTTTGCAGGAGAGCTTTTTGCTGAAACAGCTGCTAAAGTTTTAGCATCAAAAGGTATATTGGTTAAAATTGCAAAAGGATTTGTTTCAACTCCTATGGTTTCTTTGGGTGTAGTTAAAGAAAAAGCATCTTTGGGTGTTGTTATTACTGCTTCTCATAATCCGCCAAGTTATAATGGTTATAAGTTAAAAGGTGATTTTGGAGGACCACTTTTACCTGCTGATATCACAGCTGTTGAAAATAGAATTCCTGATGCTAATTCAGTAGATTATAATGCAATTAATATGGAGGACTTAGTTGCTGATGGTAAAGTAGTTTATATTGATTTGGAAGAAATGTATTGTAAGCATGCAGCAGCAAATTTTGATTTGGATGCTATCAATAATTCTGATATGAATTTTGCATATGATGCTATGTTTGGTGCTGGAATGAATGCTGTTAAACGCCTTTTACCAGATGCTACACTTTTACATTGTGATGATAACCCTGGGTTTTTAGGAACTGCTCCTGAGCCAATTCATAGGAATTTGCAAGAGTTTTCTAATTTAATGAAAAATAATGCTTTGGATTGTGGATTGGCTACTGATGGTGATGCGGATAGAATAGGACTTTACGATAGTAAAGGAAACTTTGTGGATTCTCATCATATTATTTTGTTGTTGATTCACTATATGGTGAAATATAAAGGAATGTCAGGAAAAGTAGTTACTGCATTTTCTTGTTCAGTAAAAGTAGAGCAAATGTGTAAGCATTATGGTTTGGATCAAGAAACAGTTCAGATTGGTTTTAAGCATATTGCAGGCAAAATGGTAACAGAAGATGTGCTGTTAGGTGGTGAAGAATCAGGTGGAATTGCTACTGCAGGTCATATTCCGGAGCGTGATGGAATTTGGATGGGATTAATCTTATTTGAATTTATGGCAAAATCAGGAAAATCATTAGAGGATTTAATTGTTGAGGTTTATGAAATTGTTGGTCCTTTCGCTTTTGAGCGTATCGATTTACATATTGATAATGACACTAAATTAAGAATTATAGAAGATTGTAAATCTTTGAAATTCAGACAGTTTGGTAAATATAAAGTGGATAGAGTTGATACTACAGATGGTTTTAAATTCTTTTTTGATGAAGATACATGGTTAATGATTCGTCCTTCTGGTACTGAGCCAGTTTTAAGGACTTATGCTGAGGCTTCAAATCAGGAAAAAGTATTTGATATTTTAGCTGATGCTAAAGCCACTATCCTGTAAATGAAACCCTTTTTTCTGATATTATTCTCATTCACTCTGATGCTTTCATCAGCTCAGGATTGGAATATTCCTAAGATTAGAAGTAGTGGTTGGGATGTTGAAACCCCACAAAGTGTTGATAAGAAAAAAAGAAATATTTTATTAATTTCTGAAGCTACAGCTTATACTGTTTCTTTAGTTGGTTTAAATCAGCTTTGGTATAAGGATTATCCTAAAAGCAGTTTCCATTTTATAAATGATAATGGGGAATGGTTGCAAATGGATAAGCTTGGTCATATGGCAACTTCTTACTATACTGGGGTTGCTGGAGTTAAGGCTTATCAGTGGACAGGTATGAGTCGTAAAAATGCAATTTGGTATGGTGGTTTAACAGGTACTTTTTTCTTAACTATAATTGAAGTTTTAGATGGACAATCGGAGCAGTGGGGTGCGTCATCAGGAGATTTAATTGCAAATACTGCAGGTTCTTTTTTAGCTATTGGACAAGCTTTAAAATGGGATGAACAAAGAATACAATTGAAATATAGTTATAAACCTTCAGTTTGGGCTAGTCAGAATCCAAGTCAATTAGGAAGTAATCATTTAGAGAGAGCTTTAAAAGACTATAATGGGCAGACTTATTGGTTGTCATTTAATATGAAATCATTGCTAGGAATTCAATCAGTTGATTTTCCTAATTGGTTAAGTGTAGCGATAGGACATAGTGCAAATAAAATGACTACTCCATATCAACCTATTGATGAAGAAGGAAAAATTTGGTATCCTAAAAGAGAAAGACAATTTCTGATTTCATTTGATATTGATTTAACTAGGATAAAAACAAAAAGTAAATCATTAAATAGCATTTTACATGCATTTGGTTTTATAAAGTTTCCAATGCCAACAATTGAGCTTAGAAATAATAGAATTTATGCTCACCCTATTTATTATTAATGGAATTTAAGGTTGGAGAAAAAGTGCTTTTTAAATCTGAAAATCAGAAAGGAGAGATAGTTAAGATAAATTCTCCTTATAAGGTTGTTGTGAAAACTGAAGATGGATTTGAGGTTTTGGCATCAACTAAAGATTTAGTTAAAATTGAAGTGAATACTGATAAGGCATCTGCTTACGGAAATAATTTTTATCAAAAGGATAGCGAGAATAAATTAAGTAATTCTTTTAGTCGTGATAAAAGCTCTACCGTATTAAAGGTTGATTTACATATTGAACTGTTAACTAGTAATTATCATTATTTGGATAATTTTGAAATTGTTCAAATTCAGTTAAACGAGTGTCATCAAAAAATTGAAAAAGCACTAAATAGTAATTATCAAAAACTAATTATTGTACACGGAATTGGAACAGGTGTACTTAAAGCTGAAGTTCATAAATTATTACGAAACTATAATTTACGCTTTTTTCTGTCAAAGGATGCTGGTGCTACTGAGGTTATGTTTTAGTTTTCTTCTAACCTGCTAATAATTTCAACTATTTGCGAATGAGTTATTCTTTTAGCAATTATCTTTTTTTCATTATCTAAAAGGTAGATTACAGGTGTAGAATAGATATCATATTTATCTCTCCAATCACTACTAGCAACTGGGTTACCTTCTTCATCATGGTTTATATCAGCAACATTTATCCAATCTCCAATTTTTTGATCATGAATAAACTTTTTCCAGTCAGCCTTATCAAATTCTGTGGCAACTGCAAATGTCTCAATATTATGACCTGCAGCAATTAATGAGTCAATATCATGTTTTACTTTTGGAATTTCTTTTTTACAATGTCCACAAGTTGGTCCGTAAAAAATAAGTGCTGTGTAATCTGCTTTTATCTCTTGTAAAGTGTGTAATTTTCCTAATGTGTCTTTCATGAATGGTCTTCCATAAAAATCAAGAAATTCTGATGCTTTTCTTCCAATTAAATTGGGTGCAATTTTTTGTGCTCTATCAGCAATTTTAACTAGTTGAGTTGAATCCACCCAATCACATTGATTAGTGATATAGTATTTTTCTACCATGTGTACAAATACAGCATCCATACCCATAATTTTTGACCTTTCATAAGTAGAAGTGATATAAGAAACTACATATTGAAATATCTCTCCATTAGCTTTAGAAAGCTCAATAAGAACATCAGCCGAAACATTGATAGAGTCAGGATGTTTAGCCGTTAATTTATCTAAGTACTGATCCATTTTATTAAAAAATATAGGTGTTCTTAACATTCTTTCATCTGAGAAATCAATATTATCCCAAAAGTGTTTTTTATAAAAACGGTAAGGGAAAGTTTTGTCAGGATTTCCTGTACTATCCAATGGAGATTCTGGAATTTCAATTTCAGTAGTTGCAGTTACAATCTTAGAGAAAAATTTATCAGCATTATTTTTCATAAAATCTGAACGGAATTTCTTAACCTTAGCATCAATAGCTGTTGCTTTTTCTTGCAATGCATTTTTTGCATCTCCATCAGCAGTTTCTAATTGCTTTCTTATTGGTGTAACTTCTTTTTGCATTTGAGTAATGAAGTTTAAGTACTCGTAAAAAGGAGGGTTTTCTTTAGAATTTTTAAATTTCATACTCCCAATTAAATCATCAAGTTTGGTGCTAAATGAAAAGTGTTGTTCTGATACAATAATGTCAAAATATTGTTGGTTGGAAAGTACAACTAAATACATTCCTCCAGGCAATACTTTTTTACTTTTAAATGAAAATTTGCCATTAAGAACTGTAGCTGTGTCAGTTGCATATTGTTTTCCTCCAAAATAATAGGCTAACATTACTGTAGAATCTTTTAATCCAATAATTTCACCATTAATAGTATGGCCTTCTTTTTTTTGTTGTAAAAGTTCAGCTAAAGTTTGTGCGTTTACTGATGCAGTACAAGTTATAAGAGTTAAAAAGAGTAGTAAGTTTTTCATATTTATATTAAGTAATTTTAATTTAAGTTCGCAAAATTAAGAATCAAAACGAAAAAAGCAAAAAACTATTGTTTGTTTTTAAGATAACCTTCCAAAAATACGATACCAATTATTACACAACTCCCAATGTAAAATGAAGTGCTCATAAGTTCAGTGTCTCCAAAAATAATAAGTGCAAGAATAATGCTGTAAATTGGCTCCAAGTTTATAGCCATAATTAATGAATAAGGAGTTATATGTCGCATGATTTCTGTCATCCAAACAAAGACTAAAGCTGTACAAAGTGTGCCTAAAATTATAAGATAAGTAAAGTCAGTTGTTGAAATTAAAGAAGTGAAAACGGAATAATCTTTCTGGAATAATAATAGACAACTTATAATTACTATTCCTGCTAACATTTCAATCATTGTAATTTGTGCTGCTCCAACTTTATTAATATATTTTGCATTGAATAAGGTAAATAAAGTACCTAGAAAAGCTGCCATTATTCCATAGAAGTAGCCCCAGAAATATTGGGTTTCAGTTCCCATTACAAAGCCTAAAGCTCCAAGTACAATTATTCCCATTATGACTTCATATCCTAATAATTTTCTTTTGAAAAATAAAGGTTCAATTAAAGCTGAAAAAAGAGAGGAAGTTGCCAAGCATACTACAGCTACCGATACAGTTGATACTTTTATTGATTCAAAAAAACATAACCAATGAAAAGTTACTAATGCACCAACACCTAGAATTCCAAAGAAATCTTTTTTGTTAATGCTAAATAATTTCTTTTTAAATGCTAAAAAAATAGCAAGGCTTAAAAAAGCAATTCCCATTCTATACCATACTAAATGTATAGTGTCTAAAGAAATAAGCTTTCCAAAAACCCCAGTTAAACCCAAAATCACTACCATTAAGTGCAGTGAGGTAAGTTTGTATTTTTCGAGTATGTGATACATGAATTAAATTGGTAATTTTGTGCAATAATACAATATAAGAATGAAGATAATTATTTCTCCAGCTAAAAAACTATCAACTGATTATTTTACAATAGAAGGAACTCCCATTCTTTTTATTAAGGAAGCAAGATATCTAATAGATGAATTAAAATCCTATTCAGTTGATGAGGTAAAAGGTTTGATGAAATTGAGTGATAATTTAGCTCAATTAAATTGGCAAAGATTTCAAGATTGGAATACTAAAGAAGTCGGTCAAGCTTTACTAATGTTTAAGGGTGATGTTTATCAGGGATTAAGAGCTGATACTTTTACAGATGAAGAATTTGATTTTGCTCAGAAGAACTTAAGAATACTCTCAGGATTATATGGTTTATTAAAACCAAAAGATTTAATTTACCCTTATCGATTAGAGATGGGGACAAAACTTAAAACAAGTAAAGGAAATAATTTGTATGAATTTTGGGATGAAAAATTGCATAATTCACTTAGAGAAGAACTAGGAGCAAAAGAGGAAATTATTAACTTGGCATCAGAGGAATATAGCAAGGCAATTCAACTTAAGAAATTTGAAAACCCTGTAATTACTCCTGTTTTTAAGGATTTAAAGAATGGAAAATTAAAGATTATTTCATTTTTTGCAAAAAAAGCAAGAGGGGAGATGGCTAATTTTATAATAAGTAATAAAATTCAAAAATCAGAAGATTTAAAAGCATTTTCTAATTTAGGTTATAAATTTGCTGAATACACTCCTAAAGGTGAGTTGTTGTTTACTAGATAGTATTTTGAACGAATAAGGAGTATATCAAAAATAATTTCCTGTTTTGTGTTTTGTTTTTTATTGATTAAATTTACCGATTAATAAAATAAAATACTATGAAAAAAATTTATACTTTATTATTAGCTGCTCTGCTAATTACTAGCATAACAAATGTTTCTGCACAAACAGCTCCATGTACACTTGTTGGTGGGGTAGTTACAGTCACTTATTCTGCACCTCCAATTATGATGAATGCCACTGTTAATGGTATGTCTCAATATACTTATGGTTGGAATGATGGTACACCAGTAGGATCCTCTAATCAAAAAACATTTTATTCAGGATGGTGTGTAACAATAACTGATATTATAAGTGGTTGTGATACAACAATTTGTGAAAGTTGCATTCCTACAGGAGGAATTGGTCCTTGCCCAATGATATATATGCCAGTATGTGGTTGTGATGGCAATATATATAATAATGACTGTATTGCTATGCAAAATGGAATATTTACCTATACATCAGCATTAGATAGTAATGGAAACTTATTACCTTGTTTTCCCTCTGCAACACCATCTTGGGATTGCACGCCTGGTCAAGGTTGTACAGATCCTGGGACTGGAAATGGAGCATATACTACTTTAGCTGATTGTCAAGCAAATTGTACTGTTACACCAACTTGGGATTGTAATCCTATAACGGGTTGTTTTGATCCAGGAACAGGACTAGGTGCTTATTCCTCTCAGGCAGCATGTGTTTCTGCATGCTCTATAGTGAGTCCATCTTGGGATTGTATTAATGGGGCTTGTGTTGATCCTTTAACAGGTCAAGGGACTTATTCAACTTATAATGCATGTGCTGTGGCTTGTGTTACTCCAACATGGGATTGTGTTAATGGAGTTTGTGTTGATCCTTTAACTGGTAATGGTCAGTATTCTACTTTATCTTTTTGTCAATCAAACTGTATTCCACCTTCATGGGATTGTGTGAATGATTTTTGTTTTGATCCAGGAACAGGTAATGGTGCTTATGCTACTCAAGGAGCATGTGATACTGCTTGTACTATAATACTACCATCTTGGGATTGTACTCTTCTACAAGGTTGTATTGACCCAGGAACAGGTCAAGGTGTTTATTCTTCATTATCAGCTTGCGACTCTGCTTGTTCAGCAACTGATATAAATGAAGAGATTATGAATATTAAAATCTATCCTAATCCTGCAAAAAATACATTAAGAATTAATGGGGTTTATTCTTCTGCAACTATTTATGATGTATTCGGAAAAGTAGTTCTAAATAGTGATTATCAAAATAATATTGATGTAGCAGAATTAAATAATGGCATTTACTTTATACACATTCATATTAATAATAAAACTGCTGTTAAGAGAATTGCTATAGCTAAATAATTATTTTGAAATTATTTCGAACTTTTTTAGAAAATTAAAATAATTAGAAACTTCACCCTCAGGCGTGAAATGAATTTTAGATATTTGTCGCATAATTTCATCATTATTAATTATAAAACTAAAAATAATGACTAACAAGGTTTTCTGTATCTTATTTGTTTTTCTTGGATTGTTATCCTGTAAAAAAGATATTGAAATCATTGCTGATAATGATGCTCCTTATTATGGCGAATTACCTACTTTGTTATTGGAGAATTATGTAAACAGATTATATATTGATTTAATTGGCCGAGAACCTCTTGATGCTGAAATGGATAAGGATGTTCAGTTTTTAAGAGATAAGGATGTTACTTTAGAAAGTAGGGGAGAATTAATTAAGAAGCTACAATTCGATACTACTTTTGTTGAAGGGGACTCATCCTATAAATTTGCATATTATCATAGAATGTATGACATGCTAAAAGTTAGATTACTAGAAGGGGCTTCTAATAATTATATTGGGGCTGAACTAGGTAATCATTATAGTGCTTATTTAGTTGATTCAGTTAATGGTAATATGTTAGATGCCAATAAAAAACTATTAAATTATCATAAACTCAATAATGTATTAATTGCGGAAATGCAATACTATAATGGGGTTATTGAAATAAATGAGGTGCATAGACGAATGGTTTTCAATTCAGTATATGATGCAATAAATATGAATACCTTTAACTTTATTAATGCTGCTTTTGATAATTTGCTTTTCCGCTATCCTACTCAGTATGAGTTTGATGAAGTATATAAAATGATTGAAGATAATACGGCTCAAATAGTGTTAGGTGGGTCAGCAAATAATAAAGGTGATTTTACTTATCTTATATGTAATACTAAGGAGTTTTATGAAGGAACTATTATTTGGTGCTATGGTACTTTGTTAGCAAGGAACCCAACTACTGAAGAAACAGCATTTTTAATGGACTCCTATTTTTTAGATAAAGATTTTCATAAGGTGCAAAGGTTTATAATGAAAACGGACGAATATGCTCATTTTAATTAACAGTTTATGAAAAAGATAATTCTTCTTTTTTTATGTTTTTCAGTATTAGTTTCATCTTGTAAAAAGGACGATTTAATTTATGATTTAAATCAAGTAAATGCAACCTCCTATAATGCAAACAAAAATAAGCTAAAAACAATACCGCAATATATTTCTATTTTATTCGCTAATTTGTTTCAAAAGGCTTTATCAGCAAATGAGTTGTTAGAGATTACAAATTGTATTGAATCAATTGGAGATAAGGAAGTTGCACATGAAATAGTTTTGAGTAATTTTATGAATAAGTCAGGTGTTACTTTACCTTCTGATTCGCTTATGAGAGCTGATGTTAATGCTTTTATTGAGCAGACTTATAAGCGATTTTATGTGCGAGATTTAACAGAAGCAGAGCGTGAATTCTTTCTGAATTTCTTTGAATCTCACCCAGATGTATCAGTAGAAATGGTTTATACTGCATTTTCTTTGTCTAACGAATACCAGTTTTATTAATATGAAAAGGAGAACATTTTTAAAAAATACAGCTTTAGGTGCTGCTTCTATTTCAGTTCCTTTCATTTTACCAAGTGGAAGGTTGTTTGCTGCTAGTGGAAGCCGTATGGCCGATCATGTAGTTTTTGTTGCTTTTGCTGGAGGAGTAAGGCAACAAGAATCTATTTTACAAAGGTATTTGGATGATAGCCAGGACTATCCTAGTGTAGGGAATATCATGTATAATATGTTTGATGGGCTGCCACCAAGTGATAAAATTGTTTACGGTACAGATGGTATTTTGAGTGGAGATACACCTATTCCTAAATTATTATCACAAACCTTGCAGCAGCAAGGTACGATATTTAAAGAAGTAAATGCATCAACAGTTGGTCATTATGCTGGAGTAAACACCTTATTGACTGGAAATTATATGTATTCACAGGGATTGAAAAATAAACCTTCTATGCCTACAATTTTTGAGTATTTAAGAAGGCATCAAGGAGTAAAAGCAACAAAAACTTGGTTTATTGGAAATGGAATTGGAAATTCATTACCATTATTGGATTATAGTTTGCATCCTGAATATGGTTCTCAATTTGGCGCTAATTTTTTAGCACCTACAATTACTTTTGGTGATGATGGGGAACAACATCTGAAAAATGCTAAAATATATCATCCAGAAGATGAATTGGATCCTATGTATAAAATGAAATATTTTCTGGATAATGTATGGTATTCGCAAGGGAAACCCTTGCCTAATATTGGGAATACTGAAGAAGAAAAAGCGGAGATTAAACAATTTGTAAAAGATATGTTTGAGAAAAAAGCAAACGGTACAATTGCTCACCCTCCTTCAGGATCAAATAGTGATGGGCAAACTGTAGGTTATGCTTGTGAGGTATTGAAGCGTTTTAAACCTACTTTTTCTGTCGTTTATTTATCTTCTGTTGATGGTTGTCATTCTAATTTTACAAGTTATTTACAAAGCTTACATTCAGCCGATCATGCAGTAGGACATTTATGGGATTATATTCAAAATAATATCCCTGAGATGGCTAATAATACAACATTAATTGTATCACCAGAGCATGGTAGAAATTTAGAGTCTAATAATATTGTAGATGCTAATGCTTTTACTGGTTATGACCATTCTGACGCAAATAGCAGAAGAATTTTTAATATGATGATTGGCCCTGGCATTGATGCTAATTTAGCAATTGGTAATGAAAATAATCAGGTAGGCGATATTATAAATATTACGCCAACAATTGCTGAGATTTTAGGATTTAAAAATGAGATGATGGGAGCAGGACTTACTGCTAGTAATAATTCCTTATTTGATTTGATATAACAATGAAAAAGAGTCTTTATATAATTATACTTGTTCTTGTTTTTCATGCTTGTAAAAAAGATGGAGAAATTAATCCTTATGATAATCCTAATTTGGATCCCCCTGAGGACACAACTGTAAATTATTTTCCTGACCCAACTACTATTCAAGCGCTACATAATAATATTTTTATTCCAACTTGTGCAAACTCTGGTTGTCATGATGGAGCTTTTGAGCCTGATTTTAGGACTATTGAAAGTTCGTATAATACACTTGTGTATCAACCAGTAATAAAAAATGACAATACAAATTCTTATGAGTTTAGGGTAGATCCAAGTAATTCTGATAAATCAATTTTGTATAAAAGGTTAATTGAAGATATTGATGGTATATCAGGAATTATGCCACTTTCAGCAGAATATAACCCTGAACATTATTGGTATGACCATAAAGAAGAATACATTCAAAATATAAAAGATTGGATTGATAATGGAGCAAAAGATATATTTGGCAATTCGCCTTTGCAACCCAATAGAATTCCTGAAATGAGAGGCGCAATTGCTTTTGTTACAGGGCAAAATACTCCTTTGTCAAGGGAGTTGCCTAGAGGGACAATATATGTACCTTTAAGTGCTAGTTCAATTGATTTATGGTTCTCGGTTCAGGATGATATTTTATCTCCTGATCAACTAAGTTATAATAAGATTAAACTCTCCACCAACTTATTTGATTTTGAAAATAAACCTGAATTTTCTTTAGAGGTTATTACACCTCCTAAAAATGAAACAGGATATTATGGAAGTACTACTGATGATTTTTATCATAAATATACACTAGACATGTCTGCTTACAATTCTGGGGATATTGTGTTTATAAAGATTTTTGTAAAGGATGATGTTAATCCAGTTACCGAAATTCCATCTAATGGCTCTGATTATAATATTGTCAAACACTTCACATTTACAGTGCAATAATAATGAGGGGAATAACTTACATATTATTAGCACTATCAATAACTTTTTCTTCTTGTAAAAAAAAGGATGTTGAAAATGATTTTTCAATTAAATTGATTGAAATGAACCCTACTCAAATTGTTGAGTTTGAAGAAAATATTAATGTGAGAATTTCCTATAATCATTCTCAAGGTTTTGTAGGGTTTTCTGATCCTGACTATTTATCTTTAGAAATAAAAGATAGCCGACTTTCTATTCCTGATTATTATCACCTAATTCCATTGAGTCCTCCTGAAAGTGAGGTTTCAATAACAGGTGAAATACTTATTGAGGTGGATGCTCCATTTGTATTTGGAAATGGAAATACAGAAACATTAAACTTTACTATTCGTATTCAGGATAAAGATAAAAATTGGAGTAATAAAGTTACTACTGATTTAATTACAGTAAATAAACAATGAGATGTTTTTTAATTTTGGTATTTGTATTTTTTGGAAATGGAGTTTTTGCACAGTACACCATGTCCAACCAAACTGTATCTGATTGTGAGGGGACATTAACCGATAGTGAAGCGAATACAAATAATCCAGGGTGGTATACGCATAATGAGAATTATTCTTTTACTATTTGCCCTGCAGGAGCTATTTCTATCACAATTAACTTTTCGCTTTTTGAAACTGAACCACAGAATGATTATGTAATAATTTATGATGGGCCAAATAATACCTTTCCAATATTGGGAGGGCCATATTCTGGAGTAAATTTACCTCCTCAAATTACCTCTTCTGGCTGTATTACTATCGATTTTGTTTCGGATGTAAATGTTGCTGCAGAAGGATTTGAATTGAGTTGGGAATCTCAAATTGCTACACCTCAAGCTCCTGCAATTAGTTTGCCTACTGCCGTAAGTTGTAGCTTAACTACTTTAGTTATTGAACTAGATCAAAATATTCATTGCGATTCAGTGGCGACAGCCCAAATTTTTGTTGGGGGACAATTAAATCAAACGGTAAATGCAATAGCTTTAAATTGTATAAACGATTCTACCAATCAGGTTCAGCTTTCTCTTTTTCCTGGCTTAAATGAAAGCGGTATTTATACTATTTCTTTTCAGTCTTATTTCCAGGATGCTTGTGATAGTATTTGGGATTTAACATCAACCTTCCAGTTCATAATAAATGATTGTCCTTTAGAGGTAGAGTTAACGGCTGATAATGATACACTTTGTGTAGGGGAATGTGCAGATTTATATGTCAATGTAAATGGTGGAGATTCTACTACTTATTCTTATAGTTGGAATCCTGCTTGGAGCAATAGCCCTGGTGTTCAAACAGTTTGTCCTTTAGTAACAACTAGCTATATTGTGACAGTAAGTGATGCTAGTATGGCAGCTCCACAAAGTGATACCATAACTATTGTAGTTTTAAATCCTCCCATAACTCAAGGGCCTGTTAGTATTTGTCAAACTGCCCCTTCAATTAATGTAACAGCCAACCCTGCTGGTGGATGGTGGGGGGGGGCAGGAATCTCAAATGGAAATAATGGGACATTTAATCCAAATGGATTAGCGGCAGGAGTATATACAGTTACTTATGGCATTGGTGGTTGTTCTGATGATTTAGACATTACAGTGTTAGGTGTAAATGCAGGGCCAAATATTTCAGCTTGTTTCAATACTACTTTTAATGTTACTACATCAACAACAACTCCAGGAGGAACTTGGAGTTCAACTTGTAACTGCATTCAAGCAAATGGTGATATTACAACAGGAAATGGACCTTCAGTAATTACAGCAATTTATACACTTCCGAATGGTTGTTCAGATACCTTATTGGTAACAGTTGCTGGGATTACTACTCAAGCTGATGATACACTTTGTCAGAACTCAGGAAATTACGGACTTTCTTTTACACCTGTTGATGGAATATGGTCAGTATTACCCGATAATCCTCAACAGCCAAGTTCATGTCTAAACCCTATTTTACAATTTCCATTTCAGGATGGTTTTGAATTAGGGTTGAGTAATTGGATACAAGACCCTACAAATGATTTTGATTGGGAGGTTAATAGTGGAACAACTCCTTCAGGGGGTACAGGTCCATTATCAGCTTTTGAGGGCTATAATTATATCTATACAGAAGCGTCAAGCTCAAATAATCCTTCAAAAAAGGCGGCTATTATTAGTCCGTGCTTAAATTTATCAGCTTACGATAATCCTATTTTGTATTTTTGGTTTCATAAACAAGGAGCAGGACAAGGTAGTTTTGCTGTTGATGTTTCAACTGATAATGGTTCTACTTGGATATGGAATCATTGGTATCAAGCGGGTGATTTAGGTAACCTTTGGCAAGAAGCAGCAATTGACTTATCGTCTTTTAATACTGCTGAAGTTAAGTTGAGATTAAGAGTGATTACAGGAAATTGGCAATCGGATGTTGCTGTAGATAAGTTATCAATTTTAGGAGGGCCAGTAACGGTTGATGGGTTCTTTCTGACAGATGTAGCAAATGATGGATTGCATAATTTGATATATTCTATACAGGGGTGTGATGATTATGTTGATATTTTAGTAAATGAGATTAATGCAGGATCTGATTTAGTAATTTGCCCTACTGATGCTCCTTTTAATTTGATTGGTAGTCCATTAACAGGAGTGTGGAGCGGTACACATATTACAAACTCAACTATGGGTACTTTTGATCCATCTTTAGGAAATGGTATTGATGTAGTAACCTATACTTTTGGTGGATGCACGGATACTGCAGAGGTTTGGGTTGTGGACACTGATATTCAGATTGATACTTTATTCCTTTGTATGAATGAGGGAGTTCAACAATTAGATTTAGTAACAGTGCCTAGAACGCCAGCTAATGGAATTTGGACCGGTAATGGAATAACAAATTCCAATTTCCCAGGAGAGTTTAGTCCACAAATTTCAGGGGTGGGAATTCATACTTTAACTTTTACAGCAAATAATTGTTCTGATAATTTAATTGTAAAAGTTGCTCCTCAATCAGTATTAATTGATACTATTATTTGTCAATCTTCTCCTGATATAATTTTAAATGTAAATCCTAGTGGAGGCTATTGGATAGGTAGTGGTATTGTTGATAATAATCAGGGTTTGTACGCTCCAAGTCAGTTAAGTTTAGGACAGCACTATGTTGCTTATACAGCTCCTAATGGTTGTGTAGATACTTTTAGTATTACAATCTATGATTTACCACAATTAAGTCTTTCTGGTCTGAATTCAACTTATTGTTTTAAGGATACTAATATTCTTGTAAGTGCTTTACCAGTTGGGGGTGTACTTTCAGGAAATGGAATTAATGGGTATTATTTTAATCCTGCACAAGCAGGAGAAGGCTATCATACAATTACTTATGCATACGGGAGTGGAATTTGTATTGAAACGATTGATTTTGTTGTTTTAGTGAGTGGTGAATTATCGGCTAATGTTTATAGTTCAGAAGATACTATTTGCAATGGAGATTATATCAATATAGGTGTAAATGCTAGTAGAGGAATTGGGAATTATAGTTTTAGTTGGGATAACGGTTTAAGTAATAGTTTTAATCATTTAGTAAATCCTTCAGTTAGTACATCTTATATAGTTTCTGTTGCTGATGGTTGTTCAGACAATCTAGTTGATAGCATTCCTATATTTGTATTTCCTAACTTTTTAGCTAGTTTTTCTACTTCAAGTAAACTCTGCTATGGTGAGTTGGGTTTTGCTAAAGTAAATGTTATGCCAGCCGCAAATTATACCTACGAATGGAATACTAATCCTGTTAACCTTACAGATAGTATTATTGATTTTGTAAATAAAAGATATGAAGTGCATATTACTGATGTTACTACCAAATGTGAATTGTCTGATACAATAAGTATTCCTGGTTATGATGAAATTGATGCTTTATTTTTTGCGAATAAAACAGAATGTATTTCTATACTTGATGGCGAGTTTCAGTTTTTAGATAATAGTATTGTTAATTCTGCAGAGCTAAGTAAAACCTCTTTTTGGAATTTTGGAGATAATTCAACAGCTCCTTATGTATTTGCTGACAATCCTACATATGTTTATGCTGATACAGGTTTATTTACTGTAGCATTGATGTTAGCTAATACTGGGGGGTGTATGGATTCCTTTGCAATACAAGTATGTGTTACTGCAGATAATAAAATTTTTACACCCAATAGTTTTACGCCCAATGGTGATTATTGTAATGATGAATTTTATGTGAAAGGAGTAGGCGGTTTTCATTCCTTTAACATTCAGGTGCATAAACGGTGGGGTAGTGAAATTATATTTGAATCAGATGAAATTTTACTTACTACTCATGCACAGGATGGAAATATTTGTAATAATTTGGAAAATACGGATTCATATTACAAAATGGGAAGTTGGGATGGCGTTATGATTGATGGTAATTTAGCACCACAAGGCGTTTATCCTTTTTTAATAGAATATAAACAAACTAAAGGGGGTACTCCCGAAATAATTGTTGGACATATAACTTTAATAAGATGATGATACTAAGCACAGGATTTGGAAATGGTACAATAACAATTGTATTACTGATACTAATAATTTTATTGATGATGCTATTTCAAAAAAAGTATATTTTTAAAGGATTAGCAGTTATTAATAAAATGGTTATGCCCTCTTTAATAGCTAAAGACTTATCAAAGCTTAAAAGCTATGAAAAACTGATTTTAGGGTATAGATATTGGGTTACAAAAAATAGTTTGTAGTTCTACTCTTCTTTGTTTTTAAACTCATAATTGTAGTCAAATATTTCCCATTTTGACTTATCATTTTGCTTTAGCACTATATATTCAGTGTGTTCTGTTGTTTTTTCATATTTACTATCATATTCAATAAATACATAGAATCCATCTTCTATCCCCTCTACTTCACTTTGAAAATATTTTTGAGTTACTACTCTCGTTTTTAAATTTCCAAATTCCAGCATTAAATTATTAATTAGGTTTGTCCATACTTCTTGTTGATACCTTACTTTTACTTCCTTTGAGAGTAAATTATAAGCATTTTCGTATTGCTTATGATTAATGTCATTCAACCAGTTTAGAGCCACTTTATTTGCATCCTTTATGTAAGTGTCAGTATACTTTTGTGCAGATGCTGAATGAATAGTAATTACTGAAATAAGAATTAGAAATATATTTTTCATGTTATAGTTTTTACAGGTGTAAATGTACTAATTTGATATTTAATTTAATGAATGAATAGGGCTTAAAAGTGAATAAATTCCAAGTTAATCGTTTTACAAAACGCAAAATTTTAGTAATTTATATTTCCTTAGATTAGGAATTTTACTACTAATTCTTTAGTAAAAGGATCGTTTCTAAACTAAGTTATTAACCGTTTAACCTAGTAGAAAACCTACTCTTATCTAGTAGGTTTTTGTAATAGTTATTATTAATACAATATATTTTAAAATTCTGATAATCAGCTTGTTAAAAAATATTAAAAATTTATTGAGTTTACCATAAATGAGTTGTCAGTTTTGCTTTTACAAATAATTAGAATTTACACTTATTAACAATCAATTTTTCCCTTATCTAGTGTTATTTCGTTTGTATCGATTATTTTTATATATTAGTCCTGTAAAAATATTATTAACCAAAAAAAATTAAATTATGGCTTTTACGCACACAAACGAAAGAGGTACTTTATACCACTTAAACTGCAAAGATGTTACTTTAAAATCAACAGGTAGAGTACAAAGAATTTATTATTTCTCTAAAGATTCAAGAGATACTGCATGTGACAAACCAGATGGTTACAATGTAAAAGAAAACTCAAGAACTGGATTACCTTTCTTAACTAAGAAATAATTGAGTATATCTTAAAAGAAAAGCCCTAACATTTGTTAGGGCTTTTTTTTTATACTTTTTTTATTTCTAATCTCTTAGCATAGAAACATAGTAGAGCAGGTAAGTAGCTGCTGCAAGTGCTGCAACTACATAAGTACTAGCGGCCCATTTTAATGCATCATTAGCATAAGTTAATTCTTGTTCACTTGTAATTCCTGATGAGCGTAACCAAACTAAAGCTCTTCTACT
Organism: uncultured Flavobacteriales bacterium; assembly: GCA_943788405.1. Classification (GTDB taxonomy): domain Bacteria; phylum Bacteroidota; class Bacteroidia; order Flavobacteriales; family BACL11; genus UWMA-0277. The sequence continues at coordinate 516,568 of CALSQD010000002.1, forward strand.
AGCATCAAACTCAACAGGTAAAGTGATTAAGGTAAAAGCAGTAACAACTGCTTGTAAAATGATAAATAGCATTATAAGTTGCTGAAAAGAGAAAATACCTAAAAAACTTACTCCAAATATTCCAAGTAGGAATACAGTACTCATTGCTTTATTACTCATATTAACCATAGGCACCATTTGAGAGCGCATTTGCAACCAGCTATAAGCTGTAGCATGTTGTACAGCATGGCCGCATTCGTGTGCAGCAACTGCTGCTGCTGAAACATGTCTCCCTTGATATACATCTGGGCTTAGGTTTACTGTTTTATCCATAGGATTGTAATGGTCAGTTAGTTTACCAGGCACTGAAATTACTTTCACATCATATATATTATTATCTGATAGCATACGCTCTGCTATTTCTTTTCCGCTCATCCCTGATAAAGTTGGGATTTGGCTATATTTTTTAAATTTACTTTTTAGTCTTGAGCTTACTATACCTCCAACAATCATGAAGGCAATCATTATTATCCAAATCATATTATATTTTTTTTATTGTTTTGCAAAATTAGGAAAAAATCCTCCTAAATATACAACATTATTGTAGTAGTTTTGTTGTATTAAAACTTCTAAAAATGAAACGACCTTTAATATTAGTAACTAATGATGATGGAATTTCAGCTCCAGGGATTCGAAATTTGATAAGAATAATGAATGATTTTGGAGATGTAATTGTAGTTGCCCCTGATGGTCCTCAATCAGGAATGGGACATGCAATTACTATTGAAGCAACTTTAAGATGTGATAAAGTGGTGATTGATGATGGTCCTCAAATTGAATATGCTTGTAGTGGTACCCCTGTTGATTGTGTAAAGTTGGCCGTTAATCAGTTAATGGATAGAAAACCAGATTTATGTGTTTCAGGAGTAAATCATGGTTCTAATTCTTCAATTAATGTTATTTATTCAGGGACTATGTCAGCAGCAGTTGAGGGTGCTTTGGAAGGTATACCTGCTATTGGTTTTTCACTTTTAGATTATGCTCATAATGCTGATTTTTCAGAGGCTGAGATATATATCAGGAAAGTAACAAAGTCTGTTCTGAAAAATGGAATGGATAGGGGGGTTTGCTTAAATGTAAATATTCCTAAAATAAAGGAAGATGAACCTGTTAAAGGAATTAAAGTATGCCGACAAGCCAATGCAAATTGGGAAGAAGAATTTGAAGAAAGGGTAGATCCTAAAGGAAGAACTTATTATTGGCTTACAGGAAAGTTTGTGAACTATGATAAAGGAACAGACACGGATGAGTGGGCGCTTGCAAATCATTTTGTTTCAGTTGTTCCAGTTCAATTTGATGTAACTGCTTATCCATCTATTTCGGCCTTAAATAAAATATTAGCAGATGAATAAAGATATTGCAAAAGGGTTTTCTATTGGTGCTATTGCTCCAGTTATTGCGTTTCTAATTTATGTAGGTTTTTATTTGGAGGTTGAATTAGAAACGGCAATTAAGACTATTGATAGAATGGGAACCATGACTCACCATATTAGTTTGAGTGTGTTTTTAACCAATACTATTTTATTTTTTATGCAGATTAAAATGTATAAAGATAAAGTTGCTAGGGGAATACTTGGTGCTACCTTAGCTTATGCGTTTTTGGTACTTATCTTAATTTTATTTTAAATGAAATTTTACATTATTACAGGAGAGCCATCTGGTGATTTACATGCAGCAAATTTAGTGCATGAACTCAAAAAATGTAATAATGACTTACAGATTAGAGCATGGGGAGGAGAGCGTTTACTTGAGGAAGGGGTAGAGTTAGCTAAGAACATAAAAGACACTGCTTTCATGGGCTTGTGGGATGTCTTAAAAAATTTAGGAACTATAAAAGAAAACCTAAATTATTGTAAGCAAGATATTCTGGAGTTTAAACCCAATGCAATTGTATTGGTTGACTATCCTGGTTTTAATTTAAAGATTGCTAAGTTCGCCAAAGAGCAGGGGATTAAAGTATTTTACTATATTTCTCCAAAGGTATGGGCTTGGAATAAAAGTAGAGTTGCTAAAATTAAAAAGTATGTTGATGAACTTTTAGTTATTTTTCCTTTTGAAGTTGAGTTTTATCAGAAATACGGAATGAAAGTAACTTATGTAGGCAATCCTTTATTGGATGAAATAGCCAAAGGAAACTTTAAGTTTACTCATCAGTTTGATAAGCCAATAATTGCTTTACTGCCAGGAAGTAGAAAGCAAGAAATTGAGGGAATATTGCCTGAAATGTTGGCAGTAATTGATCGCTATCCAAATCATCAGTTTGTTATTGCAGCAACCAATACATTTAGTAAGGAGTATTATCAATCTTTCATAAAAGAAATGAATGTAAAGTTGGTATTTAATCAAACTTTTGGATTGCTTTCAAATGCAACAGCTGCTTTGGTTACTTCAGGTACTGCAACACTGGAAACAGCTCTGTTTAAAGTACCACAAGTAGTGTGCTATAAAACCAATTGGCTTACTTATTTTTTAGCAAAAAACCTGATTAAAATCAAGTATTTGTCTTTAGTTAACATCCTAATGGATAAGTTAGTAGTAAAGGAACTTATTCAAAGTGAATTGAATAAAAGCAATCTAAAAGAAGAATTAGATATCTTGTTAAATGATAACAAGGAAATCTTAAAAGATTATGATGAGCTTAGTGATTTGCTAAATAAGAAAGGTGCTTCCAAGAATGCTGCCCAATTTATTCTAAAATCTATTTAGAAGCTTTAAAGTCTTGAATTTTCTTAAATGTTAATTCCATTGGTAAACATCCGTTTGCTGAAACAAAATCTGTTCCATCATAATGAATAAATCCTGTTTCATCTCTAACTGTCCAATTGAAAGTTGAATTTATATTATTGAACCAGCTTAGTGTGAAATGAACAGCATCTGGGTCAGTAGGGTAACAAAGAGGTACATAGGTGAATCCTAGTGTCGCGTTTAAAGTTCCAACATAAGTTCCTTCAACATAAATATCAAGCCAATTAACATTTATGTTGTCAAAATAAAGGGCTGCAGCAACATCCTCAAAAAACACTACATCAGCTTCATATTCACAGTAATATGATGGTAAAAGTAGATTGTAATTTATAGCATAAGGATCTTCACAAGAATATAAACAACTTCCATCATCATAGTCTGCAAAGGATTCATAATTGTCAGCATATATATCAATACACCCTCCAGTTTCTACCTCTACACAGGAATTTAAAAAGATGGCTAAAGTTGAGAATAAAAGTATTTTCTTCATATTTTTTTATTTAGGACAAATATATTAAATTTATTCAAATGAAAACTTGGAATAAGATACCTCTGTTTAGGTTATTAATCCCTTTGCTTGCTGGGATTATTTGTGCTATTCATTATAGTTTTAATAAATTAACGATACTAGAAATATTCATTTTTCTATTTATTAGTATTTCCCTGGTATCTTATTTTAAAAGATATTTTACAAATTATAGTAGAAGGTGGGTTTTTGGTGTAATTATTAATTTGCTAATTCTTGTTTTAGGAATACTAATTACCGAACAAAACAAGCCATCAAATCTACTTTTACATTTTAATCAATTTAATACTGAAGCATCAATAGTAGTATTGAAAGAAGATGTAATTGCAAAAGCAAAATCATTTAAATGTGAGGTAGAAGTTATTGCAGGAAAATCAGATAATGATTGGCAAAATACTGAAGGTAAAGCAATATTGTATTTTGCTAAAGATTCTTTAACAGAATTATTGAAGTATGGTGATAAAATTATCATAAATGGAAAATGGAATGCAATAGAAAATCCTAGTAATCCTGCACAATTTAATTATAAAAGCTACTTATACAATAGTGGGATAACTGCACAACAATATATACAAAATGATGCTTGGAAACTTATAAGTAATCAAAAGGATTTTTCAATTATGAAATTTGCATTTATATATCAGAAAAAACTATTATGGATATTAGAAAATAACTTTCAAGATGAAGAATTGGCTGTAATATCCGCATTATTGATAGGGTATAAGGATTTGCTTGACAGAGAAACAATTATGACTTATGCAAGTTCAGGAGCTATGCATGTATTGGCTGTTTCGGGTTTGCATGTGGGGATTATTTATTTAGTGCTTAATTCCTTATTTTTCTTTTTTGGCAACATAAAGTATGGAAATTACATAAAAGCAATTTTACTTATTTTATCACTTTGGGCGTATGCATTGCTTACAGGTTTGTCCCCATCAGTATTGAGGGCTGCAACCATGTTTTCCTTTATTATAATTGGCTCGGCTCTTAAGCGAGAAACAAATATTTATAATACATTGGCTGCATCTGCTTTTGTCTTGTTGCTATATAATCCTTATATTTTATTGCAAGTTGGGTTTCAGCTATCGTATGCAGCTGTATTAGGAATTGTTTATTTGCAACCTAAAATGTATAATCTATTTAGGCCTAGTAATTGGCTAATGGATAAAGTTTGGGCAATTACTACCGTATCTGTTGCAGCACAATTGGCTACTTTTCCGCTAGGAATGTACTACTTCCATCAATTTCCTAATTATTTTTTACTCTCTAATTTATTTGTAATTCCATTGGCTACTTTTATTATTAATGGGGGTATTTTGTTGTTTGTAGTGAGTGCTATTCCTGTATTTTCAAGTTATATCTCTTGGGTAGTAAATAAGCTACTTCTCTTTTTGAATTTATCCGTAAAATGGGTGGAGTCCTTACCTTATTCTTTGAGTTTAGGAATTAGTATTACCAAAGTTGAAACACTGATTATTTTTGCTGTAATTTTTCTTTTTATTATAGCAGTTAGGGATAAAAAAGCAAGAACAATTCAAGTTGCTTTTTGTGTTGCAATACTATTTATAGGTATGCAAGTTGATGAGCAATATTCCACCAAACAACAACAGTATTTTATTGTGTATGATGTTCCTAAGGAAAGAGCTATCGATTTTGTAGATGGTTATCAAAACTTTTTTATTGCTTCAGAAAGTTTGAATAATGATAAAAGTAAAATGCGTTTTCATATTCAGCATTTTAGGTGGGAGAACAGGGTGATAAAATCCACCTTAGTTTCTGCTGATTTTACGGCTAACAATTATTTTAGGAAAGAGAATTACATTCAGTTTTTTGATGATAAAATACTGCTTTGGGATAGAGATTTTTTAAAGCCAATAAACCCTTTACTACTTGACTATATTATTGTTTCAGGAAAAAGAAAACTAGAGTTAGAAAATATTGAATGTAAACTGCTTATTATTGACTCTTCAGTGCCAAAATACAACTGGGAGAAAATAAAAAAGGAATGCCTTAAATGGGACATTCCTTTTTACAATGTAAACACCCAGGGTGCTTTTTCTATTAGTATTTAGAATTATTGCCTAGTACAATTCAATGTCATATTATAGTTAGTGCTAATAATTCCTTCCTGACCCATATAATCTATAACTTCTTCCTCAGAATTGCTCATAATTACAGTAAGAGTTGTGCTTGTAATAGTACATGTATGTGTTTCTGTTTCACCATCTTCAGTAATTGTTAAGACAGTACCTGATTGAGTATAAGAATTAGTATCTCCATCAGATATCATTTGTCCATCAGAAGTAAACTCAGCATTTTCAAATTCCCATTCTTCACTTGTAGGTGTCATTGTGTAGGTTGTATCTCCTGATTCAACTACATTTCCTTCTACCGTCAGTGTTTGTGAATGGTCTATTTCAGCTGAGGTTGGTGTCCATACTCCTACAATTGATGGTGCTGCTGGTGGTGTAACAATTTCCTCATCTTCTTCTTTACAAGCAGTAAAGACGATAGAAACTGCTAATAGTGCGTAAAACATTTTTTTCATAATTAAATATGTATTGGTTAATATGAAGCAAAGGTAAGTGCTTGAAAATAAAGTGTTATGCTAAGCATAGTACTTTTGGTTTTACTAGAGAAAAAGAAAAGCATTATTTATGAAAATACAATTTTTACAACAAATTAAACTGACTCAAATGATGCGTAAAATGTTTCTTTTGAAACAATAACCATTGTTCAGCAGTTAACTCCCCAATAAAAGGATGAGTAGCTTTGAAATCAGTATTTTTAGTTAAAAAGGTAAACATAGCATTTGTTGAATTTATAAGCTCTGCTTTTAATTGTTCAATATCTTCTGCAATTCCATCATTAAAATTATAGCCAATATCTTTAGGTATTTCTATTCCTCTGCTAATGGGTTTGTCGGTATATAAAAAGGCAATGGCTTTTTCAATGTATTTTTCCTGTATCAAAAGTTTTGAAATTCCTAAGTGCATCATTTTACTACTTTGTGTCAAATGAATAATCATTTGTTTTGCAGTCATTGTTCCCCATTCACATTTGCTGTCGGACTTTACTTTTTCCAAAGCATTAACTAGGGTAGAAGTAAAAAATATATTTAGCTCCTTTTCCACTCTCTCTGTTCTTTATCAGTCATAAAAGTCCAAGCGACAATTCGGCTAATTTTATTTCCTGTACCCATGTGAATTGTTTTTACATCAGTAGCCCCATATTTTTCTAATGAACTATAAAACCTATTTAGGTTTCTTTCATTGGAAACAAGAGAGGTGAACCATAAGCAGTTTTGTGCATAGTCTACACTTTCAATTATCATGTTTTGTATAAACTGCTTTTCTCCACCTTCATAAACAAGCTCATTAGTCATACCCGAGAAATTAAGTTTTACTTTCTCAAATTTCTTTCCTGTAAGGTTTCTTACTTTTCTTGTGCTTCCTTTTAGGGCATCTTTATCACTAGCATGAAAAGGAGGATTACAAATACTTACATGAATTTTATCAGTAGGTTTTATGATAGTTTTAAAAATGTTGTTTTTATCTTCCTGCAATCGGAACTCCACTTTTCCTTTAAGGGTTGGGTTGGACTGTATGATTTTATCTGCATGAGCTAGAGCATCCTTATTTACATCTGTTGCAATAAAGTTCCAGTTGTATTCGCTAATTCCTAATATAGGGTAGATGCAGTTGGCACCAACACCAATATCCAAACAAGTAATGTTCTTTTTCCCTTTTAGCAAATCAGCAACATAATGAATATACTCGGCTCTGCCAGGGATAGGAGGGCAGAGGTTGGTGTCAGGAAATTCCCAGTATTTTACTTCATAATTACTACTTAGTATTGCTTTGTTAAGCAGTTTTACAGCAGCAGGTTCTGAAAAACGAATGGTATCCTCTCCATATTTGTTGGGTTGAATGTATATCTTTAATTCTGGAACTTCTTTTAAAAGTGCCTTTAAATCATACTGCTCCCTATTCTTATTTCTTGGATGAAGATTCGTTTTTATTTTACTTTTTTCTGACATTTTCTTTGAATTAAGCTTTCCTAACAAATTCTGATTTCAGTTGCATATTTCCAAATCCATCAATTTTACAGTTGATGTCATGTTCTCCTTCAGTTAGGCGAATATTCTTTACTTTAGTACCTGATTTTATTGGTTTTGGAGCACCTTTTACGGGTAAGTTTTTAATAACAATAACGCTATCTCCGGTTTGTAAACGAGTTCCATTGCTATCAAATACTTGTAATCCGCTTTCTAATGCTACTTCTTTAGGGCTCCATTCATTTGAACATTCTGGGCAAGTAAAGGCATCTTCTCCAGTAGAATATCCATAAGGACATTCACAAATAGGACAAGCTTTCATTTCTTCTGACATAGTTTTTTAAATTTTTGAATTCGTAATTTTCATAATCTCATCTTCCAAAGCACAAGCATCATCAACTAATTGTTGTCCTATTTCTAGTATATCTGCAACAAAGGCTTTGTCTTCACAATCCCCACAATTAATTTTTACATTAAGGAAAGCACCAATTACAGCAGTTCGGGCACATAATGCACCTACACCAGCATCTGTTACCGAGTTAGGATTTCCAAAGTCCGCCATAGCTTTCATTATTTCCATAGAATTGTAAGCAGTCTCCATAACCTTGAAAGGAGTAAGGATAGCATATTTTGTAGCTTCTTGTATTGCATTATGTCTAATCGTTTTAGCTTCTTCACTATCTTTAGGTAAACGGAATGCATCCATAATTTTATTAAAGGCATTAGTATCTTCATCTACTAAATCCAATAAAGTTCTTTGGTATTCCATTCCTTTTTCTGCCCAATTAGAAAATTCTTCCCATCTATTATCCCAACCTCTTTTGTGTGCAGAAAGGTTAGCAACCATAACTCCTAATGAAACTCCCATAGCACCACAATATGCTGATATAGAACCACCACCAGGGGCAGGACTTTCACTTGCTGTTTCATCTGCAAAATCAGTTAAAGTCATATTGACTAAAGGTTTGTTTGCATCCGCCTCCAACATGTATTCAATTATTCTTTCCTCAGGATTAAAAGGTGCTAACTCATCCAATCCTAAAGTTTTAATTGCAATTTTAATGATTTCACTTTCGTGTATTCCTGTTGATCGTTCTTGTTTTTTAAGGAAATGTTTCCCTGCATCAATCAATACTTTTTTAGGCACTAAACCAACTAATTCTGATCCTGTAACACGCATTCCTCTTGCTATTGCTCTCTCACAAGTTTTATCGAATACCTCATGTAAAGGCGAAATATTGATGTTTGTTAGGTTGTAGGAAATTTGTGCTACACCATATTCATCAATAAACCATCCAATTCCTTTTACGGCTTTAAATAATCCTGGCGTTTTTAGAGGGTTTCCATCTGCATCTTTCATTACCTTTCCTGATAATGTATCACCTTCTCTTTTTATTCTTCCTGCTTCACGAATGTCAAAAGCTACTGCATTTGCTCTTCTTGTTGAAGTAGTATTTAGGTTGATGTTGTAAGCCACTAAAAAGTCACGAGCAGAAATTGCTGTTGCTCCTGATTTTTCAACTGATTTGTTAAATTCAGCAGGGCCAAAGTCAGGTTTCCAATCTGTATCCACTAATTTTTTTGATAAGCCTTCATATTCTCCTTGTCTGCAATTTGCAAGGTTTACTCTTTTTTCTTCCTTTGCAGCTGCTTCATAATGATAAACAGGAATCCCAAGTTCATTTCCAACTCTTTCTCCTAATTTATGTGCCCAATCTGCACATTCTTCCATGCTTATATTTGCAATTGGTACTAACGGACAAACATCAGTAGCTCCCATTCTTGGGTGTTCGCCTGAGTGTTTGCTCATATCAATTAATTCCTGTGTTTTTTGTATCAGTAAAAATGCAGCATCAATAACCTGTTGTGGCTCTCCTACAAAGGTAATTACTGTTCGGTTAGTTGCTTTTCCCGGATCAACATTTAGGAGTTTTACTCCATCAATTTCCTCCACAATTTGTGAGATAATTCTGATTTTATCTTCATCTCTACCTTCCGATATATTTGGTACACATTCTATTATTTGCTTGCTCATTTTTCTGTAAATTTATTTGGACAAATATAGCTGTTAGTTATTAGTTGTTAGTTGACAGCTACTAGTTTTTTTACTTATCCGAAATAAGCACATTATCTAATTATCACATTAACAAATTAAGTTACTTTTGCCAATATGGATAAACAAACAAAATTAGCAGTTGATAGTGGAGAAATGCTACCTTTAATGGAAGCGTTTTACACTGTGCAAGGGGAAGGATATTATTCAGGTACAGCTGCTTATTTTTTACGCATTGGTGGTTGTGATGTGGGTTGCCATTGGTGTGATGTAAAGGAAAGTTGGAATGCTGATTTGCATCCGCCAACTTCAATTGATGATATACTAAAAGGAATTGCTGAATATCCTGTTGATACAGTAGTAATTACTGGTGGAGAGCCTTTAATGTGGAACTTGGATAAACTAACTTCAGCCCTTAAAAACATAGGACTAAAAGTACATTTAGAAACTTCAGGGGCTTACCCCTATAGTGGTGATTTTGATTGGGTATGTGTATCTCCTAAAAAAATGCAAAAACCTTTAGATGCAATAAAACCAATAACAAGTGAGTTAAAAGTTATTGTGAATAATAAACATGATTTTATTTGGGCTCAGGAGCAAAGAAAAGGATTGACTCCTGATTGTAAACTATACTTACAATCCGAATGGAGTAAGCGAGAACAAGTAATTCCAATGATAATTGATTTTATAAAAGAGAATAAGGATTGGACTATATCTCTGCAAAGTCATAAATACATGAACATTCCTTAATGAGAACGCTAGTTCTTATATTATTTATTTTTCCTGAAATTTCCTTTGCACAAACTAAGGATTACAAAACTTATGATAAGGCAGTCGCCTATTTTCATGAAGGAAAAGTAGAAAAAGCAAAAAAACTGACTGAAAAGATATTAGCTAAAAATTCTGATTGGACTAAACCCAATTTATTAATGGCTAGTATTTATGCTAGCTTGGGTGATATTGAGGAATCTGCTCGTTATTTACTTTATGTATATGATGAAAATAGCCCTAATGATGTAATGGGAATTGAGCAAGTTGCAAAACTCTATTATAGCAATGGCTATTATGAAAATGCTTTGTATTATTTTAAAGCTGCACAAACTTTAAATGCTGATGTACTAGCAATAAAAACAACTTTATTTATTGAAAATTGCATTTTTGCAATGCAAGAAATTCATAATCCTGTAGAATTTAATCCTGAAAATTTAGGAGAAAACATTAATACAGAAATGGAAGAGTATTTACCCGCCCTTTCTATTGATGGAAAAGCATTTGTTTTTACGAAACGAGTAACTGAAAAAGGCTATGCTCCTCAAGAGGATTTTTATATTTCAACTTTAAGTGAAGAGGGAAATTGGCAAAAAGCAAAGGCTTATGCTGGAGCAATTAATACGCTAAGAAATGAAGGGGCTTTCTCTTTTTCTGCTGATAAAGAAATAGTGGTGTATACAGCCTGTAATCGTGATGATGGGCAAGGAAGGTGCGACTTATATTTAATGCTGAATAATACTACCTATAATGCAGGTAAAACCATTAATACAAAACATTGGGAATCACAAGGTTGTTTTTCGCCTGATGGTAAGTATTTGTATTTTGTAAGCAATCGCCCAGGAGGTTATGGAGGAAAAGATATTTGGCGTTCACAAATTACTCAAAAAGGATTTTTACCAGCTGAAAATTTAGGGGATAGCATCAATACCCAATATGATGAAATGTCGCCTTTTATTCATCCTGATAATCTTACTTTTTATTTTGCATCTGATGGGCAAACAGGTTTTGGTGATTATGATTTATTTGTAAGCAGAAGAAGCAATACTTCACAGCATTGGGGTTTGCCAAAAAATATGGGCTACCCAATAAATACACACAATACTGAAAACTCATTAATTGTAGCAAGTGATGGAAAAACAGCTTATTATGCTTCTGATGTAAGTGGCTTTGGTAAAGAGGATATTTTTCAGTTTGAGTTGCCTGAAAACTTACAAGCAGAGCCATTGGCTGCATTGGAAATGGAGATTATTACCCAGAAATCAGGAGAGGAGGTAGTCTTAAAAAATGTAAGCTTTGCAAGTAATTCCTATGCATTGGAACAAAGTTCTTTTGCTGAATTAGATAAACTGATTGCTTACCTGAAAAAGAACCCTAAACTGCATATTGAAATACAAGGGCATACGGATGATGTGGGGAATGAAATGGATAACCAAATTCTATCTGAACAAAGAGCCAAAGTAGTGTTTGAATACTTAACTGCTAAAGTCAATAATAAATTGACTTACAAAGGTTTTGGAGAAAGCCAACCCCTAGGAAAAAATAGGAAAGAAAATAGAAGGACTTCTTTTGTTATTTTTGACTAATTTTAAACAGTATTAATCTTCCAATATGTCCAGCTCTTTCACTTATTTGGGTAGCATTTTTCCCTTTAAAATTTTCAGTTAAAGTTGTATTCCAATGCAATATCCATCTTTCTAGGTGTAAGTGGGTAAAAGGAATATGTTTATTAAAATCCAAGTGCTTTTGCATTGAATTGGCTTGGTATTTATCGCCACCCCAAAGCAGGTTTTCCCAAAAGTCACAGATAATAGGGAGGTGGCTATCCCAATCAATTTTAACTTTTCCAGTAAATACGGGTGCAATTTTATCATCAACTAATACCTTTTTGTAAAATTCAGCTACTAATAGCTCAAGGTCTTTTCTTTGTGTTATATCTTGCATTGTTGCTTTTTTTCTTTCTTTTGGTTAGTAAAATCCATCAAAATCTCTATCATGCTAGCACACGATTTTTTTCCCGTACGAGTGTTCTTTATTCCCATAGCACCTAATTTTATTCCCATAGCAGTGTTCTTTTTTCCCGTACGACTGTTCTTTTCTCCCATAGGAGTGAATTATTGTCCCATAGCAGTGTTCTTTTGCTAAGTATTGGTATACCTTTTACTGCTAGTTAAAAATATCTTCTTTGCTTTTTGGCTGTTCAGTACCTCTCCAGTTAAACCCTTTTAGGTAACGGTTCTTTTCTTCTACATCTTGGTAGGGGGTAGTGGTTGATTTTGGTTCTACTTCATAAGTAACATCCTTTAACTTATTGTCCTTAAAGTAGAGAATCAAATCAGTACATTCTGTATAATTTATTCCCATTTTATCCTCAGTTTCCTCATCTTGTATAATGAAGATGCTTTGTCCGTTACCCATTACATCCATTCTTCTCATTTTATTATTTGTAAAATAAGCAGTCATATTTTTTCCTTTTATCTGATTGTAATCCAAGGAATCTTCTTGGGCAATAATCATAGGGTTTGGCTTTAAAAACATACGAGATATTTCTCCTTTGTGTACTAAAAATTGCAAACTATCAGCAGTTATCTGAAAGCCATCTGACCAGAGTACAGGACTGTAATACATCTCCACAATGGAGTCCGTAAAATTATAGCTAAGGGAATCACATTTTCCTTGAAAATCAGTTTTAAAGAACTTTACTTTATTGTAGGCAAGCACCTTTTTTGCGCCTACTTTTTGCTGAGAAACAAACTGCTTGGCATGCATAAATAAAGTGTCATTTTCAAATAGTAATTCTAGCATAGGTTTTTTACTGATGATTACTTTTTCTTCTGCTTCAAAATATTCTGCAATTCCTCCAAAAACAGTCATATTTTCAACTGTATCAATAAGCTGCACATTAGATTTAGCTTCAGCATAAGCTTTCTCTTTTTCGTAATATAGCGTGTCTGCTTTTAGGAAATATTCATCATGAATCATATATGCATTATGTGAAAATTCAGCTAATCCTTTTTCGGAATGATACCAACCACTTTCACAATAAATTGTGTTTTTTCCAGAATAAAAATAGGAGGGACCTTTAAAATAATTTACTTTAACTTTTGTGTCATAATTCATATGATTAGATAGAATATGATAGTCTTCTGCAATTACCTTTACAGAATCTTTAAAAAAATAGGTTTCTTGCTTGGTAAAATACTCTCCTCTTTTAGAGATGATTGTTTGTTTTTTATCTTCTATTTTTCCTTTTTGATCATAATAAGCTATGTCTTTTTCTAAGTTAAACTTTATGACTGATGTTGTTAGGGTATTAAAAACATCTTTTAGTATTACACCACCACTTAGTAAAGCAAAATTATCCTCAGCTGTGTATAGTAGGTGTTTAGCACTTATGGTAATACTATCTCCTTTATTGATGAAAACTTCTCCAAAGGCTTTCATTTTATTTTCGGAGGTATAATGATATGCAGAATCGCAAGTCATTACAGCATCATTATGCTTAAAGGATACATTCCCAATTAAACGCCAATAATCTGGGTGGATATTAGCATTAGCATAGGTGTTGTCTGCATTTAGAATTTCTATTTTTTTACTTTCCTGAGCAATTAAATTAATACTCAGCAATACAAGTAAAATATGCAATAGAATTCTCAAATTTATCTGAATAAAGTTTGCTTTCTATCAGGACCAACTGATACAATTTTGATTGGTGTTTCCAAAACTTCCTCTAGCCAAGCGATATAATCGTGTACAGCTTTAGGTGCGTCAGCTAAGTTTTCCAACTGCATTAAGTCCATTTCCCAACCTTCAAGTTCTTTGTAAACAGGAGTAAGTCCTTCATTGTCCTCAAATGGTAAATAGTCAATCTGCTCACCATTTAATTCATAATGTGTACAGACTTTTATCGTATCAATTCCTGAAAGCACATCAGCTTTCATCATCATTAATTGAGTAACCCCATTAATATTGATAGCGTATTTCAATGCAGGAATATCTATCCAACCACACCTTCTTGGACGACCAGTAGTTGCTCCAAATTCATTACCTATTTTAGCTAATATAGCACCTACTTCATCAAATAATTCTGAAGGGAAAGGTCCGCTACCTACTCTAGTACAGTATGCTTTGAAAATCCCGAATACATCTCCAATTTTATTAGGTGCAATTCCTAAACCTGTACAAGCTCCAGCTGTAATTGTATTAGATGAAGTTACAAATGGATATGATCCAAAATCAATATCTAAAAGAGCACCTTGTGCTCCTTCAGCCAATATTTTTTTATTTTCTTTTAATGCATTATGAATGTAGTGCTCACTTTCAATATGCTCAAAGTTTTTTAAAGTTGCTAAGGAAGCAAACCAAGCAGTTTCTAATTCTTCTAATTCATACTCAAAATCATAAAAATTTAAAAGTTGAATATGTTTTTGTTTTAACTTCTCATATCTTTCTTTGAAATCAACAGCTGAAATGTCTCCAACTCTTAGCCCATTACGACCTGTTTTATCCATATAAGTTGGGCCTATTCCTTTTAGAGTAGAACCAATCTTCTCTTTTCCTTTTGCTTTTTCACTTGCAGCATCCAAAAGCTTATGTGTAGGAAGGATAAGGTGAGCCTTTTTAGAAATTAATAACTCTGACATAGGAATGCCAAGTGCTTTAATGTCGTTAATTTCTCTTTCAAAAATAACAGGGTCAATTACTACACCATTACCAATTAAGTTTACAACTCCAGGATGAAAAATTCCAGAAGGAATAGTATGTAATACATGCTTTATTCCATCAAATTCTAGGGTATGACCAGCATTTGGTCCTCCTTGAAAACGAGCAATAATATCGTATTGTGATGTTAGTACATCAACAATTTTTCCTTTTCCTTCATCTCCCCATTGGAGCCCTAATAAAACATCTGCTTTCATCTGTTGTTTTGAAATTTCTTAGTTATTTATCTTTGTTTGACAATCTTGGCATAGGCCATATAAATTAAGGGCATGTCTACTTATTTTAAAGTTCATGCTTTCTTCAATTACATTTTTAATTCCTTGTATTCTTGGGTCGCAAAACTCAATTACTTTATCGCAACTAGTACATACTAAATGGTCGTGTTGCCTGTTAGAATATGATTTTTCGTATTGTGCTTGTGCTTTCCCAAACTGGTGCTTTCTAATCAAATGACAATCCAATAAAATTTCAACTGTATTGTAAAGTGTAGCACGGCTTACACGATAATTTTTATTTTTCATTTGAATGTACATTGACTCAATGTCAAAATGCCCTTCAAACTCGTAAATTTCGTTTAGGATTGCATAGCGCTCAGGAGTTTTCCTTTGCTTGTTTTCTATCAGATATTCTGTGAATATCTCGGTAACGGTTTCAATTACTTTCTGGTTTGACACAATTGCGTTATTAAAAAACAAAAATATAAAAAATTGGTATTCAGTAAGGGTAAATACCTAATTAGATTGAAGAAAATTAGTTGTGTTTATAAGTTCGTGTAATTGAGGATATTGCCTCTACCTTTTCAAGCTTATTTGTAAGTTCTTTTAGGAAGGCAACATTCCTAACTTTTAAGGTTATTATTCCTTCAAAAACGCCATCATCACTACTAATATTTATCGACTTAATATTTACATTCATTTGGTTTGAAATAATCTGAGTCACTTTGTTCATAAGTCCTAGGCTATCAATTCCCTTAATATTTATAGTCGCTACAAAATCAATTTCATCTTTATCTATCCATTTTGCTATTAAAACTCTATAGGCATAATTAGCTCTTAATTGTATAGCGTTAGGGCAGTCCGATCTATGAATTTTTATACCATCAACAACTGTTAAGAATCCAAAAATTGAATCACCAGGAATAGGATTACAACATTTGGCCATAGTGTAGTCAAGTACTTGATCATCTTCATTAAAAACAATAACCTTATTTTTTGACTTTTCAATAGGTTTTGCTACTGGTGGGCCGTATATTTTGTTTTTAATAGTTTGGTACCATCCACTATTTTTAAGTTGAGCAAATTCTTTTATTTCAGTATTAGAAATAGCGCCTGTTCCAAATCTAAAATATAGCTCTAATGATGTGCCTGCATTAAAATGTTTAATTAATTCAGTTTCAGTATGTTTTGAGAATTTTATTTTTAGGTGTTTTAATTTTCTTTCAGCAATTTCTTTTCCTACTACTGCAATTCTTTTTTGATCTTCCTTTAAAGCTGATTTTATTTTTGCTTTTGCTCTTGATGTAATTACAAACCTTAGCCAATCTTTTCTAGGTCTTTGTTTTGTTGATGTAATTACTTCTACTTGATTTCCACTAGCTAATTTATGGCTTAAGGAAACTAATTTCCCATTTACTTTAACTCCCATACATTTTAAACCTACATCAGTATGTATTGAAAATGCAAAATCAAGTGCAGTTGCACCTTTAGGTAATGTTTTTAAATCTCCGCCAGGGGTGAATATGTAAATTTCACCAGAATATAGATTAAGCTTAAAATCATCTATAAAATCAATTGCATTGGTTTCAGGATTTTCTAAAAGCTCCCTTATATTATTAATCCATTGGTCTAAGGAATTTTCTTTACTTCCTTCTTGTTTGTATTTCCAATGAGCTGCATAGCCTTTTTCGGCTATTTCATCCATTCGTCTACTTCTTATTTGAACTTCAACCCATTTTCCATCATCACCCATTACTGTGGTGTGTAATGATTCGTAACCATTAGCTTTTGAAGTAGAAATCCAATCCCTTAATCGGTCAGGGTTTGGTTTGTAAAAATCAGTAACTATGGAATATATTTTCCAGCAGTCTGCTTTCTCATTTTCAGGGGAGGAATCAACAATAATTCTAATAGCAAACTTGTCAAAAACATTATCAAAATTAACTCCTTTTGTTACTATTTTATTTCTAATAGAAAAGATAGATTTTGGCCTTCCTTTTATAGAGAAGTTAAGTTCGTTTTCTCTTAACTTTTCCTTAATAGGTTTGCAAAATTTAGTAATGTATTTTGTGCGTTCTTCTTTTGTTTCATTTAAGCCTTCAGCTATTGCTTTATAAATTTCAGGCTTAGTGAATTTTAAGCCTAAATCTTCTAGTTCAGTTTTAATAGAGTACAACCCAAGCCTGTGTGCTAGAGGGGCATACAAGTATAAAGTTTCAGAAGCAATTTTTAGCTTTTTGTGAACTGGCATTGCATCTAGAGTTCTCATATTGTGTAGCCTGTCAGCTAACTTTATAAGAATTACCCTAACATCATCCGACAAGGTAAGTAACATCTTTCTAAAATTTTCAGCTTGCATGGATACATTTTTATCAAATACATCCTCAATTTTAGTAAGTCCGTCAATAATTTTGGCTACTTTTTTCCCAAATAATTTTTCTATATCATTTAATGTATAGTCGGTATCTTCTACAACATCATGCAATAGTGCACATATAATAGAGGTTGTACCTAATCCAATTTCTTTAGCAGCAATATGTGCAACTGCAATAGGATGATAAATATATGGCTCTCCCGTTTTTCTCCTTTGGGATTTATGAGCTTCAACAGCCAGATTAAAGGCTTTTCGAATTTCTTTTTTATCTTCCTTATTTGTTTTGTCAGCACAGGCACGCAAAAGCGATTTATACTTATTAAGTATATCTTTTTTTTCCTGTTCTAAATCAATTGGCTGCATGCGTATTAAGAGAAAATTGGGTATTTACTCATTAAATCATTTACAGAATTTCTAACTTCTGTAATTACAGATTCATTTTCATGATTCATAATAACCTTGTCAATTAAATCAACAATGTAAGGAATTGCGTCTTCTTTAACACCTCTGGTTGTTATGGCAGGTGTTCCTACTCTAATCCCTGAAGTAATAAAAGGAGATTGTGTATCAAAAGGAACCATGTTTTTGTTAGCTGTAATATCTGCTAATACTAATGCGTTTTCAGCATCTTTTCCTGTTACATCTTTACTTCTTAAATCAATTAACATGCAATGGTTTTCAGTACCTCCTGAAATTACTTTATATCCTTTATCAATAAAACATTGAGCCATTACCTTTGCATTCTTTATTACTTGCTCTCCATAAGCTTTGAATTCTGGTTTTAGGGCTTCACCGAAAGCAATTGCTTTGGCAGCTATTACATGCTCTAATGGTCCTCCTTGGCTTCCTGGAAAAACACCTGAATTTAAAATTGCTGACATCATTCTTGTTTTGCCTTTTGGAGTTTTTAATCCCCAAGGGTTTTCAAAATCTTTCCCCATCATTATCATTCCTCCTCTAGGACCTCTTAAAGTTTTATGAGTTGTAGTTGTTAAAATATGACAATGTGGAGCAGGATTGTTTAGTAATTTAGCAGCAATTAATCCTGCAGGATGAGCAATGTCAGCCATTAAAACAGCACCTACTTTATCAGCAATTTCTCTAAAACGAGCATAATCCCAATCTTGAGAGTAAGCTGAAGCTCCACAAATAATAAGTTTTGGCTGTTCAGCTATTGCTGTTTCTTCTAATTTATCATAATCTACTTTTCCAGTTTCTTCTTCTACATTATAGAATGAGGTTTTGTAAAGTTTTCCTGAGAAGTTAACTGGGGACCCATGTGTTAAATGTCCACCATGTGATAAGTTAAATCCTAATATTTTATCACCTGCATTTAAACAAGCTAAAAGTACAGCTGAATTTGCTTGTGATCCTGAATGAGGTTGTACATTTACATATTCTACACCAAACAATTCTTTGGCTCTATCAATAGCTAATTGCTCTACTTGGTCCACCACTTCACATCCTCCATAATATCTTTTTCTTGGATATCCTTCAGCATATTTATTAGTTAAACAAGAACCCATTGCTTGCATTACTTCATCACTAACAAAGTTTTCTGAGGCAATTAATTCAATACCATTTCTTTGTCTTTCATCTTCTTTTGCAATTAAGTCAAAAATTATTTGATCGTTTTTCATCTGATAAATTAAGTTAAATTTCTATTTTCGTGAACGCAACAAATGTATATAATTTTATGAATAGAATAAACGAACTTTTCGGAATAAAATATCCAATTATTCAAGGAGGTATGATATGGTGTAGTGGTTGGGAGTTGGCATCAGCTGTAAGTAATGCAGGTGGTTTAGGATTAATTGGTTCAGGTTCAATGTATCCTGATGTTTTAAGAGCGCAAATAAGAAAATGTAAAAACGCTACCTATAAACCTTTTGGGGTTAATATTCCTTTGCTATATCCTGATATTGAGGAGCATGTAAATATAATAATAGAAGAGGGAGTGAAGATAGTTTTTACTTCTGCAGGAAGTCCTAAAAAATACACGGCTAAATTTCAAAGTCATGGTATAAAAGTAGTGCATGTAATTGCAAATAAAAAGTTTGCTCTAAAATGTGTAGAGGCTGGAGTTGATGCCATTGTTGCTGAAGGATTTGAGGCTGGGGGGCATAATGGTGCTGAAGAGATTACAACTATGTGTTTGGTTCCAATGATAGCAGATGCTATTGATATTCCTTTAATTGCTGCCGGTGGTATTGGTAGCGGTAAAGCAATGCTTGCTGCTATGGTTTTAGGTGCTGATGGTGTTCAAATTGGGAGTAGGTTTATTGCAAGTGAAGAGTGTTCTGCACATATTAATTTTAAAAACAAAGTAGTTGATGCTGATGAGGGGGCTACAGATTTAACATTGAAGGAGGTAACTCCAGTTCGTTTAATGAAAAATAAGTTTTATGATAAAATCCAAGATGCATATAGTAATAATGCTTCCAAAGATGAATTAAAACAATTACTAGGTAAGGGTAGGGCAAAAAAAGGAATGTTTGAGGGGGATTTAGATGAGGGAGAATTAGAAGTTGGACAAGTATCTGCAATGATAAATACCATAATACCTGTGGCTGATATTATTAGTGAAATAGTACAAGAATTTGATGTTGAAAAGAGTAAAATATCAACTCTTTAAATTTGAGTGCATAAGATTGCTTTTTCTTCTAGTTAGTATTTGGTTTTTTTTTTGTAAATTTGTAGAAATTAAAAAATATAAAATTATGAAAAAAAAATACTTATTAATTGCACTACTTTCTTTATTTGCATTCCAGAATTCAGTTGCTCAACTTCCTAACGGATCAATTGCGCCAAATTTTAGTTTAACAGATTTAGATGGAACAGTCCATAAATTATATGAAGACTATACTGATTTAGGGTATACAGTTTTTATTGATTTTTCTGCAATATGGTGTGCTCCATGTTGGTCATATCATCAATCTCATGCATTAAAAGATGTATACGAAAATCATGGTCCTTCAGGGCATCCTGGTGTAAATTCTACTACTACTAATGATGTAATGGTTTTCTTTATTGAGGGACAAGAAGGTACTATAGCTGAACTGAATGGAGGTTCAGGGTCTCAAGGTGATTGGGTTGCGGGTACTCCATATCCAATAATTTGTACAGATCCAGCAAGTGGTTTTGGTAACAGTGCTTCTATTTCAAATGATTGGGCTATTAGTGGTTGGCCTACTATTTATCAAGTTTGTCCAGATAGGACTTTAACTGTTATTGGTCAAGCTCAAGGTCTTTACTCATTAGTAACGGCTTGTTTACCTCCTCCATCCCATAATAATGATGCAAGGAGTTTTATGAATAATTCTGCTAACTCAGGTTGCTCTTCTGTTACTCCTGAGATATCTATTCAAAATTATGGTCTTTCTGCACTTACATCTGTTAAAATTGATGTAAGTTTGAATAATGTTTTTCAATACACTATAAATTGGGCAGGTAATTTATCAACTTTAGATGTTGAAGATGTTTTATTAAATCCCTTAACAGGTTTAGTTAACAATGATTTAATTACAATTGATGTAACAACTCCTAATGGAGTTACTGATGCTAATCCGCAAAATAATCAAACAATTTCTTATATTGTTGATCTTGGTTTTGATAATGCTTATTGGGATGGTGATTTATCAATTGATGTGTCAGGAGGTAGTACAAATTCTTGGTATCTTAAACAAGTTAGTAATAATTTAGTTATTGCTTCTGGATTTGGTGGTGTAACTGGTTCAAATAACTTTTTTCCATTAAACTTTAATGAGTGTTATACTTTACAAAGTATTGATGGAGGTGGGGAGACTTATACTGTTACTGATTTTGTTGGAAATGTTGTTCTTGATGGTACAGTTACTGGAGTTGAAGATTTTGATAATTTTACTACTGGTGATGAAATGTGGACTGCTGGTGTTAATGATAATGAAATAAGTAATATTGCTATATATCCAATTCCTGTAAAAGATAAATTATATATTGATAGCAAATATGATAATTTAAGAATTATTGACTTACTAGGGAAAGAAGTTTTGCAGACTACTTATTCTGAGTCAATAGATGTTTCTAATCTTTCTGATGGGATTTACTTATTAGAATTAAAAATTGCTAACAAGAAAGTTTATCAAAAAGTAGAAGTTGCAAAATAATCGCTAATAAGAAAAATATATTATGAAAAAACACCTGATAATTTTATTTAGTTGCTTTTTACTAGGTAATTCTGCTTCTGCTTCTCATTTTATGGGTGGTGAAATTACATGGAAATGTTTGAAAACTGGTGCTAATGCTGGCCAATATGTTTTTGAAATGAAAGTTTATAGGGATTGTGATGGAATTACTTTTTCTCAAACTGCTCAAACATTAACGCATCATAATTACCCTGCAGTAGGGCAAACGACACCTATATTATTGAACTTTATTTCTATATCAGATATATCACCTACAGGTGCTGCTGGTTCAGGGAATGCTTGTTTTGATTGTAATAATGGTGATGTCGGAGCTGTTGAGGAGTATATATGGAGGTCTGACCCAATAGCATTTGGCGGTAATCCTCCACCAGAAGGTTGGCATTTTACTTGGGGTTCTTGTTGTAGAAGTGGTCAAATAACTAATGGTATGGCTAATGATTCTTGGACATTAAGAGCTGTAATGTACGCTTATGATAGTGATTTTCCGAATGGAGTATTTTTACCTTCTAGTCCGTGTTATGATTCTTCCCCTGAGTTTAAAGAATTAGCAAAAACAATTATTTGTACAGGTTACCCTTTTGCTTATTCCCATAATGCTTCTGATGAAGAATTAGATGAAATTACTTATTCTTGGGCTGACCCTTTAGGAGATAACTTTAGCTATGATCCTTCTAATCCAAATGCAACTGCTTTAACATTTGACCCTTCACCACCTTATTCTGTAACTTCACCTATTCCTGGAAACCCAACTTTGGATCCTCAAACTGGTGAAATTGCATATAATTCTTCAACTTCAGGAGTATTTGTAACTTGTGTTAAGGTAGAGGCAAGAAAATGTGGGCAATTAGTTGCTGAAATTTATAGAGAGGTACAAGTGATGTTATTAGATTGTAATATTTACAACCCTCCAACTGATGGACTTAATGACCCCCCTATAATTTCAACCCCTGTTGGCCTTCAAAATTGGGTAACAACTATAAATTCTGCTGGTCTTCCTTCTTATTCAACAACTGTTTATGCTGGTGATTTAGTTACTTTTAATATTCAAGCTGAGGATTTAGATACTTATGCTGGTGGTGTAGCTCAAGACATTTTTTTAGATGTTTCTGGAGGGCAGTTTTCATCTGATTTTATTGACCCAAATTTATGTGCTAATCCCCCTTGTGCAATTTTTAATAATGGTACACCAAGCACTACCCCTCCATTCTCTGCACCATCCCTTGTTAGTGGTGTTTTTGAGTGGCAAACCCATTGTGATCATATTTATGTTGCAGATGGATGTGCTACTAGTAATAATACTTCAAATGTTTTTACTTTTTCAATTAAAGCATATGATGATTTTTGTCCTGCAAATGGAATTAGTATTTCAACTATTAAAATTACGGTTGTCCCTCCAATTCCTGATTTAAGATGTATTTCTGTTGAGGATAATGGAGATGCAACATTAACTTGGAAGTATATTGATAATGCTCCTCCAACGCTTGAGCCATTTTTTGTTTGGCATGCAACTAGTCTTGCAGGGCCTTATACTATGGTTGATAGTGTTATGTTTCCTATAGATACTTATACTCATCAAGGTGCTAATGCTAATCAAGCATCACAATTTTATTTTTTATCTAATAAGGATGGTTGTGATAGTACTGGAGTTGATTTGCACTCTGATACTTTACAAAGTATATATATGGATTTAACTCCTACAAATCTTGGCATGTCTGTTGATTTAGATTGGAATGCAATACATGACCCTTTATTACTTACTTCAGCTACTGATTATGATTTATTTCTTGAAAGAGGAACTACCTCTCCTGTTAGTTATTTAACTACTTCAGCTTTAAATGCTCAATATGATGCTATTTCTTGTGTTGATGATGTGCAATTTTATGTTGAAATTCCTGATGCTAGTGGCTGTGTTTCTAAATCATCAATAGGTATTGCTAATCTAGCGGATACAACTGTACCTATTATTCCTATTATTACTGATGTATCTGTTGATGCAAGTGGTAAAGCTATTGTTTCATGGTTACCTTCTCCGGGAGCAGATAGTTATGAAATATATATTAT
Source organism: uncultured Flavobacteriales bacterium (assembly GCA_943788405.1). Lineage (GTDB taxonomy): Bacteria > Bacteroidota > Bacteroidia > Flavobacteriales > BACL11 > UWMA-0277. The sequence goes on from CALSQD010000002.1 coordinate 540,312, forward strand.
GGATTCACAAGGGTGGCTAACAATTGGATCAGTTAATGCTCCAGCTACATCCTTTTTATATGATTCTTCTGTTGCAGATCAGTTATCTGAAACTTTTAGTATAAGAGCTTTAGATAGTTGTGGGAATACTAAAACCCCAACCCTTGAACATAATTCTATTTACTTATCATCTGACTTAGATGAGTGTACACATGATTTAACTTTAACATGGAACGAATATATTAATTGGCAAAGTAATGTTAGTTATTATACTGTTATAGTTGAGGAAACTGATTTGACTGGGCTTACTACAATTATTGATACTAACTTAACTGATTTAACTGAATATGTTGTAAAAAGTTTAACCGATAATTATTCCTATAAGATATATATTGTAGCTAATGATGGAGATACACTTTTTTCAGCTTTATCTAATCAGTTAATATTAGTTCCTAATTTACCCAAAAAACCAGATTATAATTATATTGAATATGCAAGTATAAATCATGATAATGGTTTTGTTGAAATAAATTGTTTGGTTGATAATACTGCTATTATTGATCATTATGATGTAATGCGTTCGTTAAGAAAAACAAATAATTATAGTAAGATAGGGCAGGTTCCATTTGACGGAGGAACAACTATTCATTATAGGGATGAATTTGCTAAAACAAGTTATGATTATTATCAATACCAAATATACCCTGTAGATACTTGTGGTATTAGATTATTTCCTCCTCCTGTAAATATGCCTGAGTATAAAAATGATACTTCATTTGCACAGACAATATTGTTAGAAACAGAAATAAATTTGGATTATAGTGATATTGATCCTAGTTTAGATAATGAGTATACTAATACTATTGTATTTAATGAGTATGATAAATGGTTAGGAGATGTCTCAGAGTATAGGTTATATCGTTCTGTTAACAGAGAGCCATTTAATTTATTGCCAATTTATACATGGGATAGAGTTAATAATCCAAATGAACCTTTAGAGTTTATTGATGTTGTTACTGAATATGGAGATGGGAATGGTAGGTTCTGTTATTATATTGAGGCTCTTGAGGGAAATACAACACCTTATGGTCCTGTTATAGAAGGGAGTTTTTCTAATATTTCTTGTGTATCACAAACTCCAATTGTTTTTGTTCCTTCAGCATTTACGCCAAATAGTGATGAGCATAACGAGCTATTTCATCCTATAACTTATTATGTGTCTGAAATAGGATATTCCTTTACTGTTTATACTAGGAGTGGGGGAATAATGTTTACTACTAATGATCCTGAAAAAGGCTGGGATGGTACATTTAATGGTAATGTTGTGCAGGATGGTAATTATATTTATCATTTACAATACATAAATGGAGTAGGCGATTTAACCGAAAAAACAGATATTATCACTCTGGTAAGATAATAAAAATTAAGCTTTGTAAAATAGTCCCTTTTTAAGGGGCTATTTTATTATATAATATGTTAATTTTGCGTAATTTTTTAAATATACCAATATGAGCAATAAAATAATGAAAGAAGGACTTACTTATGATGATGTTTTAGTTGTCCCTGCATATTCTGAAGTATTACCTTATATGGTGAGTACAAGTACTCAGTTTACTAAAAATATTACCTTAAATGTTCCTGTTGTAGCTGCAGCTATGGATACTGTTACTGAAAGCAGAATGGCAATTGCTATTGCACAAGAGGGTGGAATAGGAGTTTTACATAAAAACATGACTATTGAACAACAAGCTTTGGAAGTAAGAAAAGTGAAGCGTTCAGAAAGTGGGATGATTTTAGATCCAATTACTTTAACCTTATCGGCTTCTGTTGGTGATGCTTTTGCTATGATGCGTGATAATAAAATTGGTGGTATACCAATTGTTGATCAAAATACTCAGCTATTAGGAATTGTAACTAATAGAGATTTAAGGTTTGAAAAAGATATGAATCTTTCAATTGATGCGGTAATGACTTCAGGAAAGTTAATTACTACTGAATTGAATGATTTAGAAAATGCAGAAAGTATCTTAAAAGAAAATAAAATTGAAAAACTACCGATTGTTGATGCGAATAATAAATTAGTAGGTTTAATTACTTTTAAGGATATCATAAAAAATAGAATGCGACCAAATGCATGTAAAGATAAATATGGTAGATTAAGAGTAGCTGCTGCAGTTGGTGTTACAGGTGATGTTTTGGAAAGAGTAGAAGCCCTTTCAAAAGCATCAGTTGATGCAATTATAATTGATACAGCTCATGGTCATACTAAAGGAGTAGTTGATGTATTAAAGAAAGTAAAAAATAAGTTTACAAATATTGATGTAGTAGTAGGAAATATAGCAACAGGTCCTGCAGCTCAAGCTTTAATTGATGCTGGAGCTGATGCGGTAAAAGTAGGAATTGGTCCAGGTTCTATTTGTACAACAAGAATTGTAGCAGGTATTGGTGTTCCTCAGCTTACAGCCGTTATGGATGTTGCTGAAGTAACTAAAAAGAATAATATTCCATTGATTGCTGATGGAGGAATAAGGTATTCTGGAGATATTGTTAAGGCTTTAGTTGGTGGTGCTAGTACTGTAATGCTTGGTTCAATAATTGCAGGAGTTGAAGAAGCACCAGGTGATACGATTATTTTTGAGGGTAGAAAATTCAAATCTTACAGAGGAATGGGGTCAATTGATGCAATGGAGAAAGGCTCGAAAGATAGATATTTTCAAAGTGGTGAAGTTGATGCTAAAAAACTTGTTCCTGAAGGGATAGTTGGAAGAGTGGCTTATAAAGGGTTTTTAGGAGAAGTTATTCATCAAATGATTGGTGGTTTAAGAGCAGGAATGGGATATACAGGTTCTGCAACAATTAAGGATTTAAGTAAATCAGAGTTTTTAAAAATTACTGCAGCAGGAGTTGCTGAAAGCCACCCTCATGATGTAACAATTACAAGAGAAGCGCCAAATTATAGTAGAAAATAAATTTAAAAAGAAATAAATGAAGAAGATCGGATTAAGTATTTTATGTGGAGCATTTGCATTGGCAACTACAGCTCAAGATTTGCTAACTATTGAAAATGAAAGTATATCCTTAGAGGAATTTAAAACAGTATTTTATAAAAATAATAACAATACTGAACTTACTAAAGAATATTTGGATGAGTACATGGAATTGTTTGTTAATTTTAAGTTAAAAGTAAGGAATGCTGATGAGTTAGGATTGGATACAGTTGCAGCTTTTATTACTGAGTTAGATGGGTATAGAACGCAATTAGCAAAACCTTATTTAAAGAATAAGGAGTTTGATGAAAATATGCTAACAGAAGCATATGAAAGAATGAAACAAGACATTAAGGCTAGTCATATTTTAATTGCTGTAGATGAAAAAGCAACTACAAAAGAAGAGAAATCTGCTTATGATAAAATTCTTGCTATTCGTTCAGAAATTATTGAAGAAAAAATATCATTTGCTGATGCAGCAAAAAAGAATTCTGATGATAAATCAGCTATAAGTAATGGTGGAAATTTAAGCTACTTTACTGCATTTATGATGGTGTATGACTTTGAATCTGCTGCTTATACTACTGAAGTAGGTGAGATTTCAATGCCTGTAAGAACTAAATATGGTTATCATATTATTAAGGTTGCTGATAAGCGTAAAGCAGTTGGTGAAGTTAAGGTGGCTCATATCATGTTTAAATCAGGGCAGGGGGCTGATGAGAAAAAACTAAATGAGGCAAAAGATAAAATTAATAAAGTAGCTGAACTATTAAGAAATGGAGAAGAATTTGCTGATGTTGCTGAGCGTTTCTCTGAAGATAGATCAACAGCAGTAAAAGGTGGAAGTCTTCCTGCTTTTGGAGTAGGAAAAATGGTTCCTGAATTCGAATCAGTTGCTTTTGGGTTAAATGAAGTTGGTGCAATTTCTGCTCCTTTCCGTACTGAGTACGGTTGGCATATTATTACTTTATTGGAAAGAAAAGAGATTCCTGAATTTGAAGATGTAAAAGCTGATTTAAAAAGAAAAATTGAGAGAGATTCAAGAGGAGAGTTAAGCAAACAAGCTTTATTTACAAAATTGCATAAAACTTATAAAGTAGTAAATAAACCAAGTACTTATGCTGCATTCCGTAAGGGAGCTGCAAATGCTGTAGCTTTAGGAACATTTAGTTCTTCATCAGTAAATACTGCTACGCTAGTTACTATTAATGGTAAAGCTATTTCGGTAAGTTCATTTGTAAATTATATTTTATTTAATCAATCAGCAGGAAGTGATATTGATGAAATGTATACTGATTTTGTGAATGAAGAATTAGTAGCCTATGAGGAAAGTCAGTTGGAAATAAAATACCCTGAGTACAAAGCATTATTGCAAGAATATCGTGAAGGAATTTTATTGTTTGATTTAACAAATGCTAAAGTGTGGACTAAAGCAGTAGAGGATACTATTGGTTTGCAAAACTTTTACAATGAAAATAGCAGTAATTATGTTTGGGAAAATAGAGCAGATGCTACAGTTTATAGTTGTATTGATTTAGCAACTGCTAAGCGTGTAAAAAGAGATATTTATAAGAAGCATAGAGGTAATATTACTGATGAAGAAATCTTAACAGCTGCAAATGCTAACGCGCCTTTGAGCTTGCAAATAAATGCTAAGAAATTTATAAAAGGAGAGAATGAATATGTTGATGCTGTGGATTGGAAAGTAGGAATTGCTAGTGATATTAAAACTAAAGATGGTAGTTATATTATTGTTGATATTCATGAAGTACTAGCTGCAGGAGTGAAAGAATTAAGTGAAACAAGAGGAAAGGTTATTTCTGATTATCAAAATGCTTTGGAGGCAGAATGGATTGCTTCATTACAAGAAAAATATAGCGTAAGTATTAATAAAGAAGTGCTTTATTCGCTTATTAAATAATCAATGAGAAAGCAGCAATTTTTTATTCTATTAGCATTTTTACTATTTGCTGCTTCTTGCTTTAATGATGATAATAAAAGAGTTTTAGCAAGTGTAAATGAAAATGATTTATTGCTATCGGAGGTGCTAAAGGAAATGCCTGTAGCTACTGAAGATAGTGCTTTTTTTGTGGAGCGCTATATGAATCTTTGGATTAGAAAACAACTCATGATTTATCATGCTGAGATAAATTTAAGTAGTGATTTATTGGATTATGAAAAGCAAATTAAAGAATACCGTTCCTCTCTTTTGATTTATGCTTATCAGCAAGAATTAATAAATCAAAACTTTGATACTACTATTTCTGAGCAATCGGTTACTGATTATTATAATCAGTATAAAGATGAATTTAAATTAGTAAAAAACATCTTTAAGGGAAGGTATATTGTAGTGGATAAATTAGCCCCTAAGTTAAAGGATCTATCCAAGTGGTACAAATCAGATAAAGAAGCCTCAATTGAAGCGCTAACTGATTATTGTCAGCAGTTTGCTAAAGAATATTATTTAGCGGATAGCAGTTGGCAATATTTCTCCACTATAAATGAAAAGCTTCCTGAGTTAATTACTGAAGAAAAATACTTTTTAGAACATACTAAAGGAGTGTGGTTAGAGGATGAGCAATACCGCTATTATATTTATATAAAGGATTATCAAATAAAAGGAAGTATTAGTCCGTTAGTCTTGGAACGCGAGAAAATCCGTAATGTACTATTGAATAAAAATAAAATACAATATTTAAAGCAACTTGAAGATGAATTGTATCAGAATGGTTTAGCTTTGAAAAAAATTAAAATTTACTAATGAATAAAATTTATTACTTCCTAATATTAGCTTTATTTAGCTGTAGTTTATGGGCACAGTCAGTTGATAAGATTGAAGCTGTTATAGGGGATGAAATTATCCTTACTTCTGAAATAGAATCACAATACTTACAATATTTATCGCAAGGAAACATTCAATCTGCAGAGATAAGATGTCAGATTATTGAGGATTTATTATTTCAAAAATTAATGATTAACCAAGCAAGGTTGGATAGCTTGATAGTTTCGGATGAGGAGATTGAAGCAGAAATTAGCAAACGATTATCTTATTTTGAAAGTCAATTAGGTTCAGCTAAAAAAGTAGAAGATTATTTTGGGAAGTCAATTGATAAAATTGAATTAGAACTTACTAAAGTTATAGAAGATCAATTTTTAGCACAAAGAATGCAAACACAACTTACTTCAGCTATAAAAGTAACGCCTGCTGAAGTAAAAGATACTTATAGTTTATTGTCTGATGCTGAAATTCCTACAATGCCCACACAAGTTGAAGTAGCTCAAATTGTAGTAAAACCTGAAATTACAACTGAGCAAAAAGATAAAATTAGAGCAAAACTTAATAGCTTTAGAGATAGAGTATATGCTGGGGAGGATTTTAAAATGCTAGCTACTCTGTATTCTGATGATCCTGGTTCAGCAACTAGAGGTGGTGAGCTTGGTTTCGTAAATAGAGGAGATTTAGTTCCTGAATTTGAAAGAGCTGCTTTTCGTTTAAAAGAGGGCGAAATATCAGAGGTAGTTGAATCTCAATTTGGATACCATATTGTGCAATTAATTGAAAGGAGAGGAGAGCAAATAAATGTAAGACATATTCTTATTAAAGCTAAAGTAAATGCAACTGCTTTGCATGCTGCAAAACAGAAAATGGACAATATTGCTAAGGAAATAAATGAAGGAACAATTACTTTTGATGAGGCAGTAAGTAAATATTCTGATGATGAAAATAAGGCAAATGGAGGTTTATTATTGAACCCAAATACTATGTCCACTTTACATACGCTTGACGATATGGCTTCTGCTTTGCGTGTAGTGGTTGATAAATTAGCAGAAGGAGATGTTTCTTCACCGGCAGTTATTCAAATGAAAGATGAAAATAAGGCTTACCGTATTTTAAGATTGAATAAAAGAAAGGAAGAACATAAAGCAAATTTAGTTGATGATTTTGCAAAAATTAAAGAATATTCAATCAATACAAAAAAGCAAGAAGCACTAAAGAATTGGATGGCTAAAACTATAGCAAAAACATATATAAAATTATCTGATAGTATTAGCCAGTGTGAGCTTACAAATAAATGGACTAAATAATATGAGTAATGAAGTTAAAGCTATTGATGAATTTGTTGTAAAATACAATGAGTTTAAAAATGAAATAGCAAAAGTAATAGTAGGGCAGGATGATGTTGTTCAACAGGTTTTAATCTCTATTTTCTGTAACGGACATTGTTTGTTAGTGGGTGTACCTGGTTTGGCAAAAACTTTGTTAGTTCAAACTATTGCTGATTCTTTAGGGCTTAATTTTAATCGTATTCAGTTTACTCCTGATTTAATGCCTTCTGATATTGTTGGAGCAGAAATATTAGATGAAAATAGAAATTTTAAGTTTGTAAAAGGACCTTTATTTTCTAATATTATCCTTGCTGATGAGATTAACCGTACACCTCCAAAAACACAATCAGCTTTGTTGGAGGCAATGCAAGAACGCTCAGTAACTAATGCGGGTACCCGATATGATTTAGATAAACCTTTCTTTGTATTGGCTACTCAAAATCCTATTGAACAAGAGGGAACATATCCTTTACCTGAAGCACAATTGGACAGGTTTATGTTTAATGTAATTTTGGATTATCCTAGTTATGAGGAAGAATTACAAATCGTAAAGCAAACAACAGTAAAGCAAACAACAGTGCTTAATACAATTATGTCGGCTGAACAAATTATGCAGTATCAAGAGTTGATTACAAAATTACCTGTTACTGACAATGTATTGCAATATGCAGTAAGTTTAGTGGCTAAAACAAGACCAAATTCTGATAAAGCTGCTGATGTTGTAAAACAATATATTGAGTGGGGTGCAGGGCCAAGAGCTTCACAATTTATGCTAATGGCTGCTAAGTGTCATGCTGCAATTAATGGAAAGTATGCTCCTGATATTGAGGATGTAAAAGCAGTTGCTAAGCCAATTTTACGTCATAGAATTGTAAAGAATTATAAAGCAGAAGCAGAGGGAATGAGTATAGATCAAATTATCGAATCAATTTTATAATGATATTACCAATAGTTGCTTTTGGAGCACCAGTTTTAAGAAAAAAGTGTGTTGATATTACACCTGAATACCCTGAATTAGAAACCCTTTTAGCAAATATGTGGGAAACTATGTATGAAGCCTGTGGAGTAGGGCTTGCTGCACCACAAATCAATAAAGGAATTCGTTTATTTTTAATTGATACTACTCCTTTTGTTGAGGATGAAGATGAAACTGCTGAAGAGATTGTAAAGCAAGCATTTATCAATGCAAGAATTATTGAAGAAACAGGAGAGGAGTGGGACTTTAATGAAGGGTGCTTATCTATACCGGATGTTAGGGAAGATGTAAGTAGAAAGTCAACAGTTACTATTGAGTACTTGGATGAGAATTTCAAAAAGCACACCAAAACTTTTGACGGCTTAACTGCTCGTGTTATTCAGCATGAATATGACCATATTGATGGAGTATTGTTTACTGATAAACTTTCAGCTTTGCGTAAAAGAATGATAAAAGGAAAGCTAATGGATATAAGCAAAGGAAAAGTAAATGCAGCTTATAAAATGAGATTTGCTAGGTAGGTTATTTATTTAACTATAACCTTAAACATTTCTTGTTCTCCTATAAAGCCTTTTAGTTGATCTCCAGCTTTTACTGGGCCAACTCCTTCAGGAGTTCCTGTATAAATTAAATCCCCAATTTTTAGCGTATAAAATTTTGAAATATGAGCAATAATAGCATCAAAATTAAAGCACATATCTTTGCTATTTCCTATCTGAACTTGTTCGTTATTCTTCTGTAAACTAAAAGTAATATTATCTAGTTCTAAATCAGATTTATCAATAAAAGTTCTGCTAATTTGTGCTGAACCATCAAAGCCTTTTGCTTTTTCCCAAGGTAAACCTTTTGCTTTGCATTCCTGTTGTACATCACGAGCAGTAAAGTCAATCCCTAAACCAATTTGAGAATAGTATTTGTTTGCAAATTGCTGTTCAATATGTTTTCCTGTTTTGTTAATTCTTACAACTAACTCCACTTCATAATGAATGTCATCAGAAAAATGAGGAATAAAGAAGGGGTGCCCTTTAGGTTGTATAGCGGTATCAGGTTTTAGGAAAAATAAAGGTTCACTTGGAATAGCATTCCCTAATTCCTTAGCATGATTCACATAATTACGGCCAATACAAATTATTTTCATGTGTTAACTTTTAAACTTGTTTTGTAATTTCATTTTAGTAGCAAAATTATGCATCACATTTTTGGTGTATAAAGGAAAATCTGCTTGGTTAATCCAAGAAAAATATCCAGGGTTATCTTTCCAGATTTGTTTTAAAGTTACATCACGGTATTTTCCGAAACTAAGCACTTCTTCTCCTTTATCGTTAAAGCGAACAAAACCAGCCATATCAGCAAACTTACCGCCTCTTTGTGAGAATTCTGAAAGGAAATCTACACCATTTTCTAGTTCATCATATTTATCTACTTGTGCTAATAAAATCTCATAGGTTGCATTGGTATCTGCTTCAGCAGAGTGGGCATTAGTCAAATCCTTATCACAATAAAATTTATAGGCTGCAACTAGGGTTCTTTGTTCCAGTTTATGGAATATATTTTGAATATCAACTGCTTTTCTGTTTTCCATATCAAAATCAACACCTACTCTTAAAAACTCCTCTGCTAATAAAGGAATGTCAAATCTGTTGGAATTGAATCCTGCCAAATCACAATTATGAATTAGTGCTGAAATTTCAGGAGCAAGCGTTTCAAAAGTAGGCTCGTTTGCCACTTTTTCATCAGATATACCGTGTATAGCTGTTGTTTCTACAGGAATAGGAATAGTTGGGTTTACCAACCAAGTTTTACTTTCTTTATTTCCGTTAGGAAATACTTTAAGAATAGAGATTTCTACTATTCTATCCTTAGCTACTTGTACGCCAGTAGTTTCTAAATCAAAGAATACTATTGGTTTTTCTAGTTTTAAATTCATAAGGTAAAGATAATTAGTTGTTAGTGAATAGTTGCTTGTTCTTTGTAAAAGAATTTAACAAAAAAGGGCAGAAATAAATTCTGCCCTTTAAATAGTTAATTTAAACTAAATTATACTGTTTGTGTAGTATCAAATTGCTCTAAGTAATCAGCAACTCTTCTTACAAACTGTCCTCCTAATGCTCCATCAACAACTCTATGGTCGTAAGATAAAGATAAGAACATCATATGACGAATAGCGATAACATCACCTTCAGCAAGTTCCAATACAACAGGTTTCTTTTTAATGATACCACAAGCCATAATAGCTACTTGAGGTTGGTTTATAATAGGAGTACCCATTACATTACCGAAAGAACCAACATTTGTCATAGTAATTGTACCTCCTTGAATATCATCTGGAGCTAATTTACTTCCTCTTGCTCTAGTTGCTAAATCATTTACTGATTTAGTAATTCCTACAAGATTCTTATTTTGACACTCTTTTATTACTGGAACAATTAAGTTTCCATCAGGTAAAGCAGCTGCCATACCAATGTTTACATTTTTATGAATATGAATGTTTGTTCCATCAACTGAAACATTAATCATTGGGAAATCCTTAACGGCTTTTGCCATTGCTTCAATAATTATAGGAGTGAAGGTAATATTTTGTCCTTCTCTCTTTTTAAAGTCAGCTTTTACTGAGTTTCTCCAGTTTACAATATTGGTCATATCAGCTTCAACAAATGAAGTAATATGTGCTGAAGTTTGTTTTGACATAGTCATGTGAGCAGAAATCAATTTTCTCATTCTGTCCATTTCAACAATTTCAGTACCACCTGTATTAGGAATATTTACTGGAGTATGAGCTGGTGCAGCTGCTTTAGGTGCAGGTGCAGCTTTTTTAGTTTCAGTTTTAACTGGAGCTGCAGCAGGAGCTGATCCTCTTGTTTTAAGATAAGAAACCATATCTGATTTAGTTACTCTACCATCTTTTCCTGTTCCAGGAATAGTTTCTAATTCAGCCATTTCAATTCCTTCCTCACCAGCCATGCTCCTTACTAATGGTGAGTAGAATCTTTCTCCATCATTACTGATGGTTGTTGTATTATTTTCAATTGTTGTAGTTACTTCCTGCTCTACTGCCTTAACTGCTGCAGGAGCTGCAGTTTCTGTTGCTGCAGGAATATCCTCTCCATCTTCCGTTTCTAATATAGCAAATGGCTCTCCAACTTGTACAACATCATCTGCTTCAAAAAGCATTTCTACTAATTTCCCTTCATGTGTTGAAGGTACTTCTGAATCTACTTTATCAGTAGCTATCTCAACAATAGTTTCATCTAACTCAACCATTTCACCAACTTCTTTAGCCCATGAAATTATAGTTGCTTCCGAAACACTCTCACCCATTTTGGGCATAATTAATTCTACTCTAGCCATAGTCTTTTAAATTTTTGGCAAAATTAAGAAAAGAAAAGAAATTGCAACTATTTTGCTAAGGAGTTTTCATAAGGCATTCTACTAGATAGAGCAGTTCCTAAAGTAAGTTCATCAGTATATTCTAGTTCATCACCAATAGCAATTCCTCTTGCAATTGAAGATATTTTTATGCCACTATCTTTTAACCTTCTGAAAAGGTAATAATTTGTGGTATCTCCTTCCATAGTAGTACTTAAGGCAAAAATCACTTCATTTACTTTCCCATTATCTATCTTAGTGATTAGTTCTTCTATGCGTAAATCATTAGGTCCAACTCCATCCATAGGGGAGATAAGCCCGCCTAAAACATGATAAACTCCTTTGAATTGCATAGTATTTTCTATAGCCATCATTACTCTTATATCCTCAACTACACAAATAATAGATTTATCTCTTTTTTCACTTGCACAAACCTCACAAAGTTCGTTATCAGAAATACTGTAACAAATTGTACAATAATTAATGTTATTAATCATTTGGATGAAGGAATCTCCAAACTGTTCTACAGCATTTTTTTCTTGTTTTAACATGTGTAAAACTAAGCGTAATGCTGATAGCTTTCCAATTCCTGGAAGGCGAGAAAGGTGCTCTACAGCATTTTCAACAAGTTTAGATGGAAAATTCATTTTGCAAATGTACTATTAATGCAGAATACTTTTAGTTTTGTGAAAAACAAATTTATATGTCATCAACTTTAATTGTAAGTGTAATTGTTATCTACTTTTTAGTTTTAGTAGGTATTTCATTTTTAACCGGAAAATCAGATAGTAATGCATCATTTTTTAGTGGAGATAAGCAGTCGCCTTGGTATATAGTTGCCTTTGGAATGATTGGCGCATCACTATCAGGAGTTACCTTTATATCGGTTCCTGGTTGGGTGGTAACAAGTGAGTTTTCATATATGCAAATGGTTTTTGGTTATCTGTTGGGGTATTTAGTAATTGCTACCGTACTTATGCCACTTTATTATAGAATGAACCTCACCTCAATTTATACTTACTTACAGGATAGGTTTGGAAACTCATCCTACAAAACAGGTGCTATTTTCTTTTTGATTAGTAGGGTAATAGGGGCAGCATTTAGGCTTTATTTGGTAGCAAATGTATTGCAAATGGCTATATTTGATGCTTGGGGCATTCCTTTTGAAATGACAGTAGTGGTTACTATCTTACTAATTTGGATTTACACTTTTAGGAGTGGAATTAAAACAATTATTTGGACAGATACTTTGCAAACCTTATTCATGCTTGTAGCAGTTGGCTTAAGTGTTTACTTAATATCAGTTGATATGAACTTGAGTTTTTCATCATTAATTACTACCGTAAAAGAAAGTGAGTATTCTCAAATATTTTTTTGGGAAGGAAAACAGCATTTTGTTAGGCAGTTTTTATCAGGAGCATTTTTAGCAATTGTAATGACTGGGCTTGATCAAGACATGATGCAGAAAAACCTAAGCTGCAAAAGTTTAGGGGATGCTCAAAAAAATATGTTTTGGTTTAGTATTGTTTTAGTATTTGTGAATTTATTGTTTTTATCCTTAGGAGCATTGCTATATATGTATGCTGATATTCATGGAATATCATTTACTAAGGCTGATGATTTATTTCCTGCTGTAGCACTAAATGGAGGGCTTGGAATAGGAGTAGGGGTGCTTTTTATTTTAGGATTAATTGCTGCTGCTTATTCTAGTGCAGATTCTGCACTTACCTCATTAACAACCTCCTTTTGTGTAGATTTATTAGGGTTTGATGAAAATGCTGGAGTTAAAGAAATTAAACAAAGAAAACTGATTCATTTTGGTTTTTCAATATTGCTAGTAATTGTTATTTTAATTTTTAAAGCAATAAATGATGATAGTGTAATATCAGCTTTGTTTAAAGTGGCAGGCTACACTTACGGCCCTTTATTAGGAATGTATGCCTTTGGCTTGTTTACCCAAATAAATGTAAAAGATAAATGGGTGCCTTTAGTGGCTATTTTCTCTCCAGTAGTTTGTTATATAATTCAGTTGTATATTTCTTTCGGATTTGAATTATTAATATTGAATGGGGCTATTACTTTTGGTGGATTATACCTTTTGAGGAAATAGTTGCATTGCACTATATTTCTAGGTGTTTTTTGTATGTTGGTAGTTTAGAGGCAATAGATTACAGAATATAGTCATCATACCCCTCTCCTTTGCCATCATATCTTTGGATATAGCTACAATATTTTAGTATTTTGCTTTGAAAAGAATGTATTTTTATTATCATTGCAAAACTTAAAACATTAACTATGAAAGTACTACTGTCCTTGCTTGTTATGCTTTTATCTTTTTCGGCCAAGGCACAAACTGAGGTAGCTATTTACACAAATTATGGCACTATTAATTTAGCACTTTACGATACAATAGTCCCAAATACAGTAAATAATTTTGTTAACCTTGTTAATCAAAAGTTTTATGATGGAGTTATTTTTCATAGAGTAATTGATAATTTTATGATTCAAGGAGGTGATGGTACACCTACTCCTGCAGCTATTACTGATGAATTTGATGTTTCTTTAAGCAATCTGCAAGGAACAATATCTATGGCTAATTCTGGTCCTAATACAGGTACTTGTCAATTTTTTATTAATTTAGTAAATAACACTTTTCTAGATTTTAATAAATCCCCTTTAAGTTCCAAGCATCCTGTATTTGGTACTACTATAAATGGCTTTAATATTGTTGAAAATATAGGTGCTGTTCCAACAAATGGAAATGATGCTCCACTAGCAGAGGTTGTTATGGATAGTGTAAGGGTGATAGGCCAGGTATTATCACTAATTGAACAAGATGTAGAAAACGATAACAGAAAACTACTTAAAATAACTGATGGATTGGGTAGGAAAAGTAAACCCACACCCAATGTACCACTATTTTATAGGTACAATGATGGAACAGTAGAAAAGAGGATAGTTATTGAATAACCTTATTCTTCTAGAATAGATTCGCCATTTAGGTTGGTGGTGAGTACATCACTCATATAGTCAAAGAAAGGGCGTACAGTTTTAAAGGAACTGATTACTGTTTTGTGAAAATCTTTGGAGAGTACTTCCTTATCAGTAAACTTACGCAAAACGATAAAGTCCTTTTTCCTGATTAAGTCAATATTAGGGTGTGTTTTATCAAAGCCTGTAGGGGCTACCTTAAGTGATTTTCTGTTGTGAAATCCGCCAAAAGTTGTTGCAAATTCCTTGTTCTTAACGATGTTCTCAATATAAGAACTATCTAGTTCAAACTCCTTTCTGATTCTGAGTAAGTCTTCTTTATTAGGTTGCCAAAATCCTGCTGCTAAAAAGCTTCCTCTAGGGGTAATTTCTAAATGATAACCACCTCTTAGAGCTTCTGTAGCTCTTTTATAGCTGCAACTTCTATAGGTTTTATAAGGGGTTTTATCTTTTGAAAAACGAATATCTCTATAAATTCTATAGGCTTTCATCCCTGAAATATTATCTATTGCGGATAATTCTTTATTTATAGCAGTAAAGAAATCCTTAATTTTCTGTTCTTCTTTAAGGTAGTAGTCTTTGTTTTCAGCAAACCATTCTCTAGTGTTATTTTTCTTAAGGTCGTTTAAGAATTTAAAAATGGAAGAGTTTACGATTGCTGACATTTTACAAATCTAATGAATTAATTAAACTATCATCAGCAGTGCTAGGCATGGTTACTTTTAAATCAGGATTCATTTGCATAGCTCTTTCAATAGCAAAGTTGGCTTCTTTATTTCTTGCCCAACTTCTTCTGGAGATTCCATTGTTTACATCCCAGAATAGCATAGATTTTAATCTTCTATCCGCATCAGCTGAACCATCTAAAAGCATCCCAAAACCTCCATTGATTACTTCACCCCAGCCAACACCACCACCATTATGGATAGAAACCCAAGTAGCACCTCTAAAGCTATCGCCAATTACATTGTGTATTGCCATATCAGCTGTGAACTGTGAACCATCATAAATATTTGATGTTTCTCTGTAAGGAGAATCTGTTCCTGATACATCATGATGATCACGACCTAAAACTACAGGAGCTGATAACTCACCACTAGCAATAGCATTGTTAAAGGCTTCTGCAATTTTCATTCTTCCCTCAGCATCAGCATATAAAATACGAGCTTGTGAGCCTACTACCATTTTATTTTCTCCAGCTGCTTTTATCCAATTGATATTATCACTCATCTGCAACTTAATTTCAGAAGGGGAGTGTTGCATAATTTCTTCTAATACTTCACAAGCAATTTTATCGGTAATTGCTAAATCCTTTGCATCATTGGAAGCACAAACCCATCTAAAAGGCCCAAAGCCATAGTCAAAGCACATTGGCCCCATAATGTCCTGCACATAAGATGGATATTTAAAATCACCATTTGGTTTTAGAATGTCAGCATCAGCACGACTCGATTCTAGTAAAAAGGCATTTCCATAATCAAAAAAGTACATTCCTCTTTCGCTTAAAGTATTTACAGCATTGGTATGGCGAACTAGTGTTTTTTGCACTTCTTTTTTGAACTGATCAGGATTATTAGCCATCATTTCATTGGCAGCTTCATAACTCATTCCTACAGGGTAATAGCCACCTGCCCAAGGATTGTGCAGTGAGGTTTGGTCAGAGCCTATTTCAATATGAATATTTCTTTCTACAACTCTTTCCCATAAGTCCACTATATTTCCATCATAGGCAATTGAAACAGCTTCTTTATTTTCTCTTGCTGCTACAGCTCTATCTAGTAATTCATCTAAATCGGTATATACTTCATCTACCCATCCTTGTTCTTGTCTTTTGTAGGTTGCTTGTGGATTTACCTCAGCAACTATACATACTCCCTTTGCAATAACTCCTGCTTTAGGTTGTGCGCCACTCATTCCACCAAGCCCAGCAGTAACGAATATTTTCCCGCTTAAATCTTCTGCTTTAGGGTCAATTTTTCTGGCAGCATTCAATACCGTAATTGTTGTTCCGTGTACAATTCCTTGAGGCCCTATATACATGAACGAACCTGCTGTCATTTGTCCGTATTGAGTAACACCTAAAGCATTGAATTTCTCCCAATCATCAGGCTTAGAGTAGTTAGGAATCATCATTCCATTTGTTACTACAACTCTAGGAGCATCTTTATGTGAAGGGAATAATCCCATAGGATGACCAGAATATAAAACTAAGGTTTGCTCATCATTCATTTCGGCTAAATACTGCATACAAAGTAGGTATTGCGCCCAGTTTTGGAACACGGCCCCATTTCCTCCATAAGTGATTAATTCCTCAGGATGCTGTGCAATAGCACCATCTAGGTTGTTGGAAAGCATCATTTGTATTGCAGCTGCTTGTTTACTTTTATGTGGAAAATCCTCCAAATGCCTAGCTTTTATTTCATAAGTAGGCATGAAACGATACATGTAGATTCTTCCGTAAGTTTTTAGTTCCTCAGCAAATTCTGGAGCTAAAGTAGTGTGCATATGCTCAGGAAAATAACGCAAGGCATTGCGAATAGCTAGCTGCTTTTCCTCTTTGTTAAGAATATCCTTACGGTTCGGGGCATGGCTAACACTAGGGTTTATATTTTTTTTTGCAGGAAGTTCTGATGGGATTCCTTGTAAAATGGCTTGTTTAAGATTTGTCATTTTTATTCTTTATTTCTTTTTTATAAGGACAGTGTTTGCAGTTGTTATTGCAACAATATCCTCTCTTTAAATGGTATTTTTCAGTAAAAACAATATAGCCTTCAGTGGAGTGGTAATACTCATCCTTATCTAGTTTGTCTATTTTTGAAAATCCTTTCATAGGGTTGGCGAATTTACGATATTTGCATGAACAGATGTTTAAAAATGGACTCGAAAGTTAAGTGGGTAAAACTCAATTCCATTTATACTTTTCTTTCCTTCAAGTTTAATTTCTTTTAAATCTAATTCATTAATTTCAGAAGTAGAATTCTTGTGATTTACAACATAAATAAAGTGATTCTCAGTTTCATTTAATCTTGTAATTTCATTTCTTGAAATTATAAATGATTTATTGAATCCTTCAGTTTTAACTTCAATAAATTTTAAATTTCCATTTTCATCTATTGATTGTATGTCATAACCTAAACTATTGTTTGCTGATACATTTTTAATTAATGAAAAGTTTTTATGATTTATATGTTTTTCTTTTTCATAATTAAGAACAATTTCTTCTGATTTTTTTCCTACTAATTCTTTCCTTTTTTGTAATTTATCATGATTAGATGTATAGTCTTTATTTGCGACATACTTAGGTAATTCTAATCCAGAATGTGATGGTGTAATCTTCTTAAAAATAATACTGTAATTTTGAGTACCTGTATTTAAGTTAGCTGGAATATGCTTCATAATAATCCATAGAAATGAGTGAGCATCTAACAAAGCAATATCTTCATTTTCATGTTCAGTTTTTTGAGATAAAAAACCTTTTACTTCAGTTATAATAGAAATATATTCACTGTAGTTCTCCCATGAGCATTTTCCTGATGTACTAAAATTAATATTTAACTTCTTGAATAAAGAATCAAAGGTTCTTGGTGCTATCGGTAAATATAATTTTGCTGACTTTAAGAAAAATAAGTATGCCATAAAAGGATATATTTTTCCACAGTATTTCAATAGGTTATTAAAGGATTCTTCATCAGAGATATTGCTTTTATAAAAATCAAATAGATATTTCTCAAATTCTTTTAATTCATCTTTTGAAAAGTCTTGGTAAAGCGCCTTATCTTGTCTCGCATTTTCACCCCTTCTGTTGTCATGAATAACAAGGTTATTGCCTTTAGTATTTACAGCTGCTTTTACACATTCTATTATGTGTCCATTTCCTATTATTTTTAGGTTCCATTTTTCAATTTTTAAATTTTTATAACCTTCAGATTCTAATGTTTTTTTATAATCTTCATGTCTTTTTATATGAGGATTGTCAAAAGATGTAAAATGTCCATCTACACTAATTAGGTAGCCTTTAAAGATTGAATAAAATTCTTCTAATTTTATTATCATATTATAAGTTTTAGATTACAAACTTAGTATATTTTTGTTGTGATGGAATTACAGACTCAGGAAATATCAATACCACTATTAAAAGAGAAGGAAGTTCGCTTATTTATTAAGCGAATTGATAAGGTACATCCTTTTGTTTCAGGGAATAAATGGTTCAAGTTAAAATATAACTTGCTTGAGGCTAAAAAACAGAATTACAAAACCCTTTTAACTTTTGGAGGTGCATACTCGAATCATATTGCAGCTACTGCTTTTGCAGCACATGAAAAAGGATTAAAAAGCATAGGAGTTATTAGGGGTGAAGAACATTTTCCTTTAAATCCTACTTTGCAATTTGCTAGAGAAAATGGCATGGAATTACACTATGTAAGTAGGAGTGAGTACAGAGAGAAAGCAGCTCCTGATTTTTTAGAAAAACTAAAAGCAAAGTTTGGTAGTTTTTATTTGATTCCTGAAGGAGGAACAAATGAGTTGGCAATACAAGGAACAGCTGAAATTTTAGAGGAGAATGACACCCAAGATTATATTTGTTGTGCAGTGGGTACTGGTGGTACAATTTCAGGGATTATTAATGCTTCAAATCCTAAGCAAACTGTAATTGGCTTTCCTGCAATTAAAGGAATAGATGCACTAGAAAAGGATATTGAAAGTTGGGTAAACTCAACTAATTATAAATTCATAAACACTTATATTGGAAAAGGTTATGCTAAAACAAGTGAAGAGTTAGTTCAGTTTATAAATGAATTTAATACTGCATGTAATATTCCTTTAGATGCTATCTATACAGGTAAAATGATGCTAGGTGTTTTGGATTTGATTGGTAAAGATTATTTTCCGAAAGGAAGCTCAATTCTTGCTATACATACGGGCGGTTTGCAAGGGAATAAAGGAATGAGTGAAAGGTTAGGGGTTAAACTTCCTTCATAATCTCCAATGGATTTTCATTCTTCCAAGTACCTCCTGTAAAATCAGGTATAATAATGGATTGGCTATTGGCCGCTACTGAAAGTTCAGAAAGAGGAGTGATGGCACTCCACATTACACTATCATATACATTTATATCTAGCGGTATTCCTAAGTTTAAGCATTTTATCATTCTGTAAATCATTATAAAATCCATACCGCCATGCCCTTGTTTAAAGCCTTGACTAACAGCTTTTAGTTTCTTTATAATTGGGTGTTGGTACTTACTTTTATACTCATTATATTCTTTTTCTTCTAGCCAATTATGTCCCCAGTATTCAGGTTTTTCTCCTTCAATATACAAGCGACTTGGATAGCCATCATGAACAGCTTTTGTGCCTACAACTTTATTTATTCTAGAGTAAGGTCTTCCTGTATGCACATCAAATTGCAATAAAATTGATTTCCCTTTTTCTGTTTTAATTAGGGTGTTGTTCATGTCTCCACATTTGTAATTCTGTATTGGATGCCCAGCTTGCTTTGCTGCAAGGCTTAAGTTTAATTCTCTGCTACTCATGGAGGTAAGATGAGCAAAAGTATCCCCTCTCCCAATATTTAGGTAATAAGCAATAGGTCCTAAGCCGTGTGTGGTGTAGAAATTCCCATCACGCTCAGCATGTTCGTGCAAACGCCATTGTCCTTCATAGTAAGTATCGTGCAGTAATAAAGCCCTTAAATCATGAAGATAAGCCCCCTCAGTGTGTGTTATATCGCCAAATACACCTTCTTGAACCATGTTTAATACCCAAAGCTCTTCCTCATTATAATTGCAATTTTCCATCATCATGCAATGTTTTTGGGTGCGTTCAGCTGTTTCAATGAGTTTCCAGCAATCTTCAATATTTGAAGCAATAGGAACTTCACAACCAACATGTTTTCCGTTTTCCATAGAATGAATGGCCATTGGAGTATGTAAATCCCAAGGAGTAGCAATAATGACTAAATCAATATCATCTCTAGTAGTTAGCTTTTCCCATTCTGTTTTTGATTTGTAATAAAGTGTTGGTTTTTCACTTTGCCAAAGGGCTAATTTTTCAGCAGCTTTATTTACTTTTTCTTCTGAAATATCTGATAAAGCAATTATTTCCACCATTTCATTCTCCAATAAATATTGAAACATTTCAAGTAAGGTATTTCCTCTGTTCCCAAGCCCAATAATTCCAACCCTTACTTTTTTAATAGGATCGGCAGCAAAGCCAAACATATTTCCGTTAACAGCTCGTTTTGTATTGTTTATTAATTCTTGAATACTAGTGTTGACAGCTCCTATTGTAGTGAAGGGTAGGCCTATAAAAGCACTTGCACCTATTAATGATTGTAGGAAATCTTTTCTTTGCATATTAACTTATTAAAATTATGTGTTCAAATATATATTTTTTGGATGTAAAAAACTTGAATGGCTTTTCTATTTTAGTATCATGAAAAATAGCCTTTTGACTTTATTGTTGTTTTCTACTTTGTTGGCTACCGCACAGAATAAGACTGAAAACTATATTGCAAAGTACAGCAGTGCTGCTGTTGCTGAAATGGATAGGTATGGAATTCCTGCTTCAATTACACTAGCACAGGGTATATTGGAAAGTGGAAATGGAGAAAGCAGACTGGCAGTTGAAGGTAAAAATCATTTTGGAATTAAATGCCATAGCAATTGGAATGGTAAAACTATTATTGAGGATGATGATGAAAAAGGAGAGTGCTTTAGGAAGTACAGTAAAGTGTCAGAATCTTACAGAGATCATTCTTTGTTTTTAACCCAAAGAGGGCGTTATTCTTTTTTGTTTGAATATCAAAAAACAGATTATAAAAAATGGGCAAAAGGCTTAAAGAAAGCAGGCTATGCCACAAATCCTAAGTACCCAACATTATTGATTGATTTGATAGAAAGGTATGATTTAAGTAGATTTGATAAGTGGGCATCACAAGGTAAACAAATCTACTTTGCACATACTTACGGCTTACCTTATTTAACAGGAATGGGGCTTTATTATTTTAATAAAAAAACAATTTTATTTACTGAGCTAAATACATCTTTTGTATTCTCAGGAGCTAATGCTGGGTATCATTATGAACTATTTAATAAATTTTATACGGGAGCTAACACTGGGCTTATATATTTACCTACAAAAGAAAAAGCCATTGTACCTCAAATATCAGCTGAGCTGATGTATAAAAAATTAAGTAAAAATAAGCGCTATAATTCTGTATTGATAAGGGGAGGAGTACAGTTTCCTTTAACTGAAATGGATTATAAATTTATTCCTTATTTAAGTTTAACTTATTTAATTGACTGACCCTAATTCGTAATTGTAAATAAACCCATTTTTACTATTTATAAGGTTTATTTTATTGTTGTTGTCAATATCAGCTATATTAAAAAATCCATCACTATCAATAGGGAAGCCGTCCACTAAACCATAGGTGTTGTATAGGTAAAGTTTGTTTTTTGTAGTTACTCCTAAGAACTCTCCCGCTTTTTTAATACTCGTAATTTCACTATCCAAAGTAAAACTGTAGATGCTTTTAAAATCTAAAACATCAATAATATAAAGTTGAGAGTTGTTGCTGTAAACTAGGTTATAGCTATTAGGATCAGAAAGGACTTTATCCTTTACTATTTTGGCGCATAACAATTTACTGCTTGAATTTAATTCAGGGAGTATAGTAGTGCTTGAATTAGCATCTAATGTTCCTCTCCATAATTTTCCTTCAGTAGTAATGGCGTAAAGAGTTCCGTTTTTATCCTTTTGAATAGGGTTGTTATTAAACTGAGTTCCTGCTTCAAATTTCACCCTTTCACTCCCGTTAATGGCCAATAATTGTGTGTTGCTATTGTTGCGTTCAGCAAGAATATAGTCCTTACTTCCAATTCTGAAATACTGTGGAGTTTGCTTAACTCTATTGTTGTTTTTGATATGTTTCCAGCCTTTTACTTTCTTTCCTTTTTTATCCAAGTTGTAAATCTTGTTATCCTCACCAACAATAAGGATACGGTATTTTTTTGACTTGTTATAATCAAACAATGCATGACCAACTTTTGTATTACTAGGTAATAATTGAGGAAATCCATCAACATGCTCTCCATTTCTATCGATTAAATAGAGTTGCTCTTTAGTGTTGAATAGGCATTGGTATTTGTTGTTTTTGTAAGCATCAATACTGGATACATTGCCAATAATTTTATCATCTAATTGTAAGTTCCATAACTGCTCACCTTTGGAGTTTATTGCAAATACTTTATGATCATCATTCTGTACAATTATCATCTTTTCTTTAGTGAAATGATTGTATGCAAATTGAGGACTCATACTAATACTTGTATCTAGTTGAGTGAACCATTCCTCTTTTATTGATTCTTTAAAATCCTCATCATAAAATAAGTTTATGTTGTTTAGGAGCAAATCCTTTTTGCTAGTCATTTGCAAAGAAAAAGCAGTGAACTTAGTAAGTGAGTCAGTATTAAAATTTATATCCTTAGCATAAGTATTTTGTAGGTTATCCTTTAGTGCAGTTGCTATTTTACCTGGGTTAATGTAGAAAAGTAAATTTGACTTTGAGGATAAATAACTTTTGTAATTACTAAAATGTTGGCTGTTTGCTAAAGTATTTCCGCCATTGTAATTGTCAATTAAATATTCTAAGGATGCTATAGTTGAACCAAAAATAAAATAATCGTCAATAGTAGTAAAGTAGGGAGTGGTGTTGTTAAATAAATCCCCAAATAATTGAGCTGTTATATTTGCATCCTTTATGCTATTGATGCTAAAGTTGGCATACGCTTTTTTATTAGCAACTAAGCCTTGCATAAGGCTACTTGCAGTTATAGAGTTTTTGCTTTTAAAGAAAGCATATTTCTGCTGGCTACTTTGGGTAGCTGAAGTGTTAAAAATTCCTGCTTCACCCTCTAATTCATTTATAAATTCATTGTAGTTTACATTGCTGCTGTCTTGTACTGATTTTCTGTGCTTGTCCCAGCTCCAGAAATTATTTTGTTGTTGTAATATTTTATTCTTTTTTTCAAATAATTGTTTTGCATTATCAAAACCAATACTAAAAAGCAAGGAAGTATTTTCAGGGATAATAGTTGTTATAGTAATCGCTTCAGCTGATTGGCTTTTTAGTACATCAGTAAAATTTGAAGTAGTGTTGTTAAAAGCACCAAACCCATTGGCGATAATAAGTTTGTTTTTTATACTAAGATCAGTAGCTACCCATCCAGAAAAATTAGAAGTATTTATTGCTTTGCTACTGAATACATTGCTATATTCAAATAAGGAATTGTAGTTGTAAAAAAGATTAATATCAGCTGATTTGCTAATTGTTTTGTAGGCTGTGTTAAAGGAAGGGTTTGCCGTAAGTTTGTCTTCCGATACACTAGCTCGTATAGCGTCTTCAACCAACATTTTGTTTTCAGAAAAGAATACAATATCTCCTTTAAAACTTAAAAATAAGGTGCTGCCTTTGTGTAGCAATTCAAAAATAGGTTGATTGTTGTACTGCCCTTGAGTAATAGCACTTCCCAGCAAGTTATTGATTTCAGTATTACTAGTAATGGCTTTTTTTTCAAAATTACTACTAAAGAGTAAACCGCTATTATTGGCACCTACTTTATGAAAGGAAATGAAAAGTGTATGACTTTTAAAAATTAGAGGATGTTGAGCATAAAAACTAGAAATTTCTTTCAGATGACCATTAATGCTGTCCACTGTACTGATATTACGCAAGTGCCTCCAGATATCAACAGCATTTAAATTATTATAAAGCGCATCAGCATTATTGCATTGTAGTATTGCAGCTGCATTGGTAGGGATAATGTTTAGCGGATTCTCAGTGTTTTCAGTAACCTGCTTATAGCTGTTATAGCCTATAAATAGGATGATGAGAACTAGAACTATAGGTGTTGCAATTTTTAGAATTTTACTAAGCATAGTGGTGTTTGAAATCAGAACCCCAAAATTAGTAATTTATATGTTTAAAACGAGCTGAGTAGGAAGTAGTTGAAAACTTTTTCTGTGGTGATTATTTGCACCAAATTCTTCTATTGCTTTTCTGTGTTGTTTGGTAGGGTATCCCTTGTTTTGTTTCCAATTATAATTAGGAAATTCAGCATCAAGCTCTTTCATGATATCATCTCGGTAGGTTTTAGCTAGTACGGATGCAGCAGCAATGGATAGATATTTTCCATCTCCTTTAATTATACATTCATGAGGAGTGTTAGGGTAAGGGGTAAAGCGATTGCCATCAATCAATAAGAGTTCAGCTTTAGTATTTAATTTTTCTATTGCCCTGTGCATAGCTAAAAAGGAAGCGTTCAGGATATTTATTTCATCAATCTCAGCAGGGGAAACTATGACTACAGCCCAAGCAATTGCTTCTTTTTCAATGATAGGGCGTAATTGTTCTCTCTTCTTTTCTGACAGGACTTTACTATCGTTCAGTATTTTGTTTTTAAATTTTTTGGGAAGAATTACAGCTGCTGCTACTACTGGCCCTGCCAAGCAACCTCTGCCAGCCTCATCACAGCCCGCAATTATTAGCTTTGATTTGTAGTGTTTGAGCATTTAGTGTTAGTTGGTAATGGTTTATGGTTGGTAGTTTGTGGTTTGAAGTAGAAAATGACAATATTTATTATTATCAAATTAGTACATCATCACATAAAGATTATCTAGGTGTTAATCCTCTTTTAGGTTTTTTAATTTTTCTTACTTTCCCTTGATTTCTGATGTCTACATCTTGTTCAAGCCACCATTTCCCTTTTTTGTATTGGTAGCTGTTAAAAGTTCCTTCAGGCACATAATATTCTTCTAATCCTTCTAGGTCTTTTCTTGGTGGTACTAAGTGGTTGAATACTATCCTTTGTTCCTTTTCATGGTATTTTACACTAATACTTGTTTTGGAATCATACTCTAGTATAATTCGTTTTTTACTTTCTTTTTTATTTTGCTTAAAGATAGGAAGTCCGAACTTAATTTTGTTTTTTCCTGAAAAGTACATGACATCCATTATCTTTTTGGTGCTGTAACCATCATTTCCATCCCAGGATAGGAGGGTGTAGTATTTTCTTCCTGCTTTTTTGATGTATGCTATTTGGTAATAGAGACCACCATACCAATTTGTAGCATCTAAATCTTCTTGCTCAGCATTACGGATATTAGCAGAATTATCCACTAGTGGAATAATTTCATAACGCTTTCGTTTTTTATTATGATAATGCACAATTCCAAAATATTCATAACTACCATTGTCCTTTTTTAGTAGCCAGTTAAAAATACGGAAAGTATTATCGGGGGAAGTGATACGAGCAATAGTTACTAGGGAATCAAACGGAAATTTGAATGCTTTTTCGTATTGGAGTACTTCCGTAAGGTTGCTTAGGAATGCAGTATGGGATAAGCGTTTTTCAGCCTCCGTTTCAGCATTCATAATTTGGTGTGCCATTACCTTTAGGGTGTCCTCATATTCAGCAAATAGTTTGTTGTTTCCTTTTTGGGCAAAACTACTAAGGCTAAAAGTTAAAAAAAGTAGGAAGCATATTTTTTTCATAAGGCAAAGGTAAAATTAATGTGCTAATGTGTTGAGTTGCTAGACTATAATTACTTTAATGCCTTTTACAACTACTTTGTTTGCTCTATCTGACTCTTTGTATTGCGTATCTGACTCCTTGTAGAGGATTTCACGGTCTTTGGATGCCGTATCTGACTCTTTGGATGCCGTATCTGACTCTTTCATTGCGTATCTGGGAGTCTGTAGTAGATTCCGCACTCTTCAAAAAAGCGAAACTGAATAAAAATGCAGCAAATTATTAGTCCATTATAACTAAAACTATACCCCTCTGTCATTGTAACCCACCTCTAGCTCCTCCAAGGAGGAGAATCCTAAAACAGGGGAGAAGCTATTTGAAATACTTTATTATTGCTCACCTTTCAGGGGAGCTGTCCTTTAGGACTGAGGGGTGATGTGTAAATGTCATTGCGAATACAATGAAGCAAGCTATTCATTCCCCTCTATACAAGAGGGGTTAGGGGTGTGTAAGGATAGCCACACCTAAAGGTTTGCTATGACAAAAGAACAGAAAATAGAAGCCGAGCATTTGCTCGGTTTTTATTTAAAAAAGTATTTTTGCCCCATGAATTTACAAGTAAGAATACAGGCCTTTACTGAGCTAGGAGAATATTTAAAAACTGAGATACAGCAAAAAGCTTCAGAAAAATTATATTCTGCACAGGTGCTTAACCCTTGGTTTACTAAGGAAAATATTGATAAAGCACTAAGCGCTTGGCATGATCAGTTAAAGGAAGATATGCTAAAAGCATGGTTAAATCCTTACAAACTACAGGAGGTTGAGCAGGCAAAAAAGGTATTAATCATAATGGCAGGGAATATACCTTTGGTTGGTTTTCATGATTTCCTTACTGTGCTTATTTCTGGTCATAATGTAGTGGTTAAAATGTCCAGTACCGATAATGTGCTGTTGAGGTTGCTTATTGATAAACTCATTAGTATTGCTCCTGAATTTAAAGAACGCATTGATTTTATTGATGATGTGAAAAACAGAAAATTTGATGCCGTAATTGCTACTGGTAGTGATAATTCTGCTCAGTACTTTGAATATTATTTTAAAGGAGCAAAAAAGATAATCCGTAAAAACAGAAGGTCAGTTGCCGTTTTGGATGGTAGTGAGTCGGCTATGGAATTGCAAGGACTAGCAAATGATGTATTTGCATACTTTGGATTAGGCTGTCGTAATGTGTCCAAGTTATTTTTACCAAAAGGCTTTGATTTGGATAATCTGTTTAAAGCTTTTTATCCTTATTCACATGTAGTAGAACATAAAAAATACGGTAATAATTACGATTATAATAAAGCCATTTTCCTAATGGGAAGTAATGAGTTGGTTGAAAACGGTTTCCTGTTGATGAAAGAGGAAAAATCCTTGCTTTCTCCTGTAGCTATGCTGTATTATGAATATTATAACGACATGCATACTGTTGAGCAATTTATTGATGAAAATGCTGATCAATTACAGTGTGTAGTATCAAAAAAGGATATTCCATTTGGAAATACACAAAACCCTAACCTTTGGGATTATGCTGATGGTGTGGATACAGTGGAGTTTTTGAGGGAGCTGTAATTGGATATTAGACTACTGAATCGAGTTCAGCACAGGCTGCTTTGCTTTTAGTATTGAGGTAAGATATGATGTGCTGATGTGCTAATTTGATGATTAAAAGATGTTGTCATCCTGAACAGAGTTGAAGGGTCTACAGTTGAAATTGTAGATATTTCGACTATCTCTCAATATGACATTATTCAACAAATTCATAAGCTCCAATATCAGTAGTGTTTCTTGAATTTCCTTCAATATCAAGAGTGCCATCAGTTGAGCTATTCCCAGCATCAATAGCAGGAGAGTCTTCAGTTAAATGAAAATCGCTTTCCGTTTTATCCTCAAACTTTGGGGATTGATTGATAATTACATTCTCGTAATGTGCATTGTCTGTATCAATTGTAGGGTCTAGTTTTATTTGACAATGGTCAAAAGTATAATTGAATTCCCCTAGTTCTTGTTCTTGAAAACTAACTTCAGTGGATAGTGATCCTTCAATAATACAATTGGTAAAATTGGCTGCATCTAAATTCCTAACATAAACATTCCCATCAGCACCTTCATAGTAGTTATTCAGTAGGATAGAAGGGGTGTTTCTATGATTGTAATCCCAGTAATTAGCAAAAGTACACTGGCTAAAGTTATATGTACCGCCAATATTACAAGCTACTGCATATTGCCCGCATTTACTTATAACTGTATTGTTTGCAGTGATATTAGCTCCTTGCCCTAAAATACCAATAGCTGACATGTTTTCAATAATCGTATTTTCTATACTAACAGTTGGGTTGCTGTTGGCTACTGAATCAGCACGAATAGCAGTTGTTCCATTTCTGATAACTGCATAATCAATAGTGCTATTAATACTGCCTTGTACAAAGTGAATCCCATTCCATTGCCCAGGTGTGTTTTCATACCAAGCATCTAATCGGTCGCCTTGGAAAGTAACTTCATTTCCTAAACTTCCATTAATTTTTAATGTTCCGTTATTTAAGGGTGGAGCACCATCTTCACTAATTAGAATAGGACTACCTACAAACATCCCTGAATTACTATGGAAATAGATTTGTGCACCTTCTTCAATTGTTAGGGTGGCATTAGGCTCTATTACTACATATCCGTAAACAACATGAGGTAACTCATTTGTCCAAATTTTATTTCCTTTTATTGAATAGTATTTATAATTAACGCTATCCGTTCCATCAGTAAAAATATTGTCATGTGGTAAGTAAAAGTTTGCATTCCTACCTGGGGAAACAAGCTTAACATCTTGCTTTTTGGTTCCTGTAGTAAATTCTATATTACTTGTGAGTAAAAAATCATTACTGCTATTTTGGTTAGGAGTAACTTCCAAGAAAATGAAAATACTATCCTTAGCAGGAATCTCAATATTTTTTTGACTATTTCCCGCAACACCATCTACATTCATTCTGAAACTACCGCCATCTATCAGGTTTAAGTTTATATCCGTAAGTACAGTAAAGTTATTGCGGTTGTAGATAGTTAGTGTTTTGGTAGGGGTACCAATAGAATGAAAAGCAGTGTCAAAAATGATAGTATCGTTTGAAAAATGCAAAGTAGCGCTTTGATCATTTTCTATAATGTCTTTTTTGCAGGCAAAAAGAAGAGTTGTTAGTATAAGTAAAGGGAGAAAGTATTTTTTCATTACCTCATATTTCTGATTCTATCCATATCGCGCTTTTGGTCCTTTTCTTTTATGCTTTCTCTTTTGTCGTAAATCTTTTTTCCTTTGGCTAAAGCAATTTCTAGTTTTGCTTTTCCTTTTTCATTTATGAATAACCTGATAGGAATAATAGCATTTCCTTTTTCTTTTACTTTTCCTAGCATTTTATTGAGTTCTTGTCGGTTTAGTAAAAGCTTGCGGTCTCTTTTTGGCTCATGATTAATATAGCCTCCATTCGGATATTCAGCAATGTGCAAGCTTTTTACAAAAAGTTCTTCCTCAACAAAAACGCAATGTGCATCCGAAATATTGGCTTTATTGTTACGAATTGACTTAATTTCTGTTCCTACTAGAGAAATTCCTGCCACAAAAGTAGCTATGAATTGATATTCAAAACTGGCTTTACGATTCTTTATGTTTATCTTTCTTGACATATTGCAAAGATAGAAAAAATGTGCTGATGAGCTGATTGCTAGATTTGATAATTAATCATCAAATTAACATATTATCAAATTAGTGACTTAGCCTAACGCTACATCTAATATCATCATTACAATAAACCCTAATATAAGTCCCATAGTAGCTAAATCGGTATTTCCACCTCTTTGGCTTTCAGGAATTACTTCTTCCACAACAATGTATATCATAGCTCCAGCTGCAAATGCTAATGCGTAAGGTAAAATAGGAAGTACTTGCATAACTACTGCAGCACCAATTACAGCAAATATAGGCTCTACAATAGCGGATAATTGTCCCCATTTCCATGATCTCCATCTGCTAACACCTTGCCTTCTTAGGGGCATAGATACTGCAAATCCTTCAGGGAAATTTTGAATTCCAATTCCTACTGCTAATGCAATGGCAGAACCGATTGTAAATACTGAGTGGCCTTCCATTCCTAAAAGTTCAGGGTTGGCAAGTGCACCAAAAGCAACTCCTACAGCTAGTCCTTCAGGTATATTATGTAAGGCAATGGCTAGTACTAATAAAATAGTTTTACGCCAGTTCGTTTCTACTCCCTCAGCTTCTTCTCTTTTTCCAAAAATATGCAAGTGAGGAATAATTTGATCTAAAACATAAAGGAAAATAGCTCCTAATAAAAACCCAATTGCTGGAGGAGCCCATGATGGTGTGTTACTTAATCCCATTTCATTTTGCATTTCAACATAAGCAATAGCAGGGGATAGTAAGGACCAGAAACTAGCTGCTATCATTACACCACCAGTAAAACCTAAGGATACATCCAATACTTTTCGGTTAGAATTTTTAAATAAGAATACTAGTGATGCACCTAATGCAGTTAATCCCCAAGTAAAAAGCCCAGCATATAATGCTTGCATTACAGGTGTTTGCACTATAAACCATTTGTATAATTCGTAATTTTCCATTGTTTAGTTTGTTTTTATTAAAAGGTGTTTAGCAACATCATTACTAATGTGCTGCTTTTCGTTTTCTATTTTTATACTTAAGGATTTATCAAAAGAAATTTTTGCGATTAGCTCAATTGAAGTTCCTATACTTATGTTTAGTTGTGTAAGGTAGTCCAGAAAGGCTTTTTCATCTAAAGTAACTCCCATTACCCTTCCTTTTGTTCCTTCTTGTAAATCGTTTAAAGGGGTAGTGTTAGTGCTTGGAATTTTTCCATCTTTAGTAGGGATAGGTTCGCCATGAGGATCAAAATTTGGATATTCTAAAAAAGTATCTAGCCGATCAATTAGTTCAGGGGATTTTATGTGCTCCAGCTGTTCTGCTACATCATGTACTTCTCCCCAATTAAAGCCAAGGTTATTTACTAAAAAGGTTTCCCAAAGCCTATGTTTTCTTAGGATATTAATTGCCTTTTTTTCTCCTGTATTACTTAGTTCTACTCCTTTGTATTTTATGTATTTAATTAGCTTTTTTTCCTGTAGCTTTTTTAACATATCTGATACAGAGGCTGCAGATGTTCCAATTTCTTGTGCAATAGCATTGGTGGATACTTTACCATCTTCATTTAATGAGATGGATAGTATAGCTTTTAAATAGTTTTCTTCTGCTAAAGTTATCATGCGGCAAAAGTAATAATTAAATTAATATAAATAAAAGTTTAGACATGTCTAAAAATAAATTACTTTTGACCCATCAAAAAAATAAAATATAAATAATGATAAAAAGAGAAATAAATCTAGTAATAATGCTGTTTGTTGCAATTAATTTTAGTGCGTACGGACAAGTAATTAAAGGGAGTATAACAAGTGATGGGGAGGCAGTTCCTTTTGCTAATGTTATAATTGAGGGGAGTAAATTGGGTGTTTCTGCAGATGAAAATGGTATGTATGAAATCAAAAAATCTCCTTTAGGGCATCAGCATATAGTTGTTTCAGCAATTGGAATGCTTGAGAAAAAAATGCATATTGATATTGTTAAAGGGGTTAATGCTATTGATGTATCTATTGATAAATCAGTTTATAATTTGGATCAGGTAGTAGTTACAGGTACAAAAACATTTAAAAGAAGAACTGAATCTCCAGTTATTGTAAATGTTATTGATAGTAGGCAGTTGCAAAGTGTGCAAGCATGTAATTTGGCAGAAGGGTTAAATTTTCAACCAGGTATAAGGGTGGAGACTGATTGCCAAACATGTAATTACACACAGTTAAGAATGAATGGATTGGCAGGAGGTTATTCGCAAATTCTTATCAATGGTCGCCCTATTTTTAGTCCATTAACTGGATTGTATGGTATGGAGCAAATCCCTACTAATATGATTGATAGAATTGAGATTGTTAGAGGAGGTGGTAGTTCATTGTATGGTTCATCAGCTATTGGTGGGATAGTAAATGTAATTACTAAATTGCCTACTAAAAATGGATATAGCTTTGGTTATGATTATGGGAATATAAATAAACTTGCTACTGATAAAGTTATATATGGGAATGCTACTGTTGTTTCTGATAACAAAAACTCTGGAGCTACATTCTTTGTAAATAATAGAGATAGAGAGGCTTATGATCATAATGAAGATAATTACTCAGAGTTACCTTCTTTAAAGGATAATACTTTTGGAGCAAATTTCTTTTTCCTTCCTAATGAAAATCAGAAAATAGAAGTGAATATGGGTAGTTTGCATGAGTATAGATATGGTGGTGAGATGATTGATGGAGCTGCACATTTTGCAATGCAAGCAGAAGAAAGGGTTCATGATGTGTTATTAGGTAATATTGATTATCAAGTTAATTTTAATGATGGAGCTTCTTCATTTATTACTTATTTAGCTGCACAGCAAACTAAAAGAGAGCATTATACAGGAATAAGACCAGAAGTAAATAGTGCAGATGATGCTGGGCATTTAGTAAGCCCTCCTTACGGAACATCTTTAAATACAACAAAACAAGTTGGATTCCAATTGAATCATAAATACGATAAGTTTGTAGGTCCTAATGTAATTACTATTGGTTCTGAGTATGTTTCTGATGATGTGATGGATGAGATTAAAGCATATAATTATTTAATTGATCAGAAAGTAAAAACAATAGGAACATTCTTGCAGTCTGACTGGAATTTAACGGAAAGTATTAATTTATTAAGTGGTGCTAGGTTTGATAAGCATTCATTGTTGGATAATATTGTTGTAAGTCCTAGAATGTCGTTATTGTATAAATTACAAAGGAATTCTCAGTTTAGAATGTCATACAGTACAGGTTTTAGAGCGCCACAGGCCTTTGATACTGATTTGCATATTGCTTTTGCTGGTGGAGGTATTTCAAGAATTGAGTTGGCGGATGATTTAAAAGAAGAGCGTTCAAAAAGTTTAAGTGCTTCCTATAATTATGATAAGGCAACACATAATTATGTTTATGGTTTAACTCTAGAAGGTTTTTACACTAGATTAGATGATGCTTTTTATCAAGAGCCAGATGGTGAAGATGAGTATGGTGAAGTATTTGTTAAGAGAAATGGTTCAGGAGCTACAGTAAAGGGTGTGACTATGGAGTTTAGAGCTAATTTTAACCAGAAAATTCAGGTAGAGTCAGGGTTAACATTGCAAGAGTCGCTTTATGATGATGCGGTAAGTTATTCTGATGATTTAGAGGCTAAACAAGAATTTTTAAGAACGCCTAAAAAGTATGGTTATGCTACTGTAAGTTATACGCCATCAAGTAAATTTAATTTTGCTGCCAACCTTGTGCATACTGGTAAAATGGATTTAGTACACATGGGAGGAGCTCCAGAGCAGGAAAATGATGAGTATAAGACTTCTGAAGTATTTAATGCTTTAGGTTTAAAAGCTACCTACATTCAAAAGTTAAGTAGAGTAGGAGCTAGTTTAGAGTATAGCTTAGGTGTAAAAAACTTAACGAATGCTTATCAAAGTAATTTTGATAGCGGTAAGGAAAGGGATAGTAATTTTGTTTACGGACCAAGTACGCCAAGAACATTTTATTTTGGATTGGTGTTGAAATCACTATAAGTAATTTTAGAAATAATAACTGAAAGCCTCTTCTTGTAAGGGGCTTTTTTTATGGCGGAAGTTTACTTTTGTAAACATAAAAATAGATAAATATATCTTTCATTTCTTGTTTTAATATTGTTGTGTAAATTTATAGTATAAAACAATTAAAATCAATAAATTATAATACTTACTTGTAGTTAAATTTTAATATTATTTAAAGATAATGAGTTAAATTTAGTTATTGTAAAAAACTAATTTGTAGTTTTGTGGTTTACAATTGTAAATCAAAATAATTATGCACTCTAGGCTTAAAAATTGGATGGAATCAGAGGGGTTAAAGTCCTCAGTATTGGCGGATAACATTGGTGTAAACCGTGCTACTATTTCGCATATACTTTCTGGCAGAAATAAGCCAAGTATTGATTTTTTAGAAAAGCTTTTGCATTCCTATCCTAATATAAATGCCAACTGGTTGGTTACTGGAATTGGCTTTATGACTACACAGAAAGAGGTGAATGAAGTGAAAGTGTCCAAAAAAATAGGGAAGGTA
This sequence comes from uncultured Flavobacteriales bacterium, assembly GCA_943788405.1. Taxonomy (GTDB): domain Bacteria; phylum Bacteroidota; class Bacteroidia; order Flavobacteriales; family BACL11; genus UWMA-0277. Next base: position 574,504 of record CALSQD010000002.1, read on the forward strand.
GTGGTGTTTTATGATGATAATTCATTTGAGGAAGTAGAGGGTTAGTTGTTAGTTTCCTGTTTGTAATCTAATAGCTATTGCTACTTATCTTGTATCTATTTTTTTACATTTGCGAAAAATATATCTATGTATAGAATCGTCCGTTTTTTCTTATTTCTATTCAACCCTGAATTGATACACCATATCACCTTTAAGATGATAAAAATTGCTGGAATGATTCCTGGTAAAATGTGGACTTTACGATTGTTTTTTAAGGTAAAGGATACTAGGTTGGTTCGTGAGGTATTTGGACTTAAATTTGATAATCCTGTAGGCTTGGCAGCAGGGTTTGATAAGGATGCAAAACTCTTTGATGAGTTGGCATCTTTCGGTTTTGGTTTTGTAGAAATTGGAACTGTCACTCCTTTACCGCAAGAAGGAAATCCTAAACCAAGGTTGTTTCGTGTAAAGGAAGATAGTGGAATTATTAACCGTATGGGTTTTAATAACCAGGGGATAGAGGCTGCAGTTGCTCGGTTAAGAAGAAAGAAAACAAACATTATTATTGGAGGGAATATTGGGAAGAATAAAGTAACTCCTAATGATAAAGCAGTAAACGATTTTGAAATCTGTTTTGAGAAATTCTTTCCTCATGTGGATTATTTTGTAGTGAATGTAAGTTCCCCAAATACCCCAGGACTAAGGGATTTGCAGGAGAAAGCACCATTAACTGCATTGCTTAATAGGTTGCAAGAATTAAATACAGCAAAGGAGAATAGAAAACCAATTCTATTGAAGATTGCACCAGATTTAACAAATGAGCAATTGGATGATATTATAGAGATAGTTGCTGATACTAAAATTGATGGTGTGGTAGCAACTAACACAACAATTGATAGAAGTGGGCTTAAAACGGATAAAAACAAGGTTGATGCTATTGGAAATGGTGGTTTAAGTGGTAAGCCTGTAAGGGAAAGATCAACTGAGGTTATTAAATACCTTGCGGATAAATCCAACCGAGCATTCCCAATTATTGGAGTAGGAGGTATTCATTCAGCAGAAGATGCACTAGAAAAGCTTGATGCAGGAGCTACACTGGTTCAGGTGTATACAGGCTTTATTTATGAAGGGCCAGCACTAGTAAAAAGGATTAATAAGGCGATATTGAAGAAACATCTTTCATCCTGAACGAAAGTGAATGGATCTCGTTTTTGAGATGTTTCGACTAACGCTCAACATGATAACAAAAAACTAAATGATTAAAATAATAGAATGTCCTAGAGATGCAATGCAAGGTATCAGTGCCTTTATTCCTACTGATGTTAAGGCTGCATACATCAATCAATTGCTTAAGGTGGGATTTGATACAATTGATTTTGGTTCATTTGTTTCTCCTAAGGCTATCCCACAATTAAAGGACACTGCACAGGTTTTGGCTCAGTTGGATTTAGAAAATACAAACAGTAAATTACTTTCTATTATAGCAAATACTAGGGGTGCAACTGATGCTTGCAGTTTTGAAGAAATCAATTATTTAGGTTTCCCACTTTCAGTTTCTGAGCAGTTTCAGCAAAGGAATACCAAAAAGAGCATTGCACAGGCATTAAGTACAATAGAAGAAATTCAGAATTTATCCGTTAAGAATAATAAGGAATTAGTGGTGTACTTGTCTATGGCATTTGGGAATCCTTATGGAGAAAATCATCATCCTGAGATAGTAGCTGAACTTACTGAAAAACTACATCAACTAGAAATAGGAATAGTAGCACTATCTGATACGATTGGGGTTTCTAATCCTACAAATATTGCACCACTTTTTAGTACATTAATACAAGAATATCCAACTATTGAATTTGGAGCACATTTCCATACTACTACTGATAAATGGGAGGAAAAAGTAGAGTCGGCCTATAAGAATGGTTGCCGAAGATTTGATGCTGCCCTTAAAGGTTATGGCGGTTGCCCTATGGCAAAGGATGATTTGGTGGGGAATATGCCAACCGAAAAACTAATCACTTATTTTACTGAGGATTTAGGATTGAATCCATTAGAGCTAGAGAATAGTTTGGATTTGAGTACTTCAGTTTTTAAATAAAAAACCCCTTCTTTTTACTTAAAAATAAAGGGTTTAGCCTGTATTTGTAGGCTAGGGGTTTTACGGATTTGTAAAGATATTAAGTTATAATGATATAGTAAGGGTATTTCGCTTTCCAAATAATATAAGTACTTATAAACAGCTTTGGCAGGATTATGAAGTGCAGGGATCTTACGCGATAATAATGGGCTGCACAGAAGTATACAATCGCTAATAAGTAATCTTTTCGGCTAGTATTTATTTTAAATCAAAAACTAGTAATTACAAACCTATTTTCATTTTTTTTTCTATTTTTACCCCAAGTTTAGTACACTATTTTAGTGTAAAAGGGAATGAGGTGTAACTCCTCAACTTTACCAGAAGCTGTAAAGTCCGTAAATTTTTGGAAACTACATTGCCACTGTTTTAATTAATGGGAAGGCCATTCCAAAAGGACCAAGTCAGAAGACCTGCTAAGCAAAACAAAACCGAATCGTTTCTGGATAAGACGACAGGCATATGAAACAGACTTTAGTACACATATTACTCTTTTGGGGGTTAGGCGTTAACAGCTTAGCGCAAATGGCTATGGATACTATTAGATTGCCTGAAGTAAAGCTAGAGCACAATCGCTTACAAACCCACTCCATAGGCACACACCTAGTAGTACTTACTCCTGAAATTATAGGAGAGTCCTCAAGCCAAAAACTATCCGATTGCCTAGTCAATCATTCCTCCGTTTATATAAAGCAGTATGGGGCGCTTGCTACTCCAACTTTTAGGGGTACTTCTAGTTCGCATACCTTAGTCCTTTGGAATGGGATTCCTTTAAATTCTATTGCCAATGGTTTGTTGGATTTTTCAATCACTCCTGTGCATGGTTTTGAAAAGATAGCAATAGTTCATGGTGGTGATGCTTCCGTTTTTGGCTCTGGAGCAATGGGGGGTAGTATTCATCTTAACTCTATTCCTGCTTTTAAAAATCAAAAGGAAATAAAACTTACTAGCGAACAAGGTAGTTTTGGTTTGCTAAGCCAAGGGTTAAGCTTAAAACATAGTACGGCTAAATTGGCGTTTAATCTTTCGTTAACTTCCCTTACGGATAAAAACAATTTTACTTACACGAATACTACACAAAGGGGGAACCCAACAGTAGTAAATGACTATGGGAGGATAGCGTCAAAATCAGGGAAAGTAAACCTTGCTTATAAGTACGATAGTACTACAAAATTTGCAGTGGCTTACTGGAGTTTAGCTAATGATAGAGAAGTACCACAAAATATGACAACTCCTTTTTCGGATGCAAAACAATACGATAAATCCAATAACCTGCTCCTTAGTGCTACACACTTTTTTGGTGATGGAGTAATTACTTTAAAAAGGGCTTTTCTTGAAGAGGATTTCCGTTATACCGAGCATTTAAAAAATATTGACAGTAAGTACTTAACTACTAGTAATATTACTGATGTTGATGTTAAAATTAACAAAGGAGGATTCCTTTATAACCTAGGAGGAAACTTTACCAAGCAGTCCGTAATTAATAATAATTACATGGACAATAGGCAGTTTGAAAAACAAGGGGCTATTTTCTCATCTTTACAATATAATTATGATTTCCTAAGTATGAATACTGTATTGCGTAAGCAATGGCAAACTACTTTTGATGTACCACTTATTCCTGGTTTGGCATTTTCAGCTGACCTTACTAAGCAGTTAAGCGTTCGTTTTAAATACAACAGAAATTTCCGTTCCCCTACATTTAATGATCGGTTTTGGGTAGGAGCAGGGGCAAATGGAAACCCTAATTTAATTCCTGAAGATTCATGGAGTAAAGAGTTTGGTTTGGATGTTAATACTTCCAATTTCAAGTTAAAAGCAACTGCCTATAATTTGAATATCTCGGATATGATACTCTGGCAACAAATGAATAATGGCAGTTGGATGCCCAACAATATTAAGCAAGTATGGAGTAGAGGGGTAGAGACAAGCCTTAAAATCCGAACTAAAAACTTAAGCATTATTGGGAATTATGCATTTATAAAATCTACCAATGAAATAGCTACTGATCCTTTGGATATATCAGTTGGGAAACAGCTTAGGTATGTTCCATTGCATAAAGGGGGTGTTGCTTTTGTGGTAAAAGAAAATGACTTTACATTTACAATAAATCAGAATTATACAGGGGAGGTTATAACTTCTTATGGTGAGTTGGAAAACAAGACTTTACCTTACTTCATCTTAACTGATATTACTATTGCATATTTCCCTGAATTTATGCCTGTAAGTATTGAAGGTAAAGTTAAAAACCTGATGGATAAAAGCTATACTACTTATCAGAATTACCCTAACCCAGGAAGAGAATTATTATTAACACTAAATTATACAATTAACTAAATTAAAACAAAAACAAATATGAAAATGAATCTAAGAAAATTCGGAATGTTGGCTATGGCAATTACTGTTATGTCATCTTGTAAAAAGGACCAAGCAATTGATGGTGGAGGGGTAGTTGTTCCAGGAGAATATGAAAATGGTTATTTTGTAACGAATGAAGGAAACTTTGGAACTGGTAATGGTTCTATCTCTTTTGTAACGGATGAGGGAACAGTAGAAAATGATGTTTTTTCAACTGTAAATTCTTTTGCATTGGGTGATGTTGTTCAGTCAATGAATATTATTGGTGCTAATGCTTATGTTTTGGTAAATGGTTCTGCTAAAATTGAAGTGGTTACTATTGCTGATATGAAATCAGTGGCTACTATTGATGTTGTTTCTCCAAGGTTTATGGCTAAGGTTTCTGATGATAAGGCCTATGTTACTGATTGGGGAATTAATGGAGTACAGGTTATTGATTTAGCAACTAACACGGTTTTAACTACTATTGCTTGTGGTGCAGGCCCTGAAGGAATTGCTGTGAGTAATGGCTTTGCTTATGTGTGTAATGTTGGAGGGTTCGGATTAGATTCTACTGTTTCAATTATTGATATTGAAACTGATATGGTAATTTCTACTTTAACAGTAGGCGATAAGCCAAATTCTGCAGTAGTTGATGCTAATGGTGCTGTTTGGGTACTAACAGGTGGGTATACTGAATATGATGCTAACTGGAATATTGTTTCAGAAACTGCTGGTAACCTTGTTAAAATTGTAGGTAATACGGTTGAAGCTACTTATGCTTTTGCTGTAGGTAATCATCCTGAGGATTTAGTAATTAATAGTGCAGGAACTACAATGTATTATAGTGATGGTAATTGGAGTAAAGCAGTTTATGCCTTTGATATTTCAGCAACTGAATTACCAACTACTGCCTTAATCAACAAGAGTTTTTACGGTTTAGGTGCTCATGATGGCTATGTTTACGGAACTGATGCAGTTGATTTTACTCAAAGTGGTTGGTCATTCAAATATACTACTGAAGGTGCAATAGTTGATTCTGTACAAGTAGGTGTTATTCCTGGAGGATATTGCTTCAATTAAAATTGAGTAAATAAGATTTAAATTTAAAGAGGGAGGCAATTGCCTCCCTTTTTTTATATTTACCAAAAAATTTATCACATGAAAATAGTTAACTATTTACTTCTTGCTTTGGTTTTTATTTCTTCTTGTAAGGAGGAGGAAACGGTAGAAACCCCTGCACTTCCTAATGATTATGGTAGTGGAATGTATATTATTACTGATAATGGAGTTAGTTTTTATGATGGTGAGGTTGTAAGCAATCAAATTTATAAAAAAGTAAATGGTAGCTCAATACTTAATGGAAAGAAAATTAAATTCAAAGGAACAAAGGCTTACATTGCTGCAGGAAATCAAATTGTAACTGCTAATATTGAAACTTTTGAAAATAAAGATATTTTTAGTGGTTTTGTTGATGCTGTAGATTTTGATTTTGTATCTTTTGACAGGTTATTTGTTGTGGATAAAGGAGATGCTAAAGTTAAAGTTGTTGATTTAGTAAGTTCGGATATTACTTCAGATATTGAAACAGGAGAAGAATCAAATCCTACATTTATTGCTAGTACATGGTTCCGATCCATTACTTTAAATGGAGGGGCAGCTCCTGATTCTTTAAAAGATTCAACCATTGTAGCTATTGACTATAGGGATGGAGTAATTCCTTTGTCTGATTTTATGGGAAGTATTGAAGTTGGGGACAATCCTAATTCAGCAATTTGGATTAATGATTTAAAGGTGCTTTGCAAAGGAATATATGATGAAAATAATATGATCGGCAATACTGAATCTTCATTAAGTAAAATTGATGCTTGGAATATGGAATTAGATTGGAATGTTCCTCTTAGTAATATTTATAATGCAGAAAACCTATTATCTAATAATAATGGTTCAGTATTCTATTTTACAGCAATTGGTGGTGTTTATAATATGTATGAGGATGGAACATCTATAAGTAATATTATTTCTATGACAACAGATGTTTTAGCTTTTAAAACAGAATTATATTTTGTAAATGATTCTACCAATGCTTTTTCAAAAATGTTTTATATAAATGATGCTGAAAACAATGCTAATACTATTTATAAATATAATTTAGAGACAAGTACTTTTTGCGATACTATAGTAGTTGATGGTGTTGTTAAAGATATTAATTTCTACTACTAATAGATGAAATACTTACAAGTTAAGTTTTTAAGAAGATTATTTATCATCTTTTGTATCTTTCTTGGTATTTTTACTCCTTTATTTTGTTGGTATAAAATCCCTGATTTTAATCCGATTAATAAACCATTATCTCATTTTGGAGTAATAGAACCTACATTTTTACTTTGGAATACTACACTAGTTTTTTTGTCAATTGGTATTTTTTGGAACGCCTATACTTCACTTAGGTTTTATTTTAAAAAGAAGAGGTTTCGCTACCCTTTAAAGTCCTTACTTGGTGTTTCAAGTATATCACTTATTTTTACAGCAAGTATTTCTATGGATTATGAATTATTTCATCAAATTCCTGCTGTTTTATTCTTTTTCAGTTATAACTTATTTATTTTCTGCTTTGGATTATTTCGCTCCTTAAAGTATTTAAGAAGAGGAATGTTCTCAATTTTTATTGGCTTAGGAATGCTGTTTTCCACCTTACTTTTACTTCCTTTTCCATCTTATGGTGTATTTGAGATTGCGTATTTTGCTTTAATATTAATTTGGAATATATATTTCTTATACACTAGAATAAAAGAAGAAGGGTTAAAAAAGAAACTTTAAAGGTTTTTCATTAAGACCTTGTAAAGATCAGTCATAGCTTTAATGTCCTTTTTGTGTACCTTTTCATTAGGTGAGTGTACATGATCCTCTGGAGCGCCTACAAAGCACCAGTCCCAAGCATAATCACTTTTCTGTAAACCATTTCCGTCACTTCCTCCCGCATCTTCTACTTCTAATTGATAAGGAATATTATTTTCTTTTGCGATTGCAACTACTTTATTTACATAACTTTTTCTTGGAAGCCCACTATCTCTAAGAGATATAGCACAACCCTTTCCATGTTGTACTCCCTCAGTAACCCAAGTAATATCAGAAATTAGTGCTTGCATTACTCCGTATTTCTCTTGTATGAACTTTCCTAAGTAACCAACTGATCCTCCTCCATGTTCTTCCCAAGAAGAAAATACTATTATACCATTTTCTAATGTTTTAGCAACTTCTAAGCAATTCCAAGCACCTAGTCTGTTATCCATATAGCAAGATTGTACAAACTCATCTGTTTCTCTAAAATCTATCTTAAAAGTAAGTGATGTCCCTCTGTCTATTGTTCTGTCGGAATCAATAAACATTCCAGCATCATTCTTTATTATTTTCCCTTCAATTTCTCCTTGGCTATCTTCTCCAACTAAAATTATGCCTTCAGTAGTTACAGGACCTCCAATTTTTACAATTTCATTGTTATATTTCACTGTAAAACCAATAGAGTCCAAGTGTGCGAAAATGGCTGTAGTTGGTTTCCCAAAAACCATAATAATATTATCCTGGAACCCTTTACCATAATGAAGAGTAGGTTGTACTTTCCAGCCGTCTTGATGTTCTTCAATATAGTTTAAAATAAAGTTGGTCATTGCTAATTCTTCTCCTGCAGGAGCATGAACTTCACACATTTGTTTTAATAATTTCATAGTTTTTTGTTGTTTATTTGTTTGAGGTTTATGTGTTTAGTTGTTAGATTTTGTTTCATCAAATTAACACATAAACAAATCAACATTCTTTTATCTTTAATTCATGGTTTTTATTGAATGTTTCAAAAACCACTTCTGCTTTACTTTTTGGAACGGCAAATATAAGTTTACAATCTATTTGAAAGTCAGTATTTACAATTGCTAAATCAAATTCTTTTACCAATCGCATTACATCATTCATTTGAGGATATTTAAAACTTACCTCATATTGCTCTTTTATAGTTTTTGTAATGATTATTGCTTCAGATATTGCTTCAGAAGCTGCTGTTTTATAGGATCTTATTAGTCCTGGTGCTCCTAGTTTTACTCCTCCAAAATAACGAACTACTACAATTAGTATATTGGTTAAATCATTGGATAAAATTTGTCCTAAAATTGGTTTCCCTGCAGTAGAGGAAGGTTCTCCATCATCATTTGCTCTTTGAGCAGATTTATCAGGATTTAATATATAGGCATAACAGTGGTGCCTTGCCGCATATTCTAGTTTTTTTACTTCTTCTAGTTTTTCTTTGACTTCTTGCTCAGAATATACAGGATAGGAGTAAGCAATAAATTTACTTCCTTTCTCCTTGTAAATTCCAGTAGTATGGGATTTTACTTCTTTGTATTTGTCGCTAGCAATCAAAATATATTGCTAAAAACAATTATTTCCAATTCATCTTCATCTATATTTGTTGTAGAGGTAATTTCTCCTTTAATATTAGGTGCTTTTACTCCTTCAGTTAATGCTTTGTTTGCGGTAAATATTCTTGCTTCATTCCACATATTTGCGTCAAAAAAGGATTGTAAAGTTGTGCTTCCTCCTTCAATAATTACTGATTGAATATTTTGTTTATATAATTCTTCTAAAATATTTTCAATCAAACTATTAAAATTAATTTTAATGTAATTGTTTGTGTCAATTTCTTCTGATTTAATTGAGTTGAAAATTAAAGTTTCAGCCTCAGAATTAAATAAGTTTAAACTAGTGTCAAGTTTTAAATCTTTATCAATTACTATTCGTGTTGGATTTTTCCCTTCAACTTCACGAGCCGTTAATGACGGATTGTCTTTTTCAGCTGTAATTCTGCCTACTAAAATTGCATCTTCTTCAGCTCTCCATTTGTGAACCAGTTTTTTAGATTCACTAGAAGTCATCCAAAAAGGTTCTGTTTGATTTTTAGGAGCAATGTAGCCATCTTGGCTTTCTGCCCATTTCAGGATAATGTAGGGTCTTTTCTTTTCATGGAAAGTGAAAAATCTCTTGTTTAGTTCTCTGCTTTCACTTTCTAAAACTCCAACAACAACTTCAATTCCTGCATCTTTCATTTTTTGAATTCCCTTTCCTGCAACTTCTGAAAAAGTATCCACACAGCCAATAACTACTTTTGGTATTTCATGTTCAATTATCAGGTTGGAACAAGGTGGAGTTTTGCCAAAATGGGCGCAAGGTTCTAGGTTAACATAAAGAGTAGATTTAGGTAGTAAACTTTTGTCCTTTACGCTATTAATTGCATTTACTTCAGCATGCGCTTCTCCATACTTTTCATGATAGCCTTCCCCAATAATATCTCCATCATAAACTATAACTGAGCCTACCATTGGGTTTGGGGATGTATAGCCAATTGCTTTGCTGGCTAATTCAATACATCTTTTCATAAAATTACCCTCATTTTGCATGGCTCAAAAATAGCCAAATTATTACATTTGTCCTGTGGAAAAACTAAGCAATATTATTGGGTATTTTAAAGCTGAACTTTTTGATGTTGCTCAGGAAGGAGAAGTGCTTTCTTGGGCTTACATCACTATTGAGCATTTGTTGGGGTACAATCGTTCGGACTGTATCATTCAAGCAAACAAGGATATTGCAAGTGAAATATCAGATAAAATAAAGCAGATTGTTTTTGATTTGAAAACCAAAAAACCACTACAATACATTCTAGGAGAAACTGAGTTTTATGGTTTAAAATTTAAAGTGAATGAACATACTTTAATTCCAAGACCAGAAACAGAAGAGTTGGTAGATTGGATTTTGCAAGAGGATTTTAAATCAGCTTTAGATATTGGTACAGGATCAGGTTGTATTCCTATTAGTTTGGCTAAAAATTCAAAGGCAATACTTTCTGCTATTGATGTCTCAGAAAATGCATTAAAGGTTGCAAAAGAAAATGCTGAAATGAATGATGTAAAAATCAATTTCATTCAGCAAGATATTTTAAAAGTGGATGCTCTTCCTAAGGTTGATTTAATAGTTAGCAATCCTCCTTATGTACTAGATACGGAAAAAAAATTAATGATGGCTAATGTGTTGGATCATGAACCTCATTTGGCTCTTTTTGTTCCCAATGATAATCCTTTATTATTTTATAAAAAAATAGCTGATTTAGCTGATAAATCATTAGTAAAAGGAGGGAAGTTGTTTTTTGAAATTAATGAGCAGTTTGGTCAGGAAACCATTGCTATATTAAGTGATTATGGTTTTGTTAATATCGAGTTAAAAAAAGATATAAACGATAAAGACAGAATGATAAAAGCTATGAAGAAATAGTTATTTTTGAATTATGAAAAATATAATGTTATTTTGTCTTATTTTCTCTTCTTGTAAATCGGAGTTAAAAATCTCTGAAATTTTAAAAAAATCGGAAGTAGCATATAGTAGTTTAGAAAGTTTGAGTGTAGAGTCTCAACTTGATTTTAAATGGCTCTCCAATACAGATACATCTCATTATTACAAAAGTATAAGTTGGGTTAGAAACCCTAAAGATACTTTACATGGCTTAGATATTTTGTCAAAGGATTCTTTTTCAATACAATTATATCGCTATACCCCTGATAGTATTTATTCGTTTAATCTAAGAGATAAAGATAGCACTTATAATGAGGATGTATATATTGGATGGCAGGAGGAGAGAATGAGTTTGTCTCAAGAAATTAGTGCTTATAAATCCATTGATAATGATACTATTATTAAAACAAGATTGGAAGATGAAAAAGTAAATAATAAGAGTTGTTATGTAGTGCAGTTTGTTTATCCTGATGAAGAAAATGAAAAAGACCATTGGGTAAGGTTGTACATTGATAAAAATTCTTTTTTACCTATAAGGGTGGAAAGGAGTATTTTTCTAGTTGATTTAAACGATTTTCAATATACCAATCTAGAAGTTGATGTTTTATCTTCTGATAAAAGTAATATAGCAGATGATATTGAAGGTTTTGAAATTCCGTCATATTTTAATTATAAAAAGAAAGAACCTTGGGTTAGGCCAGAATTATTAGAAATTGGATCAGAACTTCCTGAATTTAGTGGTCTATTAATTGGGGAAGATAGTGTGAGTATTACTGATTATAAAGGTCAGTTTTTGATTTTAGATTTTTGGTATATAGGATGTTATTACTGTGTTAAAGCTATGCCTTTTATGGAAAAGTTAAAAGAACATTATGGGGATAAAATCACTATTCTCGGAATAAATAACAATGATAAAAACATTGAAAAGTTAAAAGAATTTATTGAGTTTAAGGAAGTAACTTATTCAACAATTACAGTTGATCAATCTATACCAAGAGATTTATTTAATATCTATGGTTTTCCTACCATGTGTTTTGTAAATAAGGAAGGAGTTATTGTAGACTATAAATTTGGATATAGAGATTCATTAGATTATTATTTAAAACCAAAAATAGATAGTTTATTAAATTTAAAATAAAATGATTACAAAAGAAGAAATATTAGCTTTTCAAAAGGAGTGGGGAAATGGTATAATAAGCATGAGCAATACCTTTAAGAACGGTGGAGATTATACATCAGAAGCAAAAGAATTTATAAGTAAACTTTATGCTTATGAATCAGAAGGTGTACTTTTTAAACCAACTCTTGCTGTTGATGCTCAATTCAGACTGGATAAGGTAGCAGCACTTTCCTATTTTGTTGGAGGAAATTCTGATTTTGCAGAAGATGGTGGTTTTGCAATTAATGGTTGGAATAGTGTCAGGTGGGAAAATGCTGGAATTAAAATTACAACTTATTGTGCAATTTGTATGGGTAATTACTACTTTGGAATGGAAAATGAAGAAGATTTAAAAGTTGAATATTCAATTGTACTTAAAAAGATAGATGGTACTTTAAAAATGATTTTACACGATTCACACCTTCCTTATCAAAAATAGATGAGTGAAAGGAAAAGAATAGCATTGCTAAGAAAGGAATTAGCAAATCATAACCATTCCTATTATGTATTGGATAAACCTTTAATTACTGATTTTGAGTTTGATAAATTATTAGCTGAACTACAGTTATTAGAAAATAACAACCCTGATTTATTTGATAAAAATTCGCCAACTCAAAGAGTGGGAGGTGAACTGATTAAAGGTTTTATTGCTGTTAAGCATAAATACAGAATGCTCTCTTTAGGAAATACTTATTCTGCAGAGGATTTATATGATTTTGATATACGATTAAAAAAACTAACTGATCAAGCATTTGAATATGTTTGTGAGCTCAAATATGATGGGGTATCCATTAGTTTGACTTATGAAAATGGAGAGCTAGTACAGGCATTAACTAGAGGGGATGGCACACAAGGAGATGATGTAACAGAAAATGTTAAAACAATTAAAAGTATTCCTTTAAAATTACAAGGAGATTATCCTGAAATATTTGAAATTAGAGGGGAAATATTTTTACCCATAGCAGGTTTGCAACAGATGAATGAGCTAAGGATAGAACAAGGATTGGAACCTTATGCTAACCCTAGAAATACGGCATCAGGAAGTTTAAAATTACTAGATACAAAAGAAGTTGCTAATCGCCCTTTGGATTGCTATTTGTATTATTTATTGGGGGATACTTTGCCAAGCAATAATCATTATGAAAACTTGCAAAAAGCAAAGGAGTGGGGTTTTAAAATTCCAAATGAAATAGAAAAATTCAGTACTATTGAACAGGCATTGAAATTCATTAATAAATGGGATGCAAAGCGCCATAATTTACCTTATGAAATTGATGGTATTGTAATCAAGGTAAATAATATTGATTTACAAGAGGAAATGGGATATACTGCTAAATCTCCTAGGTGGGCAATTTCATATAAATTTAAGGCTGAACAAGTTTCAACTATTTTAAATGAAATTACTTATCAGGTGGGGCGTACTGGGGCTATTACCCCTGTTGCCAACTTAGCGCCTGTGCAATTGGCGGGTACAACCGTAAAGAGAGCTTCCTTGCATAATGCTGATCAAATTGCAAAACTAGATATTCGTGAAGGAGATAAGGTTTATGTAGAAAAAGGAGGGGAAATTATTCCGAAAGTTGTGGGTGTGGAACTAAAGGATAGGGATTTGTTTTCTCAGCTAACAGCATATATTACTAATTGCCCTTCTTGTGCTACTGAATTGGTGCGTAAAGATGGTGATGCCAAGCATTATTGTCCGAATAGGGAGAGTTGCCCACCACAGATAAAGGGAAAGTTTGAGCATTTTATCAGCCGTAAGGCAATGAATATTGATGGGCTTGGTAGGGAAACGATAGAACTGCTTATTCAAGAGGGTTTAATTACAGAAATTTCGGATTTATATCAGTTAAAAAAAGAAGATGTATTGCCTTTAGAAAGAATAGCCGAAAAGTCAGCAGAGAATTTAATAGCAGGGATAGAAGCATCAAAAAAGATTCCTTTTGAAAGGGTTTTGTTTGGACTTGGGATAAGGTATGTTGGCGAAACAGTTGCTAAAGTATTGGTAAAACATTTTAAAACAATTGATGCAATAATTAATTCAGATATTGAAACATTGATTGCTGTAGATGAAATTGGAGGAAAGATTGCTGAAAGTGTTAACGCCTATTTTTCTGAGGATAAGAATTTACTTTTGATTGAAGAGTTAAAAGCAGCTGGCTTACAGTTTGTATCTACTATTGAAGATACTTCTAAATCAGATAATTTGGCTGGAGATAAGATAGTTGTTTCAGGAGTGTTTCAGCAATACAGTAGAGCAGAATATAAAAAAATGATAGAAGAACATGGAGGTAAAAATGTAGGTTCTATATCAAAAAGTACTACTTTTGTGTTAGCAGGAGAAAATATGGGGCCAAGTAAAAAACAAAAAGCAGAAGATTTAAACATTCCTATGATTAGTGAGGAAGAATTTTTAGCAAAATTAAGTTAATGAAATTCATAGAGGATATAAAACAAAAGGTTGGAAAGTGGGTGTTCCAAAGGGAGTTAAAAACGAATAAGCGTTTAAAAGAGGTTTGTAATTTAGAGGATGCTAAATCAATAGGAATCCTTTATGATGCAACATCAGAACAACAAATAAAACAGATAAAACCTTTTGTAGATTACTTTTTCAATTTAAAGAAGGATGTAAAGGCGCTAGGCTATGTAAATGCCAAACAATTATCTTTTCATCATACCCCAAAATTGCAATACGATTTCTTTTATCAGAAGGACTTAAATTGGTATTATAAGCCTCAAAACTACATCATTGATAATTTTGTGAAAAAGGAATATGATATTTTGATTAACCTTTGCGATAGCAGTTGTATTCCTGTTAAGTATTTGCTAGCAAGTTCTATTGCACACTTTAAGATTGGGCAGCATGAAGAAGGTTATGAAATTTATGATTTAATGATTGCCTTAAAAGAAGATAAAAGCATGGAAAAACTCATGCACGAAATAAAACATTACATCAATTTAATAAATAAGTAAAATGGATAAAATTAAAGGAACAGGAGTAGCACTTATTACGCCTTTTAATGAGGATTTGACAGTTGATTATATTGGTTTAGAAAAACTGATAAACCATCAAATTGAAGGGGGTATTGATTATTTAGTTTTAATGGGAACTACAGGTGAGAGTGCTGTGCTTTCTAAAAAAGAAAAAATTGAAGTAGTTGATTTTTGTAAAAAAATAAACAATGGTAGGCTACCTGTTGTATTGGGTATTGGTGGAAACAATACTTTGCAGATTGTTGATGAAATAACAACTGCTGATTTTACTGGAATTGATGCCATTCTATCTGTTTCACCGGCTTATAATAAACCAAGCCAGGAGGGAATTTATCAGCACTATAAAATGATTGCTGAAGTTTGTGCTTTACCTATAATTGTGTACAATGTTCCTGGGAGAACAGCAAGTAATATTTCAGCTGAAACAACTTTGCGTTTGGCAAATGATTTCGAGAATATAGTGGCAGTAAAAGAGGCTTCAGGAGATATGGATCAAATCATGAAAATATTAAAAGATAAGCCTGCTGATTTTGTAGTTCTTTCAGGTGATGATGGACTTACTTTACCTATGATTCATATGGGAGCAGAGGGAGTGATTTCAGTTATTGGTCAATCACATCCTAAAGAATATTCTGATGTGGTTTCTTTTGGAATGGCTGGCAATAAGCAAATTGCTAATCAGTTGCATTATGAATTGTATGATTTTTACGGACCGCTTTATGCTGAAGGAAACCCAGTAGGAGTAAAGGCTTGTTTGGAGTTATTAGGAATATGTAAATCAGTTGTTCGTCCGCCACTTGTTGCTGCAAGTGATGCAATAAAAAATGAACTTAAAAGTTTGATGAAGTAATGAAAAACCTAACCCTAATAATTATGGCTCTATTTACCTTTACTACTAGTAATGCACAAGAATCAATTTATGATGTAGCAATTAATGATATTAGCGGTAATCCTATCGATTTAAATGAATTTAAGGGCAAGCATATCTTGTTTGTTAATGTGGCTTCAGAATGTGGTTTTACTCCTCAATATGCTGGTTTAGAAGAGTTATACAAGCAATTTAAAGAGGGCTTAGTTGTAATTGGTTTGCCTTGTAATCAGTTTGGAGGGCAAGAATCAGGAACTGAAAAAGAGATTCAGCAGTTTTGTAGCAAAAATTTTGGCGTTAGTTTTTTATTGACAGAAAAAATTGAAGTGAAAGGAGAGGGAATACATCCACTTTATAAGTGGTTAACGGATAAAAAAATAAACGGAAAATCCAGTTCTTCAGTAAAATGGAATTTCCAAAAATACATAGTTGATGAAAAAGGAGAGTTTGTAAACTACTTTTACTCAACTACAAAGCCTATGAGCTCAAAAATCACTTCAATATTAAAGCAATAAAATTAAATTATTGCAGTTTACTAGATATAAAAATAATTTAGGAATATCCAATTATACCATTTACCTTTGCCCCTTAAAATTATGATGAGAAAAATAACAACTATACTATTACTTGCTTTTGTGCTTAATTCTTGTGGAGAATATCAGAAAGTGCTAAAGAGTGATGATTATAATTATAAGTACACTAAAGCGGTTGCTTATTATGAAGCAGAAGACTTTAATAGAGCAATGCCTTTATTTAATGAATTATCAACTGTACTTAGAGGTACTTCACGAATGCAAGAGGTAAGTTTTTACTTTGCTTATTGTCATTATTCAGCAGGGGATAATTTAATGGCTGCTCATTTATTTAAAAGATATACTCAAAATTACCCAAATAGTAAACATACTGAGGAATGTGCTTACATGAGTGCATTTTGTTATTATTTGGAAGCGCCTAATTTTTCGCTTGATGCAACTAATAATTACAAGGCGATAAAGGAACTACAAGCTTTTGTGAATAAATATCCTACTAGTGAACGAGTAGAAAAGTGTAATGCTTTATTGGATGAGCTAAGAGTAATTTTATCAAAAAAGGCTTTCGAAAATGCTAAACAATATTTTACTACTGAAAATTATAAATCAGCAATTATTGCATTGGATAATGTGTTGATTGATTTTCCATCTTATTCAAATAGAGAGGAAGTACATTTTTTAATTGTAAAGTCATCTTATTTATTAGCAATTAATAGTATCAGTACTAAGGTGGAAGATAGATTAAAATCTACTTTAGATGCTTACGAACAATTTAAAGATAATTACCCTGAAAGTAAATACATTAAGGGATTGGAAAATACTTACAACAAAACGAATCAAACTTTAACTGAATTAAAAGAAAACAAAGATGAAATTTAAAAACACAGGAGCTCAAAAATCTACTATTACTAGAGATGTAAATGATTTTGTTGCTAAAACAGACAATATTTTTAAAGCTGTTTCTGTAATGGCTAAACGCTCAGCTCAAGTAAATGAGAAAATGAAAGATGAGTTAATGGCAAAATTACAAGAGTTTGCTTTAACACAAGAGCAGTTGGATGAGGTTTTTGAAAATCAAGAGCAAATTGCAGTATCTAAATTTTACGAAAGCTTACCAAAGCCTTGGGCAATTGCAATGAAGGAATTGTTGAATGATGAAATCTATATGCGTGATGCTAATTCAGCTGAAGAAAGTGCAGAGGATTCAAATCAAGATGCTTAAAGGAAAGAAAGTATTATTAGGAGTAACCGCTAGTATTGCAGCTTATAAAACAGCTGAACTAGTACGCCTATTTAAAAAAGCAGGAGCTTCAGTTCGAGTTATTCAAACTGAGGCTTCTTTGGATTTTGTAGCTTCCTTAACTTTGGCTACATTGTCTGAAAATCCTGTTTTAACTAAAATGGTTGATGCTGATAGTGGTGAGTGGAGCAATCATGTTGAATTAGGATTGTGGGCTGACATGATGGTAATTGCGCCATTAACGGCTAATACCATGGCTAAGATGAGAAATGGCGAGTGTGATAACTTGCTTTTAGCAACTTATTTATCAGCCAAATGTCAAGTTTATTTTGCGCCAGCAATGGATTTAGATATGTATAAACACCCCTCTACAAAAGCAAATATTGCTACTTTGGAAAAATATGGAAACATTCTTATTTCTTCAGGTTTTGGGGAATTAGCAAGTGGATTAGTAGGTGAAGGTAGGATGGCAGAACCTTCCGAAATTATTGACTTAATTACTGCTGCACTCAATAAAGATTTACCTTTAACAAATAAAAGGGTGCTAATCACTGCAGGTCCAACTCATGAGCCGATTGACCCTGTTCGTTTTTTAGGTAATCGTTCTTCAGGTAAAATGGGGATGGCACTTGCTCTTGAAACTGCAAATAAAGGAGCAAAAGTTAATTTAGTTTTAGGGCCTACAAATTTAGATTGCAAACATGCGAATATTACTATCCATAAGGTTGAAACTGCTAAGCAAATGTATAGTAAAGTAGGTACTTTGTTTTCTGATGCTAATATTTCAATATTTGCAGCAGCAGTAGCGGATTATTCTCCTGAGGTTGTAGCTGAAAATAAAATTAAAAAATCAGATACAAGTTTGAGTATTTCATTGAAAAAAACAACTGACATTCTAGCTGAAATGGGAGCTAAGAAGAAAGATAATCAGTTTGTAGTTGGCTTTGCTTTGGAAACTGAAAATGAAATAGATAATGCAAAATCAAAACTTACCCGTAAAAATTTAGATATGATAGTGTTAAATTCTTTGAATAATAAGGGAGCTGGTTTTCAGCATAACACTAATAAAATCACTATTATTGACAAAGCCAATATTATCACTGATTTTGAGTTAAAAGATAAGAGTGATGTTGCAAAAGATATTATTAATAAAATTATTGAATTAAGTTAATGAAAAAACTCCTAATATATTTGTTGTTAGTTGCTTCTGTATTAAATGTAAATGCACAAGAATTACTTTGTAATGTAAGGGTGAATTCTAGTCAGGTACAAACAAGTGATAGAAAGGTTTTTCAAACCATGCAAACTGCAATTTATGAGTTTATAAATAATAAGAAATGGACATCAACAAACATTCAAAATGAAGAAAGGATTGAATGTACTATCATGATTAATATTAGTAAAAAAATATCTAATGATGAGTTTGAAGGGTCTATACAAATACAAAGTACTCGTCCTATTTATGGTACTTCTTACAAGTCAACTTTGTTTAATTATTTGGATAATAATTTTAGGTTCAAATATTTAGAATATCAATCATTAGAGTTTTCTGAAGCAACCCATATGTCTAATCTTACTTCAGTTTTAGCTTTTTATGTAAATATTATTTTAGGATTAGATTTTGCTACATATTCAGAGGAAGGAGGGAATGAGTATTTTAATGTAGCTCAAAAGATTGTAAGTAATGCTCAAAATGCCAGGGAGACTGGCTGGAAAGCTTTTGAAAGTGATAAAAATAGGTATTGGTTGGCAAATGATTTGATGGATCAAAGATATTCTGATTTCCATATGTGTATGTACCGTTACCACAGAACTGGTATGGATAAATTAGCAGAGGAGCCTGATGATGCTCGCTTTGAAATTACTGAAGCTTTAGAGAGTTTAAAAAGTATATATCGTGAAAATGCATCTGCTTTTATACTAAAGTTGTTTTTTGATGCTAAATCAGATGAAATTATAAAAATTTACTCTGAGGCATTTCCAAATGAAAAGGCTAGAATTTCAAAAACCTTAATGGAAATTGACCCTTCACATTCTACAAAATACCAGGCGATTACAAAATCATCAGATTCTGGTAGATGATAAAAAGTTTACACATTCAAAACTATGCTTTATTAAAGAATGTAGCTATTGATTTTACTAATGGATTTACAGTAGTATCTGGTGAAACTGGGGCTGGTAAATCTATTATGCTAGATGCACTATCCCTTTTGTTGGGTAAAAGGGTAGAGCGTTTTTCTGAAAATGAGAATAGTGTAAAAAGTATTATTGAAGGAGTTTTCTCCATTGACTCTTCTAAACAAAAATTCTTTACAGATAATGATTTAGATTTTGATAAGGAAACAGTTGTAAGAAGAGAAATAAACCAAAAAGGTAAAAGCCGTGCATTTATAAATGATACACCTGTATTACTAAGTATATTGACAGCATTTGGTAAACAGATTATTGAAGTGCATGCTCAGCATCAATCAGTATTATTAAAAGAAGAAGATGCTCAATTTAAGTTAATTGATCAATTGGCAAAATCAGATAGAGAACTTAAAAGCTATCAAAAAGAATTAAGTGTATATAGCTCCTTAAAAACAGAGCTGAACTTAATTAAAAAGTCAGGAAGCTTGTCTTCATCTGAATTGGAGTTTCTTCAATTTCAGTTTGATGAATTAACAGCTGCTAACCTAGTTTTAAATGAAAAGGAGGGCTTAGAGCAGCAAATTTCAATGTTGGAAAATGTGGATGGTATAGCATCAGCAATTTCAGAAAGTGAATTATTATTGAATAATGAGCAAGGGGTAATTCCAGCTTTAAGTACTATTAAAAGAAAATTATTAGAGTTTGATTCTTTTACTGAATTATCAGAAAGAGTAGAAAGTATTTTAATAGAATTGAACGATATTAATGCTGATTTATCTGATATAAATAATAAATTAGAGGCTGACCCAGAAGAGTTATTAAAATTAAATAAGCGTCTGGATTTATTAAACAATCTACTTCAAAAACATAGGAAGCAATTTATTGAGGAATTGATAGATTTTAAAAATGAAATAGAGAAGAAGATTGAACTCTCTACATCTTTTGATTCTCAACTAAAAGCAAAACAAAAGCAGATAGACGGTCAGTTTTCAATTTTAAAAGTATCAGCATCAGTATTAAGCGCAAAGCGAAACAAAGTATTACCAAAATTGCAACAGGAAATTCAGTTTCATTTGCAAAACCTTGGAATGCC
Organism: uncultured Flavobacteriales bacterium; assembly: GCA_943788405.1. GTDB lineage: Bacteria > Bacteroidota > Bacteroidia > Flavobacteriales > BACL11 > UWMA-0277. The sequence goes on from CALSQD010000002.1 coordinate 595,295, forward strand.
TTATGCTCAGTTTCAAGTTGTTTTAACAGATACTGATGTTTATCATCAAAATGGAAATACAACAAGTGCTTTTTTGTTTTCAGCAAATAAAGGAAGTGCTTTGTTAGAGGTTGAAAAAGTTGCATCAGGAGGTGAGCTTTCTCGCTTAATGTTGGCAATAAAGTACATTACAGCACAATCTTCAAAGGTAAATACTTTAGTTTTTGATGAAATTGATATAGGTGTAAGTGGTGAAATAGCAAGTTTAATGGGGGATATGATGCTTGAAATTAGCAAGAAAACTCAGCTTGTAGCAATATCGCATTTACCTCAAATTGCATCCAAAGCAAACACGCACTTAAAGGTAGTAAAAACAGTAAATGGTGAAGGTACAGTTTCGGATGTAGTTATGCTAAATAATGAACAAAGAATAGAAGAAATAGCAAAACTATTAAGTGGTAAAAAATTAACTAAGGCAGCATTTGAAAATGCTGTAGAGTTATTAAATCAATAAGTTTATATTTGCAAAATAAATTATACAAAATGGCAAACAATATTTTAAAAGGAAAAAGAGGGATTATTTTTGGAGCATTAGATAAAAAATCTATCGCTTGGAAAGTTGCTGAACATGCACATGCAGAGGGGGCAAAGTTTGTATTGACAAATGCACCAATTGCATTGCGTATGGGTACAATTAATGAATTAGCTGAACAAACAGGTTCAAAAGTTATTCCAGCTGATGCAACTTCAATGGAGGACTTAAAAGCACTTTATGAAGGTGCTATGGAGGAGTTAGGAGGGAAAATTGACTTTGTATTGCATTCTATTGGAATGTCAGTAAATGTGCGTAAAGGAAGGGCATATTATGAGCAAAATTATGATTGGAATATGAAAGGTTATGATGTTTCAGCTTTATCTTTTCATAAAACTATGCAGGCAGCATGGGAATTAGATGCGCTTAATGAGTGGGGGTCAGTTGTTGGACTTTCTTATATTGCTGCTCAAAGAGTTTTCCATACTTATAATGATATGGCTGACAATAAGGCTATGCTGGAATCAATTGCAAGAAGTTTTGGTTATCATTATGGTTTAAGAAGAAAGGTAAGAGTAAATACTATTTCACAATCGCCAACCGATACTACAGCAGGAAGTGGTGTGGCTGGATTTGATGGTTTTTACAGGTTTGCAAATGACTTATCTCCTTTAGGAAATGCATCTGCTGATGAATGTGCTGAATACTGCATTTCAATGTTCTCTGATTATACTAAGAAAGTAACTATGCAAAACTTATTCCATGATGGCGGTTTCTCATTTACTGGAATGAGTGAAACTGCAATGGATACTTATATAAAAGTAATGGAGGATGAGAAGAAAGGAAAATAAAACATCAACTAAACATAAAAAAAGCCCACTATTAAGTGGGCTTTTTTGTTATTCCTTTTTAGTAGTTTTCTTAGGTTTAGCCTTAGGTTTAATTATCTTCATTACTAAAGCAGAATTATCTTTATTCAGACTTACTTTTATAGTATCTCCTTCTTTAATTTGAGCATTTATTATCTCTTCTGATAATGGGTCTTCAAAATACTTTTGAATAGCACGCTTTAAAGGTCTAGCGCCAAATTTAGCATCAAAGCCTTTGTCAGCAATAAAGTCTTTAGCTTCTTCTGATATCTTTACAGTATAACCTAAGGTATCAATTCGTTTTAATAAGCTATCCATTTCAATATCAATAATTTTATTGATATCTTCTTTATTTAAACTGTTGAATAGTATTACATCATCAATTCTATTTAAAAACTCAGGAGCAAATGCTCTTTTTAAGGCTTTTTCAATTACACCTTTAGAATGAGAGTCCATGTTTTCTTTTTTAGCAGATGTGTTAAATCCAATCCCTTGTCCGAAATCCTTTAATTGCCTAGCACCAATATTTGATGTCATGATAATTATTGTATTCTTAAAGCTAATTTTCCTTCCTAAACTATCTGTCATTTGCCCATCATCCAAAGCTTGAAGAAGCATATTAAATACATCAGGATGTGCTTTTTCAATTTCATCAAGTAGAATAACAGAGTAGGGCTTTCTTCTTACTTTTTCGGTTAACTGTCCGCCTTCTTCATAACCTACATATCCAGGAGGCGCTCCAACTAAACGGCTTACAGCAAACTTCTCCATATATTCACTCATATCTAACCTAATCAAAGATTCTTGTGAATCAAACATTTCTTCTGATAAAGCTTTTGTTAATTGAGTTTTACCAACTCCAGTTGGTCCTAAAAAGATAAATGAGCCAATAGGTTTGTTAGGATCTTTTAGGCCAACTCTATTTCTTCTTATTGCTTTTACAACTTTTTCAACAGCCTCATCTTGTCCGATAATTTTACCTTTTATATTATCAGTCATTGAGGATAGTTTCTTTCTTTCTTGTGAAGCTACTCGGTTTACAGGAATTCCAGTCATAATAGAAACTACATCTGCAACATTATCTTCTGAAACTGTTTCTTTATGTGCTTTTAGTTCTTTTTCCCAGATATTTTTGGCGTGTTCAAGTTGAGCAGTATGTTTCTTTTCACTATCTCTAAGTTCAGCAGCAATTTCAAATTTTTGTTTCTTAATTGCATCTTTCTTTTTGATTGTTACTTGTTCTAATTCCTCTTCTAAATCAGTAATATTCTTAGGCACAACAATATTCGTGATATGCACTCTTGATCCTGCCTCATCTAAAGCATCAATTGCTTTGTCTGGTAAGAATCTATCATTCATATATCTGTCAGTAAGTATTACACAGGATTTTATTGCATCATCAGTATAACTTACATTGTGATGTTCTTCATACTTAAATTTAATGTTTGTAAGAATCTCTATAGTTTCATCTATTGAAGTAGGTTCTACTATCACTTTCTGAAATCTTCTTTCTAATGCACCATCCTTTTCAATATGCTGACGGTATTCATCTAAAGTTGTAGCGCCAATACATTGCAGCTCACCTCTTGCTAGTGCAGGCTTAAACATGTTAGATGCATCTAATGATCCTGAAGCGCCACCAGCACCAACTAGGGTGTGTATTTCATCAATGAATAAGATGATGTCAGGATTCTTCTCCAATTCGTTAATGATTCCTTTCATTCTTTCTTCAAACTGTCCTCTGTATTTTGTACCTGCAACTAAGGCTGCTAAATCTAGCATTACTATTCGCTTGTTGAACAATATTCTAGAAACTTTTCTTTGTACAATTCTTAAAGCTAATCCTTCAGCAATTGCTGATTTACCAACTCCAGGTTCACCTACTAAAATAGGATTGTTCTTTTTTCTTCTACTTAATATCTGTGAAACTCTTTCAATTTCTTTATGTCTCCCAACTATAGGGTCTAATCTTCCTTCAGTAGCGTATTTTGTTAAATCCCTTCCAAAGTTATCTAAAACAGGAGTAGCGCTTTTTGAAGTTGATTTAGGTTTTTCAGGAGTTGATGGTCCAAAAATATCATCATCATTTTCTTCATCATCTAACGGGTCTTCATGTTTTGATTTAATATCAATATTATGAGATTCATATTCCTCTAAAATGATTTCATAATTAAGGTGCAGATGTTTAAATGAGATGGTAACTATATTGCTTTCATCTAGTAAAATGGCTAATAAAACATGAATAGTTTTAATTTCATCTTCCCCTAAATTTTTGCGTTCCATTATTGACTTTTTAAGAATTCTTTCAGTTTGTTTCTTAAAATCAATACTGTCTTTGTCAATATTTATTCTGCTATCCCTTTTTGTAATATTACTTTCAATGATAACACGCAAGTCTTTTGGATCAATTCCTAATCCTTTTAGTGTATCAATTGCAGTGCCACCACCTTCTCGTAAGATGCCTAAAAACAGGTGTTCAACACCTATACTTTCTCCTCCTAATCTAATTACCTCCTCTCTTACATAGGTAAAAACATCCTTCATTCTGTTCGAAAATCCTGTATTCATAACTTTTTGTTTTTATTTGAACTAAAATCTTTTGCAAGATACCCACTAAAATCGTTTATTCCACAATAGTATTATCTCATTTTTTTTAACAAATATTGTTCATAACTTAAGCGTTAAAAACTAAACGATTTACTATCATAAAATACGCAAATTTCTTTAATTTGTTACCTTAACGAAAAAACATAAAAAATATGTCATTAGGCGAAAAAATTATTCCTATTAATATTGAGGAAGAGATGAAATCAAAGTACATTGATTATTCAATGTCAGTTATTGTTTCTAGAGCTTTACCAGATGTTAGAGATGGATTAAAACCGGTTCATAGAAGAGTTCTGTTTGGAATGTATGAATTAGGTATTAAGTCGAATACAGCTTATAAGAAATCAGCAAGAATTGTAGGGGAGGTGCTTGGTAAGTTCCATCCACATGGTGATACATCTGTTTATGATGCTATGGTGCGTATGGCTCAACCATGGAGTTTGCGTTACATGCTGGTTGATGGGCAAGGGAATTTTGGTTCTGTTGATGGCGATAATCCTGCAGCAATGCGTTATACTGAGGCTAGAATGAGTAAAACAGCAGAGGATATGCTTATGGATATTGATAAAGAAACAATTGATTGGAACTTAAATTTTGATGATACTTTAAAAGAACCATCTGTTTTACCAGCAAGGCTACCTTCATTGCTTTTAAACGGTACAACTGGTATTGCGGTAGGTATGGCAACTAATATGCCTCCACATAACATTACTGAGGTTGTGAACGGTACATTGGCTTATATTGAAAAGAGAGGAGATTTAGAGGTTGCTGATTTGATGGAGTATGTAAAAGCTCCTGACTTTCCTACTGGAGGAACTATTTATGGTTATGATGGTGTGCGTTCTGCATTTGAAACTGGTAGAGGTAGGGTAGTAATTAGAGGGAAAGTGAGGTTTGAGGAAACTGGAACTAGAGAGCAAATTATTGTTGAAGAGATTCCTTACATGGTGAATAAAGCCAATATGATTAAGCAAACTGCTGATTTGGTAAATTCTAAAAAACTGGATGGTATTGCTGATATTAGAGATGAATCTGATAGAAATGGAATGCGTATTGTTTATGATTTAAAGCGTGATGCAATTCCTAATATTGTATTAAACAAATTATATAAGTACACTGCACTACAATCTTCATTTTCAGTAAATAACATTGCTTTAGTTAAGGGTAGGCCACAGTTGTTAAACTTAAAAGAATTGATTGGTCATTTTGTGGATCATAGACATGAAGTTTTAATTAGAAAAACTAAATATGAATTAGCTGCTGCTGAAAAAAGAGCTCATATTTTAGAAGGTTTATTAATTGCATTGGATAATTTAGATGCAGTAATTAAGTTAATTCGTTCTTCTCGTACTCCTGAGGATGCAAGAAATGGATTAATTAATAATTTTAAATTATCTGAAGTACAAGCTAGAGCAATTCTTGATTTAAGATTACAGAAGCTTACTGGACTTGAGATGGACAAAATTAAAGCAGAACATGCTGAAATTATGGAAAAAATTAAGCACTTAAATTTAATTCTATCTGATGAGAATTTAAGATATACTATGCTTGCTGATGATTTAAAAGAAGTAAAAGAAAAGTATGGTGATGAAAGAAGATCAACAATTGAGTATTCTTCATCAGAAGTAAGTATTGAGGACATGATACCAAATGAGGAAGTATTGATTACTATTTCTCATTTAGGGTATGTAAAAAGAACATCATTAAGTGAATACCGTTCTCAAAATAGAGGAGGAGTTGGAAGTAAAGGAGCTACTACGAGGGATGAAGATTTTGTTGAAGAAATGGTAATGGCCAATAATCATGATTATATGTTGTTCTTTACTGAACAAGGTAGATGTTTCTGGTTGAAGGTTTATGAAATTCCTGAAGGAGGAAAAACTGCTAAAGGTAGAGCTATTCAAAATATGATTAACTTACCTAAGGATGATAAGGTTATGGCTTATATTAGTACTAAGGACTTGAAAGATGAGGAGTATATCAATTCTCATTATATAGTTATGTGTACTAAGAAAGGGGTGATTAAAAAAACTTCTTTGGAGCAGTACTCTCGCCCTAGAACAAATGGAATTAATGCAATTACTATTCGTGAAGGAGATCAGTTATTAGAAGCAAAAATGACTACTGGTAATTCTCAAATTATGATGGCAGTTAAATCTGGTAAATCTATTCGATTTGAAGAAGAAAAAGTAAGATCAATGGGGCGTACTGCTGCTGGTGTAAGAGGAATTAGATTGCCTTCTGAAGATGATGAAGTAGTAGGAATGATTTGTATTAATGATATGGAATCAAGCGTATTGGTTGTGTCTGAAAATGGATATGGTAAGCGTTCAGCTGTTGAAGATTACAGAATTACAAATAGGGGAGGTAAAGGAGTTAAAACTATTAATGTAACTGAAAAAACTGGAGGATTGATAGCTCTTAAAAATGTAAGTGATGCTGATGATTTGATGGTTATCAATAAATCAGGGGTTACAATTAGAATTGGTGTTGACACATTAAGGGTAATGGGTAGAGCAACTCAAGGAGTTAAAATTATACGCCTAAGAGATGAAGACAGTATTGCTTCAGTAGCTAAAGTTTCCAAATGGGAAGAAGAGGAAGCTGTATTGTTAGATGAAGATGGAATTGAAGGTGCTGAAACTCAAGATACAGAAACAAATGAAGCTTCTACTGATGAAAACTCAGCAGAAAATACGAATGAAAATAAAGAAGAAAATGAAGAAGAAAATGAAGAAAACTAATCTTTTTGCAGCAACATTGCTGTTTGCAACAACCCTAGTAGCACAGGATGTTACTGAAACTACTTTAGTAAAAGAAGCAAGTACTAATCCTATGGATATTCCTTATGAAAAATGGGAATTGCCAAATGGATTAACCGTTTTAATTCATGAAGACCATTCTGATCCTATTGTACAGGTTCATGTTACTTACCATGTTGGGAGTAATAGGGAAGCAGCTGGAAAATCAGGGTTTGCTCACTTTTTTGAGCATATGATGTTTCAAGGTTCGGAACATGTAGCAGATGAAAGACACTTCAAAATTGTTAGTGATGCTGGTGGTAATATGAATGGAAATACAACCTCAGATAGAACGGTTTATTTTCAAACGGTTCCAACTAATTATTTAGAAACTGCTTTATGGTTAGAAGCTGATAGAATGGGTTTTATGCTAAATGCAGTAACTCAGGAAAAGTTTGAAAACCAAAGAGATGCAGTGAAAAATGAAAAGTACCAAAATCAAATTAATCGTTCTTATGGAATGAGTTCTGAGATTTTAGGACAAACTTTATATCCACCTTCACATCCTTATAATTGGCCTGTAATTGGATATGTTGATGATTTAGATAGAGCAACCTTACAAGATTTAAAAGACTTCTTTTTAAGATGGTATGGTCCTGATAATGCAATATTAACTATTTCAGGAGATGTTACTTCTGAAGAGGTTATGCCTTTGGTTGAAAAGTATTTTGCTTCTATAAATAGAGGAACAAAACCAGTTAGAAGACAAAAAGCAAGTACTCCAAGGCTTTCATCAGATGTATACACGGGTTACACTGATAATGTGTATTTACCTTTAACGGATATTGTTTTTCCTACTGTTCCTAATTATCATAAAGATGAGCCAGCTTTGGATATGTTAGCTGCATTAATGGGAGATGGAAATAATTCTATTTTTTATAAGAACTTTGTAAAAACTGAAAAAGCAATTCAAGCTTCTGTAAGTCATCCTTGTCGTGAGTTGGCAGGGGAGTTCCATTTTACTGTACTTACTTATCCTGATTGGCAAGAAGATCCAGGAATTTACTTTAATAATATTGAGGCAGACATCAGAAATACTATTGCTGAGTGGGAAGAAGTAGGGTTTACGGATGAGGAGCTAGAAATGGTGAAAACTGAGATGGAAACTATGATGATTAGCCAAAAGACTTCCGTTTCTTCTAAAGCATCAGCTATTTCATCAATGGAATGGTTAGGAAGAGGAAGGTACAATATTGCAAGTTCTATTCAGCAATATCAAAAAGTTACTAGGGCTGATGTTATGCGTGTATTCAATAAATACATCAAAAACAAAAAAGCAGTAATTGCTACTGTTCGTCCTAAAAGCCCATTTGTTAAAGAGTTAGATTCTATTATTAGTATTAACCCAAATGCGAACTTAATATTGAAGGATGACCCTCAATATGAAGGTTTAGTATATAATCGTCCTGTAGATGATTTTGATAGAACTGTTCAGCCAACTGCTGGGAATCCAAAAGTTCCACAAGTACCAGATTATTACCAAACTACACTAGATAACGGTATAAAAGTGATTGGAACTCAAACATCAGAAACACCTAAGGTTTATTTAAGGTTAACACTTAATGGAGGTTCACTTTTAGAAGAAGCAAAAAAAGTTGGATTAGCAGATTTTACGGCAAGTATGATGAATGAAAGTACTAAAAGCAAGGATGCTGAGGCAATTAGTGTTGCTTTAAGAAAATTAGGAAGTGAGATTTATTTTTCAACTAGTGGTAGTGAAACGCATATGTATATTGAGAGTATGACCAAAAACTTAGATGCTACTTTAGTTTTAGCAAAAGAGAAGTTATTGGAACCTGCTTTTACTGCTGAGGATTTTAAATTGGTAAAAAAGCAAAATCTAGAAGGTTTAGAATCTCAGAAAAAGAACGCTCAATATTTAGCGTCTTCTGCCTTTCAAAATAAATTGTTTGGTGAAACTCCATTTGGAAGAACGGCAACTACCAAAACAATGAAAAAGATAAAACTGAAAGATATTCAAGCTTATTATGATGCGTTTTATTCTCCTGCAGTTGCCTCATTAGTAGTAGTAGGGGATATTGATAAGGAAAGCATTTTATCAAAACTTGACTTTTTAAATACTTGGAAAGGTGCAGCAGTAAATGTACCAACTCCTGCTGATTTTGAATATCCTGAAGAAGTTGAAACACAAATTTATTTAATTGACAAAGAGGGTTCTTCACAATCAAATATCTTTTTAGGACATAAAGCGGATAAATTTGATGTAGCTGGTGATCATTTTAAATCTAACATTATGAACTACCCATTAGGTGGTGGTGCTAGTGGTAGATTATTCCTTAACCTAAGAGAAGATAAAGGATATACTTATGGTGTGTACTCTTTCTTCAGGGCTTCAAAATACACAGGAGCATTTACGGTATTTTCATCTGTAAAAACAGAAGCTACTGATAGTGCTTTAGTGGAAATGTTCAATGAGTTAAATGCTATGACAACTACTGGTGTTACTGCTGATGAGTTGGCTTCTACAAAAAGTTCAATGTTGAACAGTGAGGCATTAGAATATGAATCGCCAGGGCAGAAGCTAGGTTTCTTAAACAAGATGTTAAAGCATGATTTGGATGAAAGTTTTATTGATGCTCAAACTGAGGTATTGAACAATATTACATTAGATGAAATTAATGCATTAGCAAAAGCAAAAATTCATCCTAATAAAATGACCATAGTTATTGTAGGTAATAAGTATTTAATTAAAAAGAAATTACAAAACTTACAATCTAACACTGATGGTGTTAAATACAATTTTAAAGTAACTGAAATTAAATTATAGAAATCATGATTAAAAAAGGAATATTAACTCTAGCATTAGCTACAGTTTCAATTGTAACATTTGCACAAAAGCACAATATTGTAAATGCATCTATTGCACTTAGAAATGAGGAATTTGTTGATGCTAAAAAATATATTGATGAAGCGTATGAAACTGAAAGCACATCCAATGATGCTAAGATGTGGAATTACCGTTCAAAAATATATTTGCAAATTGCTTTAAAGCAGGCTGACTTAGATAAAGATGCAGTTTTTAAAGCTACTGAAGCGCATTTAAAATGCCTACAAACTGACAAGAAGGGGAGAATAGTTGTTAGAAAATGGACTGCAAAAGAGGATGTATTAGCAGGTATGGTGCAATGTGGATATAAATTGTTTAATAAAGCAATATCAGAATACAATGCTGGGGACTATAATAGTGCCTTAAAACATTATGCAGCTATCTTTGATATCATTCCACTAGATGAAGAAGATCAGTTAAAAAGAGGGAATATCACAAAAGAAACGATATTATACAATTCTTTTTTCTCGGCTTATAAGATGAAAGATAATGCAAAATCAAAAGAAATTCTTCAGGAACTAATTGATATTAACTTTAATGAGCCTTCTATTTTTACTCATATGAGTAATATTTATATTGAAGAAAAGAATACTGATAAAGCACTTGAATATCTAGCTTTAGGAAGAGAAATGTTTGAAGAGGATCAAGCACTTATTAATGCAGAAATTAACTTGTATATTCAGTTGGGTAGAACTTCAGAGCTAATTGGGAAACTAGGGGAAGCAATTGCATTAGATGATGAAAATGATTTGTTATACTTTAATAGAGGTACAATTTATGACCAGGAAGGAGATATTCCTAATGCTGAAAAAGATTACCTAAAAGCTTTGGATTTAAATCCTACATCATTTGGAGCTAACTATAACTTAGGGGCGCTTTATTTTAACAAAGGAGTGGAGACTAATAATAAAGCAAACGGAACATCTAAAAATTCAGTTTATGCAAAACTAAAGAAACAAGCTGATGCAGCATTTGCTAAAGCTTTACCATATTTGGAAGCTGCCCATGACTTAGACACTGAGGATAAGAATACTTTACTTTCATTAAAACAATTGTATTACCTAAACAATGATTATGCAAAGTCAGAGGAAATGAAAAAGTTGATTGCAGAATTAAAGAAATAAGTTAAATTATAAGTGGGAGGTAATACTCCTATTTATTTAAATAATATAATTTAACATAATATTAATTATAGGACAAATGGATTTATTTGTTTATATCTAGTAAAATAGTAGATTTAAGAAATATCCAATACTTTATATTCCACTCCTCCATAATTAAATTGAGCTGAGATTGCGGTATTTACTAAGTCCTTAGCAATTGGTGCTGAATTTGAGATGCAGAAAATTTTTGTTTCATTCAGTATTAGTTTTCCAAAAGGAATTGCGATAAGGAAGTTTCCTTTATTGGTAGTTATAAATTGTGAGGCTTTGGAAAGCAAATTATTAATAAACTGCTGAGTTTTTAAAATTTCAGTTTCTATTTTATGAATTTCTATCTGAGCCATTTCTCTGCTAGTTTCAAATTTATCTCCAGCACTACTTTTGGTATCAGAGTTTCTGGAATCAATAGCTTGTTGTAAGGTAGTGTTTAAATAAGTTAGCTTAACAGATAATTGCTTATTCAGTTCTGCAATTACTACTGATTTACTTAGCATTATTTCTTTCTTAAGTTTACTCCTTTATCACCTCTTGATATAGCTCTTTTGTATTTCCTAGCTCTAGCTTTACGCCACTGGTCTCTATCATTTACTTGCTGATTTTTCTCGCTTTTCTCATGGAAACCTGAGTTTTCTCGCTCCTCTTTTTTAATATTTCTGAATACATTTTTACCATTTTCTCTATGTTCTTCAGTCGTTAATTGTTGAGTAATTTCTACTTCCTCAGGAATTTCTAATTCAGGAATTTCCATTCCCATTAAATCCTCAATTTTATCAGCATAGTATTCTTCTCTTTCTGTATGAAAAAGGATAGATTTTCCTAGTTCTTCTGCCCTTCCTGTACGCCCAATTCTGTGCATATAATTCTCAGGAAAAATTGGTGTGTCAAAATTAATTACATGGGATATCTTATCTAAATCCAACCCTCTGGCCATAATGTCGGTGGCAATTAGAATCCTTACCTTTCCTTCATCATATTGGCTAATGGATCTAAACCTGTAGTTCTGTGATTTATTGGAGTGAATTACAGCCAATTCAGATAAATAAAACTCTGACATGGATTCGTAAAGTCTATCAGCAATTTTCTTGCTTGATACAAAAACTAAAACCTTCCTCATTTCATCCTTATCTCTAAGGATATTGGCTAATAAGTTCTCTTTAGTATAATAATTAGGTACTGCATATTTATTTTGAGCAATATTATCAAGTGGCGTTCCACTTAAAGCAATTTGTACTTTTTCTGGTTTACTAAAAAAGCTATCAATCATATCTTCTACATCCTCAGTCATAGTTGCCGAGAACATGATATTTTGTTTTTTATTTGGTAAAAGTTCAAAAATATTTGTCAGTTGAAAACGAAATCCTAAATCCAACATTACATCTACTTCATCAATTACTACCTTTTTTACTCCTTTAAGTTGTAAAGCACGGCAAAGTGCTAAGTCATATAATCGACCAGGAGTGGCAACAACAATATCAGCTCCATCTTGTAGCCATATCTTTTGCGTATTCATATTTGTACCTCCATAAACTCCCACAATACGGCAAGTAATATATTCTGTTAATTGTTCTAATGTTTCTACTACTTGTGCAACTAATTCTCTAGTAGGTACAAGTATTAAAATCCTTGGATTTTTTTGTTTAGAATAACTTAGCTCTTGCAATAAAGGTAAGCAATAAGCAATAGTTTTCCCTGTTCCAGTTTGAGCAATTCCTACAAGGTCCTTCCCACCTAGTATTTTTGAATATGTTTCTTCTTGTATTGGTGTTTGTTGCTTAAAACCTAAATCATCAATTGCATTTCGCAACTGTTTATTAAGGTTTATTTCATTAAAATTACTCATAATTATTGTTGTTTTTCATCTAGTTCAAGCCATCTAAACTCTTTTTCATTAATCATATCTACTACTTCCCCTAGTCTTTTGCTTTTCTCCATCATTTCTTCCATTGCAATATTAGGCTTTTGTACTATTACTTCAAGCTCTTTCCTCTCTTTTTCTAAATCAACTAATTCTTTTTCTAAATTTTCAAATTCAAATTTCTCATTAAATGATAGTTTCTTTTTAGGAGCTTTTACCTTTGAGTTCTCTTTTTCTAGATGTTGTATTTTTTTAAACTCTTTATCTTCTTGTATTTGTTTTTCTCTATACTCTGAATAGGTGCAATAATGATCTTCAATCTCTCCATTTCCTTTAAAAACAAAAAGGTGCTCAGTAAGTTTATCCATGAAGAATCTATCGTGAGATACTAGTATTAAGCAGCCCTTGTATTGTAATAAGAACTCCTCTAGTTTGGTAAGGGTAAGCAAGTCCAAATCATTGGTTGGCTCATCTAGTATTAAGAAATTAGGATTTTTCATTAATACGGTAAGTAAATGTAGCCTTCTTTTTTCTCCTCCACTTAGCCTTTTTACCTCAGTAAATTGCATTTCAGGAGTAAACATGAAATGTTCTAAAAGCTGTGAAGCGCTTACTTTTCTTTTATCTGACATTACAATAAATTCTGCAATATCTTTTAGTACAGTTATAACTCTTCTGTCTTCATCAGCACCAAAACTACCTTGAGTAAAATAGCCATAATTTATTGTTGCACCTAAATTTATTTTACCACTTTCCGGACTTTCTTTTCCAGTAATGATATTTAAAAAAGTACTCTTCCCTACTCCATTCTTCCCTAGTATTCCTATGCGTTCTCCTTTCTTAAATGTGTAATCAAAGCCATTAAGTATGGAAAGGTCGCCATAGCTCTTTTTAATGTTTTTTAGTTCAAGAATTTTACCTCCTATCCTATCCATTTTTACATCAATATTCAGTTCTTGCTTTACTCTTTTTGATGTTGCTTTTTTCTTTATTAAATTAAAATTATCAATTCTAGCTTTTGATTTTGTTCCTCTGGCTTTTGGTTGTCTTCTTATCCATTCTAGCTCTTTTTTCATGAGCTTCTGTGCCTTTGCTACTTCTACATCAAAGTTGCTTTCTCGCTCAGCTCTTTTCTCTAAAAAGTAAGAGAAATTACCTTTATGATGATATAGATTTCCTCCTTCTAATTCCATGATATTGTTACAAACTCTCTCTAAAAAATACCTATCATGTGTTACCATTAATACTGTTATATTTTGTTGTTGCAAGTATTTTTCCAACCATTCTATCATAGAAATATCCAAATGATTGGTAGGCTCATCTAATAATAATACATCAGCATTTTCTAATAGTAATAGTGCAAGGGATAATCTTTTTTTCTGTCCACCTGAAAGTGCACCTACTTTTTGCTGAAGATTATTGATATTGAATTTTGAAAGAATTTGTTCACTTCTCCTTTGATAATCCCAAGCATTGTCTCGCTCCATTTTTGCAGTTAGCTCCTCAACTAATTTCTCAGTTTTTTGGCTCCCCTCTTTACTATGGTTATCAACTGCTTTTTCATACTCTTTTACAAGCACACTTATTTTATTATGAGCACTATTAATAAGTTCATTTATCGTTAAACTATCATCAAAAATAGCATCTTGTGATAGGTAGGAAACTCTACATTCATTTCTGAATATTACCTCCCCACCATCTGATGTATCTTTTCCTGCAAGTATTTTTAATAGGGATGATTTTCCTGTTCCATTATTAGCAATAAGTGCTACTTTATCTCCTTTGGAAAGTCCAAAGCTAAGTCCTTCAAAAAGGACTCTTTCGCCAAAATTTTTTCCTAAATTTTCTACTGATAATAAATTCATGCTACACAATTTTTTCCGGCCAAATAACCAGTAGTCCAAGCAGCTTGAAAGTTAAAGCCTCCAGTTACCCCATCAATATTTAATAACTCCCCTGCAAAGTAAATGCCTTTATGTTTTTTACTTTCCATAGTTTGCATATTTATCTCTGATAAATCTATTCCTCCACAACTTACAAATTCTTCTTTAAAAGTAGTTTTTCCTTTTACTTCAAACTCATCATTTATGAGCATATTTATAAGGCGGTTTTTATTCTTTTTACTTAATTCATTCCAAATTTGATGTTCAGTAATTTCTAATTTATTGAGCATGAAATGCCATAAGCGTTTTGGAATTTCTAGCGGATTATGTTTGTACATTAATTTTCTGCTAGATGTTAAAGTAGTAAATAGAGCTCTTAACTCTTCTTCATTAACTCCTAACCAATTTAATTGTAAACTAAAGTTGTAATTAAGTTTTGCTAAATCCTGTGCTCCCCAAGCGGATAACTTTAGTATTGCAGGTCCACTCATCCCCCAATGGGTAATTAAAAGTGGTCCGTTTTGCTTTAATTTACTCCCTTTTATACTTGTTATAACATTGGGTACACTTAATCCCATTAATGCAGTAATAGGGTTTTTAGGCATGTTAAAAGTAAATAGTGAAGGTACAGGTTTTACTATTTTATATCCTAAGGATTTCAGCCATTCCAATTCGCTTTCTTTTGGGCTTCCACCACTAGCAATAATCACTTTATAGAAAACAAGTATTTCTCCATTTATTGTTAATTCAATTCCCTTTTCACTAGGTTTAATTGTACTAACTTTACTTTTAAAAGAAATTCTAATATCTAAGTTTTCAGCTGTATTTAGCAAAAGATCAACAATAGTTTGTGAGGAATTAGTGCTTGGAAACATCCTTTTGTCTGCTTCAGTTTTTAAAGGCACTCCCCTACTTTCAAACCAATTAACTGTATCCTTTGTAAAAAAGTGGTTAAATGATTTTTTGAGTTGTTTTCCTCCTCTTGGGTAATTTTTAATAAGTTGTGCTATGCTAAAGGTAGCATTAGTAACATTACATCTCCCACCTCCTGAAACCTTTACTTTTGCAAGTACCTTGTCGGTTTTTTCAAATATAGTAACTGAAGCTTCAGGTTTTGATTCTTTAGCAGTGATAGCAGCCATGAAACCGGCAGCCCCTCCTCCTATTACTGCTATATTCATTTAATTTCTTTTTACTTGCTCAATAAGTGCAAACAGTAATACCATTTGTAATAATATCTGAAGAATAAAGTATATGCTTGGTAAATGGATAAGTTCACTGCACACAAAAATTAAAAACAGATTGATAAAGCCAATTAAATTTAAAGATGCAATTATAAAATATAGATTCTTCCCAGTAGTATCTTTAAGCGCATAGGCGAATAAACCTAGTAATATATAAGCACTTCCTAAAAACTGCTGAACAACATTTACTACTCTAGCAGGTTCTCCTACCATTGTAAAAACTGATGATTCCTCTGGAAAGATAAGCAATAATAAGCCTACACCAAAAAAAAGGTATGCATGTAGCTTAAGCATAACATTGGCAAAAGATATTCGTGTTGCGTTTTTATTCATAATATAAATATTAGATATCAAAGGTAATAAAAATGGAGGGTTATAGCCCTCCATTTTTTATTCAAAATATTTTTAACTATTTATCTGTAAGAGATTTTACGCATTCTTAGTGATTCTGGCGTAACTTCTAAATACTCATCAGCCTGAATATATTCCATACTTTCTTCTAATGAAAAATCAATTTTTGGAGCAATTACAATAGCAGCATCCGATCCTGATTTACGCATATTTGTTAATTGTTTTCCTTTAATAACATTAATATCTAAATCGTTATCTCTAGAGTTTTCACCAATTACTTGTCCTTTGTAAATATTAGCTCCAGGAGAAATAAAGAATCTTCCTCTATCCTGTAGTTTCCCAATTGAAAAGGCAGTTGAAGTACCTGCTTCCATTGAGATTAATGAACCCTTCATACGCTCAGTAATCTCACCTTTAAATAGTCCGTACTCTCTAAATCGGTGAGTCATAATTGCATTACCAGCAGTAGCAGTAAGTATGTTATTTCTTAAACCAATTAATCCTCTTGATGGAATGTCAAATTCTAAATGTTGCAAATCACCTTTTGGCTCCATTACTAACATATCTCCTTTTCTTTGTGTAACTAATTCAATTGCTTTACCTGAAAAATCAGCAGGAACATCAATTACTAATGTTTCCATTGGCTCACATTTTTTCCCGTCAATTTCTTTATAAATTACTTGTGGTTTACCAACTTGTAATTCAAATCCTTCTCTTCTCATTGTTTCAATTAAAACAGATAAGTGAAGAATCCCTCTACCAAATACATTAAATTTATCTTCAGAAGTTCCATCTTCAATTCTTAAAGCTAAATTTTTCTCAAGCTCTTTGTATAATCTATCTCTTAAGTGACGAGAAGTACAGTACTTACCTTCTTGACCAAAGAAAGGTGAATTGTTAATAGTAAACAACATACTCATTGTTGGCTCATCAATAGCAATTCTTGGTAATTCTTCAGGATTCTCAAAATCAGCTAAAGTATCTCCAATTTCAAAATCTTCAATACCTACAATAGAACAAATATCTCCTGAACGAGCAGTTTTAACCTGAATTTTACCCATTCCTTCAAATACATGAAGTTCCTTAATTCTAACTTTCTTTCTTACACCATCAGCCTTGCAAAGAATATAATCCTTTCCTTCTTGTAAATCACCTCTAAAAATACGCCCAATTGCAATACGCCCTACAAACTTAGAGTAATCCAATGATGTAATTTGCATTTGTGGTGTACCTTCATTATAAGGAGCTTCAGGAATATCTTTAATTACTGCATCTAATAAAGGTAAAATATTATCTGTTTTATCTTTCCAGTCTAAACTCATCCAACCTTCCTTTGATGAACCAAAAACAGTCACAAAATCCAATTGATCTTCAGTTGCATCAAGGTTAAACATTAAATCAAAAATAGCATCTTGAACTAAGTCAGGAGTACAGTTTTCTTTATCCACTTTGTTTACAACAACAATAGGTTTTAACCCTAATTCGATTGCCTTACCTAATACAAAACGAGTTTGAGGCATTGCACCCTCAAAAGCATCTACTAGTAATAAAACACCATCAGCCATTTTAAGTACACGCTCAACTTCACCTCCAAAATCGGCATGCCCAGGAGTATCAATTACATTAATTTTTACATCCTTATAAGTAACGGATACATTCTTTGATAGGATAGTAATTCCTCTCTCACGCTCTAAATCATTATTATCTAATAATAATTCTTTTCTTTCTTTTCTTTCGTCAAGAACTTTACATTGGTCAATAATTTTATCGACTAAGGTAGTTTTTCCGTGATCGACATGGGCAATAATTGCTATGTTTCTGATTGATTGCATATTAAAATTTTAGGCGGCAAAATTACTCTTATTTTTCTCTTAAAACAGAAAAGACTGACAAATGTCAGTCTTTTATTTTATTTTTCTCTTAAGTTTTTTTTTAATGGTTATGCCCTTTATGAGGATCTTCTCCTTCTTCTAGTATGTCCATTAACTCAACTTCAAAAATAAGAGTTGCATTTGGAGGAATTACGCCTCCTGCCCCTCTAGCTCCATAAGCTAAGTGTGGTGGAATAATGAATGTTGCTTTCCCTCCTACTTTTAATAAAGCAATTCCTTCATCCCATCCTGGAATTACTCTACCCTCTCCTAAAGGAAACTCTATAGGTTCATTTCTATCATGTGAAGAATCAAATTTTGTACCATCAGCAAGTTTACCAGTATAGTGTACTGAAACCTTTTTACCAGCTTTAGCTTGTTCACCTTCTCCTTCTTTAATCATAAAGTAAGCCAAACCACTTTCAGTAGTAGTTGCTCCTTCAGTTAATTTTTTCATTGCTTCAGCAGCTTTTTTAGCTTTCCTAGCATTTTCTTTTTCTATTTCAGCTTGTGCAGTTTCAAATACACTATTTGCATCAAAAGCTTTAGCAGCAGCACCTTCTCTTATAATAGTTACTGAGTTCATTACATCATCTTGTGCAATAGCATTAACTACATCCATTCCTTCAACTACATGTCCGAATACTGAGTGTTTACCATCTAACCAAGGGGTTTGCTTGTGTGTGATAAAGAATTGAGAACCATTAGTTGTTGGTCCTGAGTTAGCCATAGAAAGAATTCCTCCTTTATCATGCTTTAATTCTGGGTGGAATTCATCAGCAAACTTATATCCTGGACTTCCTGATCCTGTTCCATCAGGGCAACCTCCTTGAATCATAAAATCAGCAATTACTCTGTGGAATTTTAATCCATCATAGTAAGGAGTTCCTGCTTCTTTCTTATTGTTTTTTAATGTTCCCTCAGCAAGTCCAACAAAGCTGGCTACTGTAAGTGGAGTTTTCTCATGTTCTAGTTTGATTAAGATTTCTCCTTTTGTGGTGTTGATTTTTGCGTACATACCGTCTTCTAAATTTGATTTATTATCATTTGTGTTAAATTGTGTGCTAGCTAAAAGTGCTAGTCCTAAAAGTATTGCTTTCATTGTTTAATTAGTTTTATTTAGTTCAGTTTTATATTCATTTATTATTTGTTCAACTTTTATAATCGTTTCATCTACTGAAACTTGCGATATCCCTCCTGAAGCATTCATATGACCACCGCCTGAGAAATATTTATTGGCAATCCCGTTTACTTTAAACTCCCCTTTTGATCGTAAGGATAACTTTACCATTCCATCTTTTTCAGCAATAAACACGGCAAATTTAATTCCCTCAATACCTAATGCATAGTTTACAAATCCTTCAGTATCTCCTTTTTTAAATTCAAATCGTGTTAATTCTTCAGCAGTTAACGAAATTATTGCTGCATTATTTTCTGGATACAACCTTAATTTTTCATTTAAGCAATATCCTAAAAGTTTTATCCTGTTAGCTGATGAGTTATCATAAATTAAATCATGAATTTTATCGTTTTTAGCTCCAGCATTAATCAGTTCTGCTAATATATGATGTGTTTTTGCAGTGGTTGATGCATATTTAAAGCTTCCTGTATCGGTCATGATACCAACATACAGGCATTCTGCCATCTCTTTATTAAGGTATGCTGTCATTTCCATAGCATCAATTACCTCAAATAAAAGCTGTGCAGTAGAACATGCAGTTGTATCTGAAAAAATTAAGTCAGCAATTTCTCTATCAGGATCTTGATGATGATCAATCATAATTTTGGTAGCCTTACTGCTTTTTACAGCATCAGCAAAAGTGGCAATTCTACTTAAATGACTAAAATCTAAAAGAAAAATTAAATCAGCATTAGCAGTGATTGCATCCGCCTCCTCTTCATTCCCCTCATAAATATTAACATCCTCATTTCCAGGAAGCCAGTGTAGGAAATCAGCATACTCATTAGGAGTAATAACCTTAACGCTATGCCCTATTTGTTGTAGCAAATTACACAAACCTAAGGATGACCCCATAGCATCACCATCAGGACCTCTATGGGTTGTAATTACTATATTCTTAGGGCTACTAAGTAGGTTTTTTAACGCTTGAGCAGTTTCTTTCATAAGCACGCAAAAATAGTAAAAGAAATAAGAGTAGGTTTTGATTAAAATTCTAATTTTGCAGCCCTTAATAAATAAAACTAAGAAAAGATGTCAAACATTACATTTACAATGATTAAGCCAGAAGCTGTTGCAGCTGGAAATACTGGTGCAATCTTAAACAAAATTGAAGGAGCAGGATTTAGAATTGTGGCTATGAAGAAAGTTCACTTATCTAAAGAAAGAGCTGGTGAGTTTTATGCTGTACATAGCGAGCGCCCTTTTTATGGTGAGTTGGTTGATTACATGTGTGAATCACCAATTATTGCTGCCATTTTAGAAAAAGATAATGCAGTTGCAGATTTTAGAACCTTAATTGGTGCTACTAATCCTGCTGATGCTGCAGAAGGAACCATTAGAGCAGAATTTGCAGAGAGCTTAGCTAAGAATGCTGTGCACGGTTCTGATTCTGATGAGAATGCAAATATTGAAGCTGATTTTCATTTCTCAGCAGAGGAAAGATTTTAGTAGATAGTTTGTGTTAATACTGAACAAAAGCCACCTTAACGGGTGGCTTTTGTTGTTTATGTCTATATCTAGAAAATCCGATACTTGATACACGCGCGTGAAGCATTAAAACTCGCGAGTGATGGCTTTATTCTTGTGCGTGAAGCAATAAAACACGCAATTGATGACTATATTCTTGCGATCACTAAAAAGAAACTCGTGCCTGAAGCAAAGAAACTCATTGATATAGCAAACACTTTTGGGTGTGGCTATCCTAACTCAATAAAAAGGAATAGATTGCCTTATTCTGTTAGCAAATACATGAATATTATAATTTACACATTAAGCAAGTTTTCTAACAACAACTTGTCTTAGCGAACCTTTGAGTGTGGTTATTAATTGCTAAAAGGTAAAGTCTTAAACCTTATGAATTACATAAGTAACTACTCCCCATACCTTAAAGTCCATTTCTTTAGTGATTTCAATAGGAGTAAAGTTTTCGTTTTCAGGCATTAGGTAGAGTTTATTGTCAGAAACATTTACACGCTTTACAGTAAATTCACTATCAATAACCGCTAGTACTATACTTCTGTTTTCAGGTTCAATGGCTCTGTCCACCAACATAACATCTCCACTTTGTATGCCAGCATCTTTCATGCTCTCTCCTATTGCTTTTACACAAAATGTATGGCTAGGGTTACGCACCAAATGATCATGCAAATTCAGGTCCAAATCCATAGCATCATCAGCTGGTGAAGGAAATCCAGCAGGTACACTACCTTCAAATAGATTTATATCCTCAAGGTTTTCAGCATCTAGTGAGTAAAATGCAAGTTCATCAGTAGTTTTTATAGGTTTCAATTTCATTTTATTTCAAGATAATATCCTTAAGGAATGGTTTTCCTAGTCGTTTGTTTATTTGTTGTAGGAGTTCTGTTTTTTTATAACTCAACTCATTGCGCATAGGTGCCGATTTTAGCTTAACATATAATGTTCCTTTATATATTTTTCGGTCAATTATGAATTTCATTAGTGCATCACCCATTATGTCATCCCATATTGCAATAGCATCTAGTTCGTCAAGCTTTCCTGCTAATTTTGGGTTTTTCATTAGCTTACGGATGATATCCCCAACATTATGTGTGTTTTTACCTCTCATTATATAGTAGCGCCATTTTCAATATTAAAAATACTATAAGGGATGTTGGCCTTACTTAATATCTCCTCACTCCTTTCAGCATGCGTATCTGTAATGAATACTTGCCCAAATACTCCTTTGTTTACAAAACTAATCAATTTTAACACCCTATTGTCATCTAGCTTATCAAAAATATCATCTAATAAAAGGATAGGTTTAAATCCTATTTGATTTTTAATGAATTCAAATTGAGCTAATTTTAAAGCTATCAAAAATGATTTTTGTTGTCCTTGTGATCCTATTTTTTTAATAGGATAAGTATTCATTTCAAAAATTATATCATCCTTATGTGTACCTACTTGTGTGTAGTTGCTGGCTCTATCCTTTATTTGAGATGCGCTTAATAAATCAGCATAGTTGCCTTCATTTAATTGCGACTTATAAGTTAAGTTTACATTTTCCTTACTCCCTGAAATCTCAGCATAGTACTTATTAAAAACAGGAGTTAGTTCAGCTAAAAAGGTAGTTCTTTCTTTATTTATTGTTGTGCCAAGGTCAATAAGTTGCTTATCATATATCTCAAGTGTTATTTCATCAAAATAACCTCTTTCAGCAAATTGCTTTAATAATGCGTTTCTTTGTTTTAAAGCTTTGCTGTACTGTATTAGTATTTGCAAATAGCTTTGTTTGTATTGTGCAATACTGCTATCCAAGTATTTACGCCTTACTTCACTCCCTTCTAGTATTAAGTTAGTATCAGTTGGTGATATTATAATGCTAGGAAACTGACCAATATGTTCTGAAAAACGCTTGTATCGTTTTTGATTGCGTTTTATTACCTTTCCCTCTCCTTCCTTTAGGTTGCATTGTATTTCATCAGCTACCTCTTTTTTCTCAAAGCTCCCTTTTAGCATAAAATAGTCCTTTTCAAACTGAATATTTTGTGCATCAATATGATTGAAATAGCTTTTTGTTTGCGATAAATAATGTATAGCATCCAGTATATTTGTTTTTCCGGCACCATTATCACCCACAAAACAATTTACTTGTTCAGTAAAGGAAAAACTACTTTGACTATGGTTTTTAAACTGATTTAATTGTAGGTTTTTTAAATGCAATGGTTTTAGATTGGTTTTAGTATTTCAGTTATCACAAAAAACTTATATTTGCGGTCCAAAAATAAGATTAAATGGCTAAAAAAGATAACAAAACAGAAGATCAATTTGCACAAATTGAACAAACACTAACAAGAACAGAACAATACATTGAAGATAATCAGAAAAATCTGATGACAGCAGTAGGAGCTATTGTAGCTGTTGTTGCATTATTCATAGGGTATCAGAACCTTTATATTGCTCCAATGGAGAAAGAAGCACAAACAGATATGTTCATGGCTGAGCTTTATTTTCAAAAAGATTCGTTCAATTTAGCTTTAAATGGTGACGGACAATATTTAGGATTTATTGATATTGCTGATGAGTACAGCTCAACTAAAGCAGGAGCTTTGGCTAACTATTATGCAGGATTATCCTATTTAAATACGGGTGATTTTGAAAATGCAATTGAATATTTAGGTAATTTTTCATCTGATGATGTAGTACTTTCATCTTTAGCATTAGGTTGTATTGGTGATGCTTACATGGAACTTGCGGATACTGACAATGCACTAAGCTACTATGAAGATGCAGCAGGAAATGATGATAATGAATTTACAACTCCAAGATATATGCTTAAGCAAGCAAAGATACATGAAGCAAATGGTGATGTTGCTGATGCTTTAGCTTTATACAAAGGAATTGAAGCTGACTATAAAACTTCTCGTGAAGGAAATGGAATTGAAAAATACATTGCCCGAGCTGAAAACGCACAGTAATGGCTACAAAAAATACTAACCTCTCCCATTTTAATAAGGAAGAAGTTCCCAATGCCAAAGGTTTATCCTTTGGTATTGTTGTTTCTGAGTGGAACGAAAACATTA
Organism: uncultured Flavobacteriales bacterium; assembly: GCA_943788405.1. Classification (GTDB taxonomy): domain Bacteria; phylum Bacteroidota; class Bacteroidia; order Flavobacteriales; family BACL11; genus UWMA-0277. Next base: position 619,022 of record CALSQD010000002.1, read on the forward strand.
CTGAAGGCTTATACAATGGAGCATATGATGCTTTAATTGAATGTGGCGCTAATGCTAGTGATATAACAAGAATAGATGTTCCAGGAAGCTATGAGTTAGTGTTTGGAGCTAAGGTTGCTGCTAAGCAAAGTCCTGATGCAATTATTTGCTTAGGCTCTGTTATACAGGGAGAAACAAAACATTTTGATTTTGTATGCAATGCTGTGGCAATGGGAATTAAGGATTTAAATATTAGCTTAGATATCCCAGTTATATTTGGGGTTTTGACTGATAATACTATGGAACAAGCCGTAAACAGATCAGGCGGTGAGCATGGAAATAAAGGAATTGAAGCTGCCATTACAGCTATAAAAATGGCGGTTTTAAATCAATAAACTTTTTATTTGCTTTTTGTTTTTTAAAAGCTAAAAAGTTTTAAGTTTGCAGCCCAATTTACAATGGTCGAGTAGCTCAGCTGGATAGAGCATCTGCCTTCTAAGCAGACGGTCACAGGTTCGAATCCTGTCTCGATCACTCTTTTAAACCTTACCTATCTGGTAGGGTTTTTTTGGTTAATCACCTGATTAGATTGATGAATTATAATAGCTGTAATAGTCATTGATTTAAAAGCCTTACGTTTTCCAAATATACAAAATAATTATGTAAATAAGTACATAATGGGCAGTAAATAGACAGTTAAAAAAAGCCAAAAAATTTGGAGGTAAAAATCTTAAAAACATACCCCACCCTTTCGATAATAGTTGTTTTCTATAGCCAACACCTGTTCATATATTGGGGTATAATCCTCACATTCTTGACACCTAAATATTTTTTATTTTTTTTAATCTCCTAACAAATATGCCTTCCCCCATCTCTAAATTCACTCATAATATTGATTGTCAATACTTTAATTAACATGTAATTTGGTCTTTCGTTTTGGGTTTTAAATCTCCGCTGTAGTATTAAGGTCTGTCTTAGCTTGTTTGATAGCATTTTTTTTACCTTCAAATTCAAATGCATCAGCTAAATCCCAACCCTCTTTATATTCTTTCTTTTCAATGATATTTGATACTGTTATATTATATCCCTTTTCATTTAGCTTTTTAGCGGTCTCACTCCATTTATCATAACAACCTTTATCAGGGTAAGATATGATATCTTTATTTATTAATGGTTTAAGAAAATCATGCTTAAAACCTAAGAGTGATCCAGTGGACATCCATGTGTATTCAGGCATCTCTAAACTCATTATAAGAGCTGTCTTCTCACTTTCAACAATTGCAACCTTTTTTACATTATCATTCAACAAATGTAGACCAAATAGACATTGCTTAAGATTATAATTAGTCTTTTTCATTGCAAAATGTACCCAATTAATTTTAGGTTTCCCATCATTATTCTTAATTCTCTTTCCTGTCTCAGTGTTATAAGACATTATTTTTCCCGTCCTTATTTTTCCTGTATCATCCATTTGCCAAAAAATAGCTGCCCCATTATACATATTAGCTGTTCCTATATTGTACTTTTTTATAATCTGTTCAACTTTATTCTTTTCATACTTTTTAAACAAGTATTGAACGAGCGGATTAATATCAAAACATTTAATAGTTTGATTTAGAATTTCATACTGAATAGTACTTACTTTTAATTTCACTTCTTCATTTATATGGTATTTAGGTTCATAGCTTTTAGTATTTGTAGGTTTATGGAAATGTGCACACTTTTGCAGTCTATCACAGCGTCCAAATTCTGGATCAGCGTAATTGTTAGTTTCATTATTAATATATCTAACAAAGCGATTTTTTTTTCCACACTTTGGGCATTTAAACTTCTTGCTTGTTGGGTCTAATTTATATTTGTATTGTGTCATAAGGTTTAAACGTTCAAAGGTTTATCGGTTTAAGTGCCTATATATAGGCACTAAACCTATGAATAACTAAACTGATTGTTTATTTATAGTATATGGCTTTCCATGTCCTTCTTGAGTTAACATATTCTGTTCTTTTAAATATGAAATGTATTCCTTGATCTTATTATTTCCAGTCCCTTTTTTACATGATTTAAGCACCTCTATCGCATTCTTTACACGTTGTGTTAATTCTGTATACATTAACTTGCTTTGGTATGAGAAAGCCAGTGTTAAGATCTTACTATTTTCTTCTTTACTAAAGCTTAAAAGATCAATACTTTTCTTCTTTGAGGATTTAGATGGAATTTCATAGTCATGTAAAATAACAGGAAGACCATATTCATTAATTTCAAATGCAAATGGCTCAAATGGTTTATTTCTACAGCTACTTGGTTTTGCAATTGACACCTCTGTGTTAGTGCTGTCAATTTCTACAGCTATAACTGTTTCAGCTTTATTAGTAAGCTCAGTACCTAAATGACCTCTGGCCTTCTCACTTCCAGGATTTTCATGAAGCACTACAATTATATGAATACCGTACTGCTCTGTCCACTTAAGTAAGTGTGAGGCTATATTTGAGGACTCTGATTCATCATTAATTGAGGTAATGAGATCTCTTATCCCATCAATTACAACAAAACCTAAGTTTGGGGTGTTCTCAATGGCGTGCTCAACTAATTTAAACCTTTGTTGAGGGTTTGCTTTTCGTAAACCATAAGTGTGGAGATTTTTTGGTAAAGAATTTTTAATTTGTCTACAAATCCGTTTAGCTGCTTTTAGCACATGATACTTTGACTGTTCAGTGTCAAAATACAGTACTCTTGATTTATTTGGTTTAAGAGGGCTCCTGAGCATGTTTTGCATTAGCCCTTCTCCAGTAGCTGCAGAGATAGCCAGATTGATAAAAAATGACTTTTTGCTTTTTGCTTTCCCTTTTACTAAACTGAAGTTGCCAAGAGTTCCTATAGTAGAATAGGAATTTGATAATTTATCTTTAGCTTCTAATGCTACTTCTGGTGGTGGAATATCTTCAGTTAAATCTACTCTGTACTTTTCTAAAAGTTTTGACAACTCATTGCCTTTACTTTCAATTTCATCAGCTATTGCTTTCTTTAAAATTTCTTTGCTCATATTTGATTGCTCTTAATTAAATTTTGAGCTACAAATATTATTGAGTTTTAAATATAAAAGTTTGATGTGTTTGATGTGGTTTGATTAAAACCAATGTATTTACTTGAAGTTTTTAAATACTTCATCAATACTGTCCTTTAATGAAGGGTAATCACCCTTAGCATTAATTAAGTTGTTTGCTTTAAGTAGAGTTCCTCTTTTAGAGCGAATTTTATTTGTTTGACCTACAGCGGTTATCGTGAAGTTAAAGAAGTATTCTTTGATTTTAGTTAGTAGATAGTGAAAGTTTCGATTGTCAATATTTAAATGTATTTCTTTCTTAGATGCTACTTTTAAAACAGCAATAAAATCTTCCGGGCTACAATCCTCTCTTAGAAACTCAACTTTTAAATTTAGTTGTGTTAAAAGAGGAAGAATACGCTTGTTTCTAATGGTAATATGTTTTGTGTTTCTTTCTTTTTTGAATCCCAACTTCTCTTCAAAGGCATCAACTAAATGAGAATGTATGCGATGTGAATAGCTGTTATGTTGCTCTTTTGAATAGTAAACAATATTCTCTATTGATAAATCTCTGACATAAATATAATCTCCTTCTTGATAAGGAAAAGACATATCCTTTATTAGGTTATAATTATAGCGAACATCATTTAATAATTCATTTTCATTTTTAAAGAAAACAAAGTACTCACTTAGGATTTTATCAAGTTCTTTATTGGAGATAAAAAAACTTTGACTTAAACCTTCAATCTTTTCTCCATCATAAACATCTTTTAAATATTTAATTATGTTTTTAATTAAACCTTGATTATTATTCATTTAATAAATCTGTATTCTACAATCCTTAACCTCTCTATCTAACTTCTTTGCATTACCAGAAACCATATCTAAGAGCTGCCAGAAATCTCTACTGTGGTTTTTAATCTTAGTATGAACCAGCTCGTGAAGAATAACATAATCTACAAGATGATCAGGTAATCGCATAAGATGTAAGCTTAGGTTGATGCTATTATCAAATGAGCAGCTTCCCCATCTTGTTTTAGAATTCTTAACGCAACTTTCTTGTAATCAAACTTGTGCTTTGACGCTAACTCTTCAACTCTCTTTGGGAGATATTCCTTGGCTTCTTTTCGCCAGGCACGTTCTATCGCTTTTCTAATTTCATTTTGTACCTCAGCATCTTCTACTTTATTGGATTTGAGGTATTGAAATAGTAATCTTATTATTTCTTACAACTGATTTTAGTGTATCCGTATCTGAAACTTTCAGTTCTAAATGATGTGTTCTGGTTTGGAACTTTGTGTCTAAATTAAAAACAGTAAATAGTTCTTCTGCTTTTTGCATCTTTGAAAGATGTTTCTTAATCCAATCTATACGCTCCTCAGTTGCTTGTTTTGCTTTTTTAAAACTAATTGAAGTAGGAACAGATACACGAACACCAGTAAAGGGTTTGATAGTAATGTTTAAACTCTTCGCTTTTTGACTTCGAAATAAAGTCACCTCAACACCCTTTATGTTTAATACCTGCTCTTCCATTAGTAGTGCTGAATAATATACTTCATTAACTGCTCGAGAAATTAGAGTAATCTATTTTGTTTTTTGATAGCAGAGTGTACTTTAGAGAGCATAGCAACTTTAGATAATATCTCTTCTAATTTTAGCAACAACAGTTCCTTTTTGCTGCCAATTATTAAAATCATTGGTATAGAAATAACAATCTCGTTCAGTTCACTTGTAATAACAGAAACAAGTTCTTCATTGTCTAACTTTTCTCTTAAAAGCTGACTGATGGCTCTTTCCCCCATTGATAGGTCAGATGACTTCTCTAAATCTTGGGCTTCATTTAAGTCATTCATAATGCTACACAATAGTGCATAGGTATCATCTACCTCTTCACCTCTTCTCTCAATAATTTTCTCTAATCTTTCTTGGAGTGTCTTGTATACAGGTAGATCACTTGCTTTTATTCTCAGGACTGTTCTTAATCTATTTTCAAGGGTTAGTTCCTTTTCTTTTTCAGATAAAGCTGTCCCGTCTAATCGTTTTAGATAGTTGTCATCTACAACAAACACAGGAGCGTTCTCTCGCACTTCTCCAAGGGTTATGTGTTCTTGTATCATTTCCCTTGTTTTGGCTAAATATTGGCTCACATCTGGCTTCTCTTGGCTTAGTATAGAATCAACTATTAGCTTAAGCTTAGTAGCCTCTGCATATTGCTTTGTATAATCCAATATAAAAGGATCTGGAGCAAGTGTTTCATAAGAAATTTGTAATCCCTTATAAGACTCTTTAAACTCACTAAGCTTATCATTCTTCTGAAGGTAGTTCGCAATAGCAAAAGGAGATTTATTCTCTGCATCTTCAAAGGTTTCATTAAAATCTTCTAAGAATTTTGGCAGTTGTTCTTTCAGTTGGTCAAAATCAATCAAGCAATCTGTAATATCACTCTCATCAAAGTTTAATGCGGTGCTTAAGTTTTTAAGAATCCCACAGTAGTCGATAATGATACCGCACATTTTATTTGGATACGGTCTATTTGTTCTGGCAATAGCTTGTAAAAGTGTATGATCCTTTAGTGGTCTGTCTAAGTACATTACCTGCTCGTTAGGTGCATCAAAGCCTGTTAAGAGCATACTTTGAACAATCATAAACTTAAGATCACTATCCTTATTTTTGAAGAGGTTAACGCAGTCTCTAATTTCTTGCTTTGACTTGTGGTGCTTTCTTAAATCTGGGCTATCATTCTGCCCACCACTAAAGACCACGGCACTATACTGCTGACCAAGTAGTTCATCAATATGGTTTTTAATTACCACACAAGCATCTCTATTAAAGGCTACAATTTGAGCCTTAAATCCATTGGGTTCTATGTGTTCAGTATAATGCTTAGCAATGTCTTCTGCTACCGCTCTTAACCTTTTAGGATTCATCATAAAGGTCTTTCCATAGCTTGACCCTTGTTCTTTTAAAACATCCATCTCCTCAGGACTCAAGTGATCGTATTCTGCATCTATCAATTCGTCCATTTGGTCGGCATCAATATGCCACTTTCTATTTCTTAATTGGTAATGTACAGGTACGGTTGCACCGTCATCAATGGCTGCTTTAATATTATACAGATCCATATAACGCTCCACCTTTCCGTCTGGTCTTAGTCCAAAGTTTCTGTGGGTGTTCTTGTCTGACTTATCAATGGGTGTTCCTGTAAATCCAAAGAAGAAGGCATTTGGCAATGCACGTCTCATTTCAGCGGCATTTGTTCCCTCTTGGGTTCTATGGGCTTCATCAATAAGAATAATTACATTCTCTCTTTGCACCAATACATCAGCCATTTCATCAAACTTGAAGATGGTACTGATGATGACCTCACGTCTGTCTTCTTTTAGTTTCTTTCTGAGTCCATCAATAGATGAGGCTCTTGTGGTATTGGGTAGTTTTACCGCACCAAAAGTCTCTGTTATCTGCGCATCTAAATCTACACGATCCACGACAATAAGAATTGTAGGGTTGTTCAGCTCTGCAAGTGTTCTTAGTTTCCAAGCAGTAAAGAGCATTGTTAAAGACTTACCACTTCCTTGGGTATGCCATATAAGACCTGTTTTCATCTCACCCTTTACAACACGCTCTACTATTTTATTTACGGCTCGAAACTGTTGGTAACGTGCAATCTTTTTAACGGTAAGGTTGTCTCTGGTTTCAAAGACAATAAAGTTGGTGATGAGGTCTATGAAATTAACCTTATTAAGCAGTCCAAAAACCTGAACATCTATATAAGGATTGAACTTTCGTTTGTTTTCTTCAGCGTAGGCTTTAAACTCACTACTGTCTTTAATATCGTTGGGAGTACCACAGTCGTGTTTCCACTCCATATAATATTTTGGGGGTGACTTGGTTGCTCCGTACTTTAGTTTATGTCCATCAGTAGAAATATTAAATACATTAGGAACAAATAAGTTGGGTGTGGTACGCTGGTAACGATCTAATTGTTTGATGCCTTCTGCATAAGTAGAACCTTCCGTACCTAAAAACTTACATTCTAAAACAGAAATTGGGATACCATTTACAAATAATACCACATCAGGGCGAATATGCTTATATGCATCTTCTGGTTTGGTAATGGTACAAACGTATTGGTTGGTTACAGCAAAGTGATTCTCCTCTGGATTCAATCGGTTGATGAGGTCTATAGAAATAGCTTTACTCTCCTGATTGGGTTTGAAAGATTTCTCACCTTTAAGCCAAGCGTGAAACTCCTCGTTGTCATCTACACGGTTGATTCTATTGTATAATGTTTCGCAATGCTCAGGCTTAAGTCCTTTGTGAGCATTAAGTTTAAGTAAGGCATCAATTACAAGCGGTTTTAATAACACCTCATCTACAGAGCTATCACGCAGGGAGCTATTCTCTGGTGCAGACAGGTATGTCCACCCCAATTTCTTGAGGGTGTTTATTAGAGGAATCTCTACGCTATGTAGTTCTGATGACATTATACTTTTACTCGTTTTTTACCTGATAGTAGTTGTTGCATTAAGCCTTTTTTAAGTTGCTCTAACTGTCCTTTTTGGCTTTGTTCTTTTTCAATTTTAGCATCTGCTTCTGAAAGTATGGCTGCTATTTTTTGTTGTTCTGGAAGAGGGGGGATCGCAAGTTTAATATTGCCATAATCATTGTAATATAAGTGAGGAATAGTACTCCCTGACATATATCTCTTAAATTTAATAATATGGGTTAGATAATAACAGAACTTTAAATCTGAAAACTCATTATTGGATAACCGACCTAAAGTACCTAATATAGAAGAGTATGCATCACACCATAATAGATTTCCAAACCCAGAACCATCTTTTACTATAGCAAAACTTTCTTTATCTGTTTGATAGAAGTCAATCCCTTTAAGCATTCCACTTGCACCATATAATTTATATTTACCAGTGTTCTCCTCTAATTTATTGAGACTTAAATTTGATGATTTATAGTTTGTAATCTCATTTAGCATCATCACCTCCCAATCCTTCGGAATCCTTCCAATCTTGGTGTCTTTAAATTCGGTATGTCCTAAGCCTTCAGAAAAGAGTTTCTGCATCAAACCTTTCTTTAGTTCTTTGCTCTTTTCAATGATTTTATCTGTAGTGCTTATCTGCTCATCTACCGTGGAAAGTATGGCTGCTATTTTTTGTTGTTCTGGTAAAGGGGGAAGAGGAATTGTAACTAATGAAAGTGAACCTCCGTTTGTTAAGGCTCGAGTTGAAATTGTACTTGTAGCATATATTTGTTTACGGGCAATATTACTTGAAAAACAATATTTTTTAAAAAGTAGATTTAGTTTATTTGATTCTGACCTTGCTCTCAAAACAAAACCACTAAAAACACCGTCTTTAATATCCTCTAATAGTACCGTTGCATATCCTATTTCTTCCTTTGTTTCGGATGTCCTTGTGAAAAACACATCACCTTTCTTAATATTGAATCTATCAATTTCATTAGAAGTTAAATGAACACGCCCTTTTAAATCTTTTAAATAGACACCTTCATTACTGTAAACGTCCATATAATTGACAATTGGTATGCCATATCCAAAAAATTCTTTAGCCTTATTTAAACCATTTTTAAAGGTAAAAATATCTCCCAATTTGAGAACTTCCCAATTCTTCGGAATCCTTCCAATCTTGGTGTCTTTATATGTGTCTTGAAGAACCTCCATTAGTATCCCAATTCTTTTAGGTAGTCACTTAACTTGCTATTGGTTTCTTCTCTTTGTGCTTCCAAACCTTTTAGCTCTTGCATTATCTCTTCAATAATCACAGGTACTTCTGGTTCTGTAGTATCTACATATCGAGAAATATTAAGGTTGTAATCGTTTTCTTTTATCTCTTCTAAATCACAAACCGAGCAGTAGCGTTCTATGGTCGAGTAATCAGTATACGTCCCTAAGGTTTTTGTAATGTCCTCATCTCTTAAATGATTCTGTGCCTTGCCTTCTAAGTAGTCGTTACTGGCATCAACAAACAATACTTTCCCTTTTCGGTTTGCAGGTTTGTTCTTATCTATAATTAAAATACATCCAGGACTTCCTGTATTGGCAAATAAGTTGCCTGGCAATCCAATAACTGCATCAACTACATCTAATTCTAAAAAGGCTTGTCTAACCTTAGCCTCAGAGCTTCCTCTAAACAAGACTCCGTTATCCATTACCACACCAATACGCCCTTTAGGGTTTAAACTGGCATACATATGTTGTATCCAAGCCCAGTCAGCAGTACTTGCAGGAGGTCTTCCATAGACCAATCTATTAAAAGGATCTTCTATTTCTGTCTTTTTCTTTTTACCGTTTACCGTCTGGGTGCTGTGCATCCAATCGTCTAAGTTCCACGGTGGGTTTGCCATAATGTTGTCGAACTTCATCAGCCCCCCATTAACTAAATGCTTAGGCTCCATAAAGGTATCTCCACGCTCTACTTTTGCATCATTAAAGCCGTGCAAAATCATATTCATCTTTGCCAGTATAAAAGTAGCATACACAGACTCCTGTCCATACAAGAATACCTTTTGAGCATCTTGTCCTTGTTTTTTAATGTATTGAGCAGCTGTTACCAAAATACCACCAGAACCACAGGCAGGATCATAAATACTTTGTCCTTCTTGGGGTTGTAGTATTTCAACCAATAGCTCAACGATCTGATGAGGTGTATAGAATTCTCCACCTTTCTTACCAGCATCATCTGCGAATTGTGCAATAAGGTACTCGTAAGCATCACCAAGCATATCTCCTGTAATGAACTCATTACCTAATTTATGAATGTTGAAATGGTTAACCAGATCACTCATTGCAGCATCCGAGAGCTTGTCTTTGTCGTTAAAATCAATCTTGTCTAAAATACCATCAAGTCTTGGAGAGTTAGCTGTCGTAACTTTTGCAAATACTTCATTAATCTTAGCGCCTATATTGGTAGAGGTTGAAAGAATATCATTCCAATGGCAGCCCACAGGAATAAAGAAAACATCTGCATAAAGGCTTTTATCCAATGCTAATTCTTCACCTACCTGTTCTTTAAGTTTTTCATACTCTTCATCAAACACGTCACTAAGTCTCTTATAGAAAAGTAAACCAAGGATATAATGCTTGAAATCTCCACTATCTATCTTACCTCTTAAGATATTTGCGCTCTCCCACAGATAAGATTGGAGTTGTTGTTTAGTTATTTTGGACATGTTTCAAAAATATTATATAATTTTCAGACTGTTATAGAAATCAAAAAAATCTTGATTTCTACAATAGAATACTACATTTGCAATATTATGAATTTACAAGAATTAAATGCCTTATATGATGATTTATTAAAAGATATAGAATTTGATGAATTAGAATTAGGTTTACAAAATCCAAATATATTTGAGATTCTAAAAATTTCTAAAACTGAGATTAGACATTCTAATTTTTTAGCATGGTTACTTAATCCAAAAGGCTCCCATCTACTTGGGAATGTATTTTTGAAAAGATTTTTAAGAGAGGTATTCCTATCTGATAAGTTTAATGACATAGATCAAGTTGACGTTGAAGGAATGGATTTTTCTAATTTAGAAATTTATAGAGAATGGAATAATATAGATTTATTGATAAAGCTTGACGACATAGTTGTCTGTATTGAAAACAAGGTGTTGTCAAAAGAACATTCTAATCAGTTATCAAAATATAAAAAAATCATAGAGAGTAATTTCCCTAAAGAAAAGAAGACATTTGTATATTTATCTCCAGATGGTAATCCTTCTGAAAATGAAACAGATGTTTATCAGCCAATTTCATACGACTTTATCGTAGATTCACTTGAAAGAATTATTTCAGTTTATGGTGAATCGATAAATCAACAAGTATTATTTTACATAAAAGATTATATAACAATTATTAAAAGAGAACTTATGGGTACAGATAAATTATCATTATTATCACAAAAGATATACACCAATCATAAAGAGTTATTTGATTTTATTAATGATCATAAACCAGATGTTCTATTAAGATTAAATACAATTATAAAAGATGAAATTGAGAAACGTGGATGGATACTTGGATCTATTTCTAAGGTCTATATTAGATTTTTCACTAAACCAATTGAAGAGTTTATATATTTTTCTTCTAAATCTAATGGAGGCTGGAGTAATGGTGAGTCCTTCTTATTTGAAATCGTTTTATCTCCAGAGACTAAAAATAAAATTACATTTAAAGCAGTTGTTGCTCCTGCAGACAAAAATTATGATAGAGATAGGTTTGTAGAGATAGTTTCATCTATAGATGGCTTTAAAAAATCCAAAGGATTAAAATGGGCTACTACAAAGAGTATTCAAGCTAAATTGGACTATCAAGCTATTCATTTAATGAATGATGATGAGGTTAGAGATTTTGTTAATTCATTCTTAGATAAAACATTATCAACTATTAAATTAGTTGAAGATCAATTTAGAGCTCATGCAGATGAATTATTGAAAATGAAAGAAATTAAATAATAAATTTATTTCTGTAATGTCATTATGAATTTAAACATTGTAAGATATAAGCACTATGGAGGTGTCATGACAACTGATGGTGAGCCAACAATTATATATTGGACTTTCTTTGAACTTAGTAATGGAAAGGTTATTGAGACTCAGTATTTTGATTATAAAAATGGTAATTGGAATGACTTATATTTTTACTATACAGATTGCTATACATTTGGTGAAGACTTCTTTGATTGGTGGAATAGATATATGGCAGATGACCATGAGCAAGATGAGATGCCTAAAATAACTAAAGCTGAAGAAGAATTAGTAGAGCTTTTTTGGTATAAGAATATTGAGAAAAAAAGAGAGGTTGCAACTGAAATAGTTTACTTGTGAAGAATATAAATATTAAAGATTTTACAATAAAAATGCGTAATCTAATAAATAAGCAAATTAAGCGTATGATTTTATGGATAGGGATATTCCCATTTATTGTATTCGCTGTCATTCTATTAATTTTAATGCATGCCCTTCCTGATCCTTTTTACTACCTTTTCTCATCTCTTATATGTTTATACTTGCTTTCATTTACAATTAACAAATGACTTTAGATATTATCAGATATATGAATTGCGGAACAAAATTTTGGAGTGGTCCTGTTTCTTCTGATGAGTCAGAACCTTTATATACAGATGAAGAATCTTTTTCCTTTTTTGAACTAAATAATGAGAAAGTAATTTATGTTTGTTTTACTCAATATTTCAAAGATAAAAAACCTACAAGAACAGAGCTTGATTTTCAATACGCAGAAGATTATTACTTTTTAGATGATTTCTATGTTTGGTGGAGAAAACAAATGGATATTGATGAGGATATATTAGGGCAGCCAACCGAAGAGGAAAAAGTTTTAGTAGAAAAATTTTTTAGAAAGCATATAGAGAAAACAAAAGAGATCGCAACTGAAATTACTTATATTTGATTAATTATGAATAAAAAACTATTTAATTATATTCTTTCAAACATTAAAGCTGGTAAGCAGTTAAAGTTTGAGCTGGCGTGTCACTCACCGCAAGAGGGACCTGTTATTTCTGGCTACGATGAAGATTTTTTTTCTAAAGATACTAAGTCTATGTTTGAAGATTGGGCACACTTTACCTTTATTGAGGATTTAGTTGGTTATGAATTATATAATGGAGGTAATTTTGAGTTTTGTTTGTTAGAAAGTAGTATCCAAATAAAAGGATGCTCAAACCTATGGGATATAAATGATGATTATATTAATGAAAAGTATTCTATAAATGATATTTTAACAGAAGAGGTATTAAAAGTTTTGTTCAACATTGATGATGTAAAACAAATAAATATTGAAGATATATCATTAGAATTTGACTTTGTATATAATTTTAAATCAGGTGAATGGACAATTGATCGCCTTGAGCAGTCTTGTCATTATATTAATGGCTTAAGCGATTTTGATTTTTCAACTATTAATCTTTCAAAGCTTAAAAATTTACTTTACCAAAACGTTAAAGAATTTAATGATGATGATCATCTGATGGAGTATTCAAATTTAGAATATCAAAAAGATGTTAAGCTCATTTCTGTATCAAGTTCGTCAATTGATTTTAGTGAAACTATTTCTTATACTATACCTGTTCTTAAATCTTGAAATAAGTCACCATTTTGACCCACAACTACTTAGCTACTTCATCTTCTTTTTCAAATAGAACCATTAAAACTATCGATAGTTCGTTTAGAAATGTGTTGTAATGTTCTTTGATAACGAATAATTGGTCTTGTAAATCTTCACCTTCATTAAGTAAATCATTACAAACATATTCAAACTCATCACTTCCATGATACCAAATACTATCTTCAAATCTATCATCATATGGCCAATCATAATTTTTGCTAAAGAAATTAGATATTAATGATTTGTTTTTAGTGATGATGTCTGTCATACTTTCGCCAAATATAGATAGATTGCTAATGTCCATTCCACTAAAATGGTTAAGAGCAAATATTTGAATAATTGGTGACTCACTTAAAAAAAAAGTTTTCCAATCATCAAAACTATGTGAATTAGGATAATAATAAATGATTCCGTCATTGTTATCCATGTAATCACCAAGGGATATAAACTCTTTTTTGGATTTTGGTAATGTTATTGTGTTTGGTTTTTTACTCATATTCAAAACTACGTAAAATTTATATAATTGGCATATCTTCTTCAACTAACTCAGCTACTTCTAATCCTCTTAAGTAGGTAAGAGATACGTTTATTGAAGAGTGTCCCATTGCCTTCTGAAGTTTGGTTATAGAACCTGTTCTTTTAAAGATCTCTATTGCTCCTGTATGCCTAAAAGAGTAGAGTGTTTGTCCTGTTTCAAGTAGCTTGGATTTCTGCTTAAAACGACTCCATAGTGTCTTAAAGTAGTCTTCATTTAAAGGATTAGCATTACCTGAGAATATATTATGATTAGACTCTCCTTTAACAAGAAGATTCTTAATATAAGAAGGTACAGGTACAATTCTATTTCTGCCTGACTTATTTCTGTCTCCAGATAAGTTAATAAAACCAAGGTCATTCGAGAAGTCACCCCAAGTAAGTTCTCTTATCTCTCTATGTGGCCTTAATAAACAGCCAAATGTCATCAGGCAACACAAGTAAAGCTTATAGTTATAGTCCTTTATTTCATTAAGTATTTCAGCAGTATTTTTAAAGGGTTTATTGAGAGTTGCTTTAACTCGCATTTTTTTTATACTATTTATTGGATTTTCTTTTAAACCTAATTCTATAGCTTTATTAAATAATGCATTTAGATTCTTCCTTAAAGAATTATATGAACTGCTGTTTTGATAATAACTCAAAGTTTTAATTACATCTTCTTTAGATAATGATTTATTAGTCATATTACTAATTAAACTTTTATATGCATAACTTAACTCTTTCTTATAGCTTTTAGAGAAGCTTTCATTTAATTTAAATTCTAAGGCTTGTTTCAAAATTTCTAAATCGTTTTGCTTTCCAACAACTATTTTCTTGCCTCTGTATTCACTCAGAACTCCCCCACTATTTAAATATTTGTATATATCTGCAGCTAATAATTTAACCATTAATTCTCGTTTGTTAATTGGATAAGAGTTAGGGTCTAAATTTGAATTAATTCTTTTCCCATTGAATAGTCTATATCTCTTCTTATTAATATAGAAATAGATAAAAACTTTTTGATCTTTTGTACACCCAATTTTTGGGTAATTTATTGTGTTCATTTGACAGCGCTTAGACAGTTAAACTTCGTTTTCTGTGTAAGTGCTTTGTAATCAACTGCTCAGCTGGATAGAGCATCTGCCTTCTAAGCAGACGGTCACAGGTTCGAATCCTGTCTCGATCACTTGATGATGAAATCCCTAACATTTGTTAGGGATTTTTTTATTTACAAATACTGCAAACCTGTTAAAAAAGTATTTGAAAATGAAAATAATTTTTTGAATGCAATGAAAAGGATTTTATCCAATTCACAGATAAGTCAGGAATATGAAATAATCCTGTCTCGATCACTTAACAATAAAAACCTCATGAACTAGATGAGGTTTTTTGTTTTTATAGCCTGAATAACAAAAAAAGCCCAGACATTTTTGTCTGGGCTTTTGCGGAGAGAGAGGGATTCGAACCCCCGGTACATTGCTGTACAATGGTTTTCAAGACCACCGCATTCGACCACTCTGCCATCTCTCCGATTACGGACTGCAAAAATAGAAATATTTTCAAATCGCACCCCTTTTTACTCTCTTATTTTAAGAAAAATAAATTTCTTTTTGTTTGTAATTGAATTGTCCTAATTTACAATAGTTTAAGTTGATGAACTAAGTAGAATTTCTATGTAGTTATGGTTTTGCAAATGCTGTTATCCTCTCAGAAATTATATATTTGCACACATGATTACAAGGATTTTTTACTACTTCTTAATTTTGCCAATATCAGTATTGCCTTATCCTCTACTTTATCTGCTATCAGATTTTTTATTTTTAGTGATGTATCGTTTAATAGGCTACAGAAAAGAAGTAGTATACACAAATCTTAAAAACTCATTTCCTGATAAAACAGAAAAGGAATTTATAGCCATAATGAGTGGTTTCTATCGCCATTTGTGTGATATAATAATGGAAAGCATAAAAGGTTTTACTATATCAGAAAAACAACTAAGAAAACGCTTAATCATTAAAAACCCTGAGTTTAGCAATTATTTTGCTGATAAAGGACAAAGCATTATTTTTGTAGGAGGACATTATAATAACTGGGAAATATGTGCCCAAGCTTTTTCCATGTACTCTAATCATAAATGCATTGGTATATATAAGCCACTTAGTAATGCGTTTATGAACAAAAAATTATATACCTCTCGCTCCAAATTTGGTATGAATTTAGTTTCTATGAAACAGACTAAAAAATCATTTGAAGATGGTACAGATGCAAAAGCTATTGTATTTGGATCCGATCAAAATCCTTCAAATCCAAAAAGAGCACATTGGGTGCAATTTCTAAACCAAGATACTGGAGTACTTTTTGGAGTAGAAAAATATTCAAAGCTATATGATTGGCCAGTAGTATTTGTGAGCATCAGTAAAGTAAAAAGAGGACATTATGAAGTAGAATATTCCTTAATTACAGATAAACCTACTGAAGAGCCACACGGAAAAATTACAGAAGATTTTACAAAAAGATTAGAACAAGACATAATAAACCAACCACAATACTGGTTATGGTCGCATAAAAGATGGAAACACAAAAGATAAAAACAGCAGTAGTAGTTCTTAATTGGAACGGAAAAGCTTGGTTGGAAAAATTCCTACCCACTTTGGTTAAACATAGCCAAGAAGCTACTGTTTTTGTGGCCGATAATGCCTCTACTGATGATTCTATTTCTTTTGTAAAAGATAACTTTCCTACAGTTAAAGTAATTATAAATGCAACTAATGGCGGTTATGCCAAAGGCTATAATGATGCATTAAAACATATTGATGCAGAATATTTTGTACTAATCAATTCTGATATAGAAGTGACTAAGGGCTGGCTCCCTCCTATTATTAATTTAATGGATAGTGATAAACAAATTGCTGCCTGTCAACCTAAAATGCTAGATTATAACAATAAGACTAAGTTCGAATATGCAGGTGCAAGTGGTGGTTTTATTGACAACCTAGGATACCCATTTTGCAGAGGAAGAATATTTGATGATTTAGAGCAAGATAATGGGCAGTACAATGATGCTATAGAAGTATTTTGGGCAACAGGAGCTTGCCTTTTTGTAAGAGCAGTACACTATAATGAAGTTGGTGGTTTGGATGAAGATTTCTTTGCTCACCAAGAGGAAATTGATTTGTGTTGGAGAATGAAGAATAAGGGCTATAAGATAATGATAGAGCCAAAATCGGTTGTTTACCATGTTGGTGGCGGAACATTGAATGTTGGATCTCCTTTTAAAACCCACTTAAACTTTAGGAATAACCTATATATGTTGTTTAAGAATTTACCAGCCTCTTCCCTATTTACAGCCATACCTATGCGTTTAGTGTTGGATGGTGTAGCTGCACTTACTTTCTTGAATAAAGAAAAGGGCTTACAACATGTAATGGCGATTGCAAAAGCACATTTTGCATTCTATTTTGAAATACCAAAACTGATGGCTAAGCGCCAGAAGATAAAACAGAAAAACACATTAACAGGGAAAGTAAATTATAGTATTCTTTTCAAGAATAAGATTAAAGGAATTAAATGGTTTACTGAGTTGTAAAACAAAAGATGTCATCCTGAACGAATGTGAATGGATCTACAAATCCTTTATTTACAATTCTTCAATCGTATCATTTAAAAATTTCCAATCTTTATTAAAGGAGGAGATCAAGTCTATTTTCCTTTCTCTTTTCCAGCCTTTAATTTGTTTCTCTCTTGCTATTGCTTGGTCTATATTTTCAAATCTTTCAAAAAATAAAAGGTAGTAGCAAGAATATCTTCCTGCAAAATTTTTTTGTTCACCAATAGCATCTTCTCTGTGTTGATATAATCTAACAACTAAATCATTTGTAACTCCAGTATATAAAACTGATTTGCTTTTGTTGGTTATGATATAAACAAAGTAATTATGGTCTTTCATATTTTATCTAATTTATAGAAAAATAACTAAAAAATGTCTTCCTGAGCACTTGTGAAGGAACATCAAATACAATTTACTGTAGATTCTTCATTTCATTCAGAATGACATACCTATTAAAAAAATGTCATCTTGAGCAAAGCCGAAAGATCTGCAGTTATTCTACAATCAACTTCTTCTCAACAGTACCATCATCATAGATGTAAAAGAGAGGTTGATTCTTAGTGCCTTTTGTTTCTCTTCCTAATATGTCTGTTATTTTAATTACCTTTTTAGAATTAACCAATTCATTAACAGCTGTGGTGCTATGGTTTATTACATTAGACACTAGCATACTAGTAGAATTTTTTGCAAAAGGTATAATATTACAATTCGGTGCTATTGCTCTTGCTTGATAATTTAAATTTCCTGTTGGAGGAGTTAAATCTGTATATGTAAGGTTAGTTCCTGGCAAAATACCTACTTGATTCATAGCTCCATTATTTACACTTCTAAATATTAAATAGTCTGAGGGTTGATAGCCCTCATAATTATTCCATAATAAATTAACCTCACCATTTAAACCTAAACTCATTGTTAGGTGAATAGTTTTATGGAAATCACTTTTTACACTTTCATTACTACAAGTATCAAGTACGGATATTTTATATCTGTAGGATTGAGCCATAGGATTAGAAGATACATCTAAATAATCTAAAATATTGCTATTTATAGTATCAATTGGGCTATATATGTTAGCACTTGACTCTTTATAAATAATAAACTTAGAAGTTAAAAGATTTGCCATTGGCTTAACAATAACTTTATTGTTTCCAGTGGCACTATCAACAGTTACATAACATATTTCAGGAAACATATTAAAAGCAGGATTAGGTGCTAAAGTTACATTAGCATTTAAATTAGTACTACATCCAGAGGAGTCCGTTACAATAACACTATAGCTACCCATTGGCAATGAATCAATGCTTTGTGTTGTTTCTCCATTACTCCAAATAAAGGTATATGAACCTGTATTGTAATTTACTGTTAATGTAGCATCAGAGAAATTAGGACAAATTACTTGGTCATCATTTAATGTAACAGACAGATAAGTACAACCTCCATCATCACATTGTGCAGTAGAATTATAATTACAAGCTAAACTATCCGTACAACCGTAAACTGTTAAACAACTTCCATCATCACATTGTGCAGTAGAATTATAATTACAAGCTAAACTATCCGTACAACCGTAACCGATTAAACAACTTCCATCATCTACAGTTGCATTGGGAATATAATTACAGGCTGTAGAATCAGTACATCCTAATGCAGTAACGCAATTTGTATCAAAAGCTGACCATAAATCTATGTTAACTGAGGTTAAAGTATTATAATATGATGGATTATCAACATCAATACAATATAAATCAAGATTATTAATTGAATTAAATGTTATAGCAATAATACCACTAGTATTTTGATTTCTAAAATTCAAGCTATTTAATTGATTGTTTGAACAATCAAAATACCCCATAATTAGAGTTTGACTTAGGTCTAAATTGGTAAATTGATTATTTGAACAATTAAATTCAATTAAAAAAGGAATGTTAGGAAAATTTAAATTTGTTAATTGATTATTATTAATAACCAAATATTCAAAGAAAGGACTAGCAGTAGAAGGTAAAATCAAATTATTAATTTGATTATTTGAGCAATTTATGCTACGGAGCTCAGTTTTATTAGCTAAATCTAAAAAAGATAATGCATTAAACGAACAATCTAAATATCTTAAATCAACAAAATTTTCAATACCAGTTAAATCAGAAATATTTAAATTATTAATGTATAAATTTTGATGAGATATGATGGCTTCTGTATTTACAGAATCATTTGAATTTACACCATCTCCAAGTCCAACTGATTCAAGATAAGACTCAAAATTATCGTCTGGAACATAAGTCTTTTCATATAAACAACTATAATTTTCATATATAGCTGTTGAATCAAAGTTTGCTGCTAATGTATCTTTGCAACCTGACACTGCATTGCAATCAGAATTAAAATTTTGATTAGAACTTCTTGTCCATCCATCAATTGGAATTATTGAGTCAGATAAAACTGGGTCGTCAACACTAATACAATTAAGTTGATTATTTAACCCCATTGCAATTTGTGCACCATAATTATAATTATCAAAAGGATAGTTATAAGTTCCGGTAAAATTTAATATGTCAATGTTTCTTAAATCAAGATATAGCAATGAATCAATTCCTAAAACATCTAAATTTCTAAGTGATGTATTAGAACTTAAATCTAAGCTAGAGATGGAACTTGATGATATATCTAAATATAATAATGATGTATTTTGAGATATATCTAAAAATTCTAAATTATTACAAAACTCTGCTGATAAATAATATAATTCTGTATTGTTACTTAAATCAAGACTATCAATTGGATTGTAATTTATTTGTAGCCATCCTAAAGAATCATTTTGACTTAAATCTAATTTAGTTATTGAATGATTATTAGCAAATAATCGCTTTAAAGAAATGAAATCTTGAATTCCAATGATATTATTTATTGATGAATTTGTGCATCCATTTCCGACCCATAAATATTCAACATTTCTAATATTAGCAGTTAGTACAGAATCATTTCCATATACTCCATCTCCCATAGCATTATTTTCTAGAAATGCTTCAAAACAACCATCAGGTACATAGGTTTTCCCATAATAACAACTTCCATCATCAATAGTAGCTGTAGAATCGTAATTATTGGCTAATGAGTCAATACACCCTAATGCAATAACACAATTCGTATCAAAAGATGTCCAGGGGTCAATATATACTGAAGACAAAAACATTACAGCCAACGGATTATCAACATCAATACAATATAAATTTAAATTGTTTGTGGAGTTTAACTGTAAAGGATTAAATGCAGGAATTGAAATTATATTTTTTAAATTTAAACTATTTAATTGATTATTTGAGCAATTCAAATTAAACAAAAATAGACCGCTTACATCAAGATTAGTAAGTAGATTGTTTTGACAATATATATCATTTAAATAAGTATTATTTAAATTTAACTCTAAATTAGTAAGTTGGTTATTTACACATTTTACGCTACGTAATTGAGTATTATTACTTAAATCTAGAACTGTTAATGAATTTGACTCACACTCAAGATGCTGTAATTCAATAAAGTTTTCAATACCTGTCAAATCAGAAATATTCTGATTATTAACAAATAAATTTTGAACTGTTATGATATTTACAGTCAAAACAGAATCGTTTGAATTAATGCTATCTCCCATTCCATTAGCTTCTAAATATGCCTCAAAATTATCATCAGGTACAAATGTTTTACCATATATACATGTATAATTTTCGTATATAGCGATAGAGTCAAAATTTAAAGCTAATGTATCAGTGCAACCTGAGATTGCATCACAATCCGAACTAAAATTATGAAAACTTTCTATCCCAAAATAATTTACAGGTATTAAAGAGTCAGCTAAAGATGGATTATCAACATCAATACAAGAAAGTTGATAATTACCAGTTGTTTCTAGTGTTGCATTATATGAGCCAGTCCAAATAGGGTGATTATACATACCTGTAAAATTATTAATATCAATATTTCTTAAATCTAAACTTGTCAAATTATTAAACTTTACATCTAGATCTCTTAATGCTGTGTGATTACTTAAATTTAAGCTAGTTAGAAAATTTGACATAAGACTTAATTCTATCAAAGATGTACTTTGGGATATATCTATAAATGTTAAGTTACAATTATTAGCTGACAAATATGTTAACAATGGATTATTACTACAATCAAGACTATCAATTAAAGTTTCATCAATATTTAAACCTTCTAAATAATAGTTTTGACTTAAATCAATTCTAGTAATTCCTGAAAAGTGAACAGATAAATATTCTAATGCAGTAAAATCTTCAAGTCCTGTTACGTCAGTTATAATATTATTTGCACAAGGATTAGCAATATTAAGAGTTAGCACATTCATTATATTACTAGTTAATACAGAATCATTACCATATATACCATCACCCATGGCATTGTTTTCTAGAAATATTTCAAAACAACCATCAGGAACGTAAGTTTTTTGTGCTAAAGTCAGTAGTGGCAAGCAAAGTAATATAAGTAGTAGTTTTTTCATCTTAGTTTATTTTAAAGTTAATAGCCCAGCCTTATAAGAATCCAATCCTAAACCACAAATTACTGCTTTGCAATTTTTAGATAAAAGAGATTTTTGTCTGAACTCCTCACGAGCATAAATATTAGAAATATGCACTTCAATAACGGGTGTTTCAATTGCTTTTACACAATCGGTTAAAGCAACTGAAGTATGTGTATAACCCCCCGCATTTAGCAAAATCATATCATAAGTAAAGCCCACTTCCTGCAATTTATTTATGAGTTCCCCTTCCACATTGCTTTGGAAGTAATCAAGTTGCACATGAGGAAAATCAGCTTTTAAATCAAGCAAATAATCATCAAAAGAAACATTGCCATAAATAGCTTCCTCTCTTTTTCCTAATAAGTTTAAATTTGGACCGTTAATAATCATCACCTTCATAAGAGCAAAATTATACAAATGAATTGGGAAACATCCATAAAAGGCTTTAAATCTTACTTGCAAATTGAGCGATCACTTTCTGAGAATTCCGTTCAGGCTTATATGCGTGATGTAAAAAAATTTGCCAATTATGCAATTCCATTGGAGCTTTCTGAACTTAATGTTACTAGAGAAAATATTAGTAATTTCTTAGCAAAAATACAAGAAGATAAAATTTCAGCTCGTTCCCAAGCTCGTATTATTTCAGGAATAAAAGCATTTTACAAATACTTAATAATGGAGGATTATTTAAAGGTGAATCCTACTGAGCTTATTGAAAGTCCTAAAATAGGACTTAAACTTCCTGATACTTTATCCTTAATTGAAATTGACAAACTCATATCAGCAGTAGATTTAAGTACAAAGCAAGGTGAAAGAAACAGAGCAATTATTGAAACGCTTTACAGTTGCGGACTTAGGGTAAGCGAACTAACTAGTTTACAGCTCTCCAATATCCATTTTAAGGAAGGCTACTTAAAAGTAATTGGTAAAGGTGATAAAGAGCGCCTTGCTCCTATTGGTGGTAGAGCCATAAAGTATTTAACGCTTTATATCAATGAGGTTAGGAATCATCAAACAATAAAAAAAGGACATGAGGATTTTGTATTCCTAAACAATAGAGGCGCAAAATTGACTAGGGTAATGATATTTCTAATCATCCAAAAACTAACAGAAGAAATAGGATTGAAAAAGAAAATTAGCCCGCATACCTTTAGGCATAGCTTTGCCACTCACCTTATTGAAGGTGGGGCTGACTTGCGTGCTGTGCAAGAGATGCTAGGGCATGAAAGCATTACCACAACCGAAATATACACTCACTTGGATAAAGAGTACCTAAGGAGTAATATCATACAATTTCACCCGAGAAGTTAATGCAATTAAGACACAACATATTAAAGATGTACTTGCTAAAAGCAGTACTTTGGTTCATGGTGGCTATGCCGATTATTGTTCTCTTTTTTCAGGAACACGGTTTAACTTTAACGGAGGTAATGGTGTTGCAGGCAATCTATTCTTTATCAGTAGCTCTTTTTGAAATTCCATCAGGATATATTGCTGATATTTTTGGTAGAAAACAAACGATAGTATTCAGTACTATTTTTTCCTTTATAGGTTATTTGGTGTTTTCATTTTATGGTGGATTTTATGCTTTTGCAATAGCACAAATACTAGTGGGGATTGGTGGTAGCTTAATGTCTGGTAGCGATAGTGCATTAATTTATGACACTTTACTAGAGACTGATAGCAAAACTAGTTATACCAAAATTGAAGGTAGAAATTATGCTATTGGAAATTTTTCAGAAGCAACAGCAGGAATTCTGGGTGGGTTTTTAGCAGTTGGTTCTATTTATCTTCCTATTTATGTGCAAACAGGAATTTTATTTTTAAGTATACCTATTGCCTTAACTTTGGTTGAGCCGAGTATGCGTAAAGAGGATAAATTAGACCGATCACTTAAAGCAATATTAGAGGTAGTAAAATTTGCAATGATTGATCATGCAAAACTAAGATGGTTAATTGTTTATTCTTCAGCTATGGGAGTAGCTACTTTATCCATGGCTTGGTTTGCACAACCCTTTTTTGAAGAGGTAGGTGTGCCTTTGGCTTATTTTGGAATACTCTGGGCTGGTCTTAATTTTTCAGCAGGACTTACTTCCTTTAATGCACATCAGTTTGATAAAAAGGAAAACAACTATAAAATGCTGATTTATTTATCATTAGCAATGGTTACTTCATTTTTACTTTTAGGTTTTAATAATTCATTGTTTGGATTAATTTTCATTCTAATCATTTATCTTTTAAGAGGAATTGTAACCCCTATTTTACGAAATGCTATTAATGAAAATACCACTTCTAACAAAAGAGCAACTGTACTTTCAATAAGAAGCTTTATCATTAGAATGTCTTTTGCAGTATGCGCTCCTATTTTGGGATATATTGCTGAAAACTATTCAATTGCTAACTCTTTTTATATGTTGGCAGTAATTGTTGGTTTGTTTTCACTCTTAGCTTCCTTTAGGCTTTCTGCTTTGGAATAATATTCTACTTTTGCATTATGAACAGACTCAAAGAAAAATGGGGAATTACCTCTAACTTTCAAATCATTATTATTTTACTTGTCTTCTCTATTACTGGTTCTATTGCAGTAATTGTTGCAAAACCAGTGCTTATCCTAGTTGGTTTGGATAAAGAAGTATTATCACCTTGGGTGTTTTGGCCTATTCGCATTTTCATCATCTTCCCTATTTACCAAGTGCTTATTGTTGTTATTGGTGCATTGTTTGGGCAATTCAAATTCTTTTGGGCATTTGAAAAAAAGATGTTATCTCGCTTAGGATTTAAACGCTTTAAGGAGGACTAATTCATTCCTTTTCTTAATTTTGGCATCCTTATTTGAAAAATAGTTTTTAGTGATGAGCCACTAGGCATCAGTAAATTTTAATAACTAGTTACTTATCACTAGTCACTTATAACTTTATTTTATGAAATTAATTATATCCTTAGCAACACGCCTTATTCCTAGGCATTACCTTCAACATGTAAGTCATTTCTTCTTGCAAATTTTTTCTCTATTCATGAGGGGAAACAAATTTGAAGATCCTATAAACGGAAAAACCTACAGAAAACTATTGCCTTATGGTAGAATGATTTCTCGTGAAAATGCTATTGCACCTGATAGCATGAGCTTGGAAAGGCACAGATTGATGTGGTTATTCATGAAAGAGAAAACTAACTTTTTTACTGCTGACTTAAAGTTCTTGCACATTGCTCCTGAATATTGTTTTATCAAACTATTTAAAGGGATGAAGAATTTGGACTATACTACTGGTGATTTAATCTCTCCTTGGGCGGATGTAAAAATGGATGTACACGATATTCCAATGGATGATAATACTTTTGATGTAGTAATCTGTAATCATGTATTGGAACATGTAGATGATTCACACAAAGTAATGACTGAATTTTATAGGGTAATGAAACCTGGAGGTTGGGGAATTTTTCAAGTTCCTATTGATACTAACAACCCAAATACTGAGGAAGATAAAAGCATTACTGACCCAAAGGAAAGAGAGCGCCTTTACTGGCAAGATGATCATTTAAGGTTGTTCGGGCTTGATTATGGTAAGAAATTAGCAGCAGCAGGCTTTAAAGTTACTGAGAGCGAATTTATAAATGAATTGAGTCCTGAGTTAGTGGAACGCTATGCCCTACCTAAAGGGGAAATTGTTTATTTCTGTGAAAAAGAATAAATAAAATGTCAGCTCAACTTTTAAAATTACTAGAAGGTAGAGTTGATAGAGAAAAAATTATTACAATCTTAAATAATGGTGTGGATAATAAGGATTTCAATTTCCTTGTTAAGCACATGCAAAAACAAGTAAAATCTTCTTCCTGGCGTTCAGCATGGATAATTAATAATGCCATGAAAAAGAATGATGATCGGATTAAAAAACCATTAACAAAAATCATCCAGTCTATTATTGGTAAATCTGATGGACATCAAAGAGAATTATTAAAAGTTGTAATGAAAATGGAGCCTTTAAATGAAAAAGCTGAGGGTTACTTTTTTGATGTATGCACTAATCTTTGGGAAGAAGTAAACAAGCAACCTGCTGTGCGCTATTATGCGGGTTGCTACATGATTACAATGGCTGAAAAATATCCTGAGATAAAAAACGAACTAGAAGTACTGTTTGGAGATTATTATACTAAAAGCCTCTCCCCTGGTATAAAACGAATATTTGAAAGAAAATTAGCAAAACTAAATTAATGAAGAAGGTTCTATTTTTACTAATGATAAGTACACAATTATTAACTGCACAAAGTTTGGAGGATTTAACCTTTGGGACGGACTCCACTTTTGAAGTAATAAGCTGGAATATTGAATGGTTTCCTAAAAACGGACAAGCCACTGCCGATTCAGTAAAAACAATCATCCAAAGTTTAGCTGCTGATGTATATGCCCTGCAAGAGATTGACGATACCACCCTTTTAAAACAAGTGGTAAGTACTATTCCTGGTTATGAATGTTATTTTAAAAGCAGTTATTATGGTGGCTTGGCTTATGTGTACAATACAAATACCGTACAAGTAAATGCTAAGTATGAAATTTATACCTCCCAACCTTATTGGAATGCTTTTCCAAGGTCGCCACAAGTGCTGGATTTAATGCATAAGGGAAAGCAATACAATGTTATAAATAATCATCTTAAATGCTGTGGAGATGGCAATTTAGATATAAATAATTCTTCTGATGAAGAAATGAGGAGATATATGGCAGTCTATTATCTCAAACAATATATTGATAATAATCTGGCTAACAAAAATGTAATATTAGTTGGAGATTTAAATGATGAACTTACTGATTTTGCAAGTCATAATGTATTTCAAGATTTTATTACTGACCCAGGCAATTACTTATTTGCAGATATGCAAATTGCAAATGCTAGTAACACTAATTGGTCCTACCCTTCTTGGCCTTCACATTTGGATCATATCCTAATTTCAGATAAATTGTTTGCTGACTTTTCCAAACCTAATTCAATGGTTTCCTGCATAAGGATTGATGACTATATGAGTGGCTGGAACACTTATGACAATAACATTTCAGACCATAGACCAGTGGGAATAAAACTGGAAGTAGGGGCTATAATAAATACTACACTCGAAATAGAAAATACAGATAGAAACCTTATTAAAATAGTGGATGTTTTAGGAAGAGAAATAATGCAAAAAAACAATACCCCCCTGCTTTATATGTACAGTAACGGTACTGTGGAGAAGAAACTGATAATAGAATAATGTGTTAATTTGGTGATTTGAGAATTAGCACATCAACTCATCATCAAATTAGTTTTTTTTAATAAGAAATATAAATCACCTTTTTAGTTTCAAAAAATTCTTCCTCAAAGGAATCAGCTATTTCATAAGGAGTATGAGAAATTCCTCTTAACTCCTCTGATAAATCACCTCCTTTTAAGTAGAGGATACCATTTTTTAGGCTATTGTTGTGCTTTTTGTTGAATTTACCTTTTACCCACTTTTTAAAGTCAGTCATATTAGTAACTGCACGGCTAACAACAAAATCAAAAGTTTCTTTTATATTTTCTGCTCTTTCGTGCATAGTACGCACATTTTTAAATCCTATTGCAGCACTCACTTCATTTACTACTTTTATCTTTTTACCAATGCTATCCACTAGTAAAAACTCAACTTCAGGAAACAGGATAGCTAAAGGGATTCCTGGAAAACCACCTCCTGTACCAATGTCCAATACTTTTGTTCCTTTTTCAAACTGAATTACTTTAGCAATAGCTAATGAATGTAATATATGGTTTGTATAAAGGGCATCCATATTCTTTCTGGAAATCACATTTATTTGTGCATTCCAATCTTCGTAAAGCTCCTTTAAATCAGTAAACTGCTTAATTTGTTTTTCCGTTAAATCAGGAAAATACTTGTGTATAATTTGCATTTAGTAAGCGTCCTTTATTCCGGACATAATTTTAAATAATTGTTCTCTGCTCCTATGTAATTGTGCTTTTACCGTACCTAAAGGAACATCTAAAGTTGTAGCAATTTCCTCATAGCTTAATTCTTTAAAGTAACGGAGCTTTACTAAATCACGATATTTAGGTTTTAATTGGTCAACAATTTGTCGTAAAATAGCAACTCTTTGGCTCTTTTCCATTTCTTGCTCAGGATTTAAATCCTTTGAAATTAAATCAAAAGTATTACGCTTACCGTCCTCATCCAACATCATTTTATCAATTGAAATAGTGGGTAATTTATGCTTACGCAAATAATCAATACAATGATTACGAGCTACTGTATATAGCCAAGTACTAAAAGCATAAGTTGGTGTATATAAGTGTAGTTTTTTAAAGGCCTTTCCTAGGGATTCAATGGTTAAATCTTTAGCTAGTTCTTGGTCGCCTACTTTTTCATATAGCATAAAATAAATAGGATCACGATATAATTTCATTAGCTCATTATATGCAGTAGGATCTCCCGTTTCTAAAGCTCTATTTATAAGCTTTAAATCTCTTTGTCCCTTTTCGGTTAACTTATTACTCATCTCCTCCACTTTTTAGGTTTTTTAAATAGATTCAATAATACAAAAAATACTTGTACCAATAAGTGTGCAATTTCATAAAGCGGATGTACCCAATATAAATCCATCACATTTAACCGCTTCATACTATTGTAGTTTATCAGGTATGAGGTGAATAATTTTATGCTCAATAAAGTAATGCTGAATAACAATGGAGCTTTAAGAATAAAAAGCAATACAATTGCTATCCAAAATAATAGCTGAGCATAAGGATAAAGTGATAACAGTACTTTAAATTTTGTTTTGTAAAGTGGTGCAGTTGTTATATGTCTTCTTTTTTGATATGCCCACTCCTTCCAGCTTTCAATTACTGCTGATGTAGTATGTGTTTCGTTATTTATTTCAATAGCAACCGTACTTTTAGGAGCTATTTCTTGTATAAACAAATCATCATCACCTGATGGAATGTGCAAGTGTTTGGCAAAACCCTTGTTTTCAAAAAACAATGATTTTTTATACGCCATATTACGCCCTACTCCCATATAAGTGAAGCCTGCAAGTGCATAGGACAAATACTGCTGGGCTACATTAAAAGTATCAAAACGGATTATTTTATTCAGCAATCCCTTTTTTCTTTCATAAGCACCATACCCTAGAATTATTTCTGAATCGTTAAATCCATCAAGCATTCCTTTCGCCCAATTGTTAGAGTTTGGTAAGCAATCAGCATCTGTAAGCAAAAGATGTTCGTGTTTTGCAGTTTTTATACCAATTGTTAAGGCAAACTTTTTTCCTGGCCTATGGTTAATGTGTTGCTCTATAGTAACCACTACCAAATTAGGGTATTTTCCTTTAAAGCTTTTTAATATGTCAGCTGTTAAGTCTAAGGATTGGTCATTAACCACTACAACCTCAAATTCAGAATAATTCTGTTCCAATACTGCTGGTAGGTATTTTGTTAAATTATCAGCTTCATTTTTAGCGCAAATAATAATAGATACCGGTTTATTAAAAGCTGTTTTTTTGCTTTTAAAAAAAGTAAGCTTACTAAAAAAGTAAATACTATAACCTAGTATAACAGTAAGATTAGTTACAGCTACTGCTATCAGAAAATTTTGCAGCATTTAATTACTGAGCCAAATAATTTAATACATTTTTCTCAACTCTGTTAATTACATCACTTACATCTTCTTTTACAAATTTATCTCCAGTAATGTATTCAAAAAGCTCAATATATCTTTCTGATACAGATGTGCAGTATTCTTCACTCATATCTGGAATTAACTGTCCTTCCTTTCCTTGAAATCCGTTTTCAATTAACCATTGGCGCACAAACTCTTTTGAAAGTTGTTTTTGCTGTGTTCCATTTGCAATAGACTCTTCATATCCTTCAATATAAAAATAACGAGATGAATCAGGAGTATGGATTTCATCAATTAATGTAATAACTCCATTTTTATCTGTTCCAAATTCATATTTAGTATCTACTAAAATTAAGCCTTTATCAGCAGCCATCTCTGTTCCTCTTTGGAAAAGTGCTCTTGTATATTCTTCTAACTGAATATAATCAGCTTCAGCAACTAATCCTTGTGCTAAAATTTCTTCTCTGCTAATATCTTCATCATGCCCTACTTCAGCTTTAGTTGTTGGCGTAATTAATGGTGTTTCAAATTTTTGGTTTTCAACCATACCATCAGGCATTGGCACACCACAAAGCATTCTTTTTCCAGCCTTATATTCTCTCCAAGCATGCCCAGTTAAATATCCTCTAATTACCATCTCAACCATAAAAGGCTCACACATTTTACCAATTGTTACAGATGGATCAGGAGTTGCCTCCATCCAGTTTGGAACGATATCAGCAGTAGCTGTTAAAAATTTAGCTGCAATTTGGCTTAATACTTGTCCTTTGTAAGGAATTCCCTCAGGTAATACATGATCAAAAGCTGATATCCTATCGGAAGCCACCATAACTAGTGTTTCATTATTTACAGTGTATACATCTCTTACTTTTCCATTGTAGAATTTAGTTTGTCCTGGTAATTGGAAGTTTGTTCCTTTAATTGTGTTAATCATTGTTTTCGTTTTTATATGCTTTAATTATATCTTTTACTAGTTTATGTCTAATTACATCTTTACCATCAAGAGTTATGAAGCTAATATCTTTAATGTTTTTTAATGTATTTTTTGCGTGTATTAATCCTGATTTTTGATTTCTTGGTAAATCAATTTGACTTTCATCTCCTGTAATAATAAACTTGGCTGATTTCCCCATTCTTGTCAAGAACATTTTCATTTGTTGTTCTGTAGTATTTTGTCCTTCATCAAGTATTACAAAGGCTTTATCCAAAGTTCTCCCTCTCATAAATGCTAAAGGTGCAATTTGTATAGTGCCATTTTCTATATATTCATTTAATTTTTCAATATGAATCATATCAAACAAAGCATCATATATTGGCTGCATGTATGGGTCTAGCTTCTCCTTTAAATCTCCTGGTAAAAATCCTAAATTCTCTCCTGCTTCTACTGCAGGACGAGTTAATATGATTCTTTTTATCTCTCTATCCTTTAATGCTTTTACTGCAATAGCTACTGCTGTATATGTTTTTCCTGTTCCTGCCGGACCAATTGCAAATAACATATCATTTTTTTCAAGTTCAGCAACCATTTTTCTTTGGTTGGCAGTACGAGCTTTTATTATTTTACCATTCTGACCGTGTAAAATAACATCATCCTTTGTTTTTAATATCTCATTCTCATCCCCCTCAACTAAGCGCTCAATTTGACTAAGTGTAAGTGAATTATAATGATTGATATGCTTAATAAAGGCAGTTAGTTTTTGTTCAAAATACTTAATCTGGTCAGTGCTTCCTAAGAGTTTTAGCTTCTCTCCTCTAGATACAATTTTAATTTGAGGAAACAAAACTCTTATTTTATCAAGCTTATGATTATTAGTGCCAAAAAGTTTTACTAACTCAATGTTACTAAGTGTTATTAATTTCTCACTCATTAATTATACTGTTCATCAATTTCTTTTAATTTTGGAGCTACAAAATAACAATATTTTAACTACTTCATCAATAGCTTTTCATAATAAATGTCAATAATTACACTTACCTCTGATTTAGGAACCAAGGACAGTTACCTTGCATCAGTAAAAGGAAGCATTTATAGTCAGCTTGAAACAGCTAAAATTGTTGATATCACCAATGATATATCTCCTTTTAATATTCAGCAAGCAGCTTATGTATTGCGTAATTGCTTTAAGGATTTTCCTCATGGAACAATTCATATTATAAGTGTTGATGATGAATTAAGTATTAAAAATGAACATTTGGCTGTAAAGGCAAATGGCCATTATTTTATTGGTGCTGACAATGGACTATTTTCTTTATTACTAAATGAGGTAAAAGCTGAGAAAATTGTAAGGCTTAATATTTCTCAGACCACTAATTGCATGACATTTGCAACTAAAAACATATTTGTGCCAGCTGCTTGTCATCTAGCAAGAGGAGGTACTATGGAAATAATTGGCACTGAGGTTGATGACTTTGAAGTGAAAAGAACTGAGCTAAAAGCTGTTATTGAAAAGGATATGATAAGAGGTGCTGTTATTTATGTTGACAGCTATGGAAATGCAACTACTAATATCAGCAAAGAAGTTTTTGAAGGAGTACAAAAAGGTAGGAATTTTTCAATTCTTTTTGGGCGTGAGGACGAGCAAATTACAAATATTTCAACTAAATATAAAGAAGTTCCTCAATCAGAAAAGTTAGCTATTTTTGGAGAAAATAACTTATTGCAAATTGCTATTAATCAAGGGAAAGCAAATAAGCTTTTAGGTTTAAATCTGCATGAAATAATAAGAATAGAATTTAAATGATTGCACTCTTTAAAAAAGAAATAAGTGTTTTTTTTAGTACGCTTATAGGTTATTTAATCATAGGGATATTTTTACTCGTTACAAGTGTATTGTTATGGTCGGATTTTAGCAGCTTAAATATTTTAGAATATGGTTATGCTGATATGGATACCTTTTTTACAATTGCACCATTACTATTTTTATTATTTATCCCTGCAGTAAGTATGCGTATATTTACTGAGGAATATACAAATGGCACAATGGAAATATTAATAACTAAACCAATTACCTCATTACAGATTGTATTAGGAAAATTTATTGCTGTACTTTTCTTAATAATATTGGCTATAATCCCTACCTTTATTTATGTTGCTAGTATTTACTATTTAGGTGAAAGAGTTGGAAACCTTGATTTAGCAAGTATCTCGGGTTCATATATAGGTTTAATTTTTCTTTGTGCTTTATTCTCTTCAGTTAGTATTTACGCTTCATCTATCTCTAGTAATCAAATTATCGCTTTTGTATTGGCTATAGTTTTGAATGCCTTATTTTATCTTGGTTTTGATTTATTAAGTGAAATATCTTTCTTCCAAAATATTGATTTAATAATTCAGCAATTTGGAGTTTCTTTTCATTATGAAAGAATGAGTAAAGGATTGATTAAGTTTTCAGATGTTATTTATTTTATCTCCTTTTCCCTTTTGTTTATTAAGCTTACTGAGTTAGTTATTATTGAGAAAAAGGCTTAATGAATGCAAATAAATACATAGCCTCTCTCCTGCTTATTGCACTTGCAATTTCATTAAATATATTGTGTAGCTTTATCAATTGGGACATTGATTTAACAGCTGACAAAAGACATTCTCTAGCTAAAGAAACTACTTCTGTAATAAAGGAATTAGATGATAACTTATTTATTAAAGTATACTTAGAGGGAGATTTTCCTGCTGAATTTAAGAAGCTACAAAAAGTAACAGAAAGCTTATTAAAACACTTTAAATCAATAGCAATTGATAATGTTGATTTTGAATTTATTAACCCTAACGCACCAAATACTGATAAAGATAAATTAGCATTATTTAAGCAATTAGTTAATCTTAAACTTACTCCTACTGATTTAGAAATCAGAAAAATGGGAAAGCAAGTGAATCAAATTATTTTTCCTGGAGCTATTATTTATTATAAAAATAAGCAAGTAGCTGTTAATTTTCTAAAGCAACAAGCAGGAAAAAGCCCTGGAAGTAATATTAATACTTCCATTGAAAATTTAGAGTTTGAATTTGTTTCTGCAATTCAGCATATAGCTAAAAATAAACAAGATAAAATTGCTTTTTTATCAGGTAATGGTGAGCTAACTGAAAACAAAGTTTATGATATTACAAACTCAGTTTCAGATAATAATTTTAACCTTTCTTATCATTATAAGGTTGATCATTTTAACCTTAAAGAATTCGCTATAGATAGCACAACCATGCTCCCTAATTTATCTAGGCAATTGGCTATGTTAAGTGCTTATAAAGCTATCATTATTGCTAAGCCAACTATTCCTTTTAACAATCTGGACAAACTCCTTATTGATCAGTATATTATGCAAGGAGGAAAAGTACTTTGGCTAGTGGATGGTGTGAAGGCTAGTATGGATAGTTTGCAAAACAAATTAGGAGCTTTTATTGCTACTAAAAACAACTTAAATATTGATGATCAACTCTCAAAATATGGAGTGCGTATTAATGCTAATTTGATAGAAGACTTAAGATCTACCAAAATCCCAATTATTACAGGATATAGCAATAATAAGCCTCAACAATCCTATTTTCAATGGCCTTATTTCCCTTTGCTTGTTTCAGATAGTAAACATGCTATTAGTAAAGGTTTAGACGGTATAAAATGTGATTTTGCTAGTTCAATTGATACAATTAAAAGTAACATTAAAAAAACTATCCTACTACATAGTTCTAAGCAAAGCAGACTAAACTTTGCTCCTGCTAAAATTAGTTTAGGAATATTAGAAAACCCACCACCAACTATAAGCTACAACAAGGAATACGAACCAATAGCAGTTTTGCTGGAAGGAGAGTTTGAATCCGTATTCAAGGATAAATTGGTTCAGAAAAATAATCAAATACAGCTAAAAGAAAAAAGTAAAACCACAAAAATGATTGTAGTAGCTGATGGTGATTTAATCGCTAATGATATAAGTTTTTCAGGAACTATTTTTCCGCTAGCTTATGACCCTAATATTAAGTATACTTACCCTGGAAATAAGCATTTTTTAATAAATGCAATACAATATCTTTGTGATGACAATGGCTTGTCAAACTTAAAAACAAAAGAACTCAGCTTAAGAATGTTGGATAAAGAAAAGGTTCAAAAAAACAAACTGCTTATGCAGCTAATAAATATTATTTTTCCGATAATATCATTACTTATTTTTGCCTTCCTTTTTATCAGAAATAAAAAAAGAAAATATGCCTAAAAAACAATTGTTTTACCTTGTACTAATAATATTATTTGCTGCTATTATTTGGTTTTTATCTGCTGATAAAAAATCAACTATTACTACTGATAATAACTTTTTAGTTAGTGATACTGCATCCGTTAGTAAAATATTTATTGCTGATAGAAGTGGAAACACAATTACTTTAGATAAGAAAGAAAATATCTGGATTATAAATAATAAGTATGAAGTAAGAAAGGATGCAATAGAGACTATATTAAGTACTATTAATCAAGTAAGAATTCAAAGGCCTGTACCTAAAAATGCATTTGATAATGTAGTTAAAAACTTAGCAACTACTGGAGTAAAAGTTGAGATTTATACAAATAAAAAAACTCCTGAAAAAACTTACACAATAGGGAATTCTACTGCTAATCATTTAGGAACATATATGTTGATGGATGGTACTGAAAATCCTTTTATTATTCATATTCCTGCCTTTAATGGCTTCCTTTCCCCAAGATACGGGATTCAAGGAAATAAAGTAAATGAAAAAGATTGGCGCTCAACTAATATTTTTAAACTTAAGCATGAAAACATCAATGCTATTAGTATTAAAAATTTCCTACAACCTAAGCAATCATTTACTTTAATAAATGGACCACTTGCATTGCTTGACCATTCTGGTGTTGAAGTTGATTTTAATAAGGAAAAAGTGTTACAACTATTAAATGCCTTTGAGTTACTTAATTGCGAAAGTTATAAGGATGAAAAAGAGAAAATAGAGTTTGCTATTCCTATGCATGAATTAATAGTAAATAATGATACTTTAAGAACATATGCCATTGGAGACTTACATGCAGCAAAAAAAGAAAAGGAAGAAAATTTCACTGTTAAAAGAATGCACGCTACTTTGAATAATGGGGAGCTTATGCTTATACAGGATTATGTTTTCAACAAAGTGTTAATTACTATTGACCAATTGCAGTAATAAAACACTACCCTTTCCCAATAGAAAAATTATATTTGACACATAAATAAACCACTAAAAAATACAAATTTACGAATGAAATTTATAGTTAATAGTACAGCATTGTTAAGGGAGATACAAAAGCTAAATGGAGTAATTAGTTCAAGTAATACTTTACCAATTTTGGATAATTTTTTGTTTAATATTAAGAGTAACCAAATGTCCATTGTTGCTTCTGATTTAGAAACAACTATGATGTCATCAATTAGTGTTGAGGCTGATGTAGATGGAAAAATAACTATTCCTGCTCGTATTTTAATTGATACCCTTAAAACATTCTCAAACCAACCTTTAACTTTTATTGTTGATACAAATACTTTTGGTATTGAAATGAGTTCAGAATTAGGGAATTATAAATTGGCAGGACAAAATGCTGATGAGTTTCCTAAGATGCCAACTTTACAATCTTCATCATCAACTACAATAAAAGGAGATGTATTGGCTAATGCAATAAACAAAACTTTATTTGCTAGTGGTAATGATGAATTGCGCCCTGTTATGTCAGGTGTCTTTTGTGAACTTTCAAGTGAACAAACTATTTTTGTTGCTACTGATGCCCATAAATTAGTAAGGCATACTCGTACAGATGTAAAGTCAGATAAAACTGCATCTTTCATTTTGCCAAAAAAACCATTAACAATTCTTAAAAATAATATTGCAGATGATGCGGATGTTACTTTAGAATTTAATGAAACAAATGCATTATTTTCATTTGGAAATATTACTATTATTTGCCGTTTAATTGATGGAAAATATCCGAACTATGAAGCTGTAATTCCTAAAGAAAATCCAAATAAACTAACAATTGAAACAGCTGCACTTTTAAGCTCTATTAAAAGGGTTTCTATTTATGCTAACAAAACAACTCATCAAATCAGATTTAAGGTTGCAGGTAGTGAATTACAAATTACTTCTGAAGATTTAGATTTTGCAAATAAAGCTGAAGAAAGATTATCTTGCCAGTACCAAGGTGAGGATATGGAAATTGGTTTCAATTCTAAGTTTGTAATTGATATGCTAAACAATATAGGGGCTGAACAAATTTCAATTGAAATGAGCGCTCCAAATAGAGCTGGAATTATTTTACCTTTAGATAGTATGGAAGAAGGTGAAAACACTTTAATGTTGGTAATGCCAGTAATGTTAAACTCTTAATAAAACTACTATGAAAAAAATTACACTTATTTTATCTCTAGTACTTTGTACTATTGCTAGTAATGCACAAAGTTTGATTCCAACTAAAGTTGGTTTAAAAGTTGGTTTAAACTATGCAAATTTAAATATCAACCCAATTGAAGGAGTTAAACCAACTGATAATTCTGCTCAAATAGGTATTGCTGCTGGAGTTTGCGTACACATTGCTTTATCTGATAAATGGTTTATCAACCCTGAAGTATTGTATTCTCAAAAAGGGGCTTCATTCAACTATAATTTTACTGATGACTATCCTGTAAATCAGAGAGATGTTTACGCGACAACTAATAAAGTTGTTCTTTCTTATGTTGAATTAAATCCAACAGTTAGTTATAAAGCAAGTGATAAGCTAGCGCTTAATTTCGGTCCTTCTGTTTCTTTCTTAATTGGTGATGAGTATACCTACACACAAGACCCAGAAACTGCAACAATTGCAACACATGGTTTAACAGGTGGAATACTAAAAGCTGAATCTTTAGATGTTGGTTTAAACTTAGGAGTATCTTACTTTTTAACCGAACAATTTTTTGTTGACACAAGAGTATATACTGGATTTATGGAAGTAGCTACAGCTACTCAATCCTATGAGGAAATTCCATTAACTGCAAATCCAGCCCCTGAATACTCACTTAAAAATAGAGCTATTGTACTTTCATTAGCATATCTGTTTTAAGGTTACTTTAAAAGACATTAAAATTAAACCCTGAGATAACTCAGGTTTTTTTATACCTTTACATCATGAAGAAATTACTTTTACTCTGTGCCATTTTATTTGTCAATACATTATCAGCACAACATATCTATAAAAACAGAAAATTCTTTGGCGGTTCATTTTATATAAACAATGAATCATTAAAAGATGTAACATTAGGAGGAAATACAGCTGATGCTAATGGTATTGAATATTGGAATAATACACCATTTGTTAAAAAACAACCTAAACATTCAAAAACAAATAGTAGGATTCGTTTTGATATGCGTTATGGATGGTTCCCTATTGACATGTTGGCATTAGGTGGTGATTTTGACATCACTACAAATAGTTATAATAGTGAGGATACTTCCTATATGATGAGTACTTATATGCAGAATAAATCATCAGAATTAACAATTGGGCCTTTTGCAAGATGGTATATGTTTGAGGTAGGTGGGCAACCTTATGAAATTGGTGCTGTATTTTTAGAAGGAGCTTATAAATTTGGAACAGGAAATTCAACTGATACTTATGTTTTTGAAGCTAATTCAGATACCTTGAATATAGTCTTTTCAGGTGAAGAAACATATTCATACTTAGCAACAAAAGCTACTGCTAAACTTGGGTTTAGTATGTATCTTTCTGATTTTATTTCACACAATTGGTTTACAGGGTTTTTAATTGCTTTAGAACCAAGTATTCAATATGATTGGATAACAAGACAAGATATGGCTAGTGACCCTTTAGATGGTACTACTAAAAAGAGAAAGGAAACTTCTAATGGAATAAAATTTAATATAGCACTTGTTTCTTATTTTTAATCAATGTTGATGCCCTCTAGCATCATCAGTAGTAATTTTGTAGTCAATATTAATTTCTTCAACAAAAGGATTCTCACTTGCTTGCATACCTTCTAGTATTGGTTGTCCAGCATCTACCCAAGCAGAATACCATAAGTTACCTATTGCTTTAATTGAAAGCCTTAATCTTCTTTCTACCATGCCATTTAGTTTAGTGTGATAAGCTGCTGAAAACTCAGCTGATTTTACTTTAATTGTTTTGCTTCCTCTTTTTTCATAGGAATACTGCTTGTCTTGCTCAAATTCTTGGGATAGTTCCTTATCAAATAAAAGTACGGAATCTAAAGCATTAAAACTACTTTCAACTGCATCCCAAGCAACATCTAGTACTGAGTATTGATATTCAGCAGTACCAACTAAATAATCATAATCATTTGAAAAGAGCTCAGGCAACCTACTTTCCCAAAAGGCATGTATTCCTTTTTGATTTGTTAGTTGTCCGTTATAATTTACGGTAGTATGTAGCGGAACATGAGCATCCGAAAGGTAATGTCCTAAATCAGCAGAATTTTTTAAAATATAATCAATATCCCTTTCTTCAAATGCTATGACTAATCGGTTGTACACGGTTTGAATATGCCAAGGTACAATTCCGTAAGCCAATAAAGTATCTTCTGAAAACTTAGCAACTGCATCTGTCCATTTTCTTGGCATAACTTCAAAAGGATTTTTGCCATAATGATCAATGTCAATAAAGTGTCTTGGTGCCTCTTCTTTTATCGCATATCTTCTTTTATCAGCATCAACTGCATGCTCAGTTAAATGGTCAATATGCTTTTTGTAAAAGCCAATAAGTTCCTCAGGTAAAGTAAATACAGCATAGCGGTTTGCTTTTTTATGCGCGTAAAATCCCCATGGAATTGAAGCATATAAGAATGAACTTAAAAATAATAAGAATACAATTATTTTAAAGCTCTGTCTCATTCTATAATATAATTAGTTTATCTCCTTTTAAAATAGGAATGATATCAGACTTTATTGGAGGAGATAAACAAAAACAAGTATCATCCTCCATGTTTAAGGATTTCAACCTTCTCCTATGTGAAGAATCACTTAGATAATTAAATAAGTCGCCATTAGCACTTTTTAATAATTGTATAGAAGCAAACATGGAATCACAATTAGATTCATATTTATCTGATTCCAATAATAGTTTAGCCAAACTCCCTGCAAAAATTGGATCTTCTAAATTAAATACCTTTTTCCACCCTGAACATAAAATGATAACATCATTATTTTCAGCAATTAAATGTTCTGCAACAGCCTCAATATTAATATAAGAAGCCGTAATTACTTTATGCTCTCTGGCATTATAGATTGCCTTTGTTCCATTTGTAGTTGTTAAAACAAGCGTTTTGCCTGCTACATCAGCATTTATATAATGGAATGGAGAATTCCCATAATCAAAGCCCTCAATTGGTTTTGCATTACGCTCAGCTGCTACAATATAACCTTCCTTTCCTTTATAAGCCAAAGCTTCATCTAAAGTTTGTACAGGGATAATAGCCTCTACTCCCTCCATAAAAGCAGTAGAAATAACTGAGGTTGCTCTTAGTAAATCAACCACAATAACAGTTGATTTCCCATCAGCATATTTCTCAAACTGATCGGCAGTAAAGCAAACGGATATATTCTTTTTTTCTGACATTATTTTAAGAATGGTAAAGCTACAACTTTAGCTTTAATTTGTTTCTTTCTTACTTGAATAAGTACTTCTGAGTCTACATTTGATAATCCCTTAGGAACATAAGCCATTGCAATAGCTTTATTTAAACTTGGCGACATAGTGCCAGAAGTTACTACCCCAATTTCATTTCCATCTTCATCAACAATAGGATAATCTTTACGAGCAATTCCTTTATCAATTAGCTCAAGTCCAACTAATTTTCTTGTAGCACCTCCCTCCTTTTGTGCTTTTAATTCTTCATGATTTATAAACTCTTTTGTGAATTTAGTAATCCAACCCAATCCTGCTTCAATTGGTGAAGTTGTATCATTAATATCATTTCCGTACAAACAGAAACCTTTTTCCAAACGCAAAGTATCTCTTGCTGCTAAACCTATAGGTTTCATTTCAATTGAGGTAGTGAACAAAGCATCCCAAAGTTGCTTTACATCTTCATTTTTCACATATAGTTCAAAACCAATTTCTCCTGTATAACCTGTACGGGATAAGATTACACCCTCAACACCAGCTATGCTACCCATTTTAAAGTTATAGTACTTAATATCAGATAGGTTAACATCAGTTAACTCTTGTAATAGTTCAATTGATTTAGGCCCCTGAACAGCCAATAAAGAATAGTTATCCGATTGATTATTGATTGTACACCCAAAGGTATTGTGCTTATTTATCCAAGCTAAATCTTTTTCCATATTGGAAGCATTTACAACTAGTAAATATCTGTTTTCTTCCAACATATAAAGTAAGAAATCATCAACTATACCCCCATCAGCATTAGGTAAGCAAGTGTATTGTATTTTGCCAGGAGTAAGCTTACTTACATCATTACTAGTTATGTATTGTAAAAAATCTAAAGCTTTTTCACCATTTACAAAAACCTCACCCATGTGTGAAACATCAAACACCCCTACTTCATTTCTAACAGTATGATGCTCAGCTTTTACTCCCTCATATTGTACAGGCATATTATAGCCTGCAAACTCAACCATTTTTCCTCCTAAACTCTCGTGTATCTCTGATAAAACTAATTGCTTCATAAAATTTTTAATTTTCGCAAATGTATGAAATCCCTTTTCTTTAGATTTAATTTACTAGTGATATTCATATTTTTTTTCTTAATTTGCATAAAAAGAAAATATTTTGATGAAACTAGAGAGAAAATTAACATTATCAGCAATGATTGCAATAAGCATTGCAGGTATGCTAGGAGGTATTTTTGTTTTACCTGGAATTGCAGCAGCAAAAACAGGATCATCAGTATGGTTAGCATTTTTATTAGCAGCAATTTGCATATTGCCGGCAGTACTGTCTAAGTCAGAACTAGCAACTGCTATGCCAACCACTGGAGGTGCTTATGTATATATTGAGCGTGCTTTAGGACCATTAATGGGAACTATATCTGGTATTGGGCTTTGGATTTCATTACTTTTAAAGAGTTCATTTGCTTTAGTTGGTTTAAGTGCCTACCTCCTAGTACTAGTAAATATTCCTATAATATATGTAAAATATATTTCATTAAGTTTTTTAGTATTAATAATGCTACTCAACATTTTTGGAGTTAAAAAAGTAGGTAAGGTTCAGTTAATTATCGTTTCATTAAGTCTGCTAAGTCTTATTCTGCTATTAGTTATTGGGATTCCTAGTATTGATAAGCAATTATTATCTCCTTTTATTGCAAAAGGGAACATGGGATTAGCCAGCACAATTGCTTTTGTATTTGTAGCCTATGCAGGAGTAACTAAAATTGCTGCTATTGCTGGGGAAGTAAAAAATCCTAGTAAGAATATTCCTAAAGCTATGATTTTTTCTTTAGTATTGATTTCTGCAATATATATTGCTGTTTCCTATATATTAGTTGGGAATATCCCTATTGAACAATTAGGAACAGACATAAAGCCTATACATACCTTAGCTTTAGTAATTGGAGGTGAATGGCTTGGATATGGTATTGCTGTAATAGGAGTTATAACCTTAATTTCTTTAGCAAATTCAGGTGTACTTGCCTCTTCAAGGTTTCCATTTGCAATGGCTATTGATAAATTACTACCTGGTAATTTAGCACGAGTACATAAAAATCACCTTACTCCTATTAATACTATTTTGATTACTTGTATTTTAATGGCTTTGGTTATTATGTTCTTGGATGTAGAAAAGATTGCAAAGCTAGCCAGTGCCTTTAAAGTGAGTATGTTTATCCTAGTTAACCTTTGTGTAATAATACTAAGAGAAACTGCTGTGCAATGGTACCAGCCTTCCTACAAATCACCTTTATACCCTTATATGCAGATTTTTGGAATACTAAGTGGTTTGGTTCTGCTGTTCTATTTAGGAATGGTTCCTTTAATTGCGATACTCGTTATTGCACTTATTAGTATAATTATATATTACTCGTATGGTAAAAACTCTTCTCGTACAGGAGTATTAAAAAGATACGGACATATGCCGGCTTCTTATTTACTATTCGGAAAGAAAAGAAACTATACCCATTTAAAAGAATTAGAAGATAAAGAAAGAGAAGAATTAGTACATATCAACATTGATAAAGATGCTGGAGTAATTGTACCCTTATTAGGTAATGAAATTTCTCCTGAAACCTTAATAGAATTGGGTGCATCATTAAATAATAAAGAAAAAATACAAGCACTTAATATTACTGAAGTTCCTGACCAAACTTCCTTGGATGCTTTCAGGGAAAAAAGACCAAAAACAAAGTCATTGGAACGAATGGTTAAAAAAATAAATACTAGGTTGAACTTAAAGGTTAACTTTGAATCCATTGCTACCCATAAGTTATCCGACACTATGCAGGCTTTAAGTGAGGTAACTAATATTGATTGGCTAGTATTGGGTTGGAATGGTAGAGCTTATAATGGTATCTTTTTCAATAACCCTATTGGTTGGATTGTAAGTCATATCAATTCTAACTTTGCGCTTTTTAAATGCAATGGTGTAATGCAATTTAACAATGTACTTTTAGCTATTCGTCCTAATAGTTTAGATTCAGTAAAACTGATAGAAACAACCAATAAATTATGCAACTACTACAATGCAGAATTTACACTACTACATGTAGTAAATGCAAATATGAGTACTGCTGATATTGATGAAATTAAACAGCAAGCTAACGAGCTATTAAAAGGAACAAAAGGAACCTTATTGCTAGTACCATCAGAAAACCCAATTGATACAGTATCTGAACTGACTGCCGAGCACGATTTATTAGTTATAGGTACTCCTAGAAAGGATACTTGGGCTACTATGCTGTTTGGTACTGGTAAGGATAAATTTGCAGTAAATTCAGCTTGTTCAGTACTTAGGCTTACGCTTAAATAAACAGCAATAAAAAGAAGTAGTTTTTTTGATGAATCCATCATATAGTTTTGATGATTCAATGTGGTTTCTGATGCCTATATTACAACATTTGTAGCTCCCATTTTAACTTGTGGAGCTAGTAAAACAATTATTGATGCTACCATTCCTGTGTTTTAAGCTACAATTATGCTTCTTGAAGGGTGTATTGTTATGAATGGAGCATATAATGCTGTATTTGTAGCTTACATTGCTGTGAGTGGAGCTTATATAATGATGACAGTAGGTTATATTCTAGCGTTTGATGCAAAGAAACTCTTTGTCATAGCAAACCTTTA
This sequence comes from uncultured Flavobacteriales bacterium, assembly GCA_943788405.1. Classification (GTDB taxonomy): domain Bacteria; phylum Bacteroidota; class Bacteroidia; order Flavobacteriales; family BACL11; genus UWMA-0277. The sequence continues at coordinate 662,761 of CALSQD010000002.1, forward strand.
GGTGTGGCTATCTAATCATAAATAAAAGAACAAGACTATCTCTCAAACAAGTTTGCTCGCAATGACAAAAAAAAGCCTGTCATAGCGAACTTTGGCACAAAGTGTGGCTATCTGTTCCTATTTTAGCAAAATGTGGAATCATAATTACTACATATACATTCTAACTAATCATACCAATACTGTACTATACACTGGTGTAACTAATGATTTAAGCAGACGAGTTTATGAGCATAACAACAAACTCACCAAAGGATTTACTAGTAAGTACAACACAAATAAGTTAGTCTACTTTGAGCACTTTTCAAATATAAACAATGCAATTGCAAGAGAAAAACAAATTAAAGCAGGTAGCCGAAAAAAGAAAATTGATTTAATTGAACAAGAAAATAATCAATGGCTTGATTTGTATGATAGAATAAAGGAATAGATTCCTCAAGTTATCTCATAGCGAGCTTTGGTATAAAGTATGGGACTAAAGAATAGATTGCTTCACACTGTTCGCAATGACATCATAAAGCCTGTCATAGCGAACCTTTAGGTGTGGCTATCTAATACAACTATAAAGAATAGATTGCGTCTTAAACATGTTTGCTCGCAATGACAAAGAAAAACTAATCACTCCACACAACCCTCTACTACCAAATAATCCTGTAGCTGATAATCCTTATACGGCTTACGCCATACACTAGCATCATTCGGGAAACGATACACCTCAACCCTATTATTATAGCTAAGTATCTTCACAAAATAGGAAGGCACTAAAGCCCCTGTTGCTAAAAGGTTATCAGCAAATTCTAGTACTACCTTTACCTCTACTTTATGCTGTGCAGAAAGTTTCCTTTCGTATTTCTCCAAGTTTTTCCAAGGACCTCTGTTTAGTTTTTCGTGTTGTAAGGCACAATTCAGATAAGAGAAAGTAGCCCTTAGCTTATCATAACTACAATTAAAATCGGCAGCTGGTGCTAGGTGTCCTTTGTCCCAAACATTTTTGTAATAGTCAGCATTATCGGATGTAGTACCTACAAATTCCCTATCCTTTTTGAAGTTTAATCCTTTACGGCTAAATCCCCCTCCTTGGCACTCCACTTCATAAGTTAGCCACAAGGGTTGTTGTTTTTTGGTAGAATAGCACACCTCAAATATATCCCTTTGTACTAGCTGTTGTGAGAAAACAGTGTAAGTACTTAGTAGTAAAAGTATAAAGGAGAGTAGTGATTTAATAATAGTATTTTTAATTTTCAACAAATTTAATTAAAGGAATCCTAATAATAGGAAGTATCAGTAAAGAAAAAGCCGAGCATTTGCTCGGCTTTTCTTTTATTCAATAATTATTCTTTTCTCGGTTGTACCATCATCAAAATGATAAAATAAATTTTGATTTGTTTTAGGGATTACTTCCCTACCCAATACATCAGTAATTTTAATTAGCTTTTTAGTACTACTACCCTCATCAATAGCACTTGCAAAATCAACTGTAAAATATACAGTATCAGTTATGCAACCTAAAGCATCAGTAGCAATAAAATAGTATTGACCATTTAATGTTGGGTTTATTGTTAACACCCCTCCATTATTGTTATTAGAAGTAAGGATTAGTCCGTTTGGACCAAAAACTTCATATACATAAGGCTGTACACCTCCATTTGCACTTACATTTAATTGCACTCCGTTAGCTGCAATATTTCCAACAGGATCTGAAATAACTAAATCAGTTATAATAATACTATCACATAAATTTGAAGTGAATAAGCTATCGTAATAAATTCCTGTAACTGTATAGCTATTGCTTCCAACTACAACACTATCCTCACCACACAAACTAATGCTATTTGTTATGCTATAATTTGGCAATACTAAAATAGTCGTAAATATAGTACTATCACAACCATTGCTAGTGGTAAATATATCCGTATAAATTCCTGCAGAAGTATAAATTGACTGCCCCACACTAGCACTCTCTCCATTACAAATACTAAAACTTTGGTTGTAAGTAACATCAGGAAGCACAATTATAGTAGTTGTAACTGTGCTATCACATCCGTTTTGAGAAACAAGCACATCAGTATAAGTTCCATTTTGATTGTAATAATTACTACCTATTTGAATTCCATTATCAGGACAAATACTAAAAGTTTGATTAACAGTGCTATTTTGTTTAACAAATAAATAAGTCGTTATTGTACTATCACAACCTGTAATGGAAGAAAAAATATCGGTATAAACTCCTGATTGATTATAGAGGTTTACACCAACTACAATGCTTTGCCCATCACAAATAGTATCATAATTACTTACGACTATATTAGGATTTACTATTAGGTTTGTATTAACAATACTATCACAGCCGAAAGTAGTTTGCAATGTATCACTATAATTTCCTGATGAGGTATATACTGAATTCCCAATTATATAAACAGCATTATTACAAATACTTACATTTTGATTACTTACAATATTTAATGTATTACAAGGAGGGTATAATGAGGCATCTTGTATAGTCATTACACCATTATTAAGCAGTACCGTTATAGTATCAGAAGTGTATCCTGTTGCAGAAAAAACCAATTGATAAACGCCAGAGCTTACAATTGCTGACTGATAATAACCTAGTAAATTGGCACTTTCAACAGTAGTTGTTGTTAATATTTCCATGCTAGCATTTGCAATAGGAAATCCTGTAATTCCATCATAAATATTACCTTGCAAATAACAAGCTTGCTGAAAATCTCTTTCATAAATTAACAATCTACCCTGCCCATTGCTACTATTGATGTCAGATGAAATAATATTACCTGAAGGTAAATAAGGATATGTACCCCAACAGCCATCAAAACCATTTCCACTTCCAGAATATGAATCATAATAAGCAACCTGCACCATATAATTAGGATGTGTAATATCATGAACAGTTGTACCATCACGATAATAGGAAGTAATTAAAAAATTACCATCTACAAAAGTATTATGAGGTATGCTGTTACTACCAGGGTTGGATTGTATCCTATCCACCTCCTGTATATTACTTACATTACTAATATCATAAGCAGCCAAATAAGCATCTGAAGTTTCATCAGTAGTAAATACATAATTACCATCATCACTTACCCAAGCATTATGTGTAAAGGCATTAGGGGTTGTTTGTGAACCTGAACTCACTGGGTTTGTCTTATCACTTACATCAACTATAAAAACTTTACCTGCATAAATGCAACCAGCATACATAGTATCCCCTCTTACCATTCCATCATGTATATATTGTTCATTCCATTCCCCTAAGTAAGTTGGGTTTGTTGGGTTAGTAGCTACATCTAAAAATATAGCTCCACTTGCAGGTGCTGGGTAACCTGCCGGGTTAGAAGCTCCAAAAATATAAGCTACTCCATTCTCATCAATATAGATATCATGTGCAGCTTCCCAGTGCAAAATATTCCCAGTAGCAGGGTCAGGAAAATCCATCACATGCCAATAAGTACTACCTGTCATATCAGTCAAATCAATAATTAAAAGACCTGCATCTGATTCTGTGGTGACATAAGCATAGTTACCATATGTTTTTATATCCCTCCAAATAGAATAAATATCTGGAATAAAAAATTCCTCAAAAGGTGCTGAAGGATTTGTAACATTAACGCATGAAACTCCATTTCTGAGGCCAACAATAGCAAATTCATTTTCACTTGCATCTACCCAACCCCATATATCATTTCCCTTTGTTGTAGGATAATCATATGTACCTAGTAAATTCATATTCCAACTACTTTGAGCAGTTAGTATAAAAGGAAATAATAATAAAAGTAAAATTTTTTTCATCTAAATCTTTTTTGATTTGAGTTTGTAACTTATAGTCAAGTGTTCAATTACAAAATGTATAGGCATTATAATTTATCTTAAAATTAATTTTTTATTTATTATACCATCAGCTGTTTTTATGCTAATTAAATAAATTGAATTGGCATACTCTTCAAGGTTTAACTGTTTGTTATACATTCCTGAAAACTGTACTAATTCTTCTTCAAATATAACTTCACTCAATACATTACGCATACTAATTGTAAAGTCACCATTTTTAATACTTACAAAACTAATAGTAACTAAACCATCAGTTGGATTTGGAAATATAGTTAAGCCATTTATACTGTTATTTTCTTCAACTACACTAATACCATCAATTACAAAATAAGCAGTATCACTTGTACAATTATATGCATCAGTTACTAATAACCAAAAAGTTCCATAAGTTAGTGGGGTAATTACTGATGTTGTATCTCCAGTATTCCATAAATAAGAAAAAGGTACTATTCCATTTGTCACATTCGCATATAGATTATTATTTTGAGTGTAAATATGAGTAGCTACATCTGAAAAAGAAATATGAGTAGTAATAACACTATCACAAGAATTTAATAGCTGTAAGGTATCGCTATAGGTACCAGCTGTATTGTATGTGTTATTCCCTATTTGATAGCTTTCATCTTCACATAATACAATATGCTGAATATTATAATGATAAGGAGTTACGGATAAGTAAGTATTAATTATGCTATCGCAATTATTTACTGTCTGTAATGTATCATAATACAATCCTGGAGAAGTATAGGAACTATTTCCTAGCTGATAAACCTCTCCTTGACAAATAGTTGCTTGATTAATAAATGTTCCGCCACCTGTAACTTCAAGGTTAATAACAGTAGTACTATCACAACCTGCTGTAGTTGTAAAGTAGTTATTGTATATTCCTGTCTGGCTATAGTAGTTATTTCCTATTAAGATACTTTCCCCATTACAAATTGTATAATTCAATGTATCTTGGTAGCTATTTAATACTGATAAATCAGTAGTTATTATACTATCACAACTACCAAAATTAATAGTATCAATATATACCCCAGAAGTATTGTATGTACTAGTACCAACCTGAAATAAATCACCTTCACAAATAACTAGTTGATTATATGTAGCATTCTGACCTACCATAATAAGCTGTGTAGTAATAATACTATCGCAAGCAGAATTAGTTGTAAATGTATCAGTGTAAATTCCAGTTGTAGAATAATAATTCCCTCCTACCAAAACACTATCACCACTACAAATTGAGATAGATTGAGTACTACTAAAACTACTATTTATCACAGCATCAACTGTTGCTACTGCCGAAATACAAGGGTCAGCTTGCACCTCCCAATCATAAAAGAAATAATAATACCCTGCTGATGCATCAGTTCCTGTTATTGCTACAACATCACTTATTATATACGGAAATATTGCCCCTGAACTTGTTCTATACAAATCAGAATTAGAAGCACTAACACCCAATTGCATATTATTTTGTATTGGCAAAACAAAGTTTAGATTCACTCTAAACCCATTAGGAGAAAAAGGAATATATACTGTTGTATCACTAAGCACAGCATTACTACTATTTCTTAACTCAATAGTTCTATATCCATCAGAACCAGCATATACAAGTACGGACTTTAAAGTTGATGATTTATAATTATCAAATATTAAATACCTATCTGCTTGAAAATAACTACCTGCTCCAAAGTTATTATCAACAGGACCTCCACTAAGTATAGGAAACTCATAAATAGACTGTGCATAATAAGTGGCAGAAGTACTTAATACTGGAGTAGTAAAGGAATTTCCTGTAGCTAGTAAATTATTTGCTGAAGCATCAGCATACCAGTTAACCGTTCCGTTAGCTACTAAGGCATTTAAAGTAAGTGAGCTAGCCCCACAAGCAGTTGCTCCAGTAGTTTGTAAATTTAAGTCAATAATACTAAGGTGATTTATCAAAATTAAAGAATCACTCCCATATTGATTGCTAGTAGTTAACTTTATCGTGTAACTACCACTATTTAAATATGTATGTGTAGGGTTTTGCAATGTTGAAGTATTTCCATCTCCAAAATCCCATAACCATGTACTTGGTCCGTTTGATGATAAATCAGTAAAATTAATAGTTGTATTACAACTTACGGTATCACTCAGAACAAAATTAGTAATTGGAGGTGTAGTTGGAAATACACAAGTCCAATTTGCCTCAAACCCTGTACCATTTACAGCCTGGTCTGCATGTAAATAGATAGTAATAGCCCCACCACTCGAAACTATAGCTCCAGGGCTTCCTGTTAAAGTGTTGCAATACTGTCCTAATGAATTTGCCAAAGTATCAGCACCATCAAAAATTTCTACATAATCATAATCACAATTTATTGATGAGGAAGGAGCTTCAATATCAAAACTTGTAAAGTTTAAAGTAATCTGACTACTTCCTTGAGGAGCAATTGTTATCCAACTATTGTTATTGTCATAATAATTTCCAATAGGCCCTCCAGAATCATATAATGTTCCGCTACAAGCAGTTTGCACTACACCAGATCCTGAAGGCGGTAAAGTAGTAATACATGGGTTATTAGGATCAATACTTATGATTGACTGCTGGATAATACTATCAATTCCTAAAGGACCACTAGCAGTTAAGGAAACCGTAAATGTACCATAACTAGTATAGGTATGAATTGGATTGGTTGCTGTACTTGTATTTCCATCTCCAAAATTCCAAACATAAGTATTAGCATAATAAGAATTATTGTAAAAACTTACATCAGCAGGAACATTACAAAATATAGAATCGCTATATGAAAAACTAGCAATTGGAGGAGAAGTAATTTGCAAATCAATATTCCATAAACCCCTACCATAAGTAGCTGCAATTAATTTATTGGATTGGTACTGAATTTCTAACTCACTTACAATTACATTAGGCAAACTATTATTGTTAAACATATTCCAATCTGTTAGGGTTGAATCAGTAGTAAATACACCCAAATCAGTACCAATATATAAGTTTTCCAAATTACTACTTTCGTCCAACACAATACAATTTGCAGGTATATTAGGTAGTGTTCCTGAAATATTTATCCATGTATTTCCTCCATCAATTGTTTTATATACTTTTTCACCAGAGGTGTAACCAGATAAAGTAACCCAAACTTTATTAGCATCAGTAGGATGAACAATTATATAGCTAATTGTTTTGTAAGGCAAGTTATTACTTATATTTGACCAAGAATTACCTCCATTTGTAGTAGTAAATATATTTGGGCCATCCGAAAAATAAATAACATTACTATTTGATTTAGAAACGCCTATTTCATCAATCTTACCTCCATTAGTTTCATTGTTAGTTATAATGCTCCAGTTATTCCCTCCATCAGTAGTTTTATATAACTCATCATAGCCTATGTAAATGGTGTTAGGATCATTTCTATCCAATTCATAAGGTGTTTCCCATGCTCCATTGTTAGAAGGACCAATACTTGAAAAGCTATTCCCTCCATTAGTTGATTTACGAATATCTCCATAGTATAATGCTCCATACATTATGTTTGCATTAGTATAATCAATAATACATTCCATACCATCACCACCTATAACGGCATCCCAGTTACTAGTTGTTTTTAAGAATGTTCCATTATCTTGAGCTCCAGTAATTACCTTACCCTGTACAGTTTGTGATACCCCTAAACTATAAAACTGTGTGATTTGTAATCCATCAGAAATATCTGTCCAATTATTACCGTTATCAGCAGAATAATAAAGCCCTCCATCATTTCCAGAATAGATATAATTGTTTAAAGGATTATATTTTAACATGTGTTCGTCAGCATGCATATAAGTTGCTCCACCTCCACCATACCAGTGTGTGTTTATGTTCCAGCTCTGACCACCATTAGTCGATTTCCAACAATTTACACCCCCAACAAACAAAGTATTTTCATCCTGAGGAGAAACCTCAAAAGCTAAATCATACCAAGCTTGTCCATCAGAATCAGAACCTGTAGTTGACCAACCTAATAAGTTAGGACTATTTGCTTGCTGTGTCCATGTTAGCCCTTCATTAGTGGATTTATAAACGCCATAAAAACCATTATTATTCCCACCAAATAAAGCATATACTACTGAAGGATTATCAGCAGTAACCGCAACACAAGCCCTCACAACATCCGATTGTGAAGGCAATCCTGTTCCTGCCTGAGCCCATGTAATTCCATTATCAGATGATTTATAAATTGAGGTTGAACCTTTTGACCCACCATAGATTACATTGGAGTTGGTAGGATGAAATTCCATACTTGTAATACTAATTGAAAAAGTGTTGACAAAAGAATTACCACCATCAACTGATCGGTATATTCCATTACTTGTAGAAACTATCAAAATATTAGGATTATTTGGGTCAATCAAAACTCTATTTCCTTTGTAATATTGAGTTATATTAAAGGATAAACCTGTTGTTTGCCAAGTATTTCCGCCATCATAGGATTTTAGTAGTCCGTATGCATAAGTGTCTCCTCCATCTCTATCTCCCGTAATAATATAAACAGTATCAGGGTTTGTTGGGTGTATTGCAATATCTGATACACCAAGGTTAGTTAAAAAGTCGGTGGAGGTTTGCCAAGTTTGCCCTCCGTTTACTGATTTCCAAAAACCTCCTGCAGGCGCACCTACATAAATAGTATTCGCATCCGTTGGATGAAAAGCAATTGTATTTACTCTTCCTATTCCTCTTTTTGTCCCATTAGCTTGTAAAGGAACATTACTTGGTCCTACTTGTGTCCAAACATTAGGAGGCAACATATTAAACTGATTATTTGCTTCCTGTAAATTATTATATTCTTCCATTAACAATTCAGGGTGCTGTACTCCATCAGGAAAAACCCTTTGTTCCATAAAGTTTTCCCACCTTTTGAATTGCTTCCAGCCTTTTCCTTTTTCTATTGTTTTATTTTCCCAATAGGCATTAAACTCTTCCTGAACTTCATAAAAATTTTCTTTCGGATCTTGCATTCTATCAATCCAATTCTGAGCGAATAGGAATTGTGGAACTATAAAAAAGATTAACAGTTTTTTCATTTATTAAATTTTTTACAAATCTAAGGATAAATTATTTCCAAAAAAACAACAAATAAATATTTTTGTTTTATTCTTATGTACTCAATAAAATACTAGAAAATTACTTCATTAAAATTATCTTCTCCACAGTACCATCATCATAGACATAAAGCAAAGTAGTTCTATCAATCACAGCATCAGGACTCACTTCTCTACCTAATAAATCTGTTATTCTTAATAAAGTGCGCTCAGTTATATTAGCATTAGCCAATCGGATTACTGATGGCTGTGTCCAAAATATAGGACTTGTCCATAATGCTGATCGATAAGCACCTCCATTAGGATCACACCAAGTACGGGCTTGTGCTCTGTAACTTGTTCCTGGTGTTAAGCCATTCTTGTTTTTTGTAAGGGCTGGGTAATTTACGCCAAACCCACCTACATTGAACCATGCACTACCTGTTACATCTATTCTTGATTTAATACGCACAAAACTATAAGCAGCTGTGACATTCCAAGTAAAAGTAGCTTTACTTGTTGTTGGCGTGCTTACTTGTAAATTGTTTATATTCGGGCAGTTAATCAAAGTTGTGAAATTCTGCAAAGCTGTCCAAGCACTTGGGCTACCTCCACAGTACCATGCTTTCATCTGATATTCATAAGTAGTTGCTGGCGTTAAGTTCAACAATAACTTATCTGTTTTATTCGTACCAAAATTACAACTCCCCACTGGTGCTCCCATAGTTTTACTTGTCCAAGCACTTGTCCCTACTGCTCTGTATTTTATTCTGTATTGATCAACCATACAAGAGGTTGAATTCATATTATCCCAATTAATAGTAGCTCTATCGTGTATTACATTAGTAGCGCTTAAGTTTGTTGGTGCATCCTCATTGCATATATAAACACAACTCCCATCATCAACTGTTGCTGTAGCATTATAGTTAGTAGCTGTAGGGTCTGTACAGCCATTAATTGCTACAGCATTGGCAATTATAACCCCTTTCATTCCCATACTAGCATGGGGTTGACACACATAATAATAAGTTTGGGCAGTTGTAGGAATAAAACTTCCAGTAGCAGATGAAATATAAAACCCTCCATTTGATGTAGTTCCATTAGCTAACCAAGTAGATTGGTCAACCTCTACTGCATTATGGTAGGGGCTAGTAGATGTAAAATTAATGGTATCTCCTACATCACAAATTATTGTATCAGGAGAAAATGAAATACCATCAGCTAATATGATATAGGAAGTAAAATTACATGTACCGTCATCAACAGTTGCTGTTGGATCAAAATTGGTAGCTGTTGGGTCGGTACAGCCATTAATTGCTATAGCATTGGCAATTATAACCCCTTTCATTCCCATACTAGCATGGGGTTGACACACATAATAATAAGTTTGGGCAGTTGTAATAACAACTTGTCCTCCCCCACTTCCATAAGCAAAACTAAACCCTCCATTGGGTGTAGCTCCATTAGCTAGCCAAGTAGATTGGTCAACCTCTACTGCATTATGGTATCCACCTACCACAAAGTTAATTGTATCCCCAACATTACAAATTATTGTATCAGGAGAAAAGCTCGTTCCAATAGTAGTAATAGTATAAGAAGTAACAATACATGTGCCGTCATCCACAGTTGCTGTTGGGTCGTAATTTGTTGCTGTTGGGTCCGTACAACCATTAACAGGAGGTAACCAACTTTGTACAGCAGTACTTATCAGTCCTTCAATAGTAGTATTAGAGGATGTCTGTTGGCAATAAGCAGGACAAAAAGTTTCGTAAGTACTGTCCGGAAAAATAACATAATAACTTGGCGTATAGTACAATTGATAATTAATAGCAGTTGGAGAAATATTATTGCAAATTGGAAAACCTACTCCATATGTGGTAGCAAAGCTGGCTACATCAGCATCAGTTGTTGATGTACTTACTTCCAAACCAATAAATTCTGCAACATCTAACCCTGAAGGACCATAAGTCTGATAGGCATTTTCAGTACCTCCAGCATACTGCTGACAGTGCCCACAAGTAGTACTGAAAAGCTCCAAAACAACAACCTTCCCACTATTTAGATAAGAATACAAATTATGAGAATTTCCATTTATGTCCGTTACAGTAATATCAGGAGCATATCCTGTTCCGCTTAACATTCCTGTTTGTGCATTTGCAAAAAGTGTAGTACAAGCAAATAATAAAGTAAGTAGTTTTTTCATTAGAAATTATGTTTTTTTGATTTTTCAAATATACAAAAATCTGATTATAAACGGAATAGTTGGTTTTTTTCACATTTACTAGATACAAGCAAATACTAATTTATGTTCAGAAATAAAACCTGCAATCCTCAGAAATCAATCTAGCTATGTTAAACAAGCCCATTGCAGTGTTCAGAAAGCATATTGCGGTAGTATTTAGGCCATTTGCAGTGTTATTTATGCCCTTTGGGGTGCTATTTACACTGCCAAACATGCTATTTAAAGCCATAATAGGCTCAGAATATAAATCTGCAATGTTAATAAGGGTGCCTGCAATGTTCAGATAGCTCATTGCAATTGTCAAATAGTTCTTTGCAATATTAATTAAGTGAAAAAAGTATTCAACAATTAAACCAAACTCTAAATTATTAGGCCTCAACTGCACAATAAAATCAAATACTATCGTTTACTTTGCATCAAATATTTAAAATCAATGAAAAAATACTTTTCAATCCTATCAGCTGTACTAATATCACTTAGTAGTTTTGCACAAGAAAAATACACCATTAGCGGTTATGTTCAGGATAAATCTTCAGGAGAAAACCTTATTGGCGTTTCTATTTACGAAAAACAAAGCTTAAAAGGAACAACAACCAATACTTATGGTTTCTATTCTATCACACTTCCTAAAGGGGATTATACCCTTGTCTATTCCTTTATTGGTTTAAAAGAAGAACAAGTGAAACTTCACTTAAATAAAAACATAAAAAAGAACATTAAACTAAAAAGCGAAAGCATACTAACACAAGAAGTTAATGTAAGTGCTGAGCGTAAAAAGAATATTGAAAGCACCAATGTAAGTCAAATAAAACTTGATGTGCAAAAGGTAAAACAAATGCCTGCTCTTATGGGTGAGGTTGATATTCTAAAAACCATACAACTTTTACCTGGTGTACAATCAGGTGGTGAGGGTAGCTCAGGTTTTTATGTAAGAGGTGGCGGTCCTGACCAAAACCTTATCCTGCTAGATGGTGCTACAGTTTATAATGCCTCTCACCTATTTGGTTTTTTCTCGGTATTTAATGCAGATGCCATTAAAGATATTAACCTTATTAAAGGAGGAATGCCTGCTCAGTTTGGAGGGCGTTTAGCTTCTGTTTTGGATATTACTATGAAGGAGGGTAACAATCAAAAATTTGGTGGTGAAGGGGGTATTGGTATCATCTCTTCTCGTTTAACTTTGGAAGGTCCTATTATTAAAGGGAAATCTTCTTTTATAGTTTCTGGTAGGCGTACTTATGCTGATATTTTAGCAAAACCTTTTCTATCAGAAAGTGCTCGTAATAATGGTTATTATTTTTATGACCTTACTGCAAAAGCAAACTACACCCTATCGGATAAGGATCGCTTTTATTTAAGTGGTTATTTTGGGAATGATATTGTAAACTTCTCTGCTCCATCAGGTAACTTTGGTATTGAAATCCCTTGGGGTAATTCTACTGCATCTGCAAGATGGAATCACTTGTTTAATGACAAACTCTTTTTAAATACTTCTGTTATTTTTAGTGATTATTCTTTTGAAATGGGAGCTACTCAACAGCAGTTTGAGTTTAAACTTTCTTCCAAAGTAGAGGATTGGAATACTAAGCTTGATTTTACTTACTTGCCAAACCAAAGGCATAACATCAGGTTTGGTGGGCAGTATATCTACCACAACTTTATGCCTGCAAGTATTAGTGGTTCTTCTGGTGATGTTGATTTTTCTCCTGAAACAGTCTTTAAGCAATACTCTAATGAGGCTGCACTTTACTTTGCTGATGATTTTGAACTTACTGATGATTTAAAAGTAAACTTTGGAGGAAGATACACAGCCTTTACGCATGCAGGTGAAATTACCTTTAAGCAAATGCTTATTAATGAGTTTAAGCTAGATACTGATAACCAATACCGTAATTTTGAACCAAGAATTTCTGCTCGTTATAAATTGGATTATACTTCATCAATAAAAGGTTCTTACAGTAAAAATTATCAATACATACACTTGGCATCTATTGGAGGTATGTCCATGCCTACTGATTTATGGTTACCTTCATCCGAAAAACTTAAACCTACTGAAGGAGTACAATATACTTTAGGATACTTTAAAAACCTAAACAATAATATGTTTGAAACATCAGTAGAAGCTTATTATAAGGATATGAAAAACCTTATTGAGTACAAGGAAGGAGCATTACCTGAGGACAATGCTAATGGCAGGCAGGATGATGCCCTTACTTTAGGAGATGGTAATTCCTATGGTGTTGAGCTTTTCTTTAAAAAGGCATTAGGTAAAACTACTGGTTGGGTTGGTTATACTCACTCTTATACGAATCGTATTTTCCCTGAAATTAATAATGGCGAACAATTTTCTGCAAAATATGATAGAAGGCATGATTTATCAGTTGTTGTAAATCATGATTTATCCAAGCGTTGGACAGCATCAGCAGTATTTGTTTACGCAACTGGCTCTGCAATAACTATTCCAACTGAACGCTACATTATTGATGGAAATATCTACACACAATTCTCTGGTAAAAATGAATTCCGAATGGAACCTTACCACAGGGCTGATGTGTCGTTTAACTACACTAAAAACCCAGATAAAAAATACCATTCTACATGGAACTTCTCGGTTTACAATGTGTACAATCGTAAAAACCCTTACTTTATTTACTTGGATATTGAAGATACTACTACTGATGGAAGTGGTGGCTTAGAAACTGGAGGACTACAGGCTAAAGCTTACCAAACTTCACTCTTCCCTATTTTACCTTCTATTTCTTGGAACTTTAAATTTTAAATTATGAATACTAAATACATATTACTCCTAGTTTGCAGTTTCTTTCTTTTTGCTTGTGAAGAAGAAATAACACTTGAAATGCCAGACAATAAAGCAAAAGTTGTAGTTGAAGGCTATATACAGCCCAACTACCCTATTGTTATACAACTTACTAGCTCCAAAGGCTATTTTGATGAAATAACTGAAAATGAATTGATGGATGTTTTCTTATCTGATGTAACGGATATTAAGGTAATCAGAAATTCTGATAAGGAAGTGAAGAACCTTGTTTTCAATGAAATTTTCAGGGTTTATTCTGAATTTGATATCAATTCCCCTCTTTTATTTGACTCAACATTCGCACAATTTGGGGAAAGTTATTCTTTAGAAATTATTTACAATGGCGATACCATTACAGCCAATACAAATATTCCCTACATTGAAACTCCAGCAGAACAAGTTATAGATAGTGTCTGGTTTGTGGAAGACGAACTCTATCCTGGTTTTGGAGACTTTTATTTCAGTTATAATGATCCAGACACAATGGGAAATAATATAATGCTTGAATCAAAGAGAGTATATCATTATAATCTTGATAGTGAAAAAAATATCCCTGATTGGAAATTTGTAAAAGCGCAATGGGGTGCTGTGCGTAATGACTTTGAGGGTTTTAACGGACTTAAGCATTTCGAAACTTATTTTGACAGAGGTATAGATGGAGTTTCTGGCGCTACAAGTGAAGGGAAAAGAAGAGAAGAATTTGGAAACTTCAATATGAGTAGCATTGATTCTATTGGAAACACTATCCCTGCCGATACAGTACTAATACGATTAAGTATGATTGATGAAGCTTCTTTTAATTTTTGGAGAGATACTGAATACCAAGAGCAAACTAATGGAAATCCTTTTGCTGAACCTATCAATTTATCACACAATATAAATGGTGGCTTTGGAATTTGGGAAGGAAAAGGTTCAATTTATATAAAAGTAATAGCACAGGAAGATACAAGTTTTACAATTAGACATAACCCTGAGATTTTTGAAGCTTTATTTTAATAACTAATTAGCATTAAAATATATATTTGCTAACTTTTTAAAAACAGAAAATATGACACAAGAAATGGAAAAGGTTGATGTACTAATTATTGGCTCAGGCCCTGCAGGATATACAGCTGCAATTTATGCTGCTCGTGCTGACATGAAACCTGTTGTTATTCAAGGTTTACAACCAGGAGGACAATTAACAACTACTACTGATGTAGATAATTACCCAGGATATAAAGATGGAATTACAGGACCTGAAATGATGGAAGACTTTAAAGCTCAAGCTGAGCGTTTTGGTACTGATACAAGATGGGGAATGGTTACTAAAGTTGATTTTTCTGAGCGTCCTTTTAAGGTAGAAGTTGATGAAAAAGATACTATCCTTGCTGAAACAGTAATTATTGCAACTGGTGCATCAGCAAAGTGGCTAGGTATGGATGATGAAAAAAGATTAAATGGTTATGGTGTATCCGCTTGTGCTACTTGTGATGGTTTCTTTTACAAAGGAAAAGAAGTTGTTGTTGTAGGTGCTGGTGATACTGCTGCTGAAGAAGCAACTTACCTAGCTAAAATGTGTACCAAAGTAACTATGCTTGTCCGTAGGGATGAAATGCGTGCTTCTAAAGCTATGCAACATAGAGTATTTAATACACCAAACTTGGAAGTACTTTTCAATCATAATACTAAAAGTATTAATGGTGAGACAGGAGCTGTAGGAGTGGAAAGCGTAACTGCTGTTAATAATATTACAAATGAGGAAACAATTATTCCTGCTTCAGGATTTTTTGTTGCTATTGGTCACAAGCCAAATTCTGATTTATTTAAAGGGCAATTACCAATGGATGAAAGCGGTTATTTAATTGTTGAGCCAGGAACTTCAAAAACTAAAACCCCTGGAGTATTTGCTGCAGGTGATATTGCTGACCATGTTTATCGCCAAGCAGTTACATCAGCAGGAACAGGATGTATGGCAGCTTTAGATGCTGAGCGTTTTTTAGCAGACCAAGAATAGATTAAACATTTACTAAAATAGAAAGGCCTCTACATTGTAGGGGCTTTTTTTATTTATATTTTGTATTTTTGGTTTTAATGGAGGCAATTGATGTATTAATAAAATATTGGGGGCACACACAATTTCGCTTAAAGCAGGAAGAAATTATAAATCAAGTAATTGATAAAAAAGATACCCTTGCTCTTTTGCCAACTGGAGGTGGAAAATCAATCTGCTACCAAGTACCAGCTTTAATGCAAGAAGGAATCTGTTTAGTAATCTCTCCTCTTATTGCATTAATGGACGATCAAGTTCGTTTCTTAAAATCAAAAGGCATAAAATCAATAGCCATTACATCTGGAATGCATTACAATGATATTGATACTGCCCTTACCAATTGTATTTATGGAGGCATTAAATTCCTGTATTTATCTCCTGAAAGGCTACAAAATGAATTGGTACAAACAAGAATAAAGGAAATGAATATTAACCTTATTACTGTTGATGAAGCTCATTGCATTTCCGAATGGGGACATAATTTCAGACCAGCATACAGGCACATTTCTGAAATTAGAGAGATAATACCTGAAACTCCTATTTTAGCACTTACAGCCACAGCCACAGCTAGTGTAATTGATGACATTCAAAACAATCTTGACTTTAAAAAGCATAACCTTATTCAATCCTCATTTGTTAGAGAAAATCTATCTTATGTAGTAGATAATGTTGAAGATAAAAAATCACGATTACTAAAGCTAGTTGAGAAAATTAAAAGTTCAGTAATTGTATATGTAGGTAGCCGAAAAGCAGCTAAAGAAATTACTGAATTTTTAACAAGGAATAATTATTCAGCTAATTATTATCATGGTGGATTAACAGCAAAAACCAGAAGCGAAAGACAAGAAAGTTGGACAAAAAATCAAACTAGAATTATGGTAGCTACCAATGCTTTTGGAATGGGAATTGACAAAGCAGATGTTAAGTTAGTTGTTCATATGGAATTGCCTGCAACAATAGAAGCCTACTTTCAAGAAGCTGGGCGTGCAGGTAGAAACGGGAAGCAAGCTTATGCTTTTTTATTAGCAAATAAAACAGATATCAAAAAGCAACAGGATTTATTAAAGCTTAGGTATCCTTCAATTGATGAAATAAAACAAGTTTATCAGCAACTTGCTAATTATTTACAAATTGCTGAAAATGTACTGCTAAGTGAGCCTATTTCACTTGATATTGTACAATTTGGTGAACGCTACAGAATAAGTAACCTAAAAGCATACAACATACTTAAATATCTGGAAAAAGAGGAACACCTTAAACTATCAGATGCCATTCATAGTCCATCAAAATTAATGTTTTCAGTTAGTAATGCTAACCTATATAAATTTCAAATTGCAAACAGATATTATGATAGTTTCATCAAATTACTTTTGCGTTCCTATGCAAATCTATTTAATAATTATGTTATAATTAATGAAGAGGAGATTGCTAATCGATTTAATATTTCTGCTGATGAAGTAAAGCGACTTTTGGAGAAATTAGTGCAATTGGAAATAGTAAAATATATACCTAAAAATAATAATGGGCAAATAACTTATCTTAAAGAAAGAAAGGATATTGAATTTCTATACCTAAATGAAGAAATATGGGAAAACAGAAAACAATATGAAGAAGAAAAGCTATTAAAAATAAGCAATTATATAACTGATAAAAAAGAGTGCAGAAGTAAGTTGTTATTGCATTATTTTGGGGAAGAAGAAAGTGAACAATGCGGAAAATGTGATTTCTGTATTTATGAGAAACGAAATAAAATTAAAGAAGTAGAATATCAAAAAATAACAAATAAATTAGCTGAAGTTTTAAAAAATAAAGAGCTTACAATTGAAGAGATTTGCACATTGTTACCTTCAATAAACGAACAGCAACTTATTAATATTATTCAGTTTTTATTCGACAATGATAAACTTGGAAAATTTGGAAACAAATACCAATGGAAAAGCAATTAGTCAATGGGAAAATGTAATTTTGTAAGATGAAGATAGTATTTTTTGGAACACCCAACTTTGCAGCCACTAACCTTATTGATTTAATTCATGCAGGAAATGAAATAGTAGGAATTGTATGTCCTCCTGACAGCAGAAAAGGTAGAGGAAAACAATTGAAACCTTGTGCAGTTAAAGAAGTAGCATTAGAAAATAATATTCCTGTATTACAGCCTATAAAGTTAAGAGATGAAGCCTTTATTGATGAGTTAATAAGTTTAAAAGCCGATTTATTTGTTGTTGTTGCTTTTAGAATGCTTCCTGAGGTAGTTTGGCAAATTCCTTCAAAAGGAACTATAAATCTACACACCTCTCTACTACCAAATTATAGAGGTGCCGCACCAATTAATTGGGTGTTGATTAATGGAGAATCACATACAGGAATTACTACTTTCTTTATTGATCAGCAAATAGATTCTGGAGCAATTATTCAGCAAGAAAAAATAGCATTAACAGATAAAACTACTGCTGCTGAACTGCATAATACTTTAATGAATAAAGGAAGTGATTTACTCTTAAACACGCTTGAATCAATCAAAAATAATTCTGTAAGCCAAAGCCCTCAACAACATAATTCAGCTATGCAAGAAGCGCCAAAACTTACAAAAGAATTATTAAAAATTGACTGGAATAAATCTGCTACAGAAATTCATAATTTAGTTAGAGGATTATCACCTTTTTTGGATAATAACACAAAGTTAAAAGATGTTGCTATTTGCCCATCTGCATGGTTTATTTTAGAAGATGATAAAGGAGTTCAAAAAAGAATAAAACTACATTTATCGGAGGTAGTAAGGAGTAATTCAGAGAATAGACTAAGCATAAAAACAGACAACAAAACCTACTTGCATATTTCTACAAAAGAAAATAAAATTGCAATCCTAAATTTACAAGCTGAAGGAAAAAACCCAATGACAATTCAGCAGTTTTTACAAGGAAATAAAATCAATGAAAATTATAAAGTTTTATGAGTAAGCTAAATCATGATTTAGTCCAATACTTAAAAGAGTTTGTTGTTGATGAAAGGCGTGAACTTTTTGAAGAAAAAATAGAACAAAGAACAAAACATATTACAGTTGTACTTGAAAACATATTTCAAGGAAGAAACATTTCTGCTTCTATTCGATCAGCTGATTGTTTTGGCGTGCAAGATGTACATATTATTGAAAATGATAATATCTTCAATGATGATTCTGAGGTTTCAATGGGAGCTGAAAAATGGACTTCAATTACTAGATATAACAAGGAAAAACACAACTCAGCAGAAACAATAAAAAAATTAAAAGCTCAAGGCTATCAAATAATTGCAACCACACCACATAATACTGATTGTGACCTTTATGATGTTGATGTAAGCAATCAAAAAATTGCTTTATTTTTTGGTGCTGAAGTTCTTGGTTGTAGTGAGCAAACTCTTGCCTTAGCTGACAAAAGAATGAGAATTCCCATGTATGGCTTTACTGAGAGTTTTAATATTTCTGTATCTGTTTCATTGTGCCTTCAACACTTAACTTATAAGATGAGAAACTCGCCTGTAAATTGGCGATTAACTGAAGATGAAAAGAATAAAACCTTACTTCAATGGTTAAGGAATAGTATAAAGTCATCTGCTCAAATTGAGGAAAAATTCCTTGAAAAACTGAATCAAAAATAATTTATATATTTACCAAAAAAAATATTACAATTATGGGGAAAGGAGATAGAAAATCAAGAAAAGGAAAAATATTTAAGGGAAGTTATGGAGTAGTAAGACCTAAAAAAAGTGCTGTAGAAGTTTTTATTCCTACTAAAAAGAAAGTTGCAAAAGAAGTAGTGGAGGAAAAACCTAAAGCTGTTAAGAAAAAGGTTGCAACAAAGAAAAAAGCTACCGTAAAGAAAAAGGCTCCTGCTAAAAAGAAATAATTTACTTTTTTAGAAAATAATTGGTTAGTACCTTAAGGTGCTAACCTTTTTTTATTCCATTTATTTCCATCAATTTCATAAACTAACCTATCGTGTAACCTAGATGGACGACCTTGCCAAAACTCAACTTTATTAGGTGCAATGCAATACCCTCCCCAGTGAAGTGGGCGCTCTACTTCTTTTCCATCAAACTTTTTTTCTAAATCATTTAAAATAGATTCAAAACTATGGTTAAGCTCAACTACATTACTTTGTTCGGACACCCATGCTCCAAGCTGACTTTCTCTTGGTCTGCTTTTAAAATAAGCATCAGAACCCTTTGCTGAAATTTTTTGAGCTACACCACTTATCCTTACTTGCCTTTCTAATTCTGGCCAATAAAAATTAAGCGCAACATTATTATTATTTTCAATGTGTATAGCCTTACTACTTGTATAGTTTGTAAAAAATGTAAATCCACTTTCATTAATTGCTTTTAACAAAATTACTCTTGAATCTGGCTTATTTTCATCTGAAATAGTAGAAAGTACACAAGCATTAGCCTCATCCTTGTTAACCTCTAAAGCATCATTAAACCAATTTAAAAAAAACTGAACAGGATTATCCTCAGCATTACTAAAATCAATTGCTGATTTCTGATAGTTAAGGCGTAAGTTTTTGATATCCATAGTTAATATTTATTGGCTTTTTATATATTTACAAAAGTTTAACAAAGGTATTTATTTATGTTGAAAGCCAAAAAAGGCAGACTATTAATTGCTGAACCCTCTTTAAACGATTCTATTTTCTTTAAAAGTGTGGTTTTACTTACCCATCATAATGATGAGGAAAGTATAGGATTAATACTCAATCAGCCCACAAAAATTAACCTTAACGAGATACTGAACAATATTCCGTTAAGCGATTTTCCTGTGTATATTGGTGGTCCTGTTGCAAAACAATCCTTGCATTTTATTCATACTCTAGGTGAACTTATTACTGATTCAAAAAAAATAAATGATGGCATTTATTTTGGTGGGGATTTTGAAACTGTACTAGATCTAATACATGAAAAAAGAATAACTAAAAATGAAATTCGCTTTTTTGTTGGGTATTCTGGCTGGGGTGAAGGCCAATTGAATAGTGAAATTAGAGAAGAAGGTTGGATTGTTCAAAATGCTAAAAACAAATTATGCATGAATTATTCTACTCCAAAACTTTGGAGCGAAATAATTAAAACAAAGAAAATGGAATATGCAATTTGGGCAAATATGCCTAAAGATCCAAACTTGAACTAATCAGTTTTTCCTGCAAGTTCTGTGCAAAATTAAAAGTAGTATAAGTAATATCATCTACCCTATTTATAGCTACTATCCCATTGATTGCATTTGCAATAAACACCTCATCAGCAGCTTCAACATCAATTTGGTTTAATGATTTTTCAATCACACTTTCTTGTAACAAAACCCAATTACGCATAGTACCATCAACACAACCATCAGTAAGTGGTGGAGTATATACTTTATCTTCTTTTAAAATAAAAATATTTGAGTTTGTCGTTTCAATATAATTAGCATCTGTATTCATTAAAACTGAACCTCCAAAACCAAATTCCTTAGCATAAATTGCTCCTAATACTGAAACAGAAGCATTAACTGATTTAATATTTGAAAGCTTTCCTTTTGTCTTTACCTCATCAGAAAAAACACATAATGATATTGGCATATTTTGTTCAAACCTAACCCCATTATTAGCTGTAATTAGAATTTCAGAACTAGCAGAATGTGGTAAATACTTACCACCTTCACTCCTAATAATATGTATTTTTACACTTCCATTAACTATACTATTCTGCTTTATTATTTCCGATAAAAGCAAAAACAAACTACTTTCTGTTTCACTATTTTTAATTTTTAAAACAGAACAAGAAAAAGAAAAGCGAGCATAATGAGCCGAAAAATTGAAAGGCTTATTATTAATTATCTTAATTGTTTCAAAAAAACCATCTCCATAATTAAAGGCCCTATTTGAACTTTTAATCCTTAAATCTTTTTCATCTATAAATTCTGAGTTATAAAAAACAACTGCCATTTTACTTATTATTTGTAATTTGCGAACCTACTGAAAATTACTCTATGAATAAAATTTTACTTCTGGCTTTTACCTTGTTTTTCCAAACTGCTTATACGCAAACACAAATTAGTGGAACCATAATTGATGGACAAACAAAAGAAACCCTAATTGGAGCAAATGTAATTGTAAAAGGAAGCAATAATGGAACTTCAACTGACTATAATGGAAACTATATCATTTCCTTTTCAGCAAAACTTCCAATTACTTTAGAGGTATCTTACTTAGGATATAAACTAACAGAAATTGAGGTAAAAACGAACAACCCAAAACCTATCTCTTTATTTCCTGATAGCAAAAGTTTACAAGAAGTAAGAGTAGTTGATAGCCGAATTACTCAAAAACAAAAGGAGGCAGCTCTTACTGTTGAAGCATTAGATATGATTGCTATAAAAGAAACACCATCTGCCAATTTTTATGATGGTTTAGGCGCACTTAAAGGGGTAGATATTACAGCTGCTAGTTTAGGGTTTAAAGTAATTAATACAAGAGGATTTAATAGCACCTCCCCTGTGCGTTCATTACAAATTATTGATGGAGTTGATAATCAATCACCAGGATTAAATTTTTCATTAGGTAATTTCTTAGGGTCTTCTGAATTGGATATTATGAAAGTTGAAATTATTCAAGGAGCAAGTTCTGCTTATTATGGACCTAATGCTTTTAATGGAGTAATTAGTATGACTACTCGAAACCCTTTTATGCAACAAGGTTTTTCCATACAATATAAATTTGGAGAACGCCAATTATTTGAAAACTCAATCAGGTATGCTGAGAAATTTCAAAATAAAACTGGAGAAGATATTTTTGCATTTAAAATCAATCTTTCCTACATGCAAGCAAAGGATTGGGAAGCTGATAATATGGCAGCAGTTGATGGTACAATTTCTAGCGATAACCCTGGAGGATATGATGCTGTTAACCGTTATGGGGATGAAGATACTGGAGGGGATTTAAATGATGTAAGAGATGATGTTAATTTAAACTACTTTACTCGACCAGGATTAGGTAAGTTTCATAGAACAGGTTATATGGAGAGTGAAATAGTAGATTATAACACTAAAAACTTAAAAGTGCAAACCTCATTGCATTATATGTTAAGCCCTAAAACCGAATTAATTTACGCTACCAATTATAGCACAGGAACTACTGTTTATCAAGGAGATAATCGTTTTAGTTTAAAGAATATTCAGTTTTGGCAAAATAAGTTAGAAATTAAGCAAAAAGATAAATTTTTCATAAGAGCCTATAGAACTAGTGAAGATGCTGGAGATTCCTATGATGCCGTATTTACAGCTATCAAATTACAAGAATATAATAGGGTTTATAATGAAAACTGGTATTCAAAACACAAAGATTCATATAAAAATAATTGGGCAGATAATTTTAATTGGGAAGATGTGAATTGGAAAACCCCTGGCACTTATACAGACTCTGATTTCTTATTATATTGGGTTTGGGAAGAAGATACTATTATTGCTGACGGTAATTGGATAAATCAATGGTATACTATGAGTGATTCTGTTATCAATGCTAATACTGATCTTATTATTGCAGCACATGATGCAACAAGAGCACAAACTGACTTAGCAACAAACAGACTAGTTCCTGGAACTGAAGCCTTTAATGAAAAATTAGAAGAAATTACTTCAAAAATTCCAATTGATGGTGGTACTGGTTTTTATGATAAATCAGCTTTAAATCATATTCATACTGAATATCAATTTAATAATGTGAAAAATATTTTTGGACATCATTTTGTTGATGTATTAAAAGTAGGAGCTAATTTTAGGCAATACACTCCTTACACCAAAGGAAGTTTATTTATGGATACTGCTAGTAGAATAATTAATAATGAAGCAGGTATTTACTCTGGAATTGAGGCTAATTTATTAGGAAATGTATTGAAAATAAGTGCTACAATAAGAGCTGATAAAAATGAGAATTTTGATTTAAACTTCTCACCTGCTACATCCTTAGTATACAAGGCAACTGAAAAAGATGTTATTCGCCTTTCTTTCTCTTCAGCTATTCGTAATCCTACCTTATCCGATCAATATTTATACTATAATGTTGGTAGAGCTATATTAATAGGGAACCTAAGCGGACATGGTACAGATTATGGCGAAAACCTAGTTACTATTGAGTCCTTAATTAATTATTATTTACCTGCACAATTATCAAAAGATAGTCTTAAGTTTTTTAGTGTTGACCCTATAAAACCCGAAAAAGCAAAATCAGCAGAAATAGGATACAGAACAACATTATTTAACAAAGTATATGTTGATGCTAACTACTACTATTCTAGATACAATGATTTTATTGGCTATAAAATAGGAGCGAAATTTAACACTTTAGTTGATGATACCATTTCAGGAGCTTATGAAATAGCAGCCCCTTCAATTCAAGCTTACCGCATGGCAGCAAATGCAGAAAACACTGTAACCACTAAAGGAGCTTCAATCGGAATAAATTACTATCTACATCCTAAATACTCTTTAAATGGAAATTATTCTTGGAATAAATTAAATGAAGAAGGAACAGAAGACCCTATTATCCCTGCTTACAATACTCCAGAACACAAATACAATTTAGGCTTAGTGGGTAGAGATATTCATTTTTCAAATACAAAACCTATTTTAAGAAACTTTGCGTTTAGTATAAACTATAAATGGGTAGATAGCTTTACTTATGAAGGCTCACCTCAATTTACAGGAGAGGTACCTAGTTATGATTTAGTCGATATGCAGATAAGTAAAAAACTAACTGAATTAAATGCTACTTTAAAAATAGGCTCATCTAATGTATTGAATAATAAGCATTATGAGGTCTATGGAGGTCCATACATAGGAAGAATGACTTATTGCTCCCTCCTATTTGAACTCAATTAATTTTTTTGTAATATTGTAGATTACTAATCAATACTACATAATTATGAAAACAACTTTACAATCGGTACTTGCCATTGCCCTTTTCAGTTTAGGCTTTACAGCAAGTTCACAAACAAGATATTTAGATGATGTCTTCTCAGCAGTAACTGTCACTTCTGATGTAACTTATGCCACTAACACAAGTGTGCTGCCAATGTTACAAAGTTTACCCCCAGGTCCTGCTACTTTAAAATGTGATATTTATGAGCCAACAGGTGATAGTATTGTTAATAGGCCAGTAATTGTTTTAGTACACACAGGTAGTTTCTTGCCTCCTGTACTTAATGGGCAACCAACAGGATCTAAAACTGACCTTTCTATAGTTGAACAATGTACAAGATGGGCAAAAAAAGGGTATGTTGCTGTTGCAATGGATAATCGACTAGGATGGAATCCAACTTCTACTGATCAAGATGTAAGAACATCTTCTCTTTTGCAAGCTGCTTACAGAGGAATACAAGATGCTAAAGCTATGGTTAGGTATATGAGAATGACTGAAGATAATGGAAATCCTCATGGAATTGACCCAACTAAAATTGTATTAGGAGGACAAGGAACTGGAGCATATATCTCTTTAGGATATTCTACTCTTGATGATCCTGCAACTGAACTTATGCTTCCTAAGTTTATTAATTTTAATACAACACCACCAAGCCCTTATGTGTATCCTCCATTTTTTGGAAATCCTGACGGAACAGACTCTGCATGGTTACCTGCAGCTGACTCTCCTACTGCACAAGATGAGTTATGGAATATCCCAAATAATCCTACTTACAGTAATGATGTAAATATGGTGTTTAATTTAGGAGGTGCTATTGCTGATATCTCTTGGTTACAAGCAGGTGATGTTCCTATTGTATCTTTCCATTGTGAAAATGATCCTTACGGACCAATTGATACAGGAGATGTAATTGTACCTACAACTGGAGATTTTGTTGTTGAAGTAATGGGAAGTAGGACAGTACAAAGTTATTCTAACTTATATTTAAACAATGATCCTTTTGCTTTAGCAGGGATTACTGATGTTTACACAACTGCTGCTAATTTAAATAACGGAGGCTTAGAAGGTTTATATGTTTTTCAAACACCTGCTCCATCTACTACACCTAATGCTTATGGTGAATTAGAAGAAGAACAAGGAGCTCCTTGGGATTGGTGGGATAATGCAACTTATGATGCAATGTTCCAGGCTGTAAATGGTGCTCCTGCTGGATATGGTGCTTCTAACTCAATTTTAGGAAACCCTGATATGTCAGCAACAAAAGGAAATGCATATTTGGATACAGTTCAAGGGTATTTAAACCCAAGAATGTATGAAGTATTAGATTTAGCAAATCATACTCCAGTAATCACCAGTAGTATAAATGATATTGAAAATATATCACTAGATATCTATCCAAATCCTGCTAAAAATACAATTAATATTATTAGCAATAAAGTAGAAGTTAATAGTGTAGAAATTTATAATCTAAATGGTCAGTTAGTATTAGCTAATGAAGTTCATGCTAACCAAATCAGATTAAACACATCTTCTCTTTCAACAGGAATTTATATTGTTGATATTAAATCAGAGAACACATCTATAAAAAGAAAACTAATTATTGAATAATTAGAAAACATAGAAAAAGGGAAGCAATTGCTTCCCTTTTCTTTTTTGTAGCGTGAGGGAGATTTGAACTCCCGACCTCAGGGTTATGAATATGAAAATTAAAACTCAAAAAAATACTATAAACAGCTGAATATAAAACTAGTAACTCACAGCCTAAAATTGCATTTAATCGTGTTTAAGTGGTTTTAAACGCAAAATGTTGTACTATTGTTTGACTTTTTTAAACAAAGATTAATATGGGATATGTAAAAGCAATTACAAGAATGTCGTGCGTCATACCCAGCTGGACACTTTTGTAGTTCAATTCATGCATTCTTTTAGTGCCTCATAAGGCGTTTTACCTTGAAAAGCCATATGCGGCCTGTCAAAGTTATAAAAATTTTCCCAATGCCACAATTTTGCTTCTAAATCCACATCATCTTTATATGAAATTAGCTGATAAAATTCTCTTTTATCTGTTAAATGAGACCTTTCTACCTTTCCATTTAATTGAGGTGTTCTTGCCTTAATATACTGATGTCTCATGCCTAAATCTTCAACATGCCAATGAAATTTTGCTTGAAATTCATGCCCTCTATCTGTCCTAATTGTGTTAATCCTAAATGGAAATTTTTCCACTACATAGTTGATAAAGTCAATTGCATTTTTTTGAAGGTGTCGATTATATATTTTTAACGCACTTATTCTTGTTGCATCATCAATAGCTGTGTACTGAAAGCGCCTTACAACACCTTTTTACATGATTACAGCAAGCTTTCAAACTAAAATTTGCACCACTTTTTGCACCGCAAACCAATCTACTAAAACAAACTTAAGAAATTTTACTTAATCTTCTGAGTAATGGGTTATTTTTTAAAATAATAAATCTGAGTTCGATATCCTTAAGGCCCACCAATAAAGAACCCACTCAAATGAGTGGGTTTTTATTTATTCTATAGTTAATCTCTTCTCAACTGTACCATCATCATAAATGTAAAAGAGTGGCTCGTTCTTTCTTCCTTTTGTTTCTCTTCCTAATATATCTATTATTTTAATAAGTTCTTTATCAAAAGATTTTTCTTCTATTGCTGTACTATTACAAAATTGAGAATAAGTTATTCTATTGGAAGATTGTAAAGAGTCGTTAAAAACTGAAAAAGAATTTTGATCTGATTTAAGATAAAAATTAAGCCAAATTTTTAAAAAATCATTAGTTACGCTTTGTTGCTCGTTTCTTGTAATATTTAAGTTTGGGTTACAAGAAGATTCCCCAAAACTACATAGCGTATTTTCATTAGCGAAGTAGCAATGCCCTCCATTTATAATGCTAATTTGTGTTTTACATATAGAGTTTAAACTATCAAACATAATATTTTGATTACTTATTGGTGGTGAAACACAGTCATCCTCCCCAGAAAATATAAGTGAAGGTATAGTGATATTACTTGCTGCAGATATTGCTGAAGGACTAGTTTCAGCAGCAGCAAAATTAATTAATGTATTAATGTTTGGATTATTTTCTGTAGCAAGGAAACTAGCACCGCCACCCATAGAGTGGCCCATTATTCCAGTTTTAGGTAATACAGAATTATAAAATATAGACGAACTGTTCTGAGACTCTATCTGCATTTGAGATGAAATAAATCTTAAATCATCTGCAAAAATCTGATGATTTGGAGTAAAACCCATCTCGGTTGTTGGAAAACACAAGATATAACCTTCTGAAACTAAAGAAATCCAGAAGTTCTCATATGCATCCCAACTTATTAAAAAACCATGTCCAAATACTATTACTGGAAAGTTACCAATTGAAATAGACACATCATCTCCATTACTATCAGCAGGATAATAAATTTCAGTATTAACATCCCTAATTCTAGTGTTGTCATAAAGGACAGTGCTTGTATGTCCTATGTTAAACGTTTGGGCGAATAAATTCGACGAAAACAACAAAAAAAATATGAAAACTAAATTAATTTTAAAGGGTCTAAAAATTTTCATCTTGTATTATATTTTAAAGCAAAAGTAGTGTTTTCATTAAGCAAAATTAGACAATAATTTTTAAAAAAAGTTCGAAACTGGGACCGAGAGGCCCACCAAAAGAAACCCACTCAAATGAGTGGGTTTCTTTTTATAAATTACGATAATTTAATAATTATTCAGATAATTGTTTGTAAAATTTACGAGCATCCCAATAGTCTTGTTCTTGAAATATCTTGCCATCTTTCATTTTAACAAGGGTTGCGCCATAAACATTAACTTTTTTACCACTTTCAGCATGGGTCCCTTTAAAATTCCAGTGCTTAATAAGTTGATCACCATCACCAAATAAATTGACAATTAAAAATTCAGAGTCAGGAAAACCTGTAATATATCCTGCATAAGCATTTTTAAATTCTTCTGGACCTGTAGCGTTAACAACTCCATCTTCATTCAGATGGGTAACATTCTCATGAAGGTATTCATCTAATACATTAATATCTCTCTTAAGAAAAGACTTTTCCCAAGCAGATCTATAATTTTCCATATTGTCGGATAATAATACTTTTGAATTTTTTAGTTCAGTACATGCATCTGATTCTTTATTAGTACAACTAAATATAGAAAGCACTAATGTTATTAATAATAATTTTTTCATTTTTTTATTTTTTTTATTTAATGTGTAATAATAATTAATATATACCATTTATAATAAATCTTAATAAAAAAGTTCGAAATAAGGACCGAGAGGCCCACCAAAGCGGAATCTATCTCATTAGAGTGGGTTTATTTTTGTTAATTAATTATCATCTGCTACTTACCTCAGCATAATCTAAAATATAATTACACTTATAAATATCATCAGAGTTAAGCCTAAGAGTCCCCTTAATTGTGACTACTTCATCCATAACAAAATTATTGTTTTTGGATTTCAAATTTAGCTCTACAACAGTTTCTGGGCCTCCAGCCCCACAGAAGAAACAAGACCATATTGGTCCTTTTGAAAGAATAAAATAACCTTCACTAGGATCAATAGTTAAAATATGTCCTCTTATTAAAACTTGTTTTCCTGCTAATTCTCGCACACTAAAACCAAAATGTGGATATAAAATATGCCCATCTTCTTCTTCTGAATATATCTCTTCAAATTCAACATCAGCTAAATCATCCCAGGTTATCTCAGTTTGAGCAAAAACTATTTTTGAAACAAATAATAAAATAACTAATATGACTCTATACATTTGAAAGTGTTTTAGGAATATTAATATAATATGCTTGAATAATAGGTATTAAAGATGCTATAAATCCAACAAATAAAGCAATTGGAAACAACCAGAATTCTTCTTTGATTAAACTTAACTGAATTGAATAAAAACTATAATTATGATCAATAAAAAATGATACTAGATACAATATAAGCCTACTAAATAATATTCCCAAAAATAATCCCAATATTGATATTAGCATACCTTCTTGGAAAACTAATTTAACCAACTGTAATTTTGTAGCTCCATGAACCCTCATTAAGGCTAATTCATAACGTCTTCTTTTCAATGAATTGTAGAGACTAATAAATATACTTAGTCCTGATACTATAATTATAAAAAAGGCAATCATATTTATTGATCGCACTCCTAATCCAAGTAAACTAATTAATCTACTGATTTCAAAAGCAGGAACTGCTGCCTGTAAATTAGTAGTCTCGTTAACTTGTCGTGGCAAACTAATAAATCCGACAGGGCTTCTAAATTTCACTAACATAGCGGTAATCATTTCACTATGATCATCAGAACAACTTCCTACCACCCCTTCATGGGTATGATTTGAATCCTTTTTATGATTATGAACTGCACTTATACTTTCTGAATTTGTTAGAATTAATTGATCAATAATTGTATTTGATTTATCAAGGATACCAACAACTTTGAAAGCATGTTTATTATGGATTTCTCCACCTTCAACTAAACCATGAGAACTGTAAAAAGTACTTCCCATTTTTAATTGACAAGCTTCAACAATATCACTTCCAATAACTACCTGCATAGATTTGTCCCATAATTTACCTGCCTGAAAATTAACTTGAAATAATTTAGGATATGCATGAGTAGTACCAACAATTCTAAACCCTTTATACGAATCACCAAAAGAAAGTGGAATGGTTGATTCTACCATTGGATTTGATTTAATTTTATTAACTTCTTCAAGTAAAATGTTGCCAGTAGGATTGTCAATATGATATATTGATGAGAGGATTAATTGTAAAGGACTTCCCTTAGCTCCAATCACCATATCTATTCCATTAAGATTGCCCTGGAGTTTTTCTTCAACAGATTTATTTAATAATAATAGCAATGAAATTATACCAACACCAAAAGCCATAAGTAACAAGCTCAGCATTGTATTAAATGGATTACGGATAATATTTATCCAGCTTAATCTATTTATATTCATAATTCAATTGATGTATTGAATTGATCTTTCAATCTTTGATCGTGAGTGATGATAATCAATTTTGCGTTTGTTAAAGATGCCTGTTCTTTAAGTAATGTGATAATTTTCTGGCAATTATTATCATCTAAACTTGAAGTTGGCTCATCTGCTAATATTAAATCAGGTGTTTTAATAAGGGCAGTAGCAATTGCAGCTCTTTGCTGTTCACCCTGACTTAATTCATCAGGCATATTATTCAGCTTATCAGCTAACCCAATTTCTTGCAATAAGTGAATTGCTCTTTTTTTATCTTGCAGTTTGTTTGATAAATAAAGAGATAAAAGTAGATTATCTAAGATGCTTAAATTTCTAACAAAATGCGATTGCTGAAAGACCATACCAATATTTGAACCTCTAAATTGATCAAGACTTTTTGAAGATAAATCTTGGAAACGAGTTCCATTCATTTCCACAAATCCAGAATGAGGACTAAGTAAACCAGATAAAATCTGAATTAATGTAGTTTTACCTACACCTGAATCACCTAATATCAATAAATCTTCTCCTTGTTGTAATAAAATATCTGGAAAAGTAAAAATATGGGAGCTGTTATAAGAAAAAGTTAAACCTTCTGTTTTTAACATTTTGTGAATTAATTTAAATAACAATCTTTACAATACCCCTCAAGAATTAATTTTAAGGAGTTAATATAAAAACCTTCTATAAGCTTAATATCTGGTGATTTATAATTTTCTAAACAAAAAGTTTGATTGCAATTATTACATATAAAATGACCATGATTATGTTTGTGCAAACTAGCACTGCACTCATCTGCATTACATAAAGAATATCTAATTATGTTATTACTACTTGGAACTATATGAATCAAACCCTTTTCCTCAAAACTCTCTAAAGCTCTATAAATTGTAACCTTATTAATTAAATTAGAAGATTTATTCATAACTTCTTTTACTGTTAAAGATTCCTTGTCATAAAATAAATTTAACAAATGTATTCTAAATTTAGTTTTACTTACACCGTGTTTAGCTAAAATTAAAGCAAAATCTAGATTATTATCATTTTTAATTTTCATTACGCAAATGTAAAAAATAAACGCAACTTAATTGCGTTATTTTGGTAAAAACAATAAATTTGCAAAAATTTTATAAATGAATAATGAGTAATAGCACTTTAACATATGATAAAATAGGAGTGATTTCGAGCACATTATGCATGATTCATTGTATAATTACTAAATTTATATTTCTTGCTAAAGTATGTTCAATATCATGCTGTTCTGACGCACCTATATGGTGGCAAATAATTGATTATCTATTTTTAGGCATATCATTTGTAGCAGTCTATTATTCAACAAAAGATAAGAGCTTAGACTGGCTAAAAATATCCTTCTGGATAGCATGGTTTTTTCTACTAATTACTATAGTAAACCATACACTTGAAATCATATATCTCAATCCAAATATAATCAATATTCCTGCATTTTTGATTATTATGCTCCATTTATATAACATGTATTTTCACAAATGCCATAATGAAAATTGCTGCCCATAATAGTAATTAATAAGAAGTCTAAATTCATTACTAGAGAAGGAGCATAAGTAGCAGGACTATAACCTTATACTCAATAATTGCCGAAAAAAGTTCGAACTTAGGACCGTAAGGCCCACCAAAAATAAACCCACTCAATTGAGTGGGTTTTTATTTATTCAATAATTTTTTTTCACCTACTTTAATAGTATAGACATCAAAGGGAGTTTAATTATTTTGTTTTTTTATAAGAGACATAGTATCTTGAAGGTGAACGCCATTCAATAACCTCCTTAGTTTGATACATTCCTTTATCACATTCTTTATATCTCTCATTAGTTATAAACGCACTAGGATTCCAATTAGAAACTCTATTTACATATCCTGTTATAGAATAAGTCTTTTTATCAGAAAACTGCTCATTAAATGCATATGTTATAAATACTCTAAAGTTTAATGGAGAATTTTCATTCGTATAAGAAAAACCATTATCTAGAGCTGATTTCTTTATGCTTGGATACTCAACCAAATCACAATCTGAAAAAACATATGACTGCAAATCAGGACCATAAATATCTCTAGAAGAATTAGGAGGTAAAACATAAATTTTTTTATCAGAGTAAGTCCTTGATGAAGAATTAGTGTTTTCTTTAGAAACAGATGCTGAAGTAGAAGCACTTCTACTATATGCTTCAACTAACCCAGAAAGAATTCCAATTCCAGAAATAGCTCCTGAAGCACTTTTAGAAACACTTTTTCCCCTTTTTATAGATGTGCTATTACTATTGGTATACTCTGAATTATCATAAAGATCTTGTATTTGACCATTAATAATTAATTGACATTCATCATATTTAATATACATTGTCTTTTCTCCTTTATTATGAATCTGATATGTGGTGGATCCTCCATCACCCCAAAAATCAAAGTATACATCAAAATCTTTATTACTACTTTGATTATCGTTGATATCATCAGATGCAATATCAACTAATTGATAAAAGTAGGTAGTAGTATTACAACTTGCAAGTAGAACACATGCTATTATTAAATTTAATATTTTTTTCATATTTTTTTTTACAAACATACAATTTAAAATTAACTAAAAAAGTTCGAAATAAGGACCGAGAGGCCACCAATAAATAAACCCACTCAATTAAGAGGGTTTTTCTTTAATAAGTCGGGGTAGCAAGACTATATCCTACTAGATATGAAAACTCAAAAGGTACCCGAATAGGTCCCTCGCTATTTTATACATCAAACTACACTCCAAATATATAGTAATTATTTCAATATACAAATAATACAAACTTACTCAATAATTTTATAAAAAAGTTCGAAACTAAGACTGTAAGGTCCACCAAAAAGAAACCCGCTCAATTGAGTGGGTTTTTGTATTATTGCATTTAACAACATTTAAAAAAAAACTAAAATGAAATTTTATAAGACACTTTTTATAGCTTTATTATTGCTTAATACTTCATCATATGCACAAAAATATCCAACATTGAAGATTGGGCAGAAAATTCCTATGCAAGATGTAAAAATATTTGACACAAGCGATGAGAGCATGACGCTTAATGAAAACATAAAAACTAATGGACTATTAGTTGTTTTTACTTCAAACTCATGTCCGTTTGTTGTAATGTGGGAAGACAGATATAAAATACTTGAAGAAAAATGTATGAATAGTGATTTTGGCATGATATATATAAACTCCAATCAAGCTAAAAGAAATGGAGATGATTCAGTTGAAGAAATGAGAAATCATTCTAAAAAAATGGGATATACTGTTCCATATTTGATAGATGAAAATAGCAGATTAGCAAATGCGTTTGGTGCTAAAACAACTCCCCATATATTCTTATTTAATAGTGAAGCCGAGTTATCCTATAAAGGAGCAATTGATGACAACTACAAGTCAATTAATGATGTTACTAAGAACTATTTATTAAATGCATTAGAAGAAGTTAGCAATCAAAGAAATGTTAGTGTTAATGATACTAAGGCAGTAGGCTGCAGTATTAAAAGAGTTAAAAAGATCAAAAATAAATAAAGTCATTTTTATAATTATTAAAACAGCATAAGAACTACAAGATTAGAATTAATAATATTCTAAAAAATTTCGATATTAGGACCGAGAGGTCCACCCAAAAGAAACCCGCTCATTTGAGGGTAGTAAGATTACAACCTCTACCCTTTTCACTAGATTACAGCAAGCCTTGAAACTAAAATTAGCACCACTTTTTGCACTGCTAAACAATCTACTAAAACAAACTTAAAAAATTTTATTTGATTTTCTGAGAAATGAGTTTTTTTAAAAAATATGATTAATTATACATATTTAGGTGAAATTATTTTTTCAATTTAATGAATGCGATTTTTTTTTAAAATTAAATCCTTAGAGCTCTTTATTCTTTTTATCAAATGAGTAGTTTAAACTAGCAAAAATAAAATGGAGTTGAATAAAGTTATATCGATTAGTTCCGTCAGCTCCACCTTCAAGCAGTCTATATCCAATGTTTCCCTCTAGGTTCTTAGTCAAAATATATCTTCCAGATAAGGATATGTCAATGGCTCTGCCTTTACTTGCAATTATACCTTCTCCAAAAAAATCAATACCCATTTTTTGAGATAAATCATAATTGGCTAATAGGTTGACAAGAGGAACAAAACCAATACTAAAATTTTCACTAAAAAGTTCTTTATTTTTTAATGAAACACCTGCATCTCTAATTTTTGCAGACAAACCCAGACCAAATTTAAAATTATCTTTAATTATGATTCTACGATTATAAATAAAGCGATACGAATTAAATTTGTAAACAACTTCTATTGGTAAATTAGCTTTAAAATCTTTTTCACCAAACAGTATATTCTTTTCTCTTATTGAAGATTCTATGATTTTTAGAGGAGCATAAAGAAATGAAAAGTAATGCTCCCCATTTATTAAAAAACCAGCGCGCAGTCTTAAAAATGGACTCACTGAAGTCGAAAAATCATTTTTTAGAGAGAATAACGTTCCATTGTTGCCGTTTCGAATATCATTAATACCTGTAAATACTGCTCCTGATTCAAAATTAATGAAAGTTTGAGCATACGTAGATAAATTAAAATTCAAGCAAATAAAAAGAAACCAAAATCTTAAATATAAAACAAACTTAGAAGTTAATTGATTCATATTAATATTTTAATTTTATTGAAGAGTATTTTTTAATATTTGACACGTAGGGTATAAATGTAGCAAGATTAGAAACTATACCCTTCTCACTAGATTAAGGCAAGCTTTTAAACTAAAATTTACACCACTTTTTGCACCGCTAATCAATCTACTTAAACAAACTTAATAAATTAATTTGATTTTCTGATTAGAAAAAACTTTTAAAAATAATTCCACGCCTCCACTATTTTTTACCCCCCACCTATAAGATATACCAAAATTTGTAGTGGCAGTAGTAAAAGTAACCACCAAATATTTTTCCATCTTATTAATTTTCTAATCCAATCGACATCTCTTTTATAACCTCTAATTAGATAAAAAAGCAATAGCGGTATTAGCCAAGGTAAAATAAAAACACTTAAAGGAGGGATGGTTCCATTGTCAAAATTAATTCCAAATAAGTTTTCAATCCAATCTGGGTCTTCAGAATCAGTTGAATTTAATACTTCACTTTTTATATTTTCTGAAACTGGGAAAGATGCATAACTAACATTAGAAAGTGTTATTAGTGTAATTAAAAGTAAAAGTATCTTTTTCATAAATAATCATTATGCTAGCATAATAAATAAAAAAAGTCGTGGTAGCAGGATTACAATCAATACTTATTTCACTAGATTACAGCAAGCTTTAAAACCAAAATTCGCACCACTTTTTGCACCGCTAACCAATCTACTAAATCAAACTTAAGAAATTTATTTGATTATCTGAGAAATCAGTTATTTTATAAAATAATTATTCTATAACTATTCTTTTCCCTACCGATCTAAATCACCACCTCTAAAATATCAGTAAAGCGTGTAGTATAGCAAGGAGATAGTTTTTCTTGTTTCAATCTCCACTTCCTGCCATTACCCTGCACAGCAAGTTTAACTTTACTCTTTCCCATAGTAGCATTTATCTTATCAACTGCTACATTTACTGCTTTTGCGTTTTTCTCTATCCAGACTATCAAACAGACTCAGTTGCGTTTGCTCTTGAGGAACAATTCTACCAACTATTACTCCTGCTTTCTTATAAATACAATCATCTCTGTAAATACTTTCCAAACCTTTAATAGCAACTTTTACTATCTCCATACTATCATTAGTTGGCACATCTAATTGAATCACTTTGTAAGGATTATATTGTTTGGCTTGTGGTTTAAAAGGATTAGTGCTTAAAAATACACTAACAGTAGTGCAACAACTTTTCTCTTCCCTTAGTTTAGTAGCACAAGTATTAGCGTGTGAACCTATCGCTTCTTTTAATTTTGAGAGTTCTTTAATTTCAGTTCCAAAGGAACGAGCAGTACAGATATTCTGTTTTCTCTTTCTTGTTACTTCAATAGGATAACATACCTCTCCATAAAGTTCCTTTTGCAACCTAACTCCATTTATCGATAAGTTTCTTTTTATCCAGCTACTATCACATTCTCTGAATTGTAAAGCAGTATGAATACCAACAGCCTTTAACTTCTTTGCATTCTTTCTGCCAATTCCCCACAAATCCTCAACCTTAAACACATTTAAAGCCCTTCTTATTAAACCCTCATCATCAAAAATAAAAACACCTGCCTTAGTATGTTTCTTTGCTATATGCCCTGCAACTTTTGCTAAAACCTTAGTTGGAGCAATACCAACTGACACAGGAATACCAGTCCATTGCTGCACTTTCTTCTTTATAGCAACTCCCCTTTCTTTGGATGCGTAATCCGTAAAATCCAAAAAGGCTTCATCAATAGAATAGATTTCCATCTTATCCACCTCAGCACTCATTACATTCATTACCCTTTTGGATAAATCACCATAGAGTGCAAAATTGGTAGAAAATACATTAATGTTATATTTCTCAATAAGGTTTTTGAGTTTAAAAGCTGGCTCTCCCATCTTTATGCCTAATGCTTTTGCTTCATTACTTCTTGCAATTACACAACCATCATTATTAGAAAGTACTATAACAGGCTTATTCTCAATCTTTGGATTAAATACTCTTTCGCAAGAGGCATAAAAATTATTACAATCAACCAAAGCAATCATACTACACTGCTTTATGTATGATGTAAGTAACTACTCCCCAAACTTGAAAATCCATTTCCTCTGTAATTTTGATAGGAGAAAAATTACTATTTTCTGGCATTAAATAAAGAGCATCATCATTTACATTCACTCTTTTTACAGTGAACTCCCCATCAATAACTGCCAATACAATACTTCTGTTTTGTGGTTCTAATGATTTATCAACTATCATAATATCTCCACTTTGGATTCCTGCATCTTTCATACTCTCTCCTATTGCTTTTACACAAAAAGTAGCAGAAGGATTTTGAACTAAATGGTCATTCAGATTTAAGTCCATATCCATATGGTCTTCAGCAGGAGAAGGAAATCCTGCCTGCACAGCAT
Organism: uncultured Flavobacteriales bacterium; assembly: GCA_943788405.1. GTDB lineage: Bacteria > Bacteroidota > Bacteroidia > Flavobacteriales > BACL11 > UWMA-0277. The sequence goes on from CALSQD010000002.1 coordinate 700,839, forward strand.
CAGAAAACATTGGAATAGATGAAAAAGCATCTTCATCAACTGCAAAGAAATCTAAAGTATCAGTATGTTTAAGGTGTTTTAGTTTCATTAATTTGAATTGAAATTTTGAGTTGTTAAAATTAATAAAAATCAAGCCTAAGAAAACAGGATGTTAGTAAATATTTGATTGTTGTTTGTTCACTATTTTGTTTCGTAATTTGTATTACTTATTTGTTTAGTTTTTTGTTTTATAGAGATTTATATTGGGTTTTTAATTTTAGCAGATTGATTAGCGGTGCAAAAAGCGGATCTACCCCGACTTTTCTTCTTTATATTTTCCATAAATTTTCTGTAAGTTTGCTATTATGAAGACTCAAGATGTAAAATATGAATTTATAAAGGGATCTGTTTTTAATACTGAGAGATTTAAATTAGAATTAGTTGTTGTTTTTGTCCCTTGTGGATTAACTTCCCTTCGATATGGTTCTAAAGATTTTATTTTGAATAATGGCCAATTTCTGAAAAAAATTAAGAACTTTAAATTATTTAAAAATAAAAGCTTAAAAAACAAACACTTGCAATATATTATTTTAGATGAAAATGTAGAAAATTATATTTATGATGAATCTACAATTCATGAATTTGTTGATGCTGTATTAAATCTATCTTCAAATTTAGGTATTAAAAGTTTAGGTATGAATGGGATTAGAATTGAAGATCCTTCTTGGAGAACTAGTGGAACCCCAGAAAGAATTTTAATTGAATCTGTAGATAAATGGATAAATAATAACAAAGAAAGTAGTATTGAAAAAGTGGTTTTTATTGATAAAGCAGGTGGTTTTAATAACTGCACAAAGTCAATACAATGGTTAGTAGATAATAAATAGAAAACAATGAAAAAAATGTCAAGACAAGATAAATTAATTCCAACACGTAAACAAGCCTATTTTCAAATAAGTGAAAATCTATATGGAGAGAATGAGGTTATTAAAGTAACTTTTAATAATAATGGAGCTCATCATGGTGAGACATATGTATATGATCATGATGATTTATATGATAAAACAATTCATCACTTAATGACTCTTCCTGTTTGGCAAAATGAGAGAATATATACATCAATTAATAATATTCCAGGATGGGCAATGGATACAGGATTAGTTGAAAGAATTAATTAAAGATATGAAATTTAATAACGAAACTATAAAAACTGCAGTAAAAGAGTGGTTAGATGACTCTAAAAAAGCAGAAAAAATATATGGTCATATATCAGATTGGGATGTTAGTGATATTACAAATTTTATTGATTTGTTTAAAGATATCTCATTTAAAGAGATAACAACTTATATGCAGAAAGCCCATTTTAATTATGAATATGATGATGGGACTGGAAATGGGCATAGATTTGACGCAATATTATTAACTATTTGTTTTAATGATGACGATGGTAATTGCATTTTTGATAGTAACGAACACAACGAAAACTATTTTATGATTCTTGATTTAATAAAAGAATTTAATTGGGATAAACGTATTTTTACAAATCTTAAACAAAATGATAACGAATATGAAATAACTAGAGTTGTAGACTTTGAATCAGATATTCCTGAAAAAGGAGATGAATTACATTTTGATAATTATGATGAATACTATTTTGATGGGCATAAAACTGAAGAGTTTATATTTGAAGACAGTAAAAGAACATTCAATTCACTAAGTCAGCTTTTAAGTTTTTTGAAGAAACAAAAAACAATTTCTTATAAAAAAATAAATCCAAATAATACTGATGGCATAAATTTAATTAACTCTGAAGTAAAAGAATTAAATACGAACTTAGTTATCAAAAGTAAAATTTTAAACCTTTTGGAAAAAAAAGATATTAATAGTTTACATGTGAATTTTTATTGGTGTCATCCTAACGGAGAGTTTGATGAAGAAACAGAGTGGAATATAGATGGTTATGAACTTATCAATTACAATCAACCTACATACGAATCAGGGGACTATAAAGTATATAAGCCAGATGGTACAGAATATAAAGTATCAAAAAAAAGTTTGCAAAAGTGGCAAATTTTGACAGCTGAAAAAGAAAATAAAATAATTGAGGTTTTATCAAAGTTTTTACATCCTGCTGGTTATGTTGAAGGTGATGCTAATTGTACTTTAGAATTCAAAAATAATTGTTTGACATATACAATTTCAGAAGATTGGGAAGAAACTAATGAAGATTCTGCATTCAAAAAAACATGGGGAATAACAAATGATGGCATAATAGAAATAATAGAATGAAAGAAGAAATTAGAAAGACATATTACGAGAATGGGAATATAGAAACAGAAAGAACATTTGTTGATGATGAAAGATTTCATATGCAAATTAAAACTAAAGATTTTGAGATAATTGTTTCAAAAGGAACTTCATCTTATCAAATGAATATTAATAATTTAAAAATTTAAAACTATGGGGATATTTAATTTCTTTAAAAAAGAAGATTCAGTTAAAAAACAAAAACTACAACACTTAGCAAATTTATTTTACATAGCGCTTGCTGATGGTGATATGAGTGATTCAGAACAGAAAAAAATAAATGAGATAAGAGAAAAAGTAGGTATAACTGTATCTGAATATAATGATTTAATTGAAAGTCTTTTAGATGGTTCATATTCTAAAAAAAATGATAAAATTATATCACCAAGTTCAGATGATGAGGCTTGGGATCAGTTTGTAGAACTTGCAGGTTTAGTTGTAGAAGACGGCAGAATTGATGACAAAGAAATTAAAGTGCTTAAAATGCTATCAACAACTATGGGATTTGATGAAAATAATGAAGTTATAAAAGGACTTGAAGCAATTCAAGAAACATTTAATTCGACTGATGTAAATGAAAAAACAGAAGAAAGTTTTGGTATGGGTTGGTCAAATTATGAATTAAAGGCTGTGCATGTATTGGCACACGGTTTTGCATATAGCTACTATCCTTTTCAAGAAGATGGAACCGCTACTCCAGATACAAGAATGGGGGTAATTGCTGAATTTATGCAGATTAGATTTCGTTTAGCAAATGATATTGGTTCAATTGAAAATAATAAAGAATGGCAATTACTAATGTATGAGATGATAGATGAGCCAATGGATAAAAAAGAAGCAATGAATACTTTAATTAATTTGAATATTGCTAAGAAGAAAGAGTTTCTATTTTTAATTTATATGCTTGTACCTTCAGTAATTACTGATATAGGTAAAACAGTTATAGTAGATTATCAAGGAAAAACAATTAGAATAATTGATGGTGACGATGAATTTGAAAAAACTGTAAAATTATATATGGAACTACGTAGCAAATATGAAAAAGCAATTCAAGAAAAAATTACATCGAATGATGAATATAAAGAGATATATGAAGAGTATTGTGCTTGTTTAGATAATTTAGGGTTATAATATTTTTACATTAGTTAAATAATAAAATATATAAGTGTTTAATACCTATTAGGTAATACTCTAATCAGATAACTTAAGTTGTAACAGTGCATTTTTGTTATATAATCCTTTAGAAATTAGTAGTGATTTTAACTCAATATATTTATAATATAATTTTCTTGGTTTTTTAAAAATATATTGATGGATTCTATCGTTTTTTTTAATTGAGTTTTTTGAGTGTTTTTTAATCATTTTATTTTGAATTATTTGTAGTCATTTTTAAGCCATTTAAAACCTATTGTTTGTTCGTTTTTTAGTTATTTTTACTAGAGAGTCCGTATTTTTTCTTAATTATTAATTTGTTTAATTATTCAAAGAGTTTTTTGTTTATTGTCTGGCTCAATATACTCTAGTAATACTATTATTTGTTAAATAATTTTTGACTTAAGATTTCCATATCTTCACTAATACTTTTTTCCTGGATTTTGGCATATATTTGTGTAGTTCTTATCTTACTATGTCCCATTATTTTCGAAATAGATTCAATACGCATTCCATTATTAATAGCAATAGTTGTTCCAAAAGTATGTCGAGCCATATGAAAGGTAATTCGCTTCTTAACTCCTGCTAATTCCATAATCTCTTTTAAGAATTTATTTACTTTTTGATTTGTCATATATCTAAATATAGAATCTTCATTTTTGCCTCTATATTTTTCTAATATTTCTAAAGCTGGTGGTAATAATGGAATAATAAAAGGAACGCCTGTTTTCTTTCTCTTATTATGCAGATACAAAGTACCTTTACTATTAATAAAAATTTGATGCTCATCCAACTTCATTAAATCACCATAAGATAAACTTGTATAGACGCAAAACACAAACAGGTCTCTAACATAATTAAGTCTGTTATTCAATTCTACATTTCTAACTAACTCAAATTCATGTTCATTTAAGTAAGTAATTTCTTTTTTCTCAAGTTTAAAGCTATAGCCATCAAAAGGGTCATTCTTTAAATGTCCTTTTCGTCTTGCTTGAGTAAGAATCTTTTTCAACATCTGAAGCACTTTAACAGCCCCATTCCTATTGCACTCAGTATTTGTATATAAAAAGCTCTCAAACCTATATATAAAGGAAATATCTACTTTCCTGATACTATCTGTTTTATCATCAGAAGTAGTAAGAAAATATTTAATTACATGCTTATTAAGTGTTTTGTAGTTTTTAAGTGTTCCTGCTGCGAAATTCTTTGGAATCTGTCTTTCCATTTCATCATTATGATCTATAATAGCATCTAATAATGTATAAGACTGTTTTCCATTAAAAAGAATACTTTGCTTAAGTTGTTTTAAAGTAAAAGGCTCTTCTAATGCAAGTAATTTTTGATAATGCTGAAAAATTCTACTACTAAAATTCTCCATGTATAAATTAAACTCTCTAAGTTTCTTAGTCCTTGGATGTGCTCTTCTTCTATTTCTGTCCCAATCTTTTGATTTGATATAACGTTTTGTAAAGATCTCAATTCGTTTCCCATTCATTGACATTCTACAATAAATTGGAAACTCATTGTTTGCGTCTTTCTTGTTCTTCTTCCCTAGAAAATTGATATTAAATGAATTCATAAGTGACCAAATGGGTGACCTTAATTTTGTTAATTTTTATACTTACAAAACTAGGGTAATCACTTATTATACTGAACATCAATCATATACATTGTTTGTATATAATTTCTATAAATAAACTACAAATATTATATCTATATTATACACATATTAAGATGTCTAATTGAAATTATTTTTTATAAAAAATCCAATATCAATAGACCAACCCTAAGAGACTGATATTCAATAAACAAAAAGAACCGCTAGTGCGGTTCTACATTAAAAATGGGTGAAAAAATATGTCGGGGTAGCAGGATTCGAACCTGCGACCTCCTGCTCCCAAAGCAGGCGCGATAACCGGGCTACGCTATACCCCGAAAAAATTGGACTGCAAAAGTAAACTTTTTTTACAACCACAAATAAAAAGACAAACTTTTTATTTTGCGGAGAGGAAGGGATTCGAACCCCCGGTACGCGCAAGCGCACAACTCCTTAGCAGGGAGCCCCGATCGGCCACTCTGGCACCTCTCCAATTTTATCTGAAAAACTTAAATGAACGATTATTTTTCGGATTGCAAATGTATACTAATCTATATTTCTAGCAAATATTATTCCCTAATTATTTAAGGAATATTTTAAGCACTATTTCTCCTATTATTTTTATCAAATGTTATATTTGCAGACTTATTAAATAAGACTATGATAAAAAAACTACTTACCACCCTCTTTATATCAGTAATACTTATCTCTTGTGTAGAAAAAAGAGACCTCTCCAAAAACACAGTAATTGCACACATTACAGCTCAACCTGACGGATTACATCCTTTTAATGATAACTCTATGCAAAGGAGTTATATTTTTAATTACACACAAAAAACACTAATTAAATTAGATATCGAGAGCCTAGAATATATCCCTTACTTAGTAAAGGAAATACCAAAACCATCAACAGATAACTTATCTTTTGACTATGAGATTAAAGAAGGAATAAAATGGGATGATGGAACAGCATTTACTGCTGAGGATGTAGCCTTTTCAGTAAAACTAATGCTTTGCCCACTAACTAATAATGCTCAGATGAAAAGCAATTACACTACAGTTATCAAAAGCATAGAACTTGACCCAGATAACCCTTTAAAGTTTACAATGCATGCTTTGAATGTTAATTGGAGTAATTTACATATTTTCTCTGAACTTTACATGGTACAAAAAAGTTTATGGGACAATAAAGGAGTTTTGGATAATGTAACTTTTAATGATTTATCATTAGAAAATTTTAAAGAAACTGAGGCATTACAAGAATGGTTTAACGCTTACAATAATGCTGATAATGGATATCAACCTGAAAAATTAGTTGGACTTGGAGCTTATCAAGTTACTGAATGGGAAGCAAGTCAATACATAACAATTGAAAAGAAAAAAAATTGGTGGGGAGCGAAAGACACTTTAGTATATAATAAAGCTTATCCTGATAAGATAATTTTCAAAATTATAAAAGAAGATGCATCATCTTATTTAGCGCTTAAAAACCAAGAAATTGATGTGACAACTAGGATAGGAACTGTAAAACTAAAGAAACTTCAAGAAAGAGAATATTTCAATAATAATTATGATTCTGACTTCTTAAACCAATATTCTTATAGTTATATGGGGTTGAATATGAAACCTGATGGAATAAAAAGAAAACCTTATTTTATTGATAAAAAAGTAAGACGAGCTATGGCTTACCTTGTTCCTGTTGAAGAAATTATTGAAGTAATGGTACACGGGAAAGCAAGTAGACAGGCTTCAAATATTTCTCCACTTAAAAGTACATATAACGATACTTTAAAATTAATCCCTTTGGATGTAGAAAAGGCTAAAGAACTACTTGCTGAAGCAGGATGGGTAGATACAGATGGCGACAATATCCGTGATAAAATGATTAATGGCGTGAAAACTCCTTTCACTTTTGAATTAAGCTATATGAGTTCGGCTACAACAAAGGAAATTGTACTGATGATTAAAGAAAGTATGTACAAGGCTGGAATTGTTGCGAAACCAACCCCTATGGACTTTACGCTTTTCTACAAAAATGCTATGGACCATAATTTTGATGGTATGATGGGTGGCTGGGGAAGTAGCGCTTCTTATTCTAATCCTATGCAACTATGGCATACTTCTTCTTGGGTAAACAAAGGGTCTAATTTCTGTGGATTTGGTGATGCTGAAAGTGACGCTCTAATTGAAGAAGCTAATCTAACATTGGACCCTGAGGTGCATAAAAACGCATTATTAAAACTACAAGCCAAAATATATGATGAGCAACCTTATGTATTTACCTATAGTTCTATGCGAAAATTTGCAATTCACAAAAGATTTAACAACAGAGCAATGTTCTATGAACGCCCAGGAGTTATGATTCAAAACTTAGAATTAAAAGCTGCTTTTGCTACAGAAAATTCAGTTCCAACTGACGGACAATAAAAACCAATTGATAATATGTTTAGATACGCACTAAAAAGAATTTTAACCTTTATACCTATGCTGATAGCAATTTCGCTATTATCATTTGTGATTAGTATTAATGCACCTGGAGATCCTGTTGAACGATTATCCAAAGCAGCAGGAAATGAAGGTTCTGCCGAACAGCAATCGGGTGCATCAAAAAAAATAAAGCAAGAACTAAGAAAAAAATTAGGACTGGATTTGCCTATCTTTTACTTAAGCATTACTGATTTAGCTTCTTCTGATACTCTTTATAAAGTACAAGACAAATACCACAAGGAAAACCTTGAGGCTTTAACGCATCAAAGTGGAAATTGGGAGGCTGTTTCAAATTATTATCACAGTTTAGTATCCTTGCAAAAAGCACATCAAAAGGTAGATGCTAAAGCAATTGTTGCAAAGGATAGTACACTATCATTAAACTTAGTTAATGAAATAAATAATCAGTTTGGATTTGAAATTGGTAGTTTACTAGAAACTTCTGATAAAGAAATAGTAGCATTGAAGTTTGAAAAAATGAATAGCTTACTAACAGGAAATGCTTTCTTAAATAAATTAGAAGTCCCTCTAACTAATGTAACAAATGCTAGAGATAATATCTTCTCAAATGCCACAAAATGGAAAACTTATATTCCAGCAATTAGTTGGTATGGTGGTAAAAACCAATATCACTTGTGGCTAGTAGGTAATGGTAAGGAAAGGAAAGGATTATTAAGAGGTGATTTTGGAATTTCATATATTGACAGCCAACCTATACAATCTAAAATTTGGCAGAAAGTTGGAATTTCATTTTCTCTGTCGTTAATTTCTATTTTCTTAGCTTATTTAATTAGTATCCCTATCGGAATTTACTCTGCTTACAAAAAGGACTCTGTAGCTGACAAAGGAATGTCATTAGTACTTTTTGTACTATATTCTATGCCATCCTTTTTTGTAGCCACTTTATTATTATTACAATTTGCAAATCCTGACAATTTAAGTTGGTTCCCTGTTTCTGGAATACAAGACCCTACAATTTTTGATCCTAACTGGAGTTTATGGATGAAACTAAAACATAGAATGCCATTCTTAGTTTTACCTATCATTACTTATACTTATGGTTCATTTGCTTTTTTAAGCAGAATTATGCGTGTAGGTATGATTGATATTGTTTCGCAAGATTACATCCGTACAGCTCGTGCTAAAGGTCTAGGAGAAGGAAAAGTAATACTTAAACATGCACTTAGAAATTCATTATTACCTGTAATTACTGTTTTTGCTTCTATCTTCCCTATGGCTATTGGTGGTAGTATTATTATTGAGGTAATTTTCTCTATTCCAGGAATGGGAGTTGAAGTATATAATGCAATACTGAATTATGATTACCCAATGATTATTACAGTATTTACTTTATCAGGATTTTTAACAATGGTTGGTTATTTGGTTGCTGATTTACTTTATGCAGTAGTTGATCCAAGAATTTCATACAAATAGAATTATGCAAAATACAAACGAAAATTTTTCATTTAAAAAATATGCTTGGGCTCAGTTCAAGAAAAACAAAATTGCATTAGTAAGTTTATACCTATTATTGGTTTTAGTAATTATTGCAGTATTTGCACCTTATATAGCTAATGATAGGCCACTTTATGCTGAGTATGAAGGCAACACCCTTTACCCTGCTTTTGCTAGTGAAACAAGAACTGATTCTATTTACAATGCTGAAGGTGCATTTGTACAAGTATTACAATACGATATTACGGATTGGAGACAATTAGAATTAACTTCAGTAGTATGGGCTCCTATTCCTTATTCTCCAGGAAGTATGGACAGGTACAATAGAGATTATGCAGCACCAAGTGGTGAGCAAAGGTTTAAAAATTCTGATGGAGAAATTATTAATATTCCTTCAAAGTTCAGACATAAACTAGGTACTGATGGAATTGGGCGTGATTTAGCATCAGGATTAATTCATGGAACAAGAATCTCATTAATGGTAGGACTAGTTTCTATGGGAATAGCCTCACTTATTGGTATTATTTTAGGAGCTTTAGCTGGCTTTTTTGGAGATACAAAACTAAAGATGCCAAGAATAAAATATTGGCTTACTTTATTTGGAGTGTTTATGGGATTCTTTTATGGTTTCGGACAAAGAAAATATGTTTTATCTCAAGCTTTTTCTGAAAGTATTGGAGATGGAATGATGGCTATGCTTGTTAGTATTGGAGTAGTAATAGGAATTACAATCCTATTCAGAATACTAAGTAAACCATTACAATTTGGAAAATTGAAAGAAGAGGTAAATGTACCTATTGATACTTTTGTATCTAGAGGGATTGAATTATTAAATTCTATTCCAAGATTATTATTAATTATTACCATTACAGCTGTAGTGGAAAGAAGTATTTGGATAGTAATGATAATTATTGGAGTTACAGGTTGGACTCGTATTGCTCGTTTTACAAGGGCAGAGTTTTTAAGAATAAGATCATTAGAATTTGTACAAGCTGCTGAATCCTTAGGATTCTCTTCTGCAAGGACGATATTCAAACATGCTTTACCTAATGCTTTAGCGCCTGTATTTGTAAGTATTGCCTTTGGTATTGCTTCTGCTATTTTAATTGAAAGTGGCCTATCCTTTTTAGGAATTGGTGTACCAGATGATATTGTAACTTGGGGATCACTATTAAACCTTGGTAGACAAAACCTAGAAGCTTGGTGGCTGATTATCTACCCTGGTATGGCAATATTTATTACCATTACAATTTATAATATGATTGCTGAGGCATCTCGTGATGCTTTAGATCCTAGATTAAAAAGCTAATATTTGTTAATAACTATAAAAAAAGCCCTACCAATTTTGGTGGGGCTTTTTTATGCTTATTATGCTTAATTATTTTCTGCTATTGCATTATTAAACACATTATCAAATGCTTGATTCACAGCAATAATTTGAGATGGAAACAAAACAAAAGACAATTCTCTATTACATGATTTTTGGAAGTAATGAGTACTATGTTCATTGGAACATGAGGAATTAAAGAAAATAATCTTAACTCTATCTTTTTTTACTTTAACACTAAAATTTTTAAAAATAATACTATTCTTTTCATCAAAACTAACTTGAGATAAAGCTTCATTAAATTGCCTCATTTTATTACCACTTAATTGTACCTCCCATTTGCATTTAGTATACTCAGATGAAGATTCATTTTTAGCTTTAATAACAAAATTATTTTGTGATTTTGTTGATTGCTTTGAAAAAATAATTGTTTTAGAGTTTTTTTCTACAGACTTAATTCTCATTATTTCTTTAAGAATACTTTTTCCAAAAGTAAAAACGCTTAAAGTCATAGTTAGGGCAAGGAAAATTGATTTCATAGTACTTAGGTTTAGTTATAATTTTCTAAACGCTACTTAGCCATAAAAGTTACAAAATCCAAGCAAATGCCTAATACTCTACCCTAGCATGATGAATATTTACTAATTTCTTTTTAAATAGTTTTTTCAATTGAGTAATTTCCTTTAGAGTGATATCAGCATTTACAAATTGATTCTCCTTAATCTGCTTGTTAATTACACGCTCTATTAAAACATCAATATTCTCAGCTGTAGGATTCTTTAAACTTCTAGCAGATGCCTCAGCAGAATCAGCCATCATAAGGATAGCAGTTTCTTTAGAATAAGGCTTTGGACCCGGGTAAGTAAAATCCATTATATCTACTTCCTTTTCAGGAAAGTTAGTAATAAATTGTTTATAAAAATATTGTACAGTTGTAGTCCCATGATGGGTGCGAATAAAATCAATTAACTCATCAGGCAAATTATGCTCTTTAGCAATTTCAATTCCATCCAGCACATGGTTAATAATAATATCTGCACTTTCATCAAACTCTATTTCATCATGAGGGTTTAAATTACTACTTTGATTTTCTATAAAATACATAGGATTTTTCAATTTACCAATATCATGGTAAACAGCCCCTGCCCTAGTTAATAATGCATTTGCTCCTATTTCCAAAGCTGCCATTTCTGCCAAATTAGCTACCTGCAAACTATGCTGAAAAGTTCCTGGAGCCTCTTCAGAAAGCCTTCTCAATAATACACTATTTGTATCAGTCAGTTCTAATAAAGAAACATCAGATACTAAAGAGAATATTTTTTCAAAAAGAAAAATAATTGGATAAGCAAAAAAAGTAAGAGCACCACTAATAGCTAACTGAAACAATACCCCTTTATCAATTCCTATAAACGAACCGTCATAAGTAATTGATAAGGATATATAGATTAAAAAATAAACTCCAATAATTTTAGCAACTGATAAAAAAAGTTGTGATCGTTTATACATTTTAAGCACAGTAAGTATTGATACTATTCCGGCAATTAATTGTAAAAACACAAATTCAAAACCATTTGGCACAATAAAACCAATAATTAGAATAGTAATTAGATGTGCAAATAGGGCAATCCTATTATCAAAAAAAGCCTTTAAAATAATAGGTGCAATACATAGCGGAACAACATAAATATAATTTACATTAAAGGACAACACTACTGATGAAGTAATAACCATTAGTAATATTACACTTAGTATCATACTTATTTTAGTGGTATTATTTAATACCTCAACCCTATACTGCTTGATAAATAAGAAAAGAATAAATAAAGATAAAGTAACCAATATAATCTGACCAAGCAATACCAAATAATAAGACAATAAATTCCATTCTTTTCCTTCAAATTGTTGCTTTAAAGAAAGTAACTTTTGATAACGCTCAGCAGTAACTAATTCACCTTTATTTACAATAATTTGCCCAGCCATAATCAAGCCTTGTGTACTATTAATATTTTCCAAATCACTTTTAAGCATAGCTTCACTTGCTACTTTATCATAAGTAATATTATGCTCTAAAGAAGAAAGTAAAATAGGAATTAGAAAACTGTATTCATCAGCACTAAGGTTACTCAACAAGTTAACTTCATTTGCTGCTGATGTAATACTATATAAATTATCAAGCTTGACCTTTTCAGCAACACTCCCATTTTTTAATAAGATATCTAATTCCTTCTTATATTCAAAATCACCTTGCAATTGTATTATTCCTTTTTCATAAATTAACTTCAATTTATCATACCCAAAAACTGCTAAATTATGCTTTCTTGTAGTGTTATCTATCTTTTTTTGCTTAAAAATGTTGAAAAAAGTGAATTTATCATCTTTTTTAACATTTTTATCTTTCATCCATTTTTCTTCAAATTCTTTAACATACTTCTCTGCCTGAAGTTGAAAAATATCAGCATTATAATTAAAAATTGGAGTATGTTCTGAATGAATAATTGCTTGCTCCCTTTTTATTTCATCACTTGATTTTAGGATTGAAAAATCAAAAGGTGCGATAATAGTTTCATGCATCCAAGGTTTTCCTTTGGTAAATTCATACTTAAATTTTGCTTGCCTTGGAAAGGCATAAACAATAATTGCTAGAGTTAAAAGAAATAAAAAGATGCGAAACAACTGCTCATGATTGTCTCTTATTTTAATAAGTATATTTTTCATAGATGTATTAATATCAGTAGCGAAAATAAGTATAATTTACATAAATTCGCACCAAATATAATAATCAAAATAAAAACAAATAATGAGAGAAGTAGTAATTGTATCAGCAGTGCGTACCCCAATGGGAAGTTTTGGAGGATCTTTATCATCAGTATCAGCTACAAAAATAGGAGCAGCAGCCATTAAAGGAGCAATGGAAAAAGCAGGAATTGATGCTAATATTGTGAATGAAGTATACATGGGGAATGTTTTGCAAGCTAATTTAGGACAAGCACCTGCTAGACAAGCTGCTATGTTTGCTGGTCTTTCACAAGATGTACCTTGTACTACAATCAACAAAGTATGTTCTTCAGGAATGAAAGCTATTATGTTAGCGGCACAATCAATTAAGTGTGGTGACAATGATGTCGTTATTGCTGGTGGGATGGAAAATATGTCAAGTGTACCTCATTATTTTGCAAAAGGAAGAACAGGACAGAAATTAGGAGATATGAAGTTAGTTGATGGTCTTGTAAAAGATGGCTTAACTGATGTGTACAATAGAGTTCACATGGGAGTTTGTGCAGAAAAATGTGCAACTGAAATGAACTTCACAAGAGAAGAACAAGATACTTTTGCTATTGAATCATATAACAGAAGTACGAACTCATGGGCTGAAGGAAAATTTGCTGATGAAATTGTTCCTGTTGAAGTTCCACAAAGAAGAGGAGATGCTTTAGTAATTACTGAAGATGAAGAATATAAAAATGTGAAAATGGAGAAAATTCCAGCTTTACGACCAGTATTTGACAAAGAAGGAACAGTTACGGCTGCTAACGCTTCAACACTAAATGATGGTGCTTCAGCATTAGTTCTTATGAGTGCTGAAAAAGCAGCAGAATTGAATTTAACTCCTTTAGCTAAAATTGTAAGTTATGCTGATGCATCACATGAGCCAGAATGGTTTACAACTGCACCTGCAAAAGCATTGCCAATTGCTTTAGGAAAAGCAGGATTAGCTACAACTGATGTTGATTATTTCGAATTGAATGAAGCATTTTCAGTAGTTGGTTTAGCAAATATGAAAATTTTAGATTTAGATACTAGTAAAGTAAATGTAAATGGTGGTGCAGTTTCTATTGGTCATCCTCTAGGAAGTTCAGGATCAAGAATTATCGTTACACTGATTAATGTTTTAAAACAAAATGGTGGTAAAGTTGGTGCTGCTGGAATTTGTAATGGTGGTGGTGGCGCTTCTGCAATGGTTATTGAGTTGATATAATGAAATACGGAATTTCTAACCTTTCAATCGTCCCAATGAGGGCTGAGGCTGCTGATCAGTCAGAAATGGTAAACCAAATACTTTTTGGTGAACATTTTAAAGTGTTAGAAAGCAGAAAAAAGTTTAGTAAAATTCGCCTTTCTCATGATAGCTATGAAGGATGGATTTGCAACAAACAATGGATAGAAATTCAAGAAGATATTTACAAAAATCTAGATAAAGAAGTAGCAACAATTACTACTGACATACTAGATATAATCACTAAAGATCATCATCAACCTATTGTTATAGGAAGTATTTTACCAAGTTATAAAAGTGGGCATGCACTTATCAATAATGAAATGTATCAATTTGATGGTTTAACAACTCCTGGTTTTGTAAAGAAAGAAAAGTTAGTTGAGAATGCCTTAATGTATTTAAACGCTCCCTATTTATGGGGAGGTCGTTCTCCAGTAGGAATCGACTGCTCTGGTTTCACTCAAATAGTATATCGTTTACAAGGTGTTGACTTACCAAGAGATGCATATCAACAAGCCAAGGTAGGTACAACATTAAGTTTTGTTGAAGAAAGTGAACCTGGTGACTTAGCCTTTTTTGATAATAATGAAGGAAAAATTATTCATGTTGGTATTATCTTAGAGGACAATCACATTGTTCATGCATCAGGGAAAGTTAGAATTGATAGAATTGATCAGCAAGGAATATTTAATACTGAGCTTGGAGTTCATACGCATAAATTACGATTGATAAAAAGCATTTGTTAAGATGCAAAATATTCCTTTAGCCGAAAGAATACGCCCTAGAAAACTTGCAGAAGTTATAGGGCAAAAACATTTAATTGGCGAAAAAGGAACGCTAAAAACAGCTATAAATAACAAGCTAATCCCTTCTATGATTTTTTGGGGACCACCTGGAGTTGGGAAAACTACCCTTTCCAATTTAATTGCTCAAGAACTTGATCGTCCCTTCTACACATTATCAGCTATTAACTCTGGAGTAAAGGATGTGCGTGAAGTAATCCATAAAGCATCATCCTTAGGACTTTTTGGCAAAAATATTCCTATCCTATTTATTGATGAAATACATAGGTTTAGCAAAGCACAACAGGACTCTTTATTAGGTGCTGTTGAAAGAGGCGTAATCACCCTTATTGGGGCAACTACCGAAAACCCTTCTTTTGAAGTAATCTCTGCCCTACTCTCTCGCTCACAAGTTTATGTTTTAGAATCTTTATCCAAAGATGATTTACAAGATTTATTGGAAAGAGCCATCAGCCAAGATGAAGTACTAAGCAAACAAAATATCACCTTAAAGGAAACAGAATCCTTAATGCAAATATCAGGTGGAGATGCAAGAAAATTGTTAAATATACTGGAGCTAGTTGTTAGTTCTGTTGATGATAAAGAAATCATCATTACCAATAATTTAGTAGTAGAAAAAGCACAACAAAATATTATTCGTTATGATAAAAATGGGGAGCAACATTATGATATTATTTGTGCCTTTATCAAATCAATAAGAGGAAGTGATCCTAATGCGGCTGTATATTGGCTAGCAAGAATGATTGAAGGAGGAGAAGATGTAAAATTTATTGCTAGAAGATTGCTTATTCTAGCTTCTGAAGATATTGGAAATGCCAACCCAACAGCTTTGGTAATTGCAAATAATTGTTTTCAAGCAGTAAATGTTATTGGATTTCCTGAGGCAAGAATCACTCTTTCACAAGCTGTAATTTATTTAGCTTGTTCACCAAAAAGCAATTCAGCTTATATGGCAATTAATGATGCTCAGCAAGAAGTTAGAAGCAGTGCGAATCTTTCTGTTCCTTTACATTTAAGAAATGCACCTACAAAACTTATGAAAGAATTGGGATATGGGAAGGATTATTTATATTCACACAACAAACCTACTGATAGTCAAGAGTTTTTACCTGATGAAATAAGTGGAAATTCTTTTTACAAACCATCAAACAATAGCAAAGAAAATGCGTTTAAAGAAGGATTGAAAAACCTTTGGAAAGGGAAATATAATTATTAATCTATCTTTGTAAAATGAAGCAACTATTACTTTTATTAGTCACTACACTCCTACTTTTTTCTTGTAAACACGAATTAGAAAAACCTACTTGGGATGTGGATATGATTGTTCCCTTAGCACATACCAAATTGAACATTAACAATATCATTACTGATAGTGCAACAATTATTAGTGAGGATGCTGAAGGATTTATTTCTCTTGTTTACCAAGAATCATTGTTAAATGTAAATTATGACTCTTTAATTGTTTTAGAAACTGAATCAGAAGAAAAATCAATAAGAATTGACTCAGTAGATTTTGATGATGTTGTTATAGAACACAACATAACTATTGGAAGTGTTATCAATGAAGTTCCTTTCGGTACAATTTTATTTCCTGATGGTAGTCAAAGGGATATTCCTGCTATGCCAGGAATTATTCAAAATGATACCATTGATATTGATGCAAGTGATTATTTTGAAAGCATGACCCTTTACAATGGAATGTTGAACCTTGAACTTATTAATGGTTTTCCTACCGACATTTCAAATGTAAGTTTTGCTTTGTACAATTCAACTAATCAAAACTTGATAGCTACTTTTACAACTCCATTAATTGAAAGTGGAGATACTTACACTGAGTCTGTATCAGTGGCTGGTGAAACATTAGACCACATAATGATTGGACTGATAAATAACATGGATATTGATGCAAGTAACGGGCTAGTTCCAATTGATTATAATGATGCAATAACAACTAAAATATCCATTACTGATATTAAAATAATGGAAGCAACTGCTTACTTCCCTAATCAATTATTGCATGAAGAAAATGTAGAGGAATCATTTGAACTAGGTGCTGCAAGGCTTACTGAAATTGGAATAAAGACAGGAAGTGTTACCATTAACGCTTTAAGCACATTACCTGATACAGGAACAATTATTTATGCTATACCATCATTATCAAAAAATGGAACAACATTTGAAACAGAAGTGAAGATACCACCAAATACTAATGGAGTTCCTACACAATTCGTATTTAACTTTGATGGTTATATTATGGACTTAACAGGAAAAGAAGGAAGAGTTGGTGGCGATACAGTAAACACTATTTACGCTACATTAGCGGCTTATTTGGATTCCACTGGTGAATTAGAAACCATACACCAAGTAGATAGTTTTTACTTATTCAATGAATATGCATTTACTCCTGAATACGCTAAAGGTTATATTGGTCAGGATACTTTATTGTTAGGTCCTGAAACGGTAGAGACTGATGTATTTGACCTAATAGAATCAGGAAATATTGATTTAGAAAGTGCTAAAATAAGTATAGCAGTTAACAACTACATTGGTGCAGATGCTGGATTTCAAATCAATAACCTAAGTGCTTCAAATGGGGAAACAGAAGTAAATGCCGTAATTCACAATAACGAAATTCATATTATTGAAAGAGCAAGTTTATCAGCAGGAAATATAATAACACCTACCTTTTCGGAAATTGTTATTGAAGCAAATGAAATGCTTGAGATATTCCCTAATGAGATAAGTACTAGCGCTACATTTTATCTAAACCCTAATGAGCAAGCAGCAACTGAAGATTTCCTTTTCCCTGCCTACCCTATGGAAGCAAATTTAGAGGTAGAAATACCACTTAGTTTTATTGCAAATGAACTTACTTTAAGTAATAGCTCAGAAGTAGAAATAGAAAATATTGAAGAAATAGAAATACTATACATTAGCATTGAAAACGGATTACCACTAGAAGCAACACTAACTTTAATTGCTATGGATGAGTACGATCAAGTTAGCGATACCTTAATGAACAAGCAACAAGTTATAGCAGGAATAAGCAATGCTAATGGAAGGGTTATTGAGAACTCAACATCAACTTTAGAAATTAAAAACACTGACTTTACACACATAAAAAGCATAAAAGCAGTAGCTAGTTTTAACACACAACCTCAGCAAGAATACATAAGCATATATAGCAATTATACAATGGATATCACCCTAAGTGCTAAACTGAGTAAAACCATAGGCGAATAATGAAAAGACTACTAATCATCTTATTAAGTTTACCCTTATTTGTTCATGCACAAGAGATAACAACACTTGAATTACCAAAACAAATAAAGCATGAAATAAGCTTCAACTCTAACCTATTATTTGAAAGCAGTAGCTTAGACAAGAGTTTCCTAAATACAATGCTATATGGTGGTTACATAACCGACACCATGAAATCAAAATGGATAAATGCAGGAGGAAATAACAATATTATTTACACTGAGATAAGCAATAGTATTGCATACAATTACCATTTTAAAAACCAAAGTATCGGTTTTAGTTTTGCGGATAGAAATATACTTAACGCTAGTTTTACTGATGATTTATTACGCTTAGGGTTTGAAGGGAATTTTCATCATCAGGATAAAACATTGGACTTTGGAGGAACAAGCATAAGAGCCAATCGTTTTCAGCAATACAAACTTAGCTATGCTTACAAAGGCGTTAAAGCTGGGCTATCCTTTTTAGCAGGAAATCATCATTTATCCTATATTGTTGAAAAAGGAAGTTTGTACACTGCCCCATTTGGTACTAGCTTGGATATTGCCTATGATATGAATGCTTTTGTAACAGACACCTCAACTGCTAATCCTTTTGCAAATAACGGCAATGGAATGGCTTTGGATTTAAGTACTGACTTCAGCATTAACGCATACGACATTCACCTTTCACTTACGGATTTAGGATTTATTATGTGGAACCCCTCCTCCATAACTTTGGCTACTGATAGTAACTTTAGTTTTAGTGGAATTGAGGTAGAAGATGCTTTCAATTTTAATGATTCTTTAATTGAGATTAGTACTCCTGAGGATATATTAAAAACGAATAACAATGCATTTAAAAGCTATATACCTGCTACATTTCATGTTTCAATTTCAGGAGATGTGGAGCATAAATGTTTCACAACTTTTAGGGCTGGTATAGTTGCAAAATGGCAACCACATCAGGATAACATGCTTTTGTCATTTGCAAAAATAGGACAAGGATTTAGGGAAAGTAATTTTAGCCCTTTGTTCTATTTAAAAACTCAGGCAATAATGAAATACGGAACAATACTACCAAGCATCAGTTATGGTGGCTATACGGCCGACTTTAACCTTGGCCTGGCATATTCTGTAGGTAAAAAACATAAATTTATACTAGGTAGTCATCACATTGAGGATATACTTAATGGCGATAAAACAAAAGCAGTAAGCCTTTATTTAACCCTTAGCACCCAATTTTAATATGTTAGCAAAAATCAACAAAATACAACATCAAAGGAGTGGAAATTTCTTTTTACTGGCAGGACCTTGTGCTATTGAAGGGGAGGAAATGGCAATGGAAATTGCTGAGAAAATAATTGCGATAACCAACAAATTAGAAATCCCGTTCATCTTTAAAGGCAGTTACCGAAAAGCAAACAGAAGCAGGATAGATTCTTTTACTGGAATTGGCGATATGGAGGCTTTATCAATCCTAAAAAAAGTGGGCGAACGCTTTAACATACCAACTGTAACCGACATACACACTGCTGAGGAGGCCGCAATTGCAGCCCAATATGTGGATGTATTGCAAATACCTGCCTTTTTGTGCCGACAAACGGATTTACTAGTAGCAGCAGCAAAAACCGGTAAGGTGGTAAACATCAAAAAAGGACAGTTCCTAGCCCCAGAAAGCATGGTGCATGCCGTAACCAAAGTTAAGGAAAGCGGGAACAATGCCGTAATGCTAACCGACAGAGGAACTATGTTTGGCTACCAAGATATGGTAGTAGATTTTAGGGGTATCCCTACTATGAAGGATTTTGGCGTTCCTGTTATTTTGGACATCACTCACTCCTTACAACAGCCCAACCAAAGCAGTGGCATAACGGGTGGTAAGCCAGCAATGATTGAAACCATTGCCAAGGCAGGTGTTGCTACAGGTGTTGATGGTTTGTTCATTGAAACTCACCCCAACCCTTCCCAAGCAAAATCAGATGGAGCAAATATGCTGCAACTTGATAAACTAGAGGATTTACTTACTAAATTGGTGAAAATTAGGAAAGCAATCGTTTAGGTAAAAATCAAAAAATTAGGTTTTAATAACTATATCCAAGGATATAGTGGCTAAGGACAAGGAAATGATGACTATATCCAAGGATATACTAGCAAAGGATAGGTATATAGTGGCTATATCCAAAGATATGATGACAAAGGACAGGGATATAGTGACTATATCCAAAGATATGGTGGCAAAAGACAGGGATATGATGACTACAACCAAGGATATAGTAGCAAAGGACAAGGATATGATGACTATATCCCATTCTGGCAGAGCAAAAACCTAAGATATAATAGAAATCCCCAAGTTTTATAGGATAAAAACTTGGGGATTTAACTTAAAAACTACTTTTTGTTAGCGGTTCATAGCCCCTCTAATTTTTCTTAGTTTTTGCACAATTGGGTCGTCCTTACCAAGGATACCTCCTACAATATCAACCGAACCGGAAGCATTATTGTACACTGTATCCATGGAATCATTGGAATCCAGAGTTGCTTGCATAGCAGCTGCTTGTGCTTGCTTTTGATTAGCCTCAGCTTTTTCGGCTGTAACACTTTCAGTGCCTAAATCAGCAATTTTTGTTGTTGGGTCATACCCTTTTGCAGTAAGCTCAGTTGAGTTGTTTGCAAGTACCTCTGCAATTTCTCTTGCAAAAGCCAATTTTTGTGCGTGTGATAAACTTGTCATAATATAAAATGTATTGATTAATAATTCAATTTAATATTACTTGTTTTTACTCTTTTCGTGCTTCAAAGATATACAAAAAAGAGTGAAAAAAAAAAAAAAAAAAAAACAGAACTTTTGATTTTCAGGGGTTTACACTACCTTAAAAGGCATATTTGCACTTATACCAAATGTGCACACCAACCCTTACTAATTGGTTTTAAGTAAGTGTTCAAATCACTTTTTGTAAGTATGGTAAGGTCATAAAAAAGGGTGTCAGCATTTGCAATAGTCCCTAATTTAAAAGAAGGTACAACTTGTATCTCCTCCTCTATTTTACAAAATACATTCAGCCTATTCATTAAAGAGATAGAAAGTTCCTTTTCCAAAGCCTGTATTGTTTGCTGTAGCGTATCAATAGAACAACCACTTGCAGCATTAATGTTCTCGTCCAAAGCCACAACAATAAAATGGTTTTCTAAAATAGTTACTCCAGCAGTTAAGTCCACTTTATGGGCGTTCCACCCCATTAAATGTTCGGATACATAACTAAGAATATAATCTTGTTGGCTTTGAGTTAATGCCTTTTCAGCTGCATATACCCAAATACGAGAAGATTCTGGTAGGTTGTTAAAGTCAGTTAGCATAGTTATTGTGTTTTTGTCATGTTGAGCGTTAGTCGAAACATCTCAATCTATTTTATTATTTAAAAAATTCCAATCTGAATTAATAGTATTAACTAAATCTTCTTTTTTCTTTCTTGTCCATCCTTTCAATTGTTTTTCTCTATCAATTGCTTGATTAATATCTTCAAACCTTTCATAATAAATAAGATTAATACAATTATACTTACACTTGAAATGCTTTTTATTATTTAGAGAATCCTCTTTATGTTGAAATAACCTAACAACTAAATCATTTGTAACTCCAATATAAAGAACCGTTTTAATCTTATTGGTTAGTATGTAAACAAAATAATTATGGTCTTTCATATTATCTTATTAAAAAAAGAGATTCTTCACATCCGTTCAGAATGACAGTAACTGTCATGTTGAGCGTTAGTCGAAACATCTCAGTTAAAATTATTCATATTCAAAAAACGAGATCCTACATTTCATTCAGTATGACAAACTACAAAAGATTTTCTGCAATCAGTTCAGCAATATCTTTCACCTGTGCTGCTCCTTCATTTACAGCTTTTACGCCATCCGTCATCATAGTATTACAAAACGGACAACCAGTAGCAATAATATCTGGATTCAATCCTAAAGCTTCTTCTGTTCGGTTAATATTTATGTCCTGTGCACCATTTTCTGGTTCTTTAAACATTTGCGCACCACCGGCACCACAACAAAATGATTTACGCTTACTTCTTTTCATTTCCACTAGCTCCACTCCTAACGATTTAATCAACTCCCTTGGAATATCATATACATTATTGGCTCTCCCTAAATAACATGGATCATGATAAGTAATCTTTGTTCCGTTTAAATTCCCTGTAATCTTTAGTTTCCCTTCTGCTAAAAGTTCAGCTATAAACTCAGTATGATGCTGTACTTTATAAACACCACCCAAACCTTTATACTCGTTTTTTAGGGTGTTGTAGGAATGAGGACAAGTAGTTACAATTCTTTTTACATTGTAGGCATTCATCACCTCAATATTCATCATTGCTTGCATTTGGAACAAAAACTCATTTCCAGCACGCTTTGCAGCATCTCCTGATGATAATTCTTCTGAACCAAGTACTCCAAAATTTACATTTGCTTTATTCATAATTTGAACAAAAGCTTTGGTAATCTTTTTTGCTCTATCATCAAAACTACCGGCACTTCCTACCCAAAAAAGAAGTTCAGCCTCTTTTCCTTCAGCCATAAACTCGGCCATTGTTTTTACTTGTAATTCGCTCATTGTATTATGATTTAAAAACTTGAATAGATACTTCTTTCTCTACCAAATCAGTGAACTTTCCATCAAAACGAGTAGCACGCACAATATGGTTATCCACCCAATGGTAATTTCCTCCTCTTGGTTTTCCCATTAAAAGTCCGTGATACTTAAACCCATTTTCTTTCAACCACACCTCAGTAACTTCCCTATGCTCTTCAACTCTAGATGTAAAAAAAGTAATGTAATGTCCTTGCTCGTACCACTTATTTAAAGTTGCTAATGCATCAGGATATAACTCTGCAGTAGCCATTCTTTCTGGCTCCTCATTTGGAATATCATCACAAATAGTACCATCAATATCAATCAGATAATTTTTAATATCATCTGGTAATACAGGAGATATTGATTCTCCATTAACTTTCTTTTCTACTAATTTATTCATCTTTCCAATTTAATCTATCAGCTGCCGAGAATTGCCAAGGAGCTCCATTGTTTTCAACATTTGTAAACATCATATTCAGCTCAGTTGGTGCTGCTGATTCTTCCATCACTAAATACCTTCTCATATCCATAATAATACCTAGAGGATCTAAATCAATAGGACAAGCATCTGTACAGGCATTACAGCTTGTACATGCCCATAATTCTTCTGCTGTAATATAATCTCCTAATAAAGCTTTAGTGTCCTCTACTCCTTTTCGTTTGTTGTCTGCTATTTCAGTAATTCTATCTCTTGTGTCCATCATTACTTTTCTTGGAGAAAGTAGTTTTCCAGTATGGTTTGCAGGACAATTATCCGTACACCTACCACATTCTGTACAACTATAAGCATTTAATAACTGCACCCAATTTAAATCAGTTGCATCCTTTGCTCCAAATGACTCTGGTTCAGGTGCATCAGCTGGAGGTGCAGTATAAGGGTCAGCATTTGGGTCCATCATTAACTTCACCTCATTAGTAACTGATTCTAAATTAGTAAACTGTCCTAAAGGATTTAAATTAGCAAAATATGTACTTGGGAAAGCAAAGAAGATATGCAAGTGTTTTGAGATTAACACATAGTTCATAAATCCTAAAATTCCAATAATATGAAACCACCAAGTAAATCGTTCAATAAGAACTAAAGTGGAAGTTTCTAAACCACTAAAAAAGAACTGAAAGTATTGACTAATAGGATTAGAAAATGAAGTAGTATAGTGCTCAGCACCAACTGCAATTAATAAACTATCAGTAGCATTCATAACTAGGAATGCTGACATTAATAGTATTTCAAACACAAGAATAAGGTTGGCATCTGTTCTTGGCCAATTCGTCATTTCCTTACTCCAAAAACGCTTTATTCTTATGATATTTCTTCTTACTAAAAAGATAACACAAGCTACTAAAACCAAAATTGCTAAAATCTCAAATGACCCAATTAGAAAATTATATAAGCCAATTGGTAGTACGGAAGCTAAAAATCTATGTGTACCAAAAATACCGTCAACTACTATTTCAATAACCTCAATATTTATGATAAGAAAACCTAAATAAACTATGATGTGTAAAATCCCAGCTACTGGTCTTCTTGTCATTTTTGATTGTCCCATAGCAACACGGAACATATTTTTCCATCTATCAGTTGGTTTATCTGACCTATCAATATCTCTACCTAGCTTTATATTAGCAATAATTCTGTTTAAGTTTCTAATAAAAAACCCAATTGCAATTGCAAATACAATTAAAAATATAATGTTTGAAATACCCATTTTTTATTTTTTTGATTTTGGTTCAACATAAGGCTTACCTCCTCCTATAATTGAAAAGTTTACATACCTACTTGGGTGCTTTTTAATATCTTCCAATAGCTCAGCTAGCTCACGAGTAGATTTTTCAAAATTAGTATATATTTTATCATCTTTAAGCAATAAACTTATACTTCCTTCTCCATTATTTATTTTAGCAGTAATATCACTTATATTCTTTAATGCTGTAGCAATATCAGCTTTCGCTAAGGAATCAGAAAGAGAAGAAAAATTAGTTAATATATTTTTAATTTCCCCATTACTACTTTCCAAATTACTAGTAATAGATGCTAAGTTTGAAATCACTTTAGTAATTCTATCATCATTAACAGCTACCATACTATCTACTTTTATCATGGTTTCGGACATCAATGAAAAAGTTTTATCTAAACTTTGTAAACTATTTCTTAAACTCTCCCTAGTATCTTTATTAAGTACAGCTGTAACAATCATCATAACAGAATCCATTGACCCTATTAATTGTTCTGCTTTATTTTTTAGAGGTAAAATTTGAGCATTCACCTCATCCTGTAAAGTACCTTCAATTCCACTTATCAAGGTATCTCCTGTATTAAGAAAATCTGATCCATCACCTAATACTAATGAGATTCCTTTAGTACCCATTAAGTCCTGATTCACAATTTTACACACACTATTTGATGGCAAGTTAAATTCTTTTTCAAGACTAATACTTACTAAAAGGTTCTGATTCTCCTCAATCAACAAAGAAATATCACTTACCATACCCACCTTATAACCATTCACCATTACAGAACTTCCTACTTGAAGGCCTCCTATGTTTTCATAAACAGCATAATAATTTCTATTATTGTTTAGAATATTTATTCCTTTCAAATAATTTACGCCAAACACTAGGAAAACAATTGCGATAATAGCAAGTAAACCTATTTTTAGTTCTTTACTCATGACTCTTATTTTTAGATTGCAAACTTAAGGCTTCTTTTGTAGATATTCTTTTCCCTTTATAGAAAGCTACAACAAAAGCCCCTTTAAATCCTTTTTCATTCATTTTTATTTTCAGATTGTCAATTACTGATTTATCTTTTTCATTACCAACAAAATACTTAAATGTCCCATTTATATTTTGTTCTTCTGCATTAATCTCTTTAAACAACTCCTCCTTTGACATAGACTTTAAATAAGTACCTATCTGAACCTTAAACACTACTTTGTCAGTAGGAACTTCCTTTTTAAGTTCTGGTGTTTTTATTTCTTTCTTTTTTTCAAGTACTGGTTCAGAAATCACATTAACATTTGTACCATCTACACTCTCTTTATAAGTTCTAAAACCTCTAAAAATAGCTGATGCAATATGATCCTTTCCTACTTCAGTATTCAAAAAATCTTCTTCTTTAGGATTTGTTAAAAAACCTGCTTCAATAAGAATAGAAGGCATATTCACTCTACTTATCACATAAAAAGGTGCTTGTTTAACTCCTCTACTTTTTCGTTTTGCTCTATTAGCAAACTCATCTTCAATTTTTTCTGCAATTGAAATACTTTGATCAAGGAAAGTATTTTGCATTAACGAAAATACAATATAACTTTCAGGAGATTTAGGATCAAAACCATCATATTTCTCTTTAAAATTATCCTCCATATACATTACAGAATTTTCTCGCATTGCTACATCCATATTAGCCTTTAACTTACTCATTCCCATAACAAAAACACTTGCTCCTGACGGATTAGGATTAGTAAATCCATCACAATGAACAGAAATAAATAAATCAGCATTTTTTTTATTTGCCAATTCTGTTCTCTCCCACAACTCTAAGAACACATCCGTCTTTCTTGTATAGATAATTTCAATATCAGGAAAAGCCTCTTTAATATAGTTTCCTAATTTTAATGAAATATCTAAGGCAATATGCTTTTCATATTGCTTGTACCGCTTTGTACCCATTGTCCCTGAATCTTTTCCTCCATGACCAGGATCAATAACTATAGTTTTAATTTTACTATTTTTTTGCTTTTTATCATCAGCAAATGAGGGTTTTACAAATAAAGCAGCCAATAAAAGCAAGCCAAGTGCGTTTCTAGAAAATATATGATATAAATTAATTATTTTTGACACGATATTTTTGCTTTGCATTTGATACAAATATAACACTAAGATTGAATTTAAATACCCTTACAGGACTTCTATTACTTTTCTTATCAACAGGATTAATTAACAATTCTACTGCTAGTAATACCCCTATTTTTAATGATACTACTGCTGAAAATTCATTTTTGGAAGCTGAGATAGAGAAGGATGCTAAAGATTCTATAAAACTAGATATCATCAACCAAAAAGCCTATTTATATGGGAATGCAGAGATAAAGTATCAAAAAACTACTATTACTGCTGCTTACATAGAAATTGACTGGATAAGCAATACAATATTTGCTACTACAGCTCTTGACAGCCTAGGTAATAAAATGGGTCACCCTGTTTTCACTGAAGGAGCAGAAAGTTTTAAAGCGCATGAAATCACCTATAATTTTAAAAGTAAAAAATGTAGAGTAAAGCAAATTTCAAGCAAGGAAGGAGAAGGTTATATCTTAGGAAAAGTTGTAAAGAAAATGGAAGATGACATTTTCTACCTTAAAAAAGGAGACTACACTACCTGTGATGCTGAGAAACCTCACTATGCTATTCGTGCTAATAAAATTAAAGTTATTCCTGGAGAAAAAATTATTACAGGACCTGCCTATCTTACTTTTTTCAGTATTCCTACTCCACTAATTTTTCCTTTTGGATACTTCCCTAACAATGATAAAAAGAGTTCAGGGGTTATTATTCCATCTTATGGAGAGTCGGCTAACCTTGGTTTCTTTTTAAAAGGAGGAGGTTATTATTTTACCTTAAGTGATAAAATGGACCTATCCTTAAAAAGTGATATCTACACAAAAGGAAGTTGGAATTTAAAATCACAATTTAGGTATAAAAATCGCTACAGATACAATGGAAACCTAAACCTTAGTTATGGAAATATTCTTAATAGTGTAAAAGGATTTCCTGATTATAGTGTTAAGAAAGATTTCAACATCAAGTGGAGACATCAACAGGACCCAAAAGCAAACCCATCTTTAAACTTTTCTGCAAATGTAGAGGCTGGGAGTAGCACCTACCACAGGAACAATTCCTACAATGCAAATGATTTCTTAAAAAACACAATGAGATCTAGTGTGAATCTAACTAAAAGTTGGGAAGGTGCTTTTTTCAATAACCTTACATTTAACCTTAGCCATAGCCAAAACACATCAACTAAAAATGTTAACCTTACTTTACCTGAAATTTCCTTAAATTCAAAAAGGTTATATCCTTTTAAATCACTAGGAAATACCGCAAAAACACAATGGTACGACAAGATAATGATAAAGTATGATATGAGAACTAAAAATACAATCTCAACTGCTGATTCCTTATTGTTTACAAAAAATTCGCTTTCTAATTTCAGAAATGGAATGAAGCATATAATCCCAATTAGCACCTCAATTAAGATGCTAAAGCACTTCACATTAAAACCAAGTTTTAATCTTACTGAAAGGTGGTATTTATCGCAAATAGAAAAAAAATGGAATGCAAATAGCAATAGTATAATTACGGATACACTTCACAAATTTACTAGGGGACATAACTATAATTTCTCTACTGCACTGAATACCAAAATTTATGGGATGGTTCAATTCAAAAAGAGTAAAATAGCTGCAATAAGGCATGTAATTACTCCTAACCTTACATTTAGGTACACTCCTGATTTCTCAGAAGAAAAATACGGATATTACAAAACGGTTCAATCCGATACGCTAGGAAACACACAACAATACAGCATTATGAATACTGGCGTTTATGGCTCGCCTTCAAAAGGGAAAAGCGGGAATATCACTTTTGGATTTAATAATATTTTAGAGATGAAAACCAGGAGCAAAAAGGATACTATTGAAACTTTAAAAAAGATCAAACTATTGGAAAATCTTAGCATTAGAAGTTCCTATAATATTTTTGCTGACTCCTTAAATTTGAATGATATTACCTTAAATGCAAGAACACGGTTGTTAGATGTTTTTGACATTAATTTTTCTAGTAGATATGACCCTTATACTTCTAATAAAGAGCAAACAAAAAACATCAATCAGTTTGAGCTAAACACTAATAACCGATTGGCTAGACTCACCTCATTAAATGCAAGTATTGGACTAAGTCTTAACGACAAAAGTTTTTCATCCAAAAAGAAAAAAGATGAAAATAAAGATGAGGAAGAAGATGAAAGAGATTTTTATGCTATTCCCTGGGACTTAAGCGCCAATTATTCACTTACTTACAATAAAGGCTATAAATCCTCAGCTTTTGCGGATACTACACAATCTCTTAACTTTTCAGGAAACCTTAAGGTTACTAAAAAATGGAAAATTGGTTTTCGTTCTGGCTATGATTTTGATGCAAAAGATTTCACATACACTTCAGTTAATGTTTACCGTGATTTGCACTGTTGGGAACTACTTTTCAATTACATTCCTATCGGATACCACAAAAGCTATACACTTACTATTCGTGTAAAGGCAGCTGCTTTAAGGGACTTGAAATTTGAAAAGAAAAAAGACTGGTTTACTCCTGAATACGACTAGGCTAACACCCAATTTTCAATCAACTGTAAACCATGCTCAGTTAATATTGATTCAGGGTGAAATTGAACTGCAGTTATATCATATTTCTTATGATTGATAGAAGTAATAATCCCATCTTCATTTTCTGAAGTAATCCTTAATTCATTAGGGAAATTATTTTTTGAAACTATCCAAGAATGATAATGTCCTATTTTAAAATTTTCAGGAATTCCTGTAAACAACTTGCAATTATCAAAATGGGTTATTTCGGATGTAATTCCATGTTTTACCAATTTTAAGTTTTCCAATTTTGCATTAAAAAACTCAGCAATTGCTTGTTGCCCTAAGCAAATTCCTAAAATTGGCTTTTTATCATGATAAACTATAAGTATTTTTTCTAAAACAGGATGTTCTTCTGGCAAACCTGGGCCTGGAGAAAGAATAATCTTATCATAACCTTCTAGTTCATCAAGATTAATTTTATTTCCTCTCACCACATCAACATCATCAGTAAACTGATTGAGATAATGCTTTAAGTTGTAAGTAAAAGAATCCTTATTATCAACTATTAAAACTCTCAATTAAACTTTAGGTTTTAAAAAGAATTGCCTAATCTTTTGTAATGGCTTTTTAATTCTAACAAACATTGGCTTATTCAATTGGTTTTTAGTCCAAGCTAAACCGTCTTCTTTATTTGCCCTTAATCTATTCATTATTGAAGAATTACTAGCCCCTCCCATTCTCATTTTAACTAAAATCATTGGAATATAGAATACATTTATATTTCGTTTGTATAATAACTTTAATATCATCTCATAATCAGCAGCTGATCTTAAATCAGTATTATAATAGCCATACCTTTCGTACATTTCTTTTTTCACAAAGAATGTAGGATGAGGCAACATCCATCCATTTTTAATTTTTTTAATTGTGTACATGCCCGACTGCCAATACCTAACAATTTTAGAAGCATCATTTTGCTTTACATAAACTAAATCTCCATATACGGCATCACACCCCCGATTTAAAAATGTTTTAACCACATTACTAATCACAAAATTATTAGGGTAAAAATCATCAGAATTTAAAATTCCAATAATATCGCCTGTTGCTGCATTAATACCTTTGTTCATAGCATCATAAATTCCGTCATCAGTTTCTGACACAAAGTACCCAATTTTATCTTTATAATTTTTTACTATATCTAGAGTCCAATCAGTAGAACCACCATCAATTATAATATATTCAATATTGTCATAATCCTGAGAAAGAACACTTTCTATAGTTTGCCTAATAGTACTTTGACTATTATACGCTACTGTAATAATTGATAGTTTTGTTTTAGAATTTATCATACTCTGTCGCTTGCCTTTTTTGCAGGATTTCCTCTATAAACAGCATATGAATCAAGATTGGAAGAAGCTACAGAATTAACCGCTAATACTGAATGACTTTCACAAACTACATTTTGAGTGACAATAGATTTTGCTCCAATCCAAACACCATCTTCAATTATAATTTTTCCAACCAATAAATCAAAAGCAGGTTTCTTATAATTATGATTACCACACAATAACATTGCTCCTTGCGATATGCAAACATGATTTTTGATTACTACATCATCAAGATTATCAATCCATACATTTTCACCTATCCACACATGGTTCCCAATTGCCAACTTCCAAGGATATTTTATATTTACTCCAGGCTTTACTACTACCCATCTCCCTATTTTAGCACCAAATATACGCAACAATAAAACCTTAAAACCACTAAAAGGATTCAGCTTACTTTGCATAAAAATAGCATTTATATAAAACCACAGGAAGCGAACTAATTTACCTCCTGGTTTATACCAATCAATATTATATTTTGATAAATCTGTTTTCAAAAATGAAATTAGTTTTTTATTATCTTTATAAATCTATTTACAATTATATTCCAGTCAAAATTGGATTTAACAAACCCTTTAATAACTTCACTATCAAATTTTTTCTCTTTAATATTGCAAAGTGAATTATAAAAACTATTTTTATTATTCTCGGTAAAAATACCACATTTATTCTTTTCTATATCTTTCCATGGCGTTTTATTAGACAAAATAACTGGTGTTCCTGATGCTAAGGCTTCTGCAATAACAATACCAAAACTCTCAAATTTAGATGCCAAAGTAAAAGCGGAACAATTTCTCAATAATTTACATTTATTTTTATGATTTACAGCTCCTATCAAGAATACAGAATCTAATAAATCTAGCTTTTCAATTTTCTGCTGCAAAAAAGATTCGTAACCATCATCACCTCCAGCAATTAATAGCTTAGCATTAGGACTCTCTTTTACAAACAAATGAAAAGCATCAATAATCACATCAAAGCCTTTTATTTCATGCAACCTTCCCATTGAGAAAAATACTTCTGTTACTTTTTTAAAATTTTGATTTGTAAATTGATTGACTAATTCAAGTTTTGAAATGATTTCTATATTTTGAAAAGAATCAAAATCAATTCCATCATTTATTTCTACTACTTCAGAGTTTTTAAATATATTTTTTATATCCTCTACCTCCAAATATGAACATGCTTGCCATGTTATATTTACTACAAAGGGTCTAATAAAAACATTTAACCAAATCTTTTTAATCCATTTATGCTTATAATTTAAGCCCCATTCTGACAAGCTACCTCTTGGAGAAACAACAACTTTCTTTTTTAAAATAAAAGAAACAAGCACTGAAACAAGCACTGTGTAATGAAATAAATACTGAATATAAACAACATCTGATTTTTTAATGTCTGACCAAATTCCTAAAATAAAAGCTAATGAAAATTTATTTATTATTTGCTCATTGTAATACTTCACAAAAACATTATTTTCTTTTTGCAAATACTTATTTGACTCAATTGCTAACTTAGAATTTCCATTAGCATTAGTTGTTGATACATAAATTTCATTTCCTTTTTCAGCCAATTTTCTTGATAAATCCCAAGTAGCTGAAATAGGACCACCATAAAATGTAGCCGGATAAAAGGAAGAAGATACTAAACAGATTCTCATTTACTGAAATGTTTAAATTTATACCAAAGTCCTAAAACATGATCTCCTCCTTTTAATATTGCTTTAAACTCTTTTTCCTCTGAAAACTGAACCAAACTTCTTTTCTTAATATTAGGGAAAAACTCATCAATATAAAAACCTGGTAAAGATGAGTACAACTTAATATAACCTAACTTTTTAGCAATTTCAATCACATTACAATTAAATTTTCCTTCTGGAAAACAAAGTGAAGTAACCTCCATTTTTATCAAATTCTCTAACTCAAATTTAGAATCTTTAAGCTCTTGTTTAGCTTCATTTTCACTTATACAATTGAGTGTTTTATGTGACTTGGTATGAGATGAAATTGTAACTTGCTCTAGCTTACTCAACTCTATAAGCTGTTCTGTATTAATATGATTTTCTTTCTCCAAAAATGAAGAAATAACAAAAAGATTAACAGGTATATTTTGTTCTTTTATCAATTCAATATTATCATATAATCCTAGAAAAGCATCATCAAAACAAATCTCAATTTGTCCTTTAGTATTCGTTATTTCGTTTACTATCTCATAACCACTTTCTCTAACAATATTGATATGCTTTTTAAACAATTCAATTGGAGTTGACATATCAGTATATTGCTTGTCAGAATGGATATCATGATAGAAAATAACTTTACTTCTGTTTTTAAAATAAAACAATGAAGCAACCCTAACTACCCATATTCTTACTACTGAAATTAATGCTTTCATTTTCTTTTTCTTCCTTGAATAATCATCATTCTACTTAAATACTTTGCAAATGGCAATGAGCAGAGAATATGATCTAAAATAGCATAATTAGAAATATTCATTGGAATTACCTTGTCAACAATTATATCTTTTGGAAAAAATGAAATAACATCATTATAACTCAAACGTTCATACCTTATCTTACCATTAGAAAAAGATCCCTTAATATCTTTCTTAAAAGAATTTTTTATATTTATGTTAAAAAAGCTTAAGAAAAAATATCCTCCTGGAGATAATGAATTAAATACATTGTTTAAAAATTCTTCTCGCTTTCTAATATCAGTAATATGTTGCAGAAAATCTGCCATAAATAAAATGGATACTGAATTGTCTTTTAATTGAAGTTCATTAATATCCTGTAATATATAAATTGGGTTTACAGAAAAATTAAGGCAGCTATTTTTATTAATCTTTAAACTATTAATAGAAAAATCAATTGAATAAATTTTTGTTGCTCCTTTTTCTAAAAGCATCTTTGTGGTAGGACCTGGACCGCAACCTAAATCTAATATTGAATGATTAAATAACTGATTGGGAATTTTGCCTAACCAATTATTCATTCTTGCTATTTGTGTGGGAAACTTATTATGTTTCAGATATCCTTTCGCTTGATTATCTCTAGTACTAACCTCAGAATATAAGTAGAGGTTATGATCAAGTAGAAGTATCCTATCTTCATTAAAAAAGAAGGTATTATCACAACAAGTAGCCAACACACCTTTAGGGGTTTCAATCATACTTCCTTTATGAAAAGGACATAAAATAACATTCTCAATCATATTTTTAACTTCTATTTATAAAATATATTGCTTTATTAAGTTGACTACTATACAAATCATAATTCCACTTTTCTGTCATAAACTTTTTTGCATTTTCAGAATATTTTGAAAGCTTTTCTTTATCATGATACAAAGTTAACATATGTTCTGCAAATTCATCAAAAGTACTTGCTATCATTCCTGTTTTATTATTCAACACCAAATCATTAGCAGCACCTACTTCCTCTCTTAAAACTACCGGTAAACTAGCACTCATTGCCTCATTTACAACAAGACCCCAAGCCTCAAATGTAGAGGGAAAAACAAAAACTGAACTATTACGATATAGATGCACTAAATCATCACCAAAAACTTTTCCTAAAAATTTTACATTCGAATATCTAAATTCTGAAACATATTTTTTAAATAATTCTCCACTACCTGCTATATGTAACTCTGCATTTAACCCTGAAAAGTGTTTAACAAATAAGTGTACTAGCCTGTCAATATTCTTTGTAGGGATAAATCTTCCTACAAACAAAAATCTAAAAGGATTTTGTTCTAAAATATCATCCTTTATAAACCTACTATTATCTACTAGCATTGGCATTAAAAAAATCTTATTTTCTTGCATTCCATAATGCCTAAATAAATCTTTATGGGAGAAATTACCTCCAGCAAAACCTAAAATAAATTTAGATTTACAAATTAAATATAAATATTTTTTTTTCAAATACCTTTTAAAATTATTTGTCGGAATCCTTAAAGGGGTATCTGATTCAATGGCAATAAATTTCTTATCTAAAAATATGAGATTTAAAATAAAGGTAACAACAAAAGGAAAATTATTATATCCATTTATAATAATCAGTTTATTCTCCTTCCATACTCTATAAATAAATTTTATTTTAGATAAAATATTTCTTTTGGATAAGAATAAATTATTTGCAATATTTGATTCAGATTTAGCCTCAGAATAATTTTTAATAAAACAATATTGAATACTCTGCTTATCATGAACATTCTTTATTAAATCTAAAGAATAGGCAGCAGGCTCAACAAAATAAGTAAATATCTTCATTGTTTTATTTTCTTATACATAATTTTAAGTAATTGCATTACGAACCCTTCAACATTATACTTTAATTCCTGCCATTTTGAAGTAAAGATATAAAAAGAAGATAAGTACATCACTTTGGGCAAAAAATTAGATGTTTTATAACCATATCCTCCTCTTCCAAAATTAATAGTTACCGCTTTACTTGAAGAAAGTAAACTAACTAAAGAAATATAGTTAAAAATATTAATCATTTTAGAATTGTCATACATATCAATCCAAATTAAGTATTGATCAGAATCTTTAATAATAAATGAAATAGCATTTATTGTGTCTTGAGTTTTAACAATACTAAGTATAATTTTGCCATTCTGATATAACTTTTCAATTAACGCTAATTGAGTAAGAGCTAAGAAATTATTATTCCTTATTCCTAAAGCAATCATTTTATCTCTAAGTAAATTTATTTCATTAATAGGAAAAGCATTTTCTTTACAATAAAATACCTCATGCATCTTATCTTTATTTTTCTTTAAAACTCTTCTGAATTCTGTTTTCTGTTTTGACTTATATTCTTTAAAATTCTCAGGGAAAATACCTTGTTTTAAGTCTAATAGCGAATATTCAGCAGAAGAAATACACATTTGAAAAAGAGGAGATAACTTAAAATTATTTAACATTTTAGCATCATACCTAAGATTAATAAAGTTAAAACTATTTATTACAAATTGTTCTTGTAACTTCTGCAAAACATCATTAAAATCAAATTCTTCAATTGATAAGCAATCACAAAAATCTGCATGATTATCATTTATAAACCTTACCCTTTTTCTATCATCTATATAAAATGGGAAAACTGCTATTAAATTATTTTCATTATAAACTACTGCCAAAGCAAGAGCATTTCTATTATTATTTAATTCATAAACCCAAGAATAATAATTGAAATCGAAAGACTGAAAAACTGCTCTACTATTTATTTTATTATACAAATTATTCCAAGATCCCTCCAAATCTTTAAAATCATTTATATTACTTAAAATCTTAACTTCCATATTCTTTTTTATAAATTGAATAGGATAAAAAACCAAATGAAAACCAAAATAAAATAGTATGAAATTCATTAATTCCTGTAATTAATGTTTCATAGATTGATGCTAAAATTGCATAAATAATAACATATAAATAAAATAATTGTGCTGAATCATCTTTATCTATCTTAAGATAAAACCGTATCGTTTGATAAAAAATAATACCGAGAACAAGTAAACCAAAAACAAAGCCATATTGCACAAGAATAGCCAAATAACTATTATGAGCAGAAATAATATGACCACTTAAAAAGTGCGGAATAATTTCAGGATTTATATAAGCATACTTATCCAATCCAGAGCCAAAAAACGGTTTCTGCAAAACAGTTTCATAAGCATATTGAAATTGAAGTAATCTATCATTTAATAAGGCTTGAGAGGCAAAACGATTTACACTTGTGTCAAGATTAAGGTTTAAAAGTATAAAGTAGCAAGTTAAGGCTAAAAAAGCATATGTAATATTACGAGTTGAAAAACCATACTTAAATATAAATGCCAACGAAATACCAACTAACACCCCTCTTGAACCTGTAGCTAAGGAAATAATTAGAAATAGAAATAATAAGACTAATTCAAAATTTGTTTTCTTTTTCTGGTTTAGAAATAATGCAGAAAATGCAATACAACTAAATGAAGAAAGCATATTTGGGTTCCAAATCACTCCACTATATCTACCTGAAAAAATGAATGGATCTACTATCAACCCTAAAAGAATAACTACTAATATAATATAAGTTAAATGTTTTAAAAAACTTTCCTTAAAATAATCATAATTATGAAAAATAGAAAAAGAAATAATCGAAAATTGAATTCCTCTGGCAAATAAATATTTTCCTGCCTCATAATCAGAAAAATCATGAAACATAAACCAATAAAAAATATTTATAAAATTTAAGAGTAAGAAAAAGTTAAATGCTTTATGAAAAATAATCAACTTTACTTGCTTAGGATTAACTAAGATTAATAAACAAAAAAGAATCATAATAAAAAGGAAAATAGTATACCCTAAACTAAAAGTTGATTCAATAGAAAGTAACACTGTATTCAACAGGTAAATAACAAAAGCATATTTAAAAAACCATTTAATCATTTTTAAAAATATCAAAATAAAGTGTTCGTATACTTTTATAAAACACTAATATATACACTGCATAAACAACCACAGGAACCCATAATACCTGATATATATTAAATTGATTATTATTACTTACTGCATAATAAAACAAAGGTATCGATATAATAATCAAGAAAAATAACTCTTTACTAAAGGGATTAATGTTAATTTCTTTTCTAATAAAAAATAACTGCAAAATATTAACAAATAAAGTAAATACAATAAACAATATAACAATTGCTAACAACCCATATTCTTTAGTAAATAATAAAGCTAATGAAGTTATAAGAATTGCTTTAGCAGTTTGGATTAGAAGTTCCTTTTTTTCAAGCCCAGCCATTATCATAAATGTCCCTGAACTTCCAGCTAATAGCGCAATAATTCTAGCTGCCATAAGAACATATAAATAAGGTAAATAATTCAAAATATCTCCAGTATCATCATATAAAGAAAGTAATTCTTTTGCAAAATAAATTATTAATATGGCAAATGGAATTGTAATAAAGTTTACAATAAAAGTTGTTGTCTTAAACATTTGATTTAGGTCATTAATTTTACCTTCTGCATATAACTTAGATATAGCCGGAGCAAATACTTTATTCAAATTTTGAATAAGGAATAAGGAAATTCCAGTAATAGTTAATAAAATACTAAAAACCCCAATTTCATTAGGAGGTAACATTATACTTAAAATTAAACTTAAAGATTGACTAGCAAAGAAAGAAACTATTGAGTTTGCATACACCTTCTTACCATAAGGAATTACATCAGCTTCAAATTTCTGTTTTTCAGATTTTAAATTTAATAAGGATATTTCTTTTTTATTAAAAAAGTAAAATAATAACACCATTGATAATGTTGTTGTAAAAATCTCAATTCCAATAAAATAAATAATATTTTCCGTAAATTGAAAAATAATAAAAGTAAGAATAGCTCTTAGAGGGACAGCAACAAATGTACTGTAAAGTATTATCTCTTTAATTTTAAAAATTGATCGATATAATGAAGTGATTATTCCTGTAAAAATTGCAATTGGGGCATGTACAGAAACCAATAAAAGAATAAATGAGAACCCTTTAATTTCTTTATATAAATATTTATCAAAATAAGGAGCTAAAAAATACATTATTAGCAGAAAAAGTATAGAAACACTAACAGCATACCAAAGAGATTTCTTAATCATAAAATTAGCAGCAACAATATCTTTTTCAAGGTAATCAGGTATAAATTTTAACAATACAAATGGAATCCCTATTGCTAAAAAAGTATCAAAAGCAGTTGCAAATGCATGAGCAGAAACATATTTTCCCCACTCGGATACACCTACAATATCAATCAGGTATACTTTTACAATAAAGCCAATTGCAAAACCAAATAATGACCCTAAAATACCCCAATTTGCCTGGTTAATAACTAATTTTAACATAAGCTAATACCCTAATATTTTAAAGTCATTCATATAAAACTCTTTTACCTTTATCATCATTTCATCAGTGTAAACACTTAAGTAGTGTTCTTTTTTGTTACTATTAAGATGAGGTAAGCTAATTTTAAAATTTAACTTTTCTTCTAAGTTTTTTATATCCTCCTCCAAACTTTCGAATTTACCAATAAAATCCACAAGAATAAACCCCTTATCATTACATATAAAATTAGTTTGAGGTACAAAGTGAACTACTTCATTTAACAAATTTTTAGACAAGCCATTCAATACAAAATCTTCAAAATCTCTATACTTTTTTAAGTGCATTTTAAAAGCTTTTAAATCATGTTTATTCATCCCTCCTTTTTGCAAAAACTTATATGAAGAATACAATCTATCATAAGGGTTTCTTACAAAACAAAATTTAAAGTACATTGCAAGGTCATCAGTAAATATAGTTTTATAAAACGACATATCTCTATGCCCCTCAGCAGAGACATCCCCATATATTGATTTAACTAATGATGTACCAGCTGTTTTTGGAATATGAATAAAAATTGTACTAGTTTTATAAAATGCATTCAACAAACTTCCTTCCAAATAAACTTTATGTTTTTCAGATTTTGCAAATCTTATAACTTTGATTTTATTTAATAATTTTCTTAGCATCAATCAAATATTTTAAAGTTAAGAAAATGCTCTATCGTATTTTTAATATTTAACTTATCATTAAATTCTGTTACTATATTTGAATTCATAAAATACAGTATCTTCTCTCTTAAGTTATCAACATCATGTTTCTTAATCAACATGAATTTTGGAAGTGGAACTAATTCAGAAATCCCTTGAGATTGAACCCCTATAAAAGGAGTGTTGGTTGCCCAAGCTTCTAAATAAACACAACCTAAAGCCTCAAAGTAAGACGGCATCACAAATAAATCAATTGAATTATAAAAATCATTAAGTTTACTATGTTCCTTTTCTTTTAAAAAGACAATACTGCCAGTAAGATGGTTTTCATTCACATATTTCTTACAAGACACAAGTGTTGGACCTGAACCAATTAACTCCAGTTTTACTCTTTCTCCAGAATAAACAAGCTGCTCAACAGCTTTAATCAATGTAATATGATCCTTTATTTTCCAGAAATTTGCGACACATCCTATTGTATAATACTCATTACATACCTGTTCTTTATGGAAGAATTTTGAAGTATTCACACCATTATACAATACATCTTCAGTTTTAGGTAAATAGTAAGTAAAGCTATTTAATTCAGTCAATACTCGATTAGAAACCCCTATATTTAAATCAACTTTATTTAATTGATTAACCCCTTTTCTTATAATATAATTTCTTTGTAATTTTCTTAGTAAATTACTTCTACCATTCATCAATTGCAATACATCCAATCCATGGTGTTGTATAATAGACTTACATTGATATTTATCTGAAATACAATTTGACAGAAAAGCTGAAGGATAAGTAACATGTCCATGCACTACAGATATTGAATCTATATTATCTCTTTTTAACAATGCTAATATTCTATTTTTATTTATAAAGTTAAACAAGCCAGGGGAAATAAAAAATGGAATATCTACCATCTTCAAAATACTTACTTTAAAACCGTTATATTCATAATCTATCTCAGTAGAAAATAATGAAACTACTTTTATTACTCTAATATTAAAATTAGATTGATTTCTAATCTCATTTATCTGATCATAAATATAAGATCCATTATGACTTTCCTTTGAAGGAAAAAAAGGTGTAATTGTTAAATATGTACCCTCTCTAAGCATTTAAAATATTATTA
This sequence comes from uncultured Flavobacteriales bacterium, assembly GCA_943788405.1. Classification (GTDB taxonomy): domain Bacteria; phylum Bacteroidota; class Bacteroidia; order Flavobacteriales; family BACL11; genus UWMA-0277. The sequence goes on from CALSQD010000002.1 coordinate 741,266, forward strand.
ATTTCTTCTTCCCAAACCATAATTTTATTTTTCCAAGAAAACTCATTTGCTAAAGAAACAACCTCTTTAGAACAGGATGTAAGTAAATCATTCTTAATCATCAGTTTATTTACTACATCAATTACTTCATTAAAGTCATTAACAACAAATCCATTTTTTTCATTATCAATCCATTCTGAAGCACCATAGTCAGAATAAACAATTGATGGAACTCCGCTTGCAGCAGCCTCTAAAATCACCTTAGGAAAACCCTCAGACCTAGAAGGCAAAAACAAAACATCCATTGATTGTAAAACTTCAGATAATTCCAAAGTATTTAATTTTCCATAAAACTTTATATTTTCAATTGCTCTAACTTGCAAGAAATTCAACAAATCACCCTCACCAACTATATGAAATTTTAAATTAGGGAATTTAATTCCTAAATCAATTATTTCATTCACTCCTTTTTGCTTTATTACTCTTCCAATAAAAATAATATTAGTTAGCTTATCTTTTACTTTAGGGATATATTCATTTGATTCTACACCTAGTGGCAAAACCTTATTTCTCAAATGCACTCCACATTTGGATTCATCAATAATAAATTGAGAAATACCATAAATATTAGGGATTAAATCAAAATGTGATTTTAATTGAGTTTGCCCTCCAAAATTATCAGTTAAATTCTTTTTACTTCTATCACACATATTTATCTCAATAGTAGTAAATACCGGTTTCCTTAGAAATTTAGCAAATTTTAAAACCCAATTTGGTGTATCCAAATGTTTAGGGAGATATGCAATATCACACTTTTGTAAGCCCCAAATCATTGCAAGTGGAATAGATATTTGGTATGGTTTCAGGCAGTTAAAAATATTTACATCTTTAATTAACTCGTTATTAAAATCTGATAATTTCATTGTAAAAACCTCAAATTTCTCTTTATCTAAATGATTAGCAATAGACTTACAATTAATATTCTGTGCATTCAAATAATTGATATAGCCTCCCAAAAATATTTTCTTTTTTCTCACTATAGTAAAGATATAAATTTTTTTTCATCAAATTCAGAATAAAAAACGGATTCCCACTTTTTTACCAATTCCGAACACTCTGAATAGTTATCCTCTATATATTTTAAATTATTCTTCAGTGGATAAAAGAAGTCAGTAGAGAACATATTAAAATCATTCTGTAAAGAAGAAAGAAACAGAGTAGGAATACCAACAGAAGCACACTCAAAAGATGTAGTAGAATAAGCAGTCAGATGAATAGAACACAACTGAAAGCAATCTGTAAGTTGAAAAGGAGCCTGTTTTGTATTCCCTTTAGCTGTAAGAATCTTTAAATCTATCTCATTATTAAATCTGGGATGATTTTTTAAAAAAAAAGTATATTCTAAATTAGTACTTATAAATTCATCTAATTCAGTCAATATTTTTTTATTTTGAATATCTGAATGGTCTGATGTAAATTGAAGTGTAACCAAAATATTTTTATTTGAACTTTCGTGAAGAATTTCATTTTTCATTTTTGAAAAGCCAATAACATGATTGTTCTCCTTAAAATAGCTACTTTTATCAGCATTATTCAATAAATTATAGAACCCAGAACCAGAAAGAAGAAGTTGTATTTTATTTTTAAAAATTCTATCTGAAACTATATTATTCTCAATGTAATTCTCTTTTTCAGAATGAATAATTCCATGTTGTAAATCAAATAGATTTGCATCTTTATTTACACCTCTAAAAACTTCTAACATGCTTTGAGATAATACTATATAATTATTAAATTTCAATCCTCTTAAAAAAGTTTTTGACAGAATTTTACCTATAGAAAATTCTGTTTGTTTTAACTTTCTTAAAACAGTTATCAGAAAAAAGACAAAGTCAAAAGGAATTGTATTCTTATTTCTAGGCTTATCAGAAATAGAATCAACCTCTTCAAAAATTAAATAACTTATATCATTATTTTTACAAGCCTTATATAGTGGTTCAAAAAATAGATTTTCACCTTTTACTCCTCTATTAAAATGTTGGGGATAATAGAAAACTACATCTACCTCCTTTTTAAAAAAAACCAGCTTTGAAAAATAAAAGAAAGATTGTAACAATTTTATCATATTTCATAGTTAAAATAAGGGCTTAATTTTTTCATTTTTTCATTAGAATAAGAAATGTCCTTTTCAGATAACTCGTTAACATATCCACCTATTTTCGCATTTCTAACTTTTAGTTGATTGATTTGTTTTCCGAAATCTTTAAACCCATCCAACTGATTATCTAACTCCTTTTTTCTCATCTTGTTTGCAAAAGAATTCTTATATACCTTTTCAATATCAGAAATCGAAATATTTAAACTTAGATAATTATTTATTTTCTGTAATTCTTCTACCCCCCCCTCCAGTAAGTCTTCATATTTTAAAAGTAGAAAATCAATAGGAATACTTTTGTTTTTATACCATAAATTATAAAATTGAATAATCCGATTAAAACCTAAACTTTCATCTCTAACAAAATCTGAAATAGAATTAAATACAAATGGATTTTTAGCTCTTTTTGTAACTTGATGAAAATGAGAAACTACAACATCTCTTGGGTCACGAATTAAGAAAATAACCTTAGACCTTCTATACCTATTTCTTCCTGTAAAATAAAAAACATCTAAAGGATTATTTCTGGTACCATCCTCAATAATTAATTCTGAGTTATCGTGATCGTTAAAAATAAAATAATCCTTGTTTTTTAAAGGGTGATTACTCAAATCCTTCATCTGATTAATCATATGCATCAGCCAAGTTCTACCTGTTTTAGGAAAAGAAACTAAAAAATATTGTCCTTTAGGGTAGTAGAAAGAAAGTACGAAATCTTTTATATTTCTCCAGAACAACATACTTAATCTATAAATAATTCTACAAACTCCCTTACTACACCATCTCCTCCATTTCTTTCTAAATGCATAATATTAGGAATTCCCTTAATTTTAGGCACTGCATTTTTAGGACAAGCAGCAATTCCTACATGAGATAAAAGATCGAAACAATTTACATCATCACCAATATAAGCAACCTCATCAAGCGTTATATTTTCTTTAGCACATAAATCTTTTACAATTTGTAATTTATCTTTAGCTCCATGAAAATCAAAATCTAAACCTAATTTTTTAGCTCTTCTTCTGTTTAAATCTCTATCTTCAGTAGTTAATATTCCTACCTTAACCCCTGTTTTTTGCAAAAGTTGAAAACCCATTCCGTCATATGTACAAAACTTTTTAAACTCATCTCCATTTTCAGTGTAATACATTCCAGCATCTGTAAGTACTCCATCTACATCCGATAGGAACAGTTTAATTTTTGAAAAATCTGAAACATTATCTTTTAAAACAAACCTTTTCATTAAAGATTCTGCAACAATCCAATCTTCTAGCTCATCAATTTCTGTATAAGTATATTCTGGCATTTGGTAAATTCCAATATCTCCTGAAATTCTATTTTTAGTTGATTTTATATCTGGAACAGAACAAATGTAAAAAGCCCCATTTTCAATTAATGTCCCCTGAAAATCCTGTCTTCTTGGGCGATTATAAATATCATAATTTAAAGCTTCTCCTCCGCTCCAAGAAAATCGTTTAGATTCGCAACAAGTTAGTATAGAATCATGTTCCTTAAATAACTCTAATCCTTCATTAAAATGAGAAGTTTGCGTAAAAGGTGATGTAGCTTGAACCAACATAAAAGTATCTGAATCTGAAAGATTTTCAGAACTAATATACTCCAACATTATGGATTCAGTGGTAGATGTATCTTGTGCATTTTTTTCAGTTCTATCATATACACTTACTTTTGAAAACCCAAAAGAATTTACAACTTCTTTAATTTTATTGGAGTCAGTAGCAACTACAACTTTATCTACATTCGAATTTTGTAATTCTTGTAAATTCCAAAAAATTAAGGGTTTTCCACAGAATGATTTTATATTCTTTTCTGGAATTGATTTACTTCCTCCTCTTGCTGGTATAAAAGCAACTATACTCATTATTGTTTTCTGTATTTTAACTTATCTCTTTGTACCTGCTCAATAGCTAAAATTTCAGTTTGCTTATAAGTAAGTGCTTTATAAGTTGCTTTCAAATCTCTAGCTAATTTTCTTAATCCTGTTGGTTCTAAAGATGCAGAATGATCTGTTCCCTTCCAAGTTCTATCTAAAGTAAAATGACGCTCTACCCAAGTTGCACCAAGTGCATAAGCTGCAATATCAACTGCTATACCTAAATGGTGTCCAGAGAAACCAATTGCCTTTACTCTATTTTCAAATTTTTCTTTAATACGAACTATTTCCAACATACAAATATCCTCAAATGGTACAGGATACCCTGAAGTACAAGAATATAAAACCAATCGTTTTCCTTGATTAGTTTCCTCAAAAAGAGAAACAATTTCTTCTTCTTCCTCTTTTGTTGTCATACCAAAAGAAATATGAACCTCTCCCTCAAACTCATCTCTTAAAACTTTAAGCATCTCAAAATGATTATTACAAGCTGAAGGAACTTTAATTAACTCAGGATTTATAGAAGCAATTTCCTTTGCAGAAGTTGTATCCCAAACTGATGTAGAATAAATTAACCCCAAACTTTCAGCATAAGTTTTTAGCTGTTTATGTTGATTTATATCAAACTCTAAAAACTCTCTATGTGCACCATAAGTATCTCCATAAGAGTTGATAGGATTAGGATGAGGAGCATTATACTGTTCTTCTGTCAATAATTCTTTATTATTTCTTTTTTGAAACTTTGCAACTTCCACACCACTCAAAGCCGCAACTTTTAGTAACTCTTTTGCTATCTCCATTTCACCTTTGTGATTACAGCCAATTTCAGCTATCACCTTTGGCATTTCATACATACTTTTCATTTAACTTGTTTTTATTTTTCGTTATCATCAAAATATTCTGACCCTTGAGAATAACCATAACGACCATCTCCATAACCGTATCCATAGCCGAACTCATAACCATAGCCATAGCCATAACCGTAAGCTCCAGCACTCTCCTTTACATCATTAAATATAATATGCAAATCACCCAACCTTTCCTTTGCATTCATATCATCAACATAAGAAAGTAATCCTTTTTGAGTATAATCCTGCCTTACAACATACAGATTTACATCTGAATATTTCATTAGAGTTAACGCATCAGCAACCAATCCTAATGGTGGTGTATCTAAAATAATTATATCATATTTTTGTTTAAGTTCATGCATCATTTCTGAAAACTTTTTAGTAATTAATGCATCAGAAGGATTTTTAGGTATTGGTCCTGAAACTAAAACATCTAAATTTTCAATTTCTGATTTTAAAATAACTTCATTTAGTTTTTTATCATCCAAAACATGATTAGAAATACCTAAATTATTTTCTAAACTAAAATCAGCATAAATTTTTGGCCTTCTTAAATCAGCCCCAATCACTAAGGTTTTCTTTCCTGAGTGTGCAAAAACAATTGCTAAATTTTCAGCAACATAAGTTTTTCCTTCTCCACTAATTGATGAAGTAACCAGATAAACCTTTTTATCAATACTTTGATTAAAAAAGTTAAGGTTAGACCTTAATGCTCTAAAACCTTCATATACTGAGGATTTAGGACTTTGCTGTGAGAGTAAATTATATCCACTATAATTTCTTCCAATCATTCCTAAAACTGGAATTTTTGTTGATCTTTCTAAATCAATTCGAGTAACAATTTTATCATTAATTAATTCCTTGAATAAAATGATTACTAAAGGAAGGATTAACCCTAAAAGGAAGGCTATAATATAACTTTTTTTCCTATCAGGAGTTACAGGATTTTTAGCAAAAAACATTGCTGGTTCCATTACTTTACTATCCGAAACATTTGAAGAAGATGTAATTTTTGCTTCTGTCCTTTTCTTTAACAAGAAAATATAAATATTTTCAGAAATAGATTGCAACCTTTCAATACTTAATAACTCTCGTTCCACTTGAGGAATATCTCCTAAGGAATTCTCCATTTTCCCTATTCTTCTTTCAAAATCAATTATTAATAAATTATTGGCGGATTTACTCGTATTAATTGCTTCTTTAAGGTTTAATAATAATTGTTTTGTTTGTCGGTTATACTGAATTATTGCAGGGTTATTAACTTGTCCTCCATCTAAAAGGATATTCTTTTTTATTTGAATCTCAACTAACTGATTAATTAAACTATTTAGTGCAGCATCATTTATTCCAAATGAAGTAGGCACACTAACCCCCTCTAATCCATTTCCTTTATTAAGATATTCTTCAAGGTAATTATAATAGTTTCTTAAACTTTTACTTTTTGCTAATTCAGTTTCTATTTCAACAATGTTAGTGTAAATGCTTTGTGCTTTTAAACTTAAATCAGTTATTTTATTACTATTCTTATATTCCTGTATTTGCTGTTCAATATTAGATAAAGAATCGCTCATTTCATTTAACTGATTATTAATGAAGTTTATAGTATTTTTTGAAGCTATGTTCTTCTCATTAATTTCATTATGAATATAATTCTCAGTTAATTTATTCAAAAAAGCTACTCCCTTTAACTGATCTTCTTCTAGAATAGAAATGTTAATCACAGTTGATTCCCCATCCTTTTGGCTTACAGTAATCTTTTTTTGATAAGCTTGAGTAAGAGTCTTTAAATTTCTAAACTTTACAACTACCTGAGGTAGTTTTTTTAATGATGAAAAAGGACTAGAATTTAACTCAACTTTTATATTTGTTTTATGAAAATTAATTATTTCACCAAAATTAAGTGTTCTAGACTCTTGACCTTCTTCAATTAAAACATACTTATTTTCATCTAAACACTCAATAGTAATGCTTTTTCCTGCAATACTAGCTGAGTTATCACATTCAACTTTTATAGGTGAAATATATGTTTCAGAAACCTTAATACTACCAACAATATAATAAGCAATATCAAACTTAAGTTCCTGTAAAGTTTCAAAAACAAGAGGGAATGATCGTAATACAAGCAATTTATTTTCTAAGCTCATTTGACTAGTCTTCAATCCTTTTTCATACAATAAATCAGAAGCTGAAAGCTTATTATTATCTTCCTTAATTAAAATTGATGTTTCTACTTCATACAACTCATGGGTATAACGATTATAAGCAAAAGAGATAGCAAAAGTAAGTAGTAAACTAATTAAGAAAAAAAACCAATTTTTTATTATCTTAAAGAAGAACTGCCTAAAATCTATTATCTCATCCAATTGATTATTAATATTCATTATTAATTTTTATTAATTAGTAAAAATAATGTCACAGTTGAAATAAGCATAGATACAGCATTTGTAATATTATTAAATGCATAAAACTTCTTTTGTAAAGGAGCAACATAAATAATATCATGTGGCTGCAACATAAAATCAGCATTGTTAAGCACACCTTTTTTAGTTAAATCAACATAGAATACTCTATTTACTTCATTGTCGTTTCTAATTACTTTAACTTTTTTCCTATTACCAAACTGTGTCATATCTCCAGATAAACTCAAAGCGTATAAAATATTTACATTTGGATCAACAATTTTGAAAGTTCCTGGACTATTTACTTCCCCTAAAATACTTATTTCAAAATTAATGATATTCAGTTTAACAATTGGTTGCTCAAAATAAGATACTGCAATTTGTTTTATCACATTTTCAAGTTCTCTTAATGAAAACCCTTCAGCCTTAACAATACCAAATGAAGGCAAATCTAAATTACCATCCTCCTTTATAAGGTAACCATATAAATACGGATTTTGCATCATTAACTGAGAATTAGAAGTATTCTCTTTGTTAAAGAAATCATGTTGCTGTTCAGTAGTAGTGCTAATTTGAACTGATATCAAATCTCCAACCTGAAGTCTATAATCTTGTTTATTTGCTTTTACTTTATTTATCTCCTTATTTGATCTAATATACTCTAAATCTCTATTAGTAATACATGATGAGGTGAGGAGTAACGCCAATACAATTAGCATTGCAAATTTTGATTTTACAAGATGTTTTCTTTTCATGAAATTGTGGTCCTTTACTTGATTTATGGACTACAAATATGAGAAAATTATTTCAGATAGACACAAGAGAAAACAAAATGCCTTTTTTTAGTATGCTAAAAGCTCTTTTAATTGCGCCTCAAAACGGGATTTAGCTAAAAACTCATCTTCTAACTCATAAGCAAAAGGAACAGGCGTATCCATTGATGCTGAGCGCTTTACTGGAGCATCTAAATATTCAAAACATTCATCAGCAATCATTGCAGAAATATCAGATCCAAAGCCTCCTATCATACAATCCTCATGCAATACAATTGCCCTCCCTGTCTTTTTTACAGAATTTAAAACCATTTCTTTATCCAAAGGAACAAGTGTTCTTAAATCTACTAAGTCAGCAGAAATATCATGGTTATTTTTCAATACTTCTAAAGCCCAATGCACCCCCATTCCATAAGTAATAATACTTACATCATTTCCTTCCTTAATTAAGTTTGCTTCTCCTATTTCTGTAGTAAAATAATCATCAGAAACAGATTCGCTTAAACTTCTGTAGAGTGCCTTATGCTCAAAATACATTACAGGATTTGGATCATTTATTGAGGCATTTAACAATCCTTTTGCATCTTCAGGAAATGCAGGATAAACCACTTTTAATCCTGGAGTATGCGTAAACCATGCCTCATTGGATTGAGAGTGAAAAGGACCAGCCCCAACCCCTGCTCCTGTTGGCATACGAACTACTACATCAGCTTTTTCTCCCCATCTATAATGAGTTTTAGCCAAGTTATTAATAATCGGATTAAAACCTGAAGTCACAAAATCAGCAAATTGCATTTCCATTACTGCCTTATAGCCATTTATTGAAAGTCCTAAGGCTGCACTGACAATAGCCGATTCACAAATTGGAGTATTACGCACTCTATCTCTACCGAACTCACTCATAAAACCATCCGTAATTTTAAAAACCCCACCATAATCTGCAATATCCTGCCCCATAATAATAAGTTTATCATGTTTTTGCATGGATTGTTTTAACCCATCAGAAATAGCATCAATTAATCGCTTTTCTGATTTATTTGCTGAAGGATAAATAAGTTCAGGAGTATAAGGCGCATAAATATCTGCTAACTCTTTTTCAGGAGTTGATTCAATTCTAGGCTCACTATCAGCAGTAGCCCAAGCTGTATTTATTTCTTGTTTTATTTCTTGTTTTAGCACATCAATTTCTTCTTGAGAAATTAATTTTTCCTGTATTAAAAATTTTTCATAATTCTCAACAGGATCTTTTTTAGCCCACATATCCATCAGCTCTTTTGGTACATATTTTGTTCCTGAAGCCTCCTCATGCCCTCTCATCCTAAAACTCATACATTCCAAAATAACAGGTTTAGGTTTATATGCAATTTGCTCTTTTATATCCTTTACAGCAGCAAATACTTCTAGGATATTATTTCCATCAATTGTGTAAGCATCCATCCCATAACCAATTCCTTTGTCAGCAAATTGCTTACACCTAAACTGTTCAGAACTTGGTGTAGATAAACCATAGCCATTATTCTCAATTACAAATATCACAGGTAAATCCCATACAGCTGCAACATTAAGCGCTTCATGAAAATCACCTTCACTTGCCCCACCATCGCCTGTAAAAACAGCTGTTGTTTTTTTATTATTTTCTAATTTATTAGCCAAAGCAATCCCATCAGCAACTCCTAGTTGAGGTCCTAAATGAGAAATCATTCCTACAATATTATGCTCTTGTGTTCCAAAATGAAAAGAACGATCACGCCCTTTAGTAAATCCGTTTGCTTTACCTTGAAACTGAGAAAATAAACGGTTTAATGGCACATTTTTACTTGTAAAAACCCCTAGGTTTCTATGCATTGGCAAAACATATTCATCTTGATTTAATGCTGAAGCCACACCAACAGAAATTGCTTCTTGCCCAATTCCTGAAAACCATTTTGAAATTTTACCTTGTCGTAAAAGAATTAACATCTTTTCCTCTACTAATCTTGGCTTAATAATAGCTTTATACAAGTCTAATAGCTCAGCATCCGATATTCCCTTTCTGTTAAATTTCATCTTTGATTTTATTTGATGCCAAAACTACTTAATATTTTCTTTACTTTGTTAAAAATTTAAAAGATGAATTGGCAAGAAATTGCAGTAGCATTAATAATAGGTTTAGCAGTATATTTCCTTTATAAAAAATATAGTAAAAAAGAGGAAGATTGTAATAACGGAAGTTGCTGCAATAATTAATGAAATACTTTAATACCTACTGCAAAAGAATGCTTTCCCTTTTAGGAATGTACACTGCTAGTAGGATTTATTTTTACATTAATAATAGTGATGTAATTGAATCAAATTATTTCTTAGAATTTATTGAGGGCTTACGCTTTGATATTTCAGCTTTAGTTTATATTAATATTCCTTTATTTATTTTATTATTTCTTCCTCATAATTTAAGAGGAAATAAATACTATAAAAAATTCACAAATTGGCTTTTCTATGTAGTAAATATTCCTTTTTTACTATTGAATAATGTGGATATTGAATATTTTAAATTCACACAAAAACGCTCTACAAGTGATTTTTTCCAACTAATGCAATTAGGGAGTGATGCTAAAAATATTATCCCCCAATACTTAAAGGATTATTGGCCAATTACACTGTTTTCTATTATACAGATTTATTTACTCTTCAAAATAAAAAAGATACCGAATTACAAATTCCCATTAAATTTAAAAGCAATAAGTAAACAACTTTTTATTTTAATTTTTGCATCAGGAATTTTTATTGTTTCAGCTAGAGGTGGATTACAGTTAAAACCCATTAATACCATAAATGCTGGAGAGCTTATAGGCTCACAAAATACAAGCTTAATTTTAAATACACCATTCTGCATTTTACACTCCCTAGAAGATAAACCATTAACTACTTATAGTTATTTTGAAATAGAAGAATTAGAAAATACCTACTCTCCTATTCACATGCCCAAAAGTGAGGGAATAAATAAACAAAATATTGTAATTCTTATCATGGAAAGTTACTCCAGAGAATTTGTTGGCTATTATAATAAAAGCAAAAGCTACACTCCTTTTTTGGATAGCCTTATGACAGACGGCTTAGTTTTTAATAATGCTTATGCTAATGGATTAAAATCTATTGAAGCACTACCTGCAATAACAGCCTCTATTCCTAGCTTAATGACTAACCCTTTTATTACTTCAGAGTATGCTCAAAATAAATTTAAAAGTTTAGCATCACTTCTAAATAATGAAGGCTACAACACCTCCTTTTTTCATGGAGGATTAAGAGGAACTATGGGTTTTTATAGCTTCAGCAGAAAAGCAGGATTCACTGAATATCATGGTATGGAAGAATACAATAATGATGCTAATTTTGATGGCAGCTGGGGGATACATGACAAACCTTTTATGCAGTACTTTGCCAAAAAATTGAATAACAAAAAAGAACCTTTCTTTACTACTTTCTTTTCACTGAGCTCTCATCCTCCATACACTCTACCGGATGATTATATTCATAAGTTTGAAAAAATAGGAATTAAAGAAACAATTGCTTATTCGGATTATGCTATGCAAGAATTTTTTAAAAATATTCAAAATGAAGAGTGGTTTAAAAACACAATTTTTATCATAACAGCTGATCATACATCAGGAGTAAATTACAATAAAGATTATAAAAATAAAATTGGAAGATATGCTATTCCACTTGTTGTTTTCAAAGGAGATGGAAGCCTTGCAGGAGAAAGTAACACTATTGTTCAGCAAATAGATATTATGCCAACTATACTCAATGAAATTGGCTATTCAGAACCCTATTTAGCCTTTGGAAAATCTATGTTTTCAGAAGAAAGTTGGGCAGTTAATAAACTTTATAATAACTATCGTTTTATCACTCCAGAAGGAATCATCAATAGTAAACTAGAGAACTACCCTACTTTTACAGATTGGGGAATGAAAGATGAAACTACTAAAAATACTAATAATATTAATCTACTAAAAGCTATAAAACAAGATTATAATTTCAGAATGAAAACTAATAATTTAGTCTATGAAAATTAAGTTTATCATCAATCCTGTATCAGGAACAGGGAAGCAAAAGGGAATTAAACAATACATTGCTACACATTTTGATAATTATGATATTGTACACACCCAAAAATCAGGAGATGCAACTATTTTAAGCAAAGCAGCCATTGAGCAAAAATATGATGCAGTTATTGCAGTAGGTGGTGATGGTACCGTAAATGAATGTGCAAAAGCACTTATTGGTAGTAATACTGCTTTGGGGGTTATTCCTTGCGGATCTGGTAACGGATTTGCTTTTCATAATGGAATGAACCCTATTATTGAAAAGGCAATTGTTCAACTTAAAAATGCTAGTATCAAAACGATTGATAGTTGTACTGCAAATGGGATAGCATTTGTAAATGTATCAGGGATAGGATTTGATGCTCATATAGCTAACCTGTTTGCTAATTTAACAAATAGAGGCTTTGCAAACTATATAAAACTCATTTACAAAGAGCTACAGTATAAAGCTAGAAATTACACCATAAGTTATAATGGGAAAACTGAGCAAGTAAATGCCTTACTAATATCATTTGCTAATACTGCACAGTACGGAAATAATTTTCAAATTTCACCAAATGCAAAAACAGATGATGGGCTAATTGATTTTGTAATTGTAAAGGATTTCTCAAGATGGAAAGTCCCTCAATTCTTATTAAAGGTTGCAAAAGGAAAAGCACATCTATCTAAATTTGTTCGTATCATTCAAACTGATAAAATGACAATTACCAGTAATGAAAAACTAATTCATTTAGATGGAGAGCCAACAGAAGTCAGCACTACACTAGAAGTTAAATCAACACCAAAATCTTTAAAAATACTAATACCAAATGGGAAAGAATAAAAAAAATAGAAAAGGAGTTATGTACTCTACAAATCCAGATTTTGAGTTTGAATATGAAGATAATGAAATGGAAACTCCTCCTAATAACCAACAAAACTTAAAGGTTTGTATTGACAAACATAGGGCAGGAAAAATTGCAGTAATTATAAGGGATTTTATAGGTACTACTGATGATTTAAAAACACTAGGGAAAATGCTAAAAGCAAAATGTGGTGTAGGTGGTACTGCTAAAAATGGAGAGATTATTATACAAGGAGATGTAAGGGATAAAGTAATGGATATCCTAGAAAAAGAAGGGTATAATTATAAACGAGTTGGAGGATAATAAAAAAGTGCCCAGAGCGGGAGTCGAACCCGCACGTCCTTAGGACACATGACCCTCAATCATGCCTGTCTACCAATTTCAGCACCTGGGCAAAGGTGTTATGCAATAATACATAAAAAAAATCCCACTATTACTAGTGGGATCTTTTTAGATTTTGTGACCTGGCTGGGGCTCGAACCCAGGACCCCCTCATTAAAAGTGAGGTGCTCTACCAACTGAGCTACCAGGTCGTTTAAATCGGCTGCAAATATATTACTTTTCTTTAATCAGTAACAATTTTGCAAAATAAATTTAATAAAATTATCTATGCTATTTACTATGATCAAACTGCTATAAAATTTGTTTATTTGAATGCTAAAAACACAACTTATTTATGGTCTATCTTATTGGTTATATGGGAGTAGGAAAAACAACTCTTGCCAAGCTATTGGCTGAGCAGTTGCATCTCCCTTTTTACGATACTGATCAAGAGATTGAGAAAAAAGAAAAGAGAAGTGTTTCAGAAGTATTCAAAAAAGATGGCGAATTGCATTTTAGAATATTGGAAACTGAACTTTTAACTCAATTCAATACTAAAGCAATTGTTGCTTGTGGAGGTGGAGCTCCTATTCATAATAAAAATATGGATATCATTAATGCCAAAGGAATAAGTATCTATTTAAAAGCATCAGCTAATTGTTTAGCTACTCGACTAAAAGAAGAAAAACAAAACCGCCCTTTAATTGCTAATATCCCTGAAAAAGAGCTAGAAACTTATATTAAAAAAGAACTTCAAGATAGAAGTCCTTTTTACAATTTAGCTCATCACACCATTGAGGTTGATAATAAAAATATAGACGAAATATTAAGAGAGGTAAACTCCCTTATCAGTCCCCTTTAATTTTACATTTATATATTCTTGTAAAGTAGTTGCTAGGGAAAGCCCTACATAATCCGCCTTAATTGGGTAACGATTATGATTACGGTCCACTAGCACCATAATAGCTAACCGAGTAAGAGGAGTAGTTAAAAAATGTTTTGCTGCATACATTAAGGTTTTCCCTGAATTCAATACATCATCAACAAGAACTACCACTTTACCTGTATACTCTTTTTCCTCCAGATTTAAGGTTACATTTTTGTTATACGGGTTATCCTTATCTAATTCAAGATGTGCAATATTAGTTTTTACCTTAGATATTTCTTGAATAAGATCAGCCATTTTTTTTGCAAGAATCAATCCTCTTTCTGAAATTCCTACAATAATAATATCTTTTTCGGTTGAATTCTGCTCATAAACCTGCCAAGCCAATCGCTTTAGCTTTTGGTCTATTGCTGCAATATCTAGTATTTTTGATTTTGCAGACATTAATAAGATAAGTCTTCAAAAACACCTTCAGTAACTGTTACACTTTCAAAAGTTTGCAAATTATTGCAATTAAAATTAAATGTTCCTGAAAGCTCACTTCCAATGTTAGAAAAAGTAATTTTTCCACTTTGAGTATTAGTCATAGAATTTGTGCCAAGAGTAATATAAGCCTTATCAGTTAAATTATTTAATGATATCTCCTCACCCTCACTTCTATTAGAAAAATTATAAATAATAATTCTAATTGTATTTTCTCCATTTTCAGCATCAAGTGTAAGAACATTTGTTGATGGATCTATAGTAGCTGTAGGATTATTATCTATAAAATCAACCCCTCCTACTTTACATGAAAAAGCATAAGTTGTTGGAGTAGAATCTCCTGAATTAGTTGGCTCTTCTTCTTTTTCACAAGCAGAAAAAATTATAGCAATTGCTAAAAAAGTAAATAGTAGTTTATTCATTGTTTATTTTTTAAAAAATCAAGAGGCGAATGTAATAAATAATTAAGTAAAAGCTTCCCTTTCACTATATGATATACATCCATATATCAATAATTTGACTGAGTAAACAGACTTTCTATCATTACTGGGTTATTATTACCTTCTTTTGTATAGTAAAGCCTGCTGTTTTAATCAAAACATAATAACTAGCACTGGCTAGAGAAAGAGTATTTATCTTTAAATGACTAGCATTTTCAAACTGCTGTTTGATTACTACTCTTCCCAAAACATCTTTAACCTCAACAGCTACTTGATGCAATTGATTAGGGATTTCAATATTAAAATAAGAAGCAGAAGGATTAGGATAAATAATGAATTCATTAATAGTAAAGTCATTAACTTCTGTTTCGTTCACATAGAAACTTGCTGTATCAGAATTACAATTATTTGCGTCATAAACCACACAATAATAGTTCCCTGATTGTGAAATATTTATTCCTTGTGAATTTCCTACTACACCATTTGAAGTCCACCAACTAAAAGAATAGGGTGGCGTTCCTCCTGTAGTATTTGCATTTAATATACTAGATTGCTGACTTATCGTTAATACAATTGGTGCTGCTTGATTTACCTCAACAGTATCAGTAAATACACAAGATAAATTATCGGTAATTTGATATGTATATATGTCATCACAAAGCGAGTCAGCTTGAACTGCATTCTGCCATAATACTTGATATGGAGGAACTCCATTTGCAATAAATAAGCTGACATCCCCATCACAAAAGCCATAACAACTTGCATCATTCACAAGTTCAGCAACCCCTATATTACTTAATGAACTTACCAAAACCTGATTACTATCAATACAAGCATTTGCATCAATAATAGTAAAACTATAATTCCCAGCTGAAAGTGCTAATGGGTTCACTCCATTCCAGTTTTGAGTATAAGGTGCCACCCCGCCACTCACAATATTAATAACACTTCCATCATTTGTTTGTGGGCAAGTTGAAGGTGAAATTGTATTCTGCACAGCAATAGCTGGAGGTTGAGAAATAAATAAAACTCCGCTAATAATGCACCCATTATCATCCTCTACATTATACATATAATTTCCTGCACCTAAGGCATTATTACTTACACCTTGCCAATCTACTGTGTAAGGAGCAGTTGCTCCACTTAATAATAAATTAGCTGTTCCAGTACTTTCTCCATAACATAAAACATCAGTTGTCAATTCAGTAATTTGTAAGGCTGTAGGCTCTAACACAAAAACTGAATCCTCAAACACACAACCATTAGTATCAGAAGTAATAAAGGTATGATAACCAGCATTTAATTGCATAGGATTAGTATTTGGCCAAACTGAAGAATAAGGAGGTGTACCACCCGATATAAACAAAGTAGCCACCGCATCACTCCCATTATTACAACTTACAGCAGTAACATTATTATTAACCGAAAGGGCTTGGCTTGGCTGAGAAATTGTAACTGTACTCGTATAAGCACAATTATTCTGATCGGTTACAGTATATAAATAAGATCCAACAGCTAATGCTTGTGGATTCTGACCAGCCCAGTCTGTACTATAAATTGGAACCCCTCCTGAAATTCCTAAATTTACTACAGCATCACTCCCTCCAAAGCAACTCACATCTTGTATATTTTCTATTACCGATATTAATGCGGGTTCATTTACCATGTATGATGCTACCTTATTACAAATTCCATTTTCGAGCACGGTAAGGATATATAATCCTGCTTCAATATTCGATATATCTTCAGTAGCTGAAGTATACGAATTAGGCCCCACCCAGCTATAACTAAACTGGTTTACTGCAGAAGAAGGGAAATAACTCACATCAATAGCTGCTGTAGCATTTCCAAAACAATCAACATCAGTAATTATTGAATTGACAACAGATGCAGGTGGCTCAGTTAAAAGAACATTTATTACGGGTAAACCACAACCATTATTATCAACAACACTTACAAAATAATTCCCTGCTGATACATTAACTTGATTCTGTAAACTAGAACCATTATTCCAAACAAAACTAAAGGGTTGAGTTCCTCCTGTTGGGGAGAGAGTAATCGAACCATCTGTTCCACTATTACAACTTACATTTGAAGTTGTTACAGTAGTATTCAATAAATTTGGTTCTGAAATCAAAACACTATAAGATGCTGTACATCCATTAGCATCAACTAGGTATAAATTATAATTTCCCGGCACTAAATTATTTATATTCTGAAAAGGAGAAGAGAAACTATTTGGCCCAGACCAACTAAAACTAAAAGGAAATGATCCTCCTGAAACAGATACTGAAATACTAGCATCATTAAACCCATTACAACTCACATTAGTAGGAGTAGCATTAACTAGCAACTCTCCAGGTTCAATAATTGTAAAAGAAGAAGTTGCTGAAGGGCAATTATTTGAATCAGTTACCGTAACATTATATAATCCTTGTGATAATGCATTTGGATTAGCAGTTCCATAATCAAATGTATAAGGTGTAAAACCACCAGTTGCTACAACTGAAACAGTACCATTATTTAATCCATAGCAACTTACATTTGTAGTCGTAATACCACTTATCGTTATTGGGTTAGGATCTATAATTTGAATACTTGAAGTTTCATTACATCCAAAACCATCAGTAACAGTAACAATATATATTCCTCCTTCAAGACTACTAATATCCTCAGTTGAAGCCGTAAATCCATTAGGACCAGTCCATGAATAAGTAAAAGGAGTTATTCCATTCTGAACAGTCAAATCAATCACACCATCATTAAACCCATTACAACTAATATCAGTACTAATAAATGACAATGCTGAACAATAAGTACAACTCCCATCATCTACATTTGCTAAAGGATTAAAATTAGCAGCTGTCGTATCAATACAACCAAAAACCTTAGGAATACAACTTCCATCATCTACATTTGCATTCGGATTGTAATTAAAGGCTGTGGAATCTGTACATCCATAATAATCGCAAGTAGTTAAACAACTTGCACTTGCAATACCAGGATTAAGTGCTTGGCTTACCACTACATCATGGAAATCTAATACAATTCCCCCAGAAGTTGTATGACAATAACTCATGATAGTTCCTAATTGGGGAGTTGGGCTATTTGCACAACTACCTTGCACATCAACACAATTATCAATGATACCTCCTGCAAAAGGAATAAACGGATCAGCCACCCAACTACACCAATGTGTATGATGAGAACCCACATTATGTCCAATTTCATGACTTACAACTGTTAAGTTCCAAGTATAAGATGGATTAGGAAAAGTATAAGTAGTATCATTATCTAATGCAGAAGAAAATCCATAACCCCAAGTGTTATCGCATAAAACATCTAAATAGGCAATACCTCCTGTACCCGTATTGTTTCTTTTTGTCATTAAATGGACTAAATCTCTAGTTACTGTACTGTTATTTGCTATCCAATAACTAGCAAGTCCGCTTAGCATATTACTTGATTGATTCACATAAGCATCATAAGGATCAACAGTATTCCAAATATAAGAAGACACAACAACAACTGCAGTATTTGTTTCACTATCATAAATCTGACTTACCCCTGCAATAATAGCTAAAGCCCAATTTGTAGTTTCTAATGTAGAACTAAAAGTGTTTCGTGTATAATTATCAACTTCAATAGCTAATTCTATACAAACTGAGGTAACTATTGAAGAACTACTTTCAATTTGAGGAGAGATATTATTGCTAAACTCCTCATCAACTGCACAAGAAAAATTAGATGTATTTATACTATTTGAAGCTTCAAATAAAATATAGTTTTCTTTATGTTTAGTAATCTCATACTGTCTACCTTCAAACTTAAAAGTTGCTACAATCTCATTATTGAAAAAATTAACAACTCCAATACTTTTTCCTTTATGCAGCAACTTATAGGATTGAATAGTTGGCTTTTCATCAAGATACTCTTCCCCATCATCAGTTAAAGAAATGATTTGAAAATTATCTGAATACACCTTAAATTGTGCTGCTTTTAATTCAATCTGAGTACCAAAAAAAGGAAGTGTTATATTAAAATTTTCTAGCTTTTTTACAATAATTTCTTGTTCAAATTCTGTATTAACAACCAAGCCTAAAGTACGATTAGGGTTCTTTGTAGCAACAATATTGCTATTTACATCTAATAGAAATAATTCTTGTGCATTAGCAAAAGAAGAAAGTATCCAAAAGTAAAGAAAAAATAAAATTTTGTATCGCATTATCGCATTAGTTTAAAAGCATCCTGATAAATAATTACCTCTCCGTAAATATTTTCAACTTCAATAAAATACAAATAAACTCCTGAAGGAACATTATTTTCTTCACCTCTAACAGTTCCATTCCATCCAACATTAATATCATCTGTTTCAAAGAGTATCTCTCCCCATCTATTATAAATTTTCATGGTGTAACTCACAATACCGTACCCGTAAGCCTTAAACTCATCATTTAAATCATCTCCAGTTAAAGGTGTAAAAGCATTAGGAATGAAAATTTCATATTCATCAATTAATATTTTTTTACTAATCGTATCCCAACAATTATATTGAGTTTCAATAGCAAGCAGAATAGTATACTCCCCTGCTTCAGCATAAGAATGAAATACTATTGAGTCTGACCCAAAAGTATTATCACCAAAATCCCATTGCCAATCCACAACATTTTGCCAATGAGTCTCACTTACATCAACAAATACAAATGGCTTATCCATCTGATCATAAAACCGTCTATGTTCTGGTAATCGTTTAAAATCAATTGTTGGAGAAGGTAAGTTTTCAATAGTGACTACATTTGAAATTTCACACTGATTTGCATCAAGTGCAACAATCTCATGCATACCTTCTGCTAAATCATACACTGCCATTGTTGTTTGCCCAGAACTCCACTGATAATTATAAGAAGGAACTCCTCCTAATAAAGAAGCCTCAGCATAACCAACATTACGCTCACAAGTATCAGTAGCCGAAAGCAAACTTAATTCTAAAGAATCTGGTTGATTTAGTGTAATACTATCCATCCATAAACAGCCATTGTTATCTCGCACAATTACTTCATAATATCCTGATGAAAGATTAAAAATACTAGATGTATTATAACCATTACTCCATTGATAAGTATAATTTCCCACACCTCCAGTTACTATTTCTTCAATCGCCCCATCCTCATTTCCATAACAACTAATATCATAATTATTATAATTTGTTGTAGATGTAATAATACCACTCATAAGTGTTGTAGGCTCTAATAGGTTTAAAGAGTAATCGATAGTACATCCTAAACCATCAGTAACTGTAACATTGTAATTTCCAGCATATAAATTTGAAATGCTATCCGTTATTGCTCCTGTATTCCAAGCATAAGAAAAGGGGATATAACCTCCATTTATTGATAAATCAATCCACCCATTATTATCTCCTTTACAAGCAACATGAAAACCTGTATAATCAGAAGTAGTAATGGAAACAATTTGATTTAAAGGCGTAGGCTCATCTACTACAATACGCACCTCCTTAGTACAATTATTAGCATCAATAATCTGTAAGACATACACACCTGCCACTAAGTTTGATATATCTTCAGATGATGAAGAAAATAAATTTGGTCCACTCCAAGAATATTGATATGGTGCCATTCCACTTCCTTGTAGAATTTGAACATCAATCATACCTGTACTCTCCCCATAACATTGCACATCTGTTTTAACAAAACTTATCCCAATAGAATCACTTTCAAAAACAGAAACTGTATTCGTATATATACATGCTGTAGAATCTGTAATTTGATAAGGGTAGACCCCAGCATACATTGCAGAAGTATCCACATTTCCCCAATCTACAACATAAGGGGGAATTCCGCCCGTAATTTGCATGCTTACTGAACCCGTATTATCACCAAAACATTCTACATTTTTTGTAGCAGTAATTGCATTAATTATTGGGGGTTCATTAACAAAAATAAGTGTATCAATAGTACAATTTAGGGCATCAGTTATGCTTAAAAAATAAGGCCCTGCACCCAAGTTTACTACATCTTGATTAGTTTGACCATTCGACCACACATAGGTAAACGGATAATCCCCACCCAAAATTTCAATATCAACTAGCCCATCAGTTGCTCCAAAACATTTCGGATCAGTAATTGTAGCATCAACATGAAAATCTTCAGCTACTAACTGAAATGAATCCTGAACTACACAATTATTTGCATCATACACATTCACTACATATATTCCCTCCGTTAAAAGTTGATTTATTGATGATATATTTCCATTACTCCAAACATAATTATAAGGAGGTAATCCACCATTTACCATTACTTCAATCTCTCCATTATTACCCCCAATACAACTCACTTCAGCAACATTTGAACCCATACTTAATATACTTGGCTGATTAATTATAAAAGAAAAATAAGATGGACAATTAGCATCATCATTCACTAAAACTGAATAATTTCCTGCTTGCAAATTAAATATATCTTCTGTTACTTCTCCATTGGACCAAGCATAAACTGGATTTGATAATGCCTGAGGAGTTAAATTAATAAATCCATCTGCACCATTATAGCAATTTACATCATATAACATTGACTGCATTTGTATTTGCACTCCTGCACTAATAATAAAACTAGCTTGCTCAGTACAAAAATTACTATTATCAGTAACTATAATCTGATAAGAACCTGAACTAAGACCAACTATATCTTCCATGGTAGAAATGAACGATTGAGGCCCATTCCAGTTAAAATTAAATGGTCCATTTGCATTTGAAACAGTTATATCAATCATTCCATCAGCATCACCATAACATTGCTCATTTTGAATGGCTGCCATTATTTGAATTTGAGGTGGCTCTGAAATAAAAATTGGCATAGGTACATTAGCTGGAGAACAGCCATTAGCATCAGTTATTGAAAATGTGTAGCCTCCTGAAGGTATTCCATTTAAATCTTCAGTACTTATTTGAAAACCATTAGGGTATGTCCACAAAGTAGTCACAAAACCAACCCCTCCACTTAGAACTAAATCAATTGCTCCATCCTGCTCTCCAAAACAGCTCACATCATTTTTAGTATAATTATAAGTAATTGCATTTGGTTCCGTAATTAAAACTTGAATATTTGAAGCCATCAAACAAAAATTATCGTCCGTAATGCTTAAGGTATATAAACCTGGGGTTAAATTATTAATATCTTCAGAATTTGAGTAAAACCCATTAGGTCCTTGCCAAGTTACAGTATAAGGTGCTGTTCCCCCCTGAATACTTAAATCAATACTTCCATCATTAAGACCAAAGCAAGAAATATCAGTAGAAACATAAGAAGCTGAAATAGCTAAAGGTTCAGTCAGAATCAATTGCTGATTTAATGGAGGACAATTATTTACATCCGTAATTACAGCATAATAAGTTCCTGCCTCTAAGGCAAATAATGGAGAGCTATTTGCCAAAAAACCATTCGGTCCTGTCCAACTAATTGTTAAGGGTTGATTTCCTCCTATTGCATTTAAAGCAATACTACCATCAGCACCACCAAAGCAACTAATATTAGTTTGTATAGGGTTTGTAGAAATTGCTGATTGTTCAGTAATAATTACCTCAAATGACAAAGCATTACATCCATTAGCGTCTGTTGTTGTACACCAGTAATTTCCTGCGCCAACATTTATTAAATCCTCAGTATTATAAGTAAAACCTGAAGTAGAATCTACCCAAGAATAGGTATAAGGTAACACTCCTCCTGATACTGAAACATCAATACTTCCATCTGCCTGCCCATTACAAGTTACATTTGTTGAAGTATAACTAGTAGAAAATAAAGTTTGCTCAACAATAGTAACTGTGTCGGAATACAACACACAAGAACCAGTTGATGAAGTAGCAGAAAAGCAATATTGCCCAGCACCAACAGTAATAATATTAGAGGTTGCTCCTGTATTCCATAAAATATTATACCCTCCACTAAGTTGTACTTCCAAATCCAATGTCCCATTACAAGGAATAGTTAGTGTATCAACCCCTATATTTACACCAAATGTAGCCATTGCAACAGTTGGGCTGGAAAAACTACCTGCTTCTAAAAATACTCCTGAATCCAAATAATCATCAGAACCATCAGCAATTGCTAAACGGATATGATAGGTTTCACAGGGCTGAACAATCACTTCTGCCGTAAACAAATCAGTATATCCATTGTACGAAATAGTTGTATTTCCAGTATTATAAAATTGAGGATTAGTAACATTATTTACTGAACTAATTGTAATAGGTAAAGTAGGATTAGTATTTGGTACTGTTGCTATATTTAATGAGCCATTAGGAAATCCTGCAGGAGAAGAATAAGGGCCTGTAATACCTGGACCACTTATAAAAAAACCAAAGACATCATTATATGAAGAATTAATCCATGTTAGATACTCCTCTGAACCAAAACAATAATTGAAGCGCAAAGTATCTGATTCTGGAACAAAATCAAATTCTATTACACACATATCATTAATATCTGAAACAGAAAAAGACTGCCCAACTAAAGCGGGAACAGAATTGGCTACTGTGTATAAATCATTACAGACTGTATTAGGGTTAGTATTACACTGTATTCCAGTATTTGGAGTATTCCAGGAATTTGGACTTCCACCTAAATCAGCATCTAAAGCATGTCCACTTGACATAATAATACCACTTGCCATTCCTATTGAAGAACCTGAAGTAAAAGCACCAATTTGCTGACTATTTCCAGTAAAGGATATATTACTAGCAGCCACACCACTTCCTATTAATACATTCTGCACCAGATTAGTAGCATTATTATTTGGTGCTGCATTAGTAATTCCTATCTGGGCTTTTAGTTGCACAAAACTACCAAAAGCTAAAAGTAGAAAAAAAAGTTTTTTACTAATCATTTTCATAGAGGATATAAAGCGCCAAATTTACAAAAAAAAAAACAAATAACCCAAAAGCAATATAATCAGATAAAATCAAATTCCTATATTTGCATAAATTAAAACTTTTATATCATGAAAAAATCTTTACTTTTTATTTCTACGTGCATAGCAGTAGCAATTTTCTTTTACCCAACAACCTCTCATTCTAATGCAGGAGGATCACCAGGTGGAAAAACAGACTCGCCAAATGATGGTGCAAGTTGTACTGGATGTCATTATGCTGGAGTAGGTACTGGAGCTACCATTACAACAAATATCCCTGCAAACGGATATACACCTAACCAAGTATATACAATTACTGCAGATATTAACCAAACAGGTATCAATAAATTTGGCTTTGAAATCACAGCTGAAAAAAATTCTGAAAATACTAAAACTGGAAGTTTCTTAGTTACCAATAGTGCTGAAATGAAATTTACCAATAACAATTCAGCAATAACACATAAATCAGGAGGAACATCTGGAAATGGATCTAGAACTTGGACAATGGACTGGGAAGCACCAAGTACAGGAACTGGAGATGTTACTTTTTATGGCGCATTCATTGCTGCAAATAGTGACGGAAACAATTCTGGAGACAACTACCATTCAACTAACTTAACAATTAGTGAGGCTGTTGTTAATTCAATAAGTGATATATCATTGAAAAATGACTTCACCTTTAATAATGCTACTAAAAATATTGAGTCAATAAACTCTGTTTTAGTTTATGATATAAGCGGGAAATTAGTGCTTTCTACTAATGAAAAATTAACATCAATTTCTCACTTAAACAAAGGAATCTACATTCTTAAATCAGAAAGTAAAACTCAGAAAGTTATTATCAACTAAACTAAACCTAGGAAAAACCTGAAAAGGTATTGCTCTAGGATTAATTTTCAATAATTTCAAATTCGGTTCTTCTGTTTAAGGCTCTACCTTCAGCAGTATCATTAGAATCAACAGGCTTAGATTGTCCGTAACCTTTTGCGGACAATCTTTTTTTATCCACTCCTCTACTCACAAGATAAGTAACTACTGCATCTGCACGCCTTTGAGAGAGCAACTCATTAAAGGATTCAGCACCAACATTATCCGTATGCCCTGAGATTTCAATTTTTAAAGTAGGAACATCAGCTAAAAGAGAAACTAAACGAGCTAACTCAGCATAGGAATCTTCTTTTACTTCCCACTTTCCTGTATTGAAAAACACATTTCTAAGCGCTATATTACTTCCTACTTTTATATTTTTCAGCTCAATATCTTTATTCACACTATTGAACCCATCTCCTTTCGGTAAATCAAAGTTTTCCGAATGGAATAAATAACCATCAGCAGCTACTGAAATTCCATAATTAGCTCCTGCAGGTAAGGATAATAAAAACTTACCTGTAGCACTATTTGAATGAAATGAAGTGAAAACCTTTCCTGTTTCATTCAGCACAATCTCTATTGCTGCATCAATAGGATTTTTTGTAATTGCATCAATAACTTTTCCTTTAAAAACAGTTAATGATTTTTCTTCAACCACAATAGGTTTTGCAATTGTCTTATCACTTATTGGTTTTGCAATACTAGCAATCAACTGATCTTCCCTATCAGCACTCATTGGCTTATCCGCACCCCAATAAGTTACCCTATAAATATCCAAACCTCCTTTTCCTCCTGCTCTATTGGAAGCAATATATGCATACCTTCCACTAGCAGTAGCACTATAAAATAAATCATCATAAGGAGTATTAATAGGATAACCTAAATTAATTGGCTCCCCCCAATGCCCTAAATCATCAACATAGGAGACAAAAATATCATAACCACCAAGTGTATTATGTCCTTGAGATGAGAAATACATAGTTTTTCCGTCAGGATGAATATAAACCGAACCCTCCTGAAATTTAGTATTCACCTCATGCCCTGCACTTTGCCCCTTTCCCCAAAGATTCCTTTCTCTATTCATTACTCCAGAAAAATAGATGTTTTTATTACCACTATACCCACCATCAGTAATATAGTAAACCTTCACATCTGGCGGATCAAATGAGGCGAAAGTTTCGTTTCCATCTGTATTTCCTCCTCTTAATTTTTCTCCCATTTTCCTGGAAGGAACTCCCCAATTTAAACCATTTAGTTTAGATTCAAAAACATCAGCATTTCCATCTTCTTGTTTAAAAATAAGTAGCCTTTGCCCATCATAAGAAAGCCCCCCTGAAACATCATCATTTTCCGTATTCAATTCAGAAACAGGTAATACTTCCGAAAATTTACGAGCATTTAAATTGGAATAATAAATATCCTGATCATACACTCCAAAATCATTGGACTGATTTTCATTTGGCTGATTAGAAGTAAAAATCAATAACTCTCCATCAGCACTCAAGCAAGGACTCCACTCATCATATTTAGTATTTATCGGCAAATTATCTACCCAAATTCTATGCTCAGCAGCCAAAACCTCATGTGCCCCCTGGCATTCCTTAATATACTTTTTAGTAAACACTTCATAAAGCGCATACACTTTACTTTTAGCAGTAGTCTTAAATGATTCAAACTGCTGAATTGCAGCAGAATACTCTCCATTTAACTGCAAAGCCATACCATAATAAAACAAAAAATCAGCTGGCAAATCAGCATTCAATTCCTTTGCTTTTAACAAATAAGAATAGGCTCTTTCTTTCTGATTAGTAAATAAAAAACTACTTCCTATTTTATAATTCAGTTCGCCATTATTTGGATTTAAAATTTGCGCCTTGTTATAGTTAAAAATTGCTTGATTAAAAACAACATCTGCTTCCTGCATTGCAAGAATCTTTTGGATACCATTAGCTCTCAATTCATCTGCAATTTTAATATTCTCTTTTGCTAATTTTAATCCCTGTTTATCTTCTTTAAAGTTTGCATTTTTAAAAGCTACATCTTGTGAAAAAGCAATATTTGCCAAAAACAATAAGCAAGCTAATAAAAATGTTTTTCTATATCTATTATTCACAGTCATTTGCTAAATATTTTTTTACCATCATAATTCCTAATTCCTTTGCCCTACTCCAATCTGAGCAAGCTCCATCCTCATCTCTAGTCATTTGCTTACTTATCCCTCTATTCAAATATGCTTTTGCATAATTATTATCCAATAAAATTGCCTTATCAAAATCAGCAATTGCTTGTTTGTATTTCTTAAATTGATGATTAATTACCCCTCTATTATTATAAGCAGGAGCATATTCAGAATCAACAGCTAATGCCTTATCAATAGCTAAGCGCGCCTTATCAAACTCATCATTTTTAAGAAGAAGGCTGGCTTTATTATTATATGCTAAAACATAGTTTACATCTTTTGAAATTGCTAAATCATAATAACTTAATGCTCTTTCATCATTACCCTGCTTTAAATATACACTTGCCAAATTATTATAAATAAATGCTAATTCAGAATTTAAAGCAATAGCTGCTAAATAATCCTGAATAGCTGCATCAAATTTCTCTAATTTACGATAGCAACTCCCCCTATCATTAAGGGTATAAGCATTCTTATTAATGACTAAAGATTTTGTAAATAATTGTTCAGCATTATTATACTCTTCATCTAAAAAAGAAATAATTCCTAACTGGCTAATCGCTTTGTGCTCCCCATCATTAAGCGAAAGAATAGTATTATATGTTTGTTTTGCTAGCTCTTTATCGGATTTAAACTGCAAATCAGCTACTAAGTACAAAGGAGAAATTTTAGAAGAATCAAGTGAAAAAGTTTTTAAGTAATCAGCAATTGCCAATTCATCATTTTCTCCCTCATAACATTTTGCTCTACTTAAATAGGCTTCTGAAAAAACAGAATCAATTGAAATTGCATTGGTAAAATGAGAAATTGCCTCAATATAATTCTCGCTTTCTAACAATAACAATCCTTCATTATAAGCATCTCGTGATGCTTTTAAATCTTCATTTAGTTCATTTACTTGAGCAATAGAATCGCTAAATTGCTGCTCCAAAGAACTTACTTTTGTACTATCTGAAGTTTGAGACTCTGCACTTTTAGCGAACAAAAAAACAAAACAGACAAGGAAAAATAATCTATACATATACCTTAATTTTAGAAAGATGAAAGTACAAAAATTCCAAACAAATTAAACATTGCAACTTTAAATAAATATCAACAATTGTTAGCAATTTTCGTTTAATTTAGCCAAAATCAGCTCACATTAACTTATATTTTTAATTAAAATACAATACTAAATTAACTATTTATATTGTATCATTTAAATATCTGATTAAGTTTTGTTTATGAAAATTGCATGACAGCATGTCATACTCGTTTTTAAGCCTAATTACACTTAAAAAATAAACCATTTTGATTTTGTAAGTTTGCCAAATGAGAATTGACATCATTACATTATTTCCTGAATTTTTTGACGCTTATTTTGAGTACTCAATTTTGAAGCGTGCAAAAGAAAATGGTAAGGCAGAAATCATAATTCACAACTTACGCGACCACTCCACCAACAAACAAAAAAGTGTTGACGACTATCAATTTGGAGGCGGAGCAGGAATGGTAATGTGCATACAACCTATTGACGATTGCATAAGCAAGCTAAAAGCTGAAAGAGAGTATGACGAAATCATTTACCTATCCCCTGACGGAGAAACGCTAAACCAACAAATCTGTAATACTTTATCCACACACAAGAACCTAATTATGCTTTGCGGACATTACAAAGGAATTGACCAAAGAGTTAGAGAGCACATAATAACCAAAGAAATATCAATTGGCGATTATGTACTAACAGGCGGTGAAGTGGCAGCTGCCATACTTTCTGATGCAGTAATACGATTAATTCCAGGTGTTATTTCTGATGAAACCTCTGCACTTACCGATTCTTTTCAAGATAACTTGCTTGCGCCCCCTATCTATACTCGCCCTTCCAACTATAAAGGATGGGAAGTTCCTGAAGTATTACTATCTGGAAATGAGAAGCTTATAACCCAATGGAGAGAGGAAGAAGCTCTAAAAAGAACAGAAGAAAAAAGACCTGATTTATTTGAGTAAAATTGTTTGTTTCTTAGGATAATTAAATAAAAAAATATCCGTAATATTGCAAACCGATTTCGAAAACTAATATTAGAAAAATGAACATTACTGAAACTATAGCAAAAGAACTTACTGCAGGAACAGATTTACCAAACTTTAAAGCAGGAGATAATATTACAGTTTACTACACAATTAAAGAGGGAGACAAGCAAAGAACACAGTTCTTTAAAGGAGATGTTATCCAAAGAAAAGGTAGTGGAGCAACTGAAACTTTTACAATTAGAAAAATATCTCACTCAGTAGGTGTTGAGAGAATTTTCCCTATCAACTCACCTTTAATTGAAAAAATTGAAGTGAACAAGAAAGGTAAAGTTAGGAGAGCAAGAATTTACTACTTAAGAGAATTAACTGGTAAGAAAGCAAGAATTAAAGAAGCAAGATAATCGCTTTTACATATATAATAAGGAATCCTGCATTAGCAGGATTTTTTATTGCCCAATAATTTTAAACTCTGTCCTTCTGTTTTGTGCCCTACCTTTTTCTGTATTATTATCTGACACAGGAAACAACTCTCCAAAACCGTTAAAGGCAACTCTAGCAACCTCCACCCCTTCCGATAAAATAAGATTACGCACAGCTTTTGCTCTGTTTTCTGAAAGCAATTGATTATCCTTATCATCACCAATATCATCAGTAAAACCATTTATTTCTATTATCAAATTGCTATTTACATTTAAGTAAGCAGCAAATTCCAATAGGACATTTTGTGCCATTTCTTTTATCTGATAAGAATTCGTTTCAAAATAAATATCCTCAATATTAAAGGACTTCCCATTCTCCAAGGATTCCAATGCTATATTCAAGTTTTTAGGAGAAGAAAAAGAAGTGTCATTAGCAGAAATATAAGTTGAGTTAAAAGCAAAACCCTCTTTTTTTACCGTAATTAAAACATCATCATCCTTTGCCAAAGTTAAGGAGGACACATAAGTTCCTGCCGCTACCTTTACAGTAGTAACCTCATTGGTAGTTATGTTTTTTATTTCCAATTCCACATCCTCCAAAACCTGCCCATTTTCATCCAACAATTCTCCTTTTAAAAATAATACCCTTTCAGGCTTAGCACCATCATGCAAAGGAAAAGAATAGATATCCCAACCTCCTACTCCATCCAGTTGATTAGAAGCAAAATAAGCCGTATTTCCATCCGTACTCACAAAAAGGGAAATCTCATCAGCAGCCGTATTGATAGGAAAACCAATATTTACAGGGTTTTGCCAAACCCCTAAACTATCCTTTCTGCTATAGAAAATATCAAAACCACCAATACTTGGAAAATTTGTTGAAGCAAAAAATAAGGTCTTCCCATCCGTATGCAAATAAGGAGATTTTTCATGTTCGTTACTATTAATAGTAGAACCTAAGTTTTTAGGACTTGTCCACTTTCCATTCTCAAAATTAATTTCATACAAATCAATTTTACCATACCCCCCTTTTCTATCACTAGCAAAAACAATCGTTTTACCATCAGAAGAAACGGTTGGCTGGGATTCCCAAGAATCTGATTTTGAAATTTTATCAGAGAAACTCTGCACCTCCGACCAACTATTTCCAGCCCTATTCACATAATAAATATCACAATTATTATAGCCTTTTTTATTCCTGATGCACTTTGTGTAATACAACACTTTATTATCAATAGTAATGGACGCTCCACCTTCATTACTTTCCAGGTTAAAAGGATAAGAAAGCGCCTGACCTTCATCAAATATACCTTTTATTTTTCTACTAGAAACAAACTCCTCAACACTAGTATTTGTTATTGAACTAAAACTACTTTTATCTGAACGCCTTGTAAAAAATGAAAACTCTTGATCAGGAGAAATAATGGGTAAATACTCATCATAAATTGTAGAAACACCACTTACAACTTCAGGAGAAAAAGAAACTGGATTAACAATAATTTTAGCCAATACTTTTGCTTTAGCATACAAATTAACTGCATCAGAATAATAAGGATCAGCAATTCCTAAAGCTATGCTCTTTTGTAAATAAAAATCAGCATTCACATAATCCTTTCTGTTAAATGCAATTTCTCCTAGTAAATAATAAACTTTTGGAAAATTATCAGGACAATTAGCTATTGCATTTAAACCTTCCGTTTCTGCATCAAAAAACTCACCTTTACGCCAAAGTATCTCTGATTTTAAAGCACTAAATACGGCAAATGATTTATCCGTACTCAATTCATCCAAAGCAGCATAAAAATCTCTTTTAGCAATTTGTTTTTCTATCTTTTTTAGCAATCTTTTATCCTTTCCTTTTTCAGGAAAACATTCTTGAGCCATTAGCAAATGACCAATAAACAAAAAGCAGATTAAAAAATATTTTTGCAAAGTTTAACTCATTAATTCTTCTTCAGTAACTTCTCGCAATTCTCCCTCAGTGGAGGCAACAATAGTTGCCACAGTAGCATCACCTGTTACATTCACAACTGTACGCATCATATCTAGTATTCTATCCACTCCAAAGATAAGTGCAAGCCCCTCAGTAGGCACATTAATTGCACCCAAAACAATTACTAGCATTACCATACCAGCACCCGGAACAGCAGCAGCACCAATGGAAGCTAAAGTTGCCGTAAGCACAATGGTTAATTGCTGTCCTAAATCCAAATCAATACCAAAAGCTTGGGCAATAAATACTGCCGCTACTGCTTGGTAAAGAGAAGTTCCATCCATATTAATAGTAGCACCTAGTGGCAATACAAAAGAAGAAACCTCTTCAGAAACCCCTAAATGATCCTCACATCTTTCCATAGTAACTGGCAAGGTTGCTGCACTAGAACTAGTAGAAAATGCCAACATCTGTGCAGGAGAAATCGCTTTAAAAAAATTGATATATTTTACTTTTGTGAATGTACTCAAAATTAAAGGATATACCACAACAATCATAAGTAATAAGCCAGCAATTACGGTTAAGGAATATTTTCCTAAAGCAATAAACAAAGTAGAACTTGCTCCAAAATCAACCACTAAACCTCCTAAAAGTGCAAACACACCATAAGGGGCTGCTAACATAATTAAATCTACAATCTGAAGAATAATATCGTTTACCCCATCAAAGAAACCTTTTACATATACCGTTTTTTCACTAGGCAGCATTACCATTGCAATCCCAAATAGAATGGCAAAAAAGATAACTTGCAACATATTAGAATTATCACTAGAAGCTGAAAAAATATTTGTTGGGACTATATCCACCACAAACTGCAAAGGGCCTGCCTCTTTTACATTTCCTGCTGCTGCAATTTTTTTATCTGCTCCTGATTGAGAATTTTCAGATAACTGTATGGATTCTCTATCAAAATCAGCTCCAGGATTTACCATATTTACCAAGAACAAACCAATGCTTACCGCAATAACTGTGGACATTAAATAAATAGCGATTGTTTTCCCTCCTATCCTGCTTAATTTTGAAATATCTGATAAAGATGCCACTCCTTTAATAAGTGATGCAAAAACTAAAGGAACTGCAATTAGCTTTAATAGGTTTACAAATATTTTACCCCATGGCTTTATCCAATCAGTAGTAAAATCCACCCAACCTAATTTGTTAGCGATTAGGCCGTAAACGACACCCAATACCATTCCGATTATAATTTTCCAGTGTAATGCTAGTTTTTTCATTTGTTAGTTGCTTGTTTTTTTAATTATTAGAGTCATATTCTTTTAATTTTCTAGGAAGTGATTCTGATTTAAAAAAAGCTTTAACCCAATATAATACAAATCCTTCATAACCTCCAGATGTTTCTATCTCTGATTTATTAAAAAGGTGTAAAGACGCTTGATTTGTAGAATAACCTCTTTCTTTTCTTGATTTTTCAATATCAAAATAACTTTTTTTAGAAACAATAGAATGACCATTACCTGTTACAAAACCTATCTTTTTACCCGTAAAATCAAATTCTCCTCTTATATCTTGAAAAATGAAGTTAAAATAATCACTTTCAAAACTATTTAAATAAGTATCATCATTTACTCCCATCTTATCAAAATTCATAATTAACTTCTCTGGAATTTCTTCAAAATTTCTTATTTGCCCAAAACCAATTAATGGAAAGCAAATTAAAATCAAAAGTAGTTTTTTCATAATCTTAAATTTTATTAGTTTTACTTCTTAAATAATGGTCAACTAAAGTAAGTGCCATCATACTTTCAACAATAGGTACTGCCCTTGGCACCACACAAGCATCATGCCTTCCTTTTCCTTTTATTTCTACTGCATTTCCTGCTGCATCAATCGTATTTTGCTTTTGCATAATAGTAGCTACTGGCTTAAAGGCTACTTCACAATAAATATCATTTCCATTGCTTATTCCGCCTTGTATTCCTCCAGAGAAGTTGGTTTTAGTTTTTCCACTCGCATCAATAATAGTATCATTCACTTCATTTCCTTTACTAGAAGAAATATCCACTCCACCAAAACCATATTTAAATCCATGTACCGCATTAATACTTAGCATTCCTTTTCCTATATCCGCATGGAGTTTATCAAAAACGGGTTCTCCCCATCCTGCAGGAACGCCAGTTGCTACAACCGTAATTTCTCCACCAATGGTATCGCCTTGTTTTTTTGTTTTTTTAATTTCTGAAATCATCTGTTCAGCAATTGCAACATCAGGACACCTCACCAAATTAGTTTCTGTGATATTTAAATCCAAATCAGTATAGCATTTATTCAGCTTAACACTCCCAACAGCAGAAACATAAGCTTGTACTTCAACTCCAATTGCTATCAATATTTGCTGAGCAATAGCTCCAGCTACTACTCTACAAGCAGTTTCACGAGCAGAAGACCTTCCTCCTCCTCTATAATCTCTTATACCATATTTTTGCTGATAAGTAAAATCGGCATGAGAAGGGCGAAAAGCATCTTTTACATGGGTATAATCCTTACTCTTAGCATCTTCATTTTTTATCGTAAAACCAATAGGAGTACCTGTAGTCTTTCCTTCAAATATTCCCGATAAAAACTGAACAGTATCACTTTCTTTTCTTTGAGTAGTAATCTTGGATTGCCCTGGCTTTCTTCTATCCAACTGCTGTTGTATTTTTTCAAAATCCAACTCTAAACCTGCAGGAAAACCATCAATAATACCCCCAATACTAGCACCATGTGATTCACCAAAAGTTGTTAATTTAAAAATAGTACCAATAGAATTTCCCATAGCGCAAATATAACATAATTGATTAGAGTGAATTTTGTATTTTCGCACAATCAAAAACAAAATATGAAAACAGTAATCAAGAATATTTCAGAGCTTATCCAAACAGAAACAACTCCTAGAAAATGGGTGGCAGGAAAAGATATGTCAAACATCTCTACAATTAAAGATGCGTTTGTAGAAGTTGAAAATGGAATCATTACCTCTTTTGGAAGTATGGATGAGTGGAATGGAATAGAAGACTGGAACAATACTGATATAATTGATGCTGAAGGGGGAATGGTTTTCCCAACTTATTGCGACAGCCATACGCACCTAGTATTTGCAGCTAGCCGTGAAGGAGAATTTGTAGACAGAATAAATGGATTAAGCTATGCAGAAATTGCTCAGAGAGGTGGAGGAATTTTAAATTCTGCTGAAAAATTACAAAATGCTAGTGAAGATGAATTATATGAAGATGCACTAAATCGTTTAAATGAATTAGTACAAATGGGAACAGGTGCTATTGAGATAAAAAGTGGCTATGGACTTACAATGGATGCTGAACTAAAGATGTTAAAAGTTATCAAACGCTTAAAAGAAAATACTGATGTAACCATTAAAGCTACTTTTCTAGGAGCCCATGCCCTACCAAAAGAATACAAAGACAATAAAGATGGGTATATGGATTTGGTAATTAATGAAATGTTACCAAAAGTAGCTGATGAAAAACTTGCTGACTATGTAGATATTTTCTGTGAAGAAGGATACTTTACAGTTGAAGACACTAAAAGGCTTTTAACAGCAGCTAATAAATATGGAATTCCATCAAAAACACATGTAAATCAGTTTAATGCAATTGGCGGTGTAAAAGCCTCAGTGGATTTAGGTGCTTTATCAGTGGATCACTTAGAAGAAATGGCAGATGAAGACTACACAGCTCTTCAAAATGCAAATTGTATGCCAACTATTTTACCTTCTTGCTCTTTCTTTTTAGGGATACCTTACGGTCCTGCAGTTAAAATGATGGAAAAAGGATTGCCAGTTGCTTTAGCTACTGACTATAATCCTGGCTCTACCCCAAGTGGAAACATGAATTTTGTAGCTTCATTAGGATGTATACAACTAAAGATGACTCCTGAGCAAGTGATAAACGCAACAACAATAAATACTGCATACGCAATGGGAGTAGAAAAAGAACTCGGAAGTATTTGTATTGGAAAAAAAGCCAACCTTTTTATCACTAAACCTATACCAAGTTATGCTTACTTACCGTATAGCTTTGGACACAATGTAATTGATAAGGTTATGATTAACGGAAAGTTTCAATAAAAAAAAGCCCCACTTTTCAGTAGAGCTTTTTTTAATATTTAAATAAAGTCTTACTTATTTCTTCTCATGTAGTAATAGTGAGTAGTTTTTCCTGTACTTGAAAGAACATTTGCAGACATAAATTCCCAACCTCTTTCTGCAGCAGCATTAGCAGCAGCAGCCATTGTCCTAAAATTACTAGCTACACGCATCATTTCACTTACCTCTTTATTTCTATTATTTCCATAATCAAAAGTAACTATAAGTTTAAGCTGAGGGCTTAACATTCTTTTCATTTGTATCTCACGAGAATCTTCACCTCTAGCATTAAGCTCTTGTTCACTCATACCTTCTAAGTCAATAGGAATTTCTATTCCTTTAATAACCATATATTCAACAGTTGCTTTCGAACTTGTAGTTTGTTCAACAGCCTGCTTACTTTCTTTCTTACTTCTTTTTTGAGCCATAGTTAAAAACGGAATCATAGCCACTAACATCATTAATACAATCTTTTTCATTTTTGTTTTCTTTAATTAATTACTTGTTTTATTCTCGCAATAATACAAAATATTATTGTCCTCCTAAAATTATTGGCAAGTCACCATCTCCATTACCAATAACAATAACCTTAGAGTTTTGTGATTTTGCAATTTCTTGAGTAGCCTCCACCCCTTTCCATTTTAATAACTGAGGAGTAATTGTCTGGTTAACAATTTTCTGAAACTTAGCAATACCATTAGCTTCAATCTCCTTTCTTTCTGCTTCTTTTCTTGCTTTATCAATCTTAAACTCATATTCTAAAGACTCCTGCTCTTGCTTTAACTTTTGCTCAATTGCAGTTCTTAAAGTTGTTGGTAAGGTTACATCTCTAATTAGTATTGCATCTAAAGTAATGTATTTAGATTCAATATTTGCTTTAGTCAAACTGTAAATTTCATCCTCAATTGCCTCACGCTTTGAAGAATACAATTCTTCAGGCAAGTAGTTACCAATCACCTCACGTGTTACTGATCTGATTTCTGGCTTTACAATTCTTTCTAAATAATCTCTTCCAATCTCATCATGTAAATGTCCAATTTTATCTTGTTGTGGCATGTACCTGAATGATAAATCAATTTTAATTGACAGTCCATTTTTAGACAATACTTCCATTTTCTCGAATGTCTCATGAATTTTCACATCATATACGAACATATCATTCCATGGTGCAATTACATGAAACCCTTGCCCATAAACCACTTCCTTTTCTAGTCCTCCTCCAAATTTCTTAAATAGCACTCCTTTTTCTCCTGATTCAATCGTTACGAACATACTTGAACCAAACATGACTAAAAATATCATTCCTACAATTCCCATTACCATTGCCTTAGGCAATCCTTGATTTTCCATAATTTATTTGTTTTAGTTAATTTAATTGTTGTTTAAGTTTCTCTTCATCCATCTTCCTTCTATGTAATATATTAATATAATTATATGCTTTTTTCTCTCCTAGTTTTTGAGCCTTTTTAGCCCAATCAATTGCAGCATCTAATCCGCCTTTTATTTCACTTGCTAATGCCATATTAAAAGCTGCTCTACCTGAAATTTTCTCATCTACTTCATCAGTTAAGGGCATCCATATTTCAATTGCAGCATCCCAATCCCCCCTCTTAACATATGATTTAGCTAACTTCAAATCATCTGACTTTCCAGTATAATACACCCTATTTACTTTAATCCATATTGGTGAAATTCTAAATCCATACTGCTCACCTGCATAAATTCCTGATTGCTTAATTGCTATTCTTTTTGATGGTAAATTTAATTGAGCTTCTTGAGGAGAATTCCCCCAAGCTTTAAACTCTTTAACTTCAGTAAATTTATTTTCATCAATAATGCGTTCTTTATTTACATCATAAATTCTCCAACCTGACTCTACATTCATAATAAGTGTTGCAGGATAACGCAATTCCTTTACTTTTATTCCTTTTACTTTTCGTGTACGCGCAACAGGAGCACCAACTATTGTTCTTGAGTCAGAATCAAAAGTAGCTAACACCAATAAAGCATCCCCATCATAAGAGCCACAAATACTTTTTACCTCATTCCAAGCCAAAGGAATAGGAAAAGAAGATGTGCCTGTACCTTTCAATTCAATACCTCCTACATTTTTTAGCGTAAATCGTTCTGAGGAATTAAGCATACTACTAAGTCCATCAATACAATATTCAGCCCCTTTTCTATCAGCCCCTATACCTTCTCCGGTAAATAAACCTTCAACAATATTTTCTGCTAAATTATCTTTAGATGGACGCGACCTATTTGCTACTACTACATTTTCTATCTCCTGAGAAATAGTAATATCGGCTGGTCTTTGCACATTTACCAATACTGATGAAGTGCTACAAGAACTTAATCCTGATACTACCAGTATCCCTATAAAAAATTGCTTTATCATACTATATCAAACCATTGTATTTTCTAAGGAACCATTCCAAAGAAATCAAGGCTAGCAAACTTAATAAAATCCAAGGAATATTAATGATTCCTTTTAGTTTTTCTTTAGTGCTTATGCGTTTGTAATTATTTTTACTTTGCTTAATTGTAGCTACAACCTCATCTATTTGGTTAGGGTAAAACAATTTACCTCCACTAGTATTAGCTAATTGATATAATAATTGATGATTTGCCACAGTATGCAACTGCTCTAACTGAATTGCTTTTACATCAAAATTTCCTCTTTTCATTACATCTGTTCCTTTTACTTTTGCCAAAAAAGAATATTTCCCAACATCTAGAACACCTGCATTTAAACTATAATTTTCAGATGACTTTGAGAATTCATATTCAAACTTTTCACTATTTTCATTCCAGATACTGAGTTCAACTTCTTTATTATTTATCAACTCATAACTCTCATTATAAAGTGAGGCATCAAAATAAATTGTTGAATTTTCAGCAATCTGTTTTTTATAATTAATTCTAAATCTGCTCTTATCTTCTTGCAAAACTAAATATTGAGTTAATTTAGAAAACAACTCATCAAAGGCTGAATTATTTTTTGAATTTGCATAATCATATAACTTCCATTTCCAAAACCCTTCAGCAGAAACAACAGCTACTTTTCTTTCACTTTGTTCATCCAACAGTACAATAGGATTGTTTGTTAATTGCCCCCCTATTTTTTGAGATAATATTACCTCAACACCAACTTTCATTGTATACTTTCCGAAAGGAGAATATAATGGAGGTGCTTCATCAATTAAGTTTAATAAATCAGGAGAGAATGTAAAACTTGAAAAACCTTCATTTTTCACAGCCCTAACCTCTTCTATGCCACCTCTAGCTTTAAAACTTAAAGCCGAACTAAACTGCTTGTATACACCCTGTTGAAGATCAAAAATAAGTAGTGGTATTTTTGATTTCTTTAAATCCTTCAAAACAAAAGAACTTTCTTCAATTCCAAAAAGAACCACTAACTGATACTCTTCAAAGTTCCCATTAAAATCAGTAATACTAACTTGCTCCAAAGCATAGTTTTTATTTTTATCAATAACACTTTTATAGGCTGAAACATCAGGATGAGACCCATCAGTAAGTAGTAAGATCTTATAGCGAGAATCTATCACATCAACATATGCAGTATAACTATTATTTTTTATGTTTTTTTCAGAAGATAACTGAGTAACGGCAATGGTATAATGCTGCAAACCTACGCCATCTGCAAGCAGATTTACCTTTACTTTTTCATAGTCATCATCAGATGCAATAAGCATCTTTTCAGTATAGATTTTCCTGCCCTTATTCCATATTGTTAGCTGAATATTCTCACCTTTACATTGCTGAGCTGCAACAGCTATTTCTAAAGGAAAAGTATTACCTAAAAAAGCAATTTCATTTTGATGTACTTTTACAATACTCACATCCTTATTAAGGTTTGTATCACCTTGAGCAATTGCATAAATTGGGTAATTCATCAACCTACCATAAAGCGGACTATTCCCTCTATTGTACAGTCCATCAGTAGCCAAAACCAAACCAGCCACATGCTGATTGGAAAAACGACTCATCATATCCTGAAAGAGATTAGAATAATTAGTTAGCAAGCCCTTATTTTCAGCTAAAAAACCTTGACTCACCTCATCCGAAAAAGAAAAATTATGCACTTCAAAATCAGATAACTGATTAGCAATATCAGTTAAAAAATGAACAGAAGAAGTATCAGAAATAGATTCTGAAACATCCTGAGCTATAATTACAATAGGTTTATGAGTAGTCTTTTGTAAAGATTTAACAATAGGATTAAGCACTAAAGCAGCCAAAAAACCAATAAATAAAGTACGAATTACAAATAGGGAATTCCTTAAGACTTTGGAAGAAAGTAAATTCTCTTTTCTATATAAAAAATAAGCATAGCTTAAACCTAATAAAAGGCAAGCTATGCTATATAATATTGGTAATTCTGTACTTATCCCCATCTATTTAGGTAAGCATACCACCACAAACATGTAGCACTTGCCCAGTTACATAAGCCGACATATCTGATGCTAAAAACAAAGTCGCATTAGCAATATCCTCAGTACTTCCTCCTCTTTTTAAAGGAATA
Source organism: uncultured Flavobacteriales bacterium (assembly GCA_943788405.1). GTDB lineage: Bacteria > Bacteroidota > Bacteroidia > Flavobacteriales > BACL11 > UWMA-0277. The sequence continues at coordinate 781,418 of CALSQD010000002.1, forward strand.
GTATTTCTCCATTCTTTAATCTGATCCTCCCCTAAGGCTTCAGTCATTTCAGTTTCAATAAAACCAGGAGCAATAGAATTACACCTAATATTACGAGAACCTAACTCCAAAGCAGTTGATTTTGTAAATCCGTTAATTGCCGCCTTAGATGCAGAGTAATTTGCCTGACCTGCATTTCCTTTTACACCAACAACTGAACTCATATTAATAATAGAGCCTTTTCTTTGTTTTAACATTGGGCGTAAAACTGCTTTTGTCATATTAAATACTGACTTCATATTGATATCCATCACTCTATCAAAATCATCTTCTGACATACGCATTAATAAACCATCTTTAGTAATTCCTGCATTATTAACCAACACATCAATAGAACCAAACTCTTCCATTACATCAGTTGCTAGTTTTTGGGCAGCATCAAAATCAGAGGCATCTGACTTATACCCTTTAGCCTTGCAACCATTTGCTGAAAGTTCTTCTTCCAAAGCTTTTGCTTTTTCATCAGATGAACGGTAAGTAAATGCAATATTTGCACCTTGGTTTGCAAATACTTCTGCAATTCCTTTTCCTATTCCTCTACTGGCACCCGTAATGATTACCGTCTTCCCTTCTAATAATTTCATAATTTATATTTTAAAAATCAAAGATAGAAAAAGCCCTCAAACTAAAGCCCTTTTATTCACTTTAGTAATTGTTATTAAGCCTATCTTACTAACTTAATTGAACCATACTCCTTATGCTTCCACCCCTCAAAATCCTGAAAATAAAGTTCATAAACATAAGTATCAGCAGGTAAATCTTTTTGAGTTATAAAATATACTCCATCCCAACCTCTATTTAAACTGCATTTTAAATTTTGAGGATTTGTTGACTGAAACATAAGATCACCTTGCACATTATAGACTTTAAATAAAAAAGTATTCTCTCGAATTGCATGGTATTCAATACAAAATTTATCATTTAGCTTGTCATTATCAGGGGTAAAGGATGTTGGAATATAAAACCAATATTCCTCTTGTACAAAAACTTGATGAATAGCAGTATCTGAACAACCATTAGCATCAAGAATAATTAAAGCGCTTTGATAAACACCCGTCAAACCTACACCTTCATTATCAATAGGGTAAACATGTTTTGGATTCTCTAAAGTTTCATTAACAGTATTATCACCAAAACTCCATTCCCAAGCAACAACATCTCCAATAGAATTACTTGTAAAATTTGCAATAGGATTAATAACAGGTAAAGTATCAGACAAAAGGTGTATTAAAGAAGTAGGGCTTTCCAAAATTGTAACAACTGCACTTCCACTTACCGTACCAATAGCAACAGCATCATTAAATTGGCTTAAAACATAAGTCCCTTTTGTTTTTGTATTAATAAAATAAGGTGAATTTTGTGTTGTTATGGAATTCTGACTAATCCCATTAATTTCATACACAAATGTAAAAGGTGCAACTCCAGAAAAATCAACCTTAAGCATTGCTCCTACTCCATTATCACAAATTGTATCACTACCACTAATAAATGCTGTTTGAGCACTTATCATAAATGGAAAAAACAATATTAAAAGAATCTTCTTTATCATTTTGCAAATATAAAAAAAGCCCCACAATAATGCAGGGCTCTTTTCAGTATTATGGATACTAGGATTATTCCTCTTCTTTTACTTCTTCAAACTCAACATCAGTAACATCATCAGTTGCTGTATCAGCAGCTTGTGCTCCTTCAGCTGCATCCCCTTCTTCTTGTGAATCTTTGTACATTTCTTCTGAAGCAGCAGTCCAAGCAGTATTGATTTTTTCCATTGCAGCATCAATAGCATCTAAATCCTTGCTTTCATGTGCAGCTTTTAATTCAACTAAAGCTTCTTCAATTGGCGCTTTTTTATCATCTGATAATTTTTCACCAAATTCTTTTAATTGCTTTTCAGTTTGAAAAATCATACCATCAGCTCCATTAATCTTATCAGCTGTTTCTTTTGCTTTATTATCTGCTTCAGCATTTGCTTCAGCTTCTTGCTTCATTTTCTCAATTTCTTCATCAGATAAACCAGAAGAAGCTTCAATTTTAATATTTTGTTCTTTTCCTGTTGCTTTGTCCTTTGCAGAAACATTTAAGATTCCATTTGCATCAATATCAAAAGTTACTTCAATTTGAGGGATTCCTCTTGGTGCCGGTGGAATATCTGCTAATTGAAAACGACCAATTGATTTATTATCAGTTGCCATTGGACGCTCACCTTGTAATACATGAATATCAACAGCAGGTTGATTATCAGCAGCAGTTGAGAAAACCTCCGATTTCTTAGTAGGAATAGTCGTATTTGCCTCAATTAATTTTGTCATCACACTTCCCATAGTTTCAATTCCTAATGAAAGTGGGGTAACATCTAACAACAATACATCAGTAACATCACCAGTTAATACACCACCTTGAATAGCTGCTCCTACTGCAACAACCTCATCAGGGTTTACTCCTTTAGATGGTGATTTACCAAAGTATTTCTCTACAACATCTTGTATTGCAGGTATACGAGTTGAACCACCAACTAAAATAACTTCATCAATATCAGAAGCAGTCATTCCTGCATCTTTCATTGCATTTTTACATGGAGTAATAGTTGCTTGAATTAACTTGTCAGCTAATTGCTCAAATTGTGCTCTAGTTAAAGTTCTAACTAAGTGCTTAGGACCTGAAGCAGTTGCAGTAACATAAGGTAAGTTAATTTCAGTTTGTGATGATGAAGAAAGCTCAACTTTTGCTTTTTCAGCAGCTTCTTTTAATCTTTGTAAAGCCATAGGGTCTTCTCTTAAATCCATGCTCTCCTCTTTCTTAAATTCTTCTGCTAACCAATCAATAATTACTTGATCAAAATCATCACCACCTAAGTGAGTATCTCCATTTGTTGATTTCACCTCAAATACACCATCTCCTAATTCTAAGATTGAAATATCAAAAGTTCCCCCTCCTAAATCAAAAACAGCAATTGTTTTATCCTCATCAGCTTTATCCAAACCATATGCAAGTGCAGCAGCAGTTGGTTCATTAATAATTCTTTCAACTTTAAGTCCTGCAATTTCACCCGCTTCTTTTGTTGCTTGTCTTTGCGCATCATTAAAGTAAGCTGGCACAGTCACTACTGCTTGAGTAACTGTAGTTCCTAAATAGTCCTCAGCAGTTTTTTTCATTTTTTGCAATACCATTGCTGATATTTCTTGTGATGTATATAATCTACCATCAATATCAACTCTTGGTGTATTGTTATCCCCTTTTACTACTTTATAAGAAACATTTTTAATTTCCTTAGCCATTGCAGTAAAGCTTTCACCCATAAATCTTTTTATAGATGCAATAGTTTTTGTTGGATTAGTAATCGCTTGACGCTTTGCACTATCTCCAACTTTACGCTCGCCACCTTCAATAAAGGCAACAATTGATGGAGTTGTTCTTGCTCCTTCAGCATTTGGGATAACCACAGGCTCATTCCCTTCCATTACAGAAACACATGAATTTGTTGTTCCTAAATCGATTCCAATAATTTTACTCATTTTACTATGTTTTAAATTTAAATAATTTGTTTTCTGATGAGTAGTTATTGCAATTACAATGCCACAGCAAATTGCACGACAAAACTGTCATAAAAATAAACTCCTAGATAAAATTTAAAACTGTTTTACTGACAGAGCGTCAGATTATTGAAAGTTTCTATCCAAACCATCAGTTGATTTCATGAAATCAATACTAGCAGTTGTAAGTGGGAAGCCATACCTCACTTTAGTATATCTTGAAGAAAACAATCCAATTCCATTATTAACATTCGAAAACTGTGGACGCTCTTGAACTATACCAACAACTGGTTTATTTACTTTAATATAAGTATCTAAGTCCTCAGAACCAACTGTCATTACTAAATCAATACTGTTAAAATACCTAACTTTAGTATCATCCTTTTCAAGATTTAACTTCAAAAAATTGAAAAAACTTTCACCTTCAATCCTCATCTTTGTTTCCTTATCATCAACTAAAGGCTGACTAAAAACTAATTGTTCACTTGAAACAACTCCACTTATAACATTGGAATCCTTATAATTTATAACTAAGTCTAGTTGATATATGCTTCCATTATCATTAGAATCATCCCAAGTAATTGTTGCAGAACTATAATCACCATTATTATAAAAACCAAATTGAAAAGCTTTTGTATTCCTAAATACATTATCGAAATCAAAATTTGTAATAACACTTGTTTTAGAAGTTACTTTATTACTAGATAAGTTATTTTCAATTAGCAATTCATATTCAGAGTTTGAATTCAAAAAATTATCATTTTCAAAAGTATATACCATAATTGAATCATGAAAATCACCTTCTTCACGAGTTATCAATTCCTCATTTAAAGTAATAGTATCGGTATTTCCATTATTCTTAACCCTAACTACCTTCACATCTAATTCACCCATTCCAAAATTAATAGAATCGGCATACTGAGCCATTTGCATAGCATTCATCTTACCTAGAAATGCTTTACTAATTTTTATTTTTTGCAAATCTTTACCTTCTCCGGCATCTAAAAGCCCGTAAACAACTGTAGTTTCTTCCCAATCAGCATTCACATCAAAATCAGTTTCACATGAGGTGAAAACAATAGCAAAAACAGATAAGAATAAATATTTTTTTTTCATGTTTGCAAAGTTATCTTTTTATATGAGATGATAAACGCATAATTTGTAAATTTGCCACAATTAGAAAAAAACTAACAATGAAACATTTTATTTCAACTACACTTTTATTCATTACTATATTAAGTAGTAGCCTTAATGCCCAACAAATTTCTTCAACTGCTTATAACAAAGCTGTTATACATGAAGATTTTAATAAAGAAGGAGATTTTTTTCCTATTGTAACGACTACCGACAATTACTTTATTTTAGATAAAGGAGATTATTTGTTAAGTAGAAACAATGAAGATAGTGAATATGCAATTATTGCAAATAACTCCTCTCTTACTGATTTTACCTTAAAAACAGCTGTACGAATTGGTCCTAGCAATAACAATAAAGCAAGTATCGGTATTGTTATAAAAGCACAACAAGATGGTAAAGGCGCTATTATTTTTGAAATAAACAAAAAAGGAGAATACAGAGTAAAACAACTTTTAGGAAATACTTACAAAACACTTACTGGCCTTAGCAAACATGAAGGCTGGGTAAAAAACAAAATAATTAATGGAGTAGATGAACATAATTTTGTAGAAATAAGAACTGAAAATAATATCTACGATATTTATGTGAATAGTAACTACCTTACTACTTTTTTTGTTCCAGACTATACTAGTGGAGCATGTGGCTTAATTATCAGCCCAGAAACAAAAGCAAGAATTTCCTATTACTATTTAAATGTTAAAGGCGAAAATAATAGTATTGCCTCTTATGTTAATGAGAATACGCCAAGTACAAATGCAACAATTGATGAACTCAATAAAAAAATTATAACGCTTGAAGAAAATAACGCTACACTTAATAGTTTAAATACTGAGACTAGAGAAAAGCAAGAAGAAGAATTAGAAACACTTAGAGAGAAAAATAAAAACCAATCTGAAGTAACTATTGAACAAGAAAAGGAAATCGCTAGTTTAAACAGAACGAATACCGATTTAAAAAACAAAGCCAGTAAAGCGGAAGCCTTAGCCAATACTATTGCTGAAAATGAAAGTTTAATTACTAAGCTAACAAATGAAAAAAACGCATTAACTACTAATGTTAATACTCTTACTTCAGAAAGCAATAACTTGAGCACTAAGAATGCTGAATTGGCAGCTGTTACTATTGAGCAAGAAAAAGAAATAAATAGCTTAAGAACTAATAAAATTAGCAATCTACAATCAAAAGAAAAGCTAGAAAAAGAAAATAACGAACTTACAACAAGTGTTACTAGCTTAACAAATAAAAACACTGAATTGGCAGCCGTTACTATTGAGCAAGAAAAAGTAATTACTAGTTTAAATACAACAATTAGCAGTTTGAATAGTAACAAGGCTGATGCATCAGCAACTAATAAGCAACTAACTAAAAAAGTTGAAGCTTTAAAACAACAAATTACACTAGAAAAATCAGTAAGCACTGAACTTACAAATGATTTAAATAAAGCGAACAGCTCATCAAGTAGTAGAATGACAAAACTAACCTCAGAGGTACAGTTCTTAAAAACTAAGGCTAGCAAATTAACAAAGGAAAACGCAACTTTAACTACTGATTTATCTGCAGAAAAATCAGCACACAGTAAAACTAAAAACGGTTTATCCAAAAGTATAACTGCTAAACTAGCTGGAATAAAAGCTTTAGAAGCACAGTTAAACACTAACAATCAGCAATTAAAATCAGCAAAGAAAAATGGAGAATTAGCTAAAGAATGTGCAAAAAATGCTGCTTCCCTTTCAGCTGAATTGAAAAAAGCAAACAAAGAAGTAACTACTTTGCAAAACATCAAAAACAAACATGATGATGTAGTAAATAACTTAAATAGTGAGCTTTCATTATTAAAAGCAAAACAAATAGAATTAACTACTGAAGTGCAAACTTTAAACAAGGAGTTAAAGAACCTTGAAACTACAAATACTGAGTTAAAAGAACTATTTATTTTAAAGGACTTTGAAGTAAATGGAGTAAAACCTTCTGAGTTAACTAAGCAAACAACTCCTTACACTACCCCTAAAGAGATTAAAGGGAATAGTAAAATATATGCAGTACAATTTGGAGTTTACATGCAAGTACAACCTTATTCTGCACTTAAAGGATTGGAAGAGGTATGGTACGAAACTACCGAACACGGAACTTATGTTTATCTTTCAGGGCAATTTAAAAGCCCGCAAGAAGCAACAGCACATAAAAATAGCTTAGCAAGCTTAGGATACCCAAATGCATTTGTAGTAACCCTTACAAAATAAAAAATGTCAGTAGCAAAAAAAGATTACAAAAAAGTAACCACCAACACCCTTGGTGAAATGAAGCAGAATGGAGAGAAAATATCCATGCTTACTGCTTACGATTATACCCTAGCCAAAATTATTGATGGAGCAGGAATTGATGTAATTTTAGTTGGTGATTCAGCATCCAATGTAATGGCTGGACACGAAACTACATTACCCATTACACTTAACGAAATGATTTATCATGCTGCATCAGTGGTGCGTGCTGTGGATAGAGCTTTAGTTGTAGTGGATATGCCGTTTGGTTCCTATCAAGGTAATTCTTTGGAAGCCTTATCTTCTGCTATCCGTATCATGAAAGAAAGTGGCGGACATTCCATAAAACTTGAAGGAGGAAGTGAGATTATTGAATCAGTTGAAAGAATACTAACTGCAGGAATCCCAGTTATGGGACACCTAGGTTTAACTCCTCAATCTATTTACAAATTTGGAACTTACACAGTAAGAGCAAAACAAGAGGAAGAAGCAAAAAAATTATTGGCTGATGCAAAACTATTGGAACAAGCAGGCTGTTTTGCTTTAGTGCTTGAAAAAGTACCTGCTAAATTAGCACAACAAGTAGCTGAAAGCATCAATATTCCTGTTATTGGAATTGGTGCTGGAGCAGGAGTTGACGGACAAGTACTTGTTTTACATGATATGCTAGGAATGACACACGAATTTAACCCAAGGTTTTTAAGAAGATACTTGAGTTTGTTTGATGAAATAACAGGAGCTGTACAAAGCTATGTTTCGGATGTAAAATCAACTGATTTCCCTAACGAGAAGGAACAATACTAATGTTAGAAGTATTGTATGAGGACAATCACCTAATTGCCATTAACAAAAAATCAGGAGATATAGTACAAGGCGATAAAACAGGTGATGCTCCCCTATCCGATTTTGTAAAAGCATATATCAAAAAAAAATACAACAAACCTGGTGATGTGTTTTTAGGAACCATCCATAGGTTGGATCGCCCCACTTCAGGAATAGTACTATATGCCCGTACAAGCAAAGCACTTAGCCGCATGAATGAACAGTTCCGTGAAAAGCAAGTACAAAAAACTTATTGGGCTGTGGTGGACAATGCACCTCCTAACAATACAGGAACGCTAGAAAATTACTTGCAGAAAAACCAAAAGCAAAACAAATCATTCATAACTAAAGGAGCAGAAGGAAAACATGCGGTATTGGACTTTAAACTGCTTAAAAAGTTAGATAATTTTTATCATTTAGAGATAAAGCCCAAAACAGGAAGGCACCACCAAATAAGAGTACAATTAGCGAATATAGGTTGCATTATAAAAGGGGATTTAAAGTATGGTGCAAGAAGAAGCAATAAAGATGCAAGCATCCATTTATTGGCTCAAAAATTAGAGTTTATACATCCTGTAAAAAAAGAACCTATTACTATTTTTGCTCCTGCCCCTAAGGATAGCGTGTGGGAAGCTTGTAAATAAAAATCCCCACCATTTGGCAGGGATTCTATTTTCTCTTTTTATTGTCTTAGCGAACCTTTAGGGGTGGCTATCTTTTTATTGTCATATTGAGCTTGTCGAACATATCTACTAATCCTTTTAAAACTGCAGATACTCGGCTTCTCTTTTTTTGCTTACTAACATTAGCACATTATCAAATTGCTACATTACTCAATTATCAGTTTCTTCTCCACAGTACCATCACTGTACCTATAAAAAAGTGGCACATTGGGTGCAGGTTTACTTTCCCTGCCCAATACATCAGTTATGTAAAGCAATTGCTTTTCTACTACCTGCTCATTTACACCTAAAACAGCAAAACTATCCAAGGTAAGTACAAAATTATCTAATAAAGCACCACATAAATTATGCCCTAATGCACCTTTAATTGTTAGATGAATTGCTGGAATTGTAGCTTGAAATATAATATCTATGCGTTCCCAATGTTTATTATTAAAAAAAATAGTATCTACTAATTTTCCAAAAGAGGTATCTTGCTCAGAAATACCAATAAGATAAGCGCCTGCCCCATAATTTGTAAGAAAAATTTTAGGCATTTCTCTATGATAATAACTTAAATGATAATAAGAGCCAGGTAATAAAGCCTGAGAAAGTGCTAATGAGTTAGCTTGCCAATATTGGTAATGAACACCATTTTTAATGGTATCTTGACTATGAGTAGAGATTGAATAATCTCCATCATATGCCATACTATCTGGCGCTATAGTGTCAAAAATAGAACAATGATCAAAAAAAATACAATTTGCATAACTTGGTCCCCCAAAAAATGAAAATGCACTAGAACTATCCATTAATAAATTATAAGAAGCATTAGTTATATCAGCAATGCAATCTCCTTCAGGATCTAAAACTATGTTATTATGCTCAAAGCTACCATTCATTACTAAGTTTTGTGCTTTTGTAGTAAAAGCACAAAACATAATTGATATAAAAACTATTTTTTTCATTATTTTAAAAGATTTAATTTTTTAGTATATAAGCTTTCTCCTTTTGCACTCATAATTCTATACTTTTTTTCAATGGCTGCCAATTTACATTTTTTTTGCAATCTGGCGTATCCGTATTTTTACGCATACAAAAAAATACAATTGCTTTGTTTTCAATATCTTAGCATTTTATCCTCTTAAAATAAATTTCATTTTAAAAAATAAAAGGTGGTTTTCTGTTTTTTTTGTCATAGCGAATTTTGGTACAAAATGTGGCTATCTTTTTTAATTTAATTCATAACACCTGACCTTATTCATTTTAGTACAAAAGGTATAAATAAAAAAACACCCAACATTTAGTTGGGCGTTTCTTTCTTGTTATAGCGTACCTTTAGGTATGGCTATCTTATGCAGCAGCATCTGTACTATCAGTATTGCTGGGCTCGGAAACTACAAATCCCCAAGCCTCCAACTCTCTTGGCTTAATATTGGGGTTTTTTAGCATTTCCTTACCAATTAACTTCATCATTTTGGTAAGCTCCTTTAGCTCCTTGCGCTTTTCAATAGCAACTAATCGCCAATCTAGTTTGGCTTGCTCTTCATCTAGCTCTGCTTGGCGTTTTCCATCCAAGTTAGCTTGTAAGTCAGCCATGTCAAATACATTTAGCAAACTACTTGCTCCATCTTCAGCATGCTTGTCCAGTACACTTTGGCATAGCTTATCCAATAATTCATTTACTCCTGGAATTTTTATTCTCCCGTCCTTTGAATGAATCACCTCATAACCATACAAACCTAACTCTTTATAAAAGCTAAGTTTATTCACTTTTATATATTGCCCTATTTCCTGTAATCTCTTTCGGATTTTATCAATATAGGCATACGTATGCTGAGTATGCATTTGTGCAAACTGCTTGCCCTCAGTATGAGCTGTTTGTAATACCAGATAATTTGCATGTTTATCTGTAAATTCTACCCCTGTCACCAAGCCCCAAGGTAATGGGCTAACGGCTACATCTGTAGAAAATTGCAGAATTCAATTTCTTTAACTGAATTTCTGTACTAAGGACTTTCCTCCCCAGATTTGTTAATACTACCATTGTGTAATATTTTTTAATTACGCCCTGACTTCCGCCAATTACCCAAGAAAAGTTTTTTTGTGATTCCTGAAAAAATAATTGCATAATTACTTAAACCTATTCATGCAGAACATGTAAACAGTGATCCTATCCTTTGCAGCAAAGAAATTCAATTTTTAAGTAATTAAGCTTTTGAGGGGTTTAGCCTCTTCTCGCTTTTGCAACTTTATACAAAGCTGCTGTGGTCTTTTTGTTGTCCAGATTTAAAGCGTTTAATTTTTCAGTATTTTTTTTACTGGTGTAAATATAACAATTTGTTTAGTTGTATAGCAACAATTCACTAAAAACCAATCTTTTACTTATTAACAAAATAATAAAAATTTTGTAAAAAAAAGAACATTTCATACATTTACTAGATACAAGCAAATACTAATTTATGTCCAGAAAATAATCCTGCAATCCTCAGAACATTTTCCTGCAATGTTAGGAAAGCCCATTGCAGTGTTCAGAAAGCATATTGCGGTAGTATTTAGGCCCATTGCAATGTTATTTATGCCCATTGGGGTGCTATTTACACTGCCAAACATGCTATTTAAGACCATAAATGGCTCAGAATATAAATCTGCAATGTTAATAAGGGTGCCTGCAATGTTCAAATAGCTCATTGCAATGCTAATAAAGCAAGCCAGCACTTCAATAAAGGCGCTCGCAATTCTAATATAGGTGGCTGCAATGCTCAAATAGCTGCTTGCAATAGTCAAATAGATCATCAACAACTCAAAATATCAAACCACCTGCTAATAATGCCGACCTCATTCTTTTTAGTTTAAAAACAGTAAAAAATGCGTGAAAACAAAATTTTGTTTGAGCTATGCGAGTTCAATTTTGTTTAGTGTTTTTAAAATTTTTATGCGTTAAAAAAAGAATGCAGTCTTGAACTTTTGGTTCATTTTGTTTCAAGACAAAAGAACAGAACACAAAAACTATCAAACACCAACTAAAATAAGTGTTAATAAATCACTCAATTTCTACCAACAATCTAATATCTCAAATCTAATATCTCAAATCTATAATACTATCTTTGCAAAAAATTACACAATTAATATTATGCCAGATATTTCAAAGTTAAATGATGTTGTCTCTCAGGTAAGAAGAGATATAGTTCGTATGGTTCATGCTAATAGTTCTGGTCATCCTGGAGGCTCTTTAGGGTGTACTGAATTCTTAACTGCCCTCTATTTTGAGGTAATGAATCATAACACTAAATTCAGTATGGATGCCAAAGGGGAAGATGTTTTCTTCTTGTCTAACGGACACATCTCTCCTGTTTTTTATTCAGTTTTGGCGCGTGCAGGTTATTTTGATGTTGCGGAACTTTCTACTTTCCGTAAATTAAACTCTCGTTTGCAAGGGCACCCTACTACTCATGAAGGCTTAGAAGGTGTGCGTATGGCTTCTGGTTCTTTAGGGCAAGGTTTATCCAATGCAATTGGTGCAGCACTTACCAAAAAACTAAATAAGGACGATAGCATGGTCTATACTTTACATGGTGATGGTGAATTGCAAGAAGGACAATGTTGGGAGGCATTTATGTATGCAGCAGGTAAAAAGGTGGATAACCTTATTGCTACTATTGATTATAACCAAAAACAAATTGACGGTTCTTTGGATGAGGTATTGCCTATGGGTAACCTTACCGCTAAACTTGAGGCTTTCGATTGGATTGTGCTAGAAGAGTTTCAAGGAAATAATATTGAGGCAGTAATCAATACTTTAGGTAGAGCTAAGGAATTAGCGGGTAATGGTAAGCCTGTCGCTATCATTATGCATACCGAAATGGGTAATGGTGTTGACTATATGATGGGAACACATAAATGGCATGGCTCTGCTCCTAATGATGAGCAATTGGCTGATGCTTTAGCACAAAACCCTGAAACTTTAGGTGATTACTAAACAATTTAAAATACTAGGTTTAGCTACTCTCCTATTTATGGGGAGCTTTTCTGCTTTTGCTCAAAAAAAGCAGGAACCGGTAAACCGTATTTTATTTATTTTTGATGCTTCACAATCAATGTTAGGTAGGTGGCAAAGTGGGCGTAAAATTGATATTGCTAAAAAACTACTCAGCAATATGGTGGATTCCTTAAAAGGAATGGAAAACCTAGAGATTGGACTAAGAGTATATGGTCATCAAAAGGGTTATCCTCCTCAGGATTGTGATGATACTAAATTAGAAATTAACTTCCTACCTGCACACTTAGTTGCTGATAGAATGAAAGCTAAACTGAGTATGATTCGTGCAAGAGGTACTACTCCAATTGCTCGTTCATTGGAAGAAGGCGCTAAGGATTTTCCTTCAGGTGATGCGCGTAATATTGTTATACTTATTACGGATGGAAAAGAAGAATGTGGAATGGACCCTTGTGCTGTTTCTCGTTTGTATCAAAGGAAAGGAATTATCCTAAAACCTTTTGTTATTGGAGTTGGTTTGGATGATAGTTGGAAAGAAACATTCGATTGTGTAGGGCGTTATTTTGATGCAAGCAAGGAGTCTGATTTTACGAATATATTGAATGTCGTTATCTCCCATGTTATTGACAATACTACTGCACAAGTTAATCTGTTGGATGAAAATGGTGAGCCAACTGAAACCAATGTAAATTTAACTTTCTATAATGATTTTACAGGAGTTGCAAAGTACAATTATATTCATACTATGAATAATTTCGGTAATCCTGACACTATGGTTATTGACCCTGTTTTATCTTATAAGGTGGTAGCCCATACTATCCCTCCTGTTGCTGTAGATAGTATAATACTTACTCCAGGAAAACACACTATTATTCCTCTGTCTACTCCTCAAGGGGAGCTGGAAATTAAGATGAATTCTAAAATTCAGTATCAGTATATTGTTCGTCCTGCTGGGGTTGATACTACTTTGCATGTGCAAGAAATCAATACAATTGAAAACTATCTAACTGGCCGTTATGACATTGAACTCCTTACTTTACCAAGAAAAAAGTTTATTGATGTTGAGGTAAACCAAAGCACAAAAACTACTTACACTATCCCTACTCCAGGTGTTGCTAATATACTACTACCCTCAAGAGGTTATGGAGGAGTATATCTTCAAAACAAGGATAAATTGGAACAGATTTATCATTTCAAAGGAAATGAAATCCAGCACCGCCTTACTCTTTTACCTGGAAATTATAAAGTAGTTTTCAGAGCAAAGTCGGCTAAGCAATATATTTATACTAACGAAAAAAGTTTCAAACTTAAATCAGGTCAATCTGAACTGATAAAAATTTTTTAATATGGAAAAGAAAGATACACGCTCAGGATTTGGAGCAGGACTAACTGTACTAGGTAGAACTAACCCTAATGTTGTTGCACTTTGTGCTGACCTTACTGGTTCGCTTAAAATGAATGAATTTCAAAATGAAAACCCTGAACGCTTTTTCCAAATTGGTATTGCTGAAGCAAACATGATGGGTATTGCTGCTGGTATGACTATTGGTGGAAAAATCCCTTTTACAGGTACTTTTGCTAATTTTTCTACTTCTCGTGTTTATGATCAAATCCGTCAGTCTATTGCATATTCTGGGAAGAATGTAAAAATTTGTGCATCTCATGCTGGTGTTACTTTAGGAGAAGATGGAGCTACCCATCAGGTACTGGAAGATATTGGTATGATGAAAATGTTACCACACATGGTCGTTATTAATCCTTGCGATTACAACCAAACTAAAGCGGCAACTATTGCTATCGCTAACCATGAAGGGTCTGTTTATTTACGATTTGGTAGGCCAGCTGTACCTAACTTTACTCCTGCTGATCAAAACTTTATTATTGGTAAAGCCTTACACTTACAAGAAGGTACTGATGTAACTATATTTGCTACAGGTCATTTAGTATGGGAATCATTGGAAGCAGCAAAAACCTTAGCTGAGGCAGGAATTTCTGCTGAAGTAATAAATATTCACACAATTAAACCTTTGGATAGTAAAGCCATCTTAAGTGCTGTAAGTAAAACTAAATGTGTTGTTACAGCTGAAGAACATATGTTGAATGGTGGATTAGGAGACAGCATTGCACAATTGCTTTCAAGAGAAAACCCAACCCCTATTGAAATGGTTGGTGTAAATGATACTTTTGGTGAAAGTGGAACTCCTATGCAATTATTAGAAAAATACGGCTTAGATGCAAAAGCAATTGTTGCAGCAGCTATAAAAGCAGTAGCTAGGAAATAAAATGGATGCTCCAAAAGACATCTTTAAAAAACACCAAGCACAAACTTTCCCTTTTCCATCTTGTTTGGAAATAGAATCTGCTAGAGGAAGCTATATTTATGATGTAAATGGTAAAGCATACTTAGATTTTGTTGCAGGTGTTTCTGCTTGTACTTTAGGGCACTCCAATCCAATCATTACCAATGCTGTAAAAGAACAATTAGATAAATACACGCATGTTATGGTGTATGGAGAGTATGTGCAATCTCCACAATACAAGTTAGCGCAACTACTTGCAAAAAATCTTCCCGAAAGTTTAAGTTGCACTTATTTTACTAATTCTGGTGCTGAGGCGATTGAAGGAGCTATGAAATTAGCTAAAAGAGCTACAGGTCGCCCAGAAATTATCTCCTGTAAAGATTCTTATCATGGCTCTACACAAGGGGCACTTTCCATAATGGGAAATGAAGAACATAAAGCAAAATACCGACCATTATTACCTAATTGTAATCAGATAATATATAATGATATTGAATCATTAGTAAATATAACAAAACAAACTGCTGCAGTTGTAATTGAACCCATACAAGGAGGAACAGGTTTTGTTACACCAATAAATAATTTCTTAGAAAAAGTTAGAGAAAGATGCACGCAAACAGGAACATTACTGATTTGTGATGAGATACAAACGTGCTTTGGAAGATTAGGAACACTTTTTGGTTTTGAAAAATATAGTGTTATACCTGATATATTGTGCATAGCCAAAGGAATGGGTAGTGGAATGCCTATTGGCGCTTTTATTTCCTCTTGGGAGTTAATGAACTTATTGACCTTTGAACCCAAACTAGGACATATAACAACCTTTGGTGGTCATCCTATTAACTGTGTGGCCTCTTTAGCTTGTTTAGAACATTTGCTTGCTACTGATATTATGCAAGAGGTTGCTAAAAAAGAACAATTATTCAGAAAGCATTTAACCCACCCAAAAATTAAAGGAATTAGAGGAAATGGATTAATGTTATCTTTAGAGTTTGAAAATGAAGAATTAGCGAA
This sequence comes from uncultured Flavobacteriales bacterium, assembly GCA_943788405.1. GTDB lineage: Bacteria > Bacteroidota > Bacteroidia > Flavobacteriales > BACL11 > UWMA-0277. The sequence continues at coordinate 797,177 of CALSQD010000002.1, forward strand.
AAAAGTAGTAGAACAATCGTTAAAAAACGGACTTATTTTATTCTATTTTCTGTTTACAAAAACCGCTATTCGTATTACTCCACCCCTAACTATATCAGATGATGAAATTATTAAAGGATGTAGAATTATTAAAGGAATATTAAAAGCATAAAAAAAGGAACCGTTTGGTTCCTTTTTTAAAAATTATTTCTTAATACTAAATATGTATCGATCGTTCTGAGATCCTACATCATCAATAACTTGATCTATCCTTATAGCTATATAAGTTTCATTAATCAAAGTAATTATGATATCTGAAGATTGTATGTTTTCAACAAATTCCTTTAGATTACTTGAGTTATAAGCATTCTCTAGATCATTAGAAGTTACATTTGCATAATCTAAACTATTGAATTTAGTAAAAAACAAACCAGATAATGAAATCCATTTTCTAGATAAGACATCTGAAATACTATCTGTATTATCTGAAATATTAGAGGTAGAATCAGAATTAAACATAGGAATACCCTCATATAAATTATAAGCATTGAATTCAGTAGAATTTGATGAATGCATTGTATGACCTGTTGTTTCACTTAGATAAACAGTTTCAGAAACAAGAGAAAAAACTTTTGCTCTTTGATTAACATCTCCATTAGTATTACTACAATAAAATATTAATTTAACTTCTGAAGTATCTAATGAACTAATAACTGGACATGTATAATTATATAGCTCTGTTTTTTCTAGTCCCGAAATTTGTTTATGATAAATAGTATCAATAATTGAATTATTAACTATTTGAACTATTATAAGTTCAGACAATTCAATATTTGAAGATACATTTATTGAAAAATCAATAATTTCTCCACTATTCCTTATCTCATATTGTTCTGTTGGAGTAAAGGAAATATTAATAAAATCCGCAACCTCTTTTTTACAAGATGAAAAAGCAAGAAGTAAACAGAGAATTAAGGATACCCTATTTAGTAGCATATTTATATTTATATGCTTTAACAGTAGCCGATTTTCTAATTTTACTTCCTAGGAACATTCTATGGGTTTCAACATTCGTTGTAGTAATTTCAATATAATCAGCATTAGGATATTCAAGATAAGCTTTGTATAAGGCTCTTTTCATATTAGGCTCAAAAATTGACCAGATATTACCTATTACAGAAGTTGGTATCTCTACATAATGTTTTTCACTATTATTTGGTCTCTCTCCATTTATTGAAATTACTCGAGTACCTACAAATAAATACCTACTATATTCATATGAAATCTCAGTCTCACCTAAATATTGAATATCATCTAACTTAAGTTCAACATAAGACCTAGACCTTAAAGAATCTCCAAAATTATGAGAGTTAGTAACAGCACAAGAAGATAAGACAATAGTAAGGACTATTAATTTTAATATATTTCTCATAATCTTATTGCTTTAAGTAGAAAGTTAATGTAATTCTAGCTAGTGGCATAATATCAAACCTTCTAGCTTTTAAATCAGTAAACTGTAGGGATTGTGAATTGTCTCCACTAAGAGTAGACATATTTTCAAAATCATCAACTAAAGAAGTGTAATATGTTCCAGAGTTTGATGTTCCATCAAAACTATTATCCCAATCATACTTATATTTATTAGCTCCATAATTTTTTGCAGCAACTCCAAGCTCTAAACCAGCAGCAATAGGCAAATCAGCTATAAAGAAATTTGTACCAATAAATGTTTCTAATCCATAAGTAAAGCCAAAATTAGAACCCTCAGAATTCGCATAATCCCCTCCATTATATGATTCATTATGAGTTCTTACAGATCGTTCATAACCCACATTTCCATTTAGTCCAATGTAAGAATCAAATATATTTGATAAATCAAAATGCTGCTCAGCACCAAGTGCAAGATTCCAGCTTGCATCAGTTTCAACATGCTTATAATCTGTATATCCAGTCATATCTGCATCAAGTGTACCGTCAATAGATCTTCTTTTTTTCGATACTTGAACACCCGCTCTCAAGACCAGTTTATCCGTTTTGTAATATTTAACATTAATTAATGGAATACCAGATTCTTCCCAATTATCTTCTGTAAGGCCTTCAATCTCAGCAGTAGACAAAGCAAGATAGAATCCAAAGTTTCCAGCTACTGGTCTTGCTCCAAGCAGATAAGTTGATTCATCATTAACTCTATCTGAAATCTGAGAGAATGAAACAGTAGTCGACATAGCAACTACCATTAAAATTGTAAATAATTTTTTCATATTTATTTTGTTTTAAATAATGCCTACTCTAAAATGGTTTTCAGCTTACCCAATAATGAGTGCAATAATAAAAAAAATATTCTAAACTTCTCTCAGTACATTTACTGATGGAAATTTACTTCACATTAAACTATTTAAATAAATGTAAATTAGGTAGTTATAGAATTATATAAAAACTTACATAAAAATACACACTGAAATATAAATTGAAATTTAAGCGATTTTAAAAAATAATTAATCTTTAGTTTCCATTATTTTTATCATTCAACATAGGTACAAATGAAAATTCGCCATGAGTTGTAATTCTTGTTTCAGTGTCAGATATTTTTTCTATCAAATGCATAACCTGTTCATCTCCACCACCAATTGGTGCAACCATCCTTCCTCCTACTTTTAGTTGAGCCACCAAGTCCTCAGGAATAAAAGGCGCTCCACAAGTAATTATTATCTTATCGAATGGCGCAAAATTTGGCATTCCTTTGTAACCGTCACCATAAACAAACATACATTTATACCCTAAACTGGGTAGGAACTTTTTGGTCTTGACAAATAATTCTCTCTGTCTTTCAATAGTATAAACATCAGCTTCTAACAAAGTTAATACTGCAGCTTGATACCCTGAACCTGTACCAACTTCCAATACTTTTTCATAAGGTTTTATTTGTAATAACTGACTCTGAAAAGCAACTGTATAAGGCTGAGAAATTGTTTGTCCTGACCCTATCGGGAAGGCTTTATCCTGATAAGCAAAATTTACAAATGCATTATCCATAAATAGATGCCTAGGAATTTTATTCATAGCATTTAAAACCTCCAAATTAGAAATTCCTTTTGATGCTAAATGCTCAACCAATTGTTTTCGTAACCCCTTATGTCTAAAACTATCTACCATTCTTTTTCTTTATCAATCTTTAAACTGTATTTTTGAAGTCAATTATTACTCCAACAAAAGAAAGACAATAAAAATGCTTTTTTAGCATTTACTACAATAATAAATCCACAGTAAATTGTTAATAGAATCAATATGAAAAAAATCAGCTACTTATTCGCAATATTAATATTCACTTCTTGCCAAAAAGAAAATATTGATGAAATCCCTTCATATCTTAAAATCAATGATATTATTTTGGATGAAGGAAATATCACTTCTAATATTACAGATGCTTGGGTTTATATTGATGATCAATTACAAGGAGTTTACGAACTACCTGCTGAGTTTCCTGTGTTAAATAAAGGTATGCAAAGCATTAGAGTGAAAGCAGGAATAAAAGCAAATGGAATTGCTAGTAGCAGAATTGCATATCCCTTTTATAGCTCTTACTATATAGATACTAACTTAGTGCCAAATAATACAACAAGTATTACTCCAGTAGTTGAGTTTAATAGAGAAGAGGAAGATATTTTTGTTGAAGATTTTGAAGGTATAGGAATTAATTTAGATTCTGACAGTTTAAGCTTTACAACTGAAAATTCAGGACAAAATAAGTATGGAAAAATTACTTTAACGGATTCTATGTATATATCAGAAATTACTACTGATGAATTATTTAATCTCCCTCAAGCTGGAGCACCTGTTATTTTGGAACTTGACTATAAAAATAACACTCAATTTTTAGTAGGTGTATATGTTAATTACCCACAATCAGTAGTCCAAAAAGATTTATTATGGATTACTCCAAAAGAAGATTGGAATAAGATTTATATTAACTTAACAACAACTATCTCTGAAGGAATAAATGCAACATCCTTTAAAGTATTTGTAGGGATGAAAAGAGATTTTGATTTAGAACAAAATGAACTCTATTTTGACAACCTAAAAGTAGTATATTAATACTATTTTTGCCAAAATTTAAAATTATACAAATGAAAAATATCACAGTAATTGGTGCAGGAACAATGGGAAATGGAATTGCTCATACTTTTGCTCAAAAGGACTTTAATGTAAACTTAGTGGATATTTCTGCTGATGCTTTAGAAAGAGCTATTGCTACTATTGGCAAAAACTTAGACCGAATGGTTAAAAAGGAAAAAATTACTGAAGCAGATAAAGAAAATACACTTTCAAATATAACTACCTATACTGATATTAGTACTGGTGTAAAAGGAGTTGACTTAGTAGTAGAGGCGGCTACTGAAAATGTTGATTTGAAACTTAAAATATTCAAACAACTAGATGAAATTTGTGATGCAAATACCTTATTAGCAACTAACACATCTTCTATTTCAATTACTAAAATTGCAGCAGTAACTGAGCGTCCTACTCAAGTTATTGGTATGCATTTCATGAACCCTGTTCCTGTAATGAAATTAGTTGAAGTTATTAGAGGATATGCTACTTCTGATGAAGTTACAGCAAGAGTAATGGAGATGAGTAGAACACTTGGAAAATCGCCAGTTGAAGTAAATGATTACCCTGGATTTGTAGCGAATAGAATATTGATGCCAATGATTAATGAATCCATTGAAACCTTATTTCAAGGAGTTGCTGGTGTTGAGGAGATTGACACAGTAATGATGTTAGGAATGGCACATCCTATGGGACCTTTACATTTAGCTGATTTTATCGGTTTAGATGTTTGTCTTTCAATTTTAGAGGTAATGCATGAAGGATTTGGAAACCCTAAGTATGCTCCTAATCCACTTTTAGTAAATATGGTTATGGCTGGTAAATTAGGTGTTAAATCAGGAGAAGGGTTCTATGATTACTCAGAAGGACCAAGAAATAAAAAGGTAGCATCACAATTTGTGAAATAATGAGACTACTTATCTTCATATCAATTTTATTATCTTCTTGTATAAACAATAAAAGTGATGACAATATTTTTTGTATTAATGCTTCATCAGTAAAGGATTATGGTGCTGATGAGTATGGAATTAAAAAGTATGTAATAGCCTTTTTAAAAGAAGGTCCAAATAGGGATATTTCTAAAGAAGAAGCTATTAAATTACAAACAGCTCACCTCAAGAATATAGAAAAACTTGCTGAAGAGAAAAAATTAGTAGTTGCTGGCCCTTTTTTAGACAGAGGAGAATTAAAGGGAATTTACATTTTTAATGTAACCACAATTGAAGAAGCAAAACAATTAACAAATACTGACCCTGCAATTCAATCAGGCAGTTTAGTTATGGAGTTAAAAGAATGGTATAGCTCAGCAGCTTTAATGTCAGTGAATGATATACATAATATTCTATCCTCAAAAAATATCTCAGAATAATTAATCAAACTTTCCTTCTAGCTTAGCTTGAATCAGGATATGTTCAATAAGCATATCTTCCCGATTACTAACAGGATTATATTCTGTTTTTAGGTTATTATCCCAAAACTTAGCCATGGTTTGCCAAAAGAAAGCATTAAACCTACCTCTGTAGGATTTTACAATTTGATAAGAGGTCGTATTCGTTTCTCTGTAAATCAATTTTACTAATATTTTTCCTTCAGTTATAGTTAAATTTTTGAGCTTTTCAGCATACTCTTCTTTCACCCATTTTGCAACTTCTTTAGTGTAGCGTTTTTTATGTCTTCTTTTAGGAATTGAATCAAGGCCATTTTGTATACTTTGCAATTTTGTTTTTGCAGCCAAAGCATAAGGATATACCTTTAATACCCTCCTTTTAAGGATATAGTACTTATTTCGTTCAGTTTTATCTTTAAAAGCCAACACCTCAATTTCAGGCACATCAGCTACAAAAAATGTATCACCATCAATAATTGAAAAATTTGCAATAAGCACTTTTTCCTGAGCAAGACAAGTAGAACAATAAATACTCAGCAAAGTAATTACTAAAAGAAAACGCACTATTCAATAATTAAAGATTGTACACTAGCATTACTTTTACTAATAAGCTGAATAGTATACATCCCTTTTGCAAAATTACTTACATCAACTGAAGTAGTTTTTTCTGAGTATTCCATAGTAAAGACTAAACTTCCTTTAGTATCAAAAATATTAATCTTTTCAATTGTTGCATCACTACTTATGCTAACGCTATTAGTAGCAGGGTTAGGAAAAACAGAAAACTGCTTCCCAGTAATATACTCTACTGTTGATGGCGCCATAAATACTGCTGTTGCTTCAGCAAAATCAGAGATGCAATTATTTTGCATTTTTAAGTTATAAAAGAAATAATGATAAGCAGCACTATTCGGAGAGTTGTGTCCAGTGATACTCGCAAGTGTACCAATAGAATACGGATATGCTGCACCTGAATTATTTCTATACAAATCAGAATTTCCAGTACTTATTCCTAATTCTAAATCATTCATTACAGGAACATCAAAATTAAACACTAATGTATTAAACCCTGATTGAACTGTAATTGTTGTATCAGCAAGAACTTGGCTATTATTATCTCTAAGCTCAAATGTAATAGGTTGTGAAGTTCCTGCATACACATCAGCTGAAATAAGCTTAGAAGGCGTATAACAATCGAGAAACAAATGCCTGTCATTATTATAATAACCTCCACCTCCAATAGAATTATCCAAAGGACCACCTGAAACAATAGGACCTCCTTCCTCTCTCAAATAATAAGTGGTATTTGTATTTAGCAATGGTGTAACAAAAGGAGATCCTGAAAAAATTGATGCACTCCCTAATGTATCAGAATACCACTTAACATTATTAATTGAAGAAAGTAATGATAGTGAAGCAGGGGAAACATAAGAAGTGTCATTATAAGCAATTGGTGCTGGCATAAAATTTACTGTAACTACACTAGCTTGAAAAATAGAATCCTGCCCCAAACCATTTGAAACAAAAAGACTAACATCATAAGTACCTGCTTGCAAATAGGTATGAGTTGGGTTCTGTAGATTAGAAATTGTTCCATCACCAAAATCCCATAACCAGTAATTTGGCTGATTAATACTGGCATCAGTAAAATTAACATTTCCAGAACAAGAGGAAGACCCGCTAGTAGTGAAATTTGCTAAAGGGGGTGCAATACAACCACTATTTATTGGCTGAGCATTAATTGCTACTGCCCTCCTTCCTTTATGAGCATTTACCTTTGCACATACCGAAAACCAAGAGTCTGTAATTGCAGGGTTAGGATTTAATATCAAAGCAGAAGTTGCTGTAGTAGTTGTCATTGAGTCCATATAAATATTCCCTAACATGCTAACCTCATAATCAGTTGCACCATTTACTGCATTCCATGAAACATATATTGAATCAGGACAAATCCAATTCACTAATACATTTTGAGGTACATTCACAATCGTAAAATTAGCATCACTTTCATCCGTATAACCATTACGACTAACCCTTACTTTTGCTTGATTAGTAATTGTATTAGGCACTGTCCAACTATAGTAACGAGAATTTACTCCCGTATTATTTGTTATTGTATTCCAAGTTGTTCCATCAGTAGTATATTCTAATGTAAAAGGAGTATTTCCTTTTGAAGCATCCCACCTAATAAACTCAGTTTCTCCAGGAACAAGACCTTCTCCACCAACTGGATAAGTAAGGGCTACATCTTCAGTTATAAACTCATAAGTAATCCAATATTCTTGAGGACCAAAAGGAATAGAAAAACCGTCAACCATCAATACATAGTTTCCTGCTATAGGATTATCAAGTGTTACTTGTTCCATATTATTCAAATAATCAACTCCCCTTATTGCATCCGTATTTAATGCAGTTGAACTCGGAGTAGGATCAAGCACCCAAGGTTCATAAATTGTTCCTACAGGAGTAAGTAAAGAAACATTAATATCATTTACTAATGCAGGAGCAGCATTTACACTTGCCTCCTTGTCATGCCAATACACCATAACTTTTAACTTACTTACACCTGAGGGAATAGTAATGTTATGTTGATTATTTAAACCCTGAGTTATTGAATCATTTAAATAGTTTCCATCTTCTAATATTTTTATTGCACGAAAAGCATTTACCTCTCCCCAACCATGTTTAAAATCAGGACCAGGATTTCCAATATCATCTGCTGAATTTAACATTAAACATTTCATTAATGCTGAATTAGGATTTACTCCACTATTTAATTCTTTATACCCTTGGTACAATTGCGCCATAACCCCTGCAATACCTGGGCAGGACATTGATGTCCCAGTTTTAAGGCCATAATCATTGGTCGGTATTGTTGAGTTTACTGAACTTCCTTTTGCACCAATATCAGGCTTTATTCTACCATCAGCAGCAGGTCCTCTACTTGATGAATTTGCTAGCCCTCCTGTTGAAGTAAGGTTAGCTACAGCAATTACATTTTTTCCTTGTTTATGTCCCCCAGTTATATTTCCCCAATCAGCACCATTCGTACTTGAAATATAAGGAGTTGTACAAGATGAACTTCCATTATTACCTGCTGAAAAGACATGAATTAATGAAGGATGCACATTAATTTGAAGATCCAATTCCTGAGACAAAGAAGTATATCCTGCATTACAACCATTACTATAGGATTTTGAAGTAATAACTACATCATCAACAAGATACAAAGCAGGGAAAACAGGACTTGAATAATTATTATTGGATGAACTAAAAACATATAAGTAAGCAGCATTTGCCATTCCTGCTGCAATAGGATCCAAGTTTCCTGACCCCATAATAGTTCCTGCAACATGATCGCCATGATCATCAGAAGAACTAGTACTGCAACCTCCACAATTGGACTGATCAATTCTACCTTGATAATCAATATGAGGACCAATAATTCCATCATCTTGCATCATAATATTTATCCCCTCTCCATCATAGTGTCTTCCACTAGCGTAAGTAGTATTTATAGTATTTGACCTATGCAATGTTCTTCCCGTTTTATTTTCTTTTAATGCTGGAGGATCAATTGGTTCAATATACCAAACAGCATTTGTACTTGCTAAATAATCTAAGTCAGAAGGGTTTACTGTAAGCGTAATAGTCATTCCAAAAATATTTATATTATCTATTTGGTAGTTGGACAACCTGAAAAACTCCTGCACACCAGATAAGTCAGCATTTTTGTATAATAATACTTTAACTGATAATTTTCCATTTTTCAATGCCCAATCTGGGAAAGTACTATTTTGAATTTTCGGATCAATTTTATGCTCTCCTTTAATTTTTGAAACTGCTGTTACTCCATGCTCAGCTAAAACTGCTGTATTCGTATTTTTTGGAATACTCACTAAAAAAGTATTCTGTGGTATATATTCCAAAAACTGAATACCATATTGTTCAATACTTACTTTGACATTATCAGTTGGGATATCAGTAAATGACATAAAGCAATAATTAATGTCATTACTTAAATTTACCTGCAAATCATTGCTTAAAAATATTGTTCCTGACTTTAGTTGTAGTTTGTTTTCTTGTGCTATTAATTGCGAATTAAATGTTGTAATTAATAAAAATAAAATGAGTTTTCTCATTGTTTAATTGTTTTGTACAAAAATACAATTGCTAAAGGGTTTTATACAATAATCAGAATTAATTTTAAAAAGTTCTTACTCGTTCATTGTCAATCCGTACTTTTGAACCGTGATAAATACCCTACAAATACAAGTACTTCCAGAAGTAGCTTCTACTGAAAACTTACTAAAAAGTACACTCGCCAAAGAATTGAATGTTTCTGAAAAGGATATCCAGCATATTGAAATATTAAAAAAATCAATTGATGCGCGCCAAAGAACCACTAAAATTAACCTAAAGCTTGAGGTTTATATTAAGGAACCTTTTATAAAAAAAGAGGAGGATATTCCTGAATACAAGGATGTAACAGGTAAAGATGAAGTAATTATAATTGGAGCAGGACCTGCAGGACTTTTTGCTGCTTTAAAGCTGATTGAAAAAGGCTTAAAACCAATAATACTTGAAAGAGGTAAGGATGTGAGAGCTAGAAGAAGGGATTTAGCAAACCTTACTAAAAACCACATTGTAAATGAGGATTCCAATTATTGTTTTGGTGAAGGAGGTGCAGGTACTTTTTCAGATGGAAAGTTATATACTAGGAGTAAGAAAAGAGGAGATGTAAATAAGATATTGGATGCATTGGTACAACATGGTGCAACCCCAGAAATAAGAGTAAATGCTCATCCTCATATTGGTACAAATAAATTGCCCAAAATTATACAAGCCATTCGTGAAACGATTATCCAATATGGTGGAGAAGTAATTTTTGATAGCAGAGTTACTGATATCCTTATAAAAAATAATGCAGTAAAAGGAGTAGAATTACAGAACGGAACACAAATTGAAGCGAGTAAAATCATTTTAGCAACAGGACATTCTGCTAGAGATATATTTGAATTATTACATAAAAAGGAAATCGCTATTGAGGCTAAAGCATTTGCACTTGGTGTAAGAGTAGAGCACACACAAGAATTGATTGACAAAATACAATACAAATGTGAAGCAAGAGGCGAATTTCTACCTCCTGCACCCTACTCAATTGTTAAGCAAGTAAAAGGTAGAGGAATTTATTCTTTCTGTATGTGTCCTGGTGGAATTATAGCCCCTTGCGCAACAAGCCCAGGAGAAGTAGTAACCAATGGTTGGTCGCCATCCAAAAGGGATTACCCAACTTCCAACTCAGGAATAGTAATGGAATTAAAGGTAGAGGATTTTGCTAAATATGAAAAATACGGACCTTTAGCGGGTGTACAATTTCAAAAAGAAATAGAACAAGCAGCTTGGAAACTAGGAGGAGAAACCCAAAAAGTTCCTGCACAAAGATTGGTGGATTATACAAATAATATTTTATCGACTGATATACCTAAAACCTCTTATATTCCTGGTACAACTTCAGCAGTAATTAATAGAATTTTACCTGATTTTGTTGGAGAAAACATACAAGAAGGATTACGCCAAATGGGTGAACAAATGAAAGGTTATTTTACCAATGAAGCAGTAGTACATGCTCCTGAAAGTAGAACCTCCTCTCCTGTTCGTATTCCTAGATATAGAGAAACTATGGAACACCCACAAATAAAAGGCTTATACCCTTGTGGTGAAGGTGCTGGTTATGCAGGAGGAATTATAAGTGCAGCTATTGATGGCGCAAAGTGTGCCGATAAATGTTAAAATAATTTTGCTTAGTTTTGGAAAGTGAGAAAACTAGTATATATATTGCTTTTTATTTGTTTTACTTTTAATATTAAAGCACAGAACATAATATTGAATGGTAGTTTTGAGTTAAATAATGCTCCAGATTGTTATAATAGCTTGTTTGATTATGAATGGAATTATACTGTAGATTCTAGTTTTGCATTTGGATCTCGAATACAATTAGTAAAAGACTCTTGTGTTACTTGTTCTTTTTTTCCAAATTATTTTTTGGGGGGAGGGGCGCAAGATGGTCATTGGTTTGCTACGGTATACTCAGAAAAAATTGGGACAGTATGGATGCAATCAAAGATTTCACTGCAACTAGACTCACCTTTAAGTAGTGGAAAAAATTATAAGTTATCTTTTTATATTAAAGATCCTGATGATTATCCAACAGACACAACTCCTTGTTACAATATACCTAATAATTTTATCAAAGTAGGCATATCTAATAACGATAATAATTTTGGCACCCACATTATCACTACTCCTTTAGGTGATGTTAATTGGACAGAGTATAGTATTATTTTTAATACTCAAAATGCAGAGGAAAATTTAACTATCGAAACAGGTATAGGAGATACTACTAACTTAGTGGTTTATATCGACAACTTTGTTTTGGTTGAAACTACTGAGCCTGTTAGTGTAAAAGAGCTGAATAGCAATAACAAGCAATTGCTAAAAATAGTTGATATTTTAGGCAAGGAAAGTAGTCCCAGTAAAAAAGGCTTACTCTTTTATATTTACAGTGATGGTACTGTAGAAAAAAAACTAATTATTAAATGATAAAAAAACTTCTACTCTCAATCCTAATTACAACCCTCCTATTTTTATCTTATTTGGGTAGTTCAAAACACAAACCAATGAAATTTACTGCAAGTATTAGCATCAATCAACCTTTAGCAAAAACAGTTGCCCTTTGGCAAGACAAAAACAACTACAAACATTGGCAGGATGGCTTTATCAGCAAAGAGGTACTAAGCGGAACAGAAGGAGAAGTTGGAGCAATCTCTCTTATAAAATTGGATTTTAACAAAGATATTATGGAGCTAACTGAAACTATTCAGTTGACTAACCTACCTCATGAACATAAGGTATTGATTGAGCATAAACATATGCACAATACCATGCATTCTAAGTTTACGGCTATTGATGAAAACACTACCCTTTGGACTACAGAGATAGATTATTTTCAGGTAAACTTTTGGCCAGTAAAAGTGATGATGCGTCTTTTCCCAAATATGTTCAAAAAACAAGGGCAAAAATGGTCCAATCAATTCAAAGATTTTTCTGAACAACAGTAAATCTTTAAATACCTTTCTTTGTTCAAAGATTTTGCTGAACAACAGTAAAAAATCTTTAAATATCTTTTATTTGTTTAAAGAATTTTCCATACAAAAGTAATTACCTTACCTCTGCTCCTGATTTATCAGCAAAGGAATTCATTAGTTTATCCATTACCTTATCCACATATTTATCGGTTAAGGTTTTAGTGTCATCTGCCATAATAAAAGATAGTGCATAGGATTTTTTTCCTTCAGGTAATTTATCGCCTTCATACACATCAAATAAGTTTACTGTTTTTAATATCTTATTGTCTGCTTGCTTGGCAATTTTACTTAACTCATCAAAGGAAACTGATTTATCAACTAACAAGGATAAGTCTCTTCTTACAGATGGAAACTTAGAAACTTCTTGGTATTTTATTTTTGTATATCCTGCTAGTTCTAAAATTAAATCCCAATTAAAATCAGCTGCATATACTTCTGATTTTACACCAAATGCTTTGCATAATTTAGTATCCAATCTTCCAAAACAAACCAATCTTTTCTTTTTAAACTTATACATTAAACCTTCAGCAAAACCATGGGTATTTATTGCTTCTGATTTTATTTTTTTCACTCCTAACCTACTTAGGATATGTTCTACTTTTTCTTTTATGAAATAAAAATCGGCCTTATCAGCTGATGTGTTCCAATTTTCAGCATCAACTCTACCGCTCACTAAAATTTGAAAATGCTGGTTTTCTATATTCCCACCTTCTGTTTTATGATATGTTTTTCCAAATTCATAAAACTTAATATCAGCATTTCTTCTATTCTGATTGTAAGCTATATTTTCTAATCCACTAAACAAAAGCGATTGGCGCATTACATTTAAGTCTTGCGACAAAGGATTTAATAACTCTATATTTTGCTCCACATCCAACTCAGGAATTAAAGCTGTATATTTTCCTTTAGTTAAGGAGTTATTCATGGCTTCATTAAAACCATTACTTGATAATAAATCAGAAATTACATTTCTAATATCCTCAGGGTTTACTCCATCAGTATGTGAAATTGTAGTATTTAATTTTGAAGGAATAGCAACAGTATTGAATCCATAAATCCTTAAAATTTCTTCAATTACATCCACCTCTCTTTGTACATCAGCACGGAAAGGAGGTACCAATAAACTAAGCCCATTATCAGTAGTATTTACAATCTCAATCTCTAAATCTATAAGGATAGCTTTCACCACTTCCCTATCTATTTTTTCTCCTATTAAATTATCCATCTTAGCATAAGTCAATTCTACCGAAAAGTGCTCAATTTTATTTGGATAAATATCAATTACTTCTGAAGAAATTGTTCCTCCACAAATTTCTTGAATTAATAAAGCTGCTCTTTTCAAAGCATAAACTGTACTATTTGGGTCACACCCTCTTTCAAAACGAAAAGAAGCATCAGTGCTTAAATTGTGTCGTTTTGCTGTTTTACGCACACTTACTGGGTTAAAATAAGCCGATTCTAAAAATATGCTAGTTGTTTTTTCAGATACTCCTGATTCCAAACCTCCAAAAACACCTGCAATACACATTGGTTTTTTAGCATCTGAAATCATTAAATCAGCAGCAGAAAGTTCTCTTTCTTGCTCGTCCAAAGTAGTGAACTTTGTTTTATCATTTACGGTAGCTACCACTACCTTATTTCCTTCAATTTTATCAGCATCAAAAGGATGTAAAGGTTGTCCTATTTCATGCAATACATAATTGGTAATATCCACCACATTATTAGTTGGCGTTATCCCAATTGCTTTTAGCTTGTTTTGTAACCACTCAGGAGAATTATCAACCTTAATTCCGCTAATGCTTACTCCAGAATATCTAGGGCATAAATCAGCATCTGCCACTTCAACAGCAATAGTTCCATTCGTATTATCAACCTTAAAATCCTTAGTTGAAGGCTTACACATTTGCAACTTATTTCCTTTATGATTTAAAACAGTCATTAAATCACGAGCCACACCAATGTGTCCCATAGCATCCGAACGATTTGGTGTTAAGCCAATCTCAAATACTATATCAGATTCTAACTTAAAATACTCAGCTGCTGGAGTACCAACAATAGCATTTTCTTCCAAAACCATAATTCCATCATGTCCTTTTCCAAGTCCTAATTCATCTTCAGCACAAATCATACCCAAAGATGCTTCTCCTCTTATCTTTCCTTTCTTTATTTTGAAAGATTCATCACCATCATAAAGTAGAGTACCTACAGTAGCTACTGGCACTTTTTGCCCTACAGCTACATTTGGTGCGCCACAAACAATCTGTAAAGGCTCATCACCACCAACATTAACAGTAGTTATGCTCAATCTATCCGCATTAGGATGCTGTACTTTGGTTAACACCTCACCTATTACCACTCCTTTTAAACCTCCTTTTACGCTTTCTACTTCTTTTATTCCTTCTACTTCTAATCCTGTATCAGTTAATAAAGTTGATACTTCCTCAGTAGGAAGCTCAAGATTTAAATAGTTTTTAAGCCAGTTGTATGATATGTTCATTTGATAAAATCTAATTTATGATGCTTGCAAAGATAGTATTTAGTTTTGGTTTTTTGTTTCTAAAAAGAAAACAGAAATTCAGTTTAAATATTTGTTTAATCAACAAGAATTAATTGTGTAATTAGCAGCATTGCCTATCCCTAGTATTTTTAATGATTCAATGTGGTTTTTGGTAGCTAAATTCCAACAATTAGAGCTTGTACTTTAACTTTTGAAGGATGTAAAACAATTATTGAAGCTCATATAGCAACTTTTAGATATATAAATGCTGTTACTGAAGGTATAATTATAAAGAATGGAGAGTATATTTTGATTTTTGCAACTCATATTCTAGCAAATGGAGGTAGTATTATCGTTCCTACTGCACATATTTGAAAGAATGAAACTCAAGATAAAGGAATTGATATAAAAAGAAAAACCCACCAAAATGGTGGGTTTTAATAGTTAACTTTTTTAAATTTTATTATTTACAATCACAACCAAATGCTTCAATCAAAGCAATAGCTTTATCGTACTCATCTTTGTCATCAAATTCATCTTGACAGAACTCAGTTTGCTCTAAAGTTACTTCTTCAGGACATTCTCCACAATCTACACATTTCTGACATGATGCAAATGTAAAAGCTAATGCTAATAATAATAAAATCTTTTTCATTCTAACAGTTTTTTTGCTTACTCTAAATTGGTTTTCAGCATACCCCATATAAATTTAAGTTGCAAACTTAAAAATAAATTATTTTCTAACTCTTTTTAAGTCCAATAAATTCATAGCATTACTTTCAAATCCAGTAATGTTTTTATTTATAAATCGTAAAACTCTATCATAATACAAAGGTACAACAACTGCACTCTCAACAATTAGTTTGTCCATCTGTTGATAATAAATATATCTAAGTTCAGTATTAGTTTCTGAAAGCGCCTTTTCATACAACTCATCAAATTCTTCATTCTTATAATGAGTATAATTTGGTCCGTTAGGACAAAAGTTATTACTGTAAAAAAGTGACAAGTAGTTCTCTGCATCAGGATAATCGGCAATCCAACTACCTCTGAAAAAATTAAGTTTTGAAGTAGCAACCATTTGCCTGTGGGTTGATGGAGGACTTACCTCTACCCTTACATTTAGCCCAATATCTTGCAATTGATTTTGAATATATTCACACAAATCCAAATAAGATGATGTTGTAGAAAGTATAATTTCTTGCTGAGTATCAAAATTACTACTTGCAATTAATGCTTTAGCTTTCTCAGGGTTATAATTATAACCTTTCAATTCTGAGTTAAAGGAAGGTAAGCCCATTGGCACAAAACCATTTATTGCTGGAGTACCAATATTATTCCTGAGGTATTTAAGCATCTTAACTCTATCAAAACCATAATTAATTGCTTGTCTGATTTCCAATGGCAATGGACTATCCATTAAAAACCCAAGGTATTCTGTATTTAAATAAGGTTGAGATTGTAAAGTTACTGTTGTTTGATACTTTTCTTGCAATTCGCCAGTACTAGTCAGTATTTCATCCTTATAACTTGCATCAATTCCTGAAATAAAATCCAGTTTCCCTTGTATAAATTGTAAAAATGCTGATTGCTTATCTTTAATAAAAGTAATAGCTACTGCATCCAAAAAAGGAATTTTCTCACCCTCTTCTTTTTCAAAATAGTTTGGGTTTTTTCTAAGCACCAACTTTACCCCATCTTCCCATAATTGAAATTTGAAAGGTCCTGTACCAATAGGATTTCTATTAAAATCTACTGCTTCAACAATTTCCTTTGGAACAACTGAACAGTATTGCATACTCAACAGAGACAAAAATGCCGGAAAAGGAGTTTTTAATACTACATTAAAAGTAGAATCATTTATAGCTTTAAAGGTACTAACATTTGCCAATACCCAAACTCCAGGTGCTGCTAGGTTTTTATCTAGTAATCGATTGAATGAATACTCAAAATCTTGGGCAATTACTTTTCTTCCTTTTCCGTTTTCAAATAACTCATCATCATGAAAAACTACATCATCTCTTAGCGTAAATGTATAGCTTAAAGCATCATTAGTAACCTGCCATTTTTTTGCAATTGAAGGCAGAACATTTAGTTTATTATCCAGTTGAACTAAACCGTTAAATAATTGATTAGTTGCCCATATTATAGCTTGGTCCTTAGCAAAAGCAGGATCAAGAGTGGCTATTGTTGCCGACTCATTATATTTAAAAATAGCTAAATTATCATTACTATACTGCTGAATACAAGCAGAAAATAAAATAACAATAAAAAAGCCAACTTTCCACTTCATAATTCAGTTTTAAGTCGGCTAATTTAAGGATTTAAAATTATCTCATCAGGTTTAATTCCCCATTATAAATCCAAAGTTTTCCATTGTAATCGTACAATGCAATATGATACATGTAAGTACCTGTTTCTACTTCATTTGAACTAACATCTAAACCATCCCAACCATACTCAATATCAGAGGATTCAAAAACTAAGCCTCCCCATCTATCAAATACTTGCATTTCAAAACTTGTAACACCACCTCCTACTGCTAAAAACACATCATTATTTCCATCCCCATTAGGGGTAAATGCATTTGGAGCATACAATGTATATTCAGGGAATATATTTATATTTTTTATCATTTCATCTTCACAGCCATTTTCTGAAACAACTTGAAGAATTACCTCAAAACTCCCAACTTCCTCAAAATCAAAAGTTGGATTTTCTTCAACAGAAATAATTCCATTATCAAAATCCCAAGTATAGAAAACAGCCCCACTTGATCCATTATAAAATTCTATTTCTGAAGAAAGCTCAGTAGCAGTTAAGGAACTTGCACTAAAATTAGCAATAGGATTGTCAAATATCTCAACTGCATTAACAATTGTAGTGTCATGCTTACATCCGCCAGCAGAAACTACTGATAAAGTCACATTAAAAGTTTGAGCATACCCGTATTCATAAGTAGGATTTTGATCATTCAAAATAGTTCCATTCCCAAAATTCCATTCCCAATTTTCAATAGATGTACTCGCACTTGTTGATAAATCACTAAAAGAAATATCATTTCCTAAACAGGCAGTTTTATCAGATGTGAAATTAGCTATTGGCAAAGCATGAATAGTAATCATTTTACTAAGGTTTGAAGTACAACCAAAATTAGAAGTTGCATTAAGATTAACTGAATAGATTCCACTATTATTAAACATATAAGTAGGGTGCTCAAGACCTGTAATTCCTAGTCCATCACCAAAACTCCATTCCCAATCAACAATATTACCATTATTTATAGTTGAAAAATTAGTAAAAGAAGTAGGTGTTCCAAAACAGTATTGTTCTGCTAAAAAATCAACTTCTGGGTTATCATAAACATTTGTTTCTTTTACAACACTAGCTTCACACCCTTTATCCGAAATAATATTCAGAGCTACATTATAAGTTCCTGATGAGGCATACTCATGTTGTTCAGTTGAGAGCCCTCCATTTGTAGTCCCATCTCCAAAAATATATTCCCAACTACTAATTATTCCATTTGTAATTGTTGATGCATCAGCAAATATATTTTCCTCTCCTACACAGCTATTTACAACTGAAAAATTAGCAATAGGCAACTCATTTACAATTATTCTCTCAGTCTGCTCATCAGTACAACCTTTATCAGAAGTTACTATCAAAGTTGGGTAAAATTCACCTTCATTTAAGTAAGTGTAACTAGCGTTTTCTAAATAAGAAATCCCAATACCATCTCCCATATTATATTCCCAACTTACAACATTGGAAGATGAAATATTTGAAAAATTAGTTTGACTACCGAGACATACTTCTGTTGCAGAAAAATTTGCACTTGGTAGTGAGTGAATTTCAACTTGCTGAACAAGTGTATCACTACAACTATTATCTAAATTTATAGTAACCAATTCTATTGTATTTATTCCTAAAACTAGTTGCTGAAGTGGATTTTGAGTAATTGCACCAAAACTCCACTCCCAAGCAATGTTTGGTGTAACTAACCCTGAACTTGCGCTAAACTGAACTGTATCACCATCACAATGATTTGCAGTAGTAAAAGATGATGATGGAAGATCATTAAAAACCCTTACAAATAAGGAATCAGTTGCTGCACACATACCATCAAAATGATGAATATAATACATAACATCAATTATAGGGCTAGCAATAGTGTTGCTAAGATTAGGGTTGCTTAGTGCAGTTGTAGGGCTCCAAGTAAATTGTGTAGCATTTCCTATTGCATTAAGCTGCACTTGTTCTCCTTCACATATTTCAACATCAATTCCAGCATCAACATCAACAGAACGAACTCTAATTGTATCAGAATTATTAATGGTGAGTTGACATCCTGAAGAGTCTTCAATAATTAAGACAGGTAAATATAAGCCATCACTAGTATAAACTTGAGATGCGAAACTATCAGTAGATAAAATTCCATTCCCAAAATCCCATAAGTAGAAGTCAGTATTATTTACTATAGGATTAAACAAAACACTATCTCCTTTGCAAATTAAAGTGTTAGATAGAATAAAGCTACCTGTAGGACCAGAAACATCAATTAACCCATTTTGCACTAAAGTATCTTTACAACCATATTGGTTTGTTACAATTAATGAAACATCAAAAATTCCTGAAGTAGAAAATAAATGGGAAGGATCAGCAACTAAGGAATTTCCACCATCACTAAACACCCATTCCCAGTCTACAACATCCATAGTTGAAAGGTTAGTAAAATTAGAAATTAAAGGAGGACAATTTGAACTTACCCCTGCAGTTATAAAATCAGCAGTTGGTTTTAAAACTTCAATATGCTGAGGTAAAATCATATTATTAGAACATCCAAAAGAATCAGTAATTAACAAAGAAATGTCATAAACACCATTTACTGTAAACGAGTGTAATGGATTAATTTGATTGCTTTGTGATCCATCTCCAAAATCCCACTGACTAGCTATTCCTATTCCTTCTGATGAATTATTAAACTGTACTAAATCATCAGGACATACTCCTTGAGTATTTGTATTGAAATCAGCCGTAGGATATTGGAATTGAATATACTCTAAACGCTCTAAAGTATCCCTACAACCATCAACTGATTCGGCATAAAGCGTAACATCATAAAAACCTTCAGCATAGTAAATATGTTGTGGATTATTCATTGTTGAAACTCCTCCGTCACCAAATTCCCATTTAACCAATGAAGATGGTGCAGAAAGATCCTCAAACTCAACCAACATTGAATCGCAACCAAGTACATTTGTAATTCCAAAATCAGCTTCAACATCAGAAATTCTATACATATTAGTACGAGTCATAGTATCTTTACACCCGTGCATATCTGTTACTATCATTGTAACATCAAAAATACCTGCTGTAGTAAATAAATGATCGATTCTTCCGTAACCTACATAACCATCAGACCATAACACTTTGTAGTAATCCCAATCCTCAGAAGTATTATTTAAATACACTTTTTTAGGAGAACATCCTACTGAATCTTCATATCCATTATTAGCATTAATTAAGTAGTCAAAACTTGCTTCAGGAATAGTTAGTGTAACTGGTTTAATAAACTCATGAGTACAACCCGTAACATTATTAGTTACGGATAAAGTAACATCATAATTCCCTTTAACTGAGTAAGTATGAATTGGATTTAATTGGCTAGAAGTATTTCCATCTCCAAAATCCCAAAATACATTATCTGCACCAATAGAAAGATTTTCAAATTGTACCGTTAAAGGATTATCACAATTGTAATCTTCAATAAAAATGGCAGTTGGCTCAATAACCTCTATGTAATTTAAAATACTAAAAGTATCTGTACAATTATTAACCCCAGCAATAAGGGTTACATCATAAGTACCTGTTAGCTGGTATTGGTACATTGGGTTTTGTAAATTAGAAGTACTACCATCTCCAAAATCCCAAAACCAATTTGTAATTGAAGCAGTTGAAGTAGAAATATCAAAAAAATCAATATTCTGTCCTGCACAGCTAATAATGGGTGTTGCTTCAAAATCAGTTACAGGAGCTTTATCCACTTTAATATAATCAGGAAAATTTACATTAGCAATACAGCCATAATCATTCATAACAAACAAACTTACATCAAACAATCCTACTGCAGTGTATTGGTGTGTGGGGTTTTGAATATTTGCAAAGTTACCATCTCCAAAGCTCCAGCTCCAATCTACCAAAGGTCTAATTGAATTTGTACTATCAATAAGATCAACATCAAAAGGCATACAACCACTGATAGCTGAAGCACTGATATCAATAGTAATTTTTTCAACATCAATAAAACTACCATAATCTTTAGTTTGAGTACAACCTTTGGTATTTGTTACTGTAAGGCTTACATCATAATTTCCATAGTTTGTATATAAAGCAGATGGTGAAGAAAGATTTGAATTCATACCATTTCCAAAATCCCAATCCCAACTTACTGCATTAATTGTTATATCAGTAAATTCTACATTAAAAGGAATAGTACACCCATAAGTTGTATCTGCTACAATCTGAACAATAGGTTTTTCATATATCTCAATAAGATCAAAAAAAGTACGACTACCTATACATTGCCCACCTTTACTTGTAGTTAATGTAACATCATAAGTTCCTGAGTTTAAATAGTTATGTGAAGGGTTCTGTAAAGCAGAAGTTGTACCATCACCAAAATCCCACAACCAGCTATCAGGAAAATTAGGAGTAATATCTGTAAAATTAACTAGTAAATTTTCACAACCACTATTTACATCAACTGTCATATCAGAATTAAGCTCTGCCCCTACCTCAATGTAATTATTAAGTACTAAAGTATCAATACAAGTTCCAATTTTAGCACAAAGAGTAACATCATAAATCCCTGAAGAATAAGTATGTGTAGGATTAGTTAAAGTTGAAATAGCACCATCTCCAAAATCCCAAGTATAAGTTGCAGAACCTAGAGTATTATTAGAAAAACTTACTAATTCATTTGGATTACACGAAAAAGGAATGTCTGCAATAAAACCAGCTGTTGGCAATTTATACACATCAATAAGGTTTACTTCTGTTGATAAACTTTGACAACCATTTGCATCAGTAATAATAAGCGAAACTGAAAATTCACCATCAGTATTATATTCATAATTAGGATTTTGCAAATTACTTGCTCCTCCATCTCCAAAATCCCATTGCCAATTAGTAATAGAACTATTAGCAAAGGATAAGTCCTCAAAACCAACAATAAGAGGCATACAGCCATTTGTAGGCGTAATAGTTGCTAATTCTGCTACAGGGTTTTCATACACTTTAATTAACCCTGTTAAAATTTTCGTATCATTGGAACCACTGTTTGAAACAAGTAAAGTTACATCATATACTGCTGAATTCGCATATATAGCAGTAGGGTTTTTTAATGTGGATGAGTTACCATTTCCAAAATCCCAGAACCATGCATCTGGGCTACCTGTTGATAAATCTTGAAACTCAACTACTAACGAGCCACATCCGGTATTAGCTGAGATTGTTGTAAAGTCAGCACTTACTTGTGAGCTTGCACTAGTAGAAATTAGCATAGCTACAAGTATTAAGAAAAGGTGTATTAGCTTACTTTTTAGTAAGGCTAATCTTTTTTTAGATAAGAAACTAAGTATAAGTAATGTCATGGTTTTGAGTATTAATTATTAGGAAGAACCTACTTGATAAAACGGCCGCAAAAATATTAAGTTACAAAAGGCGTAAACCTTTTTGATTTTCTACTTTTGCACCATGTTTGTTAATAAAAAAGTTGCCTTTTATACATTGGGCTGTAAACTCAATTTTTCAGAAACCTCTACTATTGGTAGACAGTTAGCTGAAATTGGTTTTAGTAAAACTGAATTTGAAAATAAAGCTGATTTATATGTAATCAATACCTGCTCTGTTACTGAAAATGCAAACAGAGAATGTAGGAGAATTATTAGGAAAGCTAAAAAAAATTCTCCTGAAGCATTTATTGTTGTTACTGGATGTTTCGCTCAATTAAAACCCAAAGAAATAAGTGATATTGAAGGTGTTGATTTGGTACTTGGTGCCAATGAAAAATTTAATCTACCTCAATTACTTACTGATTTAAATACTGTTGAAACTACACAGGTACATGGCTGTGAAATTAATGACTTAGATTATTTTTCATCATACTCATTAGCAGATCGTACTCGCTCATTCATGAAAATACAAGATGGATGCGACTACCCTTGTACCTACTGCACCATTCCATTGGCAAGAGGAAAAAGCAGATGTGACAGTATAGAAAACATCATCAAAAATGCAAATAACATTGCAGATAAAGGAATAAAAGAAATAGTAATTACTGGAGTAAATATTGGTGAGTTTAAAGATAAGAATGATAATAGAAACTTTGCTGAACTTGTAAAGGAATTAGATAAAGTAGAAAAAATTGAACGCTATAGAATATCATCAATTGAACCAAATCTAATAAGTAATGATGTAATAGAATTAGTCAAAAAATCTAATAAATTCATGCCTCATTTTCATATTCCTATGCAATCAGGTTCGGATGTAGTTTTAGGGAAAATGAAAAGGCGTTACCAAACAAAATTATACCGAAACAAAATAGAAAAAATTGTAAATGAGGTAAATGATGTTTGTATTGGTGCTGATGTTATTGTAGGTTTCCCTGGAGAAACACAAGAAGAATTTGACAAAACTCTAAACTTTATTAAGGATTTACCTCTTTCCTATTTACATGTATTTACTTACTCAGAAAGAGAAAATACACCTGCTATTGAAATGGAAGGGGTTGTTTCAAAACCAGATAGAGCTGACAGAAGCAAACAATTAAGAATTCTATCTAATAAATTGCAAAGAGCATTCTATGAAAAATATATTAACACAGAGCATACAGCCCTTTTTGAACAAGAAGATAAGGATGGTTATTTATTAGGGTTTACAGATAATTACATCAAAATAAAAGTTCCTTTTAATGCTGAAAAATGCAGAACAAAACAACTAGTAAAATTACTTGAAATTGATAGTGATGGAATAATGAAAGCTGAAATAATTTAATTTATGTACCCAACAATAAGCCACTTACTTTTTGATTTATTTGGAATAAATATTCCACTACCTGTTCAAACTTTTGGATTTTGGGTTGCAATAGCTTTTTTAGCAGCTTCTTACACTATAACCAAAGAACTAAAAAGAAAAGAAATTGAAGGACACCTTAGTTCAACAACTATAAAGGAAATAATAGGAAAACCCTTAATTTTTAATGAGATAGCAAGTAGTATTATAACAGGATTCTTTATTGGTTTTAAATTTATTGAAGCTATCTTTCATTATTCTGATTTAGTTGCAAACCCACAAGATTTTATTCTATCATCAAGAGGAAACTTTTTAGGAGGTATTCTTATAGCGGCTATATCAGTTTACTTAAAATGGAGTGATAACCAAAAAACAAAATTAGCTACACCCAAAGAAATTGAAAAAACAGTACATCCTTTTGAGCTAGTTGGAAACATGACAATGATAGCTGCTGTATCAGGAATTATTGGAGCTAAAATCTTTCATAATTTAGAGAATATGGGTGAATTTTTAGCTGATCCTATTGGTCAACTTGTATCATTTAGCGGACTTACTTTTTATGGAGGATTAATTGCTGGTGCTGTATCAGTAATTTGGTATGCCAAAAAATATAAGATTAGCACTCTTCATTTAATTGATGCAGCTGCTCCTGCCCTAATGCTTGCTTATGGTGTTGGGCGTATTGGATGTCAGCTTTCAGGAGATGGAGATTGGGGAATTGATAATTTAGCTCCTAAACCGGAATGGATGAGTTTTTTACCCGATTGGATGTGGAGTTTTACTTTTCCGCACAATGTAATTAATGCAGGAGTTCCTATTGAAGGCTGTGTAGGTAATTTTTGCATGGAATTAGCTAATCCTGTATGGCCAACTGCTTTTTATGAGGTGGTAATGAGTTTATTAATCTTTAGCTTTTTATGGGCTATCCGTAAAAAAATAACAGTGCCAGGAATTTTATTCTGTATTTACCTAGCACTAAATGGTGTTGAGCGTTTTTTCATTGAAAAGATAAGAATTAACACTGAATACAATATTTTAGGAGGTATAACGCAAGCAGAAATTATTTCCTCTTGTTTAGTTCTTATTGGTTTAATGGGAAGTTATTTACTATACAGCAGAAGCAAGAAACTAATTAAGCAGTAGCACACATTGGTTCAGCTTTTCTTTCTATTTTCTATAACCACTCCCCTGTTTTAGGAGAGCTGTCATTTTATAACTGAGGGATATAAACAATTATTATCCTGAAGATTTGAAGCATCTACATTCCCAATTCTAAGTTCTTGTATAATTATTTACAAATGCAGTCTTGAATTTTTATTGCAAGTTAAACTAGCAAAGCGAAAATCACTTCAAAACATTATTTACTAGATACAAGCAAACACTAATCTATGTTCAGAAAATAATCCTGCAATCCTCAGAACATTTTCCTGCAATGTTAGGAAAGCCCATTGCAGTGTTCAGAAAGCATATTGCGGTAGTATTTAGGCCCTTTGCAGTGTTATTTACGCCCAATGGGGTGCTATTTACACTGCCAAACATGCTATTTAAGGCCATAAATGGCTCAGAATATAAATCTGCAATGTTAATAAGGGTGCCTGCATTGTTCAGATAGCTCATTGCAATGCTAATAAAGCAAGCTAGCACTTCAATAAAGGCGCTCGCAATACTAATATAGGTGGCTGCAATGTTCAAATAGCTGCTTGCAATAGTCAAATAGCTGTTTGTAATATTAATTTAAAATAAAAAAAGCCGAGCAAATACTCGGCTTCTATCTAATATCTTAATACTTTTATTTAAGCAAGTACTTCAGCAACCTTATCAGCAGCTTCTTGTAATAATATTACTGATTCTACTTTTAATCCACTTTCATCAATTAACTTTTTAGCTTCAGCAGCATTTGTTCCTTCTAACCTTACAATTAAAGGAATATTAATGTCTCCTATATTTTTATAAGCATCAACAATACCTTGTGCAACTCTATCACATCTTACAATCCCACCAAAAATATTTACTAATAATGCTTTTACATTCTCATCTTTTAAAATGATTCTAAATGCTTGTTCAACTCTTTTTGCATCAGCCGTACCACCAACATCAAGGAAGTTAGCAGGATTACCACCAGCCATTTTAATAATATCCATTGTTGCCATAGCCAGCCCTGCACCATTTACCATACAACCAACATTACCGTCTAACTTTACAAAGTTAAGTCCAAACTCTCCAGCTTCTACTTCTGTAGCATCTTCTTCTCTTGTATCTCTTAATGCTAAGAAATCCTTATGACGGAAAAGTGCATTAGCATCTAAACTTACTTTTGCATCAACTGCCATTATTTTATCATCAGAAGTTTTAAGTACAGGATTAATCTCAAAAAGAGAAGAATCTGTTTTATCGTAAGCAGTATACAATGCATGAACAAACTTAGTCATGTCCTTGAATGCAGCACCTGAAAGCCCTAAGTTAAAAGCAACCTTACGGCATTGGAATGCTGTTAAACCTACCTTAGGATCAATCTCCTGATGAAAGATTAAATGTGGAGTCTCTTCAGCAACTGTTTCAATATCCATTCCTCCTTCAGTAGAGTACATAATCATATTTCTTCCAGTAGCTCTGTTTAATAAAACTGACATATAAAACTCTGAAGTTTCGCTTTCTCCTGGATAATAAACATCCTCACAGATAAGTACTTGGTGCACCAATTTTCCTTCAGCTGAAGTTTGTGGTGTTACCAAATGCATTCCAAGAATATCATTTGCAATTGACTTTACTTCCTCTAATGATTTAGCCAATTTTACACCACCACCTTTTCCTCTCCCTCCTGCATGAACTTGTGCTTTTACTACATACCAACTAGTACCAGTATCAGCAGTTAACTTTTCAGCAGCAGCTACAGCTTCTTCTGGTGTAGTAGCAACAATTCCTCTTTGGATTCTTACGCCAAAGCTATTTAATAATTCCTTACCTTGATATTCGTGTAAATTCATTTCATTTTTTTTAGTGCCGCAAAAATATAGGATTGATTTGAATTACAAACTTCTATTGACATTAAATTATATATTTGTGCTCCAAATTTTACCCTTAATGAAAATCAAACATTTTTTTTGCTTACTCACCCTCTTACCTTTACTTACTTTTGGGCAGTTTGAAAATAAAAAAACTTATACAATTAGCGGGTGCAGAATTCCTCCAAAAATTGATGGAGTATTAGATGATATACATTGGTCAGAACTAGCTAAGGCTGATAATTTTAAGCAAATGAATCCCAATAATGGAGCTAATGAAAGAATAGGGCAAAAAACAGAAGTACAGATTTGTTATGATAATAATGCTATTTATTTTGGCATAATGATGTATGATAATGCTCCTGATAGTATTTTAAAGGAACTTAGCAAGCGAGATCAAGAAGGAAAAAATTTTGATTCATTTGGTATCTGGATTGATCCTTATAATAATGGACAATTAAGGTATAACTTTTTAGTAAGTGCAGCTGGAGTTCAAGCAGATGCAAAATACACCAATACCTCTATTGATTATGATTGGGATGCTGTTTGGAAATCAGCTGTAAAGATAACAGATAAAGGTTGGATAGCAGAATTTGCCATACCGTTCTCTGCCATTAGATTTCCTTCTGAAAAAGAAGAAGTGCACAATATAAATTGGAGTCTTAACATGTCAAGAGGAATTAGAAGGTATCGAGAAAATTACACATGGAACTTTATTGATGTAAGTTATGATAATTACGCTATGCAAAATGGTTTACTAGAGTTTTTATCCTTCAATGTCAAATCACCAGTTAGACTATCAGTAATGCCTTATATTACTAGTTATTACAATAATTATGATGGTGAAAACACCTACCCTTATAACATGGGTATGGATTTAAAATACGGAATAAATGAGAGCTTTACTTTAGATATGACTTTAGTACCTGATTTTGGGCAAGTTGCCCCTGATGACAAAGTACTCAGCCTCTCTCCTTTTGAAGTTTATTACACTGAAAAAAGACAGTTTTTTACTGAAGGAACTGAACTATTTGGCAAAGCAGAAAATATGTTTTATACTAGAAGAGTAAGTGATGATTTACTCAATGCCTCAAAGATTTCAGGAAGAACAAAAAAAGGATTAGGAATTGGAGCTTTAAATGCTATTACTAAGGATTATACTAACTATAATATTTTGGTGTTTGATCAATCCTTAAAGAATAATTCATCCCTTAGTTTTATCAATACAAACAAATACAAAAAAGGTAGCGGAATTAGCTCTAATGTAAGCGGAATAACAACTAGTATAAACAGTAAAGATAATTCACATAGATATGATATTTATTTAAACAATAGCAATGTTTTTACGGATAATGAATTAACCCAAGGTTACTCTGGTAGATTTGGAATTTCAAAAACAAAAGGAGAATATAAGTACAATATGTCATCTGAAATAATTGATGATAAATACAATGTAAATGATTTAGGTTTTTTGATGCAAAACAACTTTATTAACCATGAATTAAACTTAAGCTATAATCAATTAACACCTACTAAAACCCTTGTAAATTCTAGTACATCCTTAACGGCTGATTATAAAACCTTATTTACAGAACAAGAATTTGTAGCACTTAACTATAGTTTACGTAGCGTTATTACCCTAAAAAACTACTTAACGATTGGGGTTTTTGGGACTGCTAATCCTTACGAAAGTGTTGACTTCTATGAAGCTAGAACAGGTGATTTAGAGAATCCTTTCAATATATCAAGTGGAATAAGAGGGAGAATGTTCTTTTCGTCAGATTATCGCAAGAAATTTGCACTTGACATTAGCTTTGGAGGACACTTAAAATCCTTTTATAATTCCAAAAAATTTGGATGGAGAATTCAACCAATGTTTAGGGCAAATGACAAGCTATCCTTTCGCTATGTGCTTTCAGTAAATCATGTAAAAAATGATGCTGGATTTACTACCAGAAATGAAAATAATATATCAATTTTTGCATTAAGAAATACAAATATGATAACCAATGTATTGAGTGGTAGTTTTGTGCTAAATAATAAAATGGATTTAGCCTTCAAATTTCGTTATCATTTTGACCAAGTAGAGAATACTGAATTTAAAAGCTTAGGAAATGATGGCTACTTATATACTAGTGATTATGAAGGGGAACACAATATAAATTACACAACTTGGACAGGAAACCTTAACTTTACTTGGTTGTTTGCTCCTGGCAGTAAAATGAGCTTAGTTTGGAATCAAGCGATTACAAATGATGACAGTATAATCAGAAATCATTGGATGGACAATGTAGAACAATCCTTAACCCTTCCACAAGAAAATAGCCTATCCTTAAAAATAATTTATTATTTAGATTATCTTTACCTCAGAAAATGATAAAAGCAAACAATATAAAACACGCATACGGTAACCTTGAGGTTTTAAAAGGTGTTGACTTAGAAATTGAAAAAGGAGAATTTGTAAGTATTATTGGTGCTTCTGGAGCGGGAAAAACTACCTTACTTCAATTGTTAGGTACACTTGATGATGTGCAAAGTGGAACTTTAACAATAAAAGGAAAAGTAGTAAACAATCTCAATCAAAAAGAATTAGCTAGTTTTAGAAATAAAGAAATTGGTTTTGTATTTCAATTTCACAATTTACTAGTAGAGTTTACAGCCTTAGAAAACATATGCCTACCTGCTTTTATTGCTGGAACAAGCAAAAAAGAAGCTGAGAAAAAAGGTTTGGAATTACTAACTTTACTTGGATTAAGCGATAGAGCTAATCATAAACCTGATGAACTTTCAGGTGGAGAGCAACAAAGAGTTGCTGTTGCAAGAGCATTAATAAACTCACCCTCTATCATATTAGCAGATGAACCTTCAGGAAATTTGGATTCAAAAAATGCAGGAGAATTACATAACTTATTTTTGAAACTAAATAAAGAGTTAGGGCAAACCTTTGTTGTAATTACTCATAATGTAGCATTAGCAAAATTAGGAAGCAGAACGCTAGAAATGAAAGACGGAAAAATAATTTAAGTCAAAAAACATGCTATTTCTAGTAAATAGTTTAATTTTGCACTTTGATGAGATATCAAAACCCCCAACTGCTTTACTTCCTATTTGCGATAGCAATTCCGATACTCATTCACCTTTTTAATTTTCGTAAACACAAAACTATCTACTTTAGTAGCATCCGCTTTTTAAAGGAAATAAAAGAAGATAAACGCAAACGATCCAACCTTAAAAATTTACTTATTCTACTTAGTAGAATACTAGCAATTAGCTTTTTAGTACTTGCATTTGCAAAGCCCTACATTCCTCTCAATAATGAAAATAAGATAACCAAAAATGTTTTCATCTATATAGATAACTCGTTTAGCATGGATGCTGAGAATGAAAAGGGAAGACTACTTTCTATATCTAAAGAAAAAGCAAGAAATATAAGTAAAGCCTACCCTGCTGAAAGTAATTTTTGGCTGATAAACAATGAGTTTTTAGCTCAACATAATCAAAGTGCTAATGCCAATGTTATTAGTAATTATATTGATGCCATTAAAACTTCAGCACATAGTAAAACTTTAAGTCAAATAATAAATAAGCAAACTAGCCTAAGTACTGAAAATTGCCACTTGTATATAATATCTGATATGCAAAATAGCGGATTAGAAGTAGAAAGATTAAGTAAACTAGATAGCAATACTAGTTTGTTTTTAGTCCCCCTTATTCCTAATTTAAATAATAACCTAAGCATTGATAGTTGCTGGATAAATAGCCCTATATTTAAGAATGAACAAGCAACAACTATCTATACAACTATAACTAATCAATCAAACAAAATAGTAAAAGAACAAGCTGTATTTTTAGAGTTAAACGGGAAACAAAAATCACAACAATACATCAATTTAAATGCAAAGGAAAGCAAAACAATTAGCTTTACTTTTATGGCTGATAAAACTACAATTAATAAGGGTGTAATAAAGATAAATGATCACCCTATTACATTTGATAACAACTGTTATTTTACGCTAAAACACAGTAGAAAAGTAAATGTACTTTCCATTAATTTTGCTAACAGCAACACAGCAATCACTACTTTATTTGGCAATGATACAGCTACTTTTAATTATAATAATAGTTCAGTAAATAATATAAATTATAATACCCTAAATCAACAAGATTTCATTTTTATTAATGAGATAGAACAATTCAGTTCAGGACTCATAAATACCCTAAACAAGTTTGTTGTTAATGGAGGAAGTATTGCAATTTTTCCTCCAAAAGATATTGATTTAACTTTATATAATAAATCACTACTACAACTAGTAACTTCAATTTTGTCAGCACTAAAAGTTAAGCACTCAACAATTGACAATATAAATAGGAATCACCCAATATATCAGCAAGTATTTGAAGGGAAAATAGATAAAATTAATTTTCCTGTAATACATGAATACTATCCAATTATCATTCCAAATAAAAGCAATAGTATTAGCATATTGAGCCAAGAAAATAAAGATATTTTCCTTGCATCATTCCCTAAAGAAAAAGGATTGATTTATCTATTCAATAGCCCACTAAACACTCAATACAACAACTTTAGTAAGCATGCTCTTTTTGTACCAACTCTACTTAATATGGCAACTTCATCAGTAAGAATTTCAGCTATTTATAATAGCATACGCCCTGAGGATTATTTTAGCAGTTCAGCAATACAAAATAAGGATGAACTTGTGCACCTTAAAAACAATACAATTGATATTGTTCCTACTCAAAAAACACATTTAGGAAAACAGATATTCTACACTCATAATCAAATTAGTGAAAATGGATTCTACTCAATTGAAGTAGAAAACAAAATAGTAGATGCAATTGCTTATAACTACTCAACAAACGAGAGTAAAAGCAACTGCCTAAGCATTAAAGAATTGCAAGAGTGGATAAATAGTATTGGCTTAGAAAATATCCAAATACTCAATAGTGATTCTTCTGAACTAATAGCTACAATAACTGAAACTCAAAAAGGAAAAGAATTCTGGAAAATAGCGCTAATTTTGTCATTGCTATTTTTTGCAACTGAAATACTACTTATTAAACTGATAAAATCATGAACCTACTCATCAAATCAGCAAAAATAATTGACAGCAACTCAAAGTATCATAATAAGATAATGGATGTATTTATCAAAAATGGTAAGATTGAGAAAATTAAAAAATCAATTAAATCTTGTAAAGAATCTTTGGCAGCAGGAAAAGAAATAGAATTCAGTGCCAATAATTTACACCTATCCCCAGGTTGGTTCGATTTACATGTTAACTTTTCAGAACCAGGAGATGAGCAGAAAGAAACCTTAGAAAGTGGTAGTAATGCTGCAAAAAAAGGAGGATTTACAGGAGTAATGATAATGCCAAACACCACTCCTAGCCTTGATAACAAAGGGATGATACAATTCATCATGAATACAAGTAAAGGAAATATTGTCGACCTACTTCCTGCAGGAAATTTGACAAAAAATCAGAAAGGAAATGATATAGTAGAAATGCATGACATGAACAAAGCAGGATGTCTTGCTTTTACAGATGACAAGCACTCTATCAAAAGAAATGAAGTGTTAAAAATTGCAATGCTTTATTCGAAAGATTGTAATTCCTTAATAATGAATTATCCAAATGAAAATAGCATAGCCAATGACGGCTATATGCATGAAGGGAATACAAGTACAAAACTAGGATTAAAAGGAATTCCTGCTCTAGCAGAAGAAATGATGGTAGATAGAGATATAAGCATTTGCGAATACACAAATAGCCGCTTTCATTTAAGTTACCTAAGCACAAAGAACAGTGCTGAAAAAGTAAAAAAAGCAAAAGCAAAAGGCTTAAACATCACTGCTGATGTTGCGCTTCATAACCTTTTTTTAACAGATGAAGCTGTCAACAATTTTGATACTCGATACAAAGTAATGCCTCCACTAAGGACAGCTAAGGACAACAAGGCTTTAATAAAAGCATTAAAAGATGGAACTATTGACATCATTACAACTGACCATAGCCCACAGGATGAAGAACATAAAAAAATAGAATTTGATAATGCTGCAGATGGAATAATAGGATTAGAATCTGCATTTGGACTTTTAGGAAGATACCTACTTCCTCATCTTGAACTAAGTCAGTTAATTGAAAAAATAGCAATTAACCCAAGAAAAGTACTAGGGATAAATCAAGCATCACTTATTGAAGGAAATACAGCAAATATCACTTTATTTAATCCTGACTTAGAATGGGAATTTACAAAAGGAGATATAAAATCAAAATCGAACAATACCCCATTTGTAGGAGAAAAACTAAAAGGAAAAGCCCTAGCTATTTTTAATAATGGAAAGTTTGAGGAGTGTTAAGTTATTCCACACTAATTTTCTTCTCCACAGTACCATCATCATAAATATAAAGCAAAGTAGTTTTTTCAATTATTTGAGTAGGATCTACCTCCCTCCCTAATAGGTCAGTAATCCTAATTAGTTTTGCAGGATTACTAAAGTTATCATCTATTATTCCTGTACTACTTGAAGCATCCCATAGATATAAATCATCAACTGCAGCCTCAACTAAGCTACCACCACTTAAAGATCCATTTGTACTGTCAGAAGCTATAAATTTTAATTGCACTTGATTACTGGTTAAGCTCACATAATCCTTTGCCCTAAAAGCAAACCTTCTCCAACTTTTGTCTGAAGTAAGATTGTTTTCAACAGGAACCCAATTAACTCCATCATCAGTAATTGACACTTGCCACCAATCCGCATTAGGTTCAGCTCCTGTATTGTTTGTAAACCATCTCCAATAACTAAAAGCAGGGTTTGTATAATTTGACAAATCATAAGAAGGAGAAATTAAAGTTGTATGCCCACCATCAACATCATTTTCACCAATACTTGCTGATGATGAGCTAGCATTTCCTGTATATGCACAATCAGTCCCACCTTGTGTATGTTGATGGTCCGTTTGAACCATTGTATTACCTTCAAATGATCCAATTGGTGTACCAATAGCCCAGAAGCCAGTTGTAGCATTATCATTCGCATCACCTGTCTGCCAAAACCCCATACTAAAATCAAAATCTTCTTCCTCCTTCAGATCATATCCTACCAAAACATAATAAGGAACATTTGCAAAATGAATTGGGGATTTATCAGAAGAAAAAGGAGTAACTCCTGCTTGCATTCCATAAGTATCTTCCAAAGCAATATAATAAGCAATAATATTCCCATTAGATTGAGCTGGAATTTGAGCTGTAAAATTATTCCCAGATTGTGTCATTGGAGCATTTACCCAGTTTGTATCTGTATTCACTCTGTAATTACAATTTGCAGTACCTAAAGCCCAAGGGTAAGTTAGTTGAATATTTACATTAATTGGTACAATTATATTTCCATTACTAGCTGTTACAGGAGTATGATTAATAATTGCATTAGAAATTAAAGTAATCCCATGCAGTGCAAAAGCATTAATAATTGCAATATCATTTGGCGTTCCATTCGCTAAATTAGCGTCATTATCATCAGCATATAAAACCTCAATTAACACATCTGTAAAAATAACCCCTTCATCACCATCAGGGCCATCAGGGCTGTTATCATATAAATATTTAAACAAATCAATAGTTTGTTGCATATTTCCTAGGTTCAAATAAGTATCCCAGAATGCTCCTGCAATAATTTCACCATCAGCATGCACCTCTCCTACTAAATCCTGAGGATAAACCTTTTTATTGATATCAAAACGCCTAACATATCCATTTGGATTGTTCTGATAAAACCCAATTCCTAAAATAGGATCTTGGGACAAAGTAAATGCCCAAACATCAGCAAACCCTTCATTTAATGCTCCATTTTGCATTCCACTACCACCATCATAACGATACATATTAATTGCATGCCCATATTCATGATATACTACATCTGCAATCTTACCTGTTGCTTCACAATAATCTGTTCCATTACTTGACAATCCTTCTTGATAAAAATTAATTGATGTACCCGCAAAATAGGCATTACAAGTCCCAAACTCATCTACATTAGTTTCCATTGGTTGATTTAAAAAACCATTAGCAGGGTAATTAGGAAATATATTTGAAAAATGATCATGTATTTCATTTACTGACCAATATGCCGTACGCTCTTGAATAGTAGAATTTGAATTATCAAACAAAATAGTATTACTAGCTGAAAGGTTCGCAAAAATATCTGGAGTATCACCATTTGTTTGAACATCAGCATACAACCCTTCTAGCATATATCTTATTTGTGTTCCTGTTGCTAATGGAATTGTAACATCACCAAATACATCAGTAAAGTAATTAGCATTTGTTGCTGGATTATTTGCTTTTAAATATTTTAATTTTTCAACTGATGATGGGTTATAAGGATGAGTTGTATATAAATCACCCGAAACAGAAGATGTGGCAGGAGGTGCTTCATACATCACCTCATTTTTACGCATTAATAATTCACCATTATGTGCATCAACATAACAAATATAATGAGCAGGCCCCTCCTCTATTTTAGTCTTAAATTTAACAATATATACTAAATGGTATTCGTATTTACCTTGCTTTGGAACAGGTAAAATCTTCAACTCAGTTTGAATATATAATTCTGTTATTGGGTTATTAACTTGTTGCTGTGCAGCTGTTACTGCAGAAGCTTCAGAAATAGTTGGTAAAGTACTTACATTAATATCATTAAAGACATCAAGTCCAAAACCTATTAATTTATTATCCAAACTTAATTTAGCGTACACACTACTATTAACTACTTCCAAATTATTATAAAACTGATTAAAATTAAAGTTGATATACTTATCATTTTTACTATTCTGATTTGGTCTTAAATCATTTGGCAAATTGAAACTTGTAGCTGATAGAAAATTTAAAATATCAGCAGCTGAATTTCCATTAAGATGAATAGGCTGACCAAAAGCTCTATGTGGCATTTTATTATTTTCATCAAACATCACAAACCAATTTGGATGATCACTTAAAAATGATTGCCAAACACTACCCTCTCTTAACTGCTGCTGAACAGCAATATCTAAAGGATTTACCTTGTAATAACGCACTTCATTTTCATCAATATGATTATGTTTGGTTGCATATAAAAAACAG
Source organism: uncultured Flavobacteriales bacterium (assembly GCA_943788405.1). Classification (GTDB taxonomy): domain Bacteria; phylum Bacteroidota; class Bacteroidia; order Flavobacteriales; family BACL11; genus UWMA-0277. The sequence continues at coordinate 833,516 of CALSQD010000002.1, forward strand.
GAGCTAATCGCTAAAACGATAAATAAAATTTTCTTCTTCATAATTATAAATTTGTTTTTGGTAAAAGTACATTTTAATTTCTGGCTAAACAAAAAACCTCCCTTTTGTCTTATTCATTCAGCAGTATAACCTGACCATCATAAGCTAAATTGATATAATCTGGAAGTTCTTTATTAACTTCATCATGCAATCCCATAAAATGAGAAATATGAGTCAACAAAGCTTGTTTAGGTTTTAATTCTTCCAACAATTCTAAGGCTTGTTCCAAGTTAAAATGAGAAATATGTGGTTTTTTTCTTAATGCATCTAAAATAATAAAATCAGCACCTTTCATTTTTTCTTTCTCCTCTTCTGATATTGCACTTACATCCGTTAAGTAAACAAAGTTCTTTATTCTAAAACCAAATACATGCATCATATAATGCTCTACTTCAATTGGCATTATGCTAGTCTTTTCTATGGTAAAAGGTTTATTTTTAATAATATTCATTTTAACCTCTGGGACACCAGGGTACTTAAATTCTGAAAACACATATGGAAATTCATTTTTAAGTGCTTCACTTGTAAGTTTGTTACAATAAAGCGGCATATCCTTTTTCCATTTATGATTAAAAGCCCTAACATCATCCATTCCAGCCACATGATCCTTATGATGATGAGTATAAATTACCGCATCAACTTTTTGTACATTTTCTCTTAACATTTGTTGTCTAAAATCAGGACCAGTATCAATAACAATATTAATATTATCCACCTCTATCATTACAGATGTACGCAACCTATTATCTTTAAGATTAGTTGATACGCATACCTCACAAGCACAAGCAATAACTGGCACTCCCTGAGATGTTCCTGTTCCTAAAAGGGTAATTTTCATATCTTTTTTTAAGTTTGCCGTAAAATTATAGATAATATGTGTTTTGTACAGATTTATCTACATAAATTTGCTAAATAATTCAACAAACAAGTAATGGATAATAATATCATTCTTTCCCCAGCACAAAAGGCGCTTAAAATTAATTTGGACAGCACCATATATGGATCCTTTGTAGAGATTGGAGCTGGACAAGAAGTTGCTCGAAATTTTTTCAGAGTTGGTTCAGCTTCAGGAACAATTGCAAAAACTATGTCTGCCTATGACATGGATTTTTCTGATGCAATTTATGAGAAAGAACCTGACGGAAGATATGTTTGCAAATCTAGGTTAGAAAAAATGCTTCAGAAAGAATATGCACTTTTGGAGGAACGATTAAATAAGGATAATTATAAAAATACACGCTATTTTGCATTTGCTGATACTGTAGCAACAATCAATTATTCAAAAACAACTAAAGGGCATGGTTGGATGGGTTTAAGGTTTCAATTAACTCCAGATGGTGAGCCAAATGATTTTATCATTCATGTTCTTTTAAAAGACCCTGACGCAAAACTACAACAAGAAACAGTTGGAATTATTGGAACAAATATGATGTATGCTTGTTTCAATGAATCTAACCCTAAGGAAATACTTAAGCAACTGTATGACAACCTATCAAATGACAAGGTGAAAATTGATATGGTTGAAGTAAGCGGACCAGCATTTGATGAGGTTGATAACCGATTATTAAGTTTAACTCTTGTAAAGGAACGCATGACTGATGCCGTTATTTTTACTCCTGATGGAATGAATCAACAACCATCTGATATTTTATACAAGAAGAATATCATAACAATGAGGGGAAGTTTCAGGCCTGTTACAAAGGTTAATATTGATATGCTTGAAAGAGGATTAGAAAAGTTCAAGAAAAACACAAGAGTAAAGGAAGATAATATTCAGTTACTTTTTGAAATAACATTAAGTAATTTAAGAGCTGAAGGAGAAGTAGATGAAAGAGACTTTTTAGATAGAGTAGATATCTTATGTTCTTTAGGATATACTGTAATGATATCTAATTATAAAAAATACTACAAACTAATAGAGTATTTTTCACAATTTACAAAATCAAGAATGGGTCTAATTCTTGGAGTAGATAATTTAGTTGAAATGTTTGAAGAACAATATTATAGAAACCTAAATGGTGGAATTTTGGAAGCATTTGGAATTATCTTTACTAGAGACATCAAATTTTATCTTTACCCCTACAAACCAAATGATGAAGCTGAACTGCTAAATAGTAGCAATATCCCTATTCATCCTAGAGTTAAAAATTTATACCATTACTTACACGGAAATGGAAGGATTGAAGATTTAGAATTTAACAGTGAGGTTTTAAATATCTTTTCAAGAGAAGTACTAAAGAAAATAAAAAACTGTGAACAAGGGAACTGGGAAGATCAAGTACCTGAAGGAGTTGCTGAAATCATTAAAGAAAAAGCATTATTTGGTTGGGGATGCAACAGCTCTTCATAGTTCAGATTAAAATTTTTATCCTTACCCAACACTAAACAAAAATAAAAAAAACATTTATGAAACGCATAATACTTATTGCATTAATCCTACCATTTTTAACAATTGCACAAGAGAAAAGCGGTGGAGGTAGTAATTTTAAAGGTTTTGGAAAAGATAACTCCAAAGATTATATTAAGGGAAATATCAGTGGTAAAATTGTTGACAGCAAAACAGGAAAAGCACTTGAGTACACTAATATTAGCCTAACAAATACTAGATGGGAAAAAGTAATTGAAGGTACTATTACGGATTCCAAAGGACGATTTTTTATAAATAAAATTCGTTCAGGAAAATATAAAATTAGTGTAAGTTATCTAGGTTATGAAGTTAAACATGTTGAGTTTGAACTAACCAAAAAGAAACCTGATGTAAAATTAGCAGACATACTTCTAGTTGCAAATGCTGAGCTTCTTTCAGAGGTTAAAATTTCTGAACAAAAACCAATTTTTGAGAACAAAATTGATAAGATAGTTTATAATGCGGAAAATGATATGAATGAGGGATTAAATGATGCTACAGATGTATTAAGAAAAGCTCCACTTCTTACTGTTGATTTAGAAGGAGAAGTAAGCTTAAGAGGCTCGAAAAACATTAAGTTCTTAGTAAATGGAAAAGCATCAACTTTTTTTAGTTCAGATATCGCTACAGCTTTACAGATGATACCTGCTGATGAAATTAAAAGTGTAGAAATCATTACTAGTCCTGGTGCTAAATATGATGGTGAAGGAGATGCTGGAATTGTTAACATTATAACCAAAAGAAAAGTTATAGATGGATATAAAAGTACTTTTAGTGGTTCATTTGGAAATAGGATGAATAAACAATCTGGCAACATTAGTTTAGGTAAGGGTAGATTTGGTGTTTCTGCAAGAGCTAGCGCAAGATACAGTTGGCCTAGGCAGGGGGAATCTAATTTATTAAGAAAAGATTGGGACAACTATGGTGATACAAATACATTAAATCAAGTGAGCAAAACATTTGGTAATTGGGTTGGAATTGGAGGTTCTGTAAATATGTATTACGATATAAATGCTTATAATAGTATTATGTCAGATATTAGATTTGGAAGTAGAGGTTCTTTTAGCGAGAACAACACTATCACAAATAATAATAATGACACAATTACTTATAATTCTTACTTAGAAACTAGTGGTCAAAGCAAAAATATAGAATGGAGTACAGATTATACTAAAACTTTTGCCAATGATGATGAGAGAGAGTTTAATATCTCTTTACAAATTGGCGGTGATTTAGGAGATGACAATATCAATAGTATTAAAGAAAAAATAAATCAGTACAGCACATATAATGATGAAAAAGAAATAGAAATCACTTTGCAAACTGATTATACTCATCCTTTTATGGAAGATAATAAATTAGAGATAGGAGCTAAATTAATTAATAGAGATAGAGAAATAGTTAGCACAACAATTTCAAATTTATCAAATTATTATTCTCCACAAAATATATTTAATTATAATCAACAGGTACTATCTTCTTACATTTCTAGTGATTGGTCATTTAATAATGATATAGGTTTGAAAACTGGTTTAAGGTACGAATACACCATAATTAATGGTGATTTTAAAGGAAATCAATATGGCAATATTTTACCAAATATAACTCTTTCAAAGAATTTTAGTAAAACTAAATCATTAAAATTGTCTTACAGTAATCGTATATTAAGACCTGGCATTCAAAATATAAATCCAAATATTTTAAGAAATAATAATTTCAGTACTACTGAAGGTAATCCAGAGCTTACACCTGCTAACGCTAAACAATTAGAGATGGGCTATAATCAATTTGGAAGAAAATATCAAGGTAGTTATAACATATATATTAAAAACACAAATGATATAATTGAAAGCTATTCTCGTATTATAGATGGAGATGAAGTAAAGAAGTTTGAAAATATTGGTGCAAGCGCTAATTATGGATTTAATTATTTTGGCTCACTACGTTTCGATAAATTTAATTTACGTACAGGATTTAACCTATATCAATATAAGGGTAGTGGAGTGATTGATGATAAACCAATTTCCTTAACAAGTTCTTTATTGTATAGCTATAACTTTGGTGGCAGCTATAATATAGGAGATCACTGGAAAGCTGAATGTTGGGGTTTCTTTAGATCACCTAACCAAACAATTCAAGGAAGCTCTACATCTTTTAGTATGATGAGTTTTGGTGTAAAAAAAGAATTTAAAAATAAAAGAGGTTCTCTTGGAATAAGAATTATTGAACCTTTTAAGGATAAAAAAATATTTATTACAGATATTACAGGAGAAAATTTTACACAAATTTCTGAAAGAATAATTACTTTCCGCTCTATAGGAATTAGCTTTAAATACACATTTGGGAAACTTAATTTTAAATCATCAAGCAAAAAATCTAACATTAAGAATGATGATGTTAGTGAAGGAAAAAATACTGATTATTAGAGACAAAACTAATTAGCAGTAAACAAAAAAGAGCAAAAATCAGTAATGTTGTACTATTGTTTGACTTTTTTGATTTTGGGCATAAAAAAAGGCCCTAAAAAGGGCCTTTTATATATAGTAGCGTGAGGGAGATTTGAACTCCCGACCTCAGGGTTATGAATCCTGCGCTCTAACCAACTGAGCTACCACGCCAAAATTTAAGGGTGCAAATATATTATTTTCACTTATTATAGAATGAAATTTATTGCATTTTTAAAATATATTTTTTCAGAAATAATTTATTACTTAAAATAAGGTTATATTTGCCGACAGCACAATTAATTATATGTCTGATTTAATAAAATACACATTAGAATTTCCAATAAATTCCTCAGTGAATATATTGTACAAACGCCTTAGCACCCCAAGCGGACTAGCTGAATGGTTTGCTGATGATGTAGTAATAAAAGATGAAATTTTTACATTCTTTTGGGATGGTAGCGAACAAGAAGCCAAACTATTAAAACTAAAAACAAATCAATTTATCAGGTTTAAATGGGAAGACAATGAAACTAAAGAAGATTATTTTGAATTCTTTATTCAAATAGATGAAATGACTTCAGATGTATCTTTAATTGTTACCGATTTTGCTGAAGATGCACAAGAGCAAGAAGAGCAGTCTCAACTATGGGAAAAGCAAATAACCCAACTTAAAAGAGCTATAGGTTCATAAATTTCTAATTTATTTTCTTCATGAAACGGCTACACCTTTTCCTAATAAAATCATTTTTAGGCCCTTTTATCGCAACATTTTTTATTGCTATTTTCTTATTGCTTATGCAATTCTTATGGAAATATATTGACGACCTAGTGGGTAAAGGATTGGAATTTACACAAATTTCTGAACTTATTTTTTATGCTTCTGCACGCTTTGTACCTGTTGCCCTACCTATTGCAATGCTACTTGCATCCGTAATGGTGTTTGGTAAGCTTGGCGAAAATTACGAACTAGTTGCGCTAAAGTCATCAGGAATTTCACTGATTAGAATTCTTTTTCCACTTACCATTTTTGTCATTATTATAAGTTATAGCTCTTTTCTGTTTTCAAATTATGTAATGCCCATAGCAAACCTTAAGAATGGGAGTATGATTTATGATATTCAAAAGAAAAAACCAGCTCTTAATATTAAAGAAGGTATTTTTTACAAGGATATTGAAGGTTTTAGCATAAAAGTAGCTGAAAAAGATGCTGATGGAAAAACCTTAAATGATATTATTATTTATGATCATACTGCTAAAAACGGAAATGATAAAGTTATTATTGCTAGAAGTGGAATAATGCAATTAACAAAAGATGAACAATTTTTAGAACTCATTTTATATAATGGTCATTCTTATATTGACATTCCTGAAAAGAAAAGAAATGGCAATAACCCCTACCGAACTACTCATTTTAAAGAAGATTTAATCCGTTTTGATTTATCCAGTTTCAGTAAGATAAATAATAGTGAGGCCCTATACAAAGGGCATTATGCAATGCTAAGCAATCAGCAATTAGCCACAGCTATTGATTCTTTAAATATTAATTTTGAAGATAGAAAAGCAACCTTTACTAAAAATATTAAGGATAAATACAACTCTAAATCAGAAATAGATAGCTTGACAATTTCAGAAATTTTAAGTCACACAAAACAAAAGCAACAATACGATATAGCTATAAATAAATTACAAACCTTAAAGTCAATTGCAAAATCAAATAAAGATGATTTAGAGTACCGTAAAATAATCATTACTAAACATAAAATTGAATGGCACAGAAAAATTAGCTTAGCAATAGCTTGCTTACTTTTATTTTTGATTGGAGCACCATTAGGCTCAATCATTAGGAAAGGTGGATTTGGTTTACCTGTATTAGTTTCAGTATTCTTTTTTCTTATATATCATGTATTGAGTATGATAGGAGAAAAATCAGCAAAAGACCTTAGTGTGCAAGCTTATGAAGGTATTTGGTTAGCAAATATAGTATTTACACCCATTGCTTTATTTTTAATTTATAAGGCTAAAAATGATGCTCAACTATTTGATTTTAGCTCTTTATTAAAAAGCGTTAATCAATTCCTTAAAAAGAGAGAAATACAGTAAATCTTAGTATTTTTGCCATCTAAATTTACAATATGAGTTTCAATACTATAGAAGAAGCAATTCAGGATATTAAAGCAGGAAAAGTAGTTATCGTTATTGATGATGAAAATAGAGAAAATGAAGGTGACTTTGTAGCTGCTGCTGAAATGGCAACTCCTGAAATGATAAATTTCATGGCAACACATGGTAAGAGGTTTGATTTGCACTCCCCTACTTGAAAGTAGATGTAAAGAGTTAGGATTGGAACTGATGATTGGAAAAAACACTGCTGCCTATGAAACTCCATTTACTATTTCAGTTGATTTAATGGGACATGGTTGTACTACTGGAATCTCAGCATCAGATAGAGCAAAAACAGTAAAAGCACTTGTTGACCCAAACATAAATCCTGCTGAACTAGGAAAACCTGGACATATATTCCCTTTAAAAGCTAGAAAAGGAGGTGTATTAAGAAGAGCAGGACACACTGAAGCTGCTGTTGACTTAGCTCGTCTTGCAGGCTTAGAACCTGCAGGAGTAATTGTAGAAATCTTAAATGAAGATGGTTCAATGGCAAGAACTCCTGAATTACATAAAATTGCTGAAAAATTGGATTTAAAATTCATTACAATTAAAGATTTAATTGAATATAGAATAAAAAATGAATCCTTAATTACTGAAGAAGCTGACATACAATTACCAACTGATTATGGTGATTTTAAGATGAAAGCTTTTAAACAAACAACTAACGGCCAATTACACCTAGTTATCTATAAAGGAGAATGGAAAAAAGATGAAGATGTATTAGTAAGAGTGCATTCTTCTTGCATGACAGGTGATATATTTGGCTCTTGCAGATGTGATTGTGGACATCAATTACAATCAGCATTACAGCAAATTGAAACAGAAGGAAAAGGAGTTTTAGTTTATATGAATCAAGAAGGAAGAGGAATAGGATTACTAAATAAATTAAAGGCATACGAATTACAGGAAAAAGGACGTGATACAGTGGAAGCAAATGCTGATTTAGGATTTAATGCTGACGATAGAGATTATGGTGTTGGTGCACAAATACTAAGAGCAATGGAAGTTAGTAAAATTAGATTACTGAGTAATAATCCTAAAAAAAGAGTTGGACTAATGGGTTATGGAATTGAGATTGTGGAAAGTGTAGCGCTTGAAATAGACTCTAATATTCATAATGAGTTTTACCTAAAAACTAAAAGAGATAAATTAGGACATTCATTAAAAAAATTAGATGAGTAACCCCCCAATTATTCTAGGAATAGAATCATCATGTGATGATACCTCTGCAGCTATTTTACAGGGACAAAAAATACTATCAAACATAGTAGCCAACCAAGAATTACACACCCAATATGGTGGGGTTGTACCTGAACTTGCCTCAAGAGCACATCAGCAAAATATTATACCAGTTGTGGATGCTGCTATCAAAAAAGCAAACATCAAAAAAGAAGATATTACTGCCATTGCTTTTACAAAAGGGCCTGGACTTTTAGGTTCACTTTTAGTGGGGAGTTCGTTTTCAAAATCCTTTGCTATGGGAATGGATATTCCGCTTATAGCAGTAAATCATATGCAAGGACATATCCTCTCCCACTTTATTGATGAAGGAGAAAGTATGCCCAAATTTCCTTTTTTATGCCTAACAGTTTCAGGAGGACATACACAAATTGTACAAGTTGAGAGCCCCAATAAAATGAATGTAATTGGAACAACTATTGATGATGCTGCTGGGGAAGCTTTTGATAAATCAGCAAAGCTACTAGGACTACCATATCCAGGAGGACCTATTATTGATAAACATGCAAAAACTGGAGATATTCATGCATTTGAATTTGGGAAACCAAAAATTAAAGAATTAGACTTTAGTTTTAGCGGTCTTAAAACTTCTATATTCTATAAGATTCAAAATAATATGCAAAAAAATCCTAAATTCATTGATGAGAATTTAGCTGATTTATGCGCATCAATTCAGCACAGTATCGTTAGTATTTTACTCAAAAAACTAGAAAAAGCAATAAAACAAACAGGAATAAAACAATTGGCAATTGCTGGAGGTGTATCTGCTAATTCCTACTTAAGAAGTGAATTAAAAAACTTATCAGAAACAAAAGGATATAAGCTCTACATCCCGAAATTTGAATACTGTACCGATAATGCTGCTATGATTGCAATTGCAGGTTATTTTAAATATTTAGATGAAGATTTTGCTGACCAAAGCGAAACCCCATCAGCTCGTTTATCCTTTTAGAAAGCTTATTGTAACATCAATTGCTTCTTTCAAATCTGCTGGGAATTCTTCTAAATCATAAGGATGGAATCCACCTAAAACATGGTTTGCTCCATCAATAATATGCAATTCAGTATTTGTATTCCAGCTTTTTATATTTTCTGCTTCAGTAAGCAAAACAGTTGGATCATCACTTCCATGCACTATCAAATGAGGAATATTCATTCTAGTTACTGCATTTTGAATATTTAAACGCTCAGCATTGGCTACACAATTTTCGTAAAACTGAAAATACATTGGCATATTCTGTTTTGTACGCCCATTATAGATATAGGCCACATCCATTTCTTTCCATTTTTCTAACTTATCTCCCTTTGGCAATCTATCCAAAAAATTAGAGGGTGATGCCCAAGAAACTACATTCGCTACTATTTTATCTTCAGCTGATTTTAACATTGCAATACTCCCTCCTCTACTATGACCAAATAATGTAATTTTACTAATATCTATTTCTCCTTTTAGTTCATCAGTATTTTCTATCCAATTTAACACTAAGGATAAATCATCTAGCTCTTTGCAAAAGTTATTATTTCCGAATGCTTTTAAATCTCCAAAATTACTTGGTTCATCAATAGTAGTTCCATTAAATGAAAAATTAAATTTCACAAATACTATATCCTGTTCTGCAAAATAAGTTGCAATTTTATTAAACGGTCCCCAATCCTTAAACCCCTTAAAACCATGACAAAAAACAACTACTTGCTTTGCTTTTTTATTGGCACTAAAAGTAGCATCTATCAAAATAGGTTTCCCTGCTGAACCTTCAATAACTATATTATTAAGCTTTTGTATCATCTCACAAATATAAAAAAAGCCGAGCAAATGCTCGGCTTTTTTATTATCTATTAAAAACTAATTAAGCAGTAACACCCATTAGTTCAGCCATCATTTTTCCAATTTCAGCAGGCGATTCAGCAACAGTAATACCACACTCACGCATAATTTGCATTTTTGCTTCAGCAGTATCTTCAGCTCCACCAACTATTGCACCAGCATGTCCCATTGTTCTACCTGCAGGAGCAGTTTGTCCAGCAATAAAACCAACTACAGGTTTTGTTCCGTTAGCTTTAATCCATTTTGCAGCATCAGCTTCCAATTGCCCACCAATTTCACCAATCATAATGATACCATCAGTTTCAGGGTCGTTCATAAAAAGTTCAACAGCTTCCTTAGTAGTTGTTCCAATAATTGGATCACCACCAATACCAATAGCAGTTGAGATTCCCATTCCTGCTTTTACAACTTGGTCAGCAGCTTCATAAGTTAAAGTTCCTGATTTTGAAACGACACCAATTCTACCTTTTTTGAAAACGAAACCTGGCATAATACCACATTTTGCTTCTTCTGGAGTAATAACACCAGGGCAGTTAGGCCCAACTAAAGTACAGTCTTTATCAGAAATATATTCCTTAACTGTAATCATATCTCTTGTAGGAATTCCTTCCGTAATACAAATAATCACATTAATTCCTGCTTCAGCAGCTTCCATTACTGCATCTGCAGCAAATGCAGGCGGTACAAATATCATTGAAGTATTAGCGCCTGCTTTTTCAACAGCCTCACTTACAGTATTAAATACTGGTCTGTCCAAATGTGTTTGCCCTCCTTTTCCTGGAGTAACACCTCCTACTACATTTGTTCCATACTCAATCATCTGCCCTGCATGAAAAGTACCTTCAGTACCTGTAAAACCTTGTACAATAATTTTTGAATCCTTATTTACTAATACGCTCATTGAATTGTTTTTTAATTTGGATTGCAAAATTAGAACATTATGGCTATTAACAAAGGATTTTGAATACTTTTGCAGCATGAATAATTTATTGCAAGAAGATACTATTTGTGCCCTAGCAACTGGTGGTGGTTTAAGTGCTATTGCTGTTCTCCGTTTATCAGGAAAAGAGGCTATAAAAATTACAAATTCAGTTTTTAGTAAAGATATTTCAACTTCAAAATCGCACACCATTCATTTTGGAACAATATCCGATAGCACTAAAATTATTGATGAAGTATTAGTAAGTATTTTTGCAGCTGGAAAATCCTATACAGGGGAGGAAACAGTAGAAATATCTTGCCATGGCTCTACTTTTATACAAAATAAATTACTGCAATTATTCATTACTGAAGGATGTAGAATGGCAACTGCTGGGGAATTTACTATGCGTGCTTTTAGGAATGGAAAGCTAGATTTATCACAAGCAGAATCAGTAGCCGACCTTATCGCATCAGAAAGTGAAGCAGCTCACCAAACAGCACTAAAGCAATTAAGAGGAGGATTTTCTGATAAACTACAGCAGCTAAGAACAAAATTAATTGATTTTGCATCCTTAATTGAATTAGAATTAGACTTTTCGGAAGAAGATGTAGAGTTTGCCGACAGAAAACAATTTGAAACTTTATTAGCAGCAATAAAAATTGAGTTAGAAAAATTAGTTCAATCCTTTAAACTAGGGAATGTAATAAAGAACGGAATTCCTGTTGCTATTTTAGGAGCACCAAATGTGGGGAAATCCACCCTATTGAATACGCTACTAAATGAGGACAAAGCAATTGTATCAGACATTGCAGGAACTACCCGTGATGCAATTGAGGATAAACTAAATATTGAAGGGTTTAATTTCCGATTTATTGATACTGCAGGAATAAGAGAAACTACTGATACTATTGAAAATTTAGGAATAAAAAAATCCTTAGAAAAAGCAGAAATAGCCAATATTGTTTTGTTTTTAATTGATGCTAATGCAGACCTTAAAAGTCAAATAGTAGAGCTAAATAAAATTAAAGAAACTGCTAAAGAAAAACTTTTAGTTGTTATCAATAAAATTGATTTAAACACTGAGGTTAAAAATGAATTTAAAGATGCGCTTTTCATTTCTGCTAAGAAGGATGAAGGGATTGAAACGCTAAAAGCAAGGTTATTGAAATTTGTAAATACGGAACAGTTATCCAATAACGAAACAATAGTAACCAACCTTAGGCATTATGAGGAATTACAACTTACGCTTCACGAAATAAACACTATTATTGAAGGATTAAATTCAGGATTAACAGGCGACTTTTTAGCTATTAATATTCGTCAATCCCTTTTCCATTTAGGAAGCATAACTGGGGAAGTTACTACCGACACCCTACTCGGTAATATTTTTGGGAAATTCTGTATCGGGAAGTAACTAAAACTCCATATACTCCTTAAAGGCAACTTGAAAATACAGCTCTGTTTCGTTTTTAATTTTTAAATTCTTTACTTTAGAAAATTATTTTCAAAATCAACTAAAATAACTTTTACATTATTTCGTAAACTGATTTTTCTAATTTTATCTATATCTTTAGTTTCCACTAGACCATTTGTCCAGCAATGTAAATTATAATCAGGGAATTTTCTAGAATAAAAATCTACATTATGATAGGAGCAAGATATTGCATTTGGCTTATATTTCTTCAAATTAGCTTTAACTTGATAGACTTCATAAATACTTTTAAATAAGTTAAAAGATGGTAACCAATAACTCACATAAAAGCCCTCACTTTGCAATAACACTAACAACTCAATATTCTTAGATTCAATGATTAAATGCTCCTTTCTAACATTATTTTCAACTAACTCATTTAGTCTTTCAACAACAGCAAATACATTTTTTTTATTTAAATTTTTTAAATCAACCCAAAAATAAAGTTCATTATCATTTATATTTTTCAAGTAATCTAATAGAGTATTGCCTTTAAAACTCCCATGATGCCTTACATCAAAAATATTTTGATTTAACTCAAAAAAAACATCAACTTCAACCCCACTAAAATCAGCATACTTATTATTTACATCATTATAGTCAAGTACTCTATGCGCCCATAATTTATCAGGATTATTAAAAATTGCTTGCGAATTACCATTATAAATGGGGAGGAAATAAAATAGCAAATACAAAAAACTTAAACCTAAAATAAAAGAAAATATTTTTTTAAACATATTTAATAATTAAGATATTTATGGAAACTATATTGCATGAAAATTTCAGATTCTTTTATAATAAAATTACTATCACTCTCATACTTTTCTTCTAAAGGTTTTTTATAGTTTATAGAATATGCATAATTACTATTTTTCCTTATCATTCCATAACCTCTAATAAATGAATAAGGAACAAAACCTTTATGCATAAAATTTAATGCATCAACTCCATAAAAATCACTTGGCTGTTTAATTCCTAATTGCTTAAGGATTGTAGGTGAAATATCAATATGAGATGATACTTTATCCCATGAACTTCCTTTAAATTCATTTTTTAACACATTTCCAAACCAAAGCATTGGAATATGAAATTTTTCTTTTTGCGCCACTCTTCTTTTCATTGGTGAATTATGGCTATGGTCAGCAACAATTACAAAAAGTGTATTTGCATACCAATCTTCCTGTCTTACACTTTCCATAAAATTTCCTAAACATTTATCAGTATAGGCTACAGAATTTACATATTTATCCTCTCGGCTGTTAAAACTCAATTTATGTTCTGCAGGAAAGTCATATGGTGAATGAGAACTAATCGTAAAAAGTGTACTCATGAAAGGCTCTGGCAATTGCTTTAACTCTTCTTTAAATTCGGCAAACATAAACTCATCATGCACCCCCAAAGCTCCAGAAGGCAAATCCTGATAATCATTTTCATCCTTTACTAAATCAAACCCTTGTGAAAGCAAATAACCTTTAATATTTCCATAAGTAAGTTGTCCACCAAAAAAGTAAGAGGAATGATATCCCTTTTCCGCTAAGGATTTATTCAAGCAAGGCAATTTTCTTGATTTATCAGATTGATTAATAATTGAAACATAAGGGAAAACAGGAAATGAAGAGAATATTGAACTCATCCCCTGATCAGACTTATAGCCATTAGAATAAAAATTTGTAAAAAGTAAACCATCATTTTCTAAAGCTTTAAAATTTGGGGTTATTCCGTCTAAACCTCCTAAGCTTTCTACATTATCAGCAGACCAACTTTCTAGAATTATAAACACAATATTAGGCTGGACGGAATTTAATATCAAAATACTTGTATCCTCTCTATTTGCATATAAACTAGCCATAAGACTTTCTACTTCATAAGATGAATATTTCTCATAGGGATTACCTTTAAAGCTACTTTCACTTTTCAAAATACTTTGTAAAACATTCCAATTCGGATTTACAGCAATATCATTTAATATTATTTTATTGGAAAAATAAGCATCACTCAAATTTACAGGAATGGGTTGAAATCCTCCTCTAATTCCTAGCAATAAAACACCTAATAAAAAGGGCAATACTATTATGGATAGGGCAAACTTTTTAAGGCTATTTTTTACTTTTATTATTGGAATTTCAACTTGTACTTTCTTTTTATAAATTCTAATAAAAACTAGGGATATAAAAACAAATATAACATTCGTAAAAACATGAACTGTACTAGCTGTTTTAAATACTTCTGAAGGATTTACAAAATGTGATAATGCCGTAAAATTCAGTTTTGTTTGCCACTCAGAATACAAAGCCACTTCCCCCCCAGCAATTACACCTGTTAGCAGGATAAAAAAAGCAACTAATCCATAAATTACTTTAGGAATAAATTCTTGTTTTTTTAAAAAGGAACTAATCCATAATAGCAGTACAATTGGTACTAATAAGTAACTAATAAAAGATATATCTAAAGGGATGCTTTTAGGTAGTATAGTTAAAATTTCTACAATAGATGCATGTCCAATTTCTTCAAGAAAAAACAAAGCAAAAACAATACGATTTACTAGAAAAAAGCAAAGCCAAAAAACAATAAATCTGAAAGTAAACTTAATAAACTGCATTAACTTAAAAGTTGTTTAATATTTCCAAAGGAATTCTCCAGCTTTTCAGCAATATCCACTTCATTAACCCAACAAACTTTAGTAATTCCTTCTTCAGTTTGAGGTATTAAATCACCACTAAAGTTTGATTTCATTTCAAACCAAAAGGTGCGTTTTAGTATTTTCTGTTCGTTTAGCTCGTAAACATGATAAGTATCTTGCAAAGGCTTATTAATGCTTAATCCTGAAATCCCACACTCCTCTTCTACTTCACGAATTGCACACTCTTTTATATTTTCACCTTCTTCTAATTTTCCTTTTGGCAAATCCCATTTGTTATTTCTAAAAATCATAAGTAACTGATTTTTATCATTATAAACCAATCCTCCTGCAGCTTCAATTAAGGTGTAATCAGCACAGAAATTTTCCCAATTATCTGTTATAATTTCTAGGCTATTATTAATGTAAACTTTATATTTTTGCGGCATGATATACGATATTGATATTGCTAAACAAGTTGCTAAATCTTTATTGCAAATAAACGCAATTATTTTACAACCCAACAATCCTTTTAAATGGGCAGCAGGCTGGAACTCTCCAATCTATTGTGATAACCGAAAAACACTTTCCTATCCTGAAATAAGAAATCATATTAGGCAAGGATTATCAGCTATTGTTAAAAACCACTATAAAGGTGCAAATGTAATTGCTGGAGTTGCAACTGCAGGAATTCCTCATGGTGCGCTAGTAGCTGAAGAATTAGGTTTACCCTTTATCTATGTTCGCTCAAAAGCAAAAGAACACGGTAAACAAAATCAAATTGAAGGACACTTTGAAGAAGGGCAATCAGTTATACTAGTAGAGGATTTAATTAGCAGTGGGAAAAGTTGCCTTGATGCAGCAGCAACTTTAAAGGAAGCTGGGATGCATGTAAAAGGTATGGTTTCCATTTTTACTTATGGCTTTGATGCAGCAGCTGAAAACTTTAAACAAGCTGAATGTGAGTATGTATCTTTATGCGACTATAACACCTTATTACCACAAGCAATAGAATCACAATATATTGAAGAAGCAGATTTAGCTATCTTGAAACAATGGAGAGAAAACCCTTCAGTTTGGAAAAAATAAAAATATGGCAACATTCACATCACCAGAAGTAATAGTAAACAGAAGTGCAGAAGATTTTTTTAATAAAATTGGAGACCTTAACAACCTAAAGGATATTATGCCTTCATCCATAAAGGATTTTGAAAGTACAGCAACAACTTGCTCTTTTAAAATGAAAGGGATGCCTGCCTTAAACCTAAAACTAGGAGAAAAAACACCTTTTTCTAAAATTTCATTAACTGCTGATGGCTCTCAAGTTCCATTTTCATTGGATTGTATTATTA
The DNA here is from genome assembly GCA_943788405.1 of uncultured Flavobacteriales bacterium. Taxonomy (GTDB): domain Bacteria; phylum Bacteroidota; class Bacteroidia; order Flavobacteriales; family BACL11; genus UWMA-0277. Next base: position 849,998 of record CALSQD010000002.1, read on the forward strand.
CTGAAAAAGGTGAACAATGCCAAGCACGACTAGAAATAAATGCTGAACTAAATATGATGATGAAAATGATGGTTGAAAAACCACTTACTCAGTTTTTAGATGTTTTAGCAAGTAAAATGCAAAATTTCTAATACAATAGTTTCAGCTCTTGTAAGTTAAATACTTTTGTTTCAATTTCCGTTTCTACCCTCAATAAACCTTGCTGGGTAACCCCTCTTATTATCCCCATAAATTTCTGATTATTACTTTCAAAAGTAGCTACTTTATCTTTTAAAAACAAAGCTGAAAGATAGGGTTTATCCTGATTTTCTCCTTTCCTAAAAGCCTCTACCCTTTTTTGTAGGCAGGCTAATAAATCAGTTTTAATTATATTAAGATCTAGTTTTTTGTTTAACAATATACTCAATGAACTAGCTTTATCTAAATTTTCATCAAATTCCTGCTGATTCACATTTAAACCTATTCCTACTACACTATAGCTAATTACAGAGTTAACAACTGTATTTTCAATTAAAATACCCGCCACTTTTTGTTTGTTTACCAAAATATCATTTGGCCATTTTATTTCAGCATTCAATCCTAATGATTTAATAAAATCATAAATAGCTAAAGCAACTATTTTAGTTATTACAAACTGATTTTCAAGAGCTATATTAGGGGCTAATACTGCCGATAACATTAAGTTTTCTTTTGGCTTACTTTCCCAAACTTTTCCTCTTTGCCCCTTGCCATCAGTTTGAAAATCGGTTGAAACCACCAAACCCTCTTTAAAAACAAGACTACCCTTAAGGCTTAAGGCATAGGAATTTGTGGAATTAACTACAGGTAGATGTATATTATTTTTAGTAAACAAAACAGAATTTATTATTCAGAATTTATTAGTTTAAAAAGCGTATTTTCGCATTCGCAAATCTAAAAATAAATATGGCTAAAAAAATTGATGCAACAAATATTCTACTTGAAAATATAGTAGATGCAATACAAGAAGTAAAAGGACAGGAAATTATTTCCTTAGATTTAAGAAATTTAGATTCAGCAATTTGCAAGTATTTTGTAATTTGCACAGGCACATCAAACACACAAGTTAAAGCTATTGAAGGAAGCATTAGAAAATCAATTTCTAAGAACCTAGGCGAAAAGCCATTTCATGTTGAAGGAAATAATATTGGTGAGTGGATACTTATTGACTACTCTGATATAATTGTTCATGTTTTTCAGGAAAAAACAAGAGCCTTTTACAATATTGAGGATTTTTGGGGAGATGCTGAATTCACTAGATATAAAGATTAAAAAAAAATAGAAGGATGAGTAATAAAAAGAAACCAATTTTACCTAAAGGGATGAAAGGCTTTAAATTCAAGATTTACTGGATATATGCCATCATATTTGTATTCTTTATTGGATTACAATTAATAGGTACTGAAGTAACTGAACCTACTAACTGGCAAGAGTTTAACCAGACTATGCTACAAAATGGTAAGGTTGAAAAAATAGTTATTGTAAACAAGGAAAAAGCCTATGTACATATCAAAAAAGAGGTTTTATCTGAGGAACAATTTAAAAAAGTAAGTAAAAAAGCATTTGGTGATACACCAAACTTAGGACCTCATTATGTTTTTGAAATTGGTTCAGTTGAAACTTTTAGCAACAACCTAAAAGATGCGCAAATTGATTTTGATAATGACGAAAAAATATCACCATTTTATGAAACCAGAAAGGATGTGTTTGGCGACCTATTAGGTTGGATTTTACCTTTAGCTTTCTTTATTTTCATTTGGTTATTCATTATGAAAAGAATGGGTGGTGGTGCCGGTGGCGGTGGCGGACAAATTTTTAATATCGGAAAAACACAAGGGAAATTAGTTGACAAGGAAGATATTAAAATTACCTTTAAAGATGTTGCAGGTTTGGAAGGTGCTAAAGAAGAAATAACTGAAATTGTTGACTTTTTAAAGTCCCCAGAAAAATACACCAAGCTTGGTGGTAAAATTCCTAGAGGAGCAATGTTAATTGGCCCTCCAGGAACTGGGAAAACTTTATTAGCCAAAGCTGTAGCTGGTGAGGCAAAAGTACCTTTCTTCTCTTTATCAGGATCGGACTTTGTAGAGATGTTTGTAGGAGTTGGAGCAAGCCGTGTGCGTGATTTATTTAAGCAAGCTAAGGAAAAAGCACCTGCAATTATTTTTATTGATGAGATTGATGCCATTGGTCGTGCAAGAGGAAAAAACTCAATGACTGGTAGTAATGATGAAAGAGAAAATACGCTTAATCAGTTATTAACTGAAATGGATGGTTTTGGTACTAACTCAGGAGTAATTGTAATGGGTGCTACCAATAGAGTTGATGTACTAGATAAAGCCTTAACAAGAGCAGGAAGGTTTGATAGACAAATATTTGTTGATTTACCTGATTTACTAGAGCGTAAAGCAATATTTGAAGTACACTTAAAGCCAATTAAATTAGCTGAAAGTATGGATATTAATTTCTTGGCAAGACAAACACCTGGCTTTAGTGGGGCGGATATTGCAAATGTATGTAATGAAGCTGCCCTTATTGCAGCCCGGAAATCAAAAGAAAAAGTAACAAAACAGGACTTTTTAGATGCTGTAGATAGAATAATTGGTGGTTTAGAAAAGAAATCAAAAATTATTTCGCCAGCTGAAAAGAAAACAATTGCTTTTCATGAAGCAGGACACGCTACTGTAAGTTGGATGTTGCAATACGCCTCTCCCCTAATTAAAGTAACTATTGTTCCTAGAGGAAAATCATTAGGTGCTGCTTGGTATTTACCAGAGGAAAGGCAATTAACAACTACACAGCAAATGTTAGATGAAATTTGTGCTGCTATGGGAGGTAGAGCTGCAGAAGATATCTTCTTTGATAAAATATCAACTGGTGCATTAAGCGACTTGGAAAAAGTAACTAAGCAGGCCTATGCAATGGTAAGTATTTATGGGTTAAGCAAAGAAGTAGGAAATATCTCATACTATGATTCTTCAGGGCAACAATCAGGATTTACAAAACCTTATTCTGAGCAAAGAGCACAATTAATTGACAAAGAAGTTACACGAATACTTGAAGAGCAATACCAAAGAGCTAAGGATGTATTAATTGCCAACAAGGAAAAAGTTGAAAAATTAGGTTCAGAATTATTAGAGAATGAAGTTATCTTTAAGGATGATTTAGCCAAAATATTTGGGGATAGAAAATGGAAATCCTATGAGGAAGAGCAGTTAATTGAGCTTGACAAAGAAAAAGAAGCTGAAGATAAAAAGGTGAAAGCAAAAGAGGAAAAGCCAGCCAAAAAGGAAATTAAGAAAGAAGTAAATGATAGCGATTCTTAGTACTACAAACCCTAATGAGGCTGAAATCACAAAACAAATGTTAGAAGAAAACAACATTAATGTTGTTCTGCTTAATAAGCAGGATTCATCTTACCAAATGTTTGGAGTAATTGAATTATTTGTTACTGAGGAACAACTAGAAATAGCTAAAAGTTTACTTAAAAAAAATGAAAATGAACGAAACGCTTAAAAGAGCTTTATCAGGAGCAGTATATGTAGCTATAATGTGGATAGGAACTTCTTATTCTGAAACATCATGCAGAATATTATTCTTAATATTAGGGCTTGTTTCAGTTTATGAAATGTGGAAATTAAGAAAAGGGAAAAGTAAGTTAGTCGCTTACTTATATGTTTTATTACCTTTTATTTTAATTCAGTTTTTGATTTCAGATTTACAACTTAAAAATGTTGCCTTTAACTCTTCTTTAATACTTTTCATGTTTATTCTCACTTGGACATTCGACACCTTTGCTTACCTATTTGGAGTAAAATTTGGAAAAACAAAAATCATGCCAAGTGTTTCTCCTAAAAAATCATGGGAAGGCTTTGTAGGTGGTTTTGTATTTACCTTAATTTCTGCTTATATTACAGCAACTTATTTTATTGAAATTGACACGCAACTTGCAATGGGTATAAGTATTTCCTTGCCCTTTACTGCTACAGCTGGTGATTTTACTGAATCTTATTATAAAAGAAAAGCAGGCGTAAAGGACTCAGGAAACTTTATGCCCGGCCATGGCGGAATGCTCGACAGAATGGATGCGTTTATGATAACAATTCCAGTAATTTATATTTTAACTAACCTACTATAATGACACTACACAAAGAAGGAAAAGCAACCCTAACAATTGAAATTTTAGCTTTTAGTTTATTCAACTATTTAGCTTACACTTATGCACATGAAAATGTAGCTTGTTTTACTACTGCAATTACAGCTTTCCTATTCATTATAACTTTGAACTTCTTCCGTATTCCTAAGCGTAAATTTGAAAGAAAAGAAGGAGTAGTATATGCCCCTTGTGATGGAAAAGTAGTGGTTATTGAAGAAACTACTGAAACTGAGTTCTACAAGGATAAAAGAATACAAGTAAGTATTTTTATGTCCCCATTAAATGTACACAACCAAGTATACCCTATTAGCGGGGAGGTAAAATACACTAAATACCACCCAGGTAAATTTTTAGTGGCTTGGCACCCTAAAGCATCAACTGACAATGAAAGAAGCACAGTAGTGGTTGAAAACGATAAAATATCTATCCTGTTTAGGCAAATTGCAGGTGCACTAGCGCGTAGGATTGTTACTTATGCTAAACCCGGAGAAAAAGCAGTTGTAGCTGATGAATACGGTTTTATTAAGTTTGGTTCAAGGGTTGATTTATTCTTCCCGATAGGAGCAAAAATAAACACGCAACTGGAAGAAAAAGTAACAGGAGGACAAAGCATTATTGCTACTTACTAAATAAAAAAACTGAGCAAATGCTCGGCTTCTCTTTTTTATCATTGCTCACCTTTTAGGGGAGCTGTCATTTTATGACTGATGGGTATCTTTTGTCATAGCGAACCTTTAGGTGTGGCTATCTTTTATTGTCATATTAAGCTTGTCGAATATCCCTACAACTCCTTTTAAAACTGTAGATGCTCGGCCTCTATTTTTTTCTTACTAACATTAGCACATTATCAAATTGCTAAATTACTCAATTATCAGTTTCTTCTCCACTGAACCATCACTGTACCTATAAAATAGTGGCACATTGGGTGTTGGCTCACTTTCCCTACCCAGTATATCCACTACCTTTATAAGTTTTCTAGTTGAATTTATTTTTTGTTCGTCAATTATATTTACATTACAATCTAAATCAAATATTGACCAAGTATCTACTGAGGCTGTAAGTGTATTTACTGCCCAGTTTACATCCTGTACTTTTATACAGTTTAAATTCGGGTTATTAATAGTATTTAAGAATAAATAAGTAGTATCGCAAAAGGAAGATATGTCTAGGTGTTGCAAAGAATTTTTAGAACAAGAAAGGGAATCTAACTTATAATGGTTTTGCAATTCCAAAGACACTAATAAATTAATATCACACCTTAATTCTGTTAAACTTGTATCGCAACCATTTAAATTAATTGAATTGACATTGTTATTATTAAAATGTAATTTCTTTAAAACCATATTAGAATCAACCTTTAGGTAGTGTAACTCATTATACGAACAATATAGCCTATGCAATCAAGGACAAGCTCTAAGCACTAATGAATCAATTAAATTATTAGAAAACTCCATAATGTAAAGCCATTCTAAAGTAGTTGCAATATATAAATGCTCAATATTGTTATTTGAACCATATACTTCCCATAATAGATTATTATTTAACAAATCTAACTCTGTCAATAAATTATTCTGACAGTTTAATCTATATAGGTAAGTATTACTATCTAAATCTAAAGAAGTAATATTGTTATGGTTACAAAACAAAAAATTTAATGAAGTGCAATGGGTTACATCTAAATCACTTAAATAATTATAAGAACAACCTAGATACTTTAAAAGACTATTATTGGTTACATCTAAATTGTAAATCTGATTTATTGAACAATCAAAAGTCTCCAAGGCTGAATTGCTAGAATTATTAATAGTAGTAGTTATTGTCGTGCGTCATACCCAGCTGGACACTTTTGTAGTTCATTTCATGCATTCTTTTAGTGCCTCATAAGGCGTTTTACCTTGAAAAGCCATATGCGGCCTGTCAAAGTTATAAAAATTTTCCCAATGCCACAATTTTGCTTCTAAATCCACATCATCTTTATATGAAATTAGCTGATAAAATTCTCTTTTATCTGTTAAATGAGACCTTTCTACCTTTCCATTTAATTGAGGTGTTCTTGCCTTAATATACTGATGTCTCATGCCTAAATCTTCAACATGCCAATGAAATTTTGCTTGAAATTCATGCCCTCTATCTGTACTAATTGTGTTAATCCTAAATGGAAATTTTTCCACTACATAGTTGATAAAGTCAATTGCATTTTTTTGAAGGTGTCGATTATATATTTTTAACGCTCTTATTCTTGTTGCATCATCAATAGCTGTGTACTGAAAGCGCCTTACAACACCTTTTTCAGTATCAAAGTTTAGAAACTTTACATCAACCTGTACATGATGACCAGGCACTGTTTTTGCATATCTTTTGGAATGTAATGTTCTTCTTGATGCTTTTTTATTAAGTTTACTTACATTATGTTTTTTTAATATTCTTGTGACAGTAGATTCTGAAATTAAAATGGCATGATATCGCTCTAAATACCACTTAATTCTTATTGCTCCTAATTTATATTCTTTTCGCAATTCAAGAACCTTTTTTATTACAGATAGCTTAGTTTGTCTTGGGTGCTTGTAAGCAACTGGTTTACTCCTTTTTATTCCTTCTTCTCCTTGCTCTTTAAACTTTTTCTTCCACATATAAAATGTGGATCTAGGAATATCTAAAAGTTCACAAGTTCTCTTTACTGAGAGTTCCTTTGAAACACTAAAAGATTTCTTAATTTTTGTTAATCTGAGGTAGTCTTTTATGATTTGATCCATAGTTATTTTTTTGTAAAGTTATATAGTTATAATTTTACAAAAGTGTCCACTAAGGTATGACAGGTTTACAGTAGTTATTAAGTTTAATCTGCATCTTAACTCTTTAAGTTGATAATTATTAGTTACATCTAATGAGGTTAAATTATTACGACTGCAATCCAATGAGTTAACCATCCATTTTGCGTTACATCTAAGTTATCAATATCATTACTGTAAGCATCTAATTTTTGTAAATAAATATTATTAGTAACATCTAAGTACGACAATTCATTATGGGAAATATCTAAATAATTTAACAATAAGCAATTAGAAACATCAATTGTATCTAGACCACTATTTGTATTAGCACCAACACCTTGAGCACTACCATCTATCCAGGTAAGTGCTGTATTATTAAGTAGATTAATAGAGTTTAAATCGCACCATGAAAAATCAAGAGTTTGCAGTAATGTATTGTTATGCAATAATATATTTACTAAATAATGGTTAAGACTGCAATCTAAATCAATTAAAGCTACAAAATCTTCAATACCTTTTAAATCGTATATGTTTTCATCACTAACATCCAAAGTGGTAACCGTATTGATATTTGCTGTTGGTACGCTTCCATTTAAAGGCAATACATCATAGCCCAATGCAATTAATGCCAACTCAAAATTAGTGTCAGGTATAGCAGTAAGCTGAGCCATTGCAAGTGTTGGAAAACAAAATAAAAGGAGTAGTAGTTTTTTCATATCTCCAAAATTAAACAAAATAATTCACTTAAAAAAATAGCATTGGTTTTCAACCAGTTGCCTCACTTTAAGTCTTGAGCAAGAATTGAGAAGAGGCAAAAATAAATTTAGAACACACAAAAATAAATTCAGAACACACGAAACTAAATTCAGAACACACAACTAAAAATGTTTAACGGGTGAAACTAAATATTTAAAAGTGCAATAAGTTTAACAGCTAACTGCTTACATCTCATCAAAATCAACTATCACATTGGCTGATACTGGCCTAGCTTGGCAACCCAATACAAAACCTTCAGCTACTTCTTCATCTGACAAAGAATAGTTGGCATCCATAGTAACTTTACCTTCCATTACTTTGGCTTTACAAGTACAACATACTGCACCTTTACAAGAGAAAGGTACATCAGCACCTTGCTCCATTGCAGCATCTAATATTGTTTGTCCTTTATTGGATAAAGTAAACTCAAAATCCTCTCCATCTACACTTACCATTACATTTGAGATAATTTCATCAGAGTCATTATCAGCAACATCTGTTTTTTCAACAGTAGTAAAGCGTTCAAAATGAATATTATTTTGATTAATATTATTTAAAAGTAATAACTCATTTGAGTTATCAATAAGTTCTCCTGGTCCGCAAATAAAATAAGCATCTGCAGTTTTTAAAGCCACAAAAGTATTCAGTAATTGTTGAATGTTATTCTTATCTAGCCTTCCGCTAATTGCTCCAGCAACTCTTTCTCTGGAGTATGCATTATGTATTTTTAATCGATCGGAATTATTTGTTTGTAAATTTTTTAACTCATCAGCAAACATGCTAGAATCTTGAGTTTTGTTTCCATAAATAAGTGTGAATTTCGCACCATTATCTTTTGCTAATTCAGTTTTTATCATGGATAAAATTGGTGTAACACCACTACCTGCACAAATACCAATTATATGTTTTTCAGCTCCTTTAAGCACAAAGTTTCCTGCAGGTGGCATTAAATCTAAAGTCTCACCAACTTTTACTTGCTCAGTTAAATATGTTGACATCCTACCGCCCTCAACTTTTTTTACACCTATTGTAACCCCTTCATTATTAGCACTACAAATAGAATAAGCTCTTCTAACTTCTTCTCCATTTATCTCATGTTTAATTGTAATATACTGTCCTGCTTCAAATTGAAATAAATCATTGTTATTTACATCAAAACCAATGGCTACAGCATCAACAGTTAATTGCTTAATACTTGTAATTACTAAAGGGTGAAATTTATTCATAGTGTTAAAATTTTTGCAAAAATATCATTTTAGATAAAACCATTAGGATATTATGACAAATATCATAATTAAGAAATCAGAAATCCCTAAATTTGCAACACAAAATTTTAACAATGAACGAAACTAAATTTCAAGAACGAATAGATGCTGAAAAGAAGATTGAGCCCAAAGATTGGATGCCTGATGCTTATCGTAAACATTTAATTCGTCAAATTTCTCAGCATGCTCATTCCGAAATTATAGGAATGCAACCTGAAGGAAATTGGATAACTAGAGCTCCTTCCCTTAGAGCAAAAATGATTTTACTTGCAAAAGTACAAGATGAAGCTGGGCACGGACTATACCTTTATTCAGCTTGTGAAACCTTAGGAATTAGCCGAGAGGAATTAGTAAAACAATTACATGATGGAAAAGCAAAATACTCTTCAATTTTTAACTACCCTACTTTAAGTTGGGCAGATATGGGAGCTATAGGTTGGCTAGTAGATGGTGCTGCAATTGTAAATCAAGTTTCATTACAAAGAACTTCTTACGGACCATATTCTAGAGGTATGGTTAAAATCTGTAAAGAAGAGAGTTTTCACCAAAGGCAAGGTTATGAAATAATGGCTGAAATGGCAAAAGGAACTCCTGAGCAAAAAGCTATGGCACAGGATGCTTTAAACCGTTTTTGGTGGCCTTCAATTATGATGTTTGGACCGCAAGATTCTGATTCTCCAAGAACTGGAAATGCTATGAAATGGAAAATTAAGCGCCAAACAAATGATGCCTTACGCCAAGATTTTATTGACAAAACTGTTGGACAAGCAGAAGTAATTGGCTTAACAATTCCTGATCCTGATTTAAAATGGAATGAAGAAAGAGGAAGTTATGATTTTGGTGAAATGGATTGGGATGAATTTTGGAATGTAGTAAATGGAAACGGCCCTTGTAACAAACAAAGACTTGCACATCATAAAAAAGCCCATGATGAAGGAGAATGGGTGCGTAATGCAGCAAAAGCTTACGCTAAAAAACAAGAATTAGTAGCAAATTAAATATAGAATTATGGCAGAAAATGCAACAGTTTGGGAAGTATTTATTCAAAGTAAAAATGGTTTAGCACATAAACATGCAGGTAATGTACATGCTGATGATAAGATAATGGCTTTGGAAAATGCAAGAGAATTATACACAAGAAGAAATGAAGGTTCTTGTATTTGGGTGGTAAAATCAGAACACATTACTTCATCAGAATCAGAAGATAGTGAAGCATTTTTTGATCCATCAAATGATAAAATGTATCGTCATCCTACTTTTTATACTATGCCTGAAGGCTCAAAACATATTTAAGCATGAGTAGTTTATTTACATACACTTTACGAATTGCTGATAGCTCATTAATTCTAGGTCAAAGAATGTCAGAATGGTGTTCCAATGGTCCTACTTTGGAAGAAGATATTGCTTTGTCAAACATCTCATTAGATATGTTTGGGCAAGCAAATGGATTTTACGAATATGCTGCACAATTGGATGGCACAAAATCAGCAGATGATTTAGCATTTAAAAGAAATGAAAGGGAGTTTTTTAATCATCAAATGGTAGAAATTGAAAACGGACATTTTGGAAACACTATGGTGCGTAATTTCTTACATGATGCTTTTAACTTTTTATTCTATACTGAGTTAGCAAATAGCAAAGATGAAACACTTGCTGCTTTGGCTGCAAAATCATTAAAAGAAGTAAAATATCATTTACGCCATAGCTCAAATTGGTTAATCCGATTAGGAGACGGAACAGAAGAATCAAATTTAAAAGTACAAGATTCTTTAAATGAAATTTGGCAATTTACTAACGAGCTTTTTGAGATGGATGAAATTGATACTGAGTTATTAAATTCAGGAATTGCAGTTGACAATAAAGCTTTAAAAGAGCAGTGGAATACTATTGTAAACAATACACTTTCCAAAGCAAAATTAACTCGACCAGAAGATGCTTACATGGCTACAGGTGGTAAAAAAGGAATGCATACAGAGTATTTAGGATTTATTTTGGCTGAGATGCAATTTTTACAAAGAGCATACCCAAATGCAAAATGGTAAAATTGATAAAATATGGGAACTATTAAATACAGTTCCTGACCCTGAAATTCCTGTAATTTCAGTTGTAGAATTAGGAGTTATTCGTGATGTGCAATTTACGAATAACTCTTTTTTAATTCTCATCACTCCTACCTATTCAGGCTGCCCTGCTGTTAAAACATTTCAAGATGACATTAAAACTTGTTTACTTGAAAATGGAATTGAAAACTTTGAATTAAAAATTGTGTACTCCCCAGCTTGGACTACCGATTGGATGAATGATGCAACCAAAGAGAAACTCAGAAAATTTGGTATAGCACCCCCTTCTAACAAAGTAATATGTCCGCAATGTAATTCCCAAAACACTACTTTAATTAGTGAGTTTGGCTCAACTGCCTGTAAATCATTATTTAAGTGTGATGATTGCCTTGAACCCTTTGATTTTTTCAAGTGTATATAACATTGGCTTAAACCCCTTATTTTTCTTATTTTAGCGGCTTAAATCTAATTTAAGCATGATACAATACGAATTAATTGAAGGTGTAGGAAAAATCACCTTAAACCGACCAGATAAATACCATTCCTTTGTAAGAGAAATGGCTTTGCAATTACAAGAAATACTTGATAAGTGTAAAGAAGATAATGCTGTAAGAGCAATCCTGATAACAGCTACAGGAAAAGCATTTTGTGCAGGACAAGATTTAGGGGAAGCAACTGATCCTAACGGGCCTAAATTAACTCAAATTGTACAGGAACATTATAACCCTATCATCAGAAAAATAAGAGGCATTGAAAAGCCAGTAGTTGCTGCCGTAAATGGTGTAGCTGCAGGTGCAGGAGCAAGCATTGCTTTAGCTTGTGATATAGTAGTTGCAACTGAAAGTGCAGCTTTTATACAAGCTTTTAGTAAAATTGGACTAATTCCTGATAGTGCTGGAACTTTCTTTTTACCAAGATTAGTTGGAATGCAAAAAGCTGCTGCTCTATTGATGACTGCAGAACCAATAACAGCAAAGGATGCTGTAGATATGGGTATGATTTACAAAGTATACTCTAATGAAACTTTTGAGACAGAAAGCTGGAAATTAGTAAGTAAACTTGCTGCTATGCCAACTAAAGGTTTAGGGCTTACAAAAAGATTGCTAAATGAATCTTATTCCAATAATTTGGAACAACAACTTACTTTGGAGGATGAATGCCAAACTATTGCAGGCAATACTGCTGATTTTAAAGAGGGTGTACAAGCATTTTTAGAAAAAAGAAAACCAATTTTTAAAGGAAATTAAAATGATAAAAGTAAGTGTAATTGGTGCTGGAACTATGGGGGCAGGAATTGCTCAAATTGCTGCCACAAACGGACATGAAGTTTGCCTTTATGATTCTTTTGATGGAGCTACTGAAAATGCAGAAGCCAAACTTAAAAAAATACTAAACAGATTAGTTGAAAAGGAAAGAATAACTCAGCAAGAAAACGAAACAATACTAGCAAGAATTAAGTTTTCAAAGCAGATTCAAGATATAAAAGGAAGTGGAATTATAATTGAAGCTATCATTGAAAACCTTGAAATAAAACAACAAGTTTTTAAAGAGATTGAAAATATTGTTAATGAGGATTGCATCATTGCATCCAACACCTCTTCCCTATCTATTGCTTCAATTGCTGGAGTCTTAAAAAAAGCTGAAAGAGTTATTGGAATTCACTTTTTTAACCCAGCACCTTTAATGCCATTAGTTGAGATTATTCCTGCAATACAAACTTCAGAAGAAACATTAAATACTGCGAAATCAATTATTGATTCTTGGAAAAAAGTAACAGTTATTACTAAAGATACTCCAGGCTTTATTGTAAATCGAGTAGCTAGGCCTTTTTATGGGGAAGCACTAAGAATTTATGAAGAAGGAATTGCTGATTTTGCTACTATTGATTGGGCAATGTGTGAACTTGGTGGCTTCCGTATGGGACCTTTTCAATTGATGGATTATATAGGAAACGACATCAACTACACAGTAACAGAAACTGTGTTTACTGCCTTTTACTTTGATCCAAGATACAAACCTTCATTCACTCAAAAAAGAATGATGGAAGCAGGTTATCTAGGAAGAAAATCAGGAAGAGGATATTATAACTACTCTAAGGAAACACCAAATGCAAATGAAGATAGAGAGTTAGGGAAAAAGATATTATGGAGAGTATTAGCCATGCTTATAAATGAAGCAGCAGATGCACTTTTCTTAAATATTGCTACAAAAGAGGATATTGATTTGGCCATGACAAAAGGAGTTAATTATCCGAAAGGATTATTGGCTTGGGCTGATGAAATTGGACTTAAAAATGTATTAAATCAACTAGAACAACTGTACTGTGAATATGGTGAAGATAGGTACAGACCTTCTCCACTTTTAAGAAGAATGATAAAAGAAAATAAAACTTTTTACTAGAAATGGAATTAGCAAAAAAGGTAGTAGATAAAATGATGAATGGAGATGCTTTTAGCCAATGGCTAGACATTGAGGTATTGGAAATATCTACTGGTTTTTGCAAATTGCAAATGAAGGTAAGGAAAGAAATGACAAACGGATTTGATATTGCACATGGAGGAATTACATATTCCCTAGCAGATAGTTGTTTGGCTTTTGCTGCAAATGCAGATGGAATACAAGCAGTATCAATTGAAACTTCAATTTCTCACACTAAAAAGGTAATGAGTGATGACATCTTAATTGCTACAAGTAAAGAGATAAATAAAACGAATAAAACTGCTTTGTATAACATTACAATTACTAACCAAGATAACCTAGAAGTTGCTCATTTCAAGGGTACAGTTTTTCGTACTGGAAAAGAGTGGTTTCCTAAAAACTAGAATTATGAAGAAAACTATCTTAATCTTATTATACTTAACTTTTCTATTAGCATCTTGTAGTACTAGCCGTAAATGTGATGGAGGAAAGAAAATTAAAACAGAGATGTGGTGATTAAAAGATGATTATTTGATAAATTGTTTATTAGTTTATTTGAAAAAATACGCAATAATCAAACATCTACTAAACAAATAATCAGTTAAACTATTAAACAGATAAACAACAAAAAATGACCTATATAATTGATGCAGTAAGAACTCCAATCGGAAACTTTGGAGGCACACTTAAAGAAGTAAGAACAGATGATTTAGGAGCTATTCCTATCAAAGAGTTAGTAAAAAGAACAGGCATTGATGCCAGTAAAATTGATGATGTAATTTTAGGTTGTGCCAATCAATCAGGGGAAGACAACAGAAATGTTGCGCGTATGTCATTACTCTTAGCAGGATTGCCTTTTTCAGTTCCTGGAGAAACAGTTAACCGTTTATGTGCCTCAGGTATGTCATCCGTAATTCATGCTCATAGAGCTATTGCTGCTGGTGATGGTGATTTATTTATTGCAGGTGGTGTTGAAAATATGACAAGAGGCCCATGGGTAATATCAAAAGTTTCTAAACCTTTTGGTAGAGATGCTCAAATGCACGACTCTTCTTTTGGCTGGCGTTTTGTAAATAAAAAAATGAAGGAGTTATATGGAGTAGATGGAATGGGAACTACTGCTGAAAACTTAGCAGAAAAGTATAATATATCCCGTGAGGATCAAGATTTGTTTGCCTACAATTCACAAATGAAAGCTGCAAAAGCACAAAGTGCAGGAAGGTTTAACCAAGAAATTGTTGCTGTAGAAATTCCACAAAGAAAAAAAGATCCAATCATTTTTAGTAAAGATGAGTTCATAAGAGGAAATACTACAACTGAAATATTAGGAAAATTAAGAGCAGCCTTCAAAAAAGAAGGAGGAACAGTAACTGCAGGAAATGCTTCAGGATTAAATGATGGGGCAGCTGCTATGCTATTAGCATCTGAAAAAGGAGTAAAAGAAAATAACCTTACTCCTCTTGCAAAAATTGTAAGCTCAGCAGTAGTTGGTGTTGAGCCTAGAATTATGGGAATTGGTCCTGTTATGGCTTCCAACAAAGCCCTTGAAAAAGTTGGATTAACTATGGAAGATATAGATATTATTGAGCTGAATGAGGCCTTTTCTGCTCAAGCATTAGCTTGTATCCGTGAATGGGGACTTAAAGATAATGACCCAAGAATAAATCCAAATGGTGGAGCAATTGCCTTAGGACATCCACTAGGAGTAAGTGGAACAAGAATTTTGCAAACTGCCGCTATAGAATTAAAAAAACAAAATAAAAAATACGCCTTAGTAACCATGTGTATTGGTGTTGGGCAAGGTTATGCAACAATTATTGAAAGAGTTTAATATGACATTAAAAGAATTTAAAAATAGTATAGAAAAGAAAAGTAGTTTATCATTCGCAAAGGAAAACGGAACTTTAATCCCACCCTATTTTCATATTACTGAAATGGGTATTAAAAGCAAACATTTTATTGATTGTGGTGGAGTGGTAAGAGAAGAATCAAAAGTTAGTTTTCAAATTTGGACTTCAAGTGATTTTGACCATAGGCTTTCTACACTTAAACTTTTAGGAATAATAAAAAAAGGTGAAAGACTATTTAATTCAAATATTGAAAATCTTGAAATAGAGTTTGAACATCAAGATGAAACAGTTGGAATTTATACGCTTACAGAAAAAGAAAATGTCTTTATTTTACAAACAACTAAAACTGATTGTTTAGCCAAAGAAGAATGTGGAATTGAAGAAGAAAATGAATGTTGCTCAACTAGTGGATGTTGCTAAATGAATGAAGCAAGCGAAAATATAACAGCTTATATTGAAAAAGCAACTCATGAGTTTAGAGAGGTTATGATTGCTTTGCGTTCTATTTTAAATAATCCTAAATTTGAAATAAAAGAAGATTGGAAATGGAATGCGCCAAATTTCAATAATAATGGTATGATTTGTTGGTTGGCCTTTTTCAAAAATCATGTTGGAATGAATTTCTTTAAAGCTTCACTTATTAGTGATAAGTTTAATCTTTTTACAGATGCTTCAGCAAATAAATGTAATCGCCAAATAAAATTTATAAAATTAAATCAAATTATTCCTGAACAAATTGAATACTATATTGAAGAAGCAATAAAACTGAACAAATCAGGAGTAAAGATGCCTAAAAATGAGATTTTTACTACTCCCCCAGAAGATTTAAAACTGGAACTAAACAATAACGCAAAAGCAAATGTCTTTTTTGAAAGTTTAGCACCATCCTACAAAAGGGATTATATTGCTTGGATTACTGATGCAAAAAGAGAAGCAACTAGAAATAAAAGATTAGCCACAACAATTGAATGGCTATCAGAAGGCAAAAAGAAGAATTGGAAATACGAAAACTGCTAATATGATTTACGAATTTAACGGATATAAACCAGTAATACACCCCACTTCCTTTGTACATAAGGAGGCAACTATTATTGGAAATGTAATTATTGGGAAAGATGTATACATTGGTCCTGGAGCTTCACTCAGGGGGGATTGGGGACAAATTACAATTGAAGATGGATGTAATGTACAAGACAATTGCATCATTCATATTTTTCCAGGTAAAGATGTTGTGCTTCAAGAAAATGCTCATATAGGACATGGGGCTATAATTCATGGAGCAAATATTGGTAAAAATACTTTAGTTGGAATGAATGCAGTGGTAATGGATGATGCAAATGTAGGTGATGAATGTATTGTTGGAGCCCTTTGTTTTGTAAAAGGGGAAATGGAGATTCCAAATAGAAAAATTGTAGTGGGTAATCCTGCAGTTATCAAGGGAGATGTTTCTGATAATATGATAAATTGGAAAAGCAAAGGAACAGAACTATATCAGGAATTACCAGAAGAATGCAGAACTTTAATGAAAGAATGTACTCCACTTTCTGAAATAGAAAAAGATAGAAAAAAGAAGCAATACATAAGTTTCGAAACCTGGAAAAAAACAAATAGATAAATAGTTGGTGGTTTGCAGTTGGCAGGAAATCCTATCAACAAACCAAGAACAACAAACAACAAACTAAATGATAAAAAACTACAACAATTACGCATTAGGAAAATGGATTAAAGGAGATGGAGAAGGTGCACCACTTTTTAATGCAATTACAGGAGAAGAAATAGGAAAGGCCTCATCAAAAGGGTTAGACTTTGCTGAGATGATGGATTATGCAAGAAAAGTTGGAGGTCCTAAATTAAGAAAAATGACTTTCCAAGAGAGAGGATTAATGCTTAAAGCTCTAGCACTTCACTTACATTCTATCAAAAATAAATTTTATGCTTTAAGTGCTGAAACTGGTGCTACAAAAGTTGATTCTTGGATTGATATTGAAGGTGGGATTGGTAATGTTTTTGCCAATGCATCTCTAAGAAAAAACTTCCCTGATTTACCGTATCATGTAGATGGAGACATGGCTCCCCTATCTAAAAATGGGACTTTTATCGGACACCATATAATGATGCCAAGAGAAGGGGTTGCTATACATATTAACGCCTTTAATTTTCCAATTTGGGGAATGTTAGAAAAGATAGCCGTAAATTTAATGGCAGGAGTTCCTGCAATTGTAAAACCGGCAACTATTACTTGTTTCCTTACAGAAATGATGGTGCGTAAAATTGTAGAATCAGGAATACTACCTGAAGGAAGTTTACAATTAATTTGTGGTAGTGCCAGAGGAATTATTGATAGTGTAGAAACAGGAGATATAGTAACTTTCACAGGAAGTGCATCAACAGGAATGATGTTAAAATCAAACCCTAGATTGATTGAAAAAGCAGTTTCTTTCAATATGGAAGCTGATTCATTAAACTGTTCAGTACTTGGAGAAGATTCAGTGCCTGGAACAGCAGAATTTGACCTTTTCATAAAAGAGGTACAAAGAGAAATGACCGTAAAAGCAGGACAGAAATGTACTGCCGTTCGTAGGATTATTGTCCCAGAAAAATTAGTAGAAGATGTACAAATTGCACTAGGAAAACGATTAGCAAAAAATACTATTGGAGACCCTTCAGTGGAAGGAGTAAGAATGGGAAGTTTAGCAGGAAATGAACAAAAAATTGAAGTAACTGAAAAAGTACAACAACTCGCCCAAACCCAAGAAATTGTTTACGGAAGTTTGGAAGAATTTGAAGTAACAGGAGCAGATAAAAACAAAGGAGCCTTTATCTCTCCTATCCTATTTTTAAATGATGATCCGTTTAACAAAACCGATTGTCATAATGTGGAAGCGTTCGGACCAGTTTCTACAATTTTACCTTACAAAACTATTGATGAAGCAATTGAATTGGCCAGAATGGGTAAAGGTTCTTTGGTCTGTTCTATCATTACAAATGATATGAAAATTGCAGAACAATTTGTTTTAGGAGCAGCTAGTATGCACGGTAGAATTCTAGTACTGAATGAAGCTTGTAGTAAGGAAAGTACTGGGCACGGTTCTCCTATGCCATTACTTACACATGGTGGACCTGGGCGTGCTGGTGGCGGTGAAGAAATGGGTGGAGTTAGAGGTATAAAACATTATTTACAGAGAACTGCAATTCAAGGACATCCTACTACAATTACAGCACTTACCAAACAATATCAAGTTGGTGGAGCTCAAAATACAGAAGGACCTCATGTTTTCCGTAAACACTTTGAGGAAATTGAAATTGGAGATACAGTAATTACCGACAAACATTTAGTTACTCTTGATAATATAAATGATTTTGCAGAACTTTCTGGAGATAAATTCTATGCTCACATGGATGAAAACGCATTGGAAGGAACCATCTTTACTGAAAGAGTTGCTCATGGGTATTTTATTATGAGTAAGGCAGCAGGATTATTTGTTGATCCTTCAAAAGGGCCTGTACTTTTAAACTATGGAATTGATGAATGCAGATTCACTAAACCAGTTTATCCTGGAATGACAATTGGAGTACGATTTACTGCAAAAGAAAAAATAAGCCAAGAAAAAAGAGAGGGTGATGAATTTTCAAAGGGAATTGTGAAATTCTTGGTAGATGTATATGATGATGAAGGAGAAACCGTAATGCTAGCTACTATATTAACTATGGTAAGAAAAATAGATCAATCTTAAATTTATATTATGAAAAAACTATTAATCATTTTACTTTGCTATCCATTAATTGGATTTGGGCAAGTAAACTATACCATTACAGTTAATACAAATGATGCATGGCATGGCGATCTCTTTTTTCAAAGAGGGGGAACACCTCAAAAACCTGTTAAAATTGTTGATTCAACAGGAATAGAAATATTTTCAGAAAATTGGGGTATGAAGGGATCGGACTTTAAAGTTAATTACAATAACAAACTTAGTTATTTCGACAGACAATCAAAAGGATGGTTCATCATGGATTCCCTCCAAAATGAAGTAGATTCTGTATATATGCAGAATGGATATGTAGCTGACAATCATGATTTTTTGGCTTTAGCTAATGGTAATTATGTACTTATTGCATATGACGAACAACCTTATGCAATGGATACTGTGGTGGCAGGAGGAGACCCAAATGCAATAGTTGAGGGCTTAATAATTCAAGAATTAGATCCAAATCATAATGTAGTTTTTGAATGGAAAAGTTGGGATCATTTTCATGTAACAGATAACACATATCTAGCTCCATGGACTGGTGCAAGTCTTAATTTTATACATGCAAATGCAATTGACATTGATTTTGATGGGCATTTTATTATATCCAGTAGAGGATTGGATGAAATAACAAAGATACACAGAACAACAGGTGAAATTATTTGGAGATGGGGAGGTTCTCAAAATGAGTTTACATTCGTAAATGATTATCCTTTTACACATCAACACTCGATAAGAAGTTTAGGAAACAATAGATATTTGATGTATGACAACGGTAATCATAGTGGGCAATATTATCCAAGCGGAAATAATGTTTCAAGAGCGGTTGAATATGAATTAGACACTATCTTAATGGAAGCTACAAAAGTGTGGGAATTTATTCATCCTGATTCTTTGTATACTCCATCAATAGGAGGGGCACAAAGATTACCAAATGGAAATACTATTATTAATTTTGGAAATTTACAATTATTAAACATGGGCTCTATTGTTACTGAAGTTGATTCAAACAATCAAATTGTTTTTCAATTAGAGTATGCTAATGGTGGAAATTTGTATCGTGCACAGAAGTTTGACTGGTTCTTTTATACTCCTATTCTTGGTTGTACGGACTCATTAGCTTCAAATTATAATCCACTCGCAACAATTGATGATAGTAGTTGTGTTTACTGTAATCATACAGTAATTGTTTCTACAACTAATGTAAGTTGTAATGGATATAATGATGGAAGCCTTATTGTAACTGCTTCTGGTGGTGTGCCTCCTTTTCAATATTCATTGGGTGGCGCATTATCACAAACTAACGGAACATTTACAGGATTAACTGCAGGAACATATTCAGTTGATGTTACAGATGCAAATGGCTGTATGATATTTCAGACAGTTGTAATTAATGAGCCGAATCCATTGTTTGTAAATGCTTTTTTAACTGACATAAGTTGTTTTGGTTATTGTGATGGGTCAGCCTTTTCTATGCCTAGTGGAGGAACACCTCCTTATTCATATTTATGGTCTAATGGAAATATAACAGATAATATATCAGGACTATGTGCAGGCGTAAACACAGTTAATATAACAGATGCTAATAATTGTGTAAATATTGAAACAGTAGTGATTGTGGAACCAAGTGCATTAAGTATTTCAGTAACCTCTAATGATGAGACTTCTGCATTGAATGATGGTTCAGCTACTGCTTCTGTTTTTGGTGGTACTCCTAATTATACTTATACTTGGAGTAATGGAGGAACAACTAATCCCCAAATTAATTTAGCCCCTGGCTTATATACTGTTAATGTAACAGATGCTAATGGATGTGTGATTTCAGATTCAACCTTTGTAAATGCTTATAATCTTACTGGAATTATAAATGTTAAGAATACTAGTAAGACTCTAATTAAGGTTACTGATGTATTAGGACAAGACACAAAAGAGAAAGCCAACACTACCCTATTTTATATTTATAATGATGGAACAGTGGAGAAAAAAATAATAATTGAATAAAATGACAGAATACGTAAAAATAAATACAGAAAACGGAATAGGAAAAATTGAGTTCTTTCATCCACAATCTAACTCCTTACCAGGTCATATATTAGCAGAATTAGCTTCTACCATTACCAAAGCAGGAGAAGATGGTAACATAAAAGTAATCATCCTTAAAAGTGCAGGAGAAAGAGCATTTTGTGCAGGAGCATCTTTTGATGAGTTAATTGCAATTGACAATGAAGCAACAGGAAAACAATTCTTTTCAGGATTTGCCAATGTGATAAATGCAGCTCGTAAA
The DNA here is from genome assembly GCA_943788405.1 of uncultured Flavobacteriales bacterium. Lineage (GTDB taxonomy): Bacteria > Bacteroidota > Bacteroidia > Flavobacteriales > BACL11 > UWMA-0277. Next base: position 871,325 of record CALSQD010000002.1, read on the forward strand.
TGCCCTAAATTTATTATTGGGCGTGTACAAGGTAAAGCTGTTGGTGGAGGTGTCGGTATGGCATCCGCAACTGATTATTGTTTTGCAACCAAATTTGCTTCTGCAAAATTATCGGAACTAGCCATTGGAATTGGTCCTTTTGTAGTAGGTCCTGCAGTAGAGCGTAAAGTAGGTACTTCTGCATTTTCTGCTATGACAATAAACGCAACTAAGTGGTTTGATGCACAGTGGGCTCGTGAAAAAGGATTGTACACTGAAGTGTTTGATTCGGCAGAGCAAATGGATATTGAAGTAGAAAAACTAGCAACTACCCTCTCTAATTCTAATCCTGAGGCAATGGAAGGATTAAAAAAAGTAATGTGGCAAGGAACTGACCATTGGGATACACTTTTAATGGAAAGAGCTGTAAGTAGTGGAACTTTGGTTTTATCTGATTTCACTAGAAATGCAATTAATAAGTTTAAAACAAAATAATGAGTAAAAAACTCTCCAAAAATATTTACAAAAAAGCATATTCCTTAATGTGTACTGCTCGTGCTATGAGCGATTTGTATGAGGAAAATAAAGAAGTCACTTCCAAATATGTTCACGCCACATCCAAAGGACATGAAGCAATTCAGTTGGCAGTTGGTTTGCAATTAACTGAAAACGATTGGGTTTCTCCTTACTACCGAGATGATTCTATTTTATTAGGAATAGGAATGCAACCTTATGAGTTGATGTTACAATTACTCTGTAAAAAAGATGATCCATTTTCAGGAGGAAGAACTTATTATTCTCACCCTTCTTTAAAAAGAGAAGGCTTTCCAAAAATACCACATCAATCCTCAGCAACTGGTATGCAAGGTATACCAACTACTGGAATTGCAATGGGAATTCAATATCAAGAAAAAGAGGGGTTAACAAAGCCTAAAAAAGGAGAAGAACCTGTAACGGTTTGTTCCTTTGGTGACGCATCCATTACTGAGGGAGAAGTTGCAGAAGCCTTTCAGATGGCAGCACTTAAAAAACTACCTATCTTATATTTAGTACAGGATAACGAATGGGATATTTCAGCACATGCATCAGAAATGAGAGCTGTAGATGCCACCCATTATGCAAAAGGTTTTGGGTTAAAAACTTATACCATTGATGGTACAGATTTTACAAAATCCTATGAAACAATTCAAAAGGCATTTAAGGAAATAAGAGAAAAAAGAACTCCTATTTTAATTCATGCCAAAGTACCTTTATTAAATCACCATACTTCTGGTGTGCGAATGGAATGGTACCGTGATGACTTGGATGAAGCAAGAAACAGGGATCCTTTTCCGAAACTAAAAGCTGAACTATTAGCAAATGGTTTTTCAGATAAAGATTTAGTAGAAATTGAAAAAGAAGCTAAGGAAACAGTACTTTCTGATTATCAAAAAGCATTAAAAGCAGAAGACCCTAATCCTGAGGATTTATTCTCTCATGATTTTGCCCCTACTCCTATTTTAGAGGAGAAAGGAGAAAGAGCACCTAAAAACAAAGAGGCAACTGTTATGGTGGATTCTGCCCTTTTTGCGATAAAGGAAATCATGGCAGAACATCCTGAATCTTTACTCTATGGACAAGATGTAGGAAAACGATTAGGAGGGGTTTTTCGTGAGGCAGCAACCCTAGCACAAACCTTTGGTGATAACAGAGTGTTCAACACACCAATACAAGAAGCCTTTATTATTGGAAGTACAGTGGGTATGTCGGCAGTAGGTTTAAAACCTATTGTAGAGGTTCAATTTGCTGATTATATTTGGCCAGGACTAAACCAATTATTTACTGAAGTGAGTCGTTCCAGTTATTTATCAAACGGAAAATGGCCTGTGAGTTGTATTATTCGTGTACCAATTGGAGCTTATGGTAGCGGTGGGCCTTATCATTCTTCTTCTGTGGAATCCGTATTGGCACAAATTAGAGGAATAAAAATTGCTTACCCTTCAACTGGTGCAGACTTAAAAGGATTAATGAAATCCGCTTATTATGACCCAAATCCTGTAGTAATTTTAGAACATAAAGGATTGTATTGGAGTAAAATAAAAGGAACACTTGCAGCAAAAACTATTGAGCCATCAGTAGATTATGTTATTCCTTTCGGAAAAGGTAGAATAGCTTTACAAGCAGAAGAAAATGAAACTAACACCATAAGTATTATCACTTACGGAATGGGAGTACATTGGGCTTTAAATGCAGCAAAAAACCATAAAGGTAAAGTTGAAATTATTGATTTAAGAACCATAAATCCTATTGATGAAGACTTAGTTTTTGAAAGCGTAAACAGAAATGGGAAATGTTTAGTTTTAACAGAAGAACCTTATAACAATTCCTTTGCACAAAGTTTAGTGGGGAGAATACAAGAACATTGTTTTGAAAAATTAGATGCACCAGTTTATGTAATGGGGTCAGAAAATTTACCTGCCATTCCGCTTAACTCAACTTTGGAAGCAACTATGTTACCAAATACTGATAAAGTAAGTGAGAAGATTAGTGAGATTCTAGCTTATTAAACTATAAAATAGCATAAGAAAAGCCTATCATTATTGTTTATCATTCAATAATTATTCTTTTCTCGGTTGTACCATCATTAAAATGATAAAAGAGTGTTTGATTTGTTTTAGGGATTACTTCCCTACCCAATACATCCAATATTTTTACTACTGCTTTATTTTGAACATTCATATCATCAATAGCAGTACTAAGGTTTACACTAATATTTACCGTAAAAGTATCCAACAAACAACCTCCATTAGTTAAAGCAAAAATCTCAACTGTATAATTTCCGTTAGTAGTATAAGTATGGGTTGGGTTTTCATCCTGTGAAAAACTACCATCACCAAAATCCCAATGTACTTGCTCATAATTAGAAGATAAGTTATAGAAATTCACACTATCCCCTATCTGATTATAAGTAAAATCAGCATTAAAAATATTCCAAGTAGCTAAGCTATCCAACACAGTACTACTTGCAATTTGTTGTAAACTATAAGCTGTAGCCGAATCAATAGCACTTGGCCAATAGGTACTACCCACCGAACTTTTCTTAAAAATACTACTATAAAAAGTACAAGCTGCTAAGTAACTACCATAAATATTCGGATGACTATTATCAGCAGTATATAAATTAAGGGTACTATCTAACGCTTTTGATTTTTTCCAAGCCATTCCAACAGGAGCACAGGATGCACTATCATTAAAAGCCATTTCTAAATAACTTTCACGCAACCTTTGTTGCATACCATTATAAGTGCAAATAGGTGGGTAAAACTGGCAGTTCTGCTGATCGCCATACTTCCTACCCCAAGTCATAAAAAACATAGGTTCAGTACACGAAAAGTTGTTTTCAATCATATCAACCAAAGTTTCAGCATAAGGATATGTTTGGCTAGCAACTTGTCCAGGTGAAAAGGATGGTTCTTGACTTTGGGCTTGCAATACAACATAATCCCATTGTTGCTGATTTATTTTTGCAATGGTTTGTGCATTAGTACTATGTGCATTAAAATTCGCGCCTCCAGGAGTACTACTATCATGTATTAAAGTATCTCCAAATGACAATGCGATTTGCTTTATTAAATCAGGTAAGTTATTACCATAAGTATAGGAATTCCCTACAAAAAGTACATCTTTTGTAAGCTGTGAAAAGCCTATAAAAGGAATTAGCATAAAAATTACAAATAGTTTTTTCATGCTTAATATTTTTTAGTTAATTATTACTTTCTTCTCTACTGATCCATTCTCATATCTATAAAAAACAGGAGAATAAGTTGTGTTTTTAACACTTCTACCCAATACATCAACTACATCAATTAGTTTTCCTTTTTCTACTACTGATACATCATTTACTGCATTAGGCTGGCTAGTAAGTTTAAACATATCAAAGGCAGCCTCTACTAAATGTCCGCTTGGCATATCAGCAGTTACTACAGTTAACTGCATAGTAGCTGTAGGCGTTATATATTGCGCTATATCAAATGAACTAAAACTCCAACTGTTAAGGTTAGGTGAACTTACATTAAGTGTTTCTAATAAGGCAGAAGTTGTTCCGTTAGATATAGTAATTGTTAACTCATCATTAGAAGGACCACCATTACCACCACCAACAGCAAACCATTTATAATATTCAACAAAATTTACTGAGTTATTTGTTGCATCAAATATTGGTGAAGTAAGTATAGTATTTCCATCATCTACATCATCATTACCAGCTGAACCACCACCATTACCTGTTACATAGGCAAAGTCGGTACAATCATTATTTACATCATCTTCAGGGTTAAATTCATCACCTTGGTAACTTGTTCCTTGTGGCTCACCTCTTTCCCATATTCCTGCTGATGCATTTCCATTTACTGTCCAACCAAAGTCAAAAGTAAAATCATCATAATATCCATCTTGTAAAGTAATTGTATTTATTGTTGATGTAGCTATGTATTCATTTCCACAAGAAGTTACATATCCCCACTGCCCTGCAATTACTTCATAATTTCCTTCATACATATTATTAATGCTAAAGTTACCATTTGCATCTGTAGTAGCGCTAAAAGTAAAGTCTGCATTAAATATGACTACCTGTGAATTTGCAATTCCATTACCCGAAACATCAATAACCATTCCTCCTGCATTAAAAGCAATTAAAGGCTGTAAGGCAGCATCTAAAATAGTAACTTGTCCATTCGTTAATATAGCCGATAAAGTATCTGTTAAATAACCTGGTTTTGAAAAAACAACATCATAAGTTGCTGCATCAGCAGTACCACTAATATATTCACCTAAAAGATTAGAAGAAGATCCGTTAGGTAAAGTTGTATTTAAAATTTCAATACTTGCACCACTCAAATTACTTCCAGTTGAAGCATCTGTTATATTTCCCTCCAAATAACAAGCTTGTGCAAACCCTCTTTCATATATCATTAGCTTTGCAGATTGATTTGAACTACTATTTATCTCAGAAGAAATAATAATTCCTGAAGGTAAAAACGGATAAGTTCCCCAACAACCATCAAAACCATTACCACTACCACCATAAGAATCATAATAAGCAACTTGTATCATATTGTTTGGATAAGTTATATCATGTACTGTTGTACCATCACGATAATAAGAAGTAACTAAAAAGTTCCCGTCAACATGTACATTATGAGGGATAGTTCCTGTTCCTGGGTTGGATTGTATTCTATCCACTTCTTGAATATTATTACAATCAGTAATATCATAAGCAGCTAAGTAAGCATCTGAAGTTTCATCAGTAGTAAATACAAAGTTACCATCATCACTAATCCAAGCATTATGTGTAAAATTATTAGGCGTACTATGTGTTCCTAGCGTACTAGGATTACTTTTATTACTCACATCAACTACATATAATTCCCCAGCATAAATACAACCTGCATACATAGTGTCCCCTCTTACCATTCCATCATGAATATAATGCTCATCCCACTCCCCTAAATAATGAGGTGCTGTTGCATTTGCAGCAACATCTAAAAATATAGCTCCATCTGAAGGACTACTTCCTGTAGCTGAAGATGCTCCAAAAATATAAGCAATCCCATTTTCATCAATATAAATATTATGTGCAGCAGTAAACTCAACTGAAGCACCAGTAGTAGGATTAGTAAAATTACTTACATGCCAATTGGTATTACCAGTCATATCACTTAAATCAACAATTAATAATCCTGCATCAGCCTCAGTAGTTACATAGGCATAATTTCCCCATGTTTTTACATCTCTCCAAGTAGAGTTTATGTCGGGAATATAAAACATCTCAACAGGATTTCCAGGATTAGAAACATTCACACAAGAGAATCCGTCATTTAAACCTACTAATGCATATTCCCCTCCATTTATAGGATCAACCCAACCCCAAATATCATTTCCTTCAGTAGTTGGCCATTCATAACTACCAATCAATCCTAAATTAAAATTAATTTGAGCACTTACCATAAATGGTAGTAGTAATACAAATATTATTCTTTTCATTTTTTGTTTTTTTAGTGTTGCAAATATAAAAGAAATGCCTGCTAAAAGTTAAGAGGCATTCTACAATCTTATGTGTTCAATTATAACTCTAAGGTTATTTGTCCTGCTGAAGAGTTATCATCATCTTCTTTTTTATCATCTTCAGGAGTTTCATTAGTTATATTTAATTCAATTTCAGTTTTTACTTCAATTACTTTTTCTTCCTCTTTTTCAGGTAGTATCTCAGTTTCAACTTCTTCTACCTCAACCTCAGGTGTAAAAGGCAATGGGTCTAATAAATTAATTTCTTTTACCTTTTTTGAGGTTAACTTATTTCCTAGAGCTTTCTCTCCTTTAATTGAAATAAACTCTTCTAAATCAATTATTTCTGTCTCTCTATCCTTTCCTTTTTCTTTTACAAAAACAAGTTCAGCTTGAGGTCTCCAATCCGTACTTACTACTTCAAGTAAACTATCTTCATTATCAGTAATAAAGCTAAACTTACTCATGGTGTTTTCTACAAGGAATCGTTTAACATAATAGGCCTTTTTATTACCATCAAAATAAATAGCTGTAACTGGTTTTTTAGGATTATTCTGTTCAATCAATATCATATCCTCATCAAAATGATTACTGATGTCAAATGATTTTAATTCCAATTCACCACTTTGTTTTATAGTCAGGATTTTATCTTCAGCTTTAAAAGCACCTAAAAGCACCCCTCTTTCCTCTACATTTAATCTTTGTACATTGTCATCAAACCAAATTTTACGAGCTGACAAGGTAGATACTCCTGCTGATTTAAGTTCTATTTTTCTTACAGGATTTTTAGTAAGGATATTCCCTCCCGCTCCTTTTCCTTTTATGGCAAGTTCCGAAAAGTCAATATCTATTTTTAAGGTTTTTAGTTTAGCCAATTTTTTAAGATGTACTGTTACAGTTTCTGCTTCTCCATTTGGATTAGCAGTAAAATACAATACCTTACTTCCTTTGTCTGATTTTGTTAAACTATATTCCTTACTTCTGGTAATTGAGGTTACAGGAAAACGCTTCATCATAGTATTTCCTGAATTTCCATCCTTATAAATCATATTATAGATAGTCCTTTCATCTTTCTTTTTAAAGACTGCACAATGAATAATATCTTTTCCTACAAACACCTTGCTATCTACTTTTACTACTTGCATTACACCATTCTTACGGAAGATAATAATATCATCAATATCCGAACAATCACATAAAAACTCATCCTTACGCATGGCTGTACCAATAAAACCTTCTTCTCTATTTATGTATAGTTTTTTATTCGCTACAACTACTTTGGTAGCATCAATGCTTTCAAAAGTTTTAATCTCAGTTTTACGCTCTTTTCCTGCTCCATATTTCTTCTTCAGATTTTTGAAATAAGCAATTGCATAATCCGTAAGGTTCGCCAAATATCCTTTTAACTCTTCAATCCTTGCTTCTAACTTTAAGAGTTCTTCAGTAGCTTTATTAAGGTCAAACTTAGTTATTTTTTTAATCTTTATCTCTGTAAGTTTCTCTACATCCTCATCTGTTACAGCTCTTAATAAATGCTTTGTAAAAGGCTTAAGTTCTGTATGGATTACTGCTATAATTTCTTCCCAATTATCTAGCTCTTCAATTTTATGATAAATCCTGTTTTCAATGAAAATTCGCTCTAATGATGAAATGTGCCATTTTTCTTGCAATTCATTTAGGTTAACCTCTAGCTCTTTTCTTAATAAATCAAGTGTATGATTTGTAGATTGTTGTAATATCTCAGATACTCCCATAAATTTTGGAGTATTATCTTCAATTATACAAGATAATGGAGAAATTGAAACCTCACAATCAGTAAAACGATACAATGCATCAATAGTTTTATCAGGAGAAATACCAGCTGGAATTGTAATTGCTATTTCAACATGTTCAGCAGTATTATCCTCTACTTTTTTAACTTTAATTTTACCTTTATCGTTAGCTTTTAAAATAGAGTTAATTAATGATGAAGTTGTAGTTGAAAAAGGCAATTCAGAAATGATAAGGGTATTTTTATCTTCTTGAAAAATCTTAGCACGAACCCTTACTTTACCCCCTCTTTTACCATCATTATAATTACTAAAATCAGCTGATCCACCGGTTATAAAATCAGGAAATATTCTTGGCTTTATCCCTTTAAGTATTTTAATTGATGCATCAATTAACTCATTAAAATTATGTGGTAAAATTTTAGTTGATAGCCCTACTGCTATTCCTTCAACACCATGTACTAATAAGAGTGGAAATTTAACAGGTAAGGTTTTAGGTTCTTTTCCTCTACCATCATAACTAGCTGACCATTTTGTAATTTTTTTATTGTAAACAACATCCAAAGCAAAAGGCGTTAAACGCACCTCAATATACCTAGGGGCTGCAGCTCTATCACCAGTAGCAGTATTTCCCCAGTTCCCTTGCATATCTAATAGCAATTCTTTTTGCCCTACTTGTACCATAGCATCACCAATTGAGGCATCACCATGCGGGTGGTATTTCATAGTATGCCCTATAACATTAGCTACCTTATGATACCTTCCATCATCCAATTCCTTAAGGGAATGAAGTATTCTCCTTTGTACAGGTTTTAACCCATCATTAATATGAGGCACAGCACGCTCAAGTATTACATATGATGCATAGTCCAAAAACCAGTTTTTGTACATACCAGAAACATGTATTACCTCTTGTGAATCTTCATTATTTTCTAAAACTATATCTTCTTCCATTAATTGTTATTTACAATTATTCTATCTAAAACACTGCTTATACTTTCAACTTCTCTTTCACTAATTAAGGTTAACTCAAATCGTTTAGAAATTCTCTTACCACTTCCTGTTTCTATCTTTAGCATTAGTGTTTTATTAAATGAAAAAGGCCTATCAAAAAATGAATAGTCCTTTAACATATTGTGTGAAATATCTATAAAATCTTGCTTTTTAAAAATTCCTGAAATAGTACGATAAGAGGTGATATCAATTACATAAGGATCAATTTTTATTCTGTAATAATATACCCCAGTAATCATAAAGTAAATTATAATTGGAACTGAAATAAAAGCATAATTTACATGATCAAAAATGTAATGCCCTACCCCAGACTCTGGAATGATATTTATTAATATTAATGGTAATAGAATGGTATTAAAGCTAAACAAGAAAATTAGCAAAGTAGTTATAGTAGCTTTATTTTTATTGGTTGCTTTTAAATTTATTTTATGCATCAACTATATCTTCTTCAATTCTTAAATTCTCAATAATAAAATCTTGTCTTTCCTTAGTGTTTTTACCCATATAATATTTCAATAAATCTTGTATGGTAGCTTCTTTTCCTAAAATCACAGGGTCCAAACGCATTTCCTCCCCAATAAAGTGTTTAAATTCATTAGGTGATATTTCCCCTAATCCTTTAAATCTAGTAATCTCAGCATTAGTTCCAATATCAGCAATTGCATCTTTACGCTCCTGTTCAGTATAGCAGTAATGAGTTTTCTTTTTATTTCTAACTCTGAACAATGGCGTTTCTAAAATATACACATGTCCCTCTTTTATTAGTTCAGGGAAAAACTGCAAAAAGAAAGTAATCAATAAAAGGCGAATATGCATTCCATCCACATCCGCATCAGTAGCAATTACAATTTTATTGTAACGCAAATCATCAATACCTTGTTCTATATTTAAAGCAGCTTGTAATAAATTAAACTCCTCATTTTCGTACACTACCTTTTTGGTAAGTCCGTAAGAATTTAAAGGTTTACCTCTTAAACTAAATACCGCTTGTGTTTTAATATCACGCGTTTTAGTTATAGAACCAGAGGCAGAATCCCCCTCTGTAATAAATAGGGTTGAATCAAATCTATTCTCTTTCTTCTGGTCGTTATAATGAACCCTGCAATCCCTTAATTTTTTATTGTGTAAACTCGCTTTTTTAGCACGCTCCCTAGCTAGTTTTTTAACCCCTGCCATTGCCTTACGCTCATGTTCGGCAAGTTGTATTTTTTGCTGTATTGCTTCAGCTGCCTCACTATTTTTATGCAGGTAATTATCCAATTCCTTTTTCAGGAAGTCCTGAATAAAAGTAAGTACCGTAACGCCATCAGGTTCCATTTCGGTTGATCCTAATTTAGTTTTAGTTTGCGACTCAAATATCGGCTCAATTACCTTAATACTTACAGCAGCATTTACCGCTTGCCTTATGTCAGCTGCATCATAATTCTTACCATAAAACTCACGGATAGTTTTTACCAGTGCTTGCCTAAAAGCTCCTTGATGCGTACCCCCTTGTACGGTATGTTGCCCGTTTACAAACGAATAGTATTGCTCAGAGTATTGGTTTTTACAATGGGTTATTGCTACCTCTATATCTTCACCTCTTAGGTGAATAATTGGGTACAACATTTCAGCATCAGTTCTTTGTTCTAGTAAGTCAAATAATCCGTTTTCTGAATAGAATTTTTCACCATTAAAAATTATTGTTAATCCTGGATTCAGGTAACAGTAATTCCACATCATTTTCTCTACATATTCATTGATGAAACGGTACTTCCCAAAAAGCTCCTCATCAGGCACAAAAGTTACCTTTGTTCCTTTTCGGCTACTGTTATCTTGTATAGGCTCTTCATTAGTAATAGCACCTTGCTCAAATTCTACCAACTTGCTTTTTCCATCACGAATGGAACGAATACGAAAGTATGATGAAAGGGCATTTGCAGCCTTTGTCCCTACTCCATTAAGTCCTACTGATTTTTTAAATACTTTGGAATCATACTTGGCTCCAGTGTTTATTTTGGATACACAATCTACTACTTTTCCCAAAGGAATTCCTCTTCCATAATCACGAACGGAAACCTTATTTTGCTTTACAGTAACCTCAATCGTTTTTCCATTTCCCATCACAAACTCATCAATTGAGTTGTCAATCACCTCTTTTAACAGAATGTAAACTCCATCATCAGGTGAGGAACCATTTCCCATTTTCCCAATGTACATTCCAGGGCGTAATCGGATATGCTCCTTCCAATCTAACGATCGGATACTATCTTCATTATAGTTTGCTTCAGCCATTTTTCTCCTTGTTTACCTTCTTCATTATGATAGAAAGCAAATATAAAATACTAATGAATTTATATTTAAAAACTAGTGGTGCGTTATTAACAGGGTTTTCAACTGAAAAACAGCCACTAGTAATAAGTGAAAAGTAACTAGGTTTTACAAACTTAAAACTAGTTTCTAGTGTCTAAAAACTATTTCTTAAACATTAAAACGGAAATGCATAATATCGCCATCCTTCACAACATAATCCTTTCCTTCAACTGATAGTTTTCCATTATCCTTACAGGCCTGTTCTGAACCCAAAGTAACATAGTCATTATAAGCCATTACTTCTGCTCTAATGAATCCTTTTTCAAAATCGGTATGGATTACTGCAGCAGCTTGTGGTGCCTTAGTACCCTCTGTAATTGTCCAAGCTCTTACCTCTTTTACTCCAGCAGTAAAGTAAGTTTGTAAGTTCAATAACTTGTAAGTTGATTGTATCAAATAATGAACACCAGGCTTTTCTAATCCTAATTCTTCTAGGAACATTGCTTGCTCTTCAATATCTTCTAGTTCAGCAATTTCAGCTTCAATTGCAGTAGCAATTAATAGCACTTCAGCAGCTTCATTTTTCACAGCTTCTTTTACAGCCTCTACATGTTTGTTTCCTGTTTTCACGGATGCCTCATCAACATTACACATGTACAATACTGGCTTTGCAGTTATTAGTTGTAGTGCATCAATTACTTCTAATTCTTCTTCTGTAGCATCTACACTTCTTGCTGAATTTCCTGCTTCTATATGTGCAATATATTTATCACAAACTGCTAATATTTTTTGTCCTGCCTTATCGCCTGACTTTGCAGTTCTGGCATTTTTTTCACGCAATTTTTCTAAGGCTTCCAAATCCTTTAATTGCAATTCCATGTCAATTGTTTCCTTGTCTCTTACTGGGTCAACCGATCCATCAACATGAATAATATTATCATCATCAAAACACCTTAACACATGGATAATTGCATTGGTTTCTCTAATGTTTCCTAGGAATTTATTTCCAAGCCCTTCACCTTTACTTGCTCCTTTTACAAGCCCTGCAATATCCACAATCTCAACTGTAGTTGGCATTACTCTTTCAGGGTTTACTATAGCCGATAATGCTTCTAGTCTATCATCAGGAACTGATATAATCCCAATGTTTGGTTCAATAGTACAAAAAGGAAAGTTTGCTGATTGTGCTTTCGCTTTTGACAAACAATTAAAAAGGGTTGATTTCCCTACATTTGGTAATCCTACTATTCCACACTTTAATGCCATAATTCTGTTTTTTTAAGGGCGGCAAAGATAGAAGATAGTTTTTAGTTGCTAGTTGTTTGTTAAAAGAAAAAACTTCTATTAGCTGCTCCCCTGTTTTATAATTCTCCTCGAGGAGTTAGAGGTGGGTTAAAATGACTGAGGGGTATAAATAAAAAATGCCCAACATATAGCTGGGCGTTTCTTTCTTGTTATAGTGAACTTTTAGGTATGGCTATCGCTACACACCCCTAACCCCTCTTGTATAGAGGGGAACAAATAGATTGCTTCATTGTATTCACAATGACATTTACACATCACCCCTCAGTCCTAAAGGACAGCTCCCCTGAAAGGTGAGCAATTATAAAGTGTTTTTAAACAGGGTCAACATCCATTATAAAACGAATAGACTTAAAGTCAGAATGATTTTGCATGCGTTCAATAATAGTATTCAATATCTTTTTTGCCTCAGCAACTGAACCTTCTTGCTCAATTTTCAAGAGTACATTTTTATGATAATAGTTGCGTATCCTAGCAATGGCAGGGTATTCAGGCCCTAGAACTCTAGTGCCAAAACTTTTTTTCATCATTACTACCAATTGCTGTGCTGCTTCATCCAGCTTCCTTTGTTTTTTGTGCTTAAGAGTAATCCCAATCAATCGGTTATAAGGTGGGTAACTAAACAATCGCCTTTCCTCCACCTGATTTTTAATAAAAGTGCCAAAATTATTTGCTTTAAGCAAAGCAAACATTTCATGTTCCTCATCATAAGTTTGTATCAAAACTTGCCCTTGCTCTCCCTTACGCCCTGCCCTTCCTGCTACTTGCATCATCAATTGAAAAGCCCTTTCATAAGCCCTAAAATCAGGAAAATGCAACATACTATCTGCATTTAAAATCCCTACTAAAGCCACATTATCAAAATCCAAACCTTTGGTTACCATTTGTGTTCCTACCAAAATATCTATCCTACCCTGTTCAAAATCAGTAATTATATTCTGATGCGCATTTTTACCTCTAGTCGTATCATAATCCATCCGCTTAGTAACATAATCAGGCAATAGCTCCTTTAAGCTTTCTTCAATTTGCTCGGTTCCAAAACCTTTATCCGAAAAATCCTTAGCCGTACAACTCGGACAAACTTCAGGAACTTGCTCAGTATAACCACAATAATGGCACTTTAAATGATAATTCCATTTATGATAAGTTAGGCTCACATCACAACTATTACAATTGGGCGTGTAGGCACAAGTACCACAACTTAAAACAGGGGAATACCCCCTCCTATTCTGAAACAAAATAACTTGTTTTCCTATGGAAAGAGTATCCTTTATTGCATTCAATAATTGAGGTGCAAACTGCTGTTTCATTTCCTTTTTAAGGTGGGCTTTTCGTATATCTATAGTACTGATTTTTGGTAAGGCAATATCAGCAAAACGAGTATGCATTTCCACCAAAGCATATTTCCCTACTTTTGCATTATAGTAACTTTCCACACATGGTGTTGCCGAACCCAACAAAACTTTTGCTTTATGTAAATGGGCTAAATAAATTGCTGCATCCCTAGCATGATATCTTGGTGCTGGTTGGTGCTGTTTAAAGGAAGAATCATGTTCTTCATCCACAATTATTAATCCTAAATTATTGAACGGTAAAAACAAGGAGGACCTTGCCCCCAACATAATTGGGTATTTCACTTTTTGGCTATCCGTTTCTTGTACTGCTTTCCAAACTTCCACTCGCTCCCCATTATTCAAATGAGAATGGGTAATACCTACTTTGTTACCAAAATGCTTTTGCAATCGTTTAATAATTTGGGTAGTCAAAGCAATTTCAGGCAACAGGTACAGCACCTGTTTTCCTTGTTTTAGTTGCTGCTCAATAAGTTTAATATAAAGTTCTGTTTTTCCTGAGGATGTTACTCCATGCAATAAGCATACTTCCTTTTTTGTAAAAGCAGTTTTAATTTCGCTTAGTGCTTTTTCTTGGAAATCGGCCAACTGCTTATCTTCTATAATTTCTTGGCTTGATTTTAATAACCGGCTTATGCCTTCTTCTTCAATTGTAAATATTTCTTTTTTCACCAAAGCATTAAAAATAGCTCTGCTAAAACCTGTCTCTTTTAGCAAATCAGCAACAGACCAGATTTTGCTTATATTCAGCTGTTTATAAGCTTCAACAAAAGCCATTTGTTTATGAGTCAATTTTGTGTTTGCCAATAATTCATCACTTGCAATAAAACGAGCAACTTTAAGCACCTTCATTTTATATTTATCATGCAAATCTTCTTTTATCTGCACTATTTCCTTTCTTATCACTTCATTTATAAAAGAAAAAACCGAACTAGTATTTATCAATTTTGATATTGCAGCAACACTCATCTGCTCTTGATTACTAAGGGCAGTAATTAGCATTTCCTCTTCTGCTTTTAAATCATCTATATCCCCATCAAAATCAGGATGAATAATTACTTGCGATTCACTTGCCAACTTTAAAGAAGAAGGCAATGCAGCCTGCATAACATCTCCTAAATTACACATATAATATTTAGCAATCCATTCCCAAAATTGCAACTGAATAGCATTAACAACCGGAGCTTCATCCAATATTGCTAAAAGTGGTTTTGCTTCATAATCAGTAGGTTTTTCATCATGTACCCTCTTAATAATTGCAGTATAGAGCTTACGCACACCAAACTGCACTACTACTCTTTGCCCTACCTCTAATTCTTCTTGCTCACTTGCATAAGAAAAAGTACCTTTAAGGGGTAAAGGCAGTATAACATCAATGTATTTTAAGGGGCTAAACATGTTTAGCAAAGATGAATATTTAGTTTTAAAAACAATAACCCAAAGCAATGGAAATTACCAACAATATTTGAGTCCATAAGATTTATCAAAAATTCATGACACAAATCAGTTTTAATTGCTAATAAAATTTCTAAATTTGCGTTAAATAAAAAACACTCAAAAATGAATAAAATCATACTTCTTTTTTCAATTATTGCACTAACGCTAACTTCTTGCAAAAAAGACCCAGTTATTCCAATGCCAATACCAAGCTTCTTAACAATACACTTTACTCATACTGTTGATGGAGTTCCTTTAGATTTAACCACTACTGAATCGGAACTACCTTATACAAATGCAGCAGGGCAAAACTATAATGTTAAGAAATTACAATATCTAGTTTCAAATATCAGCCTTGAAACTAATGAAGGCACAAAAACGCTTAAAGATGTTCACTTTGTTGATAAAGAAGATGCTTCAACTCTAAAATTAGACTTAGGAGAATTGGAAAATGGAACCTACTCAAACTTAAAATTTAATTTTGGATTAAATGGGGAAATGAATATTAGCAATGCTTATGTAAATGAGGGCTTTCATGCTACTATGGCTTGGCCTGACATGATGGGAGGTGGATATCACTACATGAAAATGGAAGGTAATTTTGACAATGACACAACTTTTTACAATACACATACGGGTGGTACTATGAGTAATGACTATTCTTTTCAGTATAATGAAGGTAATGAAAAGGCTTTTGTTGTTAATGATCAAACAGGCGACATTGAAATTACTATCAATATGGATGCAAACGGTTGGTATAGCCAACCCAATACTATAACTTTAACTACTGATGGAATAATGGGGAATATGCAATTGCAAAGCACATTAAGCAATAATGGAAGTTGTATTTTTTCAAATTCTGTAACTTATGAATAAATTCATTCTTCTTTTAATTTTTAGCACACTGCTATTCGCTTGTAAAAAAGAAGAAGGTTGCACTGACCCTAATGCAATAAACTATAATTGTGAAGCAGAACAAGATGATGGTTCTTGTGAGTACCTAGAACCTTTTGTTACTACCCCACATAGTATCACCACTCCTTATGGTTTCCCTGACATGCTACACCCTACTGATAACCCACTTACTGAAGAAGGTATTGCTCTTGGAAAATATTTATTCAATAATCCTATACTTTCTCATAGCAATGGTTTAGCCTGTACCTCATGTCACTTACAAGAAAACTCTTTTTCAAGTCCTAGTAATTTCTCTAGTAATGTAAATGGAGTTGCAGTAACAAGAAATGCAATGGCACTTGTCAATTTAGGATGGGCAAATAATTTGGCTTGGGATGGAAGAGACATAGGATTAGAAAGTAAAATATTAGGAACAATTACAAATCCTTTTTCAATGCAAGGTTCAAGTGATTCTTTACAAGCAAGAGCTGAAAAAGATGCTCAGTTTATGACACTATTTGCTGCTGCTTTCAATAATGAAGATATTACAATAGAAAATGCTGCAAAAAGTTTAGCACAATACATCCGTACTTTAGTTTCTGCAAACAGTAAGTTTGATAGATATTTAAAAGGAGAAGAACAGCTTAGCGTTTCTGAGCTTGGAGGTTATGCTATTTTTAACTCTGAAAAAGGAGATTGTTTTCATTGCCATGGAACACAACAATTTGCAAATAATCAATTTCATAATAATGGCTTGGACCCTGAACCATTTACTGATTTAGGCTTAGGAGCTATTACAGGTAATACTGCTGATAACGGGAAATTCCGTTCAACAACTCTCCGTAATATTGAACACACAGCTCCCTACATGCATGATGGGAGATTCGCTACATTGGAAGAAGTAGTTGAACATTACAATTCTGGAGGGGTATGGTCCTCAAATATTGATCCAAATATGAAAAAAGTGGGAGTTGGATTGCAGCTAACAAATCAGGAAAAACAGGATTTAGTTGCTTATTTAATGACACTTACTGATGATGAGTTTATTACAACTAATTAATTCCTATTTTTTCAGTAAATTTGCAATCCTAAATCTCAATTTTGAAACAATTATTTTTCCTATTTATTTTAATCTGTACTAATCTTTTTGCACAAGAAAAAAACTGTGGAAGTAATTTACGACTCAATGAATATCTTAAAACAAATCCTGAAGCGATACAAAACCGTTTAAAATTAGAAAAACAAACATCAGAATTTCAATTTAAAAAAGGAGCAAATACAACAATTCCTGTTGTAGTACATGTAGTTTATAAAAATGGGAATGAAAATATTTCTGATGCTCAAATACAAAGCCAGCTAGATGTACTGAATGAGGATTTTACACGCACCAATGCTGATGCTTTTAATACTCCTCCTAATTTTTTACCAATAGTAGCCAATACTCAAATCAACTTTTGCTTAGCTATGCAAACCCCTAATGGTAATCCAACCAATGGAATCATCAGGAAACAAACACCTAATAACTTTTTCCCACTTTTCGGTAATGAAATCTATTATGATTCTTTAGGAGGGAGTACTGCCTGGAACACTAAAAAATATTTAAATATCTGGGTTTGTGAAACAGAAAATGGAGTGCTTGGCTGGTCTCAATTCCCCTCAGGAGGAGACCCAGAAACAGATGGTGTAATTATTGATTTTGAACATTTTGGAACAACTGGAACTGCAACCTACCCCTATAATTTAGGGAGAACTGCAACCCATGAAATTGGACATTGGTTTAATTTGTTTCATGTGTGGGGCGATAATAGTTGTGGGAACGATTGGGTAAACGACACTCCTATTCAAGAACAAGCAAATTTTGGCTGTAAGATACACCCTCATATTAGTTGCAGTAATTCAGGTGACATGTTTATGAACTTTATGGATTACACCAATGACGCCTGTATGAATTCATTTACTGAAGGACAAAAAAACAGAATCTGGTCAAGCATTAGCAATTGGCGAATAGGACTACTTACCTCCAATGGCTGTATACCAGCAACCTTAGCAAATAGTGATGCGGGAGTTATTTCAATTTTAGAACCTAATAATCAGCAAACAAATTGTGCTAGCCCTATTTACCCAAAAGTAGTTTTGAAAAACTATGGTGTAACTCCTTTAAATACTGTAACAATAAAATATAATATTGATGGTAGTAATGACTATTATCAGAGCTGGAATGGAAACTTAAATAGTAATGAAACCGATACTATTTTATTAGCAGGAATAGCAAGTACAGGTACTACTCATTTACTAAATGTAAGTACTAAAAACCCTAATAACACTCCTGATATTAATTATAGTAATGATGAGGAATCAATCATTTTTTCATCCATAAATGGAGAGCAAGTGCAGCTAAGTCTAATGACTGATAATTACGCTTTAGAAACCTCATGGTTGCTACTGGATAATAATGATAATATTATTGATAGTGGAGATAACTTAGCAAATAATACTCTTTATCAAAACCTATATTGCTTAAGCTATAGTTGCTTTAAATTTGTAATTAATGATAGTTATGGTGATGGGTTTTGTTGCAATTTAGGAAATGGGAGTTTCTCAATTACATCTAGTATAGAAAACAATCAGTATGCACAAAGTATTCCTTTTACTTTTTCAGACACCTCCTACTTTTGTATTGGAAATACAGCAATTGCTGAAAAAAATCAACTCTTTACTATCTACCCAAATCCAACTAATGGAAACTTATGGATAAATCAGGAATTTGAATTCGATAATACTCCTATATTCGCACACATTTTAAATGGCTTTGGGCAAAGCATCTTTTCAGTAGAAATAGTGAACAATAAAATTGATTTGAGTCGTTTAACTAATGGGATTTACCAATTAATCATAGAAATAAAAGAACAAAAATATTCACACAAAATAATAATCCAGAAATAACAATGAGAACAATACTTATCCTTACCCTATCAATTATTTTCAGCTTACAGATCAATGCACAAGAAAACTTTAAAAAATGTTTAACTACCCCAATTGTAGAAAAAGAACTAATTAGCAACCCTGATTATTCAAAAGGAAGAAAATATTCAATTTCCCAAAATACTGCTTGGATAAAAGCAAATAACTCATCAAAAGAAACTATTAATATTCCTGTTGTTGTTCATATTATCCATAAATCAACCTATACACAAATTGGTCAGGGAAACAACATTTCTAATGAACAAATTGCAGATGCTCTTAGAATATTAAATGAAGACTATAGTAAAACAAATCCTGAATTTCCTAACCCTCCAAGAAATACTTTTGTGAATTATGCTGGAACTGCTAATATGAAATTTTGTTTAGCAACTATTGATCCTAATGGTAACCCTACAAACGGGATTACTAGAACTCCAACTACAAAGAATTCTTTTGATGCCGATACTGAAAGCAATGATATGAAGCAAAACTCAACATCAGGAATAGATGCTTGGGACCCATCAAAATATTTAAATATTTGGGTATGTAACCTAACCAATTCAGGTGGAGGTGGAATGACGCTTGGATACGCCTATTTACCAGGTCTACCATCTTGGAATGCTTGGAAAGATGGATTAGTCATAGATTTTCAATATTTTGGTACTATTGATGGAGCTTCATCAAATAGTGATGGAAGAACAGCTACTCACGAAATTGGACATTACTTAGGGTTAAATCATACATTTTCAGAAAGTAATTGGCCTAACTATACTTGTCTTGATGCTCAAGGAAATGCTCAATGTTGTGATAGAGATGAAGGTAATGTAGATGATACACCAGCTACTGATGGAATTTATTGGGGAAGCGTAAATTCTTCAACTAATAACAATACTTGTAATGACATGCAATATCCGAACACATTTACAACAGATGTACTAGATATGGATGAAAATTTTATGGCTTATTCTACTAATTCTTGGATGTTTACAATTGATCAAGTAAATGTTATGAATGCTACCTTAAATGGTTACCGTTCTTCTTTAAAAAACTCAACAGTCAGCATGAATTGTACAGGCAGTATTAGTACACAGATAAATAATTTTCAATTAGAAAACTTACATATTTACCCAAATCCAACAATTGGGAAATTAAATATTACTTCTGCTAATAAAATTAATAGTTTAAGTCTTACCAACATTATTGGAAAACAAATATTATTTACTGAAAACTTTACAGCAAATACCATTGATTTATCATCCTTTGAAAATGGCGTATATTTCATCAATATTACTACTGATAAAGGAACTCATATTGAAAAAATTATTCTAACTAAATAATGATAAAAACGAATTTAGTTCTTGAACAAATAACGAATGGTTTACAATCCATAGTACAAAAAGTAATTCAGGAAGAAAGAATAACTGAACAGGAAGGGATTAAACTTTTCACAGAAGCTCCTCTCCCACTATTAGGAACATTAGCAAATGCTATTCGTGAAAAGAAAAATGGAAACAAAACTTTCTTCAATAAAAACATACATATTGAGCCTACTAATATTTGTGTATTTGATTGCAAATTTTGCGCCTATTCCATAAAGATAAGTAAAAAGGAGGATGCTTGGGAATCTACTATTGATGAAATGGTAGACAAACTAAAAGAATATGAAGGAAAAGAAATAACAGAAGTACATTTAGTTGGAGGTGTTCATCCAAAAATGGGGTTACATTATTTTATTGAACTTATTCAAAAAATTAAAGCCTTACGACCAGATATTCATGTAAAAGCATTTACAGCTGTTGAACTAGAGTATATGTGCCGAAAAGCAAAAGTAAGCTATAAAGAAGGACTACAAATGCTAAAAGATGCAGGACAAGATTCCCTACCAGGAGGAGGTGCAGAAATATTTGCAACAGAAGTAAGAGATGAAATATGTAAGGATAAATGCTCAGCAGAACAATGGTTAGAAATACATGAAACTGCCCATAGTTTAGATATGCCATCTAATGCGACTATACTATATGGACATATTGAAAAACCTGAACATATTGTTGACCACATGAGTAGATTAAGAAACTTACAAGATAAAACTAATGGCTTTAATACTTTCATTCCTTTAAAATACCGTAACGGAAATAACCAAATGTCTCACATCAATGAAGTGAGTGTTGTTAAGGACATGAGACTATATGCTTTTGCTAGGATTTTTATGGATAATTTCAATCACTTAAAGGCATATTGGCCAATGATTGGTAAAAAGACTACACAAAATTTACTAGCCTTTGGAGTAGATGATATTGATGGGACAATTGATGATACAACAAAAATTTATTCTATGGCAGGGGTTGAGGATCAAAACCCGACAATGAGTACTGATGAGCTTGTAAGCTTAATTAAACAAGTAGGAAGAACTCCAATTGAACGAGATACCGTTTACAATACAGTTAAAGAATATTAAAGCTGCTGATGGTTAGCATATTTGCGCCATTTTTCAATCAGCAACTGCATATCATCAGCTAATTCTGAATCAAAAAACACCTCTTTTTTAGTGGTAGGGTGTGTAAATCCTAATGATTTTGCATGTAAGGCTTGTCTGTCACAAATCTTAAAACAGTTTTGAACAAACTGCTTATATTTTGTAAAAGTAGTTCCTTTTAAGATGCGATCACCTCCATATTCATTGTCATTAAAAAGTGGATGACCAATATGTTTAAAATGGGCTCTAATTTGATGAGTTCTACCTGTTTCTAATTTACACTCAATTAAAGTAGTATAACCAAAACGCTCCAACACTTTATAATGCGAAACAGCATGTTTTCCATTTTCACCATCAGGGAAAACATCCATTATTTTTCTATTCTTTAAACTTCTACCAATATGCCCAGTTATTGTTCCTTCCTCTTCTTTCACATTTCCCCAAACTAAAGCAATATACTTTCTATTCAAATCTCTATCTTCAAACTTTTTAGCCAAAGTAGTCATACTAGTTTCAGTTTTAGCTATCACTAAAATTCCTGAAGTATTTTTATCAATTCTATGCACTAAACCAGGTCTATCCTTCTCTCCCATATTGGGTAAGTTCTGAAAATGGAAAGCTAAGGCATTCACTAAAGTCCCATCATAATTTCCAAAACCAGGGTGAACAACCATTCCTGCATCCTTATTAACAATTAATAAATCATCATCCTCATATGTAATATTGATTGGAATATCTTGTGGCAATAACTCATTCTTTTCTTGTGGATAATCATAAATTACCGTTACAACATCATTACCTTTTACCTTATAATTGGATTTTACAACCAAACCGTTCACCTTTACATTACCTGCTTTTACAGCTTGTTGTATTTTAGATCTAGTTGCAAACTCAACAAAATTTTGCAAATACTTATCTACTCTCAAAGGGTTTTGCCCTTTATCAGCAATGAATTTATAATGTTCAAACTTTTTTTCTTCCTCCATTCTACTCAATTATAAATTTTTGAAAACTTCTATTCTTCTCATTATTAATTTCAACAACATACATTCCTGATGGTAAGTTAGCAGTATTTACCTTACACTTTTTATCGTCAACAAACAATTGTTTTACAAGCATTCCTTGCAAGTTATAAATTGAAATTAAATTATCAGTTGAATTTAAAAGTATATTAATTTCTTGTTTTGCAGGATTAGGATATAATATGAAAGAATTCTGCTTTAACTCAACTTGAGACAAAACAACTTCCTCCATATTTACAATTGGCCTTATCATCCAGGCGCCAGGATAAGCTGAATTATTCCAAACGGACCCTATATTATAAAACATATAATCATTTGCCAACTTATTTTTATCCAAGCCAATATTTAACAAATCACTTGTAGTTTGTTCCCAACCAACATAAAAAGTACCAATCAATTGAAATAAAGAATCCAAATAATAATAGTGGAACTCTCCATTTTCAGTATGCTCAGGGTAAACCAGTTGCTGATGAATTATATTTCCTGGCTGACCTCCATTATTATCCCAAACTGTTAAGTAAAAAGGAATATGGTTTACAGAATCCAACATCTGTGGAAAATACATTTGTATAGCCCTTAAAGTGTCAGGACGATTAAGTTTAAATTGATAAGCTAGTTTTGCTCCAATTGTATTAATACCATAAGCTGATTCTGCAGTTCCATCATCATAAGCAAAACTTGAGTTAAATTCTTGCTGATAATATAAAGTATCATTAAATTTATTATCCTCTTGCCCTGTGCCAATAACATGCTGTACTAAAAACGAAACACTATCAGGAAATAGAGAAGAGAAAACAGAGGAATTAATTGAAATAGGAGGGTTTGTGAATTCAAAGTTACCTACAGAATCAAAGTCAAAAACACTAACATTTCTAGTTGGACCTAAGGTTGGATAATGAGCAATATTCACATCATTTTCATAAATATTATAGTGGTAATCCACATTGATACTTGCCCCATTATTTCTTAAGAAAATAGCAGCCGTATCATTCATCTCAGCTGCCTCATTATTCTTAAAATGAGTCCAAGGCATTTGTTCGTACCTTTTTAAAAAAGAAGGAGCAGCATACACAAAGGAAACATCATTTAATTTTATTGTGTCATTCGGATTTATAAACGCATCTAATTTTATATAATCAATATGCCAATGATCAAAATTTCCAGAAAGTGTCGCATAATTTCTAAACCTAAATTGGAATGCATTATGCAAAAATTTTGATTCACTAATCAACTCAATTACTTTTTCAAATTCTTGCATTGACTGTCCATTTGCAATCCATATTTCCTCCCACCCTAAAGTGTCATTTAAAAACTCTAACACTAACCTATCTTGATTTTGAGGAGCATCCCCCATTCCTTTTCCTTGAAAATAAAACATTAAATAAGCAGTGTCTACTACTGATAAATCAATCTGTTGAGATAATAAAGTGTCAGAAGGTTCAGAAGGATTATTTTGAGCAAAATCTCTTGCAAAACCAAACTGATCTAAACCATCAAAAGTAGCAACACCAATAGTAACAGGGTTGATAGGATAAGTTTGATTAATAAACACACTACTTTGTTGCCATAAATCAATGTTAGCAGAAGAAGAGTTATAAGAGAAATCATCAAAGAAAGGCAAGGTAATTGCACTCTTATTTTGCTTAACTAAAACCTTATTACTTTTTAAAATAGGATTACTCACTAAATTTGAGATAACCTCCTGCCCTTTTAAAAATGAAGAGTGGAATAAAATAACTATAAGTAGAATATTTCTCATTATAAAGTATTTACATTCTCATTTTCAAAAAACAAATCTATTGCAGACCCAATATTCAAAGTATTATCATCACCAATAGGGAATTGCTTATAAATAATAGCTGAAGATGAATCTTGCACAGAGGTTTTAAAAATTTCAGAACCAATATTTAATGAAGTTGATTTTAGTACAATATTTGCTTCCATTCTAGTTAAGCCAATTAAATTAGGAACAATTACACTTTGTTTACTTAAACCTTTCCCAACTACTAAATCAACAATTGTACCAATATATAACTCTTGTCCTATTTCAATTTTGATACCATTAATTTTATAACTCAATACTTTATTTGTTGCAATATCTGCTCGGTATTCAAGCTTTCCTACTTCTAATCCATTTTTTTCTAGCTTTCTTATAGCTTGACGCAATGATAAATCATAAATATCAGGAAAAGCAACTTTTCTAGATTGCAAAGAGTTAATTGTTAAATAAATTTTTCTATTGCGTTTTACATCTGTTAAGGGTTCTGGATCTTGATTTACTACTATTCCCTTTTCTCTACTTCTATCAAAAATAGAATCAATAATTACCACTCTAATATCATTGGCTTCAGCTACAGAATCCAATTGGGAAATTTGCATATTATTAAAATCAGGAACGGGAATATACTTATTGTGCAAGGTATAATAATCCAAATACTTTAACCAACCAACAAATAGTATGATCAGAGTAAATCCTGCTAATGCTAAATTTTTATAAAACTTTCTATCTTTTAAAATGGCTAACATTTATGGCTTGTATTTCTTGTTGGATAACGATTTACAAATATAAAAATTATGAATGCAAAGGAGTTTGATAAACAATAAATATTTTGTTAGTTTGTTTTAGAATTTATAAGATGAAAAACATTGCAATTTTAACGGGTGGCGATTCTGCTGAATATGAGATTTCCATACTTAGTGCTAATACCGTATTACAACATTTAAACCCTAAACTATTTAAAGGCTATATTATTCATCTAAAAGATGATAAATTCACTGCCCTTATTCAAGATAAAAAAATTGATATTGACAAAAGTAATTTTACTTTTGAGTTAGAAAATAAGCTTATTTCGTTTGATATTGTTTTCATGGCTTTGCACGGACCACCTGCTGAAAATGGTTTAATTCAACCCTATTTTGATAACCTAAATATTCCTTATACTTCTTGCAATGCAAAGGTATCCGCTTTAACTTTTGATAAATATGAATGCAATGAAAGGTTAAAGCAATTAGGTTTTGATTGTGCAAAATCCTATATGTATGAATTAGGAAATATAATTGATACAACTACTATAATCAATACGGTTGGACTACCTTGTTTTGTAAAGCCAAATGGTGCAGGTTCTAGTCATGGAATTTCAAAAGTAAAACAAGAAAGCGAATTAAGTTCAGCCATGAACCATGCACTTAAACATGATGATAAAGTACTTATTGAACAATTTATTGATGGTATAGAAGTAAGTTCTGGAGTATTTTTTAATGGAAAGTCAATTCAAGCTTTACCTATTACTGAGATAGTAAGTGAAAATGAATTCTTTGATTATCAAGCAAAATATGAAGGGAAATCAGAAGAAATAACCCCTGCAAGAATCAGTAAACAACAAACTACTGAGGTTCAAAATACAACTATTGATATTTACAAAGAGATGAATTTAACTGGCATTTGTCGTGTTGATTACATCATTATGAATGAAAAAGCATATGTTATTGAAATCAATACTATTCCAGGTTTATCAGAAGAAAGTTTAATACCTCAACAACTAAAAGTTGCCAACTTAAAACTTTCTGCAATTTTTGAAACTTGCCTGTTAAACACTAAATAATAAGTAATATATTAGCCCCAAATTATTTCACAAAGATGAGCGAAAGAACAAATGATGATAAGCTAAGGATTCTTCAGGAACGATTAGCCCAAATAAAGAAGAAAAATGAAACTCCTACTCCTCCAAGATTTCAAAGGGAAGAGGTAATAGAAATTGCAACTCCCCAGGTTGAAACTCCCATTAAGGAGAAGAAACCTTTAGATTTAGGATGGGTTAAAAAAGTAGTAATTGTTGGGTCAGTAGCTTTTGGAGTATATTATGGTTATACTAATATTGATTTCAATTCTCTAGTTCCTGATCTTTCTTCAGAAGAAGTTGTTGAAGAACAAGCTCCATTTGAATTAGAATACAACTTAAACTTCACTGGAAATCAATTAGCAATTATTGGCTCTTTTGAAGATGAAGGTTCTGCTAAAGCAATGGTAAATGATTTAAAAGTAAAAGGATTCAAATGTGATTATTTCTTTTTACCAAATCAATCAAATAGTACTGAAGAAATTTACAATGTATTTATTGGTCCTTATGAAAATGAAGAAGAAACTAATCAATGGGCTAAAAGCTTAGAAGCTGAATTCACAATTATAAATCTTTAATCTAAAAGATTTATTCAAAAAGAAAACCCACTCAATGAGTGGGTTTTTTATTGCTATATTTTTAGAGCTTACTTAGCGTAACTAATTGCTCTTGTTTCCCTAATCACAGTAACTTTAACTTGACCTGGATAAGTCATTTCATTTTGAATCTTATCAGATATTTGGAAAGCTAATTCTGAAGCTTTTTCATCAGTAACTTTTTCACTCTCTACTACAACCCTTAGTTCTCTACCTGCCTGTATAGCGTAAGATTTAAGGACTCCAGGATAACCTAAAGCAGTCTCCTCTAGCTCTTTTATTCGCTTAATATACTGGTCAGTCATAGCTCTTCTTGCTCCTGGTCTTGCTCCTGAAACTCCATCACAAACTTGAATAAGTGGTGAAATTAATGATGTCATTTCTACCTCATCATGGTGAGCTCCAATTGCATTACATACTTCTGGCTTCTCACCATATTTCTCGGCTAACTTCATTCCAATAATAGCATGCGGAGTTTCTGCATCATCAGGAGATACTTTTCCAATATCATGTAGTAACCCTGCTCTTTTGGCATATTTAGTATTCAACCCTAATTCAGCAGCCATAGTCGCACACATATTTGCTGTTTCACGCGAATGTTGCAATAAATTTTGACCATAAGATGAACGGTAACGCATTCTTCCAACCATCTTAATCAACTCAGGGTGCAAACCATGAATTCCTAAATCAATAGTTGTTTTTTTACCAATTTGAATAATTTCATCTTCAATTTCTTTCTCTGTTTTCTTTACTACTTCCTCAATTCTTGCAGGGTGAATCCTACCATCAGTAACTAATTTATGTAAAGATAAACGAGCCACTTCTCTTCTTACAGAATCAAAACAAGAAAGAATAATTGCTCCTGGTGTATCATCTACTACAATATCAACTCCAGTTGCAGCTTCAATTGCTCTAATATTACGCCCTTCTCTACCAATAATTCTACCTTTCACAGCATCACTATCAATATTAAAAACTGAAACTGCATTTTCTACTGCCTCTTCAGTTGCAATTCTTTGTATCGTTTGTATTACAATTTTTTTAGCCTCTTGCTTTGCAGTAAGTTTTGCCTCCTCAATTGTATTATTTATGATTGTTAAAGCTTCAGTTTTTGCCTCATCCTTTAAGGTATCTACCAATTGTGCTTTTGCCTCATCAGCTGAAAGATTAGAAATTTCTTCTAATTGTTCTACTTGTTTTTTATGCGATTTATCTAAATCAGCTTGTTTTTTATCTAAAACTGATCTTTGTTGATCAATAGAAGATTTTTGTTTTTTAAATTCAGCATCCTTTCGGTTCACCTCAGCCAATTTTTGATTAAGCGTATTTTCTTTCTGCTTTACCCTTTGGTGCGCATTATTAATATCATTATTCTTCTTATTAATAACCTTTTCATGTTCTGATTTTAACTCAATGAACTTTTCTTTTGCTTGTAAAAGTTTTTCTTTTTTTATTTGCTCTGCTTCTTTATTTGCTTCTGAAATAATGGCATTTGCTTTTCCTTTATTTTTTGAGTTCAACACTAAAAAAGCAACACCTCCTCCTGCTAACAAAGCGATTAAACCTACTATAATTGTTTCTATCATTTTAATTGTTGTTTATATTTAAAAATCCCGCATTAAAAACTGAAAAACTCCATTTTAACATGGATAGGGTTGCTAACATATCGCAAACTTCCACTGTCTCAAATTGAGAACCCTTACGGGTTGAGGCCTGTTTTTAACACATTAAGTCAATCCCCAATACTTTAAGTGTTGAGTTTAACAATAACATTAATACGGGATTAAATTATTTTATTTAAAAGAACTATTTATATATTACTAGATAGTAAAGCTTCAATTTCGGCTAATTTTTCACTTAAGCCATCATCCTCTACTACTTTTTTATTACTTACAGATTCAAACTTTGAAGCATACTCTATAAGGCACATGGCAAGTAAATCCTGTTTGTCCTTAATAGCGTAATTTTCTTCATAAAACTTTAGGCGCTCTTCAATTTTCTTAACAGCATTCCTAATGAATTCCTCCGATTTACGCTCAATCTTCATTGGATAAATACGATTCGCTATATGTAATTTTATCGATAACTTATCCACTAAGCTTGATTCTATTTATTTAATAATGCAATACATTTATCAATCTCCCGTACATACTCATTAATCTTTAATCTTGTTTCCTTCACCTCTTGCTTTGAGGCATCAACTGATTTAGAGATATTCATGAGCTTTATCTTCTCCTGCAGACTTAAAACTTCCTTTTCTTTTAATTCTAAAGCTGCAATTGAAGCCTCATTTTCTTGCTGTAATAGTAACTTTTCTTGCTTGATTTTCTCATACTTAGCAATGAACTTCCCAAGCTTAATTTCTATGTTATTTACAATATTCTTCACCCGAAAATAATTGTTACAAACTTAACGATTTTAAATACACAAAGGATACAAATTTGATGTTATATTTGCTGAACTTTTCAAAAACCTAATAAATTCTTTTATAAATGAAGTTATTTTCATCTGTATTACTGATTATCACGCTTTTATCAAACAGCATTGTTTTTGCTCAAGACTACCAAGCACCACTTGATTTTCGTTTGTTACTTTCCGGAACTTTTGGTGAATTAAGAGGTAATCATTTTCATGCTGGAATTGATATAAAAACAGAAGGGGTTGAAGGACAAAAGGTTTACGCTATTGCTGACGGATACATCTCAAGAATAAAAGTATCTACTTGGGGTTATGGAAAAGTAATTTACATCACCCACCCTGAAACAGGGCACACCTCTGTGTATGCTCATCTTCAAAAATTCAGCACAAAAATTGATAGCATTGTAAAAAAGGAGCATTATAAAAAAGAAAGTTTTGAGATTAATTTCTATCCAAATAAATCTAATTTAACAATCAAAAAAGGAGAGGTTATTGCCTTATCTGGGAACAGTGGTGGTAGTGCTGGTGCTCATCTTCATTTTGAAATAAGAGATACAAAAAGTGAGCACCCAATAAACCCTCTGCAATTTGGCTTTAAAGTTGCAGACAACATACCTCCTACCTTAAAAAAACTAAAAATTTATGCTTTTGACACCACCTTAATTGATGGGTACAATAAGAGTAAAATTATCAGTATTAACAAAAATGATAACAAATACTCAATAAAAGACACGCTAACAATAAATGGTGCTTTTGCAGTTGGAATATTCACTTATGACAAGTTAGATGGAAGCTATAATAAAAATGGCGTGTACAGCATAAAACTTTGTGTTGACACAAATACTTGCTATCAGTTTAAGGTAGATGAATTAGATTTTAGTACAAGCCGATACATCAATGCACATGTAGATTATAAAGAAAAAAAAGAAAGCAAAAACAAATACCACAGGTGTTACATACTTCCTAACAATAAACTTGACAATTATAGTAATTTAATAAATGAGGGGATCATAAGTATAAAGGACACATTACTACACAATGTAAACTTAGAAGTAACTGATATTTATGGAAATGTTTCCACATTAGATTTTAAGATTAAATCAACCAACAATCCTTTGCTTAACAGATGTCCTTTACCAAAGGATACTATAAGCACTCCTTTTAGTATGGATAAAGTAAATATCTTTAAAAAAGAAAATGTGGAGCTTCATATGGAGGCCTTTTCATTATACGAACCTTTAAATTTTCATTACAACACTACTGATTCTATGGAAGGTGTATTTGGAGATATTCATCATATTCATTTCAATAATACTCCTGTACACAAAAAATATGTACTTTCCATAAAAGCTGATGTACCTGAAAATTTAAAAAGTAAAACCTATATTGCTACAACTGATATGAAAGGGAATTTCTGGCATATTGGAGGAACATGGAAAGATGGATTTCTTAAAACTAAAACCAGAGAATTTGGAGATTTCTGTATTATTGCTGATACTATAAATCCTAAAATAAAAGGAGTAAACATATTTCCAGGGAAAATATTCAATACCCAAACTACAATTAAGCTAACTATTAAAGATAAAAATAGTGGCATTAAATCCTACAGAGGAGAAATTGATGGAAAGTGGATATTAATGGATTATGATTACAAGCGTAACTTATTACGCTTTGATATTGAGAAATCCTTAACAAAAGGAAAACATACTTTTACTCTAAAGGTAATTGATAATGTAGGAAACAAAAAAAACTATAAAGCTGAGTTTACTTACTAGACCAAAAAGCTAAACGGTTTCCTTCTGTATCCAAAAAAATTCCTTAATAGCCAATTTCTTTAGCAATAAGGGTTTTATTTAGTAACACCTCCCCTCCTAAATCATTAACTTTAGCAAGGTAATTATTCAAATCCTCACCTCCATCAAAATAAACCAAAGTTCCTGTTTTGGAAGGAGTACCTTCCATTACAATTGCACCTCCAACAGAGTTTTCAGTATGTCCCTAAAAACCATGCAGCACCTCTCCTACTTTACTTTCATGAATGGGCAACCCTAACAGACCTTCATAAAACTTTTTAGCTCTATTAAAATCAGTAACCGGAATTTCAACCCAAGTGAAAATTTTATTATTTGGCTTCATTATCAAAGAATAACTTAAAGTAAGTTGCTAACTCATCCCTTACCGCAACATATACTTTTAATTGTTCTTGCTCTGTACCAGTTGCATCAGCAGGATCAGAAAAACTATTATGTATTAACTGTTTTGCTTTTGGGTAAATAGGACAAATCTCTTTAGCATTATCACAAACGGTAAATACATAATCAAAATCAATATGTGCATATTCATCAGCATGATTTGATACATTATCAGAAATATCTATTCCCATTTCTCCCATAGCTTTTACTGCATATGGGTTTACTTTTTCAGGTTTTGTTCCTGCACTATACACTTCCATTTCTGGTAAGAAATTACTTATTAAACCTTCTGCCATTTGTGAACGACATGAATTTCCTGTACACAGGATTAATACTTTATTCATTTTTAAAAATTATTGTTTTATTATACTGCATATAAACAGCATAAATCATATTAATAAGAAAACCATATACCATCCATATACTATCAAGTAATATATAAACATAGATATGAAAGAAACCAATCAAAAGCAATATAAGCGTACAGATATCTATACTTCTTTTAATCTGAACTTTCAGGATATCAAACAATAGGATAGTACCACAAATATAAGTTAACCCTACAAACTGAGTCATTAGAATAGCGCCAGTATTATTAACTTCACTTAAAAATAAATCAGACAAAGGCATCCTAGGAAAAATCATAAAGACTAATCCATAGATAAAATAAAAACTTGAAACTAAAATAGGATGCAATAATTGCTTTCTCTTCATTATTAAATTGGGTTTCTCAGTACAAATATAATAATTTTTCAGTTTTGAAGTTTATTAACCTACATAATTCTATTTTTGCAACATATGCACAAAAGGCTTTTACTTCCGTTATTCTTATTGCTTTCCTTTTTAGGGTTTGGACAAACTATCAGTGGCCTTATTATTGATGAGGAAAACAATAGCCTACCTGCTGTTAATATTAGTGTTTTAGGAAAAAGCATTGGTGCTATATCCAATAATGATGGAACTTATAACTTAAATATTCCTGCTAACCGTTCGGTAGTAATTGGTTATAGCTTTGTAGGGTTTCAATTGGAAAAAATAAGAATACCAATGCTAAAAAAAGGACAAACTTACACCCTTAATATTCAACTTAAATCGGCATCAACCCTACTAGGAGATGTAATTGTAACCGATCAAAAAAGCAGAAAAGAAAGTTTTAGCCGTATTAAACCAAAACATGTAAGTGTACTCCCTGGTAATAGTGGTGGAATTGAAGCAATACTAAAAACTTTACCTGGAGTAAGTTCTGCAAATGAACTTAGTTCACAATACTCAGTAAGAGGAGGGAATTTTGATGAAAACCTTGTGTATGTAAACGGAATTGAAGTATATCGCCCGTTCCTTGTGCGTTCAGGACAACAAGAAGGATTAAGCTTTGTAAATACGGATATGGTAGGAAGCATCCTCTTTTCAGCAGGTGGTTTTGCGGCCAAGTATGGCGACAAAATGTCATCAGTATTGGATATTACTTATAATCGACCAAGAGAAACAGCAGCCAGTTTACAACTAAGTATGCTTGGTGGTTCAGCACATGTTGAAGGAACAAATAAAAACGGAAGACTTTCTTATTTAATTGGAGCAAGACACAAAACAAATAAGTATCTATTCAGTGCAATGGATACTGAAGCAGATTATACTCCTGAATTTTACGATTTACAAACCTTTATTAATTACGAACTAAACACGGATTGGCAAATTAGTTTCCTTGGGAACATCAGCAAGAATCAATATACCATGGTACCTAAAAATAGAGACACTGATTTTGGAACGATTAATGAAGCCCTTAAACTAAAAATATTTTTTGAAGGACAAGAAGTAGATAAGTACGAAACCTACTTTGGAGCTTTAAGTACCACCTACCAACCCAACACTGAACTGAACTTACAGTTTACCACCTCAGCATTTCAAACCTTTGAACAAGAAAATTTTGACATCCTTGGGGAATACTGGCTTTACCAGTTGGAAAATAATTTAGGTTCGGATGAATTTGGGGATGTTGCCTTTGATAGAGGAGTTGGAAAATACATCAACCATGCAAGGAATAGCTTGAGTGCCCGTGTACTTAACTTTTCACATAGAGGAAACTACAATAAAGAAGCTTTAAAAGTAGATTGGGGTTTCCGCATGCAAAAGGAAGAAATTGAAGATAAAATTTCAGAATGGAACTTGATTGATTCTGCTTTTTTCAATTTTCCACATCCTGATGATGCTATTGGCGATTCCATATCCAACCCTAACCAACAAATTGTAATGAGTGAACTTTTAAAGACTCAAATCAATTTATCATCCTACAGAAACTCAGGATACATGCAAGTATCCAAAGACATTGGAAACCTCACCCTAAATGCAGGAACAAGGGGTAGCTATTGGACATATAATGAGGAACTTTTACTAAGCCCTAGAGCATCCTTAGCTTATGCACCTATCTGGGAAAAGGATGTAGTGTTCCGTGCAGCAACAGGCATTTATTACCAGTCGCCTTTTTATAGAGAGTTGCGCACCCCAGAAGGAACACTTAACCACAATATAAAAGCACAAAAATCAACCCATTATGTATTGGGAACTGATTATCTGTTTTACAAATGGGGACGACCATTCAAATGGATAACAGAAGTATATTATAAGGATTTGGAAAACCTAATTCCTTATAAAGTGGACAATGTACGCATCCAATATTTAGCCAATAACCTATCTAACGGATATGCAGCAGGGATAGACTTAAAAGTAAATGGGGAGTTTGTACCAGGAGTTGAAAGTTGGGCAAGTTTATCGGTTATGAAAACGGAAGAGGATATTGTTGGCGATACAAAAACGGATGCTAACGGCAATACGGTTGATGTGGGTTATATCGCTAGGCCAACTGACCAAAGGGTTAATTTCTCCATGTTCTTTCAGGATTACATACCTAATAAACCAAACTACAAAATGCACTTAAACTTAGTATATGGTACTGGTTTACCTTTCGGACCACCTGATGGAGAAAAGCACCAAGATGTACTAAGAATACCAAATTACAGAAGAGTGGATATTGGTTTTTCGGCAGTAATAAAGGCTGCTGACAAAAAGAGTAAACTAAAATGGTTGAACGCCTTTAATAGTATTTGGCTAAGTGCTGAAGTATTTAACTTACTAGATATTAACAACACGGTTTCCTACCTTTGGGTGGCTGATGTTAGTGGGCGTGAATATGCCGTACCAAACTATTTAACGGCAAGACAGCTTAATGCTAAGCTTATTTTTAGGTTTTAGTAAATTAACTACTCAAAATAGCAAAAGTATAATCTCAATAAATCCTTTGGATCTGGCTATTTTAAAGAATAAATTGGTTTATTAATTTACATGAAATAAAAAAACTTCATTTTAATAAAGCAAATACCTAAAAACAGTTCACTGTCTTGTTTACTTGCTACTCCAATGACATAGATTTAATAAAATTTTATCAATTTTACTCTCAACTCTTTTACCTACATATACAGAAGCAGGACCATGAATAAATAGCACATCACCATGAGGGTATTCTCCAGTATTAAAGACTCCTTTCTTTGTCCCATATTCTGTCTCTATAATTACTTTTCTAACTCCTAAAAAAAGCCCACCGAGTTGTAAACGTTTCACTTCACAACTACCTACTTCTAACTCAATGTATTTACCTTCACAATCCATTATTTTAGATAAAATAGTATCTGTTTGAGGGTGGAATTCAATTATTTTACATCCACTTATATAAGTATTAGTAGTATCTTGAGCGTTTGAAATAATAATTAAAAAAAGAAACAGGTTAAATAGCAAAAACTTTTTCATAATAAATAATTTAAATGATTAATAAAAAAGTAGAAGTATTTTATAGGATAGTTTTTAAGTTATTATTGATAACGGAAGAATTCTATAAAAGTTTCAAATTCATATAGTTTAATAATAATAAATCAAAGAAAAAAGCCGAGCATTTGCTCAGCTTTTAATTATCAAATTAGTGCATTAGCACATTATTAAATTATTTATTCAACTTCTCAGCTAAGGAGTTGTTATATATTTCTTTATATTCAGTAGCCATACCAAATTCAGTATCATCAATAACTACTTTTCCTTGCGTAACATGTCCTAATAACATGAATGGAGTTTTACATCCTTTCAAAGCATCTAAAAAGGCATCCTCTCCTGTTTCAGTAACTGAAACGACTACTCTTGATGGCGCTTCACCAAACAAGAAAGCATCCTCTCTTACTTCTGAGGAAGTAACAATTTCAAATCCTAAGTTATTAGTAAATGAACTTTCCAATAAAGTCATAAATAGCCCTCCATCCGCTACATCATGTGCTGACTCAATTGCTCCCTTACGGATAAGATCAGTAATTGTTTGTTGCATATCATATTCTGCATCTAAATCAAACTCAGGTGCTGATGATTCTTTAACCCCATGATAAGAAACCAAATATTCTGATGAAGAAATATCATTTTTGCTTTCTCCTATTAAATAAATCAAATCCGATTTTCCTTTAAAACTCAAAGAAGTAATGTGTTTTTTATCTTCAACAATTCCTAACATCCCAATAGTTGGAGTTGGGAAAACAGGCACTTCCGTACCCTCTACTGCTGACTGATTATAGAAACTCACATTCCCACCCGTTACTGGCGTACCAAACTTTTTACAGGCCTTACTCATTCCTTTAATAGAACCTACAAACTGCCAGTATACTTCAGGGTTATAAGGGTTACCAAAATTCAAACAATTTGTAATTGCTGATGGAACACCTCCAGAACATACAATATTACGAGCTGCCTCAGCAACTGCCATTGCACATCCTTCTTCAGGATTTGCATTAACCATTCTAGCATTACAATCCACAGTCATAGCTAAAGCTTTGTCCGTACCTTTTAGGTTTACAATTCCAGCATCAGTTGGTGCATTAGTACTCATGTTTACAGTTCCTACCATAGAATCGTATTGCTCGTAAACCCATCTTTTTGAAGCAATATTTTCGTGTCCTGCTAAGTATTTTGCAACCTCAACTAAGTTAGTTGGCTCTGCTATACTATCAATATTGAATTTTTTCCACTCTTCAAAGTAAGCTGGCTCACTCCATTCTCTATGATAAACTGGCGCTCCACCACCTAATACTAAATCATCACAAGGTACATCAGCTACTAATTCACCATGCATAAAGTACTGCACTCTTTCTCCTTCATTTACTATTCCTATTTCTTCACATGATAAATCCCATTTATCAAAAATAGCATTTACTATATCTTCTTTTCCTTTTTCTACAACTACTAACATTCTTTCTTGAGATTCAGAAAGTAAAATTTCCCAATCTTTCATGTCAGCTTGGCGAGTAGGAACTTTATCCAACCATAATTCCATACCATGCTTTCCAGCTGCCGACATTTCATTTGATGAACAAGTAATTCCTGCAGCACCCATATCCTGCATTCCTACTACAGCATCCGTTTTTGCTAACTCTAAAGTAGCTTCTAATAATAATTTTTCTTGGAAAGGATCTCCTACTTGTACAGCTGGTAAATCCTCAATTGAATCTTCTGATATATCTTTTGATGCAAATGATGCTCCATGAATTCCGTCTTTACCTGTACGAGAACCCACAATAAATACTGGATTCCCTACACCTGATGAAGTAGCAGAAATCATATCCCCCTTTTTCATAATACCTGCTGAGAATGCATTTACTAATGGATTAGTATTATAGCAATTATCAAAGAAAACCTCTCCACCAACAATCGGGATTCCGAAAGCATTTCCGTAATCACCAATTCCTTTTGTTACTCCTTTTACTAACCATTTAGTTCGGTCAAGCTCAATATTTCCAAAACGCAAAGAATTTAACTGAGCAACTGGGCGAGCACCCATTGTAAAGATATCACGATTAATACCCCCAACACCTGTAGCAGCACCTTGGTAAGGCTCTAAAGCTGAAGGATGATTGTGTGATTCAATTTTAAAACAACAAGCTAAACCATCACCAATATCAACTAATCCTGCATTTTCCTCTCCTGCCTCTACTAACATATGAGGCCCGTCTTTTGGTAAGGTTTTAAGCCAAACAATTGAATTCTTGTAAGAACAGTGTTCTGACCACATTACACCAAAAATACTTAATTCACAAAAATTAGGAGTTCTTCCTAAAATCTCTATTATTCTATCAAATTCTTCTGGACGCAATCCCATTTCTTGGGCTTGTTCAACTGTAGCTAAAGTAAGTGTTGCCTGTGATGACATATTTTATAATTTTTTAGGCTGCAAAGATAGTTTTTAGAAATGAGTTTTAAGCCGCTAAAAGCAAATTTCATTTAGGGTTTTCAACATTTTATAAAAAACTAAATTTAGAAAATTCTAGGATTATAATTTTCCGGGATTTTCCCTTCAATATTTTGGTATTTTTCCTGAATTAAAAGCATGTCCTTTTCAAAGTCCCCACAAGGAACAAACTCATGAATTATTCCAACTTCTTTATTTTTATAATCCATAGCCAATAGTAAAACTGGCACTTTAGCTTTAGTGGCTATATGGTAAAAACCACTTTTCCATTTGGCTACTTTTGTTCTTGTGCCTTCAGGAGCTATTCCTAAATTCAGTTTATCAGTATTATTAAGCATTTCTACCATCTGATCAACCACATTATTTTTTGCTTTCCTAAATACTGGTATACCCCCATTCCACTTTAACAAACTTCCTAAAACTGGTAAAAACAATTCGCTTTTAATCATGTATTTTGGCTTTACACCAATAACATAAGCATAACATCTACCAATTAAAAAATCCCAATTAGATGTATGCGGAGCAGATATAACCATACATTTATTAGGATAAGTATGTGTACCTATAACTTTCCATCCGTTTAACTTAAATAGCAACTTTGATAATAATTGTTTCATCATAAAAATTTTTACAAAGAAAAAACATTTTATAATTATATCAGCAAAAATTGTAAGTTTGCATCACAAAAATAATTTACTATGAAAGCAAAACAAATTGCACTTATACTTATTCCTTTAAACATTATACTAGCCTACTTTGTATTCAATAGCATTGATAGTGAAGTAGAATTTCAGAAAGTTGCCAAAGTAAGAATAGCTGAAAATGTACAAAAACTAAAAGATTTAAGACAAGTACAAATTGCTTACAAAAAAGTAAACAATACTTATGCCAATAATTTTGAATCCTTACTTGATTTCTTAGAAAATGATTCTATGGCTATTATAAAAGCAATAGGAGAAACTCCTGATTCATTAACTGATGCACAAGCATTGGAGCTAGGAATTATTAGTCGTGATACTGCTTATGTACTAGCAAAAGAAACTGTATTTGATGAAGCTTACCTAAATAGTAGAAATGAAAAATTTACTTTGGATTTAACTGAATTAACTAATGTACCTCATTCTGATGAAATTTATTCAGTAGATGCTGGTATGGTTGAAAAAGGAAAAGTAGCTGTACAAGTATTTGAAATTTCAACAACTTATGGTGCTGTATTTACAGGACTTGATGCTGAAAATAAAAGTTACGAATTGGATAAATCATTAAAAGTAGGATCAATGGATGAAGCATCTTTAAATGGAAACTGGGGAGAATAATTCTATCAATATTCAATCAGAAAATTTTAACATTTCCTTAGCGAATAGTTACCATTTATCCATACAATTAGGGATATCCCATTTTTCGTACTGCCTGTTAAACACTATTACCTTTACTTATGAATATGCTAAAAAATATAGCCTTTCATCTGCTGAGGATATCGCAACAGAAATTACTGAAATAATAAACAATGATGCTATTATAAAAGCTGATTTTTCCTCACAATCAATAGCATTTGTGAATTTTTCAAGCACACTAGTACCAAGCACACTTTATAAGGAGGATGAAGCTGAAACACTCTTAGCGTTTAACACTGAGGTAAATGGAAAAATATTAACAGATAACATC
The DNA here is from genome assembly GCA_943788405.1 of uncultured Flavobacteriales bacterium. Classification (GTDB taxonomy): domain Bacteria; phylum Bacteroidota; class Bacteroidia; order Flavobacteriales; family BACL11; genus UWMA-0277. The sequence goes on from CALSQD010000002.1 coordinate 910,618, forward strand.
CTGTCTCAAAAAGCACATTTAATTTATGCAGTGCCTGAAAGCATAGTAAGTATTGTAAGCAACTTTTTTCCTAAAGCAAAACAAAAAGCACAAGAAACTATACTTATTCAGCAGTATAGTCAACTAAATACAAAAACTGAAAAGGCCTACCTTTATTTGAATGAACAAAAAGTAGGGATTACAATTTTTAAAGGAGATAAATTAATTTTCAATAATACATTTGAATACACCACTAAAGAGGATTTGCTTTACTATACGCTCTTTAGCTTTGAACAACTCAAACTTTCTGCTGAAAGCATTGAAGTAACCGTATTTGGAACTATTGAAAAGGAGGATGAATATTTCAATTTATTATATGAATATATTCGTAATGTAAAATTAGGAGAAAGGCCTCATCAATTTACTTTTCCTGCTGCATTCAACAACATTGCACAACACAAATATTTTGGATTATTTACACAAGTACTATGCGTATAATTTCAGGAACACATAAAGGGAGGAGGTTAATGTCACCTAGCTCATTGCCCGTACGCCCTACTACTGACAGAGCAAAAGAAGCTTTATTCAATATACTTGAAAATCGTTATTATTTTGAAAGCAAAAATGTATTGGATTTATTTTCAGGAACTGGAAATATCGCTTACGAATTTTCATCAAGAGGTTGCGAAAAAGTATTGGCAGTGGATAGCAATTATCACTGTGTAAACTACATAGAAGAAACAGCTAAAGATTTAGACTTTAATATTGCAACTATAAAGTCCGATTGCTTACAATACCTGAAAGGATGCAAACAAGAATTCAATTTTATATTTGCTGACCCTCCTTATAACTATGATGATTATCAGGAATTAAAATCCTTAATTATTGAAAATAATTTAATTAAAAAGGATGGAGTTCTTATTATTGAACATGATAAGGATACAGAATTTGAAGGCGAAAACCTGGAAGTAAGGAAATACGGAACAGTTCACTTTAGTATTTTCTCATTTTAAATCGGAGGAACGAAAGCCCAATAGATTTAATTCCCAACCTTTTTTTAAGCAAACTCAATCTAAAATTCAGTTCGTTTGTGAAAATCTAGTTTATTTTACTACTTTTGAGCATGTCAAAAACTGCAATTTTTCCAGGATCATTTGCCCCATTTACAATTGGACATCAATGCATAGTAGATAGAGCCTTACCCTTATTTGATAAAATAATTATCGCAATAGGAATAAATAGCGAAAAAAATCAATATTTTTCTATTGAGGAACGCATGAACTGGATAGAATCAGTCTATAAAAACAACCCAAATATTGAAGTAAAACGATATGAAGGCTTAACAGTAGATTTCTGCAAAAAAGAAAATGCAAATTACATTCTTAGAGGATTGAGAGATTCACACGATTTTAAGTTTGAAAAAAACATTGCACAAATGAATAAAGAACTAAATAATAAAGTAGAAACTATCTTTATTATCACTCCTCCTGAAATCTCTCATATCTCCTCCTCTATCATTCGTGATATCATAAAAAATGGTGGTGATGTTAGTAAATTTCTGCCCAAAGAAATAGACCTTTAAACTATATAAAATGAAATTAAGAAACCTACTTATAGTTGCACTAGCAACTTTGCTTTTTGCTTGCACAAATACTAACCCTAATCATGTAATGATAAGTGGTGCAATAACTAATCCTAAAGGAGATACAATTAAATTTATAGTAAAGGACACAACTTACATTACTACCTTAAGTGATGATAATCATTTCAATATTATACTCCCAATTGATAGTGCAACTTACCTTAGCTTTTTTCATGGTGATGAAAGCACAGCTATGTTCTTAAAAAGAGGAGAAAATATTAATTTAACAATTGATACTGAGTTTTTTGATGAGACAATTATTTATGAAGGTTCTGCTGAATCTTCCTATTTAGCTAAAAAATATTTATTAGGTGAGGACGCAAATATATACGGACAATTATTCACTACCGAAAAAGAAGAATTTACTACAAATTTAAAGCATCATATTGCTACAGTAGAACAAGAACTTTCTACCATAAATAATGAAGCATTTGTTACAGCTGAAAAAGAAAACAATGTAAGAATGACTGAATATTATATTGAGAAAATTGAAGCTATTGCCAACTTACCAAAAATAGGAGAAGCCGCTATTGATTTTACTTATCCTGATAAAAATGGAAATGAATTTTCACTTTCTAGCTTTAAAGGAAACCTAGTATATGTTGATGTTTGGGCTACTTGGTGCAGACCCTGTAAAGCTGAAATTCCAGCTTTAAAAGAACTGGAACATTACTACCACAATAAAGATATCACTTTTTTAAGTGTTTCAGTAGATACTGACAAAGAAGCTTGGGAAAATATGCTAACTGAAAAAGAATTAGGTGGCGTACAATTATGGGCTGATGGCTGGAGTAAAATCACAAAAGATTATGCAATTAACGGTATACCAAGATTTATGCTTTTTGATGCAGATGGAAATGTAATTTCTCTAGACGCTCCAAGACCTTCTTCTGATGAAATTAGAGGATTGATTGAAGCTAATTTGCAGTTAGGTAGTTAACCAATTTAGCCACTGCCCTACCTCTGTGGCTTATTGCTCCTTTTTCAGTTTTTGTCATTTCAGCAAAAGTAATTTTATAATTTTCAGGAGTAAAAATTGGATCGTAACCAAAACCCTCTGCCCCACTTTTAGTTTTTGTAATCTTCCCATTACATTCTCCTTCAAATAGGTTTTCCTCCCCCTTTATAATCAAAGCAATTACCGTTCGGAACTTTGCATTTCTGTTATCCTCATTTTCCAATTTAGTCAATACCTTTTGCATATTATCTTCTGCTTTGCAATCCCCCCCTGCATAACGGGCAGAATACACTCCAGGAGCACCACCTAAAGCCTCAATCTCCAAGCCAGTATCATCAGCAAAACAATTAAAACCAAAGTTCTGGTACACATATTGGGCTTTCTGTAAAGCATTCCCTTCCAATGTAGGGTTAGTTTCAGGTAATTCTTCTAGGCAATTTATATCTTTCAAACTCAAAATTTCTATTCCCTCAGGAACTAAAGCTTGTATTTCTGATAATTTATTTGGGTTGTTTGTTGCAAAAACTAGTTTCATATTATTTTGTTTGTTGATGTTTATTTGTGGTTAGTAGTTCTTATTATTTTACAACAAACTACTAACTACAAACCATCATTTACTCGTGATGATAAGGTTCATTATTTAAAATTGTGTGTCCTCTATATATTTGTTCTATAAAAAATAGGCGCACCATTTGGTGTGAAAAAGTCATTTTAGAGAGTGATAACTTTTCATTTCCTCTTTGATAAACTGCATCTGAAAAACCATATGCTCCACCAATTACAAATACCAAACGCTTTTTTCCGCTCAGCATCCAGCTTTGTAATTTTTGTGCAAATTTAACAGAGGTAAAATCCTTTCCTTTATCATCCAACAATACTAAATGATCAGAATTTTGTAAATTTTTAAGAATTAAATCTCCTTCTTTTTTCATCAATTCAGCATTAGAAAAATTCTTAGCATTTTTAATATTCGAAATTTCAAGCATTTCAAATTGCGTGTAATGTTTTAAGCGTTTTTGATACTGGGCAATTCCCTCTATCAAATACTTTTCTGATGTCTTTCCTATAGTGAGTAATACAATCTTCATTTTTTGTATTTTTGGCAATATTAATAATTTTGCTTGTATGATAGAGAAAGACCTTAAAAACTTTATAAATAATGCTTTAAAAGAGGATGTTGGTGATGGCGACCATACTTCATTAGCAAGTATTCCTACTAGCGCTACAAATAAAGCACATTTACTAGTAAAGGATGATGGGATAATTGCAGGGATTGAATTGGCTAAATTGATTTTTAATGAAGTGGATTCTTCTTTGGAAATAGAGCAGTTCTTACAAGATGGCGATAAAGTGAAATTTGGGGACATAGCTTTTATTGTTAAAGGAAGTTCTATCTCAATTTTAACTGGGGAACGATTAGCCCTAAACTGTATGCAACACATGAGTGCAATTGCAACAAAAACAGCTTACCTCAACTCCTTGATTTCAGGTACGAAATGCAAATTATTGGATACAAGAAAGACTATTCCCCTAAACAGAACCATTGAAAAATGGGCAGTAAAAATTGGAGGTGGTGTAAACCATAGGTTTGGGCTTTATGATATGATTATGATTAAAGACAATCATATTGATTTTGCAGGAGGGATTGCCAATGCAATACAAAAAACGAAAACCTACCTTACTGACAATAATAAAAACTTAGAGATAATTGTAGAAGCAAGGAGTTTAGATGAAGTAAATGAGATACTTGCTGAAGGAGGAATAAAGCGAATTCTATTGGATAATTTTGATTACAAAACAACCAAAGAAGCAGTAAGCATTATTGGTGATAAATGCCAAAGTGAATCCAGTGGAGGAATAACAGAAGAAACAATTGCTGAATATGCTAAATGTGGTCTTGATTTTATTTCAGTAGGTGCACTTACCCATTCAGTACTAAATTTTGATTTGAGCTTAAAAGCAATATAAATGATACAATTCATCATAAACATTGCCAAAAAAATAAAACCATTAGGTTTTGCAGGGCTCAGTGTTTATGATGTAACTATTTTCTTTTGGAAAGGATTAGTGGAGGGAGCAATTACGACCAGAGCATCATCCTTGGCATTCAATTTCTTCTTGGCCTTCTTTCCTTCAATCATTGTTTTTTTTACGCTTATTCCCTACATACCAATTGAAGGCTTACAGGAAACACTTATGGAACTACTATCTGTAGTACTCCCTCCTTCAACCAATGAAATTACTTTTAACACTCTTGATGACATTATCAATAACCCAAGAGGAGGTTTACTTTCAATTGGTTTTATTTTAGCACTTTACTTTTCTGCTAACGGAATGAGTTCCTTAATTGAAGCTTTTAATTCCTCCTACCATATTAATGAATATCGTTCATTACTGAGGCAAAAAGCAATGTCACTTGCCTTAACTGTATTTTTAGCATTAATGTTAATTATTGCAATTGGACTCATCATCTTTGGAAAAGTGGCTGTAAGTTACCTTACTGATTTTGAAATCATCAGTAAATTTTCAGCTGATTTGATAATTTACGGAAAATGGTTTGTGATGCTTGCTATGTTGTTTTCAGGTATAGCTATTCTTTTTCATTTCGGACCTGCAACTACACGAAAATGGAAATTTTTTACAGCTGGCTCTATCCTAGCTACACTAGGAATTATTATTACTTCAATAGGATTTAACTATTATATCAATCATTTTGCACAATACAATAAGGTTTACGGCTCTATTGGTACCCTAATGATTATCCTTATTTGGATGTATTTTAACTCCATTATCCTACTTACAGGGTTTGAACTAAATGCTAGCATATCAAATGCTAAAGAAAATAAGCAATTTTCCGAATAGTAATTGTAAATTCGCACACTTTAAAATTTTAAACTATGAAAAATCTTTTACTAGTAGCTATACTTTTTGTAAGCACACTTACTTTTGCACAAGAAAAATACAATGCTTTAGCAACTCCAAACACTTATCAGAATGCTGATAATCCTAATTATTGGAAAAATAAAATGCCACATGCAGCCTATTGGCAGCAAGATGTTTACTACAATATCAAAGCAAATATTGATGAAAAAACAGATATCCTTACTGCAACAGAAAGTTTAACTTATTGGAATAATTCTCCTGATGATTTAGACATTGTATATTTCCATTTGTACCAAAACGCCTTTCAACCAGGATCGTATTATGATGATTTACAAAAACAAAATGGAAAAAGCCCTAATTATGGAAATTACGAATCTAAAGGACTTGGTACAGTAGTAGAAAACTTAAAAGTAGATGGACAAGAAGTAAAAACAGAACTAGATAATACAATCTTAAAAGTATATCTTCCAAAAACTTTAAAATCTGGAGGAAGCATTACTTTTAATATGAATTTTACTACTTATTTTGATGATGGAGGAGTAAGAAGAAGAATGAAAGTTTTTGATTCCTGGGGATTCAGGCATTATGATGGAGTACATTGGTACCCAAGAATTTGTGTATATGACGCAAAATTTGGATGGACAAAAGACCAACATTTAGGAAAAGAATTCTATGGTGATTTTGGTGCTTTTGATGTAGAATTAACTTTTGCATCTAACTATGTAGTAGATGGAACAGGATTCATGTTGAATAGAGATGAAGTTTACCCAAAAGAACTAAGAGAGAAATTAGAAGTATCAAACTTTAAAGATAAGCCTTGGAACAGCTTGCCATCAGTTATAACTGAATACAAAGAAGGAGAAACTAAAACTTTTAAATTTCATGCTGAAAATGTTCATGATTTTGGATTTACTGCAGACCCAACTTACCGAATAGGTGAAAAGTGGTGGGAAGACAAAGTAAGTTATTCTTTGGTACAAGAACCACATTGTAGTAAATGGCAAAATGCTGCAGAATACTCTGCAAAATGTATTGAAATTTTCTCTGAAGATTTTGGAAGGTATACCTACCACAAAATGATTGTTGCAGATGCAAGAGATGGAATGGAATACCCAATGATGACTTTAGATGGTGGTTCTGACCCAGGATATAGAGGGTTATTAGCACATGAAATTGGACATAATTGGTTCTTTGGACAGGTAGGAAATAACGAAACCTACAGAGCGCTTTTAGATGAAGGGTTTACTCAATTTTTAACTGCTTGGGCTTTAATTAAAATTGATGGTGATAATATGGTAAGACATACTCCTCATTCAAAATACAAACAAAGGTTTGACAAACCAGTAAAAGCGATAGACAGTAGAGTTTATTACGCATATATAAATGATGCTACAAAAAATAATGATCCTGTAATTTCAACTCACTCAGATTGTTTTAATGGAGCATTAAGGCATGGAGGAGGATACAGACATGTATATTATAAAACAGCCGCCATGTTATATAATTTACAATATGTTCTTGGAGATGAACTTTTCTTAGATGCAATGAAACACTATTTTGAAACTTGGAAAATAGCGCACCCTTATAATGAAGACTTTAGAAATTCAATTATTCAGTTTACAAAAGTAGATTTAAATTGGTTTTTTGACCAATGGTTAGATACTGACAAAAGAATTGATTATGGTGTAAAACATAAAGGCAATAAAGTTACTCTTACTAGGTATGGAAGAATGCAAATGCCTATTGACTTTACAGTTACAGCTAATGATGGAAAAAGTTATAATTATCATATTCCAAACCATTGGTTTATAAAAAAGACAGATGCTACAATTTTAAAAAAATGGCATGCTTGGGATTTATTACAACCTACTTATGTTGCAGACTTAGATGTTCCTACAGGCATAAAAGAAGTTAAAATTGACCCTACTGAAAGATTAGCAGATTCTTATATGCCAAATAATAGTTCTATTTGTAATATCACATATTCTATTGATCATAAACTATACCAATACCCAGACTGGACAAATTATGAAGTAAAATACAGACCAGATATTTGGTGGAATAGTTATGATGGAATGAAAATAGGATTAAATTTAAATGGAGGGTATTTAAGGCATCATCATCTATTTGATGCAAGTGTTTGGTTTAATACTGGAGCTTTACAAAAAGACAGTATTGCTAATCCGAATGATTACGACTATTATTCTTACAAAGTAAATTACAACACTAACTTGGATGAAATTGCTTTAAATACTAGATTAAATGTAAGATCACAATTTCTTGCAGGATTACATACAAACAAAATAAGTTTGGTAAAATCAGATAGTAGAGGAAATAACAAGTTAACTGTTGACTTCTTATCAATGTACAGAACAAACGACAACTACTTAATAAAAAGCGGTTGGGAATTAAGGACAATGAATAATAGAATTGACTTAAATTTAGAGCACAAGTACAAATATAGTTATGGAAAGGGAACAGTAAACTTAATGTTACACTCTTCAGCTTTAGGAAGTGCTTATGACTACAGTAAACTTATCCTAAGTGCTAAAAACAATAATAAAGTTGAAAAGTTAAAAATAAATACAAGAGCTTATTTTCAGTTGGGGACAGGAAATAACTGGGCTACAGAAAGTAAACTTGGCTTAGCAGGTGCTAACAATGAGGAAATGATGGGTTCTAAATTCACTAGAGCTGAAGGAATTGTATCAGCTGACTTTATGAGCAATGACTATACTACAAATTATTCTCATGCTGCTGGAGGATTAAACTTAAGAGGTTATGTTGGTTATTTAGCTCCTGAATTTAATGAAGATGGTACTGTTGCATCATACAACTATAACGGAACAAGTGGAGCTGCATTTAATACTGAAATTGATTTCACAGCTTACCTTCCATACTCTATTCGTAAGCATAATATAGCTTCTTATCTTTTTGCTGATGCAGGAATTATAAGTAGTGAAATTTTAACTACAGATAATTACAAAGTAGCATTTTCTGATGTAAGAGCAGATGCAGGAGTTGGGTTTACTTACACACTTAGAGATTTTGGTCCATTAGAAGCTGTAAGGCCTTTAGTGATTCGTTTTGATATGCCGTTATTCTTAAATCGTCCACCAGCATCTGATGAAGATTTCTTCCAGTTTAGATGGTTAATTGGAATAAATAGAGTTCTTTAATAATGAAGAAAATACTAGTAACAGGAGGTGCAGGCTATATTGGTTCACATACAGTAGTTGAACTAATTGAAGCTGGCTACTCCCCTATTATAGTAGATAATTTATGTAATACTTCAACCCAAAATATAAAGGGAATTGAAAAAATTATAGGGTCAAAAATAAAATGGCACAATACTGATTGTACAAATAAAAGTGGAATGGATAAAGTGTTTGCTGAGGAAGGTAAAATTGAAGGAGCTATTCACTTTGCAGCCTACAAAGCAGTAGAGGAATCCGTACAAAACCCAAAAAAGTATTACGACAATAATATGGGTTCACTAAAAGTATTGCTTGAATGTATGGAAGAAAATGAGGTGAAAAATATCATTTTTTCTTCCTCTTGTACAGTATATGGAATGCCTGATGTATTACCTGTTGATGAGAATGCTCCATTTAAAAAAGCTGAATCTCCTTATGGAGAGACTAAGCAAATCTGTGAAGAAATGCTAAAAGAGGATACTTGCAATAGTGTTGCTTTAAGATACTTTAATCCTATTGGCTCCCACCCTTCTGCTTTAATTGGTGATTGTTCTGCTGATAGGCCTAGCAACTTAGTTCCTATCATAACTGAAGTAGCAATTGGAAAAAGAGAAAAAATTACAGTATTTGGAGATGATTATAACACACCTGACGGAACTTGTATCCGTGACTACATACATGTAGTTGATTTGGCAAAATCACATGTAAAAGCTATGGATTTTCTGATAAAAAACCCTGGAAAACATGCTTTTAATGTTGGTACAGGAATTGGAGTAAGTGTGCTAGATGCTATTAAGGCTTTTGAAAAAACCAATAACCTAACAATAAATTACTCTATAGGATCAAGAAGAGATGGAGATATAGAACAAATATACGCTAATGGCAGTTTGGTAAAAGGTAAATTAGGATGGGAAGCGAAAGAAACCCTAGAACAAGCAATGAAATCAGCTTGGGATTGGGAGAAGCAGAAAAGTTAATGTTTAAAAACCAATACCTACTAACGAATAAGGAAATCCCTTCACAAAAGGATATTACTGAAATTTGTATTGGTGAGTTTACTTTATATTTTGGGAATGATATTGAATATTACACTGTCCAAAAAAATGACACACAAATTACTCTTTTAGGCTATGTTTTTCATTGCTATAATAGCTTATCGGAACAAGAACTAATTGAAAATTTACTTACCCTTAGTAAAGCAGAGTTATTAGATGAAATAGATTTATGGTGTGGACATTTTGTGCTATTTGTAGGCAATAAAAACATTAAAGTTTACAATGATGCATCTGCTAGCTTTAAAGTCTTTTATGGTGAAAAAGACAATAACAAAGTACTTGGTTCTGATCCTAAAATAATAAATACATTTTTTGATTTTAAAGAAGACAAAAACACAGATAAATTAAAATTCTATCAATCAGATTATTTTAAAAATAATCCCACAAAAATTGGGAACGAAACAAGATTTAAAAACTTACTCCAACTTGTTTCAAATCATTGTTTAAATATTAAAAATAATAGTATTGAAAGAGTATTTCCTAGAAAAGAGAGAAAGGAATTAACTCAAGAATTAGCTAGTAAGAAATTAATCCCAATTTTTAATCACCTTACAACTCTTATTGAGAAAAGGCACACTGTTTACTCATCCTTAACAGCTGGTTATGATAGCAGGCTATTAATGGCTGCAACAAAAAACATATCTGATAAAGTAAAATATTACACCTTTAAACTTCCTAATAAAAAAGAAGATTACATAGATTATACTTTACCAAAAAAAATAACCTCAGATTTAGGATTAAACTATTCTTTTGTTCGAGTTAAAGAATTACCAAATAAAATAAAAGAACAGATATTAAATAGTTATGATTACCCAAAAATTCGACCTTTTGAGCAATACAGAAACATCTTTAATAAGAACGAAAAGAGTAATATTTTATTAGTTGGTTTTGTAAGTGAAGTTGCTAAAAATTATTTAGAAAGTGTTACGGTTAAAAATGGAAAGGATGTAGTACGAGCTATACATTTACCAGATAATAATTATTTAGAAAAATACTATCAAAACTGGTTAGATAAAAATCAAAATATAATTACAACATATAATTATGAAATATTAGATTTTATTCACTGGGAACAAGACATAACTAATTTTGCAGGGCAAAACACATATTATGCTCATCATTATGTTCGTCTATTTTCTATTTTTAATAGTAGAGAAATACTAAAAATAATGCTTTCTGTACCTAAAGAAAAGAGAGATGGAAAATCACCAATATTCTTCAGGTATTTGATAAAAAATATGTGGTCGGAGCTAACAGATTACCCCTTTAATCCAACACTTAAGGATAAAGGTATTTTATTTATGAAAAAAATAAAAATCTATCCTTTTTATAAATATCTACAAGTGAAATTTACAAACCATGGGAAAATATAATTATCATGGCTAAAATTAATTTCATTGGAATAGGAACACAAAAGGCAGGCACTAGTTGGCTAACAGAAGCTATTAATGAACATCCTGACATCTATATTCATCCTAAAAAAGAAGCTCATTTTTTTAATAGAGAAAAATTTTACATCAATAAATTTCATTACGAGAGAACATTTAAATCAAAGAAAGAAAAGGTAATTGGAGAAATTACACCAGCATATATCTCAGAAAAAAAAGTAGCAAAAAGGATATTTCAATACAATTCAGGGGTAAAGCTAATTGCTATTTTAAGAGACCCAACTGAAAGGGCTGTTTCTCAATATAAAATGGAAATAAGTAGAGGCACAATTGAAAATAATTCTGGATTATGGGATGCATTTGAAAGAGACCTGCCAAGATATGGCCCTATGAAAGAAAGAGGCCTATACAAAGAACAACTAGATAGGTTTTATAAATATTTCAATAAAAATCAAATATTAATAATGAAATATAAAGATTTAAAAGAGAATCCAATATCTTTCATTAAAACAGTATTTGAATTTTTAGAAGTAGAAAGTACATTTATACCAAATTGTATAAACACGAACATAAAGCATAAAAAAGATACATCAGAAAACCTTATTATAGAAAAAGGTGATATTGAAAAAGTTAGAGAGTATTATAGTAATTATGATTCTCTTTTAACTACAGAATCTTGAGGATAAACAAAATTATATTTAGGTCCTTCTAACATTTTTTCTAAATATTCCACTTCTAAGAATTCGCAAATTTCTTTTAGAATATTTTCACTATTGTTTACTAAATCAACAAAGGACAATGAATAAGCACCATCAGATTTTAAATTATTTATAATTTTCATTCCTTCTTCCCATTCAAAAGAAGCTTGTTTTTCTGATTGACCAGCTCGTTTTTTCATACTACTTACTGATGACTCTTTATCCCTTTCAATAGTAATAAAAACAGCTCCCTCTTTTTTATAATCTTCAATAGACATTATAGAGGTAGGATAAGGACGCACTAAATGATGTTTATTTTTCTTTTTAAAATCTAGATTTGACAATCTATTCATAAAATGTCCCCAGTAAGAAGAGCGTGTATTTTGACGAATTTGCCTATATGCTAGAAGTTTATTTCCATTCCACTCCTTTCCAATAAGCTTAAGAGAATCTTTTGTTACTGATTCAAACAACATATTAATTTCCGGATTCCTTCCTAGCATACTAGCAAGTAATGTTGTACCTGTCCTTTGCAAGCCTACTATTACAAAAAGTTTCATTTATCCAAAAATATTAAAGTGTTTTCTAACAAATTTATGTCCAACAAATGTAGTAATAAGATAGAAAATGGTAATTAAATTTACACCAGATTTTAAAAAGTATTTTCTAGCAAACTTCATCTCTCCCACTAAGTAATAATACCTACCCATACTTCCATTTATTCTTTTTTCAGAGCGTTTTACTGAATTAGAATATTTCTCATTATATTTCATAATAGTTTTAAGAGAATAGTGATAATCATTAATTCGGTATTGTTCATTTAATGACAAATTAGCTCCTTCAACTTTCCTAAGATATAAAGCACTACAAACTTCAACTGACACTTGATTATAAAACAGTTTCAATACCCAATCAAAATCTATCATTCCAAATTCTTCTTCAAATAAAATATGCTTTAGCTTAGCAGAAAACATAATGCTTCCTAAATAGGTTTGCTGTCCTATATTACTTTTAGTTAACTTACTTAAAAAAGTTTCATTTTTTTCATAAATTAAATAACTATTTTCATCTATTGGCTTACTAACTCTACTAGTTTCTTTTGATGAAGATGAATCTGACAAAATATAACCAGATGTAATGATTGGCGCCAAATGAGAAACTTGTAATAAACTTTTAATCCTATCTGAAAACCAAATATCATCATGATCAGCAATACAGATAAAATCTCCAGTACATTGCTTCAAAGCAAGATTCCTTCCATGATTAGGACCTCCTGTATTTTTATTAGTAATTTGAAAATTAACCTTATTATCTAATAAAATTGATTTTGTATTATCTTTAGAACAATCATCAATAACTAAAAGCTCTATTTCAAATAATTTCCCTTTACCTTCTTGATTATTTATTGAGTTTATTACCTTCTGCAGTTGATTTTCAGAATTATATGTTGTTAAAATTACACTTACTTTTTTCACTCTATTTTTTTTGGATAAGCACAAAAATAATCATTCAAGGACTTTTAAGCTATAAAACACTAAGAAATCTAATTCTTACTCATTCTCTTTCTTGTATCAGAAACTATTTTATTAATGTCTTCCGAAAGTTCCAACTTTAATAATAACGGAATAAAAATACCCAATACAATAAATGATTTCCAAACTATATCAATAAATATATTACCTGATAAAGGCAAATAACTTATCAATATATATATAATTAAAAAAATCAATATTGTATACACTGATTTTAATGAAAACGGCTGAATTCCCATCTTTACTTTTATTAATATCAAACGAATTAAATTGAATAAAAATACTGATAATGCTGTTGCCATAGCAGCACCATCAATTCCATATATAGGAATTAAAATATAATTAGTTACTATAGTAAAAAATACTAATAACACATTAGTAATTAAATCGTACCTATAGTATTTTGAATTCACAATAATTGCTCCATTTACTCCAGTTGCAATATTAAATAATTGTGCCAACCCAATATACATTACCACCCATTTCCCATGAGAAAATTTTTCAGGCAAAATGCTAAAGATAGCATCAATATTAATCCAAACACATAAAAAGAATATACCTCCAACAATCAACTGATTAATAGAAGATTTAGAATAAATAGTTTGAATTTGTTTAAAATCCTGTTCTTCCCAAGCTTTGGACAATAATGGAACAGAAATAGAAACAATAGATTTGCCTGGCACTTTTATTACTGAACCAATATAAAAAGCTAATGTATAAAAGGCTACCTGCTCTAAATCTAACAACACCCCTATCATAAGCATATCTAATCGGCTAACAAACATTACAGATGCTCCTCCAATCAATACATAAATTCCATATTCTAAAATTTCTTTAATTTTTAAGGCACCTACTGAAATAGTAAAATATAGGTTTCCTTTGAAAATTTGAATTATAAATAATAATAAAAACTTAAATAAAAATCCAGCAACATAAAGTTGTAAAAATGTTGTAAAGTCAATAAACTTAAATCCATGAAAAAGAAGAATGATTAAGCAATATAATTTCAAAAATATTTCATTCAGAAAAATGGGAGTTGCAGCATCCAAATAAGAACGAGAAACAGAAGTTAATACATCATAAAAACTGATGAAAAATACCAATAAAAAAATATAAAAGAAATTCTCCTGCAAAAGCGGACTTGCATTTAATAATACAAACAATTCCTCCTTAAAAACCCAGTACCCTAAACAGGAAATTATAAAACCAAATAAAGGGGTTACTAAACTCAAAAAATACAGTTGTCCTTTTTCCTTAATTGCAGGAAAAAAGCGAATAAATGTTTTGGGAATTCCTAAAGAAGAAAAAGTTCCTATTAAGGTAGCATAAGCCACTAGAATACTTAAAAGTCCCCAATGTTCAGGTTGATCATTAAATACATTAGGATAAATCAAAATAGTATTAACTGCCCCAATGGACATACCAATATAGAAGCTAATAGAATTTTTAATACTTTGATTTCTGATAACTCCCATTAGCTTAAGGTATTTAAAAGGTTTGCTAAATCATGAGTTAATTTTTCTCTTGAAAAACTTTCAATATTCTCAAAATTAAAACCCTGCTGATTTTTAAATAAGCTCAAAATCTTATTTTTCAAATCTGTTTCATCATATAAAAAATAATTACCTGAATTTGTTTTATCAATTAGTTTTTCAGTATCACTTCCATCTGGCCCAAAAGCTATAATGGGTTTTTGTGCTGCAAAATATTCAAATATTTTTCCTGGGTAATTCCCTACTCCACTTTTAGAATTAAATAATAATAATAAAAGTAAATCAGCCTCATTGTACTGTTGCAAAACCTGTGCATGAGAAAGGTAACCCAAATTTTTTACTTTCCCTTTCAGACTAGAGTATGAACCTATTTCTGCAAGTACTTCCCCATCAATATTTCCCGACAAATGAATTTCCAATTCAGCATTAAATTCAGCATTTTCATCACATAAATCAGCTAGTGATTTCCATAAGTTTTTAGGGTTCCTTAGGTGGTTCAACAAACCATAATGCCCAAGTACAAACTTATCATTCGTTTTAGATTTTAGCTCAAAATCAGCTGCATCATAGCCATTAGTAATTAACTCTACCCTTTTAGCTCTTAGTCGTTTTAAATCCTTTACCCAAGTTTCACTTACGGTTAAAGTTACATCAGCCTTTTGCAAAACTTCCTTTTCTAGATCTTTATGCTTTTTTCTAGAAGATTTAGTAAGATGAAATTCATCTAATAAATCCAATTCACTCCAAGGATCACGAAAATCAGCTATCCACTTTAAATTAGGCATTGCTTTTTTCAAACCTAAACCTATCAAGTGCATAGAATGCGGAGGTCCTGTAGTAATGATATATTCAATACCTTCTTCTTTTATTTTTTCAAGCAATACATTTAAGGATGGCTTTACCCAATATACTTTAGGGTCAGGAATAAACACATTTCCTCTCACCCAGTTTAACACCTTATTTTTTAAAGATTTCTTATTAGAAATTACTCCTGCACTTTGTGATTTATCTCCTTTACCAAACAATTTATCTTTTAGAGCATAAGGCTCCCAAATTGGAGTTTTCCAAATTTCTGCTTCAGCAGGAATATCCTTTAATAAAGCTTCATCCTTTACTTCAAAATATGGATTTTCAGGAGTATAAACAATAGGTTGCCAATCGTATTTTGGTAAATATTTTGTAAACTTTAACCACCTCTGAACTCCTGAACCTCCTGCTGGCGGCCAATAGTATGAGATAATTAAAACCTTTTTCATTAGGCCTTTAATTCCTTAACCCCAACAAAAGCAAGTAATAACAATACAATAACAGAAGATGCCATTGCAATTTGTTCTGAAACATGGTAAACAGCAGGTTCAAACTTGAACTCTACAACATGATTTCCTGAAGGAATTTGCAAGCCTCTTAGCACATAATTTGCTCTAAAGTGTGGTTTTAACTCTCCATCAACATAGGCATTCCATCCTTTATCATAATAAATTTCAGAGAAAATTGCTATTCCGTTTTTTGAAGAATTTGAAGTGTATTTCAAATAGTTAGGTTTATACTCTGTAAGTTGAATACTAGCACTTGTATTATCTAAAACATCAATCATTTGCTCGTTAAACCTAACATCAACAATTGCTGTATTTGCAGGATTAAATCCATTTAGTGCAGCAATTTCTGAATCAGCATTAGGAACTGAATTAATTTCATTTACAAACCATGCATTACCCATTGCACCAGGATTTTGTTGTACTTGCCCCTGCCTATTAATTACATATTTTGTGTTAAGCATATTTATTACAGCAGGATTTCCTTTTGAAATATGATTTTCAATCAATTCCTGATAACGCTTTAATTTTGCACCATGATACCCTCCAATTGATTTATGAAAATAAGATGTACTTGCATCATTAAAAGTACTTACACTTTGATTAAATACTCTAAAATTAGGGTCAGTATCTCTTAAAATTTGCTGATCGGCTGCTGTAGCCTGATAAGGTCTTTCTACTTTTGATTTTCTTACAAAATGATCATCATTTAAGTAACGCTTATTGATTGTCCACATATCTGCTAAAATTAATACCCCAACAATCAAAACAACATATTTACTACTTAATTTATTCTTTAAGAACATCCACATTGCCCCAAAAGTAAGGGTTATAAAAATAAATGAACGCCAAGCATCAGCACTTAAAAGCCTAGCTCTATCTGCTTGCAAAGCATCAATTGGCCAACCATTTTTAGCTAAACTATCATCTTGACCTCCTACAAAGTCAAAAAACAAACTTGGCATTAATGCAAATATTACAGTTAAACCACCTACAATATAAAAGGCTAAATTTAATGATCTTAACTTCTTGCTTATAACTACAACATGAGATACCTTCTGTGTTTTAACATCTTTAACCTTATTATCAGTTTCATAATCCTCATCTTCTTCTGATAAAAATTTATTCAAAGCTACAAAACCTAAAAGCGGTATAGTAAATTCTGCAACAACCAATATCATGGATACTGCACGGAACTTATTATAACCTGGGAAATAGTCCAAAAACAAATCAGTAAGTGGCATAAAGTTTTTACCCCATGCCAGCATAATAGACATTATAGTTGCTAATAAAATCCAAATTCTCATTTCTGATTTTACGAATAGTAAACCAAAAATGAATAAAAACATTACAATTGCACCCGCATAAGTTGGTCCTGAAGTGAAAGGTTGTGTTCCCCAATACAATGGCAATTGCTTAATGAGTTGCTTGGCATTAGGCGCTCTTTTTATAGCATTATAAGTTTCTGAATCAGTATTTAAAGCCCCTTGTGAAGCTCCCCCATAAAAATTAGGAATTAAAAGCGTAAATGTTTCTGCAACCCCATAGCTCCAAGAGGTAGCGTAATCCTTATCTAAACCTGAAGTTTTATTATCTAAATTATCAGTTAATTCTGACTGACCCCTTGTACTATCCTTTCCGTACTGCATAGTAGTTGAAAGCCTAGTTAAAGCTGTACCTGATGCTAATAAAGCAGCTAAAACTAACACCCCTGATCGTTTTGCAAAATCAGGAAGATTATTTGCTTTTAAATCTTTAACAAACTGAACAACACCAATTAAAATAAGTACTAATACTAGGTAATAGGTAATCTGTAAATGATTTGCAAATAACTCCATTGATACTGCTAGTGCAGTTAGCACTCCTCCTAAAAGCATTTTTCCTCTGTAAGTATATAGCACAGCTGCAACTACCATTGGCACATAAGCAATAGCATGAGCTTTCGTCATATGACCAGCCATAATAATGATAAAGAAATAAGAAGAAAAAGCAAAAGCAATTGCTCCAACAGCTGATAGTCGGTAATCTACTTTGAGGCTTAATAATAGTAAATAGAAACCTAGGAGATATAAAAATAACATATTAGCTGGCCTTGGTATTCCTAAAGAAATAGCCTTAACTACATACTGAATTAAGTTAGCGTTTGACTTAGTAGAAATCTGATAGGCAGGCATTCCTGAAAACATAGCATTGGTCCAAAGTGCCTCTTCTCCTGTTTCTGCACGGAAATCAGTTACTTCTTTACTCATTCCTTTCCAATGCTTAATATCAGGCATATCAAGGCGTTTACCTTGTAGAACTGGTGAAAAATAAGCAAAAGAAATACCCACAAATAATAGTATCACTATTAGATGTGGGCTTAGTTTTTTAAATTGTTTCATAATATTTTTTTATTCCTTTACCTCTTCAAAATCTACATATTCTCCTACATTGTTTGATTTTGTTTGGGTTGAAGGTTTAGTTTTCTCAAGGGTTACTTTCCCTTCCTTTTGAGGTGGGGCTTGAGAGTGCTGTTGTTGCTGGTTAAATTGCTGCTGAAAACGATCTTGCATTTTATTTGCAAAGCGTTTTATTAAAATTGGTGCTAATAATCTTCCAATAATCTTTATTAAATAAGAAATAAAGAAAAACCAAAATAAAAATTTAACCAATCCTGCTAACATACTATTTACTTAAATATAAGTTTCGTTCAGAATATACTTTTGTAAAGTAATCATCTTGTAAATCATCAATAAAATAAATTGCTTCTCCTGTTGATTTCATTTCTGGACCTAATTCCTTATTTACATTAGGGAATTTATCAAACGAGAATACTGGAACCTTTATTGCATAACCACCCTTAGTAGGATTAAAATTAAAATCAGTTACTTTTTTCTCTCCTAACATAACTTTTGCAGCATACTTAACATAAGGTTCATCATAAGCTTTAGCAATAAATGGTACAGTTCTTGATGCTCTTGGGTTAGCCTCAATTACATAAACAACCTCATCCTTAATAGCAAATTGAATATTAATTAAACCTACAGTTTCCAAAGCAACTGCAATTTTGTTTGTAATATCAATCATTTGTTGGCGCACATTGTCGCTTAAATCAAAAGTTGGTAATACAGCATAAGAATCTCCAGAATGAATTCCACAAGGCTCAATATGCTCCATCATTCCAATAATATATACATTTTCTCCATCACAAATTGCATCTGACTCTGCCTCAATTGCTTTATCCAAATAATGATCAAGTAATACTTGATTCCCTGGCATATCTTTCAGAAGATTAACAATATGATGTTCTAACTCCTCTTCATTAATAACAATTTTCATTCCTTGCCCACCTAATACATAAGAAGGACGAACTAAAATTGGAAAATTTAAAGTCTTAGAAATTTCAATAGCTTCTTCAGCCGTTTCAGCTACTGCAAACTCAGGGAATGGAATATTATTTTCTCTCAATAATTCAGAGAATCTTCCTCTATCCTCAGCAACATCCAAAGCATTATAAGAAGTACCCATAATTTTGACACCATAACGCTCTAATTTTTCAGCTAATTTAAGTGCAGTTTGCCCTCCTAACTGTACAATAACTCCTTCCGGTTTTTCATGACGAATAATATCATAAATATGTTCCCAGAAAACAGGTTCAAAATATAATTTATCAGCTGTATCAAAATCAGTAGAAACGGTTTCAGGATTACAGTTAATCATAATGGTTTCATAACCACATTCTTTTGCTGCTAATACCCCATGTACACAAGAATAATCAAACTCAATTCCTTGCCCAATTCTATTAGGCCCTGAACCTAAAACAATAATTTTTTTCTTGTCGCTTACCTCACTTTCATTTTCAGCAAACTGCTTACCATCTACCTCCTTTTGCATTTCAAAAGTAGAATAATAATAAGGTGTTTCAGCTTTAAATTCTGCTGCACAAGTATCAACTAACTTATAAACACGCTTAATGTTTTCATCATTACGTTTATCGTAAACTGCACTTTCTAAACAATTTACTAAATACGCAATTTGTCTATCAGCATATCCTTTCATTTTTGCTTCTAAAAGTAAATCAGTTGGAATAGTTTCTATCGTGTATTTTTCAATTTCTTTTTCCAACACCACCATTTCTTCAATTTGGTGTAGAAACCAGTAATCAATACGCGTTATTTCATGAATTTTTTTAGTTGGAATACCAATACGCATAGCGTCATATACTCTAAAAATTCTATCTCCACTTGCATGCTTTAATTCATACAAGATTTTATCTTGATCCGTTTTTCCTTTTCCATCAGCACCTAAACCATTACGCCCAATTTCTAAAGATTGACAAGCCTTTTGAATTGCCTCTTGGAACGAACGACCAATTGACATTACCTCTCCTACTGATTTCATTTGTAAACCAAGCTCAATATTAGAACCTTTAAATTTATCAAAATTCCATCTTGGGATTTTAACTACTACATAATCCAAAGTTGGCTCAAAAAAGGCAGAAGTTGATTTTGTAATTTGATTATCCAACTCATCCAAAGTATAACCAATTGCTAGCTTACTTGCAATTTTTGCAATAGGGTAACCAGTTGCTTTGGATGCCAAAGCTGATGAACGAGAAACCCTAGGGTTAATCTCAATAGCAATAATATCTTCTGATTCATCAGGGTTTATAGCAAACTGCACATTACATCCTCCAGCAAAATCACCAATAGAACGCATCATTTTGATTGCCATATCACGCATTTTTTGGTAAGTAGTATCTGCCAAAGTCATTGCGGGAGCAATCGTAATTGAGTCTCCAGTATGGATTCCCATAGGATCTAAATTCTCAATATTACAAATAATGATTACATTATCATTATCATCTCTCAAAAGTTCTAATTCATACTCTTTCCAACCTAGTACAGCTTTATCAATTAATACTTCATGAATTGGTGAAGCATGTAATCCTTTGGATAATAAATCCTCAAATTCTTCTTTAGTATGTACAAATGCAGCACCACTTCCACCCAATGTAAATGAAGGGCGAATTACTAATGGGAAACCTAATTCTTGTGCAATTTCTTTTCCTTCTAAAAATGAAGTTGCAATACGAGCAGGCGCAACAGGAATATCAATTTTATCCATTAATTTACGGAACTGCTCTCTATCCTCAGTAATATGAATTGCAGCAATATCAACTCCAATAATATCTACCCCATATTTCTCCCAAATTCCTTTTTCATCTACCTCAATACAAAGGTTAAGAGCAGTTTGCCCTCCCATTGTTGGTAATACAGCATCAATATTCCTTTCTTCTAATATCTCAACTATGGATGCTGCAGTAAGTGGTTTTAAATAAATATGATCAGCAACTACCTTATCTGTCATAATAGTTGCAGGGTTAGAGTTGATTAATGAAACCTCAATCCCTTCCTCTCTAAGTGATCTTGCTGCTTGCGATCCTGAATAATCAAACTCACAGGCTTGCCCAATTACTATAGGTCCACTCCCTATAATTAGTACTGATTTTAATGAATTATTTTTTGGCATTGTTTTATATTAAATGTGGCGAATTTACAATTTTTTACTTTTTATTCTTAGTAAGAATAATGAATAGATATTAACAAGAGTTATTTCCGAAAAAACCTAAAAAAAAGGTGTTGCAAAAGCAACACCTTTATTATATAATCTTAATCAATTCTTATTTATGACCCATTTCGTCAGAAACCGTTAAACGGGTTCTTCCTTTGGCTCTTCTTCTTGCAATTACTTGTTGTCCATTAGCAGTTGACATACGATCCATAAAACCGTGTTTGTTTTTTCTTTTTCTGTTAGATGGTTGAAATGTTCTTTTTGGCATGACTTTATTTCTTTGTTATTTCTGGGCTGCAAATATAAAAGGTTTTTTTATAATCTGCTTTTTTATTTAGAAAAAAGTTTCATCATTTTTACTAATCATTTTTCCTTATATTTGCTAAAAACAAAACACACATGGAAAAACTACCAAAAATTGTTCAAAAATCACCATATGTAACGGATGAAAAAGCAGGAAAAAAAGCTTTTTGCACTTGCGGATTAAGCAGCAAAGATCCTTATTGTGACGGCTCACATAAAGGAACAGGATTTTCTCCTGAAATTGTAATACTAGAAGAAGATAAAAAGGTAGCTTGGTGTGGATGTAAACATTCTAGCAAAGGTGCTTTTTGTGACGGCTCACATAAGAAACTTTAGTTCACTAAATAATTAGTGTTCTTTAAGGTGAATTCTGCTCGTTCTGGTTTAAAGAAAATTACATCCCAAAAACCCTTATAATAAATATTAGTAGGAATATGTTTGCCATTTACATAATCCATATTTACCGTAATATCCATATCTAAATCCAAGAACCAATTACTATAAACAAACTTATATTCCCTATAAATCACATTAAAATTCTCTTTATCAAAATAAGATACTATCTTACGAATAAGTGCATTTTTTTTATCTCTACTCTTTAAATCTTCCTTTACTTTAACTGTAAAGCTATAGCAGTTTTTACCATTATAAATTGTTTCACTAATAATATAATCATAATACTGTTGCATATCAATATCAAAAATAGCTAGTTTTTTTGACACCCCTCCTTTCTTCTGTTCTACACCATCTGTACCAATTGAAAATCCTACTGTTTTAGCATCTCGCATATTTTGGCTATCCTCCTTATTTTTTCCATCAGACATTTTTAAACTTACATCTATAGTATCTTTAGGGAAAAACACCTCATCAAAAGCTTCAGGAGTATAATATCTATATTCTCCATTGCGCTTAAAAATTTTACCTTCATCTAAAACGGTATCATTCACTATCCAAGCTTTTTCTCCATCAGAAAAATGAGTACCTTTCTTATTTAAAGTACCTATAACCTTTCCTTTTTTATCAAAGATATTCAATTCACTTTCATAATTATGAGTGTAATAACGCAAATGCTTAAAACCCATATAAAAGGTGGTATCTTTTTTTACATAACCAACAAAATCATCAACCGTAAAACCATTATTTTCTACTGAAATAACCACATCATCCAAAAGGATAACAGGCATTAGAGTATCTTGAGCTGACAGAGAAAAACAATAGAAAAAAGAGAAAACTAGAAGTATTTTTTGCATTGCACAAAGATAGAAAAAGCCGACACCTAAGTGTCGGCTTTAGATCAGTAATTACACATAAGCCGGATTCTGTTCTCCTAAGAGTGCCATCATTTGTCTAGGATAATAGTTGCCTATTACCTCAAGCTACCTACCCCTCAGGAAAAAGCGAGCAGCTCTTAAATCCTGATATACATGGTATTGCACCATATAGAGTTTACCTGGTTTCACTACAGCATTACCTGTACATACTTTCTGTTGCACTTGTCCATACCTTACGGCAGATGGGTGTTACCCATTATATTGCTCTATGGTGTCCGGACTTTCCTCTTCAATAAATTGAAGCGATAGCATCAGTAATTACTGAGGCGAAAATAGTTTAATTTAAAATTATAGGCACTAGTGACTAGTGAAAAGTAAAGAGTAATAGTATTTTTATGACTAGTACCTAGTTTCTAGCCCCTAAAAACTTTCTTTTATTACTTTTGTAGCCATGAAATTTACATTATTAAAGGAAGATCCTGCATCAAAAGCAAGATTAGGGGAGATTAAAACAGCACATGGTAAAATAAAGACACCCATATTTATGCCAGTAGGTACTGCAGGTACTGTAAAAGGAGTACATCAACATGAACTTTTAGAAGACACATTAGCACAAATAATACTTGGAAATACTTATCATTTATACTTACGACCAGGACTAGATATTATTGAAAATGCTGGGGGATTACACAAGTTTATTGGCTGGGACAAGCCCTTACTAACTGATAGTGGAGGATACCAAGTCTATTCCCTATCAGGAACAAGAAAAATAAATGAAAAAGGAGTTACTTTCCAATCTCATATTGATGGTAGTTATCACTTTTTCACTCCTGAATACGCAATAGATGTGCAAAGAACTATTGGTGCTGACATAATTATGGCTTTTGATGAATGTACCCCTTACCCTTGTGAGTATGATTACGCAAAACGCTCCATGCACATGACACATAGGTGGCTAAAAAGATGTTGTGATCGTTTTGATATGACAGAAGGAAAATACGGATACGAACAAACCTTTTTCCCAATTGTACAAGGAAGTGTTTATAAAGATTTGCGTTTACAATCAGCAGAGAAGATTGCAAGTTTTGAAAGAGAAGGGAATGCAATTGGAGGACTTTCAGTTGGGGAACCACATGACATGATGTATGAAATGACGGAAACAGTCTGCTCAGTACTACCTTGGGATAAACCAAGATACCTTATGGGCGTAGGTACTCCTAGCAATCTTTTAGAAAATATTGCACTAGGAATAGATATGTTTGATTGCGTGATGCCTACCCGTAATGCAAGAAACGGAATGATTTTTACATCAGAAGGAACTATAAACCTGAAGAATAGAAAATGGGCAACAGATTACAGTCCATTGGACCCAAACGGGACTTCTTTTGTAGATAGTACTTACACAAAAGCTTATGTTCGTCATTTGTTTGCTGGGAATGAGCTTTTAGGAAAACAGATTGCTACCCTACACAATATCCGTTTTTATTTATGGTTAATGGAGCAAGCACAAGAACAATTGGAGGCAGGTACATTTACCTCTTGGAAAAATACTATGGTTAAAAAATTAGCTACAAGACTATAAAGTGAAAAAAATAGATTGGTATATCGTTAAAAAATTCCTGGGTACATTCTTTTTTACCCTTGCATTGATATTACTTATCGTTATCATTTTTGATATATCAGAAAAGATAGATGACTTTTTAGAACATGAAGTTAGCTTAAAGGCCATCATCATGGATTATTACTTTAACTTTATTCCTTATTTCGGAAACCTATTTAGCCCACTATTTATTTTTATTTCGGTTATCTTCTTTACTTCCAAAATGGCAAATGATACTGAAATTATTGCCATACTAAACAGTGGAATGAGTTTCAATCGTTTGCTAAAACCTTTCATGGTATCAGCAGTGATACTAGGTATTTTATCTTTTGTGTTGGGTAATTTCATCATCCCACCTAGCAATAGCGAACGGCTTAATTTTGAAAATAAATACTTAAAAAGTAAACGCTATTCTCGTGCTAAGAATATCCATATGCAAATTAAGCCCGGACAATATATGTACATGGAAAGCTTTAATTCCAAAAGAAATATCGGATATAAATTTACTTTGGAAAACTTTAAAAACGGGAGGTTAGAATCCAAATTAAAAGCAGACTATATTCAATATGACACCATCAGCAGTAAGTGGACAATTCATAAATATGAAGTGAGAGAATTTATTACAGATGGTGAAATCATCAGCAATGGCGCAAGTATTGACACTACAATAAACCTTAGTCCTCATGATTTTACCAAGCGTAAAAGCCTTGTTGAAACCATGAACATGTTTGAACTGAACGATTATATAGCTCAAGAAGAATTAAAAGGAAGTGAGCAGATTGTTTACCATAAAATTGAGAAACATAAGCGAATTGCTTTTCCGTTTGCATCCATAATACTTACCCTTATTGCAGTGGCAATTGCCAGCAGAAAAACAAGAGGTGGAATAGGAATACACTTAGGAATAGGGATCTTGATTGCCTTTACTTACATCCTATTTATGCAGATAAGTACCACTTTTGCAACCAACAGTAACCTAGCACCTGCACTAGCAGTTTGGATTCCTAACCTCTGCTATATGGTATTGGCTGGGGTGTTGCTTTACAAGGCGCCTAAATAATAAAAGCCCACCAAAATGGCGGGCTTTTAATCTACTATCTATTTATAAAATTACTCTAAATGAAGAGCAATTCCTACTTTAAAATCTAGACCTCCCGTCTTTACTGTTTTATCTTCATAATTCCCTGTATTTGAATTATAATACCCATAACCATTATTCTGATCAGCTTTTGTCTTTACTGACCCTAAAGAATAACCAATAGATGGGTTTAGTGAAACATTATCTGATAAATAAATTGCATAACCAGCTCCAAAAGACAAGATACTCATTGAATTAGTTTGTTCATCAGAACTAGAATCAGAATTTGAACCATACTTCCAATCATTTTCACTTTTGTTTTTTACTGATCCAAAACCATAAGACGCTTGTGCCCATACTCCACTCTCACCAACATAATATTTAATAGCAGGCCCAATAATCATTGTACTTGTAGAAGATTTATAATTATCATAATCACCATTACCTTCATCATCTTCATCTACATTAGTTGTACTAGTATAACCAACAGCTAATCCTGCTACAAATCCATCTGCAAGAAAGTATCCACCTAATAAATTAAGTTCTAAATTGGAAGAAGACGACTTATCTTTATCATCCCAAGCATCTGAAGGATTAGTACCTGTTACGCTTTGGTTAGCAAAACCCAATCCAGTACTTCCATCAAGCAAGAAAGTTCCAGCATCAGTTTGTGCACTTAAGCCAAAAGTTAGCAATCCTGCACACATAATTGTAAAAATTTTTTTCATAATAAATAATTTTAGTTTGCCTACTCTATTTGGTTTTCGGCTTTCCCATAATTTTCATTGTAAATATATACATTAACCTTACAATCATATCCGTATGTATACTGATATATTAAATATTTACATAAATGCAATTAAATTATTAAAATTCAATAAGTTAACTTATAATAGGAATTTTTAAGGAATTTTTCAACCTAATTAGCAAAACTAAAATTAGTCGATTTTTCTTAAATTGAATTACTAAATATACTAAATAATGACATAAAAAAAAAACCACTAATTTGGTGGGTTTTAAATCTATTATATGAATACTAATCTCTTTTCAGCTTACGATACTTAATTCTTGTTGGTGCAATATCACCCAAGCGTTTTTTACGGTTTTCTTCATAATCAGAAAAACCACCTTCAAAATACACCACATTAGAATCTCCTTCAAAAGCAAGGATATGCGTACATACTCTATCCAAGAACCATCTATCGTGAGAAATAATTACAGCACAACCTGCAAAATTATCCAATCCTTCCTCTAAAGCCCTTAGGGTATTTACATCTAAATCATTGGTTGGCTCATCCAGTAAAAGCACATTTGCCTCTTGCCTTAAAGTCATAGCCAAGTGCAAACGGTTACGCTCACCACCCGAAAGTACACCTACTTTTTTATTCTGATCAGAACCATTAAAGTTAAATTTAGCCACATAAGCACGAGAGTTCATAAGCTTACCACCAACAGTTACTTGCTCCTGCCCTCCAGTAATTTGCTCCCAGATTGTTTTTTCCATATCTATATCAGTATGTTGCTGATCCACATAAGCAATCTTTACCGTTTCTCCTACCTTAAAGGTTCCTGCATCTGCCTTTTCTTGCTCCATTATCATTCGGAACAAAGTAGTTTTACCTGCACCATTCGGCCCTACTATACCAACAATACCTGCTGGAGGTAATTTGAATTCTAAGTTTTCATAAAGTAACTTATCACCAAAAGCTTTACTTACTCCCTCAGCATCAATTACATTATTTCCTAACCTAGGTCCTGGCGGGATGTACAACTCAATTCTCTCTTCTTTTTGTCTACCTTCATCACCCAATAAGTTTTCATAATTACTCAAACGAGCTTTGGATTTTGAACGCCTTCCTTTTGGTGACATACGCACCCATTCCAACTCACGCTCTAAAGTTTTTCTTCTTTTGCTTTCTGTTTTTTCCTCTTGTGCTAATCGTTTAGATTTTTGATCCAACCATGAAGAATAATTTCCTTCCCATGGAATCCCTTCTCCTCTATCTAATTCTAATATCCAACCTGCTACATTATCCAAGAAATATCTATCGTGAGTAATTGCAATTACTGTCCCTTTATATTGTTGTAAATGTTGTTCTAACCATAATACGGATTCTGCATCCAAATGATTGGTTGGCTCATCCAACAATAAGATTTCTGGCTCTTGCAATAACAATCTACAAAGTGCAACCCTTCTCTTCTCTCCTCCTGAAAGCACTCCAATATTAGCATCTGGCTCAGGACACCTTAAGGCATCCATTGCAATGTTCAGTTTTGTATCAATATCCCAAGCACCAAGCGCCTCAATTTTATCTTGAAGTAGTCCTTGCTCTTTCATCAGCTTTTCCATCTTATCAGCATCCTCATAATTTTCAGGAAGTCCAAAAGCATCATTAATTGCATTGTACTCAGCTAAAGCATCAACAGCTTCCTGCATTCCTTCTTTTACAATTTCAATTACTGTTTTGCTTTCATCTAGTATTGGTTCTTGCTCTAAGTACCCAACTTTATATCCATCAGAGAAAGTTACATCCCCTTGATATTGTTTTTCAACCCCTGCAATAATTTTTAAAAGTGTTGATTTACCCGAACCATTCAATCCTATAATACCAATTTTAGCACCATAGAAAAAGGACAAATAAATATCTTTTAATACTTGTTTATTATTGTTGTTGAAGGACTTAGAAAGTCCAGCCATTGAAAAAATTATTTTCTTATCGTCTGACATATTTTATTATTTTTAGCGTTACAAAAGTAATTATTAAATCTCTTAAAATTTAAAAGATGAAAAAAAGTATCGGAATCTCAGTTTTATTAATTGTTATAGGTGTCGTTTTCTTATTGGACAACCTTAATTATGTACACATTTCAGTTGCTGAACTCATCAGAACTTACTGGCCTGTAATCCTTATTTGGATGGGAGTTGAAAAATTATTCCGTGATTTGAAGTAGAATAGTTGTTAGTTGCTTGTTTTTAGTTGTTAGCTCTTAAAAATATTGTCATATCGAACCTTGCGTGAGATATCTACAAAGTACTTTACTCTAAATTTAGAAAGGTATCATTCAAAAAATTCCAATTTTGGTTAAATCCTGCAATTAATTTATCTTTCTTTTCCCTTCTCCACTTCTTAATTTCTTTTTCTCTATCGATAGCATGTTCAATATTGGAAAACCTTTCATAATACACTAAATTACAACAAGAATATCTTCCAGCAAAAGATGTATTCTTTCCTTTATTTTGAATATGCTCATGTAATCTTCTTTCAATCTGATTAGTCACTCTAACATACAGAACGCTTTTATTATCATTCGTAAAGATATAAACTATGTAATTATGTCCTATTGGCATTTAACAATATTAATATTTTGTAGATATCTCAATCGCTTTGCTCATTTCGATATGACATTAAACCACTACATTATAAAGCCTCCCTTGCATAGCATTTCTTTCTTCCAACCTTTTTTCAACTAAATGCTTTACTTCAAAGTTTTTTAATCCATATTTAGGATGTATCAACATCCTTGCTGGTGATTCACTAAAAAAGCGTTCAATAATTATTTCAGGTTTTAGTAGTTCTACAAAATCAACTACCAAATCAATATACTCATCTAACTCCATAAAGGTAAACATCTCAGGAGTTTTTTTGAACTGAACGGCCATCATTGTGTGCTTTACAATTTGCAAATGATGTACTTTTAGCGTATTTATTGGCAATTGAGAAACCATTCTAGCATGGTTTAACATATCTTCTTTTGTTTCTCCTGGCAAACCTAAAATAAGGTGTCCACCTAAATGCAATCCTCTACCATCAGCTCTATTAAAAGCATCAATTGCTTCCTCATGGGTTTGGCATCTATTTATTGCTTCCAAAGTTTCATTCTTTGTAGACTCAAGTCCAAATTCTAATTTTATAAAATAATCTTTAGCAGCTAATTCCTCTAAATAATCCAATACTTCATCTTTTATACAATCAGGACGAGTAGCAATTACCAAACCAATTACATCCTCATGTGCTAAAGCATCTTCATACATTTTTTTTAAATCAGCAAGCGGTGCATAAGTATTGGTAAAAGCCTGAAAATAAGCCAAGTATTTTTGAGTTTTATACTTCTTTGAGAAAAATTCTATTCCCTCATCAATTTGTTGTTTTATAGGCTTTATAGGCTTACAATAATCAGGATTAAAGGTATTATTATTGCAATAAGTACAACCACCTGTACCTTTACTTCCATCTTTATTTGGGCAAGTAAACCCAGCATCAATCGACACTTTTTGTACCCTGCCATTAAACTTTCTTCTGATAAAAGAAGAAAAATCGTTATATCGTTTTTCTGTTTGCATATTGGTGCAAAAATAGTGCTTTATCAACAACAAACACCCTCAATTTTCGTATTAAGAAAAGAATCCTTAAGTTTGTATCGTTAATAAATAAAATGACAGATAAAAAAGCATCAAATTTTGAGAGAATTGGCTACATAAAAACCCTGCCAATTAATGCTGATATTAATAATTATGAAAGTATATCAGTAAAAAATAAAGATGGAAAGTCTACTACACTCTACCGACAAATAGTTGAAGAAAGAAAGTTTGATGACACTACCAACTTTAGTAGCAGTTGGGATGTATTCAATGCTTTGCTTTAATTTTTACCTTTTCTATTCTCTAGTACCTCATTCATTTCCTTTATCTTTTCACTTACTGATGTTACGCAAAGGAATGGTAAAAAAGCATGAATCAATGCCTGCAAGCTCATCCATGATAATTTGAGTGAGAAGCTCAATGCCTTTTGCATATGTTGCAAATAAGTTTCACTTACTTGCTTTGGGTGTTCTGTAAATATATTCTTCATTATAGAATTTCAGTTAAAGAGAAAGTATCTTTTAATCGCACTCCTCTTTCAGTTTGTTCTACAGTACAACATTCATTGTAATTATCATGCTGCAAAAATAAGATGTATTCTTTTTCAGCAGCTTCCTTTAAGAACTTTTCTTTTTCAGTTAATGTAAGTAATGGCCTTGTATCATAGCCCATCACATAAGGCAAAGGTATATGCCCTATACTTGGTAATAAATCAGCAGCAAAAACTATCGTTTTATCTTTATGTGTAATATGAGGAATCATCTGTGCCTCAGTATGTCCGTTCACAAAAAGAGTTTTAAAATTGTTAAATAGTTCCCCTTCTTTTTCAACAAAATTAAGATGCCCTGCTTCTTGAATAGGAATGATATTATCTCTTAAAAAAGAAGATTTTTCTCTGTTATTTGGCTCTGTTGCCCATTGCCAATGTTCCTTATTACTCCAATATTTCGCATTTTTAAAGGTCATTTCAAAACTGGTTCTATCAGCATTCCATTTTACACTTCCTCCACAATGGTCAAAATGCAAATGAGTAAGAAAAACATCTGTTACATCATCAGCTGAAAAACCATGCTTAGCCAAAGAAGAATGCAAATTTACATCACCATGCAAATAATAATGTTTCAGGAATTTACCATCTTGCTTATCACCAATACCATTGTCAATCAGAATTAAACGATTTCCATCTTCTATTAATAGAGAACGCATTGCCCAAGGGCAAAGATTATTCTCATCTGCAGGATTCGTTCTACTCCATAAAACTTTTGGAACTACACCAAACATGGCTCCACCGTCTAATTTAAAATATCCTGTATCTATTGTGTACAATTGCATGTTAGTAAATTTTGATGCTCCAAAAATAAGAAATGAAATTTAGCTTTAATTTAGTTTCCTAATTTATTTATAGAATGAAAATACATTTAATTGCAATTGGAGGAAGTGCTATGCACAATATGGCTTTAGCTTTACACCATAAAGGTTTTCAAATTACTGGTAGTGATGACGCAATTTTTAGTCCAAGCAAAGAAAGACTAGAAAAATACAATTTACTTCCTAAGGAAATGGGTTGGTTTCCAAACAAGATAACTAGTGATTTAGATGCAATTATCTTAGGAATGCACGCTAGAGAAGACAACCCTGAACTAGCAAAAGCAAAAGAGTTAAACATTCCAATTTATTCTTACCCTGAATATATTTACGGACAATGCAAAAGCAAAAAACGAGTTGTAATTGGTGGTAGTCATGGTAAAACTTCCATAACAGCTATGATTTTACATGTACTTCAAAACTTAAATATTGAATGCGATTATATGGTTGGCGCACAATTAGAAGGTTTTGAAACTATGGTAAAACTAACTCATGAAGCTCCAATTATTATACTTGAGGGAGATGAGTACCTAAGCTCCCCAATTGACAGGCGACCAAAGTTTCACTTATACCAACCACACATTGCCGTACTTAGTGGTATTGCTTGGGATCATATTAATGTATTCCCTACTTTTAATATGTATGTTGATCAGTTCAGAATATTTAAAAATATGGTTACTGATACACTCATTTACTGTACAGAAGATGAACATTTAAATAAATTAGCAACTGAAGAAACTAAATGCAAACTCATACCTTATTCAACACCAAAACATAGTATTGAAAACGGCATAACTACAGTTGCTAATACTGAACTTTTAATCTTTGGGAACCATAACTTACAAAACCTAAATGCCGCTAGATTAGTCTGTAATGAGTTGGGAGTTTCTAATGCTCATTTCTACAGAGAAATAGCTAATTTTAAAGGAGCTAGCAAGCGATTAGAATTAGTTAAGAAAACTACTAATTCAGCAATTTATAAGGACTTTGCACATTCTCCATCAAAGTTAAAAGCAACTTCTTCAGCTATGAAAAAACAGTTTGCAAACAGGAAATTAGTTGCTTGTATGGAACTCCATACTTTTAGTAGCTTGAATGAAGAGTTCTTGCAACAATATAAAGGATGTATGGATGAGCCAGACACGGCTATTGTCTATTTTAGCCCTGCAGCTATTGCACATAAAAAACTAGAACCTATTACAAAACAGCAAGTACATATTGCTTTTAACCGTAAAGACTTAATAGTATTTACTGATG
Organism: uncultured Flavobacteriales bacterium; assembly: GCA_943788405.1. Lineage (GTDB taxonomy): Bacteria > Bacteroidota > Bacteroidia > Flavobacteriales > BACL11 > UWMA-0277. The sequence continues at coordinate 943,543 of CALSQD010000002.1, forward strand.
CTAAAAAATTAGAAGATTACTTAAAAGGATTAAATTGGGAAAACCAAAATTTATTAATGATGAGTTCGGGAACTTTTGATGGAATGGAATTTGGAAAATTAGTACAATAAAGATTGAACACATAAGATGTTAACTTTTAAAACATCACACAATGAAAAATATTTTGTAGTATTGTATCATAATCTATTATAAATTAGGCTTATGAAAAAGAAGAAAAAAGATAGCAGAAGACAATTTTTAAGAAATAGCTCATTAGCTGCTTTGTCTTTTGGCATTCTTCCCGCTATGGCAAAAACTACTTCAGAACCTAAGCCCAGTTCTTCTATTCTATGCAATGAATCTACTGAGGACGCTTATGGACAAGGGCCTTTTTATACCGCTAATGCTCCTGCAATTCAAAATGATATGTTGGCTGATAGCAATGAGGTTGGTACGCGCCTTACATTAAGTGGTCAAGTGTTAAATCTCGCCTGTTCAGAAGCAATTCCAAATACTGAAATTGATATTTGGCACGCAAATGATGCTGGTGCTTATGATAATACAGGCTATAATCTGAGAGGAAAGGCGACCTCTAACCCTCAAGGTTTTTATGTATTTGAAACTATTAAACCCGGATTATACTTGAATGGCGCTACTTATCGCCCATCACATCTTCATTTTAAAATTACACCTCCTAATTTCCCAACACTAATCACTCAGCTTTATTTTGCTGGAGATCCTCATATCGCTACTGATGCTGCAGCTTCAATAACAAGTGGTACATTTGATGCTACTAATAGAATTATTCCACTTACAACTAATGCAAATGGTAATTTGGAAGGTACTTGGGATATTGTAATCAATGGTGATGGAATCCCTCTTGGAGCCAATAATATTCACTTAGATAAAGGAATGATTTATAGTGCAAGTCCTAAACTTTTTAATAACATAGTTACTATTAGTTATGGTGTTTTTCAACAGGCTAAAGTAAGTTTATTCGTTTATAATATTGAGGGAAAGATAGTAGCACAATTAGATAAACAACAATTAAGTCCTGAAAAATATGAAGTAATTTGGGAACCCGACAATAACTTACCTAATGGACATTATTTTATCGCTTTAAAAATTAATGATTTACAAGTACATTACTTGAAGGTAATTAGACAAAAATAGAAATTAAAAGATAAATAGTAAATTTGATAGAATGGATTTTAATCTATAAAACTAAAATCACCCGGAGCAAACATGTATAAAGCAAAAAGAATTAGCAGATAAAGAACAAAAGCACCAATTACTGTTAAAAAGCCTTTCCAAGCAGCTTTTAACATTGTCTTATTATTGTAAGCATAGGCAATAATTACTCCAAAAATAAGCATAAACATACCCATCATGTAACCAATTGTTTTGTACAATCCTTCATTAGGATCAGGCATTACCCCAACAAAAGGAAATGCTGCAAAAATGGAAGCTGAAATAAAAACACAAACGATAAGAGATAAAGTTCTTTTCATAGCGTAAAGGTAATAAAAAAAGCCATCCAAAAATGAGTGGCTTTTTATTAACTTATAAATCTAACTATTAAATAGTTGTAGTACTAGCAACTGTAGTACCAACAGCAGCAAGTACCGTAAATAATAGTATTAAATAAACAACAAATAATGCTAACACACCATATAAGGAAGATTTCAACCAATCAGGATCAATTAAATATGCAATTAGAACGCCAATCAATCCTAAAAAGAACCCTAACAAAAATCCACCCCAACTAAAACTAGAACCGTAAGGAGCTTCCATTGCTAAATTCGCATCATCAGCAACTAACTCAGTAGTAGTTCCGTTTTCCGTTACAGGAAAAGAGGCATAAGTAACCGCATTCAGAGAGAATAAAGTAACAAGTAATAGTACAATTTTTTTCATTTTTTATTTTTTTTAATTAATATTATTTTCATTACAATAATAATAATTTATTTCAAATTAATACAATTATTGTTTTTATTTTTGCAATTATGAAAAATACACTTACCATTTTTTGCTTTATTTTAAGCAGTTTAACCTATAGCCAAAATACTTTCAGTTATTTAGGTACACTTGTTTTATCCAACAACACCCCTATTAGCTTTAGCTTAGAATTGCAAGAAGACAATGGAATTGTTAACGGCTACTCCATCACCAATATAAATACACCTGATGAAACCAAAAGTGAAATAAGTGGTTTGTATTTTAAAAAAGATAAATCCTTTCAACTACAAGAAACTCAGATTCTTCAAACCAACTCTGAAGCACCTTTAAATAGTTTTTGCTACATCAATATGAACCTAAAACTAATGGGAAAATTTGGCAGTAAAAGGGTGCAAGGTACTTTTACAGGAAACTTTTTGGATAGTACTGAATGCGCTAGTGGAAAAATAGTGCTGATGGAAAGAACTAAGCTAGAAAAGAAAATTGAGAAAATAAAAAAGAAAGTAGAAAAGAAGTACAATGAAAAACACCAAGATACTTCATTGGTTAAAAGAACAGAAATACTAAAAGATGGTGATGATTTCACTATTAATTGGGAAAGCAATAAGCTGAAGCTTTTTATTTGGGATGCAAATATGGAAGATGGTGATAAAGTGCAGCTTACTATAAACGGAAACATTATCCTTAATGATTTTGAAACTACTAATAAACGCAAAAAAATAAAATATAAATTAGTAGATGGAGAGAATACAATTAAAATAAAAGCAACTAATTTAGGAACCTCCCCACCTAATACTAGCCGCATAGAATTGGTGGATAGCAAAAAAAAATACCCTATAATTACTCAACTAGAATTAGGAAAAACAGCAGTAATAAAAATTATAAAATAAAAAATCCCAGAACTTGTGTTCTAGGATTTATATTTTTTAGTGAACTCGGAGGGATTCGAACCCCCAACCTCCAGAGCCGTAATCTAGTGCACTATCCAGTTATGCTACGAGTCCTAAAAGGCTGCAAATATAATTTATTCGCACTGAGTGCAAATTATTTTAACTAGAAATATTAAAGAATCTCAACATTTAGTCCATAAAGAGCTAAATCTTCTTTTATTGGTTCCAAATCAGCAATATCACCTATTACAATTTCACAACTTCCCTTGTAATGAGTTAATAATGCGCATTGTTCTGCTTGGAGTTCATCATGATCGCAAATAGCAGTTAAACAATCTACTACATGATCAAATGAATTATAGTCATCATTAATTAAAAATAACGACTTTACTTTAATTTTGCTTGAGCTAGCTTGTTGCTTAGACTTTGGAGAATTTTTCATAATGGTTATTTTTTATCAAATTTAATCTTTGTTTCCTCTCCTCTTACTAAGCGTTCAATATTTTTTTGATGAGTTATTAACGATAAAATTGGAACAAAAATTGCAAATACATTTAAGGATGAATTTGTAGATCCTAAAACTAAAATTACAATAATAGGAAAAGCAATAGATGCTATAATAGAACCCAATGAAACATATTTTGAGACACTAAAAATAATAACAAAAATCCCAAAACAACAAACAGCTGCTAAAGAATGTAGCCCTATCAATAATCCCATCATTGTAGCAATTCCTTTACCGCCTCTAAAACCAGTATAAATAGGAAACAAATGCCCAATAACAGCTGCAATTCCAAAAACTAATTTTATTTCAAATTGATGCTCAATTGACTCTGGAATTACTGCTACAAAATGCAAATAATTAACAGCCAACCAACCCTTAAAGATGTCCATAAGCAACACAGGAATACCTGCTTTTTTACCTAATACTCTAAAGGTATTTGTTGCACCAGCATTACCTGAACCAAACTCACGAACATCAATTTTATAAAATGTTTTACCTACCCATACTGCAGATGGAAAAGCCCCTGTTAAGTAAGCTAATAGGATAAATAATATGATTTCAGTAGTTAACATAAAAGGCCGGCAAGATAATAATTAATACTTTTTCTTCACTGATTTCAAGAATTTCTCAGTAACATCTTCAGGTGCAGACATATATCGGTAAGGAGTAGCTCCTTTTTTAGGTTCTGCTTTTCTTTTTCCATCCGCAACCTCACGAATTGCAATGTTAAAGTCTTCATTTGTTGCCCATGATCGCATTACCCCATTCTTGTATTGGAAATAATATTCATCATAAAATTCAGTTTGCAAGTAAATTGTTAAAACATCAGAGTTTCTACCCTTTTCAATAATAATATAACCATCCAACAAACCATTCAACTGGCTACCATATATATTTCCTATTCCAATTTCACCTTTCGCAACATAGGCTTTATTAGCATTATCCCATTTGAATTTCGTTTTAGTAAATGCTAAAGTATGCTTCATTTCATCAGGAAACTTAACGAACTCATCCTTTAGTTCTAAATCAAGCATTAACATATCTCCTTTTTCATTTCCAACCACTCTACCTAAGTTATTTGCATAAGCTTCATCATACTCATACATACCATCACCAGGAGCAGAATAAATATCCTTAGCCATAACTTGCATTGCTGCATCAGAGAAAAAGAAATCCAACATAAAGAACCCTTCAAACTCTTTCTTCTGACTCTTCATATCATGTACAAAACTCCCTACTGTACTAACATTAACCTGTCCTAAATCAAGGTTCATATCAACTACACCTTCTCCTTTTGTTTTACAAGTTTTATCATAAAGCGTAAAGTATGTTGATAAAGTATCAGGACCTCCAATTACATATGCAAACTGCTTTTTATCATATGCCAAAGTATAAGATGCTTTCAATAAATCAGCATCAATAGCCCTGTCCTTTCTACTTAAAAATGAAGAATAAATATTAGTAGAATCCAAACTCATAATAAGTCCTGTTGAAAGTAAATCCTGCTCATCATTGTATAATTTCTCATCTAAAGTAAACAGGATATTTTTAGGATCTATTTCCGAACGGAATTTTACCCACTCTTTTTCCAATAAATTACAAGAATGATTAGCCATAAAATAACCATCAAAGGTTAAATTTTTTCTATCAGCAATTAAATCCAAACTACCTTTAAAATCAAACTTACTATCAATATGAAAAGGTTTATCTGTTTCAACATCACCCCTAGCCATAGTAATTGTATCCTCACCTACTCTAATTTCTTTAAAGAAGATTTGTTGTTTCTGATTCATAGCATCCGTATAGGTATAATCTCCACTTGCTGTATAATTATGAGCTGAAATAATATCCACTGAAGCATTCGTAAATGTATGGTATTCTGTTAAATCATCTGCCAATATTCTAGCTCCATAAAGGGTTTGAATAATCGCTTTCTTTTCAACCGTTACAATCCCTGAATCAGGATAAATAATTGCATCTGCTACAGCAATATCCTCTACTCCATTGGCATGAATTATATAATCCTTCAAACTATAATTAGCAGTAGTTGCTATAAAATTTAAAGAGTCCTGGTGAGGGTGAATAGAAATAAATTCTGAACCAGTGCTAGAGGCAGCTACTTCATCACCCAAAGTTAAGAGTTCTTCATCCATAGCCCATTTTAACTTATCAATATAACAGATATACTGGTTAGCAGGTAATTCTACAAAAGAGCCTGCTCCATTGGAATGGAATACCCCTTCACGCATTGCCAAATCAATATGAGTTCTTAAATTATTTGCTTTAAAAGCAATTCCTCCTCCTGCTTCAAATACATTTAAACTAGCAGTATCTGATCCAAACCAACTGGCATTATAGGCAAATAGATTAGAGGTTACCTCCGCTTTATCCAATGTCATAACACCACCACCAGTAAGCCCTGTTGGTTGCATTAATAAATCTCCATTAAAGCTTGCTTGTCCTTTATAGAAATCAAATACATCTTTTCTTTTATCCACTTCTAACTTGTCCTGATATGGCAGAAAGTGAGCATAGGTTTCTGTATTACTTACCTGAGGAAACTCAATACCTGAAACCACTTCAGTAATTGCAAAATTCTGAGTATATAAATTAGTAGAATCTGGGAAAAAGAAGATTTCTTCAGCTGAAGCTATAGCGGTTAAATATTCAAAATCACCATTACCTTTTAACCCTTTATGGCTCAAATGAATGTCATTATGATATTTTCCTTTACCCCCATAAATTGCAAATCCATCAGCAGGAGTTTTACGCGTAAACCCAAGTGAATAATCTTCTTGTAAGCGTAAAGTATCATCAAAAGTAGGGAATATTCCAGCTGATTCAAAAGTACCTGCAAAGGCCAAGCCTTTACCCGTATAATTATCTAAACTATCAATCTCAAAAGGTTGTAAATGGAATGAAAAACGATCTCTATCATATACTCCATCATAAATAGCATCTTTATCATAATAAGCATAAGAATCCTCAAATGATCTGAAAATTGGAAAACCAGGAAAACTATCTTTTCTAAGCCCTGACTTATTTGTAGGATCATCAATTCTTAAATCACCTGTAACTGCCTCAATTACTGTCTTTACTTTAGTTAATTTCTCATTATCGTACATATCTCTCTGAATTGGCATAATCGGTACTGAAAGTTGTACAGAATCAATTTCATTTAAGTCCACTTTAAACTCATCATAATGGAAAAAGAAATTTTTTCCAAATAAATTTAAACGCCCTCTACCAGCATAAATTTGTCCATTAAAAATAAAATCTCTATTTTTCTTTATCACTAAAAGTCCATCTTTAGGATATAAATAAACATCTCTTGCTTCACTCAATTGAATATCGTGAATTCCAAGTATATTCAAATCCTTAGTTTCAATATTTAAAGCTGCATTCACCAAGTATTTATCTGATGTATTATATTCACCTGGTGTAATTACAGAATTAAAAGCAATAACATCATAATCCCCTAAACCTGAAGCAGCATTAATATAAGTATACAACTTAGGTAAAACCGTAATTCTCTCTTCACCAAAATCATAAAATATGAATCCATCATTAGCTAACTGAATTAAATAATGCTGAATTTGAACAGCAGGAAAACGAGCAAATTTTGCAAAATCTTCTACAAAGAACTTTTCCTCTTGCTTTGCACGCACATAATTATTCACTAAAAATAAAGGATGGATTGCATCAACACCTTGCATTGAATCATACTTTTGTTGCAAGTACCTATCTACTGATTCTAATTCAACACGAGATTCTGCAGTACCTGGCAATGACCCAAAAGTAATAATATCACCATCAATGCTCCATTCCAAGAGTTCAAAATCCATAGTTATATTGTGATAGGTATTCAGCATTGGAGCACCTGAAAGCCCATTAACATCTCGGTATAACTGCAATTTTCTTGAACTATTAATATACTTGAATTGCAAGTTAGAGTGATAAATTGAATCCGTATCAAAGAATATTTTTATCCCAGCACCTTTTGAGGTTATTCTATCTGTACCTATACTAAACCGATTGGCATTCGCAACAAAAACAGGCTTCCCATATCTTTTAAAAATAATTCTTGCCTCTGCATAATCTCCACCATCAGCAATAAACTCTTTTCCCTGCATTTTATACCCTCCTTTATAATCTACATTTGGGAAAATTTCTTTCAATTCTACATTCTTACCATATGAGGTGAACTTTGGGAATTTTTCAGCTTGCCTTGCTGATGCAACTTTATTGATAACCTGACCGATAATAGGTAATGGAAAAACATATTTATTATAAAATACTGCCGAATCAGCAACTAGTTGACTTTTACGCGTATCAATTTTATAATCTGAAATAGTTGCATAAACTGAATCCTTAGCCAAACCTTGACTTTCCCAACTGATTACACCTCCACTTCCTTCCCAATCATTAGAAACAAAATAGTATTTTCCTTTTGTCCCTTCAATAGTGTAGGAACCACCATCAGCACTACAACTTAAATTAAAGTCTGTATTAAAAACAATAATTGGCTCTATCATTTCAAACTCAAAATGATAATCATCCGTATTCACCAACCAAGCAGCAGCTTTGCTCGAACGCAAAGTATTTTCCTTTACCAAACCGTTTGTAAAAGCACAAAACAACATTAGTTTTTTAGTAGTGGTATTATCAATTGTTTCATCAACAACCGCTAACCACTGTGGCAACATACTTTCACTTTTAGCGTGATTATTTACATCCATTAATGCCGATAGAACCTTAGAGAAATGAGGATTTGCACGCATACGCTTATCCAACATTTTATTTGAAATAGAAATAATAATTTCCTTTTCTGCTGCTGATAATTGATCAGTATTTTTTGAAAAAGACTTAAATACTGCATTTAAATCTGAGTTATCAGAGGCTGTCATAAACTCGCCTAATTCAGCTAAGTAAGTAGGAAACTCTTTAGAGAACTCTTTTAATTTTCCTTTTTTCTGAGCGAAAGTGGAAAAAGAAAAGACAAGCGTTAATACAAAAAGTATTACGCCTTTTTTAAATGTAGCATTTGCCATTTGTTTTTATGTTTTGAAACAACTAATTCTAAGCCAAGTTGTTCTGATTTTTCTAAAATTAAAGGAATATCCTCTTTTAAGAAACCACTAAATAAAATTTCGGATTGAGCATTCATTGCCCCAACATAAGTAGCCATATCCTGCAGAATAATATTTCTATTGATGTTTGCTAAAATAACATCAAATTTTGCATCTCCTATTGCATTAGCATCCCCATGAATAAAATCAATATTATCCACTGAATTGAGTTTTGCATTCTCTTCTGCATTTTCAAAAGCCCATTCATCAAAATCAATACCAATTAATGAATTAGCACCAAGTTTAGCAGCCAAAATTGCCAAAACTCCTGTTCCACTTCCCATGTCTAAAACTGATTTATTTTTAAAATCAATTCCGAACATTTCATTCATCACCAAGGATGTTGTTTCATGATGCCCAGTACCAAAGGACATTTTTGGTGTAATGATAATTTCCTGTTCTATATCTGGAAATGAATCATGAAAATGAGCTCGAATTACACACTTATCATTAATATGAACAGGTTCAAAATTGTTTTCCCACTGCTCATTCCAGTTTTCTTGTTTTACTTTATTGATGGTAAAATTTAACTCACATAATTCTGCAACTTCAGCAATAATTTCTTTTACAGCATCTTCATCAATCAAATGTGTTTGCACATAAGCTTTTACCCCTGTTTCATCTTCATTATAAGATTCAAACTCAATTTCATTGAGCCTTGCCACCAATATATCAGCAAATGGTGCAACAGGATTTAACCTAATATCTACCTCAGTATATTCCATTAAAAAGATTGTGTTATTGCTAGAAAATCATCTGCTTTTAAAGATGCACCACCAATTAAACCTCCATCAATATCTTGGCTTGAAAATAGTTCCTTTGCATTACTTGGCTTACAGCTACCACCATATAATATTGAAGTGCTTTCAGCTGCCTCTTCACCATACTTTTCAACTAATAAATCTCTAATGAAAGCATGAATTTCTTGCGCTTGATCAGTACTTGCTGTAACCCCAGTACCAATTGCCCAAATAGGCTCATAAGCAATTACTATATTTTTAAACTCATCAGCAGAAAGGTGGAATAAACTCTCTGAAATTTGTGACTTTATCCAATCAAAATGATCTCCATTTTCTCTTTGCGCTAAACTTTCTCCACAGCAGAAAATTACTTTTAAATCATTCTCAAATGCTTGTGCTACTTTAGTTTTTAAAAGCGCATTAGTTTCTGTAAAATTTGCTCTTCTTTCTGAATGTCCTAAAACAACATATCTAGCACTACAAGAAGCCAACATACTAGCCGAAACTTCTCCAGTAAAAGCTCCTTTTTCATTTGAACTACAATCCTGTGCTGCAGCCACAACTTTTGAAGTATTAGCACACATTTTTGCTACTTTATGCAAATACACAAAAGCAGGTGCAAATATTATATGTGTATTATTATCAGTAGGTAATTTAGCCAACACCTCTTCCACCAAAGCAATTCCTTCTACTCTATTTAAATTCATTTTCCAGTTTCCTGCTACTATATTTTTTCTCATATTAACTTATTCTAATTCGGGGGTCCAGCCACCCATATATTAAATCAACTATTATATTTATTATTACAAAAATTGATGCAATAAACAGTACAGAACCCATCACTACTGGCAAGTCCATTTTATTTAAAGCATCAACTATTTCTTTTCCTATTCCGTTCCAAGCAAAAATGTATTCTACAAAAACTGCTCCTGCTAAAAGTGAAGCAAACCAACCTGAAACAGCTGTTACTACAGGATTCAATGCATTGCGTAAAGCATGTTTAAAAATCACAGTAAATTTACTTAAACCTTTTGCAGTTGCCGTACGCACATAATCCATTGAAAGCACTTCCAACAAAGAGTTTCTACAGAGCTGAATAATAACTGATAGTGGACGAATACCCAAAGTAATTGCTGGTAGAATTAAATTCTTAATCTGCAAAAAAGACCCTCTACCGTAATCATCTACTTCATATAAACTGCCTGTCATGTTCAAACCAGTGAAATTATGCAACACAAAACCAAACAGCCAAGCAATAATTATTGATGCAAAAAAAGAAGGCAAGGACATTCCTAAAACAGAAATAAACAGAATCAACTTATCAATAAAAGTATCTTTATACAATGCAGAAAACACCCCTAAAATTAAACCCAAAAACAAAGCAATACCAATTGAGGAAATTGCTAAAACAAAAGTATTCGTAAAAGTATTTCCTAAAATTGTAGTAACAGATGTTCCTGTTCGCACAAAGGATTCCCTAAGATAAGGCACTTTAAAAACAAAGGTATAATTAGTAAATGTAAGCAATTTTGTAAATTGGTACTTCCCACTTAAAAGAGAAGTAAAAGCAGTAGTACTATTATGATGAATTGAAAGTGGAAGGACATCATTCAAATACAAAGCGTACTGCTCAACCACCGAACGATCAAAAGCATATTTTTGTTTGATAATAGCTAATTGATTCGAATCTTCACGCTTATCCAACATCATACGAGCAGGATCGCCTGGCAATACATTAAACAAGAAGAATACTAGCGTAAGTACACCCCATAAAACAAGGATACCATAAGTGATTTTTTTTATGATATAAGCAAACAAAGTATTATTGTTCTAAAAGCAATTGCAATTGCTCTGCACTATATTCATTATATCCTGTACCATCAAATAATCGTATTTGTTTTGCTCCTTTATAAAGGATTACTACAGGATTATCATAATCAGGGAAAGTAATTTCCATATAACTATCAATTTCATCCGTATCATAATTTGCAAATGGCATTATTTGATAAGGATATTCTTTCCCAACATATTCAAAAAAGTTAGGAATATTATCTTGTTCAGTATCAGAAAACACAATATGGACAGGAGGGAAATTATCAGCTAAATTTGATAATGAATCTATACTTCTAGCAGCATGCTGGCAATGTTCACATCCAGCATCAAAATAGCAAAGAATTTTATACTCTTCTGAACTTTTAAAACTCTCATCCTCTACATAGGAAACAAAACTATTTCCTTCAGATTTACTTTGAGATGAAACAGGTAAAAAAGCAAACATAACTAACAAAATAGACAATACTTGTATGCTTAGTTTTGAGCAATTATTCTCTTTATCATCAGCAGTTTTTTTAAACAAATACCCTAGTGCAGCAATCGTAATTAGGTTTTTAATTAATGCTTGTAAAGGAGACATAGGAATTAAATCACCAAAGCAACCACAGTTTTCAGTGTCGCCTAAAAATATAGAATAAGTAAGATGTAAACTAAACATAACAAGCAAACCTATTGAAGTAGGAATAACTAACTTTTTAAGGTAGTTTTTTTGCAAAATAGCAAAAGCTAAAAAGAACTCAATTGCCAAAATAAAACGAGAAAGATAAGGGACTAAATCATCTGGAAATCCCATAGGTATAAGTTGCCCTTGCTCAAATACTTTTGTAATACCAAACATAGGTGTAGGGTATAATTTTGCAAATGCTGAAAGTAAAAACAGTGCCGAAATAAGCACACGAATAATCATTGGTAAGTTCTTTTTCATAATTTTATTTTTTTAATTTAATTAACGCAAAAACAGCATAGTTTAGCATATCTAAGTAATTTGCATCTACTCCTTCTGATATTAGGGTAGCACCATGATTGTCTTCAATTTGTTTTACACGCAAAATCTTTTGCAGGATTAAATCCGTTAGTGAACTTACCCTCATATCGCGCCAAGCCTCACCATAATCATGATTTTTTGCAATCATAAGTTCCTTTGCGATATTAGCATGTTTATCAAAGATGTTCATAACCTCATTATTATCCATTTCTTCAGCAAGTTCAGAAACTCCTAAATCCAATTGAATAAGCCCAATAATTGCATAATTTACAATTCCTACAAATTCATTGGCAACCCCTTCTTCTACCTTCTGTTCTCCCTTCTGTTCTATTGAACGAATCCTTTGTGCTTTAATAAAAATCTGATCCGTTAACGAGCTGATTCTCAGAATGCGCCAAGCACTTCCATAATCTTTCATTTTCTTAGCAAAAATATCCTCACATTTCTTTATTATTGAATCGTATTCAGCAATTGTCTGTTCCATATAATTTTAACCTTTAATAATGCCGAAATATACATCATTTAAGCCCTCAGAAGCCAAAAACTCAAAAAGCAATTCCACTATTTTTTCAACAGAAAATGCAATAGTAATGGGAATATTAAATGTAACTGAAGATTCCTTTTTTGATGGTGGGAAATATACAAATGAACAAACAATTATAAGCAAATGCAGAAAAATGCTAGAGGAAGGAGCAAGTATTATTGATATTGGCGCACAATCCAGCCGCCCAGGAGCTACACAAATACAAGCTGATGATGAGCTTTTAAAACTTTTACCAATTATTAAATTGTTAAAAACTGAATTTCCTGACATTATTATTTCAATTGATACCTTTTGGGCTAAAACTGCAAAACAGTGCATTGAGGCTGGAGCCCATATAATTAATGATATTTCTGCAGGAGAAATGGACACAGCTATGTTTGAAACCATTGCTCAATTGCAAGTACCTTACATTATAATGCACATGCAAGGCACACCAAAAAATATGCAGAAAAATCCGAACTACAACAATGTAGTTTCTGAAGTAGTTTCCTATTTTGATGAAAAGATAAATCAATTAAAAGCAAAAGGAATTGAACAAATTATAATTGACCCTGGTTTTGGTTTTGGAAAAACGCTTGAACACAATTATCAGCTTTTAAGTAATTTAGAACAATTTAATCAGTTTAAAATTCCTGTTCTAATTGGCACATCAAGAAAATCCATGATTTACAATTTACTAGATACAAACCCACAAAATGCATTAAACGGAACAAGCATTACCAACACCTTGGCACTACAAAAAGGAGCATCCATTCTAAGGGTACATGATGTAAAAGAAGCAATGGAATGCATTAAAATCACTACATTCGCAAAAAATCTGTAAAAATGGAATTCCTAAATATAGGCTTTATTGAACTTATTGACATAGCACTAGTAGCTGTATTAATTTATCAATTATACAAACTAGTAAGAGGTACAGTTGCTATTAATATTTTTATTGGTTTGGCAGCAATTTATCTGTTATGGAAAATAGTTGATGCCTTCCACTTTCAATTATTAAGTGAAATTTTAGGACAATTTATTGGGGTTGGTGTTATCATATTAGTTATCGTTTTCCAGCAGGAACTAAGGAAATTCCTAATGTTTATCGGAAAAGGAAAAGTGATAAAAAACAAAGGACTATTTAAATTCAACTTTAAAGTTGAACATGAAAACCACCTAAACACTTCTGCCATTGCTAAAGCCTGTAGTGATATGGCAAAAACAAAAACGGGCGCTATTATGGTAGTTACTCAAATGGATGATTTAGCTGTATTTGCTGAAGGAGGTGTAGCAATGAATGCTGAAATTTCAGTCCCTATGATTGAAAGTATATTTTATAAAAACAGCCCATTACATGATGGAGCAGTAATCATAAGAAACAATAAAATAATAAGTGCCAGATGCGTACTTCCTGTAAGTAATAGTGATGAATTTCCTGGACACCTAGGAATGCGCCACAGAGCTGCAGTTGGTATTACTGAAGAATCGGATGCAGTTGCTATTATTGTTTCGGAAGAAACAGGTGGAATTACTTATGTAAAGGATGGCGAACTATTTACTAAGCGTACAGCTGAACAATTAGAGCAATTCTTGAATAGAATTTTCACTAAGAGCAAGTAATTTCAGCCTTTCCACAACTATTTTCATACAATAAGAAACTAATTTTATGTTCTTGGGAACTAGTTTTTAGTCTTTCACAACATGTTTTGTGTCTTCTTGAACTATTTTCTCCCTCTTAGCAACTTATTTTTTGCTTTCTATAACTTATTTTGTGCTCTTATGAACTTATTTTCAAAAAGTACCATGCCTTATATTGCTGTATTTTAAGTAATTGCAAAGGATTTTTTTCATATATTTACAAAATGAAGAAATTACTATTATTCCTATTTTGTTTCCCAATGTTTGTAATGGCACAGTTGAGAAAAAGATAATACTTGAATAAAAACTACAACACCCTCTCTTTCCAATCTTCATTTTCATAAAGATAACAGGTTTTATTTCTACCAAAGATATTATAGCGATATCTAGCTACCAAATCATACAGTTCATCTCTTAAAAAATAAGGAACAAGATAAAATATATTGAGTAAATGATAAGGAAAGGTTAAATAGCTAAAAATTGATAATACTGCCAAAGATTTAGTTTTTGCACTTTCCTCACTTACAAAAACAATAGTAGAAACATCATTAATACCATACACTTTAGCTATTGATTTACCAACCTCACTCTGTAAAGAAGAAAAATGAAAGACTTGCTTTTTATCCTGTTTTATAACAAATACAATAAATCGATTACACAAGGCACATTCCCCATCAAACAAGATTATATTTTTGTTTGAGAGATCCTTCTCCCCAAGTTTATTGCTTAGCAAAATATGATTTATGTAATAATAAATCTTTTAGCAATAAAAAAATAATTGCTACTAAGGAAAGGTGCATCAAGATTCCAGAAATCATGATAATGTATTTCATCCAATAAACCCCTGACCATAACAACCATAAACCACCAAAGGTAACTACCAAAGAAACCATAGGTTCAAGCATTAAAAAATATTTAATCCCCTCATTATAAGATGAAAAATACATTATAATTGAAAGCATTAAAAACAACATACCCAAACTAATAACATGACTATGGATAAGCCCTAGCAATTCTCTTTCTGACATTTTAAAATGCAATTCTTCTGCTTGTTCGTCTATCTCATTACCCAATACATTTTGCTCTACTCCAGCTACTTTAAAATCAGTAGTATGTTTTAATAAAACTAAACCAGAAAAATAACCAAAGGATAGGGCTAATAAAAATACAGTAAGTGTGTGTCTTAATGATTTTGGTAAAGTATGTAACTGAAAAGTCATAATGCAAAAATAATATTATAAAACGAATTCCTCCATTTTATGGTTAAGGTGTTTTACTGCATTTTTTAATGAATTTACTGATATAGTAGCTCCTGATATTGCTTGAACTTTTCTTACCTCACAAGTTGAAAACTGTTTCAACCATCTTTTACTCTTTATTTCATAGCCATAATCTTCACGATATAATAAAACTTTAACCTGAAGAATATTTAATTGATCATCATAAATTACAACAAACTCAAACTTATCATGCTTACTTGATGCTTGTTCTACACAAACATATCCATTCATTTTACCATCAACTTCAATTGATTGGTAGTTAGAATTTATTGCTAAAGGAACTGCTGAAATATTATCGCCAAATGTTTGAGCAATTAAAGTGCTTACCTTTTTAGCAGATTGAGCTGAAGGAATAAATTGCGCTTTTACTGATAAAGAAAATAACAAATAAAAAACAGCTATAGCACACATCTTCTCAGATGACGCTATAGCCTTGATAAATCTAAATATTGTATAAACCTGATTCATTTTTTGTTTAGAACCAAACAGCAACTCCTAAGTTTAGTTGTTTCTTTTCTTCTGAACTTGACTCATTGCTTAATAACTGGTAGTCTGCTTTAAAAGCTGCTCCACTTGCTATTTTATAAGTAAGTCCGATAGTATTTTCTGTACGGTTATATGCTAAGTCAGCTTCCATTCCTTCTGCAACCTCAGCATGCGTATTATAGTTTTCATGACGAGCAAAGATAACTAACTCATTATCTGTATCCTTATTATTCAATAAGTTATACCCACCTTCTAAATAGTATCCAGTCATTACTGAACCTAAATCAGAATCAGCAAAAGTATTATATGCAGATGTATTTTCTAAATCAGCAACAATGTACTGTGCACGACCTTGTATAGGTCCGTTAGTATATCTAGCATCTAAACCAATCATTTGAATTCCAATTTTTGATGAATCAGCTGAAGCAACTGCCACTTCATCATCTAAGTTTAATCCATTATATAATGCAGTTTCAGACTCTCCTTTATATAAAGATGCTCCTAAATTCCATCCTGGCATACCATAGTAAGAAACTCTACCTGCAAAATCAGGTGCTGTCATATAAGATTCAGCTCCTTTTTGACGACCACTTCTTAATCCTTTTTTACCACTGAATACTCCTCCTTCATTATACCCATTAAATCCATTAACTAACATCAATTGGTAGTTTAAAGAATGTTCCTCTAAATTTCCAGAAACAGCAATTCCCATTTCTCTCCAAGTAGTTGGCACAATGTACTTATCTACATTTGTTCTTTCAACTCCATTGAATGTTGGTGGCTCATGGTATAAGTTTTGAATCCCCATAGGAATTAACATTAAACCAGCCTGAACACTCATATTGTGCTTTAACTTATAGTTAAGAAAAGCTTGCTCAACATAAACTTCAGAAACATGCTCAAACTCAAGTTCAGAAATAAATGATGCTTTTTCATTAAAGTTATACCCTATAAAAGTTACTAATCTATGTACATCTAATTTTGCATTATAATGTACATTCTCATCACTTAATGGCATATTCATATCTACCTGTGCATACCCACCAATGTGAAGCCCTTCATTGTTAGCAAGAATTCTTTCTGCTGTGTTTTGTGCATTAGCCCCTATAGTCATTAAGGCAACTGATACTGATAAAACAATTTTTTTCATTCTTTATTTTTTAGTTATTTTGATTAGTTATTTAAAAACGGCTGCAAACATACAGCCTTATTTATAATAAATCCAAATAAAGATAGTTTTATTTATAATAATTCTAAATTAGAGTTTTATATCTAGTAAAAACTAAATAATGAAGTTATATTTCATGAAATATATTGTGGATATTCCTAAATTATAATCAATAAAACGCTTTAAAAAATGATTTTTTACATTCTATCAGGCACACCAGCACCCAATAAACGCATTGCAGTTTCTATCACCTCACCTACTTTTGTTGATAAACCTAATCTAAAATTAATCAAGTCATCAGTTTCAGCAGTAAGGATAGCTGTATTCTGGTAGTAATTATTGAATTCCTTTACCAAGTCATACACAAAGTTAGCTACTAATGCAGGGCTATAATTGGCTGCTGCTTCTTGTATCACGCTAGGAAACTCAGTCAATAATTTTATAATTTCTTGTTCCTTAGCTTTAATTGTTACTGCATTTGGCATTATAACCTCAGCAGTATGTTTTCTTTTAAGCGATTGAATACGAGCATAAGTATATTGAATAAACGGCCCAGTATTTCCATTAAAATCAATTGATTCTTCTGGGTCAAAAAGCATACGCTTTCTAGGATCAACCTTTAGCATAAAGTATTTTAAAGCTCCCATACCAACTGTTTCATAAAGTGTATTTGCCTGTTCATCCGTCATTCCATCAAGTTTTCCTAATTCCTTAGCAATACCTTTTGCAGTGCTTACCATTTCCTCCATTAAATCATCAGCATCCACTACAGTTCCTTCACGCGATTTCATTTTTCCACTCGGCAAGTCCACCATACCGTATGATAAATGATAACAGCTTTTTGCCCAATCATAACCCAATTTATCAAGGATTAAAAACAATACCTTAAAATGATAATCTTGTTCATTCCCTACCGTGTACGCCATATTTGAAAATGAAAAATCTTCATGTCTTTGTATGGCAGTACCAATATCTTGGGTCATATAAACAGCAGTACCATCTGATCGTAAAATGATCTTTTCATCTAAACCTTCAGCTGATAAATCTATCCATACCGAACCATCTTCTTTTTTATAAAACACTCCTTTTTCAAGGCCAATTTCTACCACTTTTTTGCCTAGCAGATAAGTATCACTTTCATAATAGTTCTTGTCAAAATCAACCCCAAGTCTACCATAAGTACTTGCAA
This sequence comes from uncultured Flavobacteriales bacterium, assembly GCA_943788405.1. Lineage (GTDB taxonomy): Bacteria > Bacteroidota > Bacteroidia > Flavobacteriales > BACL11 > UWMA-0277. The sequence goes on from CALSQD010000002.1 coordinate 961,850, forward strand.
AACCTTCATACACCCAAGCATTCATTTTTTCCCAGAGTGCAATTACAGCAGGCTCTTTTGCCTCCCAACTTCTTAGCATATCCTGGGCCTTCTTAAAAATAGGTGCTTGTTTCTCAGCCTCTTTCTGCTCCATTCCATCAGCAACCAAATCAGCAATTTCATTTTTATAATACTTGTCAAACTCTACATAGTATTTTCCTACAAAATGATCTCCTTTCATTCCTGTACTTTCAGGGGTTTCTCCCTTCCCATACTCCTGCCAAGTTATCATTGATTTGCAAATATGAATTCCTCTATCGTTAATGATTTGTACTTTCTTCATATTCTTACCACTTGCCTTAATAATTTCAGCAACTGAATAACCTAACAGGTTATTACGAATATGTCCTAAATGCAAAGGTTTATTTGTATTGGGTGATGAATATTCCACCAAATAAGTTGGTGCACTTTCATCAGCTTTTACTGTTCCATAATCAGGAGTATTATAAGCACTCAAAAACTGACTATACCAATATTCTGGTGTAATTTCTAAATTTAAAAATCCTTTTACAACATTAAAACCTGATACCTCAACTACCTTTTCTTTTAGGTATTCTCCTATCTGTTCAGCAGTTTGTTCTGGTCCTTTTTTTGAAGCCCTTAATAATGGAAAAACTACTAAAGTTATATCTCCTTCAAAATCCTTTCTTGTCTTTTGAAATTGAATACTTTGGTCAGTTGCTGAATATAACTCAGCTAAACATTTTTCTATTTCTGGTTTTAAGATTTCTTCTATCATTACTTTTGTTTTGGTAAAAATATTTCTGCCATCATACATCTTGCACTACCACCTCCACAGGCCTCAATTGTATCTAACGAACTATATATAATAGGACAATGCTTTTCAATAACTATTTTTTGTTCTTCTGTTAAACTACTATAAGCCGAGTTAGACATAACAAGATAAGGTTTATCACCCATTACTTGCAACATATTCCCTGCAAACCTTTGCTTTTGTGCTTCCGTTATTTCAATAATTTCTTTTCCTGTTTTAGTAAGTGTTTCAAGTACATGTTCTCTTTCTGCTTCATCATCAATTGTGTCCAAACAAATAACAGCAAAAGTATCCGCAACACACATCATTACATTAGTATGATAAATTGCCATACGCTCACCTTCTACATCTTGGTTAGCCGTAAAACATACAGGTCGGTAGCCAAACTCCTCACAAAACTGCATTACTGCAATCTCATCCGTACGAATAGAAATAGCTGCATAACAAATCTTATTTTCTCTATCCAACACCATACTTCCTGTTCCTTCAAGATACTTATCGTGCTCTTCAAATTCTGTAAAATCCTTTATCCCCTCAATTGCAAATCCATGCTTATCTACCAAAGTATCAAAAATATCTTCTCTTCTTTCATCCCTTCTATTTTCAGCACACATAGGGTACAATCCTATCATAGCATCACTATGGAACGACACCCAGTTATTTGGGAAAATTGAATCAGGAGTATCAGGATTTTTAGTATCCTCAATTACCACAACATTTACCCCTGAATTTCTTAACTTATCTACAAAAGTATTGAACTCATTTAAAGCATTTTTTTGTGTTTGCTCAGCTGTTAAACTATCCAATACTTGCTGATAATAATTATTGACAGCCGTTTGCTCATTATACCTAAAGCCAACAGGCTTTATCATCATTATTGTATTTGTAATCTGTTTCATTATTGTCTAATTAATGGCATTGTTGAACATCTTAATAACCCTTCCATTTTTGCTATCTCGGTATAAGGCACTTCTTCAACTTTAAACCCTCTTTTTCTTAATTCTATATTCAATCTTGTAAATCCTTTTTCTGAAACAATTACTTCTTCTGAAATTGAAAATACATTTGAATTCATATTATACATTTCCTCCTTATTAACTTCAATGATATTTTGTTCACCAAAGTAATTCACTAAAAATTCAACATCAGCTGTATGTTTAAAACCACCTTTATACATAATGGCCATATTTACTCCTATTGGCTGAAAGCAACAATCTAAATGCAAAGCATTTTCTCTTGGGTCATCATCTGATTTATTTAGCTCAAAACCTTTTACTATTTTATTAGGAAAAGAAGTTGCTAAAAAATCAACTCCTGCTTTGTTTGTTCTTGCTACTGTATAATGTTCAAAATCTTCTTTTTCAGAATAACCAACAAAAATATATTCATTCCAAGGCATCACATCTCCACCTTCTGCCCTTGCAATTACTGGCATTTTTATAATATCTTCTTCATCAATTTGAGTTAACACATCAACTATTGCATCAGCTTCTTCTTTTCTATCTTCAATTATATTAGGAATTACTAACTTATCCTCAATTGCAAAAGCTATATCCCTTGAAAAAATCTGATTTAAACCTTTAATATTTTGAGGCCTATAAACCTTTATATTATACTTTTTAAATACAGTAACCAAAGCATCCATCTCCTTTACACAAGCCTCAATAGTAGGGTAAGTTCCAGCTTTAACATGTGCTCTGGACTTAGGATCATAGCATTCATCAACCTTTGGCGTACCTCCAAAATCATTAGCAATTCCTACTACTACAGCTTTTAGTTTTGCAGTTTCATTTCTTACTTTTATCTTCATCATAATTGCCTGCAAATCTACTATTTTCAAAACATTTTAGGTTTAGTTATTACAATTAACATTTATTAACAATTTAATGGGAAAATAATAGTTTCTACCTACTACAACATTAAAATCTATTTGTACTTTTGATGACAATATGGCAAAAAAGAAATTAAAATTAAAATCCGCTAAGTCCTTTAACTTTGATGGAATAGTAACCCCATTTAAAGATGAAAATAATCAAAAGATATTTGCTGCTGTATTAATCCTTATCTCACTGTACTTAATTATCGCTTTTATTTCTTTCTTTTTTCAATGGGAAGCAGATGACAGCTTAGTTTCAGGAAAAGATTTATCAGATGTTATTACAGATAAAAAAATCAATAACTCAATAGGAGGATTAGGGGCTTATATTTCCAATCTACTTGTTAAAATGTGGTTTGGTTTAGCAGCTTTTTTCATCCCTTTATTTAGTTTATTGGCTGGTTTAAAAATACTAGGACTAAAAAAATACTCTCTTAGCAATTTCATTTTTAACGGTATATTAGGCATGTTAATTATCCCAATATTCATACGCCACTTTTTTAACGGAACAATTACAGCTGGAGGTATAGGCATCTACACAAACGATTTAATGAACTCAGCTATTGGTAGCTTAGGAACTTCCCTCTTACTGATTACTATTTCTTTATTATATCTAGTAATTTCTTTTAAAATTGATGCTGAAAAAATAAAAGCTTTTATTGAAAAGGTAAAACCTACCAAAAGAATTATTGAACAAGAAGATGATACCATAACTACACCTACTTTTACTGAAACAACTACAGCACCAGTATTGCAAGAAACTTCACTTGATAGCCTTACTGAAACTGCCCCTGCAATTGAGGAGCCTACCTTAGTAACACCACAGATTGAAAAAACAGAAACCCCTACTGAAGAACAAGAAAACGATTTAGGATTAGAAGTAACTGAAACTACTACTGAGGAAACATTAAGCGAAACTGAAATTGAGAAGAAGCTAAAAGAGTTAGGCGATTTTGATCCTACCCTTGAATTATCACAATTTAAAATGCCAGGAATGGATTTACTAAATGACTATGGCGGAAGTAAAATTGAAATAGATAAAGATGAACTTGAAAACAACAAGAATAGAATTGTTGAAACCTTAGGACATTACAAAATCGGCATCACATCAATTTCAGCAACTGTAGGACCAACCATTACCCTTTATGAAATTGTTCCTGAAGCTGGAATTAGAATATCAAAAATTAAAAACTTAGAAGATGATATTGCTTTAAGTTTAGCAGCTGAAGGGATTCGTATTATCGCTCCTATTCCTGGAAAAGGAACTGTAGGTATTGAAGTGCCAAACAAAACAAAAAATACGGTATCTATGCTTGAGGTACTAAAGTCAGAAAAATTCCAAAACAGCAAAATGGACCTGCCAATTGCATTTGGAAAAACAATATCAAACGAAACCTATGTAGTTGACTTAGCAAAGATGCCTCACCTACTAATGGCAGGCGCAACAGGACAAGGAAAATCAGTAGGATTAAATGCAATATTAGCATCCTTACTATATAAGAAACATCCATCTCAAGTGAAGTTTGTACTGGTTGACCCAAAAAAGGTAGAGCTTACTCTATTCAACAAGATTGAAAGACATTACCTAGCAAAACTACCTGATGAGGAAGAAGCCATCATTACGGATACAAAGAAAGTTGTAAACACGGTTAACTCCCTTTGTATTGAAATGGATGAACGATATGAACTCTGTAAACAAGCTCAATGCCGAAATATCAAAGAATACAATGCAAAATTCATCAGCAGAAGATTAAATCCTAATGACGGACATAGGTACTTGCCTTATATCGTTTTGGTGATTGATGAGTTTGCTGACCTTATAATGACGGCAGGAAAAGAAATTGAAACCCCTATTGCTCGTTTAGCACAATTAGCCCGTGCTATTGGCATTCATTTGATTGTTGCCACACAAAGACCATCCGTTAATGTGATTACAGGATTGATTAAATCCAACTTCCCTGCAAGAGTTGCTTTTAGGGTGTCATCACAAACTGATTCTAGAACCATTATGGACAGCAAAGGTGCCGAACAATTAATTGGTATGGGAGATATGTTAATCTCAACAGGAAATGATTTAACACGATTACAATGTGCGTTTATTGACACTCCTGAGGTAGAGAAAATATGTGAGTTTATTGGATCGCAAAGAGCTTACCCACAAGCACATATGCTACCTGAATATGAAGCAGAAGGAGAAGCAGTTGGCGGTAAAGCTGACCTAGATGATAAGGATGCAATGTTTGATGAAGCCGCTTTATTGGTAGTGCAACATCAGTCAGGATCAACATCAATGATACAAAGAAGATTACGCTTAGGATACAACCGTGCAGGAAGAATAATTGACCAGCTAGAAGCTGCTGGAGTAGTAGGAGCATTTGAAGGCAGTAAAGCCCGAAAAGTATTGGTGCGTGATGAAATAGAACTAGAAGAATTATTAAACAACTTAAATAACAATGACTAAATTAATCACTACCCTATTGATTGCCTTAAGCGCTAGCTTGTTTGCTCAGGAACAAGTAGCAAAAGAAGTATTGGACAAACTAAGTGCTACTACCAAATCCTACAAAAATATGACAATTGGTTTTGATTTCAGCTTTGAAAACAAAAGCCAAAACATCAATGAAAAACAAAATGGAACACTTGTCATGCAGGAAGACAATTTTCTCTTAGAGATGGAACAACAAACCATCATAAATGATGGGGAATATCAATGGATCTATTTAGCGGACATGAATGAAGTGCAGATTATGGAGCATGACCCAGAGGAGGATATGATGAGCCCAAGTAAATTATTCACCATTTACGAAAACGACTATAAGTACACCTATGTTGGCGCTAGTTCAGAGAATGGAAAACGCTTACACAGCATTGATTTTTTTCCTAAAGAAAGTGGTGAGTTTATGAAAATAAACTTAGCTATTAATGCAGCTAAAAATCAGTTATACAAAATCATTATACATGATAAAAATGGAGGAACTTACACTTATTTGGTAACTAGTTTTAAAAGCAATACTGCTATTGCTCCTTTTACTTTTAACACTGAGGATTACCCAGGTGTAGAGGTTATTGATTTGAGGTAATTATTTTATCAAAGTAACGAGTCCGTTTTTCTTTCTAACTGCACCTAGCTCATCAGTAATTATAAGTACCCAGCTGTAAACCTCTGCAGGAAAATCAGCTCCAGTCCACCATTCATTTACATCCTCAGTTTCAAAAATTCGTTCACCCCATTGGTTGTAAATGTAAAAAGCATATTCCTTGTAATGTTCCATGCGTAAACCATTAGGTCCAAAAGTATCATTATCTCCATCACCATTTGGTGTAAAAGCAGTAGGTACATGCAAAACAAAATCATAATACATGGTAATTCTGTGCATTACTGAATCCATACACTGGTTACTATCCGTTACGGTAAGCCAAACATCATATACCCCTGCTTGTTCAAATTCATATATAGGGTTAGGTAAAGTGCTAAATGTTGTATCATCAAAATCCCAAAATACTGAAGTATAATTAGGAGTTATTGTTACAAAGTTCATTTCTGGCTGCAAAGTAGAAACTGTAAAAGGAGTGTAAATAAAATCAGCCTTAGGATTATTAAAAATAGTATATGATTTTCCTATAGAATCAACACAGCCACCATCAGAAGTAACATATAGCTGAGTAAAGTAATCCCCAGCATTAGTGTAGGTGTACAGTAAGCTATCACCATTCACCACCTCTCCATTTCCTAAATACCAAATACTATTTGCAATATTCCCTATATTTACTGTTGATGTATTTACAAACATACTTGGTGTATTTACACAAACTCCATCAACTATAAAGTTAGCTACTGGCTTAGAACTAACATTGACATTTATTGAATTACTCGTATTACTACAACCATTAATATCAGTAACATTAATAAAATAACCTCCTGAAGTATCCGCATAAGTAGTTATTGCTGTTGAGCCATTATTCCAAATTTGAGAACTATAACTTGAATCTACTTGCAACAGGACACTATCTCCCTCACAAAAAGAGATAGGTCCTAAAGCATATATATTTGGGTTAGGTAAAGCATGTACTTCTACTAAAACACTATCATATCCACTACACCCATTTACATCTATCTCTTCAACTAATAACTGAAACACACCCGAATTGTTAAGGTCCATAATGATGTGTTCAGTTCCGTTACCTGAAGTAATAGTTGCTATAGAAGTATTCCCTTGCACTTGCCAATTATAAGAAGAACCCATAGTATAAGGCACTCCAAAGTTATGGCTAGTTCCTGCACAAAGATACACAGGACTTTGTGCTACAACTTGTGTAGCAAATGCAATAAGCAATAATATGATAGCTTTTAGTTTACGCATATACTACCAGTGATTAATTGGTCCTGTTATTGGTGTAGCATAAATGGTTAAGATTACAGTTGCAGCAGGGCTTTCACAACCATTTTGCGATTCTGTAACATAATAAGTATAAGTTCCTACTGCTGTTTGTCCTGTTGCAAAAGGAGAGTTATTTGCAACAACTGCCGTAAGAGTAGCATCAGAATACCAAGTAAATGAAGTACCAACTCCTGTAGCTGTTAAATCAGGAATAGTTGTTCCAAAACAAGCTGATTGATTAGATGCCAAAGGAAGTGTTGTAAACGAGTTAATAGTTAAAGTTACCATTGTAGCTGCACTTTCACAACCATTTGTATTAGTTTCAGTTACATAATAGGTGTATACTCCCGCAAGTGTTTGTCCTGTTGCAAAGTTAGACCCATTCCCTACAACAGTAGTTAAAGTTGCATCAGAATACCAAGTTGGATTAGAACCTGTTACAGTTAAATCAGGGATAATACCTCCCTCACAAGCCACCTCATTAACAGCTACTAGTGCAGTTGGTAATGCATATATTTCTAGTGTTACATTAGTGGCGTTACTTTCACATCCATTACCATCAGTTTGTGTAGTGTAATAAGTATAAATACCAGCTGCTACTTGCCCTGTTGTAAAAGAAGTTCCGTTTCCTACAACAGTAGTTAAAGCCGCATCAGAATACCAAATTATATTTGAACCTGCAGCTGTTAAATCAGGAATAAGACTTCCTTCACAAGCTGCTTCATTAGCAGCAACTGGTGCTGTTGGTAATGCATATATTTCAAGTGTTACAGGAGTTCCCGAACTTTCACATCCATTCACATCTGTCTCAGTTACATAATAAGTATAAATCCCTACTGTTGTTTGTCCTGTCGCAAAAGGGGTTCCGTTTCCTACAACTGCAGTAAGACCAGCATCAGAATACCAAGTAAGTGTTGTTCCAGAAGCTGTTAAATCAGGAATAACTGAACCAAAACAAACTGTTTGACTAGCTGCTGATGGTGCTGATGGAATTGCATAGATCTCTAAGGTAACAGGAACTGAAGGCCCTTCACATCCATTTAATGTTTCAGTTACATAGTAAGTATAAATTCCTACTGTTGCTTGTCCTGTTGCAAAACTATTTCCAGTAAACACATTAGTTGTTAATGCTGCATCAGAATACCAATTTACATTTGCTCCAATTGCAGTTAAATCAGGTATTGATGTACCAAAACAAGCTGTTTGTGAAGTAGCTACTGTTGCTGTTGGTAATGGAATAACATTAACATCAACAGTTACTGGCGCACCTATACAACCATTAAGATCAGTTTCAGTAACAGTAATTGTATAGGTTCCTGGAGTTACTCCCCAATCCACAGTAATATTATTAGTAGTTGTTCCATTATTGAGCGTACCCCCTCCACTTAATGCCCATTGATAAGTTGACCCTGCAGTAGGTGGATTGATTAAATAAGGTTCAGCAAGAGAACCTGCACATACCGTTTGTGTTGGGGATGTGTTCGTTTGAGCAATCAATTGATTGCTTCCTAATAACAAAGCGATTATCGCTATTGCTTTCAGTAATTTGTTTGTTGTTTTCATGACCTTAACATTTTTGATTATTATTTAAATTTAGTTGTGACTTATTGCTGGAGTAACTATCGTATTGATAGGTACCGTTATTATTGATGACCAACTACTGTTTGTACAGCCATTATCCTCTCGTACTTTTACACGAAATTGAGTGGTAGTAGTTATATTAAAAAAAGTTACTGGGTTTATAGTATTAAATCCTGGATTTGTCATATTCACCCAACCGCTACCAGAATTATATTGAAATCTGTATCTATTTACAGGAATTGAAGTAGATGCTGTTAACGCAATATCATCACCTATACAGGCAGGGTTTGGCACTACTGAAAGCGTAACAGTAGGCACAGGATTAGTAGTAACAACAACCGAATCAGTAGCAATACAACCACTTGTATCTGTAAAGGTTACAGTATATACTGAAGTTGTATTCACTCCCCCATTAAAACTAGGATTTTGAAGATTTGGATTTGTAAAAGCAGATGGAGGTGACCAACTATATGTACCACTACTACTTCCAGTTGCAGTAAAACTATTAGGAATACCTCCATTACAAATTATTTGATCTGTTCCTGCAACAACAGATACATTTGCTGAACCATTAACAATTGCGGTATCAGTTGCAGAACAACCATTTGCATCAGTAATAGTAACTGTATAGGCTCCTGCACTAAGGCTAGTAGCTGTAGCTGTAGATTGCCCATCTGACCATAAATAAGTTATTGGATTTGCAACTGACCCATTTACAACTATTGTATAATCCTCTGTAGAGCCAAACCAAGCAGAATTATTATCACAAGGATTAGCTTGATTGGTGGATTGATATTGATTATTCTGAGCTACAATTCTCATTCTACTTTGCCCAGGTATAGCGCCAATAGGGACGGTAATTGGAAAAGCATGAACAGATGGACTTTGTGTTGGATTTACTTGCCCTACCCATTCATTTAAGTCGTTAAAATCTCCATCAATATTCCAATCAACATATATATTAAGAATATCAACCAAAGCAAAACCACCTGTATTACAGGTTCCTAAATCTACAAATAAATTATATGAATTTCCTGGAGTCACATCTGCTGATTGAACAGTATAATCCTGATAAGCATCACAAACACTTGATGTATTATTTGATATACTTGTATTATCTCCAACAAAAACTACATTATCAATAGTAGTATAGTTATTATATTGAGGTGTAGAAATACAATAAGTACTTAATGCAGAAGCTCCAACTCCAGTAATATTTACTGTTGCTGAACCAAGGTGAATGCAACTAGAATTAACAACTGAAGTAGCTAAATTCATTTGCGCAAACTGACTTATCCCTATATTTTCTACTCCACAAGAAATTCCATTCGCAAATATTTCATAAGTATGCGAACCTCCACATTGGTTATTTAAAACACTAGGTAAGCTAACAATTGGATTGTTATCAAACTGATAAGTATAACTAATACCTGATATAGCAACTTGCATATCAGCTGTAAACTGTACATTACACAAAGCAGGGCATGCTTGAGTAGGGTTAAATTGGAAAGCTGCTTCTGCTTCTATGATCTCAAAAGTATCAGAATAAACTATTGAAGGACAAGCGCTATTATATGGAGAACTGCCTGTAACAACATAAAAACCTACATCTAAATCATTTCGAGAAGTACCTCCATTTCCACCTCCGCCATTATATAACTGACCATTAGTAATATTTTGCCAAGAGTAATTTAAATAGTTTGCTTGAATTATGTTAGCAACACCCACAGCACCTCCATTTGGGCAGTTGATATGCTGTAAATTAGCAACATCAATTGTTAATGTACATTGTGCTTGAGCATTGTTGTAAAAAACAAGACAAAAGAAAAGGGATAATATTTTTATAATTCTTTGCAAAACTAGTTTTGCAAAATTATATATAAATAATTAATAATACCTATTCCACAGGAATAAACTCATAATCAACATAATGATGTAAAGGAGCATAGCTATTAATCTTCCCTCCATCTTTTAAATTCTTAAAATTAAATAAAGAAAAGTCAGAAGCAAAATGCATAAGAATGTTGTAAGCAATATGAGTATACTTTGCTTGATTGGTATTATACTTCTGTTCAAATAATTTTAAAAAAGAAGAATCATGAATATTATCATTACTAAAACTGTAAGCATCAGGAAACTTGACATCTAAAAACATTAAATTATGAATATCCAAGTTATCATACTTTTTCCAATCGTATAAACCAAAAACTAGAGATGTAGAGTCCATACCACCAATAGCTCCAAGCATTTTACTCACAAAAGCCTTATTTTCTGAAGGGATAATAACCACTTGCTTTTCCTGAAACATTTTTCGGATTGAATCTACCTTAGTATATTGCATTGTAAAGGTTTCCACTAACTTTTCCTCTTGACTAAACAAGTTTTTAACATAAGCAGACTTTCCTTCAAACCCTCTTTGATTTAACACAATAACCCTATCATTTTTATGATGCTTTAAAACATAATTCTTAATGACATTTGCCTGCACTTGAAAAGAAGGTGACAGCTGATAAACTACCTTATACGTCCTTACATTTTTAGTACTTTTAGAAAGAGGAGAAATTAATATTTTAGTAGTATCATTACCATATTTCTTGCATAAAACCCTAAAATTATTAGCATACAAAGGACCAATAACAATATCCATATTATCCAAAATATTTGAATTTACAATTTGATGAACTTTTAAAGTATCCTTATTGGTATCAAAAGTATATAAGCGAATATTTTTTCCTTGCTTACGCAAAGAATCCAAAGCTAATTCAACACCAACATGAAAAGATAGAGCAACCTCTGATCTTTTATAATATATATTATGAATTTCAGTAGTGTCCTCAAAATCATTAAACATGGTGTCATTTTTCACCAAAAAGTAAGGCATTAACAAAGCAATATTTAATTCAGATGTATCCTTAAGTTCAGTAACTAATTCAATCTGTTTTTGAATACTTAAATCACTATTAATTCTAGCTGAATGCTCATTAATTAGAATTGGGATATACAATAGCTGATTATAGTACAAACGCTTTTGTATTTCATTATTATCAATAATATCAGCTGTTTTAACCTTATGTAATTTAGCTATTGATTTAAGCGACTCCCCAGCAGTAACTATGTGTTTTACATAAATATCACCATCAAAAATAATGGTATCGCTTTTTGTTTGTGCTGATAAACCACAAACAAATAAAAATGAAAATGTGAAAAATATTTTCCTGATTATTCCCATTCAATAGTTGCTGGCGGTTTTGATGAAATATCATATACCACTCGGTTAATTCCTTTTACCTTATTGATAATATCATTGGATACTTTAGCTAAAAACTCATATGGTAAATGCACCCAATCAGCCGTCATACCATCAGTTGACTCTACAGCTCTTAATGCTACTGCATTTTCATAAGTACGCTCATCTCCCATTACACCAACTGATTGTACGGGCAAGAAAATTGCTCCTGCTTGCCATACTTTATCATACAAACCTGCTGATTTTAATGAAGAAATAAAAATATGATCTACTTCTTGTAAAATTCTTACCTTCTCTTTTGTAATATCTCCTAAAATACGAATTGCCAATCCTGGACCTGGAAAAGGGTGCCTTCCTAATAATTCCTCATCAATTCCCATTGACCTTCCTATTCTCCTTACCTCATCCTTAAACAAAGTATTTAATGGCTCAACAATTTTAAGTTTCATGTAATCAGGTAAACCACCAACATTATGATGGGATTTGATAGTTTGAGAAGGACCTCCTGTTGCAGAAACAGACTCAATAACATCAGGATAAATAGTACCTTGTGCTAACCATTTTACATTTTCTAATTGGTTTGATTCATCATCAAAAACATCAATAAACATAGCACCAATTGCTTTACGCTTTTTCTCAGGATCAGAAATCCCTGCTAAAACATCATAAAAACGATTCTTTGCATTCACTCCTTTCACATTCAAGCCCATTCCTTTATATTGATCAAGCACACTTTCAAACTCATCTTTTCTTAAAAGGCCATTATCTACAAAAATGCAATATAAATTCTCACCAATTGCCTTATTTAAAAGTACACCTGCTACAGTTGAATCAACACCACCTGAAAGCCCTAAAACAACTTTATCATCTCCAATTTTAGCTTTTAATTCTGCTACCGTTTCATCAACAAAAGTTGCAGGAGTCCAATCTTGTGAAAAACCACAAATATCAACCAAAAAGTTCTTTAAAATAGTAGCTCCATCCTTTGAGTGATATACTTCAGGGTGAAATTGTAAAGCATAAGTTTGCTCTCCTTCTACCTCATAAGCAGCAACTTTTACATCATTTGTTGAAGCAACAACTTTATAATTATCAGGAATAGTAGCAATAGTATCACCATGACTCATCCATACTTGGGAATCAGCAGGAACACTTTTCATTAAATCAGAATCAGTATCAACAAAAGACAAATTTGCTCTACCATATTCACGCGTATTTGAAGGCAATACCTCTCCACCAAATTCATGTGCTAAATGTTGTGCACCATAACAAACTCCTAGCAAAGGTAGCTTTCCTTTTATAGCTGATAAATCAGGAATTGGAGCATTTTTTTCACGAACAGAATGTGGAGAACCTGATAAAATTACTGCTTTCCAACTTCCATCAATCTCAGGCATTTTATTGTAAGGGTGAATCTCAGAATAGATATTCAACTCTCTTACTCTCCTTGCAATCAACTGAGTATATTGCGAACCAAAGTCTAATATTAATATTTTTTCGTGCTCCATTTATCTATTTTATTTTAGGGGTCAAAACTACAAAATTAGGGTTGAGTGGATTTAAATTCGCTTTCAATATTTCAATAAAGTTTTCACCATGTTTTAAATAAAGCGGAATGAAATTTTCATAACGTTCTTGCAAACTACTATTCGGAAATAATTGCAATTTCAATTTACTTATTTGCTGCAAGGAACTTTCAAATTTCTGCTTTTCTAATTTCAGTAATTTTTGTTCCATTTGCTTAAACGACTTTTGTTGTTTTTGCAATTGTGATTGAATACTACTCTGCATACCCGCATCAGTTGTTTTATTCATTATTGATTCATACACCAATTTCATTTTATCAAACTCATCATGAAGTGAAATAGTTGCTTCAGCACTTAATAAAACAAACTTTTTATGCAATTGATGTTCGTCTAAAAATAAATCAGCAATTGAAATTTCAAAATCCTTTCGTTTTTTATCTTGCTTACAGTCAATTAGTAAAGCTGAATTTCTTAACATTAAAATTGGAAAAGGAATATTCTCTTGCTCAAAAGCAGTTTTTAATTGCATCCAATATGCTACCTCAGCACCCCCTCCTATATAAGCTATATTTGGCAAAATAGTTTCCTGATACAATGGTCGCAACAATACATTAGGGCTAAAATTTTCAGGGTTTTCTTCAATCTCTTTTTCGCCAACTCCTTCTTTTATCAGTTCTCTTTTTCCATCAGATAATTTGAAAAAATTAATAGGACGAACATAAGCTTGTGCTTTGTATTCATTCGCTAAATTCTCACTACAATTGCTTATTGTTTGTTCAAATCCTTGCGATAAAACATCTTTCTTAATTATTGGTAAAAATTGTTGTTTTAATCTCCTATCATCCCCATCCAAAATAACCAAACCATACTTACCAAACAATTCATTTACAAAATAACGAGTAGCATCTGCCAAATTATTGTGCTTGAGATATGCATTCTCAAAAAGAGAAATTAACTGAATTGCATTATCAGAATTTCCTAAAGCTTTCTTTAAATCTTCTAAGACAGATTCAAACCCATCTAAGTTCATTCGCCCAACAGCACCACTTTGCTTAGCCTCCCATTCTATTTTTTTTCCAAATAAATTGATGTGGTTTATCTCCTGAAAATCATGATCCTCAGTAGCCATCCAAAAAATAGGAATAAAATTATTTTTCGGATATTTTGCTTTTAATTGCTCTGCTAAATTTAAAGTAGAAATCAGCTTATAAATAAAATACAGAGGGCCTGTAAACAAACACAATTGATGCCCAGTGGTTACTGTAAAAGTATTTTTATCTGCTAATAAATCAATATTATTTTTGGACTTCTCAGAAAGAGAAAAAGAAGCATTTTGTTGTTTTATTACCTCAACTAAAATATCTCTATTTACAAGGTGATTGTGCTTTTCAGTAATTTGCTTTTCAAAATTTTCTAGGTTTGGAAAATGATTTATAAAAGGCTTTAGTTGCTCATCCTCATTCAGATAATCAAGTACTAATTTTGAGAATTTATTGGTTTCTTGATATGAAATTTCAGCAACCTTCAAAATCTATCGTTTCATGATAAATCCTCCAGCAATCAAATCATTACCTTCATAAATTGCTGCAGATTGTCCTGGAGCAATACCCTCAACTTTTTTATGAAATAATACTTTTAAATTATCGCCATCATTAGTAACAGTTGCCATCTCCCCTTTATGCTTATACCTAACTTTTACTAAACATTCCATACCATCCTCAATCCTATCATATTTTAGGTAATTTACATTTCTAATGAACATTTCCTGCTTTTGCAAATCCTCCTTAGTACCCACTATCACTGTATTATCATCAGGATTTATACCGATAACATAAGTTGGAGTAGAGCCAAGAGAAACCCCAATTTTTCTTTGTCCAATAGTGTAGAAAGGATAACCATCATGAGTCCCTACAATATGACCATCAGTAGTTACAAAATTACCACCTGCAACTTTCTCTTCCAATCCTTCTACCCTTCTTTTCAAAAAGCCTCTATAGTCATTATCTGGTATAAAACAGATTTCATAACTCTCACTTTTTTCAGCTAAAGCTTTATAACCTCTATCCAAGGCCATTTGTTTAATGTCTTTTTTATGAAATTCTCCCATAGGGAAAATAGTACGCTTTAAGCACTCTTGTGTTACTCCCCAAAGCACATAGGATTGATCCTTAGAATCATCCAAACCTTTTGAAACAACATACCTTCCGTTTTCTTCACGGATTTGCGCGTAATGTCCTGTTGCAATAAACTCACAATTCAACATATCAGCACGCTTTAAAAGAGCTTCCCACTTAATGTGCGTATTACACAACACACAAGGATTTGGCGTACGCCCAGCAATGTACTCATCCACAAAATTGTCAATAATGAAATTACCAAACTCTTCACGAATATCTAAAATAGTATGTGGAAAACCACAATCAACAGCCAATTGGCGTGCGTCATTTATGGAATCTAAACTGCAACAACCCGTTTCTTTTTTATTTCCTCCTGAAGAATCATAATCCCAAGTTTTCATGGTTAAACCAATCACTTCATAACCTTCTTCATGCAGCAATAAAGAAGCCATAGTACTATCAATACCACCACTCATTGCCATTAAAACCCTACCTTTACTCATTGTAATTTATTATTGTATCACTAATTCCTTCTTCTGTAAAATATTCCCAAACTCCTGATTTTTTATCTTCAACATACAAACCCTTATAATACACTTGTCCATTTGGGTAATAATAAGTTTGTCTCCCTTCTCTTTGTCCGCTATTATAATCCGCTTGCATTTTTATTTTTCCGTCCATAAAATACTGAATCCATACTCCATCTTTGATACCCTCACTCCAATTTTTTATTTCGTATAAATCCCCAGTATAGTAATAGGTTTTTGTTGCCCCATTTAATTGCCCTTTTTGGTATTGCTCACTCATCATAAGTACGCTATCAGCACTAAAATAATTCCAAGTACTATCCTTTAACTCATTTACATAAAGTCCTGCTGCTTTTAATTTCCCGTTTTTATAAAACAGATGTGTAGCTGCCGCTAAACCGTTATGAAAGAATTCTTTTTCAGCTTGAATTTCTCCTGATTCATAATAATAGTAAAACAAACCTTGAGGTTTATCATTTTTGAATTGCCCCTTGTAACGCAAATTACCATTTGCATGTGTTTTTTTCCAAACACCTTGTTTTAAACCCTTTGCATCAACTTCATTAATAGTTTGACTAAAGGATAAAAAAGGAATGAATAAAAGGAAAAAAAGAATTTTTTTCATTGTGATAATTTTTTTTGCAAATATAGTAAGAAAAGGATGAATTACTTACAATTGCTTTTGGATCAACTGTTCCACACCATCAACAAAACTTTTCCATGAAAATCGTTTCTTTTCACTACTAGTATTAATCGTAAATTCTGCTTCTTTATTGTTGGTATAAAAATCAATTATAGCATCTGCAATCTCGGTAGGATTCTGAGAAGTAACATAACCTACCTTATTATCTGGCACAATTTCGGCCAAACCTCCAACATTAGTCACCAACATTGAACGCTCAAAAGAATAAGCAATTTGAGTAACTCCACTTTGAGTTGCCGTACGGTAAGTTTGAGTAATCATATCAGCAGCACAAAAATAATCTTTAACCTTATCAGCAGGAATAAAATCACTCTTCATAATGATGTTTTCGGCAATACCTAAATCAGCAATCATATTGGTATATTCTGTTTTATCATCATAAAACTCCCCAGCAATAATAAGCTTAATCCCCATTGCTTTTATTCTGCTATCCGCCATTGCTTTAAGCATTAAGTCCAAACCCTTGTACTTGCGTACAAAACCAAAAAATAATAAATGTTTATTATCAGGGTTTAACCCTAAATTTGCTATTGCTTGTTGTTTAGGAATTTTATCACCAAACACATCATAAATAGGATGTGGAATAAACTTTTTAGCAGTAGTATTTGTAAATTTTGAGAGATCATCCAACACAGAAGCGGAAAGCGTTAAAAAAGCATCACAACTTTTTACAAAATAACGAGTAAATAAAGTGTCGCCAATCCTTTTTTCATGAGGAATAACATTATCCGTTATGGCCAAAATTTTAATTTTCTTATTTAATAATCGTGCAATAGAACCTAAACAAGGTGCCATAAAAGGCAACCAATACCTTATGATAACATAGTCAGGTTTTTCAGCATTAATTTTACGCGCAACATTTATCCAATTAATAGGATTAACGGAATTGATAAGTGTTTTTATTTTTAAGTTTTTTGGCGCTTTTCCTGTTTCATACTGTGTAGTTCCAGGAAATAAAAAACCAGGATATTGAAGCGTGAAAGAGTAAAGCGTAACATCATCTCCTCTATCGTAATATTCTTGTGCTAAAGCATTATTGAAATTTGCTATTCCACCTCTAAAAGGAAAAGCAGGACCAATAATAATTACCTTTCTTTTAGTCAAAATCTACACCTCTTTTTCTACTTGATAGTTGTTTCTATCATAAGCATTTCTTGAAATCATTTCAGCAATAAAACCAGCCAAAAATAACTGAACACCTATTACCATTGAAGTAAGTGCAATATAAAACCCTGACATTTCAGCAATGTTTTTTGCAGGAATATCAGAGAACATGGCGTATAATTTAGCACCACCAATATAAGTAAACACGCCAAAACCTAAGATAAACATAAGGCTACCCAAAACCCCAAAAAAGTGCATAGGCTTTTTACCAAAACGAGAAACAAAAGTAATCGTAAGTAAATCCAAAAATCCATTTACAAAACGCTCCAAACCAAACTTTGTAACTCCATATTTACGGCTTTGATGTTCTACCACCTGTTCAGTAATATTAGAAAAACCTGCCCACTTAGCCAACACAGGAATATACCTATGCATTTCACCATGTACCTCAACTGATTTTACAACTGTATTCTTATAGGATTTAAGTCCACAATTAAAATCATGTAAATAAATACCTGATGCTTTACGAGCTGCCCAATTGAATAGTTTTGTAGGAATCGTTTTAGATAGAGGGTCATAGCGTTTAGCTTTCCAGCCTGAAACTAAATCAAAACCCTCTACTGCAATTTTATTGTACAATTCAGGAATTTCCTCAGGGCTATCTTGCAAATCGGCATCCATAGTGATTACAACATCACCTTTTGCTTTTGCAAAACCAACATTTAAAGCAGCTGATTTCCCATAATTTCTTCTGAATTTTACCCCTTTTACATTTGAGTTTTCAGCAGAAATATTTTCTACAACTTCCCATGATTTATCTTTACTTCCATCATCAATAAGTAACACTTCATAACTGAAGTTATTCTTTTGCATTACCCTATCAATCCAAGCACATAATTCTGGCAAGGATTCTTCTTCATTAAATAAAGGGACTATTACACTAATATTCATAAACTAGGCGATTAAAGTTGGATCATCTTTTTTAACAAAAAGAGAAATAATTAATGAAAATAAAAAGCCCATAAAAGTTCCACCTAACATTCCCATTATCATCATCCAATGAGGCTGCATAAATCTACTAGTCATTTCCAAAGCCATATCTAATTCCTCATCTGACACCTCAGGGTTAGACTCCAACATAGCTTGTTCAGTAATTTTCATTACCTCACTCAAAGCACTAGGATCAAGGTAAGAAACATAAATAAACTGATAAAAAGCCAATATAATTGACGAGAAAAAAGCAACAGTTGTTCCTAACTTTAAAGATGCTGAATAGGAAATAAAACCATTGTTATTGATATCACGATACTGAATAATTGCATAAGCAATAAACCCAATTGTAATAATATTATTTAATAAAGCAGGGATAATTGACTCTTTATCATCCGCACCTACTGACCACATAATAACTGCAATAGCTACTAAACATAAGCCTAATACAGCTCCATAATTCATTGCAAATTTCTTTGAATCCATTTATTATTTTTAAAAATTAATAGTGGCAAATATAAACAAAATAGAATGTTAAAAATACTTTGCAGAATGTAAGATTATATTAGTTTTGCAGCCTTAAGGGTAAGTCTTGTACGACCAGCTCCCTATGAACTCCCCCAGGGCAGGAATGCAGCAAGGGTAATAGGTTGTAGCGGTGCGATATAAGTAGCTTACCCTTATTTGTTTCACTCTTATTTGTTTCACTCTTATTTTTACATTCTTAATCAAGAAAAATAATGTCATATCGAGCTTGTCGAATTATTGTTTAATCGGACGAGACAAATATCTATTGATTTAAAAACTACAACTGTAGATTGGCTTTGCCGAACAAAAAACGTTTCTTCAACTATCGTTCAGGGTGACAATTTAATTATTGAACAGATCCTGAATAAATTTCAGGATGACAGCATTTATAAAAGTTGTTTTGACCTTATTCATTTTAGCATAAAAGGTGTGAAAAATGCGTGAAAACAAAATACTGCTTGAGTAAAGCGAGTTTATTTTGTTCCGTGTTTTTACTGCTTTTTTGCGTTTAGAAATGAATACAGTCTTGAACTTTTGGTTCGTTTTGATTCAAGTCAAAATGAACAAAGGAAAATATAAGGAAGATATCTCAATCGCTTTGCTCATATCGATATGACAAAATCATAGTTACGAAATCCTGCTCCAACCCATACGCTCCCTAGCATAAGGGCGATAAGCACGAGCAATATTGATATTCTCTGCTTTTTCTAATTCCTCATCCTCTTTTAACAATAATTCTGCCTCATTTCTAGCAAAGTGCAATATCTTATTGTCTGCAATAATATCCGCAATTTTAAAATCGAGTACACCACTTTGTTTTGTTCCCATCATATCACCAGGACCTCTTATTTCTAAATCTACCTCCGATATTTTAAAACCATCATTGGTATCCACCATAGTTTGTAAACGAGTTTTTCCCTCTGCACTTACTTTATTTCCACTTACCAAAATACAATAGGACTGCTCAGCACCCCTCCCTACTCTACCTCTTAACTGATGGAGTTGAGAAAGCCCGAAACGCTCCGCACTTTCAATAATCATAACGGAAGCATTGGGTACATTTACCCCCACCTCAATTACAGTAGTTGCCACCATGATATTGGTTACACCATCCACAAAGCGTTTCATTTCATACTCTTTATCCTCAGGTTTCATTTGCCCATGCACTACACTTACCTGAAATTCTGGCAAAGGAAATTCTCGCTCAATCGCATTATATCCCTCCATCAAATCCTTATAATCTAGTTTTTCGGATTCCTCAATTAAAGGAAATACAATATAGATTTGCCTTCCTAATTTGATTTGCTCACGTATAAAATTAATAATCTGCAAACGAGAAGAATCCGTTTTCCACATGGTTTTTACTTCCTTTCTTCCTGGTGGAAGTTCATCAATAACGGATACATCCAAATCGCCATAAAGGGTCATGGATAATGTTCTAGGAATAGGAGTTGCTGTCATCACCAATATATGTGGTGGATATTTATTTTTTTTCCAAAGTTTAGCCCTTTGTGCTACCCCAAACCTATGCTGCTCATCAATAACAACTAAGCCCAAATTATTAAACTGAACCTTATCTTCCAAAAGCGCATGAGTACCAATTAACAAATCAATTTCCCCACTAACTAATTGTTCGTGCAATACCCTACGCTCCTTAGTTTTTGATGAACCTGTTAGGATTGCCACCTTAATATTCATTTCCTTTAAGTAGGTTGATATAGATTGAAAGTGCTGGCGCGCTAAAATTTCAGTAGGCGCCATAAGGCAAGCCTGATAATTATTATCCACTGCCATGAGCATACTCAATAGTGCCACCAAAGTTTTACCACTCCCCACATCCCCTTGTAAAAGGCGATTCATTTGCTGAGGATTACGCACATCATTCCTGATTTCCTTGAGGACACGCTTTTGCGCTCCTGTCAATTCAAAAGGTAAATGTTTTTTATAAAAATCATTAAATCCTTCCGCTAGGTTTTCAAAAGCATAGCCCATGAACTTTTGGTTTCTAGTCAGTTTTAATTTTAATAAATGTAACTGTAAAAAGAAAAATTCTTCAAACTTTAAGCGTTTTTGCGCACGGATTAAACTTTTAGCATCTTTAGGATGATGCACATTAAAAAAGGATTGTTCACGAGTAGGTAAATTTAATTTTTCAATTAAAGATTTAGAAAGCGTTTCTTCTAAATGATTTTTTAATAAAGGCAATAATGCTTGAGTTAATTTTGCAATTCCTCTACTGGTTAATCCTTTTGCATTTAATTTTTCAGTAGCGGGATAAACAGGTTGTAAAGTAGCAGATAGTTTTTGTTTACTCTCCTGCAAATCCAACTCAGGATGTACAATATTAAACTTGCCTTGGTAGGCGGATGGCTTACCAAAAACAATATAATCCGTATGCAGTTTTACACTGGAACGAATCCACCTAGTGCCTTTAAACCACACCAACTCAATAATACCTGTTTCATCTTTAAAATGAGCAATTAAGCGTTTACTTCTTTTTTGTCCTTTTTCCTCAAACTTTATAAGCTGACCTTTTAACTGAACAGAAGGCATATCAGGGTTTAAATCGGCAATATTATGGAACTTACTTTTATCAATATAACGAAAAGGATAATGGTGCAATAAATCAGCATAAGTAAAAATACGCAACTCTTTTTTTAATAGATCAGCCCGAGCAGGACCAACCCCCTTTAAGTAATCAATAGGAGTATCTAAAATATGCATGGGGTAAAGATAGTAATTGTTGTTTGTTGTTTGTTGCTAGTTGTTAGATTTTAGATTTTAGATTTTAGATTTTAGACAGAGAAAACTATTAACTGGCTCAAAAAAGAAAATTTGATGTCTTTTACAAACACTTTGATGCAAATAACAAAGACTTTGATATAAAATACAAATACTTTGATGTAAATAACAAACATTTTGATTCAAGATACAAACACTTTGATACAAAACACAAACGCTTTGATGCAAAAAACAAACACTTTGGTGCAAAATACAAACACTTTGGTTTTGGATATTGGATTGGATTTCTAGGGTTAAATTGGATAGGATATTTTATATTAGGTAACTAAAAAAGAAAAATACAAACTAAATACGAATGATATTGGATAATATATAACACAACTATAAAAGACTTAGAGGAAAAGATAAAAAGTAAAATTCTAAACACTTATTTAGAATAAATAAATTAGCAAAATATAAAACATAAATAATTATGGGAATTTTAGATTTTTTTAGTGGTAAAAGCAAAAGAGAGAAAAAGACACTTATCACTAATATGCTACTTATAGCAGCAGCAGATGGTAAAGTTGATGAAAGTGAATTAAACGTTATTCGTGTGATGGCAGCTACTGTGGGTGTTGATGAAAGTGAAATTTCAGCTGTAATAAAGAATCCAGGGAGTTTTAAAATGGCATGGCCAGATAACGACAATGAAAGGGAGGCACATTTAAATGCATATATTTATGTATTGCTTGCAGATGGAGTAATTAATTATGTTGAATATGCATTATGCATAAAGCTTGGAAAACAGCTTGGGTTTAGCAAAAATGCTGTTGAAGAAACTATAGATCATACAATTACAAGATTAAAAAAAAGAGTGGATAAGGGTGAACAACTAGAAAAAGAAGATTCTATTGATGAAAATAACGGACACTTTATTAATATAGTGGAGGCAGACTTTTTCAATAAATTTGAAGAGAAAGTGTCTTCTGGTTTAATTATATACACAACAATTAAGAAGGGAGATGAATACTATAATAGGATTGGAGATGGGTGGATTGCTTGTTTCAATGGTTTAGAATATAATGTTATTGAAGATCATCCACCATATACAGATTGGTGTCAAAACAGAGAGCCTATAATAAAGAGATTTAACACAATTGAAGAAGCTGTTGATTTTGTGAAAAAGTTAAAAAGGATACCCTTTCAAGAAGCTGTAGATTTAGGTTTTATTCAACCTAAATTATACGACATTATGGTTGAAGGGCAAATATTTCAGAATGAAGAAGAAGAAGAAGAAGAAGAAGAAGAAGAAGAAGAAGAAATATTTACTTGCGAATTACTTTACCTTAGTGACCCAGAAGGGGGTTACTAGAAACGCCTACAAAAATGCTAAGCAAAATACACCAGCCCTTATTAAAGCTAAGGTATTAATCAACAACCAACTCCTAAGTAAGAGTAGAAAGATGGCTCAGTACATTAAGAATACTTATCCTGATAACACTAAAAAGTTAGAAGAATATGGCATTACAATATTACATGGGAAATCAGGTACCGTAAAACTTGCTGGAAAGCTCCATGAACAGGTAGAAATGTATGCTAATATTATAGCAACACATTTAGCGCATGGTGCTAACAGCATACTAAGCAGTTTTGACATGGCTGCTTTTGAGGCTTTATTTGAAGACTATAAACTAGCAATAGAAACTGCTAGTGATGATAGTATCAAATGGAGAATGGCTGGGCCTAAAATGCGAGAGGAAATAAAAGAACTCGTAAAAATGCAAAGAAGAATAGCTAGACAATTTTTAAATACTCCTGGGTTACAACCTAGAGATTTAGAAGATTGGGGCTATGTTGTAATTGAGACCCACATCTACAAAAACTTAGATACTGCATCCTAGTATTTAATGTTATATTTAGTAAAAAGCCCTGCCGTTTGGTAGGGCTTTTTTCTTAACAACTCCCCTATTTTGTTGATAATTAGCCCCAGTTTGTAAATTGATTTTAAGGAATCGCATATTACTTTTATAGCCGTAAAAACAACAACAAAATGGGAAGAATAATTGCTATTGCAAATCAAAAAGGAGGAGTAGGAAAAACTACTACCGCTATGAACTTAGCAGGGAGTTTAGGAGTGCTAGAAAAAAAAGTATTGCTTATTGATGCTGACCCACAGGCCAATGCCAGCTCAGGTGTTGGACACAACCCAAAGGAAATTACCAAAGGAATATACGAATGTTTAATTGGGCAAGCAACAGCTAAAGAATGTATACTTGAAAATAAAAGTCCGAATCTGGATTTATTACCTGCCAGCATTGACCTTGTAGGTGCTGAATTGGAACTAGTAAACCTAGAGGAAAGAGAATACCGAATGAAAAAAGTATTAGCTCCTATCCGAGATGATTACGATTTTATCATTATTGATTGCGCACCATCATTAGGACTACTTACTTTAAATGCTTTAGCAGCTTCCGATTCAGTAATTATACCCATACAATGTGAATACTTTGCCTTAGAAGGTTTAGGGAAATTACTCAACACCATTAAAATTGTACAGCAAAGATTAAACAACAACTTAATAATTGATGGCTTACTCCTTACCATGTACGATACACGTTTGCGCCTATCCAACCAAGTGGTGGAGGAAGTAAAAACACACTTCCAAGAAATGGTATTCAAAACCATTATTCATAGGAATGTACGCCTTGGCGAATCACCATCCTATGGTGAGACAATTGTGATTCATGACGCGTCAAGTAAAGGAGCGATTAACTACCTGAACTTAGCAAGTGAATTATTAAAAAAATTAGAACTAGCAACTGTAGAAACAGAATAAGATGACAAAAAAAAGAGGATCATTAGGAAGAGGTTTGTCAGCTATTTTAGGAAACAATACAATTGATATTCCTGCTGATATAAAAGTTGACAACACAGCAATTACCGGAAAAACACATGAAATTTCTATTACTGAAATTGAAACAAACCCTTTTCAGCCAAGAACTGAATTTGATCAAGAAAAACTACATGAACTTTCCTTATCCATTGAACAATTAGGAATAATACAACCCATAACGGTTCGTAAACTAAATGAAAATAAGTACCAACTTATTTCAGGAGAAAGAAGATTCAGAGCCTCACAGCTTGCAGGACTAACAAAATTACCTGCTTATGTGCGTATAGCTAACGACCAAGAAATGCTAGAAATGGCATTGGTGGAAAACATACAAAGAGAAAACCTAAACCCTATTGAAGTTGCCCTTAGCTACCAAAGATTAATTGAGGAAATAAAACTGACCCAAGAACAATGTAGCGAAAGAGTTGGGAAAAACAGAACTACCGTTACTAACTTTTTGCGTTTATTAAAACTGCCTTCTGAAATTCAAAAAGGATTAAGTACAGGAAAAATTAGTACAGGACATGCAAGAGCTCTTATCTCAGTAAAAAATACAGAAAGTCAGCTAAATATTTTTCATGACACAATTGCTAATGGTTATTCAGTGCGTGAAGTAGAACAATTGGTAAAAGATTTTGCAGACACTAACTACAAACGCACTTCAAAAGCTAAAACTATAAGCACGCCAAATCCACTACCGTTTTCACAACAAAAAATGGTGCATGACTTATCAAAAAACCTAGACAAAGAAGTAGAATTGAAACGCAATAAAAAAGGAAAAGGAAAACTAATTATCCCTTTTACTAATGATGAAGAATTAGCCAAGATTTTTGAATTTATTAATAAATAAATTGCAGCTAAAAAAATACATATTTCTCATTTGCTTTTCGCTATTTGCTAGTACAATTACAGCACAAGAAAGTGTAGTTAAAATTCCTAAAAAAGCAGGAATGTATTCTGCAATTATCCCTGGTGCAGGGCAAGTATACACCAAAAAATACTGGAAAGTTCCCATCATTTATGCTGGGCTAATTACCACAGCATACTACTTTAAGGAAAATCATGATTTATATGATTTATACAAAACTGCTTACTTAAATCGGCTTGATGGCGATATGTCAGATAATTTGAATTACACAAATGCTAATTTAGTTACTCTAACCGAGCATTACAGGAGAAACCGAGAAGTATCCGCCTTGCTATTTACCCTTACTTATGTATTGAATATTGTTGATGCCTCAGTAAGCGCACATCTATTTGATTATAATGTAAGTGAGGATATATCCTTACACCTACAACCTATCTATATGGCAAAAGGAAATGCAAATGGCCTTTCGCTATCAATTAAATTATAAATTTGCCGAATGAAAATTGCAATACTTGGTAATGGTAGAATGGGAAAAAGAATTAGCGAATTAGCTAGTGAAAGAGGGCATACTATTGTTTGTAGTTCATCATCCGAAAAACCTACCCATACTTTGGATTTAAGTACTGCTGATGTGGCAATTGATTTCAGCACACCTAGTACTGCACTTACTAATATTAGCCATGCACTAAACAGTGATATTCCTGTTATTTCAGGAACAACTGGTTGGCTAGAAAATCTACAAGAAGTTGAGGATTTATGCTTAGCAAAAAAAGGTGCTTTTTTATACGCATCTAATTTTAGTTTAGGAGTTAATCTCTTTTTTGAGCTCAATAAAAAATTAGCCAAATTGATGAAAAACCACAACTATAAAAGTAGTTTGCATGAGATACATCATACCCAAAAATTAGATTCCCCAAGTGGAACAGCCATCACTTTAGGAACTCAAATGGATGAAATACTAGAACACAACACAGCTATTACTGCTGATAGAATTGAAGATGTACCAGGAACACACATCATTAACTACAGTAGTTCAGTAGATGAAATAGAAATAAAACATACCGCAAAAAATCGTGATGGATTTGCAATGGGAGCTATTATTGCTGCCGAATGGATAATTGGAAAAGAAGGGATTTTCAATATGCAAGATGTTTTAGCACAATAAAAAATTAAAAAATCGTTAGAGTAGAATATGAAAAAATTAAAAGAAATATTAGGAAAATTCTTTACCATAGTAGCCTTTATCGCCTTTACTATAGCTTGGACTTTATTAATCTATGTACTTGAAGGAGAATGGCTATATTTCATTCCTTTATTTGTTGCAGATTACCTCTTTTGGGAAACCTTAAATTACAAATTCTGGAAGAAAAGAGTTAAGAAAGAAAAAAAGAAAAAAAGTGAAGTTAGCAGTTGGATTGATGCTATAACATTTGCAGTAATTGCTGCCACCCTATTGCGTACTTTCCTTATTGAAGCCTATACTATTCCTACTTCATCCATGGAAAAATCAATGTTAATTGGCGATTTTCTATTTGTAAGTAAAGTAAGTTACGGACCAAGAGTACCAATGACACCAATTGCATTTCCTTTAGTACACCACACAATGCCAATAGTAGGAGGAAAATCATATACTGAAGCAGTGCAACTGCCTTACCACAGAATGAAAGGATTTGGCATTGTAGAAAGAAACGATTGTGTAGTTTTCAATTGGCCAGCCGAAACCTTAGGAAGACCAGTAGATAAAAAGGAAAACTATGTAAAAAGATGTGTAGGAATTCCTGGAGATGTACTTGAACTTAAAAATGCTAACCTAATTGTTAACGGGAATCCGCAAGAAGAACCAGAGGGAATGAAAAAGCAGTGGCATTATGATGTTAGCACAAAAGGAACTGGGCTAAACCCAAATATCCTTTATGAAAAATATGACATTACAGAGGGAGGATATGGGCGTAACCAGAACGAATACAACCTTACACTAACTAATGAAAGTCGTGATGCTTTATCAGAATTCCCAAATGTAACTAGCGTAAAAAAACAAGTTGAAAAAGCAGGAAAGTATGCTGATTACATTTTCCCTCATGATGAAAATTACAAATGGAATGTAGATAATTTTGGACCTATTACAATTCCTGCAGCTGGAGCAACTATAAATATTACAACTGAAAACCTTTCAATATATAAGGATATTATCGAGCGTTATGAAAATAATAGATTAGAGGTAGTAGCAGGTGAAATTTATATCAATGATAAAGTAGCAAACACCTATACATTCAATATGAATTACTACTGGATGATGGGCGACAACAGACACAACTCGGCAGACAGCCGTTTTTGGGGATTTGTACCCGAAAATCATATTGTTGGGAAAGCTCTTTTTGTATGGATGAGTTGGGATAAAAATGCTGAAGGATTGAAAAAAATAAGATGGAACAGATTGTTCAGAAGTGTTAAATAACCCCTTACTACCAACAGCATATTTAGCTCCAATCTCTTATTACGCTATACTATTGCAGCATGAAAATTGCAGCATAGAAATGCACGAACATTTTATAAAACAAAGCATCCGTAACAGATGTGAAATTTATGGTGCTAACGGAAAGCTAAGACTAACCATTCCTAAAGAAAGAAAAGGAAGTAGCAAAACCATAATTCAAGAGCTTAAGATATCCTATAAAGACAATTGGCAAAAACTACATTGGAATGCCATAGTTTCTGCTTACAACTCCTCCCCTTTTTTTGAATATTACAAGGTTGAACTACAACCTATTTTTGAAGAAAAGGAAGAATACCTTGTTGTATTCAATAGTAAATTACAAAATACTATTATTGACCTTTTACAAGAGGAAAACACAACAAAAAACACAAAGGAATATTTACATGCTGGGAATTTTTCTAACTTAAGAAATCACAATTGGGAACTTAAGGAACAACCTAAATACAACCAAGTATTTATGGAAAAACATGGCTTTATCCCTAACCTATCTATATTGGATTTACTCTTTAATTTAGGACCTGAAAGTGCAGACTACCTTAATCAATGTGCTGATTTGAAAATTTGATAATTAGCAATTCGGTCAAAAAATCAGCAACTAAAAACTAACAACTAATAACTATTAGTACTTTTGACAAAATTTTACAAAATGGCAGATTTAGAATTCAATAAGAATGATGATAGTTTGAGATTATTAATCTCAGAAATGAAAAGAAAGCATGCAGTAGTTGCTTTGGGTGGGGGTAAAAAGAAAATTGAAAAGCAACACGCAAAAGGAAAACTTACTGCCAGAGAAAGAATAGACTACTTAAAAGATACAGATGCTAACTTCTTAGAAATTGGTGCTTTTGTAGGAGAAGGAATGTATGCTGAATATGGCGGGTGTCCATCAGGAGGTGTTGTTGCAGGAATCACTTATGTAACAGGAAAACAATGTGTAGTTGTTGCCAATGATGCTACTGTAAAGGCAGGAGCTTGGTTCCCTATTACAGCAAAAAAGAATTTGCGTTTGCAAGAAATTGCAATGGAAAACAGATTACCAATTATCTACTTGGTAGATTCTGCTGGGGTATTTTTACCTATGCAAGACGAAATTTTTCCTGACAAAGAACATTTCGGGAGAATGTTCCGAAATAATGCAAGAATGAGTTCTATGGGAATTACACAAATAGCTGCCGTTATGGGTGCTTGTGTTGCTGGGGGAGCTTACCTCCCAATCATGAGTGATGAAGCGCTTATTGTAGATAAAACAGGGAGTATATTTTTAGCAGGAAGTTACCTTGTAAAAGCGGCTATTGGCGAGAGTATTGATAACGAAACTTTGGGTGGTGCTACTACCCATTGCGAAATTTCAGGCGTAACGGATTATAAAGCTAAGGACGATAAAGATGCACTGGATAAAATCCGAAATATAATGGATAAAATGGGGGATTCTGAAAAAGCAGGATTCAACAGAAAAGAAGCTAAAAAACCTAAAGAGGACGAAAGAGAAATTTACGGAATTCTACCAAGAGATAGAGCAAAACCTTACAACATGAAGGACATCATTGCTCGACTAGTTGATGATTCTGATTTTGAAGAATACAAGAAAGGATACGGACAATCCATAGTTTGTGGATATGCCAGAGTAGATGGATGGGCAGTAGGTATTGTTGCCAACCAAAGAGAGATGATTAAAACCAAAAAAGGAGAAATGCAATTTGGTGGAGTTATCTATTCTGACTCTGCAGACAAAGCGGCCCGTTTTATTGCCAATTGTAACCAAAAGAAAATACCATTGGTATTCTTACAAGATGTTACTGGCTTTATGGTTGGTTCTCGCTCCGAACATGGTGGTATTATTAAAGATGGTGCCAAAATGGTAAATGCTATGGCCAATTCTGTAGTTCCTAAATTCACTTTTATTATTGGAAATTCCTATGGTGCTGGCAACTATGCAATGTGTGGAAAAGCTTACGATCCAAGATTAATTGTTGCTTGGCCAACTGCTCAACTTGCTGTAATGGGTGGAGAACAAGCGGCTAAAGTTTTACTGCAAATTGAAAAAGCAAGCCTTAAAGCAAAAGGGGAAGAAATTGATGAGAAAGCAGAAAAATTACTTTTAAAAACTATAACTGATAGGTATGACGCACAAACCTCTCCTTATTATGCCGCCTCTCGTTTATGGACTGATGCTATTATTGACCCATTAGAAACCAGAAAAGTTATTTCAATGGGAATAGAAGCTGCTAATAATGCGCCAATAAAAGAAGCTTATAATCCTGGGATTATTCAGAGTTAGAATAAAAAATCATTCCCTATATTTGCATCCTTAATAACAAGAATAAATGATTAACATTACTCTTCCTGATGGAAGTATCAAACAAGTAGAAAGTGGAACTTCCGCAATGGATATTGCTATGGAAATTTCTGAAGGGCTAGCACGAAATGTGCTATCGGCTAGTGTAAACGGAGAAGTTTGGGATGCAAACCGTGCTATCACCACCGACTCTACCCTTACCCTACATACTTGGAACGATAAGGAAGGTAAAATGAGTTTTTGGCATTCTTCTGCACACATTATGGCGGAGGCTTTAGAGGCACTTTATCCTGGAGTAAAATTAGGTATTGGTCCGGCAATTGATAATGGTTTTTATTACGATATCGATTTAGGAGACAAAGTTTTATCTTCTGATGAGTTACCAAAAATTGAGAAGAAAATGAAGGAGTTGGCTTCTCAGAAAATGTCATTTGAGCGTAAAGATATTTCAAAAGAAGAAGCTATTGCCTATTTTACTGAAAAGGGAGATGAATACAAATTAGAACTTTTAGAAGGCTTAGATGACGGTACAATTACTTTCTACACACAAGGTAATTTCACTGATTTATGTAGAGGTCCACACATTCCTTCTTCAGGAAAAATAAAAGCAATTAAGTTATTATCTATTGCAGGAGCTTACTGGAGAGGAGATGAAAACCGTAAGCAACTTACGCGTATTTATGGAGTATCTTTTCCTAAACAAAAGGAATTGACTGCACACCTAGAATTATTAGAGGAAGCAAAAAAACGCGACCACCGAAAACTAGGGAAAGAAATGGAGTTATTTACTTTCTCACAAAAGGTAGGACAAGGTTTACCATTATGGTTACCTAAAGGAGCACAGCTTAGAGAAAAGTTAGAAAACTTCCTTAAAAAAGCACAAACACAAGCAGGTTACTTACCTGTAGTTACACCACATATTGCCAATAAAGATTTATATGTTTGTTCTGGGCATTACGAAAAATATGGTGAGGATTCATTCCAACCTATCAAAACTCCTAATGAGGGAGAAGAGTTTTTCTTAAAACCAATGAACTGCCCGCACCATTGCGAAATTTATAAAGCAAAACAATATTCTTATAAAGATTTACCTGTCAGATTTGCTGAGTTTGGTACCGTTTATCGTTACGAACAATCAGGAGAATTACATGGTTTAACTCGTGTTAGAGGTTTTACTCAGGATGATGCGCATTTATTTGTGCGTCCTGACCAAGTGAAACAAGAATTTATATCTGTAATTGACTTGGTATTGTATGTATTTAATGCCTTAGGATTTAAAGATTTTAAAGCACAAATTTCTTTGCGTGATCCTGAAAATAAAGCAAAATATATTGGTACGGACGAAAACTGGGAAAAAGCTGAATCAGCAATTATTGAAGCAGCAGCCGAAAAAGGATTAGAAACAGTAGTAGAATATGGTGAAGCAGCCTTTTATGGTCCTAAACTTGACTTTATGGTAAAAGATGCATTGGGTAGAGAATGGCAATTAGGAACTATTCAGGTAGATTATAATTTACCAGAGCGTTTTGAACTAGAATATACAGGAGCTGATAATCAAAAACATAGACCAGTAATGATTCACCGAGCTCCATTTGGTTCTATGGAACGATTTGTAGCGGTTTTAATTGAACATTGTGGTGGTAATTTCCCTCTTTGGCTAGCCCCTGATCAGTTTATCATATTGCCTATCAGTGAGAAATATCATGATTATGCAGAAAAAGTATCTCAATTATTAAAAAATTACGATATTTGCGGCCCAATTGACCATAGGGCTGAAACTACCGGAAGAAAAATTAGAGATGCAGAAGTTTCAAAAGTTCCTTACATCATTATTGTTGGTGAAAGAGAGGAAAATGATGAAACTATCTCTGTTCGTAAACATGGAGGTGAGGATTTAGGAAGCATTAAGGTTGATGGATTAATAAAAATAATAACAGAGGAAATAGATAATTTAATCACTTTTAATAACTAAAACGGTAAAGCAATCGCAAAAAAAAGGCCATTCAGAGGTAGGGTAATAGCAAAAAAACTACACAAAACAAACAGAGAAATAACAGCTGCATTCGTAAGAATGGTTGGTGATGAAGTAGAACCAAACATTGTTCAACTTGATGAAGCACTTAAAATTGCTAGAAATCTAAATTTAGATTTAGTAGAAATTTCTCCGAATGCCGAGCCGCCAGTTTGTAAAGTAATTGATTATAAAAAGTTTATTTACGACCAAAAGAAGAAGCAAAAAGCAATCAAAAGTAAAGCACAAAAGGTTGTTATTAAGGAGTTAAGATTTGGTCCGAACACAGGAGAACATGATTTTGATTTTAAATTAAAACATGCAAGAAGTTTCCTGGAAGATGGAGCAAAAGTAAAAGCATTCGTGTTTTTTAGAGGTAGAACAATCATCTTTAAAGACCAAGGACAAATTTTACTTTTAAAACTAGCACAAGCGCTAGAGGATGTTGGAGTAGTTGAAAACATGCCAAAGCTTGAAGAAAAGAAAATGATAATGATAATAGCACCAAAAAAGAAGAAATAAAACAAAGAGACAATGCCAAAAATGAAAACAAAGGCTGGAGCCAAAAAGAGATTTAAACTTACAGGTTCTGGTAAATTAAAAAGAAAGCATGCGTTTAAGTCACACATCTTAACTAAGAAAGAGACTAAACAAAAGCACAACTTAACCAAAACTGGTTATGTAAACAAATCTGACGAGAAGAGTATTAAACTTCAGTTAGGAATTTAAAACAAATTAGGTTATTAACCAGGTATGTAGTTCAAACAAGGGCACAAAAATAAAAAGCCACTATTACACCAAAAAACATTAAACTATGCCAAGATCGGTCAATTCAGTAGCTGCAAAAGCTAGAAGAAACAAAATTTTAAAAGCTGCCAAAGGATACTTTGGAAGAAGAAAGAATGTACATACAGTAGCAAAGAATGCTGTAGAAAAAGGAATGCAATATGCATACCGTGATAGAAAAAACAAAAAGAGAACTTTCCGTGCATTATGGATTCAAAGAATTAATGCAGGAACAAGATTACACGGAATGTCTTACTCACAATTTATGGGGAAAATTCATGCTAATGGAATTGAACTTAACAGAAAAGTGTTAGCGGATTTAGCAATGAATCATCCAGAAGCTTTTAAAGCAGTTGTGGATAAAGTAAAATAAATTTTTTAGTTGGTGCTAAAAAAGAAAAGGCGAACATTTGTTCGCCTTTTTTATTACCTCTATTTTTCTTAATCTATTTTACGAAAGTTCCTCTTTCACTAATTTAGAAATAAACGAACCATCTGCTTTTCCGTTTAGCCTACCCATAAGTGGTCCCATGCATTTTCCCATATCAGCAGGAGATGATGCACCCACCTTTGCAATAACTTCTTGCACAACTTTTCTTACCTCTTCCTCACTCATTTGAGCTGGTAAGTAAGGCTCTAAGTAAGCCAATTGATTTACTTCATCAACTACTAAATCAGGTCTATTTTGCTGTTCAAAAATTGCAGCAGAATCTTTTCCTTGCTTTACTAATTTTGCAATTAGCTTTAAAGAAACCTCATCCGAAACTTCAGGAATACCTTCTTTAGTTGCCTCTAACATTATTGCAGATTTTACAGCCCTTAGTGCTGCTAGCTTATCTACATTTTTGGCTTTCATTGCCTCTTTAATATCGTTTGTAATTTGGTCTTGTACAGTCATTATTTGTTAAATGTTTTATTTTTTAATTGCAGTTGCTCCAGTGCCTCAATAGCAAAAGTATATTCAGGATTAATTTCAATTGCTCTTGTATAATCTATTTCTGCTTGTTTTATATTTCCTAGTGTTTCAAAACAATTTCCCCTGGAATAATACGCTTCATAAAACTCAGAATTAGAATAAATAGCATCAGCAAAATTATTAGCGGCTATATCATACAACCCTAGTTCCATGTGAATAAAACCTTTATTATAATGACCACTACTATGCGTATAATTCACCTTGTGTAAATCAGCATAAGCCTCCAATGCAGCATTCCAATCCATAATACTTTGATAAAATAATGCCTTGTTATAAAGTGTCATTTCATCAGAAGTATCTAATTGCAAAGCATTATTATAATAGATTACTGCTGAAGTATCACCTTTTACATGAAACATTTGCCCCAGTTGCACAAAAGCCTCTTTAAATTCAGGATCAACATTTACAGCATTTCTAAAACAATTAATTGCATTTTCATCCTGCCCTAATTGCTTAAAAGTATAACCCATAAGCATATGCGTTTTTGCTTGATTGTATTCAATCTTCAATGAAATATTAAACTGATCAATTGCTTCTTTGTATTTAGCATAAGCCAATAATAACTCACCCATTAAAGCATGGGCCTTATAATTATTATCACTTAAACCAATTGTTTTTTCAAGATGATGTTTTGTGAAACCTGGATACTTTGAATTTGCATTAGGCAGCTTGGACAAATCAAAATAAATTTCAGCTGACATAAAATGGAAATTAGGATTTAATGAATCTAATCTCACACACTCTTTCAAATCAAAAAGAGCTGATTCAAAATTATTACGATCCTTATTATAATTCACTCTATCTAGTAATAAAGCAGTATTACTAGGGTCATTTGCTATCTTTTCAGACAATAAAACAATCTCAGTTTTAACTTCTTTTTTACTTTCTTTAGTTCCACAAGCCGACAACAACAGAACAGCAATAAATGCAATTTTACGCATCATCAAAATTTATTCTTGAGTTAAAGCTTCCTTAATCTTAATTTCAATTTCTTCTGATAATTCAGGATTATCAGCAATCATTTGTTTTACAGCATCACGCCCCTGTCCTAGTTTTGTATCTCCATAACTAAACCATGAACCTGCTTTTTTTATAACATCCAAATCAACTGCTTTATCCAATACCTCACCCGAACGAGAAATTCCTTCTCCAAACATAATATCAAACTCTACTTTACGGAAAGGAGGTGCTACTTTATTTTTCACTACTTTCACCCTTGTTCTATTACCAATGATATCTTCTCCATTCTTAATAGCTCCAATTCTTCTGATATCCAAACGCACTGAAGAATAGAATTTAAGTGCATTACCACCAGTAGTCGTTTCAGGATTCCCAAACATAACTCCAATCTTCATTCTAATTTGATTAATAAAGATTACTGTACATTGAGTTTTACTAATAGTTGCCGTTAATTTCCTAAGTGCTTGCGACATTAAACGAGCATGTAAACCCATTTTAGAATCTCCCATCTCTCCTTCAATTTCTGATTTAGGAGTAAGTGCTGCTACAGAATCAATCACTACCAAATCCACAGCTCCAGAACTAATTAAATGATCAGCAACCTCTAAGGCTTGTTCTCCATTATCAGGTTGTGAGATGTATAAATTATCTACATCAACACCCAAATTTGCAGCATAAGCAGCATCAAAAGCATGTTCTGCATCAATAAATGCAGCAATACCTCCTTGCTTTTGCACTTCAGCAATTGCGTGTATTGTTAAAGTTGTTTTTCCTGATGATTCAGGACCATATATTTCAACTACTCTTCCTCTAGGAAATCCACCTATCCCAAGAGCTAAATCCAAACCAATTGAACCAGTAGGTATAGCTTCAATATCTTCTACTACCTTATCTCCTAACTTCATTACGACTCCTTTCCCGTAAGATTTTTCTAACTTACCTAAGGTAAGTTCTAATGCTTTTAATTTAGCATTTTTTTCATTTTTACTCATAGCTATATATTTTATACAAATTAGCGAAATTCTTAGATAAACATCAAAAATATGATGCTAGTTTTATTAACAAAATTACTTTTTGGAAAAGTACTTACAGATACTAGTAATACCACATCTTTCACATTCAGGTCTTCTTGCTTTACACAAGTACCTTCCGTGCAATATCAACCAATGATGGGCAATATTTAATTTTTCTGTTGGGAAAAGTTTTAGTAATTGTAATTCAGCCTGCAAAGGATTTTTGGCATTAGTAGTAAGCCCTATTCTATCAGCTACCCGAAATACATGGGTATCTACTGGCATAGCAGGAATATCAAAATAAACAGAACCTACTACATTAGCAGTTTTTCGGCCTACTCCAGGTAATTTTTGTAAGTCATCAATATTAGCAGGAATTTCAGCATTAAAATCTTGCATCAACATTTTAGCCATTCCTGACAAATGCTTTGCTTTATTCCTTGGATAAGAACAAGATTTAATTAAGTCAAAAATAGCATCAATGGAAGCCTCAGCCATTACCTCAGCAGTTGGCATTTCCTTAAATAAATCTTTAGTAATAATATTTACGCGCTTGTCCGTACATTGTGCTGACAGGATTACTGCAACCGTAAGTTCAAAAACATTAGTGTAATCTAATTCTGTTTTTGCTTCTGGCATATTTTCAGAAAAATGCGCTATGAAGTGTTTTGTTCTTTCTTTTTTATTCACAAAACAAAAGTAAAAAATAAAAGAGGCCTAAAGACCTCTTTTACTAACCAAAACCACTTAGTTTAACGAAATTAGAATTTTATCATTTGATTTTGTCCTAATTGCTTTCACTGAACTTGCATACGCAAGAATAGTATCTATTGTTTCTTTTTTCGGTCCAGTCTGTGTTTCAGAAAGGAGTTTGTGTACCGATTTGTCAAAGGAAGTGTATTCTTCTTTTAACAGATGATTCCACATTTTTAAAGTAGAGTTTTTGCTCATATAGTATGTTTTTAATGTTCATGTACACACCCTGAACGCAACAGCCTACTTTATATTATATAAATGTAGAATTTATTTTACTTGCAAATCAATATGTTGCTTTTCAGCCAACTTTCTTAAATTAATTAAAGCATAGCGCATTCTACCTAAAGCTGTGTTAATACTCGCTCCAGTTAAATCTGATATTTTCTTAAAGGACAAATCCTCAAAATACCTCATTTTCAATACTTCATTTTGATCT
Organism: uncultured Flavobacteriales bacterium; assembly: GCA_943788405.1. Taxonomy (GTDB): domain Bacteria; phylum Bacteroidota; class Bacteroidia; order Flavobacteriales; family BACL11; genus UWMA-0277. Next base: position 999,455 of record CALSQD010000002.1, read on the forward strand.
TCAGGTAACTGCTCAATCAAAACCTTTAAATCAGCATGCACTTGAGTTTGTATCATCATTTCTTCTTGATTTTTACTACCATCATCTAATATATCAAAAATATCAAACTCAGCAGTTGGTCTTACTTTTCTCATTTTAGCTTCTTTTCTAAAATGATCAATCACTAAATTATGAGAAATACGCATCATCCAAGGCAAGAATTTTCCTTCTTCATTATACTTGCCTCTTTTTAAGGAATTAATGACTTTTATAAAGGTATCCTGAAATATATCTTCAGTAATATCACGGTTTTTAACTTTTGACATAATAAAAGCAAATACTCTATTTTTATGTCTGCTTAATAATGTTTCAAATGATTTATTATCACCATTTAAAAAATTTTGCACTAATACTTTATCGGTAAGATTGTTTGACAACATACTACTTTTGTTTTTAGTTAATAAAAAGGTTAAAGTAGATGTGTGTCTATAGGCGGGTAAATTGTTAATTAATTGTACAAATTCAGGTCCAAATATAGTAAAACAAATTTAAATATCCAAATCTTATTTCTTAGCTTTGCAAATTCTGCAAAATAATGAGCACTAAAAAAACAATAAATACTACTGAAAATATTGAGATTAGAGGAGCACGCCTTCACAACCTCAAAAACATCTCAATTAGCATCCCAAAAGATCAACTAATTGTAATTTCAGGAGTATCAGGAAGTGGAAAATCATCATTAGCCTTTGACACTTTGTTTGCTGAAGGGCAAAGACGATACATTGAAAGCCTATCATCTTACGCACGTCAATTCCTTGGTAAATTACAAAAACCAGAGGTAGATGAAATACTTGGAATTTGCCCTGCTATAGCTATTGAACAAAAAACAACTACCAATAATCCTAGGTCAACAATAGGAACTAGCACTGAGGTTTATGATTACTTGAAACTGCTTTTTGCTAGGATTGGGAAAACAATATCACCTATATCAGGAAAACAAGTAAAACGCCACCAAATTAGTGATGTTGTGGATTTTATTACGCAACAAAAAAATGGAGAAACAATTATTATATCAGCTAATTACAAAGGAGCTGATGACAAGGAAATACTATCTGTTTTAAGGCAACAAGGTTTCTCCAGAGTTATTCATAAAGGAGAAATAGCAAAAATAAAAGACTTATTAAAAAACAAAACTAAAGTAAATAGTAAAAACCTACAAGTTGTAATTGACCGTATTATTATTGACGAAACTAATATTCAAGGAAGAATTGCGGATTCTGTACAAACAGCTTTTTTTGAAGGAAATGGAGAATGTAGCATTCAAATTAATAATAACAATTATCACTTCTCTAACAAATTTGAGCTAGATGGTATGCAGTTTGAAAATCCAAGTACTCATCTATTTGCTTTTAATAATCCTTATGGAGCCTGCAAAAGATGTGAAGGATTTGGCTCTATATTAGGAATAGACAAAAAGAAATTAATCACCAATGAAAATTTATCTGTTTATCAGGGAGTAGTTAGTTGTTGGAGTGGAGAAAAACTAAGCAAATGGAAAGATCGTTTTATTATTCGTGCAGCAAAATTTGACTTCCCAGTCCACCGACCATACAATGAATTAACAGCTGATGAAAAAGACATCCTTTGGAATGGGAAAAATAAATGCAAAGGAATTCATCAATTTTTTCAGAAACTAGAAAGTGATAAATATAAAATACAAAATCGAGTATTAATTGCACGCTACAGAGGAAAAACAGATTGTGATGAATGTGGTGGATCTCGGTTACGAAAAGATGCTTCATATGTAAAGGTTGCCAATAAAAGTATTTCAGAAATTGTGCAAATGAATATTGAAGAAGCTTTAGTATTCTTTAAAGAAATAAAAATTGAAAAAGCAGACTTTAAAATTGCTGATAGACTCATTAAAGAAATAAGCAACCGACTTCACTACTTAAATGAAGTAGGATTAAGCTATCTTACTCTGGATAGAAAATCCAATACTTTATCAGGAGGAGAATCACAAAGGATTAACCTAGCAACCTCCATTGGAAGCTCATTAGTTGGCGCAATGTATATTCTAGATGAGCCTAGTATTGGATTGCATTCTAAAGACACTGAACGCCTCATCAAAATTTTAAAAGAATTAAGAGATATAGGAAATACAGTTATTGTAGTAGAACATGATGAAGAAATAATGGAACAAGCCGATCAAATAATTGATATTGGCCCAGAAGCTGGAATCCATGGTGGAGAAATTATTTTTCAAGGGAAACTAAAAGACATATACAAAGAGAAGAAAAGTTTAACCACTCAATATTTATCAGGAAAACTAGAAATACCAACACCCAAAACGAGAAGGAATACTAAGGATAAAATTACGATAGAAGGAATAAATAAACATAATTTAAAAAATATCAATATTGATTTTCCATTAAACGGACTAACGCTAATTACAGGAATGAGTGGGTCAGGAAAATCAACACTTGTAAGAGACATTCTAAAACCTGCATTAAATAATCATTTTGGAAATATCAGTAAAGCCAATAAAAATTATGAAAGCATAACTGTAAGCAATAGTAATTTAAGTAAAATTGAATTTATTGACCAAAACCCTATTGGGAAATCATCAAGATCAAACCCAGCAACTTACATAAAGGTATATGATGATATAAGAAAACTATTTGCTAGCCAACCTTTAGCCGAAACTAGGAAATATAAAACAGGGTTTTTCTCATTTAATGTTGATGGAGGAAGATGCGAACATTGTAAAGGAGAAGGAGAAACTACTGTAGAAATGCAATTTATGGCAGATGTGCATTTAGAATGTGAACATTGTAATGGGAAGCGTTTCAAAAAAGAAATACTAGATATAAAAGTAGGCGAAAAAGATATTTCTGACATCCTAAACTTATCTGTATTAGAAGCCATTGAATTCTTTAAAAGCAATAATCAGAACAGTATTGCTCAAAAACTACAGCCCTTACAAGATGTAGGACTTAATTATGTAAAACTTGGGCAATCCTCCAACACACTAAGTGGTGGTGAAGCACAAAGAATAAAATTAGCTTCTTTTTTAAGCAAAGGAAATACTTCAGAAAAAACGCTATTCATTTTTGACGAACCTACTACAGGACTTCATTTTCATGATATAAACAAACTACTCAATTCCTTTTATGCATTAATTGAAAAAGGACATTCTATAGTTTGCATTGAACATAATTTAGATGTAGTAAAATGTGCCGACTGGATTATTGACTTAGGACCAGAAGGAGGTGATAAAGGAGGAAATATAGTTTTTCAAGGAACTCCTGAAGACATTATAAATTGTAAAGAATCCATAACAGGACATTTTCTTAAAAAGAAGATTTAATCTTTTGATTATAAAAAAAGCAATCCTTTGGTATCGCTTGCCATATTTGTTTCAATAAATTACTCTCCTTAGAGTAATAGCGAAACTGAAAAGAGTTTCAGCAGCTTGAATAGTATTTGCTAATGATTTTTACACAATTGATTTTTAGTGTCGTGAATATACAGAAAGAATCTCACTTTCACATCCGTATGAATACGGTTATTTAAAGCTTTATTTAAAAAACCTCAATTATTTAAATAAGAACAACGTACGAAAAACATCATTTATTTGCGGTACTTTTCAGTTGATTTTTAAAAATATTTTTTAGTCGATTTTTGTGTTTTTCTTGTGGAAAAGTAAACTTTGGAGTAAGTGTATTTTAATCCACCTTTAACTCCTCCAAGGAGGTGAATATTAACAATTAATTAATTTCCCTCTCTCAATTCTTGTGCTCACTCCTTGTTAATGGAGAAGCTAACAACTAGCAACTCTCTAGCTACCTATAATCCAAATAATTCTGCAATATAATAGTTGCACTTACTTCATCAATTAGTGCTTTGTTTTGTCTTTCTTTCTTCTTTATTCCACTCGCCAAAATACTTTGCTTTGCCATCTTAGAAGTAAATCGCTCATCAATTTGATGTATAGGAATTGTTGGATATACTTTTTTCAAACGCTTTACAAAACCAATTACATGAACTGTACTGTCAGTTGCAGTTCCATCAAGATTTTTAGGATCACCAATTACAAAACAGTCAATATTATCTTTTGCCACTATATCAGCAATAAAATCATCTAAGATATGAGTAGAGACAGTAGTTAGTCCGCTAGCAATAATTTGCATTGCATCAGTAATAGCAATACCTGTGCGTTTAGTACCGTAATCAATACCAAGCGCTTTCCCCATTATTGTTTTACAATTTGGTAAGTGATTCCTTCTGGCATCACCTTTATCGTATAAGTTCCTGCAGCATACTTTTCAATATCAAGAGAAGAAGCTATTTTTTGTTTATCCATTCTAGAAATTAGTTTCCCAGCATTATCATAAACCTCTACAATATGAACCTCAGTATCATTAAAAGTTAAATTAAAACTACCCATAGTTGGATTAGGGAAAATTTCAAAATTAATATCAGTATCAACTACAGCAGTAGTTCCTAAATTTATTGGAGGAAAAACAATATAATCAAGCCATGCACAATCCTGCCCATCAGTAACACCACCATCTTTATCATACTCCCATTCCAAATCATGATTCCCTACAGTAACTGGAAAAGAAACAAAACTCCAAGCATTATCAATACCTGACCACTCTCCTTGTTTATTTCCATCAATATAAAATTGTAAAAAATCATAATCTTGTTCTGAAGAAACAAACTTAAAGAATGAAATATCTCCTGGAGCTGTTACATCAATATTTATATTTAAATGAGAAACTGAATTGTCAGGAACTACACCTGATTTTGAAGAATTAACTCCCTCATAAACATTTACATTATCAATAGTCCAAGGATATAAAGGGTCGTTCACCCAAGCATAACTTGTAAAATCTCCTGTTTCATAATCTTCATCAATAATACCAACAATTGCATTAAAGGTATTGTTATAAGCATATACTCCATCTGTTATATCATAAGGAAACTCAACATAAGTTCCTACAGGAGTATTTGCATCAACAGTAATATTAAAAGTTGTTGATTGCTGCTGATTTGCATTTAATGAAACTACACTAACTGAAGTTGTATTAATTGTAACATAAGAAGATAAACTTCCTAAAGTAGCTGTTAAATTATCAATATCAGCATGACCAGTATTAGTTGCATCAATAACAAGTTCTAAAGTTTCACCAGCATCTAACTTACCATTTCCGTTTCCTAAAGCTGCATCATTAATTGTAAAAGTAGTATGATCCAAAACAGGAGCATTTAAAGCAACATTTATGTTTGAACTCCAAGTGTTTCCTAAATTATCAGCCATATCTAAAGTAAATACTACTACATGCTGATCAACAATATAATTAGCCACCTGGAAAGTAAACGGATTATTAATACTTAAAGTTTGTGAGGCATTAATAAGATTAATAACATCAGTAGTATTAATTAAAGTAACAGCAGGATCAAGTGTTGATATTGTTACATTCACAAAGTTAGCGTTTACTGACCCAATATTCTGAACCTCAACATCCATACTAATCATTTCATCATAATCTACTAAACTATTATTATTTCCTGCTGCATCATCAATAGTATTATTTGCATAAATAACATACGGACCTGTAGGAGATATAACCTGAACTGAACCAATATAAGGTTGTTTAAATTGTTTAGTAACTACAATATCAGCAGCTCCTACACTAGAAATAGCTGGAAAAGTTAAATTAACAATTCCTGTAGCATCAGCTAATTGAGCATCCAATAACACTCCATTCATTGAAATAGCTACATAAGCATTTTCCTCAGTAGTTACGGTAAAAGTACTTGTTCCAACAGGTGTAGCAACACCATGAGTTGCTGTAAGCACAGTTGGCACCCCAATATATGGCATTAATGAAGGGTCACCCATTAAGTGATAAATTTCCCAATAATACTGCTCAGAACCCCCTGCCTGTGTTACTGCTAAATTTCCTGAGTGTATTAACTGTCCTGCAGTAATAAACCAATCAGCTTGTTGTTCTCCATTTTCATGCATTAAACAATCATACATTGCTAACCCTGTACCTGCATAATTAGGGTTTGCCAAGATACTTCCATTACCAACAGCCCACCAAAAATCCTCATTCCAGTAGGTATTATTACTCCCACCAATATATCCAACAGCTCCTTTATTATTTGCTCTTAAAAGTCCCTCACCAAAACATACAGCAACATCAAATTTATTTGATTGACAACAGTTTCCTATCATAAAACCATACTCATCATTATTCTGTAATCCTGGTATATCTGATGTAGTAAAACTAGGGTCAGACCAACCACTAGGCCCACAATGAGCTGTATAATTAGCAAATCCTACTCCCCCACTTACATCTGCAATAATTGCTGCTGCTGCTTGAGGCATATCAGAAGTTATAGGAGTACCTGAACCATATAAATAATTATGCACTGTTAAGCCATGAGCAATATTAAAATAATTATCTGTTCCATAATAAATTTGACCATTTCCATAAGTTGGAGCCATACTTGCATCAACACCTGCAACCAATACAGTCTCATCTAAAAAGGAAGGATCGGAAAAAGTATATTGTTCATGAGTTAATGTTTTATTAACTTGAGCCTCTACATCCCCAGCTGTTACAGCAGAAAATCTACCATAATACATTTCTGGATAAAAATCTCCATTTCCATCAAACTCACAGTAATACATGTCAGAAAGATGATTTCCATTATTAAATGAAGGCACCTGAGCGTCATCCCCTACAAATAAAACATAAGTTGGTGCAGGATCATTAACTATTGCATTATCATACATATCTTTTAAGTAGGCATGTATAGATGCTGTAGTATTACCTACTAAAGGGTCATTTGTATAACCCTCAACAACCATAAATCCTTTTTTTATTTTCCACTCTACCAAAGGCTGTAATGTCGTTTGAAACTGAGGATCGGAAACAATTACATATTTTACAGGATAAGTAGTAATCACATCTTTTTCTTGAATTGGAATATAGTTCAAACAGCTTTTAAACAAGTGCTCAAATTCAGGAGAGTAGTACTTTTGTTTGTTTGCTAAATGAGCAGTAATATCAGTATTTTTAAATATTACTTTTACTTCCATTTTAGTTACAACTTTTAATTCATTAGTTACAGGATTGTACTGAAAAGGTGCAACTGAAATTCTTGCGAGCTGCTGCCCTCTCATTTTCCCTAAAAGTTCAGTAGTAACTAATTTATGAGTATCAAATTCATTATTTACATAATAATCTTCATTATAGAAAAAAGGAACACTAGTAGCGTCCTCACCTTTTGAAATAGAAGGTTGAGAAGGAAAAATAGCATTGCTCAATCCATAGTCTGATAAAGAAATTATTTTTTCCTCTTTATTTAAAACTTTAAAAACGACCTCTGCTCCTAACGGAACAACAACTAATTCCTCCAATACTGGTAATTCAGCATTACCTTTTGGGGCATTCTCTCCATACCCTGAAACAATTAACTTCACAAAATCTCCAACATTTGTTTTTACATTCATAGTCTGAATTTCAGAAAGATGATTGATAAAAGTAAATTCAGTTAACGATTTTTCAGTTATTACTAGCTGATTACTGGTTTCAGTTAGTTTAATATCAGTTGCTGATACTGTTATGCTAAATGCAAAGCTTAATCCTAAAAATAGGTTTATGAATTTCATGATAAATTTATTTGACACAAAAATAAGCAATTTAAGTGCTTTTAGCTAATTTTCAAACAATATCTCTTAGGTATTCAAAAAAAACTAAAAAATTGTAACCTTTTAGTTTTATACTCGTTAATAGAGTTGGCTCAACCGAAAGGTTGGGTTTTTATTTATTCAATAATCACTCTCTTCTCTACAGTACCATCATCATAAATATACAATAGTGTAGTTTTATCAATCACAGCATCAGGACTCACTTCTCTACCTAATAAATCTGTTATTCTTAATAAAGTGCGCTCAGTTATATTAGCATTAGCCAATCGGATTACTGATGGCTGTGTCCAAAATATAGGACTTGTCCATAATGCTGATCGATAAGCACCTCCATTAGGATCACACCAAGTACGGGCTTGTGCTCTGTAACTTGTTCCTGGTGTTAAGCCATTCTTGTTTTTTGTAAGGGCTGGGTAATTTACGCCAAACCCACCTACATTGAACCATGCACTACCTGTTACATCTATTCTTGATTTAATACGCACAAAACTATAAGCAGCTGTAGCATTCCAAGTAAAAGTAGCTTTACTTGTTGTTGGCGTGCTTACTTGTAAATTGTTTATATTCGGGCAGTTAATCAAAGTTGTGAAATTCTGCAAAGCTGTCCAAGCACTTGGGCTACCTCCACAATACCAAGCTTTCATCTGATATTCATAAGTAGTTGCTGGCGTTAAGTTCAACAATAACTTATCTGTTTTATTCGTACCAAAATTACAACTTCCTACTGGTGCTCCCATAGTTTTACTTGTCCAAGCACTTGTTCCTACTGCTCTGTATTTTATACGGTATTGGTCAACCATACAAGTGGTTGAATTCATATTATCCCAATTAATAGTAGCTCTATCGTGTATTACATTAGTAGCGCTTAAGTTTGTTGGTGCATCTTCATTGCATATATAAACACAACTCCCATCATCAACTGTTGCTGTAGCATTATAGTTAGTAGCTGTAGGGTTTGTACAGCCAGATATAATATTTCCTATTGGAACTGTTATTGTATCACTAATAAAACAGGACCAATTACTATACCCCACATAAACAATATAATCTCCTGCACTCAATCCACTAATATCCTCTGTGCTTTGTGATGGGTTAGTATTCCAATAATATAGGTAAGGAGTTGTACCTCCTATTACTACCATATCAATAGCACCATCATTAGTTCCAGTAGCACTTTCATTAGTAATAGTATAGGATAATGAAAGAGGTAATGGCTCATTAACAGTGTAAGTTGCGGTATAAGTTTGGCTCTGCAAATCAGTAATAGTTAGAGTATAATTACCTCCATTTAAATTAGATAAATCCTCAGCAGTAGCACCATTGCTCCAAGTATAAGAATATGGGGGCACCCCACTACTAACTATTACATCTATAGCCCCATTAGTATCTCCATCACACACAACATCAGTTATTGTTGCTGATGCAGTGATTGGAGTAATAATACCATCTTGAACCGTAATATTTTCAACTGAATAGCAGCCATTAGTATCAATTGCATAAAAAGTATATGTGCCTGCCGGTATGTTTGTTAAATTTTGAGTAGTTGCATAAGGGCTTACCCAATAATAAGCGTAAGGAGGGGCTCCTCCAGCAGTAGCTGTATAAATAGCCCCATCACTCATTCCTTGTGCTGATGTGTTCACCGCATTGTACCATATTGAAATAGCAGTTGGTTCAGCAATAGAATATGCTGCAGTTTGCACTTGACCTTGCGCATCAGTTACATTTACCGTATAACTTCCCGCACTTAGATTAGAAATATCTTGTGATGTAGCACCAGTAGACCAAGAATAAGAAAAAGGAGCAAGACCACCACTAACACTTAAATCAATTGCACCATCAGTACCTCCATTACAACTGATGTGGGCAATAGTTGCACTCAAAAATATGGGGATATTTACAGGGACACAGCCATTGGACGAAAGTAATGAAGAGCGGCTTCCATTTAGAGTAGCTCGCATTCTCGTTTTTTGTCCAGCACTAAACATATACATACAAGCATCATAGGTGTAATCCATATAATTCATAAACATATCACCATTAGGCGAATTACCAGTACAATTTGAAGTTGATGGAAAACTAGGACACCCTCCATTAGATGACGCCTGAGTTGGGGTATCCGAAACATAATCATTCCCACAAGTAGCATCTCCCCAAATATGCCTTAAATTCAACCAATGACCTACTTCATGAGTTGCTGTTCTTCCTTTATCATAAGGGTATGTTGCTGAAATATCACCAAAATAAGCATAATCAATAACAATACCATCTTCATTAGCTGAACCCGAATTAGGAAATTGAGCGTAACCTAAAATACCACCACTTATATTACATACCCAGATATTCAAATAATCTGATGTACTCCAAGCATCCTTTCCTCCTGAGCTTGTATGCTTCATATTATCATTAGTTGAAAAAGAGGAGGAAGATGTATAGGTTCTGGTAATTCCTGTAGTAGTATTTCCATTAGGATCACGCACAGCCAAACAAAACTCTATTTCACTATCAGCAGCTATCCCAGAAAAAGCAGAAGGCACAGAAGAAGCATCAGCATTTGTTTTTCGGAAATCCTCATTTAACACTTGTATTTGTGAATAAACATCATTATCAGAAAGATTTTGAGCAGAAGTTTTATAAATAATATGCACTACAACAGGGATAGTTATCACATTAAGCATTAAGTTCTCAGGATTATTTGCAATCCAATTTTGTATTGCAGATTCTTCAACCTGCATTCTTAGATCAACTTGAGGATCATTCTGTCGGATTTCATCTAAATGCTGCATGGTACCGCAAGTTCTATTTTGAGATTGTACAACTATACAACTAAGCACAATAATTGCTAGAGAGAATAACTTTTTCATTTTTTTACTTTTCGTTTGCTCAAAGATACAAATTACCGCTTACATATTGATTTATAATCACACCATTCACAAGCTTTTATATCTTGAGCTTGTTCAAAATCATCATTTAATATTTTATATAATACGATTTCCAACTGCTGTTCAAACTCATCCAACACGCTATTATCTATCTTTAAAACCTCTTTTTTACTTCTACCTATTTTCTTGCCCACCTTAAGCAAACCTGGCTTTAAATTTTTAAACGAAAAATTACCTGCCACAACATCAAATCCAACATATTGTGGGTTCATTTTTAAATACAAATAAGCATACATCAACAACTGAAAAGCTTTTGCTTTTTTAGGATCATCAACTAGTTCATCATACTCTGTAAAAGCAACTTCCTTATCTTCTACTTTCCCTGTTTTATAATCAATTACTCTAAGATTATCTCCTTCAAAATCTACTCTATCTGCCTTACCTATTAATTTAAAAGTAATATCATCAATAATAATTTTATGATTCAATTCCTCTTCCTTACTAATAATTTTAATCTGTTGATTATTAGCATGTGCCTTATTAAGCAATCTTATTTCTAAATCTAAAAAATCATTAGTCAATTTTTGTGCAATCTGAAGGCTTAAATAATTTTTACCTTCTTTCATTCCTTGCTCAGAAATTGCTTCAACAAAATTTTTCTGAATCTCATTTAAGATTTTATTCCTATTCTCTTTAATAAACTGTTCACTCAAAATTCCTAAAGGGTAATGCGCATCCAATGCATCATGAATAGCCGTACCCATAGTACTTGCATCAGCATATTCGTCCACCTCATCATCAACTCGTATTTTAGCTAAATAATGATAATAAAAAGATAAACTACAATTTGTATATTTATTCAATGCTGAAGGAGAAACCCCTTTTTCAGCCCAAGATTTTATCTCCTTTTCTAAACCTTTATTTTCAATTTTAATAGATGGAGAACTTGCTACCTCTAAACCCTCTCCTTTATACACCAACTCCTTAATATCTCCATTATATTCTGAAAGCAATTGAGTAATAAACCTACTCTTTTCTCCACTACCAAAATCATCTGTTTCAGAATTATAGATTAGCGTTACATTGTTAGCTCTTTGTAACAAACGATAAAAATGATAAGCAAAAACAGCATCACTCTCAGCATAAGTAGGTAGCTTAAAATAACGCTTCATATCATAAGGAATAAAAGAATTTACTGACTTACCCTTAGGTAACTTACCCTCATTTACACTTAGCATTATTACATTCTTAAAATCCAAAGTTCTACTTTCCAAAATTCCCATTAGCTGAACCCCTTTTAAAGGCTCTCCCTTAAAAGGAATGGTTTCTTTGGCCACAAGCTGTTGCATTACTATTTGTAAAGTTTTAAGCTCTATTTCAAATTTATTTTCAGCAATAAGTTTTTTCAATACTATTAAGCTTTTAAAAAATGTAGCTAAAACTTCCGATTCAATAGATCCTTTTTTACCTACTAATGGCAATCTTAACGCTTCAATAATTTTAGTAAATACAGCCAAAGCATCCTCTACACTATCCCAAACAGAAAAAATAGTTTCACCAATACTTCCTTTTTTGAAATATGACTCAATATTATTTTTACTAACAAATACTATATTGCCTTTTATGATAAAGCGCTTGAACTCCAATAAAAAATTTAAATCCATTATTTTTGAAAAATACGGATGTTCAATAACAGCAATAACATCTTTATAATAAAAAGCTTTCCTTTTATATTTTATGGCATGAATCTGCAATTTAAATATTGCCTCAACAAATGCAAATAAAGTTGTGTTTTTCAGAGGACTTCCCATAGTAACATTCAGCTGCTTAATAGCAGAAGGCAAATTATGCAATACAGGAAATAAAAGTGCCTCATCAGCTAAAACTATAGCTGTATTACTATTGTCCAAATCTTCTGCTGAAAAACCCTTAACTACCTCTGCTGCCACCTTAGCTTGTGTTATGTTTTTAGGGCAAGAAACCACTGAAAAGTTTGCTTTTTCTTTTTCAAAATAATTTCCTACACCATCAAAATCAATTTCTGACCATTTATTTCTTTGTTCTCTTAAAAAACCTCCTGCCTCATGTAAAGGATTATTATAATAGAAATTATCTGCATCCCAAAATACTCGTGCAATATCTTCCTTTTTTAAAAAATCAATAATTTCTTGTTCTGATTTAGTAAGTGCATTTAAACCGACAAACCAAACCTTATTCCATTTTATATCTACCTTATTAATTTGCTCTGCAGCAACTTTATAAGCCATTCCCTGATACGCCAAGTTTTCGTTTAATAAAGCTTCATTAAAATCATTATACCAAGCTAGCATCCCCTCAAAGAAACTAATATAATCACTTTGCATTGTACTTAAATTATCCTCCGACAAGCTCCAATCCTCAACACTCCAACTTTCTAATTCTTTTACATTTGTCAAATTTGAATAAATAGATTTAGCATCCACTAAGCTTCTATCAATCTCATTAAAATCATGAAGCAGCACATTACTCCATTTTAAGAAATCATCAAATGAATCTGTTTTTTTAGGAGGGTGTTTTATATAGCTCTGATATAATTTAAACTGTAATGAAATATTATCTAACACTTGTAAGCCTGAAAGCTGCTCGGTAAATTCTTCAATAGAGTAGAATTCTGGAAGAAATATAGGTTTTGTAATTTTTTGAGACAAATAGTGTTTTAAAAATACAACTGCCCTTTTGGAAGGTAAAACCACAGCTACTCCCTCCATACTTTCTGGGAATTTCCCTAACAACCTATCTGCAATTTTTTCTAAGAATGGTTTCATAATGTTAGTACACTTATAGGATTAGTATAAATAAGTATTCGTTTTATATTCGTTTTACCCATCATTTTTAAGGCATCAGCATATTCTGTAATTTGGACTTTATGTTTATCCTGAACTGCTCCTGTTTTATAATCAATTACAATTACCTCATTCGTATTTTTGGAAAACAACAATCTATCAGGAATGTAAGTTCTTCCATTATCCATCAAAATTTCTTTTTCCGTTTTCACTTCCCATTCATCTGTGAAATATGGAATAATATCAGCATGACTTAACAAATCATTCACTGTCAATTTTAATTTTTCATAATCTTCTTTCACGCATTTTCCTGCTTTATACAACTTCTCTATCACAGTTTCTTGCTGCCAAGAATAATGAATATCAGCCAATGCTAAATGCAATAACATTCCCCAATCTCGTTTTGCATTTACAGTTTCAATATCCCAGATTTCTTCAGCTGTATGTTTAAGTGAAATTACTTCTCTCCAATCTAATTTGTTGCGTGTTGACACCTGAAAAGTATTATTGCTTTCATGTTTAGAAACATGCATCATATCAGCATCCCCAATAAGAATTGGGAAATTATCATCATAAGCATATAAAAATGCATTTAAATCCCCTTTCTTTTTGAAATCTTCAGGAATTTTATCTGGCAATGACTTAGAAAATATATACAACCTTTCCTTAGGCCTTGTCATAGCAACATAAAGTTTATTTAAACTATCCAACAATGACATCTCTTTCTCATTAAGGTACTCATTACAAAAATAAGATTGCTCTAAATCCTTACTTCCATTAATCAAAGCAGATGGCAAATCTTTATTAAAATGACTGGAAGTATCCACCCAAATATCTTGTGTTTTTTTTCTATCTTCCCAATTAAAAGGAATCATCACCACATTGAATGCTAAGCCTTTGGACTTGTGAATTGTCATTACCTTTACAGCATCAGTACCTTCTGGAATAACAATAGCCTCTTTCAATTTTCTTTCGTCCCACCAGATTAAAAACTCTGTTAAACTACTCCCTTTTTTCTCAGCATAAGCCAGAACAACATCCAAGAAAAATCCTAAATAAATATCTTCCTTAAAATTAAACACCCTAATAATTTGCTCTACCATCTCATACAATGGCTCTTGCAATAACTTTGAAGCATCCATAAAAACAGATGCCTTTTTCAACATAGCAACAAAGCCTTCATCCGTTTTTAAATTAATATTTAAGACATGAATATTCTCTGATTTCAAACTAGAGCTAAACAAATATTCAGCAATTACCGATTTAGCAATTGTACTTTTAGGATTCTGTAAATACTGTAAAATAGCAATTAACACATTTACTTTTTTTGATTTGTTCAGCAACAATCCTTCATTCGAAATAACAGGAATTTGAGAATTAGATAAACTTTCAGCTACCAATGCAACACTCTTTCTGCTATTGCAAAGTATTGTTATATCTTTAAAATTGTAATTGTTTTTAGCTTTCAGTTTTTTAATCTCAGCAATAATTTTTTCAAGAATTAAATCCTTAAAATTATTCTCCTTATCCCCAAATAGTTCAATATGGACATAGCCTTCATCTTTAGCAAAGGAATTACCTTGCTCTTGCTTATCATATATACCTATCACTTTATTAGAAAGTAAATTCTTAGTATTTTCAAAAAACTGATTATTAAAATCAATAATATTTTTTCTGCTTCTGAAATTATGCTTTAAATTATCCTCATTAAAATGTAAATTCAGTTTGCTTTCCCAATCTCTTTTATACAGCAAATCATCACCATTGTAAATATTTGGCAATTGAAAGAATTGTTCTACCTCACCTCCTCTCCATCTGTAAATAGATTGTTTTCCGTCACCAACAATTAAACTTTTTCCATAATCCAAAGCGTCCGTAATTAGAGGCAATATATTTTGCCATTGCAACAAAGAAGTGTCTTGAAACTCATCAATTAAATAATGATTATAACGCTCTCCTAACCTTTCATAAATAAATGAAGACGGCTGATTAGTTACTAAATTATGTATCTTTTTATTAAACTCAGCTATTTGCTCAATATTATTTTCTTGTTTAAAGGCTCTTATTTCTGCCATTAATTCATTGAGCACAGCAATAGCATAAATATTTTTTAAGATTGCTTTTACCGAATTATACTCAGTAAGTAAATCAATTAAATTGGCATAACACTTTTGTAACTGTGGTTTTAAAGCATCCACTAAATCCTTAATTTCAGCTTTCTTACCATCAGCATACCACACATCATTTGCCATATTTCGCTTAAGCGCATCAGAAGGCTTCCATTTTACATCTTGTTCATGCCCTACATTTATTGTAAAATGCTTGTAGAATGTCCCTCTTAAAAAATGATCTTTTGTTAAACCATTTGCATCAAAGAAAACAGAAACATCATCTGCTAAATCAATTATCTGTTGAGTAAGAGATTTTTTAATAACATTCAAATCCTTTTTCACCTGCATACACTCCTTTACTGTAAGCAATTTCCCATCAGTATATTTACTAACCTCTTCTTTAAATAATTGCTGAGCAAAACCCTCTAAATCATTTTCAATATTAGTACTTTTCCCATCCTCAGCTTTTTGCATAGCAAAATTTACTAAAGCATTGGATAACTCGCCACCACCATCTGATATTTTACTTAATAATAAAGCCACTACTGGCTGTATAATTTTATAAGTATCCATTTCTAAATCAAAATTATGCGAAAGACCTAAATCACTTGCAAAAGTTCGGACAATTTTATAGGTAAACTTATCAATGGTTGATATTCCTAAATCGGCATAATGATGTAAAATATGATTATGTACTACAGCCGACCTTTTAAAAATTTCATTTTTTGATAGGCCTGTCTCCACTAACAACCAATCCAGCACACCATCTTTATCCTCATTTTTTGCTAAACAATTTAAGTACTCCAATACTCTCTCTTTCATCTCGGCAGCTGCCTTATTGGTAAAGGTAATTGCTAAAATTTTACGATAATAATCTTCATAACCAAAACGCCCACCTTTTAATGCCAAAGCAATAAAACTAAGTGCTAGTGTATAGGTTTTACCACTACCTGCTGAGGAACGAAATACTTGAAAGTTCTTATTCAATTTTTACTAATTTTAAGGAAGCCTAAATCTATAAAAACTATTCCTGTTTTAAGATTGTAAAATCATTCTTTTTATCAACAGATACTAAAGTAATTGATGTAAAATTCTTTTAAACTTGTTCTGTTATCTAAAAAAACACTTAGTTTTGCTAAAAATTATTTACTAAATGAAGATAATTATTGCAGGTGCTGGTGAGGTAGGTTCTTACATTGCACACATGCTAGCAACAGAGGAGCAGGACACCTATTTAATTGATAACAATAAAAAAAGGTTAGACAAAGCTAGACAACACAATGACATTATTGGGCTAGAAGGAGATGCTAAAGATGTTTCTGTTTTAATAGAGGCAGGCGTTAAATCATGCGATTTATTAATTGCAGCTACTTCATCAGAGGAAACTAACCTACTTATTTGTATCCTTGGAAAAAAACTAGGTGCAAAAAGAACAATCAGTAGGATAAGTAATTTTGAAGAAATTGGTAGTAATATGCGCACACTCTACAAAGAAATTGGAGTGGACCATGTTATTTCACCAGTAGAAATAGCCTCAAAAGAAATTCATCAGCTTATAAAACATGAAGCTTTTTTAGATAATTATGATTTTGAAGGCGGAAAACTATCGGTATTTAGTATTCAACTTGCGGACTGCTCTCCTCTAGTAGGAAACTGTGTTTTGGACTCAAAACATTTTCACAACAATTTATCATTTAAACCTATTTCTATCCTAAGAAATAGCGAAACCATAATGGTACAAGCTAAAACAGAGTTTAAAACTAATGATATTGTTTACTTCATTTCTACACCTAAGGGCTATGAGGAAATACCTCTTATTTGTGGACAGGAAGATTTTGACATCAAAGATGTGATGATACTAGGAGCTAGTAAAATTGGTGTACTTACTGCTGAAAGATTAGAAGGAAAATACAATATTACCCTAATTGAACAAAATGAGGAAAAAGCCATTAAAATTGCTCAAAAACTAAAAAAGACATTAGTTATTCATGGGGACGGAACTGATGTTTCTTTACTAGAAGAGCAAAGCATAGAAGATATGGATGCTTTTATTGCTGTAACAGGAGATTCTGAAACTAATATTATTTCATCATTAGTAGCAAAATCGCATGGAGTACGCAAAACAATATCAGGAGTTGAAAATATTGATTACATCAAATTATCGCACAATATTGGTATAGATACTTTAATCAATAAAAAAGTAATTGCTGCAAATGACATTTTAAAATACATCCGTAAAGGAGAAGTAAATGCAATTGCAACTTTAAATCTTGATGCTGAGGTTATTGAATTTACAGTAAAGTCAGGAAATAAAATAACCAACAAACCTTTAAAAGATTTGAATTTACCACCAATGGTAAATATTGCTGGAGTAGTAAGAGATGGCAAAGGGTTTATTCCTTTTGGAGAATTCCAAATGGCTGAAGGCGACAAAGCAATTGTATTCACTAATGATGAAGCTATTCATAAAATTGAAAAATTCTTTCAGTAGATAATGGCCAAAAAACTCATTAACAAATCGGTAGTTTTAAATGTAGTAGGAACACTTATCATTATTACTGGTTTCCTAATGGCACTTGCCATTCCTTTTAGCTTTTATTATGATGATGGAATGCAAGGTGTTTTCATACAATCCACCATTATTACCCTAATAACAGGACTACTCACCAAATACTTAACTCGAAAAAAGAAGAGTGATGAAGTAAAGAAAAGAGAAGGTTATTTAATTGTTGTACTAGGCTGGACAGGAATGATTATTTGTAGTGCCATTCCTTATTTGCTAAGTGGCGCTTTTGATGGTACTACCAATGCATTTTTTGAAACTATTTCAGGGCTAACCACTACAGGATCTTCTATCCTAAATAATATTGAACAAATGCCAGAGAGCATACTGTTTTGGAGAAGTATGACACAGTGGATTGGAGGTATGGGAATTATTGTACTTACCATTGCTATTCTGCCTTTACTTGGTGTTGGAGGAATGGAACTTTTTGCATCAGAAGCACCAGGACCTAAAAAGGATAAAATACACCCAAGAATAAAGGAGACTGCCAAACGATTATGGCTAATTTACATTTTCTTAACTGTACTAGAAACTGTATTATTATGGCTTGCTGGCATGCCATTTTTTGATGCAATTAATCATGCATTAACAAATGTTAGTACAGGAGGTTTTTCCACTAAACAAGCAAGCATAGGACATTTCACTTCTCCTCTAATTCAATATATAATTATCCTATTTATGTTTATTGGAGGGATAAACTTTACTTTAATTTATTTTGGTGCAAAATTAAAATTTAAAAAATTTATTGAGAATGATGAATTTAAATGGTTTATATGCGCCATACCATTCCTTTTACTGATTATCTTTCCCTTAGTAAACCAAGTATCTGAAAATAATTTCGAAACTAGTTTCCGACATGCTTTATTTCAGATTATGAGTATAATAACTGGAACTGGATATTCAACTGCTGATTTTACAGCATGGGGAGCTTTTGCAACTTTCATTTTTTTCCTTTTAATGTTTAGTGGTGCTAGTGCAGGGAGTACTACCGGAGGTGTTAAGATTGTAAGAATTGGATTGCTTATTAAAAACACCATTTTAGAATTCAAAAGAAGATTACACCCTAACGCAATTATTCCTGTGCAATTAAATGGAAATGGAGTATCACCAAAGATTATCTATAATCTATTGGCTTTTGTTTTCTTTTACCTTTTTGTATTTGTAACAGGAAGTATAGCCTTAACTTTTATTGGATTAGATTTTCAGGATGCAGTTGGCGCTTCAGCTACAGCTATTAGTAATGTAGGGCCTGGAATTGGGAGTGTAGGACCTTCTGCTAGTTTTGCTCACTTACCTGATGCCGCTAAATGGGTACTTTCTTTCTTGATGATTTTAGGAAGACTAGAACTCTTTACAATTGCAATTTTGTTTACTCCTTATTTCTGGAAGAGGAATTAATTATTCCACAACCACCTTAAGCTCCACACTTCCATCTTCATAGATATTTAGGAAAGGTTTATTGCTTTCAGGATTTATAGTTTTCCCTTGTAAATCAACTGACTTCAACAACTTCTTATTTTGTGATTGCGTTTCAGTTACTGAAACTCCAGACCACTCCAAAGGTGCGTAAATAAAATGAACTTCCTTTTCGGTAGAAGCTGAGTAAACAACAGAAAAATTAAGATTACTGTAAGGGCCTCCACAAGTAATATCTGGCTTTAACTTATGGCCAAAAACAGCTGTATCAGATGCTACACCATTGAATAAACTTTCTCCATTACTAGCCATTACATTATAGAAGCACTCTTTAACTCCATTTCTATTTTCTTCCCATACACTTACAAAAACACCTCCATAATTCTCAGTACTCACTATTTTTGGCTGATCTTGCAAAAAACTACCTGATGATTCTACTTGTGTAAAATAGCTTTTTTGTAAATCAGCAATATTTACATTGGACTTATACAGCTCATTAATCCCAGAACCTCCATTACGCCTAATCACCATAATACTATCACCTAATACTGCTCCCTCAGGTGAAGATGTTGGACAAGCATTTAATACCCAATTCACATCATCCAAATCCTGAGCAGCAGTAAAAGTCAATCCATCATCATCTGATTTTGCGATATAGGAATTCCTTACATTTAAATCATTATTTCTGAATAATAAAAATATATTATTTCCACTTGACACTAGAGTAGATTGACAACAATCACAAGGTTCTCCAGGGACCAAATCACTTACATCAACAGCTGTACTAAAAGTTGTACCAAAATCAAAAGAGGTTTTCACCATTTGCTTCCAGTGGGTCCATCCAGGTAAACATTCCATGTAGGAAATTACAGGATTTCCATCTTCCCTAACTGTCAAATTAGGCATTGCAAATTTATGCGTATTTGAATTATCTGAAACTCTAATTGTATCCGAAAAAGAAAGCCCTCCGTCAAATGAGTGCTTCATATAGATTACATGATTATTATGCAATGATGATTCAAAAATCAGATAAAGTGTATCTCCTTTTGCAGCAATCTCAGGCCCTATAAAGCCTGCAGGTTTTAAAGTTGAATTAACCAAACTAACAGTGCTATCAAAAGCAGTACCATTCCATTTTCTTGCTTTAATTTCTTTAGGGCTTGCTGTTTTACTCCAAATAACAAAAGGACTATTGCTTGCTGTCATTACTACTCTTGGCCTATGATACCCTTCAGAATTACCATTACTAAGTACATGAGTAGTACTAGGACCAAGATATTGAGCAAAAGTAAAGAAAGGAAGTAAAAAGAAAAATAGAAATGATTTCATAGCTTAAAATTTTGCTATAAAACTACATAATTTATCTGATAATAAATAGGTGGCCTCTCTCCAGATGCTTCCATCCTTCAAAATCTTGGAAATAAACTTCATAAACATAAGTACCCATTGGCAAGTCATTACCAGTTTCATAATGTTTTCCATCCCAACCATTAGAATTTAAAAAGCATTCTAATTCTGAAATATTTTCTGACGCATATACTAAGTTAGAAAAACGATCATAGATATTAAATAGGAAAGTTGATTCCCTTATTCCATTATAAGATAAACAAAACACATCATTCATACCATCATAATCAGGAGTAAAACTATTTGGAATATACATCCAGTATTCATCAGCAACCCATATTTGTTTTGAGACAGTATCACTACACCCTTTATTATCTAGCACAATTAAGCTCAACTGATAAATACCTAATGAATCTTTATAAGTATGATAAGGATTTCTAGAAAAGTCATTAACTGAATTATCACCAAAATCCCAACTCCAAGCAACTATAGTTCCAATTGAAACATCAGTCAATTGAACAGAAGGGTATAAAATAGATAAAGTATCAGTTGCAGTAGTAAATAATGCATTTGGTGATTGCTGAATTGTAATCATAGCTGACCCTGAAACCCAACCTATAGTAGCTGCTTCAATAAAAGAAGTTAAGGTATAATTACCTTCCTCTTTTGTATGAATAATATACGGATTTAATGTAGTAGTAATTGAAGGCTGATTTTCCCCATCAATCGCATATACAAATGTATAAGGAGAAGTAGCTCCAGCAAAAGAAATCTTAACCTCAGCTTCCTTATTAGCATTATCACAAATAGTATCACTTCCAGAAATAAAAGCAGAAAGTGGAGGCTGGAGGTATGTATATAACACACAAGAATCTGATATGTTTGCTACAAAAGAAGCTATGGTTGAGCTAACTGCAGGTAACACAGTGTTTCCATATGTTTTCCACTGACTAAAAAGCCAACCTGGCTGAAGTGCAGCTTCAATACTAATAGTTTCACCAGCCCAATAATTCTGAGTATAAGGCATTGCTTGCACAACTCCATTAATATTAAAAGTAGCTGTCCCTGGATTATTTATATTATAATTAATTTGCACTCCTAATCTTTTATAAACAACTGAATCAGTAAACAATGTATCACAACCATCTAAAACAATATGATTAGTAATAAAAGTTCCTGTATCTGCAGGGTTAAATACCATAATTTCAGAATAAACTGTATCAAAAGTATTGTTAACCGTAAAACTTCCAGGAGTCATGCTCATCTTCCAAACAAAAATATCCTTTCTTCCAAGTGAATTAAGTATAGTCCCATCAAAATCAGCTGAATCTTCATAAAAACCAATTGCATAAACATTGCCAAATCCATCAGGACAAATATCACCAGTCCTATCATCATCATCCGTATCAGTTCCTCCCATTTTTGCCCATACCCAATCTCCATTACTAGAAGCACCATCAATTTGAGCCACCCAAGCAGAGGCAGAAGTATCTCCAGCAATTTGAGGAGATATAGTAAGTCCATTTGTAAAAGTCATTTCTCCTTTTGTAGTACCACCAATAAAAACTTGTTTATTTACATCAACTGACATTTGATAGGGTTTATCTGTACCAGAGCTTCTTGCTCTTTTTGCCCACTTCCAATCTCCTTGATTATTCATTTTAGCAACAAAAACATCTCGCTTTTTTTTATGACTTAGCGTATCTGTTCCGTTAGATGCATTAGCTCCAGGAAAAACCATAGGATTTCTATACTCTCCAGTTACGTAAACATCACCACAAACATCAACTGCAATAGAGTTTGCTCTATCTGTTTTATTACTACCTACATTATCTGCCCAAAGCCAATTACCATCTTTATCCATTTTAAAAACAAAAGCATCCCATTCACCATTAGAGGTAATTGAAAATGGACCATAATTACCTGTGTTTTGAAATCCACCGACAACATAAATATTGGAAAATTGATCAATTGCTAACCTGTTATCTCTTGAGCCTCTCTGGTCTTTTATTCCATCAAACTTATCTACCCAAAGCCAGTTTCCATTTTGATCTAACTTACCAATATATCCCATTGGTTCACAAGTAACATCCCAGTCAGGATTTGCTATTGATAAATTATCAAATTCAGCACTATAACCAGAGAAGAAACCAGTTACATAAATAAAACCATCAACATCTACTTTTACATCATAAGAATGATCATCAGCATCATAGATTGGCCATGGACAACCTCCAGAAGTATTATCAGCTCCAAAACCTACCACCCATTGAGGCACTCCATCCTTATCAATCTTAGCTAATAAAGAATTATCATGATTATTCAAAGCTGTTCCCCATGCATTTTGAGTAACACTTAAAGTGCCTAAATTATAAGATGACCAAAAAGTACCTGTTATAAACACATCTCCCCCAGGAGTAACATGCATCCCAAGTGCTCTATCATCACAACACCCTCCTGACAGATTACCTCCTGCTATTGCCCACAATACATTTCCTAAAGAATCCATTTTAAAAACAAAATTTTCTTTATTGTTTCCCGAAGTACTTAAATTACTATTGGTTAATGTAATTCCTCCAAAAGTAGCCTGATTATTAAAAAAACCACTACAATAAATAAAACCTAATGAATCACACCCAATAGAAATACCTTTATCTGAATCAGCTCCTCCAAATGATTTAACCCAATCAGTTGTTTGTGAGAATACATTTACACTTACTAAAATAAAAAGGGCTACTAGAAAATTTTTCATAAGTCACAAAAATAAAGAAATTCATAACAAGAGAGACTCGTAAACAGAAACAATCTTATGCATCCAAATTCGCATCAGACTGTAAATGATACATATCAGAATAGGCACCTCCACTTTCAAGGAGTTGTTGGTGCGTACCTTCTTCCAATACAGCACCATCTTTTAGGTGCAGAATCTTATCGGCATTTACGATAGTAGAAAGCCTATGTGCAATAACAATAGTCGTTCGGTTTTTGGATAGTTTTTCCAAAGCATTTTGCAATAACTCCTCAGTTGCAGTATCAATAGAAGAAGTAGCTTCATCCAGAATTAAGATTTTAGGATTACGAACATAAACCCTTAAAAAAGCAATGAGCTGCCTTTGCCCTGCTGAAAGCGTAACCCCTCTTTCGCCCACTACATAATCGTAAGATTTTGGTAGAGAAGAAATAAAATCATGAACCCCAATTTCCTTAGCAGCTGCAATAACTTGCCCCCTTGTAATACTTTCATCAAACAAAGTGATGTTATTCAAAATAGAATCCGAGAATAAGAATACTTCCTGCTGCACTAAAGCAATATTTTTTCGGAGACTTTCCAACTGAATGGAATCAATATTTATGCCATCAATAGTAATGGCCCCTTTTTGGATTTCATAGAAACGATTCAATACAGAAATTATAGAAGTTTTACCTGCCCCTGTCCTACCAACAAGTGCCAGTAATTTTCCTGCCTGAATTTCAAAAGACAATCCTTTAAGCACCCACTCATCTTGCTTATAGCAAAAATCAACAGCATTAAAAGCAATAGATCCCTTCCTGTTTTCAAGCGTTTCAGTTCCTTCATCAGCAATTTTCTCATCCGTATCCAATACTTTAAACACACGCTCAGAACCTACAATTCCCATTTGTAAAATATTGAACCTATCCGCTAACTGCCTGATAGGACGGAACATCATATGGACAAATAAAATGAATGCAATCAACTCCCCAATCGTTATGTCTTTTCCTTCCAAAATTCCTTGCCCACCATACCAAACAATTAACCCAATTGACATGGCCGAAAGCACCTCAACAATTGGAAAAAATACTGCATAGTAGAAAATAGAACGCAAGTGAGCATCACGGTGGGATTGATTAATGGTTTTGAACTTTTTGTATTCCGCCTGTTCCCTATTAAAAATCTGGACAATATTCATCCCCACAATATGTTCCTGAACAAAAGTATTGAGCTGAGAAACCTGCTCACGAACATCCTGAAAAGAAGCCTTTATATTGCGCTTGAACCAAGCTGTAGCCACCAATAAAATAGGGATGGTAAGCATGGCAATAATTGCCAAACGCCAATCCGTATAAAACATCATAGTAATAACCACCACCAATTTAAGGAGTTCAGCAATAATTACCAATAAACCTTGAGAGAAAATATCGGCAATGGTTTCAATATCCGAAACGGAACGCGTAACCAAAGTACCAATAGGTGTATTATCGATATACTTCATCTTAAGGGATAAAATATGCTTGAAAATTTTGGCACGCAAGTCCTGAATAACATGCTGCCCTATCCAAGTAGAAAGATAAATATAAAAGAACTGAATAATACCTTCCAAAAAAAGCAACCCTAACAAGAGTATAGTAATATCTAAAAGCTTTTCTTTATTAGGAATAATGATATAATTATCAATAGCATAATTAATAAGCATAGGGCGTAAAGGCCCTAAAAAAGAAAGAGAAATAGCAGCAATTGCTGCCACTGTAAACTGTAAACGATAAGGCTTTGCAAAAGCAAGTACACGCTTAAGCAATATAAAATCAATTACGCTACCTGTTTTGCTATTTGTTTGATTTTTAGCTCCTGACATTTATTCAATACTATTTTTAGGATATTCCACCTCAACTAAAAAAAGGGCATGTGCTGGCACAGAAGTACCTGCCTTACACCTATCCTTTTTAGCGATAATTTGTTTTACATCATCAGGATAAATTTTACCTACACCAACCTCCAACAAAGTACCAACTATAGCCCTTACCATATTACGCAAAAACCTATCAGCCTTTATTGTAAAAACAAGCTCTTTACCTTGCCACTTCCAAAGCGCCATACTGATATCACAATTATTAGTAAATGTTTGCGTATTTACTTTAGAGAAAGAAGTAAAATCCTGCATCCCTAATAAATGTTTACAAGCCGTATTCATAGCCTCAATATCCAAAGGTTTATGTAAAAAATAAGCTTGCTCAATAAAAGGATTTTTTTGATGAATAATATGATACTGATAAGTACGACTTATTGCATCAAAACGACAATTAGCATCCGCATTAACTTCAGCAATACCATGTATAACAATGTCAGAAGGCAAAAAACCATTCAATTTAACAATGATTTTTGGAATATCAAATTCCACCTCAACATCAAAATGCGCAAACATTTGCTTAGCATGTACCCCAGCATCCGTACGCCCAGCACCCATCACCTCAATCTTAACATTAAGTATAGTACTTAAGGCTTTGTTTATTTCGGCCTGCACTGTATTAGCATTGGGTTGCACCTGCCACCCATGGTAATTTGTGCCTTTGTAAGAAAGTTCAATGAAAAAACGCATGTGGGCAAAGATAGTTTTTAGATATGAGTTAAAGGAAGATTAATTCTTAATAAAATAATCTCAAAAAATTAGCGTTCACATTTGCAAATAAAAATACAAAACTTAAATTTGCATCCCAAAATTAAAAAAATGACTGAAACATTACAAAACGACATAAAAGAACTAAACGAAAAGATAAACAAGGAAAGCGCCATAATTGACATGCTTATGCTTGAACTCAACAAAGTAATTGTTGGACAAAAGCATATGAGCGAACGCCTTTTAGTTGCACTTTTATCAAACGGTCATATATTATTAGAAGGAGTGCCTGGGCTTGCAAAAACACTTGCAATATCTACCCTTGCAAAAACGATAGATGCAGGATTTAGTCGTTTACAATTCACTCCTGATTTATTACCTGCCGATATTATCGGAACACAGATATACAGCCCTAAAAATGAAAATTTCTCCATTAAAAAAGGACCTATATTCGCTAACTTTATTCTAGCAGATGAGATAAACCGTGCACCTGCAAAAGTACAATCAGCATTACTTGAAGCAATGCAGGAAAGACAAGTAACTATTGGTGGAGAGTCTTTTCCTTTGGACAAACCTTTCCTTGTAATGGCTACTCAAAACCCTGTTGAACAAGAAGGAACAT
Source organism: uncultured Flavobacteriales bacterium (assembly GCA_943788405.1). Classification (GTDB taxonomy): domain Bacteria; phylum Bacteroidota; class Bacteroidia; order Flavobacteriales; family BACL11; genus UWMA-0277. Next base: position 1,026,280 of record CALSQD010000002.1, read on the forward strand.
ACCCATTACCAGAAGCACAAGTGGATAGGTTTATGCTAAAAGTAGTAATTGACTATCCAAAGAAGGATGAAGAAAAAATGATTATTCGCCACAACTTGGCAAAATCCTTCCCTACTGCCAATGCCGTGCTAAAAACTGATGCAATTATTCGTGCCCGTGACTTAGTAAAGGAAGTATACATGGATGAAAAAATTGAACAATACATTATTGATATTGTATTTGCTACCCGTTACCCTGAACAATATGGATTAGAAAAATACAAGGACATGATAAGCTTTGGAGGTTCGCCAAGAGCAAGTATAAACCTAGCAGCTGCAAGTAAAGCTTATGCTTTTATCAAGCGTAGGGGCTATGTAATTCCTGAGGATGTACGCGCATTATGCCATGATGTATTACGCCACAGAATAGGACTTACCTATGAAGCAGAAGCAGAAAATATTACTTCAGAAGATATTGTTACTGAAATATTAAATGCAGTAGAGATTCCTTAATGAGTACCTCAGCACTTTTAAAAAAAGTTCGTAAGATTGAAATAAAAACCAAAGGGCTTTCCAACCATATTTTTGCTGGAGAATACCATACGGCTTTTAAAGGAAAAGGTATGGCCTTTTCGGAAGTGCGAGAATACCAACCTGGAGATGATGTGCGCTCAATTGACTGGAATGTAACTGCCCGCTACAATGCACCATTTGTAAAAGTTTTTGAAGAAGAACGAGAAATGACTGTAATGCTTTTAATAGATGTATCAGCATCAGGGAATTTTGGAACACAGGAGCAATTTAAACGAGAATTAGCCACTGAGCTATCAGCTATTTTAGCTTTTTCAGCCATAAATAATAACGATAAAGTAGGAGTCATTTTCTTTACCGATAAAGTAGAACAATTCATTCCTCCTAAAAAAGGAAAAAGCCATATCCTTAGGATAATCCGTGAAGTATTAGCCTTTCAACCTACAGGAAAAGGAACGGATATTGCTGGTGCATTAAAGTATTTTAATTCTGTAATTAAAAAAAGAAGTATCTGTTTTATCCTCTCAGATTTTATGAGCAAAGAATTTGAAAGGCCCTTAAAAATAGCTAGCAAAAAGCATGATTTGGTAGCATTAAGGATTCACGACACAAGAGAAGATACTCTACCTAATATTGGCTTAGTACCTATGCAGGATGCTGAAACAGAAGAAATAGTATTTGTTGATACATCCAGCAAGAAAGTACGAGATAATTTTGCAAAAAACAGGCTGCAAGCAACCGATAAATTACGCAAACTATTCCCAGCTAGTGGAGTGGATTTAATTGACATTACCACAGGAACAGATTATGTAAAACCACTAATTAACTTTTTTAAAACAAGAGGAAGCAGAAGATGAAACAGTTATTAGCCCTTTTATTAATCAGTAATTTTTCTTTTGCACAAACAGCAAATTTGGACACCAACTCCATTTTGATTGGAGAACAAATCAACTTTAGCATTAGTAATGAAATAAGTGCAACTGAAGCTTGGCCTACATATGAGGAATTTTTAGTTGAAGGAGTTGAAATCATAAAAGAAGGAAAACTAGATACAAGTGAAAACCTTATTTCACAAAACTTCATCATCACTGCTTGGGATAGCGGAAGTTATTACATCCCTCCTATTGCTTTTTCAGCAACTAGTAAAACGGAAGGACTTTTGTTAAATGTACAAACTATAACATTAGAAGAAGGCGCTCAACTAAAGGACATAAAACAGCCAATGGAAGCACCAATCGGTTGGAGCGATATTTGGCCTTGGCTGCTTGGCATACTTATATTAGCCATCATAATCTTCTTGCTTAAAAAGTATGTATTCAATAAAAAGGAATCTGTTAAAATTGAAAAGCCAAAAGTAGTTATCCCAGCTGATGTTACAGCCTTACAACAATTAACAAAACTGAATGAGGAACAAGTTTGGCAAGCAGGAAACATAAAACAATACCATACCGAGCTATCAGAAATAATTAGAAGATACACAGAAGATAGGTTCAAATTTATAGCTTTAGAACTTGCAACTGATGAAATACTAAGCGAACTAAAAAGCAAAGTAAATAACGAGCAATTAGCAAGTATTACTATTCTATTACAAAGAGCTGATTTAGCCAAGTTTGCCAAAAGTAAACCAGATGCTAATGAAAACAAAGAAAGTATGCAGCTTGCCAAACATTTTGTAAGCCAAACCAAACAACAGGAAATAAAAAATGGCTAATTATACTTTTGTAAATAGCGAGTTTTTCTACCTATTGGCATTGCCCTTAGCACTACTAGTATGGTACGGATTAAAACACAAAAGTAATGCTAGTGCTATATTGTTTTCAGCAACAGCAAGTATAAATACCAAACCTACCCTAAAACAACAATTACGCCATATTCCTTTTTTACTAAAAATAAGTGCAGCCGTATTGTTAATTATTGCTTTTGCTCGTCCACAATCAAGCACCAACTGGGAGGAAAGTACCACAGAAGGAATTGACATTGTATTGGCTATGGATATATCAGGAAGTATGTTGGCACAGGACCTAAAGCCTGACCGATTAGAAGCCTCCAAAAATGTAGCTATGGACTTTATAAGTAAGCGAATAAACGACCGTGTTGGATTGGTTATTTTTGCTGGAGAAAGCTTTACCCAATGCCCACTAACAACTGACCATAATGTACTCATCAATTTATTTAAGGATGTAAAAAGTGGAATGGTAGATGACGGAACTGCAATAGGAATGGGATTAGCTACAGCCGTAAACCGATTAAAAGATTCTGAAGCAATCTCCAAAGTAATTATTTTACTTACGGATGGAGTAAATAATAGTGGAATGGTTCCTCCATTAACAGCAGCTGAAATTGCCCAAAAATTTGGCATCCGTGTTTACACAATTGGTGTAGGGACTGAAGGCTTTGCACCCTATCCTTTCCAAACCCCTTTTGGCATACAATACCAAGAAGTAGAGGTTAAAATTGACGAAAAAACTTTACAAGATATTGCTACCCTAACGGATGGAAAATATTTTAGAGCAACCAATAACAACTCCTTAAAAGAAATATACAAGGATATTGATGCTTTAGAAAAATCTAAAATAGAAGTTACTGAATTTCATAAAAAATCAGAAGAATTTTTACCCTTTGCACTGTGGGCATTAGGCCTTTTATTTTTAGGGTTTATTTTACAAATTACTTATTTAAAACAGATTCCTTAAATGTTAAGATACGAACATATCGAATATTTGAATTTCCTATTTGGGATTCCTGTTTTAATTATAGCATTGCTATTCTACAACAAATGGAAAAAAAATGCTCTATCCCTTTTTGGAGATAACAGATTAGTAAAAGAATTGATGCATTCTTACTCAAAAAAAAGAGTGCGAATTAAAAACATCCTAACCATTCTTATTTTCATTTTACTCATCATTGGTATTGCCAACCCACAAGTAGGTACAAAAATGGAGGAAGTAAAAAGAGAGGGAGTAGATTTAATGATAGCCATTGACCTTTCCAATTCCATGATGGCTGAAGACATAAAACCTAACCGACTAGAAAGAGCTAAACTAGCCATTTCCCGATTAATTGACAAATTAGAAGGAGATAGAATTGGATTGATCGTTTTTGCAGGAGAGGCTTATGTTCAATTACCCATCACAACTGATTATTCAGCAGCCAAATTATTTTTATCAACCGTAAACACCAATATAGTACCCACACAAGGAACTGAAATTGCAAAAGCAATTGATTTGAGTATACAGTCCTTTGACATGGAGAATGCCCAAAATAAAGCTATCATTATTATTACTGATGGTGAAAGTCATGATGAAAAAGCAATAGAAAGTGCTGAGCAAGCTAATGAACTAGGAATATTCGTTCACACTCTAGGAATGGGACTCAGCAAAGGAGGCCCAATTCCTATTTACAACAAATATGGAAATAAAACTGGCTACCGAAAAGATAGAGATGGAAATACTGTAGTAAGTAAATTGAATGAAAATTTATTACAACAAATTGCTAGTGCAGGAAAAGGAACTTATGTGCGTGCTAACAACTCCAAAGCAGGGCTTTCCACCCTATTTGCAGAAATCAATAAAATGGAAAAGAAAGAAATTGGTACTATGGTATTTACTGAATACAAAGATAGATTCCAATTATTTTTAGGTGCAGCACTACTCCTTTTACTGCTAGATTTAATCCTACTTAGAAGAAAAAATAAATGGAGTAACCGTATTAACTTTTATAAAGACTAATGAAAAATACCCTCTTCATATTATCTTTTTTAATGTGCATCTCCTCCTTTGCTCAAAACAAGAAATCATTTTTGAGAGATGGGAATGAACTCTATACTGATAGTAGTTATAATGAAGCAGAAATGCAATACCGAAAATCATTAGAAAAAGATCAAGATTATTTTAATGCTTCTTTTAATTTAGCGGATGCTGTTTACAAGCAAGAACGCTATGAAGAATCATCTGCACTATTTGATGCTTTAATTAATGATGCACCAACTGAAAATGATTTAGCAAAAGTATATCATAATTTAGGAAACTCATTAGTAAAAGAACAAAAGCTAAAAGAAGCTATTGCTGCATATAAAAGTGCCTTACGAATAAACCCTAATGACAAAGACACAAGGCATAATTTAGCCTTAAGCACACAACAAAAACAGCAACAAGAGCAAGAAAATAAAGAAGAAGACAAGGAAAATAAGGACGAGCAAAAAGAAGATAAAGAAGGAGAAAACAAAGAGGAAGAAAAAGAGAACAAAGAACAAGAAAAGAATCAAGAGAATCAAGAACAAAAAGAGCAAGAACAAGAAAGTAAGCCAGAAGAAAAGAAAGAGGAAATGAGCAAGGAGGCTGCCGAAAAAATGCTAGAAGCAATACAACAACAAGAAAAAGATTTGCAAGAAGAATTGCAAAAGAAGAAAGCGAAAGGAAAAAGAGTTAAAGTATTAAAGGATTGGTAAATTGAAAAAGTTAGCCCTCATATTATGTTTGTTTTGCAGTGCATTATTAAATGCTCAGCAACTAAAAGTAGCTGCCGACAAAAACCCAGCAATAATTGGGGAACAAATCCTTATACAATACACCATCAACACAAAAGGAGATAATTTTAAATCCCCAAACTTTAAAGAATTAAGAGTATTAAGTGGTCCCAACCCATCTACACAAAGTAGTTATAGTTTTGTAAACGGGAAAAGTCAGAACACGAGTTCAACTACCTATTCTTTTTACCTAAAAGCTACAAAAGAAGGAAGCTACAATATTAGCCCTGCAAGCATTAGCGTTAAAGGAAAAACAATAAAAAGTAAAGCTTACCAACTAAAAGTAGTAAAAGGAAGTGAGAAAAGTAAAGCCCAACAAAAAGCATTAACCAATAATCTTTTTATTAAAGTTGAAACTAGCAAAAGGAATATAGTTGTTGGAGAGCAAATATTGGTAACCTACAAACTATTTACTAGGGTTGACTTACACAATACTGAACTATCCTCACTGCCAGCCTTAAACGGATTTTGGGCAAAGGATTTAGAAGCCTCAAGCCGATTTAAACGAGATGTAGTAGATGGTATATCTTACAATGTTGCCACAATTAAAAAGTCAGTACTTACAGCACAAAAATCAGGAGAATTAATAATTGACCCTATGGAACTCAAATGCAGTATCCGTATTCAAAATAAAAGAAATAACAGAGATCCATTTGCTAACTTTTTTGGAGGGGGATATAATATTCAAGAAGAATTTATCAGTTCCAAACCTATTAGCATAAAAGTAGCGGATTTACCAAACCCTCCTGCTAATTTTAAAGGTGCTGTTGGTGCAATGAAAATATCCTCAGAAGTAGATAACACCACTATAAACGCCAATGATGCTATCAACTACAAACTTACAATTACTGGAACAGGAAACATAGAATTAATTGAGCCATTGGAAATCCAATTTCCTGAAGACTTTGAAGTGTATGACCCAAAAATTACGGACAGAATATTTGAAGGAGGAAGAAAAAGAAGCATCAAAACTTTTGAATATCTATTGATACCAAGATATAAAGGAGATTATACAATTGCCTCAGCAAGCCTTGTTGTTTACAATACAAAAAAGAAACAATACGAAACTAAGAAATCAAGTAATCACTCCCTAAAAATATTAGCTAGTAAAAATAATGAGCAAGAAGCAGGAGGCACAAGTCAGCAACAAATAAAAACTGAACAAAAAGATATTAATTATATTTTTATAGAAAGTAACCTGAAGAAAATTACAGCAAGATTTATACACCCTAAACTTTTTTACATCCTATTCTTTTTACCAATATTATTACTTTTAATTTTAGGAATTTACAATAAGATAGTTGGGAAAACAGACACAAATAGTAGTGATTGGAAAAACAAAAAAGCAAATAAAATTGCACTAAAACGATTGAAAACTGCTCAAACTTGCATAAATTCAAATGATTTTGATGGTTTTTTTGAAGAAATAGAAAAATCAATATGGGGTTATTTTGCTGATAAATTTAAAGTTGCAATAGCTGATTTATCAAAAGACACTGTGAGCAGTTATTTTAAATCCTCAGCAATTGAAAATACAATTGAGAGTAAATTTATTGCTCTTTTGGATGAATGTGAATTTGCACGCTATGCACCTGCAAGTAATAAAAATGCACAAATGGATGCTGTACTTGATAAAGCAAAAAATATAATTATTGAAGTAGAAACTGCACTAAAATGAGAAAATTAACCTTCATACTATCTGTATTTTTTGCTACTAACATTTTAGCTGGAGAACAACTTTTCAAACAAGCAAATACTGAGTATTCAAATGAAAATTATTCAATTGCTATTTCGCTTTACGATAGCGTTTTAACAAACGAATTAGAGAGTGCAGAGCTTTATTACAATTTAGGGAACTGCTATTACAAAACGCAGGATTGGGCAAATGCTATTTGGCATTACGAAAAAAGTCTTCAACTTAATTCACAAGAAAAAACTTTACAAAACTTAGCTTTAGCAAAGCTTAAAATAGTGGATAGAATTGAAGCATTACCTCAACTTTTTTACAAAAAATGGTGGCATAGCACAACTCAATTATTCAGCACAAAATCCTGGCAAATCCTTACCCTAATTGCTATAGGCTTAATTTTTATTCTGCAATTGTTAAATCAATTTACATCCATAAAAAACAAATTACTTTTAAGTTTTTTATATCCATTCACAATAATTTCACTACTCATTGAATATAGTTCATACAAGCAGAACTTTGCACAAAAAGAAGGAATTATCTTTACCTCAACTGTAACAGTAAATAGTGCTCCAACCAGTAATAGCACCGATTTATTTTCGCTACATTCAGGAAGTAAAGTACAAGTAATTGATGAGATTGGCGATTGGATAAATGTTGAAATTGTGAACGGAAATAGCGGTTGGATTATGAAAAACACAATTAAAGAATTATAAGAAATAAACTCTCCCTTTTTGAACGCATAAGTTTAGAAAACATCCAAAAGGAATTTCATCCTTTTTTTCGTATATTTGTAGCTACATTTTAAAAACAAGTATATGTCAAAAATTTTACTAGCTATATTCATAGCTTTTACTAGCTTAATATCCATTAATCTTTCTGCTACCAACCCTGCTGATTGGGAAACCTATTTTGAAAACGATTCAGTTAAGATTGAGTATAAATATCAAAATTGCGAATACACTGAACAATTTAATTCTGAATTTGTAATTTTAAGAATTAGTAACTTAAATGCTAACTCTTTAACACTTGAATGGACTGAACAATTATGGTATGATGAAAATTGTATAAATTGTGAAACAGGCAATAATGAAAATCGTAAGCAAATTACAATACTACCTTCAGTAATTACTGAAGGAGCATGTAACATGAATAACCCTTTTCGCATATTTTCAAAATTTACAGAACAATTAGAAGATATGCCTGGTGTAAATAAAATATCTGCTCTTACAAAATTTGAGCTTATAAACTTAAAAATAAAATAAATGAAAAGAATTTTTACTTTTAAAACACTATCTCTATTACTTTTTAGTTATTTATTTTTAACTAATACAAATACTACTAAAGCCCAATGTAGCACTAGTATTGTAGCTGTGCGTGATTCAATTGCCTGTGGAGAAAGCATATTATTACAACAAGTAGGAGTTGGCGGGGCTTCTTCTGATGATTTTTCAGGAGGTACATTAAGCGGATTATGGCAATCCGTTACAAGTGGATATACTGTAGGTGGTCCTTGTGGAACAAACCCCCAAGGTGGAGTGCATTTATGGTTTGGTAATGGTGCTAGTATTCCTAGAACAGCAACAACTGTTCCTGTTGATGCCTCTTGCGGAGGAAATATTTGCTTTGATTTTAGGCAGGAGACACAAGGGGGAACCTGTGATGGACCTGACCAAACAAATGAAGGAGTATATTTACAATACAAAACTGCAGGGGGTGTATGGACAACAATTAATTACTTTAACCCTGTAGGATTCCCTTATACAGGTTGGCAAAATCATTGTTTTGCTATTCCAGTGCCAGCACAAACTACAACTACACAATTCAGATGGCAGCAAACAAACTCTTCAGGAACTACTTGGGACTTTTGGGGAATTGATAATGTAAATATTGCTACTTGTGCTGGATACACTTCACTTTGGAGTGGAGGAAATATCCCTTTTGGATATGCTTTGGATACTATTACAGTTACTCCTTACGACACAACAACTTATAACTTAATGTATTCCAACTGGATAGATGACACATGTACAGCAAGCATATTTATTGCAGTAGACCAACCTAGTATTGTTTCCTCAACTATTTCTTCAGCTTGTGCTGGCTCTGACACATTAGATGCCCAAGCAACTATTACTGCAAATTGTAATTACACTTTAGAACTATGGAATTACCTTCCTGGAGGAGCAACACAACCTGGCTGGAGCTTAGGAACTTCACCTCAACAGTATCATAACTTAGATATAAATATTAATGGTCCATTATATAGTAATTATACTATGACTACAGGGGCTAATGCAACTTCTGTTAGTTATTTGATTCCAGTAACAGATGGAGATCAACTTGATGCATTATTTACTTCTCTTGGAAATGCTGCTGACGAATGTATGTATCGAATTTATGATAGCCAAAACAACCAACTTACTCAACAAGGGTTTCCTGGAAGTATTCCTTCAAATTATAGCACAACTGTAACTTGTCCTGCTACAGCAACTTACAACTATAGTTGGCTTAACATTACTAATGGTGGGGTTTCAGGATTAAATAATCCAAACTCTCAAAACCCATTAGCTACAGTTGCAGTAACTACTCAATTTCAAGTTACAGCTTACGACTCATTACACCCTCAATGTATTGCAATTGACACAGTAACAGTACTACCTAATGCTAATCCTATCTCAGCAACATTAAGCGGTGACACACTAATTTGTGTTGGGGACCCAGTTATTTTCAACCTCAGCTTAATAGGAGGTGCCCCTTATGATATAGATTTAGTTATTACTCCTGCAACAGGTCCACAAACTAACGCAAATTATCAGGTGGATCAATTCGGATTACAAACTAATGGTGCAGGGCCAATTACTTTTTACCCTACACAAAATACAACTTATTCAATACTTAATTTATCTGACATTACAGGATGTCCTGCCTCAGTAACTGATCCTACACTTACAGTGGTAGTAAATAATGTACCAAATGCAGGAACTATTGCAACTGTTGATTTTTGTTCAAATGACATCACAAATTACGATTTATCAACTTACTTAGGTGCAGCTGATAACTATGGAGATTGGACACCCCCTGGTGGAGCACCAATAACGAATGGACTTTCTCTAAACTTTGACCCTCAAACAGATCCTTCAGGAATTTACACTTACAATATAACAAACTCTCCATGCCCTAGTGATTGGGCAACTGTAATGGTTAGTTTAGTTGCCCCACCAAATGCAGGAACAACTATGAATCAAGTATACTGCCAGAATGCATTAGCAGTTGATTTAGCAACTTTACTAGGTTCGCCAGACCCTAATGGAGTTTGGTCTGGAGCATTTGGAACTACCACTCCACCTGCTGGTACAGCAACTTTTAATTACGACCCTGCAGTTGATCCTTTAGGAACATACACATACACTGTAACTGACCCTAGTGGTACTTGTCCTAACGAAAGTGCTGATGTTAATATTAGTATTAACGCTCTACCTACAGTAGCAATAAGCTCAACAAATACAAATATTTGCGTAGGGCAAAATACATGCTTAGATTTTGCTTTAACAGGTGTTGCTAATTTTTCTATAGATTTATTTGATGGAACAACATCTTCAACCCTAACAGTTGATGCGAATGGGAATGATATTTTTGGAAATTGTATTTCAGTCTCTCCTATCACAACTACAACCTATTCTATTAATTCTATAACAGATAATAACGGCTGCATATCCTTCCCTAATACATCTATTACAATAAATGTAAGCAACCCTCCTAATGCAGGAATAAGTTCAGCACTTAATATTTGTTCGGATGATATTAGTATTTATCCTTTACAAAATGAGTTGGGTGGTGGGCAAGATTTAACTGGTTATTGGGTAGTACCATTCCTACCGAACCCACTTCCTAATAATCCTAATTTTGATTACGACCCTCAGACTATGCCTTCTGGAGTATATACATATACTGTAGCAGCAGCACCATGTCCTGATGCTATAGCTAATGTAACTATTAATTTAATCACTCCTGCTTTTTCAGGAATAGCAGACAACAATGATATCTGTATTAATAACTACAGTCCTGTAAACCTTTATGATTTACACAATCTACTTATCGGAGAGGATATTGGTGGAATCTGGTGTGCAGGGCTTCCTGGTGGAGCTGCTATAGCACCTTCAATTGACCCTAACACTTATGGGGTTGGAACATTCCAATTTTCTTATACAGTTTTTGGAACACCACCTTGTGCAAACACAAATACAACAGTAAGTTTAACAATAAACCCTGAACCAGTCGTAAATACATTTACATCAAATATCCCTACTGTTTCTCAAGGGAATCCTATAAACTTAATAGTTGATATGGCTGTTGGAACCCCTCCATTTACTATAAACTTAGCAGATGATGATATTCCTTCAAGTACATCTTCAATTTCAATCCTCCCACCGAACATGAATGGCTCTGTTGCTGCTACACCAAATGTTTTCCCTATTACAACTTATTCTATTACAAATATTATTGATGGAAATGGCTGTACAACAACTTCAGCATTAACTGTACCTGTCACTGTTGACCCTTACCCGGTTATTGACCCTTTTAATACAGGTACTGCAGTTGTTTGTTACGGCACAATACCAAGTGTAAATATGACATTAACACAAGGAGAAGCTCCTGTTACCGTTAGTTATACTTATAATGGAGTGACCTATACTGAGGTAATTGGTGCAGTAGGACAAGTAGCTCCAATTTCAGTAAACATTCCTTTGGATACAGCTAACTTAAACTATGGAATAAATACAATAACTATTATTAGTGCAACTGATAATAGTGGAGTACCTTCTCCTAATAATTTAATTCCTAACCCAGTTATAGTTACAGTAAACCCTAATCCAGTAGTTACTTTTACAACTTCAACTCCTGAGATTTGTTTTGGAGATCCAGCAATTTTAGAATTTGGCTTCCTTGTAGGTACTGCTGACTTTAGTGTAGATTACACAATTAATGGCCCTTCACAAACACCTCTAACCTTTAACAATACAGGTACACAATCATATACTCTAACACCAAATCCAGCTGTTGGAGTAAATACTTATGATATGATACAAGTTACAGATGCAAATGGTTGTGTCAGCACTTTAAATGCAACAACCCCAGTAACTATAACAGTTAACCCTACGCCTATACTTGATATTACTGTAAGTGGTGCAAACCCAATTTGTGTGGGGGAAACTTCTGCTTTATTTTTCCCTGTTACTTCTGGGACTTCTCCTTACAATTTAAGTTACTTAGCAGGAGCTACTAACTCAACAGCAAATGTTGATGCAGTTGGAAATATAGTTACAACAGGAACTACTCAACCTATTTCTCCTATTATTACTACTGATTATACTTTAGTATCAGTTACTGATGCAAAAGGATGTGTAAATACTTTAAACAATAGTGCAAGTTTGATTGTAAACGAATTACCTTTGGTTGATATTAGTGGTACTACAGAAATTTGTGAGCAAGATGTTGCACAATTGTATTTTAATTTTACAGCAGGTACTAGTCCATGGACAGTTAATTATACTGCTAACACTCCTCCATCATTACCTGTTACTTTGTCTAACAGTAGTGATTCAATTGCTGTTAGCCCAACCACAACAACTGTTTACACAGTTAATTCTGTAAGCGATATAAATTGTACTTCTCCAATAGTTGATGCTGCCACTATTACTGTCAATCCTTTGCCTGAAGTTATGGTAACTGGAGGTGGTTCAGTATGTGATGATGGAAGTGAGGTTGATGTTATTATCACTACTACTTCTGGCACACCAACTTTTAATTTAGAATATACTGTTGGTATAAATAAGCAATTAATTTCCAATATCGGATATCAATATATAATCAGTACAAATGAAACTGGAATTTACTCAGTGACAAAAGCTACCGATAGTAAAGGGTGTATTGCAAAAAGTATTAACGGGAATGCTACTGTAAACATCAACCCTATGCCAGAAGCTAATATCACAGCATACCCACAACCTGCTAACATTACTAATCCTGTAATTTATTTTATTGACCAATCTATTAATCATGTTGATGGAATTTGGAGTTTTGGTGATGGAAATACTGCTCTTTCTAATTTTGAAAAAATTAATCATACATATAGTGATACAGGAACCTTTATTGTTGCACTTGAGGTTATGACTGATAGCGGCTGTACTATAACCGCTTACCATACAATTATAATTGATCAAGCATTTAAAATTTATATTCCGAATGCATTTACCCCAAATAATGATTTAGATAACGATAACTTCTTACCTATAGTAAATGGAGTAAAAGAGTATGACTTAAGAATATATGATCGTTTTGGTGAAACAGTATTTATAACAGAAAAAACCTATGAAGCATGGGACGGAAAAGTAAATAATGGAACTGAATATGCTACTGCAGGACATTATGCTTATAATATCGTTATTATTGATTTTAACGGAAAGGAAAGGGCTTATCAAGGAACAATAACCTTAATTAGATAATGAAAAATAAACTGCTATTAACATGTATTATTTTCATTAGCGCTTTTATTAGTAAAGGGCAGACTACTTGCGGAAGTGCTCTACCTTTTTGTACAGGAACAAATTACACTTTTCCTGCTTCTACCAATACTTCTGCTCCTACAGGCCCTTTTTATGATTGTTTAGGAACTCAACCAAACCCTGCTTGGTATTATATGCAAATTGATAATCCAGGAAATATTACGATTACAATGAGTAGCACTCCTTCTAATGATATTGACTTTATTTGCTGGGGGCCTTTCTCTAACCCAAACACAATGTGTAATCAATTAACAGCAGCTAATGTTGAAGACTGTAGTTATAGTTGGGTTTCAACTGAAATATGTAATATTACGGGAGCTTCTACTGGAGATTATTACATTCTTCTAATTACAAATTATTCTAATTCAGCTTGTAATATAAATTTCTCTCAAACAGGAGGAAATGGGACAACAGACTGTTGTATTCTTGGAGGTGATGCTGGAGATGATAATATCTTAAACATCTGTAATACTGACCCTTCTTTTATAATGGAAAATCAATTATCAGGGAATCCTGATCCAGGAGGGACTTGGTATAATTCTACATGGAATTCGATAGGAAATAATAATTTCAATCCTGCCACATGGATAAGCGGTACTTATGCATATATAGTGCCAGGCTCTTCTGCTTCTTGTCCTGATGACACTTCTTTTCTAACAGTTAACATCAACCCTACTCCTATTCTGAGTTTTCCCTCACTCACAAGTGTGTGTAGTGATAATGCTCCAATAAACCTAACTACTGCTACTCCTGCTGGTGGAGTTTATACAGGGACAGGCGTGAACACAAATATATTTACGCCAAGCATTAATGTAATTGGTAGCAATACAATTACTTATACTTATACTGATGCAAGTGGATGTAGTAATACTGCAACACAAAACATAATAGTAAATGACATTCCTTATGCTTCTGCTGTCACTACAAATGTTTCATGTAATGGACTAACAGATGGTAGTGCCGCATTAACAATAAGTGGAGGAACACCTACATACACTACTAACTGGAACGGAAATAACCCTCTTAATTTAGGCGCAGGAACTTATGGGTACACCATAATTGACAATAATAATTGCACATATTCTGACAGCATTACTGTTTATCAGCCTGGTGCATTTACAGCAACTATTAACACAACAAATATAAGTTGTAATGGCGCTAATGATGGAACAGCAAGTATTCAAGTTCAAGGGTCTTCTACCCCTAGTGGAACTATTTCTAATTTAGTTTATTGCGCCTCTAACCCTGGCTCTAATTCCTATTCTAATATCGAAAATGTTCAACTAATTGGAGATAGTTTTAGCATCATAAATAATACAAACGGGCTATGCGATCAGTATGAAGATTATACTACTCTGTTTGCTGACATTACAGAAGGAAATTCTTATATAATAGCAGTTAATTTAGGAGTTTGTAATGGAAATATTAACAACTATCCTTCAGGAGCAAAAATATTTATTGATTGGAATATTGATGGTGATTTTAACGACCCAGGAGAAGAGGTAGGAAATATTCCTAATGGAGTAGCTGTTTCTGCAAATATTCCTATTACGGTTCCATTTTCTGGCACATACGGTCCTACTCGAATGCGAATCGTTTCTCAATACCAAAGTATAGGAAGTACAACTCCTATTACTTCTTGTGATGTAGGAACCTGGGCACCTTCTTATACTCCACCATGGTTTGGCGCTACTGAAGATTATTCTATAGTGGTTAAAAGTGCAAGTATTACCGCTTCTTATCTTTGGTCTAATTTTCTTACAAATGACAGTATCAGTAATCTTTCAGCAGGAAATTATTCTGTAAATATTACTGATGGAAATGGATGTACTTTAACGGATTATATTACAATTACTGAGCCAATTGCAATTAGCACTTCTACCTCAACTTCTGGCATAAGTTGTAACGGACTCAATGACGGAAATATTTCTCTTACTATTAATGGAGGAATACCCGATTACAATATTAATGTCCCTCCCTATAATCAAACTTTAAACGGAGGCGTGAATACATTTTCTACTCCATCATTATTAGGGGCAGGAACTTATAACTATAGTATTACAGATTCTAATGGGTGTGTATTTAATTCTTCTGTTACTCTTACAGAACCTTCACCTATTTTAGTTGCTGAGAGTAAAATAGATGTGAGTTGCAATGGAGGGAATGATGGCTCTGCAATTCTTACTATAAATGGAGGTACACCAACCTATGCTCAAAATTGGGGGACAAACAATCCTTTTGCTCTATCAGCAGGTACTGCTAACTATCAAATTACAGACAATAATGGATGTACTTATGCCGATAGCGTTATTATTACTGAGCCAAACCTACTTACAGCAACTTTTACCCAAGTAAATGTAAGTACTTGCTTAGCCTCTGATGGGAGTATAGATGCTACTATTTCAGGAGGAACAACCCCTTACTCTTACAATTGGAATAATGGTTCTATTACTGAAGATTTAAGTAATCTTTCAGGAGGAATATATCTGCTAACTGTTACAGATAATAAAGGTTGTACAGCTACACTAAGCGTTACAATTACTGAACCCCCATCTCCTATATTAAGTTTCACACAAACTAATATAAGTTGTAATGGAGGTAGTAATGGAAGTATTGATTTGACAGTAAATGGAGGGTCTTCACCTTTCAGTTATATTTGGACAACAAGTGAAATTACTCAGGATATAAATAATCTTTCAGCCGGACAATATACCGTACAAGTAAGTGATGACAACTCTTGTACCGAGAATATTAGCATAAGCATTACCGAACCAAGTGCACCAAGTATTTCAACAACACAAATTAATGTTGATTGTAATGGGAATAATACGGGAAGTATTGATTTAACGGTTCTTGGCAGTTCATCTACTTTCACTTATTCATGGAGTAACGGACAATCTTCTGAAGATATCATTAACTTAGTAGCTGGAAATTACAGCTACACAATAACAGACACAAATAATTGCTCCTATACAGATCTACTTACCATTTCTGAACCAAATGCTTTAGCAATTAACCCACTTACTGTAAATGTAAAGTGCAAAGGAGAAAGTAATGGATATATAATACTTAATACTAGTGGGGGAACTGTTCCTTACATTGAAGATTTTGGTACTGCAAACCCTGCTGCTTTAATTGCAGGAAATTACCCTTTTACTATTACAGATAACAATGGTTGTATTTATTCAAATAATATTAATATTAGTGAACCTGACTCCCTTTTAGTTAGTGCAAGTTCAACTAATGCAACCTGTGGAGGATATTTTGATGGAACTGCAACATTAGTAATTACAGGAGGAACGCTAGCTTACAATATTGATTGGGGGTTAAGTAATCCTAATGGATTAAATGCAGGGATACATAATTATATTGTAACAGATACAAATAACTGTCTTGCACAAGGATCAGTTACAATTACTGAACCTCCTGCTATGCAAATCATTGTAGATACTTTCAGGGTTTCTTGCTTTGGACTTTCTGATGGCTCAGCAACTTTAACTATTTCTGCAGGAGCTGGTGCACCCTACATTCAGGATTGGGGAACAGTAAACCCTAACTCACTTCCTGCAGGATCACATCCTTTTATAATTACTGACAGCAATAATTGTACTGCACAAGGAAATGCTATAATTACTCAGCCAGCTGATATTCAAATAAATGAACTCTTAAGTCATGTAAGTTGTTTTAAAGAAAATGATGGAACAGCATTCTTGCAAATTAATGGTGGAATTTCACCTTATATTGAAAATTGGAATAGTATAAATACACTAGCTTTAAGTGCTGGTTCTTACTCCTACTCCGTAACTGATGCTAATAATTGTGTGAAAAATAATTTTATTACCATTACTGAACCAGATACGCTAAGAGCAACAGCTACTATTATTGATGCGAACTGTTTTAATAGTGATGATGGTAAAATTTACTTAAATATCACAGGAGGAACATCCCCATATACTGAAGATTTTGGAACCTTTAACCCTTTTACTTTAGCAGAGGGAAGCTACAACTTTACAGTAACAGATATAAATGGCTGTAGCTTTGATAGCATTGCTGTAGTTGGACAAGCTAATGAGGTATTCCTAAGTTTCAGTGCTGAAAGCCCAATTTGCCGAAATGATTCATCTGAATTAAGTATCAACATTATCAACCCAAGAACTAACCTTTATACAGTAACCATTCACGATTCAGTAGCAAAACCTTATGTTATTGATTCGCTTGGCTTACTAGTTCCTGAAGGCAATAAACTAAAACTTTCTCCTAATTTCACTACTGATATTATTTTATTAACTATAACTGATGATGAAGGCTGTTCAAGCGGTGCAAATGACACTGCTCATGTAATTGTAAATCAATTACCTGTTCTGGATATTACTTTAGCTGATATTTGTGTAGGGAGTCCTTCTTTCACACTTAATGAAGGAACACCCACAGGAGGAAATTATTTTATTGATGGTAAAAATACAAACTTCTTTGATGTTGAAAACCTGGAAAACGGGGCATATACTATAGGCTATAACTACACTGATAATATTACTAATTGTCATAACTCAATTGAAAAAATAATTAATATTAACCCATCCCCTATTGCTGATTTCTCATTTAGCCCACAGCCTGCAAATATTGATGATCCTAATATTTTATTCATCAATAAAAGTGTTAACATTGAAAATACTAAGTGGAATTTAGGAGATGGGACAATACTTGCTAATGAGCTAAACTTTTGGCACACCTATGCCGACACGGGTAAATATGAGGTTGTTTATGTAGTAAACAACCAGTTTAATTGTGTAGATAGTTTAACAGCTACATTAATAATCAATCCTGTATATCAAATTTTTATTCCTAATTCATTTACACCAAACAATGATGGTGATAATGATACTTTCCAACCTTATATTAATGGTGCAAAAAATTACACTATTACTATTTTTGATAGATGGGGTGAAGTTATATTCCAAGAAGAAAATGGAGTTTGGGACGGGAAAATTAATGGCAACTTTGTGCAAGATGGAGTATACTCCTACTCTATTTTAGCAATTGATTTTAAAGACAAACCATTTATCTACACAGGACTAGTTACCCTTTTAAAATAAATGAAGCATATCGTATTGCTTTCTGACACTCATCATACATTAGATGATCGTTTTTTTCCACATTTTGAAAAAGCAGATGAAATTTGGCATGCTGGTGATATAGGATCATTAGAAGTAACAGATGCTTTAAAAAAATACGCTCCAGTTAAAGCTGTTTATGGAAATATTGATGATAGAACCATCCGAACAGAATTTAAAGGAAACCTTTATTTTAAATGTGAGCAAGTAAATGTGATGATGACGCATATTGGGGGATACCCTGGAAGATATGACAAGAAGATACTACCTATTATTGAACAAGCCAATCCTGACTTATTTATCTGTGGACATTCACATATCCTAAAGGTGATCTATGATAAAAAAAACCAGTTATTGCATATGAACCCAGGCGCAATTGGTGATTATGGAATTCATAAAGTAAAAACAATATTATGCTTTACCATTGAAGGAAAAGACATAAAAGATTTACGAGTAGTTGAATTTCCTAGAAGTAAAGGCTAGCGAATTCTATCAGCTGATTTTACTAACTTCTCATCTTTCTTAATAAAGAAATTTGCTGCTATTAGTGTAACAAATGGCACAATTAAAAGAATCATTCCTATTCCAAAAGCCTCCTCTTCCCTATGTAAAAATACAATTAAGAAAAAAGCAATAGTTATCATAAGGCGAGCAATAGAAGCTAATAATTGTTGTCTATTTCTATTTTTAAACTGAAAAATTGCAAATATGGAAAGTGCTGCTGATAAGAACACAAACAAACGCGCTTCCGAAAAATGTTCTTTTAGTAAATAACTTGTTGTATCATCTTGCAATACAGGAAAAGTATATACTATAGTGATAGAACAGATAGCTGAAAAGAAGAAAAATAAAGATTGTACTCTTTGAATCATAGTTATAAAAGTTTGCTGCAAAACTAATAAAATTGTAGGATTTGTCCATATCTTAAAAAAATTGTATTATTGCACAACTTATCTAAAGTAACACCCCTACAAAACATCTTGAAAATTCAAAAGTTACAACCGAATTAAGATTATTATATTAAAAAATATTTATGTACAAATTAGAAGAATTAAACGCAAAAAAAGTTGCTGATTTAAAAGCAATTGCAACAGAATTAAACCTCAAAAAATTTGAGAAACTAAAGAAACAAGACTTGGCTTATGCCATTTTAGATCATCAGGCAGAAAATGAAAAACCACAACCTGCGCCTGAAAAAAAACAAAGACCTAGAACTGAGAAAAAGCCAGTACAAAAGCAAGCACCTCAGCAACAAGAAAATAAAAAAGAAGGAAACGCACCTAAAAAACCAGTGCATAATCATCAAAAAAATACTGAAGAGAAAAAAGAACATAAAAAACCTGTTCACAATCATCAGAAAAATAAAGATGGACAAAATGCACCTAAAAAACCTGTGCATAACCACCAAAAGAAAAATGATGATAACAATGGACCAAAAAAACCGGTTCACAATCATCCTAAAAAAGGAGAAGGGCAAGCTAACTCACACCCTAAATCAAAACATAACAACAATAAAAACCAAAATAACAACAATACTCCCCCATCAAAATACGATTATAACTTTGATGGTATAATCAATACAGAAGGAGTAATTGAAATTATGCCTGATGGATACGGTTTTATGCGTTCAAGCGATTACCACTATTTATCATCTCCTGATGATGTTTATGTTTCGCATTCACAAATTAAGTTATTCGGTTTAAAAACAGGTGACACTATTAAAGGAACTGTTCGCCCACCAAAAACGGGGGAGAAATATTTCCCTTTAATTCAAGTAGAAAGCATTAATGGGCGTGACCCAGGAATTGTTAGAGATAGAATTCCTTTCCACCATTTAACACCACTTTTCCCTTATGAAAAGTTCAACCTTTTAGGAAACGGACATAATAATGTTTCTACAAGAATGTTGGATATTTTTACGCCACTTGGTAAAGGACAAAGAGGATTAATTGTAGCACAGCCTAAAACTGGTAAAACGGTACTTTTAAAGGATATTGCAAATGCAATTGCTGATAATCACCCAGAAGTTTACATGATTATTCTTTTGATTGATGAAAGACCTGAAGAAGTTACCGATATGGAAAGAAGTGTAAATGCTGAAGTGATTGCTTCTACTTTTGATGAGCCTGCAAGCAGACATGTAAAGGTGGCTGACATTGTATTGGAGAAAGCTAAAAGAATGGTAGAATGCGGACATGATGTGGTTATCCTATTGGATTCAATTACGCGTTTGGCAAGAGCCTACAATACTGTACAGCCTGCATCAGGGAAAATATTAAGTGGTGGTGTAGATGCAAATGCATTACACAAACCAAAGCGTTTCTTTGGTGCTGCTCGTAAAATTGAAAAAGGAGGTTCATTAACCATTTTAGCAACTGCTCTTACAGAAACAGGAAGTAAAATGGATGAGGTTATCTTTGAAGAGTTTAAAGGTACTGGGAATATGGAACTTCAATTGGACAGAAGAATTGCTAATAGAAGAATTTATCCTGCTGTTGATTTAGTTTCTTCTTCTACTAGGCGTGAGGATTTATTATTAGATAAAGAACATATCCAAAGAATTTGGGTGCTTAGAAATTACTTAGCTGACATGAACCCTATTGAAGCGATTGAATTCATGAAAGATAGATTACAGAAAACAAAAGACAATACTGAGTTTTTAGTAACTATGAATGGGTAGTTGCTAATATAGTAATTGAAAAATTCCACCATGTAACAATAAATTCCTACCAATTTGGTGGGGATTTTTTTTGTATTATTGAAAGATGAAAACTAACTTATGTATTTTTCTTATTATTTTAGGTTGCATACAAACATCTGAGGCACAAAATACATTTGAGAGAGCCTATGGAAGTATTGCTTTTGAAGAAGCAAAATCTGTTAGACAGACTTCTGATAGAGGATATATTATCGGAGGAACTAATCAGGTTAAAGTGGATAGTTTGGGCAATGAACAATGGACCAAACCATATCCTTCTACATTTGCAAACACCACCAATCAGGGATACATCCTAATTAACAGCAACTCTCCTACTATCACATTTACTAAAACAGACCTCAATGGAGATACTTTGTGGCAAACAAATTACAGCCAAGGCATATGGGCCAATCATGGGAGGTACATAGAACAAGTAGAAGATGGTGGCTATATAGTTGCTGGAAATTTTCAGAGTGTAACAGGTTCGGGCATGCTTTTACTTAAATTAGATTCGCTAGGAAATAAATTGTGGCAAAGAACTTTTAGTGAACCAACCTCAGCAGCATTTTGTTATGGATTTTCAGCCCAACAGACAAATGACAATGGATATATTATTGCTGGATTTACTTATATCGATTTTTACGATACTACAAGACACAAAGACATATTTATTGTAAAAACAGATAGCTTAGGAAATGAACAATGGAGAAAATATTTTGGTGGGATAAAGGATGATTTAGGATCTTTTGTAAGGCAGGACAATCAGGGAAACTACTTTATTGCTGCCACTACCAATAGTTATAGTACCAGCACCCAATCGGATATGTCTCTGATAAAATTGGATTCAAATGGAGACTCTCTTTGGACACAGACATATGGAGGGAATTTAAAGGGAATAGCAACAGGACTTTGGCCAACAAATGATGGAGGCTGTATTTTAGTAGGGCAATCAAACTCATTTGGCAATGGTGATTTTAATGGATATATTGTAAAAACAAATGAAAATGGAGATACACTGTGGACAAAAAATTATGGAGGATCAGGAGTAGAAGCTATCAATTCTGTTCAACAAACATCCGATAACGGATATGTAATGTCGGGTTATACTAACAGCATAGGTGCAGGAGATTTTGATATGTTCCTATTAAAAACGGATTCACTAGGGAATTATACGATTAATACTGGGATAAATGAAAATCCAAATTCAATTTTAAAATTGGATATTTACCCTAATCCAAATAATGGTATTTTTTCTATCCAATTACCATTCAAAATCTCAAAAATAGAAATTATTAATCTAGTAGGAGAAACTATTTATTTGGAAGTAGTAAACAATAATAAAGCAAAAATAGATTTGAGAAAAGAAGCGAAAGGAATTTATTTCTATCAGATTTATATTGGTGAAAATAAAAAAGTACAATCCGGGAAAATAATCTTAAAATAAAAAAATAGGTTCAAGATAATTTAAGAGGGTTATCATGGGGCTTTAGTAGATGATTTTGTATTGAAGTTGGATAGTTTACCGCCTAATGCTATTTATGAACAAGAAGGCAAAAAAACAACTGCTAAAAATAGTAGATATTTTAGGTATAGCAGCCTTACCCAAACAAAAAGGCATCTTGTTTTATATTTATACTGATCTCCCATTACACCTCATGATTTAAGGTATCGTGCTTATTTGGTTTTAATTAATAGCTAATTGAGTTAGATGGTAGAAGAATTGTTGTTGATTAAATCAAGTTTATATATTTGTGGTTGTCTTAGAATTTTATCTTTGCATAAAAAATAATGGTAAAAGAGGTATATTACGCAAAATCAAGTAAATTTAAAAATAAAATTGTTTGTCCCCAATTCGCCCCCTTAAATCGTTAATTCACTTAAAATCAATCTAGAAGCAACTATCTTAGTGTTATATATCTTAAAAATAAAAGGAACAAAAACTATCCCTGACTTTGTACAAATTAGGGATAAAAGCATGACTTTGCGTGCCTACTTCAGGCTTAGCCAGCAGGAAACTGGGTTAAAAAAGAATGATTTAGAAGCTGATGCAAAAGGAATAATGGCTTTATTAGAGAAAATTCCCTACGGAAAAATTCATAAATATTATAGCGAAAATGAATAAGCCTATCATCAACATAGAAGGTGTAGATATTCACCAAATGGACCACCAAGTGTTCAGCAATATTACCTTAAAAGTAAATGCTGGCGATTTTCTATATTTAATTGGAGAAACAGGAAGTGGGAAAAGCTCCTTGTTAAAAGCATTATATGGAGAACTAAAAGTAAGTGCTGGAAACATTTCACTTGCCGATATTGACCTTAACAAAATTAAATCCAAAGAAATTCCAGCACTAAGAAGAAAGCTAGGCATTGTATTTCAAGATTTCCAATTATTACCAGACAGATCAGTATTTGACAATTTATCCTTTGTACTAAAAGCTACAGGATGGAAAGATAAAACTAAAATTAGCACTCGAATAAATGAGGTATTGGAAAGCGTACACCTAAATAATGTGAAAGAAAAAATGCCTTACACGCTATCAGGAGGAGAACAACAAAGAGCAGCTATTGCAAGAGCATTACTTAACAACCCTGAAATTATTTTAGCTGATGAACCAACAGGAAATCTAGATCCTGAAAAGTCAAATAAAATAATTGAATTATTGCAAGAAA
The DNA here is from genome assembly GCA_943788405.1 of uncultured Flavobacteriales bacterium. GTDB lineage: Bacteria > Bacteroidota > Bacteroidia > Flavobacteriales > BACL11 > UWMA-0277. The sequence continues at coordinate 1,050,046 of CALSQD010000002.1, forward strand.
TAAATGCAAAAGGGACAACCATACTTATTGCAACACATGATTATTCAATCATAAAAAAATACAAAGCAAGAACGCTACAATGTGCAAATCAGAAAATAAGTGAAATTGTAATGGATCATGAGTAATATTCAAGAAAATTACTCCCTAAAAAATTACAATACTTTTGGTATAGCTGCAAAAGCAAAATATTTTGCAATATTTGATTCTATCTTATCCCTAAAAGAAATCCTTAAAACCAACCTGCACCAACAAGAAAAATTCTTCATTTTGGGCAGTGGCTCCAACATACTTTTAACCCAAGACTATAACGGATTAATTTTACACAATAAAATTGAAGGCATCTGCATATTAGAAGATAATGACAATGATATACTAGTGGAAGTTGGAGCTGGAGTAGTATGGCATAACTTTGTAATGTGGAGTGTCAGTCAAGAATTGTCAGGAATAGAAAACCTAGCCCTAATACCAGGAACAGTTGGCGCTAGCCCTGTACAAAATATTGGAGCTTACGGACTAGAAGTAAAAGACACTATACACAAAGTAACAGCACTAGAAATTGCAACACAAAAAATAAAAATATTTAACAATAAGGATTGTAAGTTCGCTTACAGAAATTCTACCTTCAAAGAAGAACTGAAAAATCAATTCATTATTACAAAAGTTGAATTCCGTTTAAGTAAAACACCACTTAATAAAACAACTTATGGCGCTATTGAGCAGGAGTTAAAAAACAACAATACAGAAGCCAATCCTAAAAGCATTGCTGAGGCAGTAATCAACATTAGAAGCCGTAAATTACCTGACCCAAAAGTATTAGGAAATAGCGGAAGTTTCTTTAAAAATCCTATTATCGAAACCAATCAATTTGAGGAGCTGAAAAAAGAATTTCCAGAAATGGTAGGTTATACAATTTCAGAGAGCAAAACCAAAGTTGCTGCTGGATGGCTTATTGACAATGCAGGACTAAAAGGCTACCAAAAAGCAGATGCAGGAGTGCATAAAAACCAAGCTTTAGTTTTAGTAAATTATGGAAATGCTAGTGGAGCTGAAATCCTTAATTTAGCAAAGGAAATTGAAGAAAAAATAAAAGAAAAATACGGTATTAGTATAGAACCTGAAGTAAATATACTTTAAGGTGAAAAGTAAAAAACTACAAGAAAAACTAAGACTCCATTTTCCGTTTACCCCAACAACAGAACAAGATACGCTTATTACTGATATTGCTGATTTTGTAAGCACCATTGGGAGCAGAAGTATTTTTATGCTAAAAGGATATGCCGGAACAGGAAAAACTACTTTAGTTTCTACATTGGTTAAATCATTACCCATTTTAGGAAAGCGTTCTGTACTAATGGCACCAACAGGAAGAGCAGCCAAAGTTTTAGGAAAATACTCCAAAAAATCAGCAAGTACAATACACAAAAAGATTTACTGGATAAGAACCAATAAGAGTGGAAACACCTTTATTACGCTAAAAGAAAATACACATAGTAACACTATTTTTATAGTGGATGAAGCCTCAATGATTCCTGAAAATTCTGACAAAGGATTTGGGAATCGTTCCCTCCTAGATGATTTGGTTGAATATGTTTATCAAGGAAGTGATTGTAAACTTATTTTAATTGGTGACACTGCCCAACTCCCTCCAGTGCATTTGGATATGAGTCCTGCTTTGGATGAAGAAAAATTAGAAGACAATTACAACAAACAAGTCATCTGCAAGGAACTTACCCAAGTGGTAAGGCAAAAGGAAGATTCTCTAATACTAGAGAATGCTACTGACCTGAGAAATAGAATTGCAACTAACGATTATTCCTACCCTAAGCTAGCAACTAATGCAGAAGTTATTCGCCTAAATACTGGGGAGGATTTGCAAGACGCATTGGAAACAGCTTACAGCAATGAAAGAGTAAATGCTACCACTGTACTTTGCCGATCCAACAAAAGAGCCAACCTTTACAATCAGCAGATAAGAGCCAAAATAAGATGGCAAGAAAATGAAATATCAACTGGAGATATGCTTATGGTGGTGCGTAACAATTATTTTTGGCTTGATGATAGTAGCAAAGCAGGATTTATTGCCAATGGTGATATTGTAGAGGTTGTTAAAATAAAAGAAACGATTGAACGCTATGGTTTCCGTTTTGCAAAAGCAATCGTAAAAATGGTAGATTATCCTGATGAAAAAGAATTGGATGTAATACTACTTTTAGACACCCTAACTAGCCAAAGCCCAGCCATAACTTATGAGCAATATCAACAACTATACAAAGAGGTTGGCTTGGACTACAAAGGACAAAAAGAAATAAACAAGAAGATAAAGGAAGATGAGTTTTTCAATGCCTTGCAGATAAAATTTGCTTACGCCATTACTTGCCATAAATCACAAGGAGGGCAATGGAAAAATGTATTTGTAGATTTAGGTTATTTTACTGAGGACATGTTAGACAAATCCTACCTAAGATGGCTTTACACTGCCATGACTAGAGCAAGCAAAAAATTATACCTCATTAATTTTAAGAAGGAGTTTTTTGCAAAGACAGATATTAGTAGTTAGATTTTAGTATTTCGACTAAAGTAGTCATTTCAAACTTGATTTGGAAACTATTTTTTATTTATGCGGATGACATAAAAAAGAAAAACTGAGATTAAAAGAGATCCTAATATAAGAACCGCTATTCTTCTTTGTTCATACTCTTGACCTTCGGCTCTTGTATCATCTATATTTTGCTCAGTAATTGCAAAAGGCCTGTCTATATATTTATCATAACTGTCAAAATCACCGTAAGTAACAGTTGTAGGTGTTACCCATTGCTCGTTTTTACTATGTTCCCGTGCTATATCCGCTAGATCTCTTAAAGCATTTGCATCTAAAGTATAACAGAATCTTTTAATAAAATATCTTGAGCAAAGATGCTTGTAGTAAAAAGCAACACCATTAAACTTGTAAAAATTTTCTTCATTTTATAATTATATAACCACCTACTCTATTTGGTTTTCGGCTACCCCATTTTGCCTTTTCCAATATTACAAAAAATATTTTAATTAACCCACCTCTAACTCCTCCATGGAGGAGAATTATTCGCATTTTCTCAAACCCCCTCTTGGGAGGGGTAAAGGGGTGGGTAAAAGAAAAGCCGAGCAAATGCTCGGCTTTTTATCTTTCATGTCATTCTGAATTTAATTCAGAATCTTAATATATGCAATACAGATACTGAAACCTTTAGGTTCAACATAGTTAATCAAGTTCAGTATGACTTTATTAGTAATCTATATATTATCTACAATAGTATTTAAGGTAGTACTTGGTCGCATAGCTGCAAAAGTAGTTTCTTCATCAGGTAAATAATACCCTCTCACATCCTCTAGTTTTCCTTGTGCAGCATTTAATTGGATTACAATCTCATTTTCATTAGCTTCCATGTCAGCAGCTACTTTTTCAAATATTGCTTTTAAATCAGCATCAGCAGTTTGAGTTGCCAATTCCTTAGCCCAATACATTGCTAAATAAAAGTGAGAACCTCTGTTATCCAACTGCCCTACCTTACGCATTGGCGATTTTCCATTCTTTAACAAACTTTCAATTGCAGTATCCAAAGTATCAGCTAATATTTTTGCTTTAGGATTATCATTCACCTCAGCCAAATGCTCTAATGAAACAACAATTGCCATAAACTCACCCAATGAATCCCATCTTAAATGTCCTTCTTTTGTGAATTGCTGAACATGCTTTGGAGCAGAACCTCCAGCACCTGTCTCAAATAAACCTCCACCATTCATTAACGGAACGATAGAAAGCATTTTTGCAGAAGTACCCAATTCTAAAATCGGGAATAAATCTGTTAAGTAATCCCTTAATACATTCCCAGTAACTGAAATAGTATTCTCACCATTTTTTACACGCTTAAGTGTAAACTGACAAGCAGCATAAGGATCTAAAATTTGAATATCTAATCCTGCAGTATCATAATCCTTTAAGTAAGAATTTACTTTTTTAATAACCTCAGCATCATGTGTTCTATCTTCATTCAACCAGAAAATTGCTGGCCATTCAGTAGCCTTTGCTCTATTTACGGCAAGCTTCACCCAATCCTTAATCGGTTCATCTTTTGTTTGGCACATTCTCCAAATATCACCTTCTTCTACAGCATGTTCCATAAGTACAGTACCATTGGCATCTGTAACTTTTACAACTCCTGATTTTTGAATTTCAAAAGTTTTGTCATGCGAACCATATTCTTCAGCTTTTTGAGCCATCAAACCTACATTAGGAACAGTACCCATAGTTGTAGGATCAAAAGCACCATTTACTTTACAGAAATCAATAGTAGCACTGTAAATACTTGCATACGAACTATCAGGAATAATTGCCTTAGTATCTTCTGTTTCATTATTACTATTCCACATTTGCCCAGAAGTACGAATCATAGCTGGCATAGAAGCGTCAATAATTACATCAGATGGAACATGTAAATTAGTAATTCCTTTATCAGAATCTACCATTGCTAAATTTGCATTATTTTCAAATGCCAAAGCAATATCTCCTTCAATCTCAGCTCTTTTTTCTGATGATGTGTTTTGTAATTTAGAAATTAAATCTCCAAATCCATTTTTAAAATCCACTCCTAACTCATTAAAAGTATCCTCATGCTTTGCAACTAAATCCTTAAAGAAAACACGCACAACATGAGCAAAAATAATAGGATCAGAAACCTTCATCATAGTTGCTTTCATGTGCAAGGAAAGTAAAATTCCACTTTCTTTTGCCTCATTAATTTCATGCTCTAAAAAGGAAAGTAAATCTTTCTTGCTCATCACGGATGAGTCAATAATTTCTTTAGCCAATAAGGATGTTTTCTCTTTTAAAACAGTTGAAGTACCATCAGTAGCAAACAATTCTATTTTTACATCAGTAGCATTTTCAACACATACTGATTGTTCATTATGAAAGAAATCACCTGATTGCATAGTAGCTACATGCGATTTAGAATCTGCTGACCAAGCCCCCATAGAATGAGGATTTACTTTTGCATAATTCTTTACCGCCTTTGGCGCTCTTCTATCAGAATTACCTTCACGCAAAACAGGATTTACAGCCGAACCCTTAATCTTATCATATCGTGATTTTACATCCTCATCCTTTCCATTTTCAGGTGCATCAGGATAGGAAGGAATGGCATAACCTTTTCCTTGCAACTCCTCAATTACTGCAATCAATTGCGGAACTGAAGCAGAGATATTAGGCAATTTAATAATGTTTGCTTCTGGCTTTTTTACTAGGCCACCTAATTCAGCTAAAGCATCATTTACCCTTTGTTCTTCTTGCAAATATTCTGGAAAAGCTGAAAGCACTCTTGCAGCTAATGAAATATCTTTTGTTTCAACATTTACTCCAGCCTTAGCTGTAAAAGCATTAACAATTGGTAATAAGGAATGAGTAGCCAACATTGGCGCCTCATCCGTTTTTGTATATATTATCTTTGAAATCTGATTACTCATTCTTCTATTTTTTCTAAATTTTTAAAAGGTTGCAAACTTAAAAATTAGTAACCAAATACATCCTCTAAAGTTAAGTGTTTTATTTCACCATATTGCTTTAACACTTCTAAGTCCAAATCATCTTTAGAACCTAAAACCATAACAACCCTTGTACCATTAGCAATATGAGAATTATGAAATTCTCTTAAACTACTCATATCAAAAGACTGTACCCCCTCATAAACATCTTTTCTGATATCATAATCAATTCCTAATTTCTGAGCTTTTTCATATTCTGAAAGCACTTTAGATTTTGTTAACCTTTCTGTTCTTATTTTTTGCTCAATTCCTTCTTTAGCATTATTCATATTTGCTTCTGCCTCAGGCATCATATTTAACAGCTCAGTCATTCCCACCATAGCATCTGATAATTTATCAGATTGTGTACCAATATAACTCATTAAATAATGAGAATCATCAGCATCAGCAGGTACTGTATAAGTACTATAAACTGAATAAGCCAAAGCCTTAGACTCTCTCATTTCTTGGAAAACAATAGAACTCATACCTCCACCAAAATATTCGTTATGATATTTGATGATTGCATACTCATCCATATTCAATTTATTTCCTTTTGCTAGCATCATCACCTCAGCTTGCTTCATATCATAATCAACAACATAAACTAAAGGCTTGTCCATTGCATTTTCAATAAATTCTTTTTTAGCAGGAATAGCTTTAAGTGCTGTATTATTAACATGTAAAGCAGTTAACTTATCTTCAACAGCTACCATTTCATCTGGTCCGTAATATAAAATTCTATGCTCGTAAGAAGTTAAGTTATGAATCAAATCCAACAATTCAGCAGAAGTAACATTATTTAATTCTTCTTCAGATAAAATATTCATAAATGATGAGTTTGCTCCATATTTAGCATAATTCCCCATAGCCCTCCAAAGGATTACTTGCTTGTTTAATTTAGCATCCCCTCTCTTTTTTAATACACTCATTTTCAAATCAACAAGCGCCTCTTCATCAGCAACTGCACCTGAAAGTATTCTTTCAAAAAGTGCTACCGACTCATCAAAATTATCAGCTAATCCACTTAAAGTAACTTGAATCTTATCGGCACTACAACTTACATTTAGCTCACAACCTAATTTGTAAAATTCTTCTTCTTTTTGTGCAGGAGTCATATCAGCAGTACCTAAATATTTTAAATAGTCAACTGCTAGTTTTAATCTATTGTCATGGTCTTTCCCCATATCTAAAATATAGTTCAGTTTGAATCTTTCATTTTCAGTATTTTCTTTATAAATTAAAGAAACATCACCAATGCTTGATTTAGTAATATCTTCTTCAAAATTCAAGAAAACTGGCTCAACATCAGCAACTTCCTCAGCTAATAAATTAACTAAAAATGGAGATTGATCTTCACGATTAACAGATACTGGAGTAATAGCAGGTTTTGTTACTTTAATTACTGATTTATCTTCACCAGTTCTTTTATAAACCACCACAAAATTATCAGCATACTTAGCATTTGCAAATTCAACAATATCTTGCTTAGTTACTTTCTCCAACTCAGCCATTTCATTCTGATGATCTTCCCAAGAAATTCCTAAAGTAAAGGCATCAACAAATTCATTTGCTCTACCACTATTACTTTCTAACTTCTTAATTTGGTTAACTTTCAAATCAGAAATAATTGCTTCAACTAACCAATCAGGAAAGTTTCCTGCTTTTACTTCCTCAATTTGAGCTAACAATAAGTCTTTTACTTCTTCCAAAGTTTGTCCTTGTTTTGGGCTCCCATAAAATCCGTGCATAGAATAGTCCTCTAATACATAAGGGAAACATCCTCCTCCAATCAATTCTTGTGCTTGGTTTAAGTTCAAGTCAATAAGTCCTGCTGCAGAATTTGAAAGTACCATATCCATCATAGTAAGCATTTTTGCATCCTCAGAATTTGCACCATCAAAACGGAAACCAATGTATAATCTTTCAGCTTCAGGACCGTACACTTCAGCATAAACTGGCTCAGCAATTGGCGTTTCTTGTCTCACCTCAAAAGTAGGGTCTTCTTTTCTTTCAAAACTTCCCCAATACTTATTAATAAGGTTGATTGTTTTATCATAATCAAAATCACCTGAAAGGCAAATTGCCATATTATTTGGAACATAATATTTGTTAAAATACTTTCTAATTTCTGTTAAAGAAGGATTTTTTAAATGTTCAACCGTTCCAATTGTAGTTTGTTGTCCATATTGGTGCGTTGGGAATAAACCATCAAATAATGCTTCAAACATTTTACGCCCGTCATTATCTAAGCTTATATTTTTTTCTTCATATACTGCCTCTAACTCAGTATGGAATAATCTAAAAACAGGATAACGAAAACGCTCAGCCTCTAACTTTAACCATTTCTCAATTTGATTAGAAGGAATATCATTAATATAAACTGTTTTTTCATTTGAGGTATAAGCATTAGTTCCTTTTGCACCTAATCCACTTACCATTTTATCATACTCATTAGCAATAGCTAGTTTTGCCGCTTCACCTGAAATAGAATCTATTTGTCTCCAAATTCTATCTCTATTTTCAGTATCTGCCATATCATAAGAACGATACTCTTCATAAAGGGCTTCAATCTTATCTAACATTGGAGCTTCTTTTTCAAAATCTAAAGAACCATAAACATCAGTACCTTTAAATAGCATATGCTCTAAATAATGCGCTAAACCTGTTGCATCTACTGGATCATTTTTACTTCCAGCACGAACTGCAATATTTGTCTGAACTCTTGGAGCATCAGCATAAGCAGTTAAATATACTTTAAGACCATTATCCAAAGTATAAATTCTGGCATTTAACGGATCATTTGCTGCCGTTTCATAATTATTTTCAATTTTATTCATTTGTTCTTTTGCGTTTATTGCGAAATAGATTCCTGCAGCTACTATTAGCACAATTGTTAAGATTTGTTTTGGTTTCATATTCATTTTTTTTTATCTATTAATAATCAGGGTCAAGTCCCAGTTTCATTCTTAATGTTTCCAAATGAGGATTCTCTTCCATCATTTTGGCAAATTTATCTTTATTAGTATAAGGGATATTACTTTTTTCTCCCTCAATAATTGTAGTTGTTATTTCAATATAATCATTCTCCAATTTATTTCTAAGAAACTCCAACACCATATATTTCTCTTCCATCATCATTTCCACTTGAGAGCTATTACTTAAAGGAAGCTCTATCACATAATTCTCCTTTAATTTAGGAGGGAAAACGCCCAAGGTAATTCCTAAGTTGGATTTTCCTTTTTGCTTTACAAATACAATTACTTCTTTCCAGGTTTTAAGCATTGCTGAAGCTGGAAAATCAGTTTTTCTAAGTTTTGAAGTATCTATTTCCTGATCTTCTTCATTTACTTTATTTATATCCTGAAATGCTGCTGTTATTGAAATTGTTTTTGATTTCTTTTTTCCAGACAATGAAATTCTTGGAGTTGATTTTGGCGCAACAATTTCTTTTTCCTCAATATTCTTAAATGTTGAAACTTCAGTGTTTTCAGTTGTTTTTTCTGTTTTTTGAGCAATTTCAGGCACTTTTTCAACAGAAACATGCTTTTTTTCATCATTTAAGGTGACTACAAAACTTTTAGGGCTTTTTTTTTCAGTCATTTGATGTCCTATTGATGAAATTCGCATTAACGACAACTCAACTAATAGTCGTTTATTGTTTGATGTTTTATATTGCACATCACACTCATTACATAAATTCAAGGCAGGAATCAAGAAACTTAACTCACATGCTTTTGACTGTTCCAAATATCTATCCTGTAAAGCATCTCCTTTTTCTAGTAATTTAAGTGTACTTTCATCTTTTGCAACCAATATATCTCTTAAATGTTCAGCCAAGCCATTGATAAAATGATGTCCGTCAAAACCATTATCCAAAATCTCATTAAATAAATTTAATAAAGACTTAATGTCATTTATTAAAAGTGCATCAGTAACTTTAAAATAGTAGTCATAATCTAAAATATTCAAATGCTCAATTACTCCTTGGTAAGTCAATTGCTTGTCAGAAAAACTTGCTAATCTATCAAACAATGATAAAGAATCACGCATAGCACCATCTGATTTCTGAGCAATTAAATGCAAAGCTTCCTGCTCAGCTGTAATCCCTTCACTTTTAGCAACAAAAGCTAAATGATTAGAAATATCATTAATACCTACTCTTTTAAAATCAAAAATTTGACATCTTGACAAAATAGTAGGGATGATTTTATGTTTTTCAGTAGTAGCTAAAATAAACTTAGCATGTTTTGGTGGTTCTTCTAAAGTTTTAAGAAAAGCATTAAATGCCTGGGCAGATAACATATGAACCTCATCAATAATATAAATATTATAATCACCAACTTGAGGTGCAAACCTAACCTGATCAACTAACTTTCTAATATCGTCAACTGAATTATTAGAAGCAGCATCTAACTCGTGAACATTGAAAGAAGCATTTTCATTAAAAGACTTACAACTCACGCAAGTATTGCAAGCCTCTACATTTTCTGTAATATTTTCACAGTTAATTGTCTTAGCTAAAATACGCGCACAAGAGGTTTTACCCACCCCTCTTGGACCACAAAAAAGAAATGATTGTGCTAACTGATTACTTTTAATTGCATTTTTTAAAGTAGAAGTAATTGAGGATTGCCCTACAACAGCATCAAAAGTTGATGGCCTATACTTCCTAGCAGATACAATAAAATCACTCATTAATCAATTTTTAAAATACGAAACACAAAACTAACATTTCTTATAAAATAGGGCATAAATATTTCATCAAATTAAAAATGCATCTAATTATGTGAAATTGAATGTTTTTACTAAATTTGCCGCCCGTAAAAATTATTAACTAAAACAAAAAAAGATGACTACTTACGAAACTGTTTTCATTATGAATCCCGTTTTATCTGAAGATCAGGTAAAGGAAACAGTAAAGAAATTTGTTGACCACATCAAGAGCAACAAAGGAAAAATTACCAATGAAGAAAATTGGGGATTGAAGAAATTAAAGTACACAATCCAAAAGAAAAAAACTGGTTTCTATTACCTAATTGAGTTCCAAGCTGACGGACAAATGATTAACGACTTTGAAGTTGAATTCAAAAGAGACGAGCGTGTTATCAGATGGCAAACTGTTAAATTAGAAAAATTTGCTTTAGCTTATGCTGATAGAAGAAAGAAGAAATTAAGTACTAACGCAAAAGCTGAATAATCATGGGAAATAAAACAGACATCAAATACCTATCTCCAGTAGATATTGAATTAAGACAACAAAATAAATATTGCCGTTTCAAAAAAATGGGAATAGATTATATTGACTATAAAGATCCTGAATTTTTAATGCGTTTTTTAAATGAGCAAGGAAAAATTTTACCAAGAAGAATTACTGGTAACTCATTGAAATTCCAAAGAAGATTAGCTACAGCTGTAAAAAGAGCAAGACAAATCGCTCTATTACCATATGTTGCTGATAATTTAAAATAATCATAAAACTTAAGGAAACATGGATATTATATTAAAAGAAAATGTTGAGAAATTAGGTTTCAAAAATGAAATCGTCTCAGTAAAAAATGGGTACGGAAGAAACTTTCTTATTCCTAAAGGACTAGGTGTTTTAGCTACTGAATCTGCTGTAAAAGTTTTAAATGAAAATTTAAAACAACAAGCTAAAAAAGAAGAAACTGAAATTGCAGCTGCTAACAAAATTGCAGAAGCATTACCTAAATTAGAAATTGTATTAACTGCAAAAGTTGCTGATGGTGGAACTAAATTATTTGGCTCAGTTAAAACATCACAATTTACAGATGCTTTAGCAGCATTAGGTCATACTATTGATGCTAGTTTCGTAAAATTACCTAAAGTAAAAGAAATAGGAAAATATGAAGCTGAAGTAAGATTACACAGAACTGTTAGCGCAACTGTAGCCTATAGCGTTATTGCTGAATAAGTAAAATCACACAAATGTTTAAAAGCCGAACCTAACCGTTCGGCTTTTTTATTGCCTAATTTTCAAGAGAAATGAAATGCAAATTATTATATTTGCAACCCTAATTAAAACCAACAAACACAGTATGGCATTTGATATTGATATGATTAGAAAGGTGTACAAAAAGTATCCTTCAGCAGTTGAAGCTGCAAGAAAAGCAACAAACAAACCTTTAACACTATCTGAAAAGATTCTTTACACTCACCTTTGGGATGGAAATGCAGAAACTGCATTTACAAGAGGAGAAGATTATGTAGATTTTGCACCAGACAGAGTAGCTATGCAAGATGCAACTGCACAAATGGCACTTTTACAGTTTATGCAAGCAGGAAAAGATAAAGTTGCTGTACCATCTACAGCACATGCCGATCATTTAATTCAAGCTAAATTAGGTGCAAGTAAAGATTTACAAGAAGGAATAAACCAAAACAATGAAGTATTTAACTTTCTAAGTTCTGTTTGTAATAAATACGGAATTGGATTCTGGAAACCAGGAGCAGGAATTATCCATCAAGTAGTTTTAGAAAATTATGCTTTCCCTGGAGGAATGATGATTGGAACCGATTCACATACAGTAAATGCTGGTGGGTTAGGAATGGTAGCAATTGGTGTCGGTGGTGCTGATGCTGTTGATGTAATGGCTGGAATGCCTTGGGAACTAAAATTCCCAAAATTAATTGGAGTAAAACTTACAGGAAATCTTAACGGATGGACTGCACCAAAAGATGTAATATTAAAAGTTGCTGGAATTGTATCTGCTAAAGGTGGTACAGGAGCAATTGTTGAATATTTTGGAGAAGGAGCAATTTCATTATCGGCAACAGGGAAAGGAACTATTTGTAATATGGGTGCTGAAATAGGAGCAACAACCTCAACATTTGGTTATGACGAAAGTATTGAAAGATATTTAAGAGCAACCGATAGAGATGATGTAGCTGATGCAGCAAATGAAATAAAAGAACACTTAACAGGAGATGCTGAAGTTTATGCAAATCCAGAACAATATTTTGATCAAGTAATTGAGATAAATTTAGATGAATTAACTCCTCATTTAAATGGACCTTTTACTCCTGATTTAGCAACTCCAGTTGCAGAGATGCACGATAAAGCAGTTAAAAATGAATGGCCTATGGATATTGAATGGGCATTAATCGGATCCTGTACTAACTCTTCTTATGAAGATTTAACAAGAGCAGCTTCTATTGTAGAAGATGCTGTAAATAAAGGATTACAACCAAAAGCAATTCTAGGGATTAATCCAGGATCAGAACAAGTGAGATTTACAGCTGAAAGAGATGGGTTAATTGACACCTTTAATAAATTTGAGTCTACTAGAATTTTTACAAATGCATGCGGACCATGTATCGGACAATGGGACAGAGAAGGAGCTGAGAAAAAAGAAAAAAACTCTATCGTTCATTCTTTCAACAGAAACTTTGCAAAGCGTGCTGATGGAAACCCAAATACTCATGCTTTTGTAGGATCACCTGAAATGGTTGCAGCTATAGCAATTTCAGGAAGATTAGATTTTAACCCTGTAACTGACACGCTTACAAATAAAAATGGTGAAAAAGTTAAATTAGCAGAACCAACAGGACAGGAACTTCCTCCAAACGGATTTGATGTAGAAGATAACGGATACCAAGCACCTGCAGAAGATGGTAGTGGAATTGAAGTTGTTGTAAGTCCTGAATCTAACAGGTTACAATTATTGACTCCTTTCAATCCTTGGAATGGAGAAAATATTATGAGAGCAAAACTATTGATAAAAGCAGAAGGAAAATGTACTACTGACCACATCTCTATGGCAGGACCATGGTTAAGATACAGAGGTCATTTGGATAATATTTCGAACAACTGTTTGATTGGTGCTGTAAATGCTTTTGGAGGAAATACTAATGCAGTAGTAAGTCAGATAGATGGAAAAACAGATGAAGTACCAAATGTAGCAAGAGGATACAAAGCTGCAGGAGTTACATCTATTGTTGTTGGAGATCATAATTACGGAGAAGGTTCATCAAGAGAACATGCTGCTATGGAACCAAGACACCTTGGAGTAATGGCTGTTATTGTAAAATCATTTGCTCGTATACACGAAACAAACCTTAAAAAACAAGGTATGTTAGGACTTACTTTTGCTAACGAATCCGACTATGACTTAATAAAAGAAGATGATACCTTCAACTTTACAGATTTAAATGGATTTGCTGAAGGAAAACAATTAACTTTAGAAGTGGTTCATACTGATGGAACAACTAATACTATTATGTTGAACCACACTTACAACCAAGCTCAAATCGATTGGTTTAAAGCAGGATCCGCTCTTAATTTAATAAGAAAACAGAACGCTTAACAGCTAAAAATATAATCATTTAAAAGCCTACTTTTCAGTAGGCTTTTTTATTTCAATTATATAAGGTAAAAAAATACGAACTATAAGTCATTGATTATTACTATATTTGACCCATTAATCAATTTCCTATATGAATAGATTTTTATTTTTTGTACTAAGTATGGTCTTTTCTTACTCTGTAAGTGCCCAAAACTATTCTGTCAGTTCCTATATTGGGGATGATGACGAATATCTATCAGGGGCATATGAGAATGACATTCTTTATCCTACAAATAATTTATCTACTTGGTATGACCTCCCATTTTCTTGGGGTTTTTACGGACAATCTGTTACAGGATATAAAATAGCGCATAGTGGCTATATCACCTTTGATAATTCTTCTGGAAACTCCATAGGAACAAACACAAATATCCCTAAAATTAACGGACCCAACAATGCTATTTATGCACTATGGGATAATTTCACAACATCTACTATTATTTCAAGACGAACCTATGGAACAAAACCCAACAGAATTCATACAATTAGCTGGAATAGTTTAAATTATCTTGGCGCATCAAATTTATCAGATGACATAACTGTTAGCCTTAAATTATATGAAAGTTGTGGAGACTTTGAAGTGATTATAAATCATAGAGATATTGACTCATCATCCATATTTTTTCCAATGATTAATGCAACTATAGGTTGTGAAAATTCAAATGGAACAGTAGGAACTGAAATTAGTGGAAGCCCAAACTACATTCCTAGTAACCCAAGCCATAACCCTGCTTTATTTGAAGTACACAGGTTTACATGGAATACCCCTATTATAAATGATGCCTCATTAATTGGAATAAAAATTGACAATCATTTACCTATTGGCAGCTACACACTAAAAGGAACTGTACGAAATGAAGGAAATGCTAACCTAAGTAATTATGACATCAATTACAGTCTTAATGGAGGTGCAGCACAAACAACAACTATTATTGAAACAGACACAGTATGGACAGGAGATTTTAAGGTAACCATAAAGACAAAGGATTATGCTCGTGAAATATCTTGGGATATTACTGACACAAATGGGAATATAGTTGCTCAAGGATCAAATTATGCGAACAACAATATTTACCATGTTCCTATTTGTTTGCCAGCAGGAAATTACACATTTAATTGGCATGACTCTTATGGAGACGGATGGAACGGGGGTAGTTATTCTGTTTTAGATAACAATGGAGTCATTTTAACAGCTGGAGTTCCTAGTAATGGATATGACGGATCAAGTAGTTTCATTTCTACAGGAAGCTCCTGCAGTTGGTCAATCGCCTCTAACATCAAGAATTCTGACCAATCTATTTGGTCACATCCTATACAAATTGACATTACATCTCCAGCAGATCAATTTGAATTAAAAGTATGGGTAAGTAATGTAAACGGTCAAACTGACGAAACGGACTATAATGACACTTTAATTGAATACATTACAGGTATTGAAAATAATAGTGCTAACAAAAAAGTACTAATGGAAAAGTGGACAGGAACATGGTGCGGCTACTGCATTGATGGTGCTGTTATTATGAATAATATGATTGCACAACACGGAAGCAATCTCATTCCAATTGCACTTCATCATGGAGATGGAATGGAGTTTTCTGATTCACTAAGATCAGCATTTTGTGCAACTTCTTTTCCGAAAGCTTTAATTGATAGGAAAGATTTTTCCTCAACTTATAATTACGATAAAGAATCTGAAGGTAGAGGAAACTGGGACTCATTAATAACAAGTCAGCTTTCCGATTTTACCCCAGTAGATATTACAATTAATCATACTTGGGACTCAATTTCCAGAACAATAACTGCATCTGTAATTGTAAATTATACCGACAATTCTGCTGGAGATGCTCGCATTTCATTAATGATAATTGAAGATAGTGTAACAGGAACTACTTCAAATTACAACCAATCAAATGCTTACAACAATACCCCTGGCCATCCTTATTTTGGAGCAGGTAATACTGTTTCAGGCTTCATCCACAGGAATGTACTTAGGGATTACTCAACAGGAGGTGCCTTTGGTGTTGACAACCTTATTCCACATATTGTAAGTGCTGGAGGAAATTTTCAATATACATTCAAATATACTTTGCCCAGTACTTTTGATGAAAAACAAATTTCTTTAGTTGCTGCTGTAGTAAAATATATGGAGGGGAATGATGCTGGATATGTAAGCGTAAGAGGACAAAGAGAAATTTACAATGCTGAGCAAGTTAAATTAATAAAACCAAGTACAATTCCACCTTTAGGTATTGATGATAATAAAACTGAATTTCAAATTTTCCCTAACCCTACAAATAGTTTAGTTTATTTTTCAGAAAATATTGAATACAAACTATTCAATGTAGTAGGAACTTTAATCAAACAAGGCAAAGGCAATAGCATTGATTTATCCTTACTTTCAAATGGAGTTTACATTTTAGAAAGTGAATATAGTAGAACAAAAATTATTAAAGA
This sequence comes from uncultured Flavobacteriales bacterium, assembly GCA_943788405.1. Taxonomy (GTDB): domain Bacteria; phylum Bacteroidota; class Bacteroidia; order Flavobacteriales; family BACL11; genus UWMA-0277. The sequence goes on from CALSQD010000002.1 coordinate 1,066,422, forward strand.
ATAAATAAAAAACCTACTTTTCAGTAGGCTTTTTATGTTTATATTTTTGCTAAAGCCTGTCTATAATTATCAATAGCAACAAAATAATCAGGATCCTCTAATACATTCACATCACAGATTTTTTCTGCCCTTTTAATCAGCTTCACACAATCAGCTGAAAGGTGTCTCAAATGTATCGTCTTACCATTTTTTTGATAACGCTCTGCTAATTTATTTAAAGCCTCAATAGCTGATTGATCCACCACCCTACTTTCTGCAAAATCAACTACAACTTCTTTAGGGTCATTCTTTACATCAAACTTTGAGTTGAATAACTCTATAGACCCAAAAAATACAGGACCAAATAATTCGTAATGTTTTATTCCATGCTCATCCGTATGCTTTCTTGCTCTAATCATTAAGGCATTTTCCCAAGCAAAAACTAATGCTGAGACAATTACTCCTGAAATGACTGCAATTGCTAAATCAAAAACTACAGTTAATATAGTAACCAAAGCAATCACCAACACATCAGAAAGAGGTACTTTATTCCAAATTTTGAATGTATTCCAAGCAAAAGTTCCAATCACTACCATGAACATAACCCCAACTAAAGCAGCAATAGGAATCATTTCAATATAAGTAGAAGTAAACAAGATAAAAGCCAATAAAGCCAATGCAGCAGTTATTCCTGAAAGCCTTCCTCTACCTCCTGATTTGATATTGATAATTGATTGACCAATCATAGCACAACCTCCCATTCCTCCAAAGAAACCATTCAAAATATTAGCCCCACCTTGAGCAATACATTCTTTATTTCCATTACCATGAGTCTCTGTTAGCTCATCAATCAAATTAAGAGTCATTAAGGATTCTATTAAACCAATTGCCGCCAAGATTAATGCATAAGGAGTAATAAAACCTAAAGTTTCTAAATTCAATGATATAATAGGTACATTAAAGGTTGGTAGTCCTGCTTTTATCCCTTCTCCTCCCCCAGCTATAATAAACGATTTTACGGTTTGAGTATCAATATCTCCAAATATAACAATTAGAGAAACCACAATAATAGCAGCTAAGGCATCAGGAACTTTTTTAGTGATTTTTGGTAAAACAATCATAATCCCCATAGTTAAAGCAACTAAACCTAACATGGTAAACATTGCCCCACCTTCAAGCCACTCTCCTCCTGATTGGAACATTCCTAATTGAGAGGTAAAGATTACAATTGCCAAACCATTTACAAACCCCATCATTACTGAATGAGGAATCATTCTTACAAATTTCCCCATTTTTAATACTCCTGCTAAAACTTGAAATATTCCTGCAAGGATTAAAGTTGCAAAAAGAAATTGAAGTCCCATCATTGCTCCATCAGGCCCCATTGCATTTCCTTCTCTAATTAAATGTACCATCACAACTGCTAAAGCTCCTGTAGCTCCTGAAATCATCCCTGGCCTACCACCAAAAATAGCAGTAACTAATCCCATCATAAATGCACCATACAAACCAATAATAGGTGATATTCCCGCTACAAATGCAAAAGCTACTGCTTCAGGAACTAAGGCTAAAGCGACAGTTAAACCTGATAACATATCATCTTTTATACTTCCATTGCTTGGGGTAATAAACTTAAATGCTGATTTCATAATCTATATTTTTTTGAGGGCGCGAAAATAAGGAATACTAACAAGCTAATGCTTAGAATTTTGCATAAAAAAATCCCACTCAATTGAGTGGGATTTTTTAAATTAAATGAGACTATTAATCAATTAAGCCTGAAAACTTATCTTTATTTTCTATTAGAATCCAAGTATTGATTAACAATAGGATTAAACCCATTACAAATCCTGCTGGATCCAAAACAGTATGTATCAAAAAAATATTTACTGTTACAGGCATCATCAACACAGCTCCTAAAGCATTGTACTTTTTGGTAATAATTAAACCCCCAGCCAATAGCTCAACCACAGCAACTAAAGGAAACATATAAACGCTTGCTGCAAAAGCACCCATTAAATTCCCTGCTGCTTCTGCCATTTCAGGCATTGGCATATAGCCTAAAAATTTGTTTAGTCCTGAGTTTACCATCATGAGTCCGAATAAAATACGAACTCCCATAAAAATTTTGTTTTTCATAATATAATTAAATTTGGTTAATAATTCTAAATTTATCAAGGATACGGCTTGCTATTTTAGCCTCCTCCTCTGTTATTGCATTTTTCATTTCCACTTTCAACCCATCAAAACATTCATCAATTTTCCCCAACAAATCAAGTCCTTTATTTGTAATTGTCAATTCTACTCTTCTTCTATCCTTAGGACAAATAATGCGTTCAATAAGCCCTTTCGCCAACAGCTTATCCACTAGGCGTGACACATTGGAGGTGCTATCCAACATCCTACCGTGTATATCCTTTACTGAAATTGGGTTTCCTTTCTGGCCTCTCAAAATTCTCAACACATTAAACTGTTGAGTTGTAATTGAAAATTGTTTCAGCATTCTGTTATTGGATAAAGTAAACTGATTACCCGTATACACTATGTTGATTAACAACCTTTGTTGTTCGGATTGAAAACTCCCTTGCTGTATTTCTTCTTCTATTTTCATAATCAATAATTTGATGACGCAAATATATGTAATTACATTTAATGTAGATACATTAATTACAAAAACTTTTAATTACTAGATATAAATATTTTATTATCTTTACAGAAATTAAACTAAATCATTATGGAAGCAAGTATTTTCTTTCTCAAATTTTATGGCTATTTCTTCTTTTTATTTTCTGGAGCACTACTTATTAGCAAAAAGGGGATGGAAGCAATGATAACAGCATCTAAGGATGAAACCCATGTAATGTTTACAGGAATGTTATCTTTATTTATTGGCTTACCAGTCATCATCTTGCACAATATTTGGACTTTGGATATATTGGGTTTTGTAACCTTTATCGGTTGGATGTCAGTTATAAAAGGAGTGGTTCGTATTGCATTTCCTAGTTTTGTAGTCCAAAAAATGGAGCGCTATAAAAATAGCGAATCAAAAGTATGGCTTATTATAGCTGTATTGATTGGAGCAGGATTAATGTATTGTGGATACTACCCTTATTGGTGCTAATGCTCAGAAAAATTGCACGAAATGATTATTGAATTATCTTTTACTACTTGTCATTCTTTTGTGTAAATGACTGCTTGCAGATGATTTCACACTCTTTACCTTTCGTATCTGACTCTTACAAAACTATATCTGACTGCCTGTAGAAGATTTCGCACTCTTTCTGTTGCGTAACTGACTCCCAAATAAATGTACCGCACTCTTTCTGTTGCGTAACTGAGTGTCAGTAGAGGATTCCGCACTCTACATTTTTTATGAAACATAATTTAATAAAGAATTTAAAGGCAAAAAATTATGTTGAAAATCTTATATTTGACAAATGAAAATGCTCAGAAAAATTGCACGCACATTATTATTAGCAATCACAACTATTGTTTTTGTATTTGCTTTGGTTTCTGGATCTGAGAGTTATGGAGGAGGTTTAATTGGAATAATTAAAAATTCTTCAAATGCCTTTCCTTGGCTTTTACTTTTTGCACTTAATTATCTAGCATGGAAACGCGAATTAGTAGGAGGCTCAACTATAGCTGTTTTTGGTTTAATGATTAGCTGGTTTTTCAACTTTAGCGGTGGAAGATTCGATATTATTGTATTTGCTATGACAAGCCTTATAACCATTTTAGGATTTATTTTTATCTATTTGGGAATCAATAAAAATGATGAATAATATTTTTACTTCTATCGTAATACCATTCGGGAATTTAACAGGATTTTCTATAGAAAGTATAGGAATAGGAATTGTTTTGGTAATTATTTTATATTTTACCTTATATCAGAATAAAGAAAAAGATAATGAACAATAAATTCAGACTCATATTAGCCTTATTTGCTTTATCATTAATAATTATTCATTTAATAACATTGGATTATTCTGATTTAAGCTGGCAAAATAATAGCGGTTCATACCTAGGGATAACTTCAATGTCATTAATTGCTTTTGGAATGTTTTCTGAAATAAGAAGAGTTAATAAGCAGGAACCTCCTCCAAAAAAGTAATCTTGTTATTTTCATAATCCATAGCGCAACAGAAATGCTGCATACCATTGGTTACTACTAAAAAATTGACCTTTAATTTGAAATTATATTTTGCAATCTGATTAAAAGCATCTTGTGTAATCTTCACCTTTGGCGCTTTGCATTCAACAATTACATTTGGTTTTCCATCAGCATTATAAAGCACAATATCAGCCCTAGTTTGCATACCATTATATTTTACCATCTGCTCTACTCCCATCAAGCCCAAAGGGTATTTTTTTTCCTTATATAAATAATGAATAAAGTGTTGGCGCACCCACTCTTCAGGAGTTAAAACCAAATATTTTTTTCTTACTGCATCAAAAACTTGTGTAGTCCCTTCAACTAATTTAGTTTTGAGGGCTGCATTTGGCAAATTTAATTGAGGCATATTCATATCCACAAAATAAGTGAATTATAAAGAAATCATATCATCAATAGCAAATAAAGATTTGCAACCCGTCTATTTTTTGATGGGAGATGAGCCTTATTATATTGATAAATTAGCTGATTTATTTTCTAAAAATGTACTCTCAGCTGAAGAGCAAGAATTCAACCAAGTAATCCTTTATGGAAAAGATATTGAAACAGCACAGATAATTGCTGAAGCCAAGCAGTTTCCTTTTGGATCAGAAAAAAGAGTTGTTATCATTAGGGAAGCGCAACATTTAAAAGATATTGATTTGTTGGATAGCTACTTAGATAATGTGCAACCCTCTACCCTTTTGGTAATTTGCTACAAAGGAAAATCAGTTGACAAACGCAAGAAGTTTGGAAAAACGCTAGCAAAAAAATGTGTAGTTTTTGAAAGTAAAAAATTATACGACAACAAAATCCCTGCTTGGATAAATACCTATGTAACTGAAAATAGATTTAAGATTGACAATAGCGCAACAGCAGTGTTGGCAGAATATATTGGTGCTGATTTATCCAAGATTACCAATGAATTAGACAAACTTATGCTGGTAGTAAAAAAGGAAGAACAAATTACTACTAAACTGATTGAATATCACATTGGGATTAGCAAGGATTATAATGTTTTTGAATTGCAAAATGCTCTAGGGAAAAAGCAAGTTGTAAAAGCAAATAGAATAATTAATCATTTTGCAGCTAACCCAAAAAACCACAACATAGTACCCGTAATGAGCGCTTTATTCTCTTATTTTCAAAAAATAATGGTTTATCATTTTTTAGAAGATAAAAGCCCCAAATTTGCAGCAAGCGTTCTTAAAGTAAATCCTTTTTTTGTTGGACAATATCAAACTGCAGCACAAAACTACAGCAAGCGTCAACTATTCTATATTTTTGAATACCTCAAGGATTACGACCTAAAAAGCAAAGGAGTAAACAATAAAAACACTACTCATGAAGGGCTTTTAAAAGAATTGATTTTCAAAATTCTACACACATAATATTCATACCTTTATTTAGTTATATTTGCGGACTAATTTTTATAAAATGCGCAAACTTCTTTTCCTATTATCAATATTACTTTTAACAACAACTGCATTTTCTCAAAATGGAAACATAAGAGGATTTGTATACGACAAAAGTAGTGGTGAACCTATCATGTTCTGCAATGTATTTTTAAAAGGAACAACTATTGGCGCTCCTACTGATATTAACGGAATGTATAATATCACAAAAGTAGCACCTGGAAACTACACAATGATGGTTACATATATCGGCTATGACACCTCAGCAGTAGATATTACATTAAAAGCAGGAAAAGTACTTACTCAAAATCTTGAGATTTCAGAATCAAGTGTAAAATTAAATGAAGTAAGAATTTCTGCTGAAAGGGCTGAAATGAAAACAGAAGTAAAAGCTGCTGCTATTAAAATCACCAAGCAAGACATGGAGATGATACCTACCATTGGAGGTGAACCTGATCTAGCACAATACTTACAAGTAATTCCTGGAGTAGTATTTACTGGTGACCAAGGAGGACAACTCTACATAAGAGGAGGATCCCCAATACAAAACAAAGTATTATTGGACGGAATGACAATTTATAGTCCCTTTCATTCTATTGGTTTATTCTCCGTTTTTGATACTGATATAATCAGAAATACGGATGTGTATACAGGAGGGTTTAGTGCAGAATATGGAGGTAGAATTTCTTCTATCATGGACATTAAAACTATTGATGGAAATAAAAAAGAATTTGGAGGGAAATTATCAGCTAATACTTTTGGCTCCAAGCTTTTTATAGAAGGTCCTTTATCAGGAAGTGGGAAAACCTCCTTTGTTTTTTCTGGAAAAACTTCTTACCTAGATAAAAGTTCAGAATTACTTTACAAAGAGCCAGTCCTATACTTTGACGAAAAAGGATTACCTTATTCTTACACAGATTTATATGGAAAAATCTCTATGCAAGGAAATAATGGAAGTAAGGTAAATGTATTTGGATTCAACTTCCAGGATAATGTCAATTATGAAGGCATATCTGAATTGAACTGGAAATCAAAGGGAATAGGTTCTGAATTCATTTTAATACCAGGAAATTCACCTGTTTTAATTGAAGGAAATTTTGCTTTTTCATCTTACACTATTTCTTTAGATGAAGTATCATCTCCTTTACGAGAAAGTGGAATTAATGGCTACAATATGGGGTTTGATTTTACTTCTTTCCAATCAAAGGGGAAGGTTAAGTATGGATTTGATATTCATGGTTTCTCTACTGACTTCACTACTTATAATTCAGTAAATTCTAAGATTGAACAAAAAGACAATACTTCAGAATTTTCAGCTTATGTGAACTACCAAATAAATACAACTCGTTTTATTGTTGAACCTGGCTTTAGATTGCAGTATTATGGTAATATGGGCGCATCTCCTGAACCAAGATTAGGAATGAAATATATTGCTAGTGATCGTATGCGTTTTAAAGTTTCATCAGGATATTACTCACAAAATATATTGAGCACAACTTCTGATAGAGATGTCGTGAATTTATTCTCAGGTATTATATCTTCCCCTGAAGAAATTCCTGACCAAGCAGATGAAACTCCTTACGCCAATAAATTTCAAAAAGCAAGACATTTAATTGCTGGTGTGGAATATGATATTAGCAGAAAAATTGATTTTCAATTAGAAGGGTATATTAAGGATTTTACTCAACTTACGAACATCAATCGAAACATGACATCCAATACTGATGATGAATTTATTATTGAAAGTGGAGTTGCTAAAGGAGTTGATTTTTTAGTGAAATTTAAAAGCAAGAAACTCTACATATGGGCAGTATATTCAATTGGCTCTATTACCAGAAATGATGACAACAGAACTTACAATCCTCATTTTGACAGAAGGCATAATGTAAACTTTGTTAGTTCTTATAAGTTTGGTAAACGAGATAGTTGGAAAGCTGATATAAGATGGAATTTAGGATCAGGATTCCCATTTACACAAACACAAGGCTTTTATGAAAATCTAACTTTTGCTGATGGAATAAACTCTGATTACACTACTACTAATGGCGAATTAGGAATAGAGTATGCTGATTTAAATGAAGGAAGATTACCATATTACCACAGATTGGATGCTTCTGTTTCTAAAAGCATTAAACTAAGCAAGAGCTCTAACCTTGACATGACGCTCTCAGTTACCAATGCCTACAATAGAGAAAACATCTTTTATTTTAACCGTGTAGAGTATGAAAGAGTGAATCAATTACCACTTATGCCTAGTTTTGGTGCAAGCATCACATTCTAAACAACTTATCTGATTTTAAAAAACTTTTAATAAAACTTTTATCATTAAAAGAATAATCAGTTACAAATAGTATTTTTGCAAAAACAAAAACTACTGTAAACTGTGAGTAAATCTCCTACAAAATACATATTCGTTACTGGTGGTGTTACCTCATCATTAGGTAAAGGAATCATTTCTGCCTCCTTAGGTAAATTGCTTACTGCAAGAGGATATTCTGTAACTATTCAAAAATTGGATCCCTACATAAATGTAGATCCAGGAACAATGAACCCTTACGAGCATGGAGAGTGTTTTGTAACTGATGATGGAGCAGAAACAGATTTGGACCTTGGGCATTATGAGCGTTTTTTAAACAATTCTACCTCACAGGCCAACAATGTTACAACAGGAAGAATTTACCAAACAGTAATCCAAAAAGAAAGAAAAGGAGATTACTTAGGAAAAACAGTACAGATTATCCCACATATTACGGATGAGATAAAAAGAAGAATCCAAATCCTAGGGAATACTGGAAAATTTGATTTTGTAATTACTGAAATTGGTGGTACAGTAGGTGATATTGAAGCCTTACCTTATATTGAGGCTGTAAGGCAATTAAAATGGGAGTTAGAAGATTCTGCTTTATTTATCCATTTAACTTTAGTTCCTTATTTAGCAGCAGCAGGAGAATTAAAAACAAAACCAACACAACACTCAGTAAAAACTTTATTAGAATCAGGTATACAACCTGATATTTTAGTTTGCCGTACTGAACATCCTTTAGGATCTGACATTAGAAGAAAAGTAGCTCGTTTCTGTAATGTTGAGCGTGATGCAGTTATTGAATCAATGGATGCTTCAACAATATATGAAGTGCCTTTATTGATGCAAAAAGAAGGGTTAGACAAAGTAGTATTACGCAAATTAGGATTAGCAGATAATACAGAAGTAAAATTAGAACAATGGTGTAATTTCCTAGAAGGATTACAAAACCCTGAAAAAGAAATCACAATAGGATTAGTAGGTAAATATGTTGAATTACAAGATGCCTATAAATCTATTTCGGAAGCAATTATTCATGCAGGTGCAACAAACGCTTGTAAAGTAAAAGTGGAGTGGATACATGCAGAAGAAATTAATGACAAGAATGTAGCTGAAAAATTAACAGGATTAAAAGGTGTGCTTGTTGCTCCAGGTTTTGGTGACAGAGGAATGGAAGGGAAAATTTCTGCTATAAAATACATCAGAGAAAATAATATTCCATTTTTAGGAATTTGCTTAGGAATGCAATCGGCAGTAATTGAATATGCTAGGAATGTATTAGGTCATAAAGATGCTAATTCTGTAGAGATGAATGACGCAACTTCTGCTCCTGTCATCAACTTGATGGAAGAACAAAAAGAAGTAACTGAAAAAGGGGGTACTATGCGATTAGGTGCTTATAAGTGCCAACTTACTGAAGGCTCAAATGCCTATAAAGTTTACCAAAACACTGAGATAAGCGAACGACACAGACACAGATTTGAGTTTAATAACTCCTACAAAGCTGATTTTGAAAAATCAGGAATGATTGCTACCGGTATAAACCCAAAAACTAATTTAGTTGAAATTGTAGAAATCCCTACTCACCCATGGTTTGTTGGTGTGCAATTTCATCCAGAATACAAAAGTACAGTAGCTAATCCTCATCCACTTTTCTGTGGATTTATTGAGGCCTGTATCAACAATAAATAACATAAGATACACTAATGAAACAATACGATAAAAATTCACTAATTGGTTTTGTATTAATGGCTATCATTTTGATAGTATTTAATACTTTGTTTTTTCCTGAAGTACAGCAAGAACAATCAGCAACTATTGCTCCAACTGAATCCGTAATTACTGAAACACAAATTGGAAAAACAATAACTGCCTCACCAATTATTTCTACACTAAATGATTCTGTAGTTAATGAAGAGTTAAAAGCAACTTATGGAGTTTTTGCTGGAGCAGCTATAGGAACTGACGAGTTCCAGGTAATTGAGAATGACAAATTAAAAATTACAGTTGCAAACAAAGGGGGTAGAATTACTTCTGTAATTTTAAAAGAATACCAAACTTTTGATTCGTTAGCTCTTGATTTATTTGATGCAGACAGCTCGCGTTTTAACCTTCAATTTACAACAGGACACAACATAAACACGGCTGATTTATATTTTGTTGCTGAACAAAGTAGCAATACTTTAAGCATGAAACTAAAGGCAGATGACAACCATTATGTAGAGTACTTATATACGCTTACTGACGATTACCTTATTGATTTTGACATCAACTTTGTTGGCATGGAAAATCTTATTCCATCTGGAGTAAATTACATGAACTTAGAGTGGCAAATGAAAACGCCACAAACTGAGAAAAGTAAAACTAATCAGGATATGTACACAGGGCTGCAATACCAATACAGTGCTGACAATGAGGTTGATTACTTAAGCTTTACTTCAACTGATGATGACAAAATAAATGCTCGTTTAAACTGGGTAGCCTTTAAGCAACAATTCTTTAGTGCAATTTTTATTGCTAAAGATGGATTTGACAAACCGACTTACTTAACTTCTACTAAAAGTGAAGGGTCAAAATTCATAAAAGATTTAGCGGCTAAATTTGAATTACCTTACAAACATAAGCAAGATGAACAGTTAAGTTTCCAATTCTATTTTGGACCAAACCACTATAAAACATTAGAATCCTATAATTCAGGATTTGAAGAATTAGTACCATTAGGTTGGGGAATATTTGGCTGGGTAAACCAGTACATTATTATCAATATTTTTGATTTTTTAAGTAAATACTTTTCTTCTTACGGATTAATTATACTTATCCTTACTTTAATCATAAAAATAGGACTTGCTCCATTTACTTATAAAGCATTTTTATCACAAGCAAAAATGAAGGTGTTAAAACCTGAAATTGATAAAATAAATGAAAAGTTAAAAGGAAAAGATCCTATGAAAGCCCAACAAGAAACTATGGGGCTTTACCGGAAAGCTGGCGTAAACCCAATGGGTGGTTGCTTACCAATGCTCTTCCAATTTCCGATACTTATTGCCATGTTCCGTTTCTTCCCTGCCTCTATAGAGTTAAGGCAAGAAAGTTTCCTTTGGGCAGATGATTTATCGTCTTATGATTCTATTTATAACCTAGGATTTGAAATTCCTTTTTATGGTGATCATATTAGTTTATTTACATTATTGATGACAGTTTCTACTTTATTATATACTCGTATGAACTCGTCAATGGCAACAGGGCAAATGGCACAAATGAAATGGATGATGTACTTAATGCCAATCATGTTCCTTGGGTTCTTTAACAATTATGCTGCAGGACTTTCGTACTACTACTTCTTAGCAAATATGTTTACTTTCACGCAACAATATTTCATGAAAAGAATGATTGATGAAGATGCGATATTGGCGCAATTGGAAGCAAATAAAAAGAAACCTGCCAAACCAAAATCTAAGTTCCAAAAGAAATTAGAATACATGCAGAAAAAGCAAGAGCAACAAATGAAAAAAAGGAAATAGCATTTTTCAATTTGATATAAATACAAGAAATCCCTACCAATTTGGTGGGGATTTTTTTTTGTAATATTGTACATCACTAATTGTTAGTACCAATTATTTTTATTCAAAATGAAAGTTACAGCTGAAAAAAATGAAAAAGTTGCAAATATGATATTTGCAGATATCTACCCTCTTTACTGGAATAGATTAGAGAAAAACGGAAGAACAAAAGAAGAATTCCACCAAGTAATAGAATGGTTAACTGGTTTTAATGAAGATAAGTTACAAGCACTTATTGAAGAGAAAGTTACTTTTAAAACCTTTTTCAAAAAAGCAAAAATTCATCCTAACGCTCACTTAATTAAAGGAGTCATTTGCGGTTACAGGATTGAAGAAATTGAAGATGAATTTGAAGTATACAAACAATGTAGGCAAATGGATAAAGCTAATTGATGAATTGGCTAAAGGGCGTAAAATAGAAAAAATTATGCGAGTTGAAAAGAAGTAAATATACTTCTTATAAGACACTAATCTTCTTCAAAAAAAGCTCCATTCCTTTTTTCTTTTCATCATCTAAATTATACGAAATCTTATTATTCAAATAATCTTTAGGATTTGTACAGTTTGGGTAATTAGCACTTTCTAAAACCAAAGCAGTATCAATATCACTTAATCCTTTTTCAAGAGCCTTATTAAAATTCCTGATAAATTCCTGATGCAGTTTTGCATTTGCTACCCAAGCTGCAAATACAAAAGGTAAACCTGTCATCTCTTTCCAAAAAGCTGACAAATCATAAATATAAGCATGCTTATCATTTAAAGCAAAAGCCCTATCGCCAATTACCAATGCAGCATCTTTTCCTTTTATTTTTTTTTCATAACCAGGACTTGCATTTCTAAGTTCAGGATTCAATTTCCAATATTCCTTCAATAATATTTTAAGCAATGCCACTGAGGTACGCGACTGATAATCTAATGCAATACTTTCAATTTCAGTAATTGAAACATCCGAATACAAACAAACCGTATCTACAGCACCATTTGCTCCTATGCAATAATCCGAAATAATATGAGCCTCTTTTAATTTGGGAATAACCGCCACAGGCACTAAAGCCAAGTCTACAGTTCCATTAATGAGTTTATCTGCACAAATAGAAGGGTAATCCAACTGCAAATCAATGCTCTGTATCAACTCACTTTGCTTTAATCCATGGATAAAAGGAACCGTATTTAAATAAGAAACAGCTGAGATTTTTAGCATTAGAACAATAGAATATAAATGATATAAAAACTAGTACATAATTTCAGAATTGTACCAGCTATAAAACCCCAAAGTGCTCCAAAGGCAATTTTCACTTCATTCTTACTGGCTTCCATTTTTGCACCCATATAAGCGCCAATAAAAGCACCTACCAAAATACCAAAAGGAGGAAATAAAAAAATCCCTAACAACATTCCCACTACCGAACCTCTAATTGCATACTTGCCACCTCCTGCTTTTTTTACGCCATAAATCTGCAAATAATAATCAAGAACAGTAACCACAACTACCACAATTCCTATCCAAAAAAGAGAGTCAACATCCATAGTATGGATAAAGAAATGATAGAGCAACAAAGCAATATACGAAAGTGGAGGACCTGGCAAAGCAGGAACAATACTCCCTATTACTCCTAAAAGCAATAAAATTCCAATCCCTATAATTATAAGTATTTCCATTTACCAAATTAATGAAAAAGCAATGAGAATTACAAATGCACATCTTATTAAAATGATTAAATTTGCAGCCTTAATTAACAAAACAAAAAATGGCACTTACTCCTTTAACTGCAGTCACTCCAATTGACGGTAGATATATTAGCAAAACCTCTAGCTTACAAAGCTACTTTTCTGAAGCCGCTTTAATTAAGTTTAGAGTACAAGTTGAAATTGAATATTTCATTGCACTTTGCAATAGTTCTATCCTACAACTCAATCATTTTCCTACTGAAAAGTTCAACAATTTAAGAGATTTATACACGAACTTTAACGAGAGTGATGCACAAAGAATTAAAGATATTGAAAGCATCACCAATCATGATGTAAAGGCAGTAGAATACTTTATTAAGGAAGAATTTGACAAACTAGGTTTGCAAGAATTTAAAGAGTTTATTCATTTCGGATTAACTTCACAGGATATTAATAATACTGCTGTTCCTTTTTCAATTAAAGAAGCTGTAAACCAAGTTTACTTACCTCAACTTACTGAAATAGTTGCTTTATTAAAAGACCGAGCTGAACAATGGAAAGCAATTCCTTTATTAGCCCGTACACACGGACAAGCAGCTTCACCAACAAGAATGGGTAAGGAAATTCAAGTATTTATTGAGCGTATTGAAAAGCAACTTATATTATTAGAAACAATTCCGTTTAGCGCAAAATTTGGTGGTGCAACAGGTAACTTTAATGCACATCATGTTGCCTTTCCTGAAATTGACTGGGTAAATTTTTCAAATAGCTTTACTGCTGATGCTTTAGGTTTAGAGCGTCAACAAACAACTACACAAATTGAGCATTATGATAATTTGGCTGCTTTGATGGATAACATCAGCCGTATCAACACTATTTTAGTTGATTTTTCAAGAGACATCTGGACGTATGTTTCTATGGATTATTTCAAACAAAAAATTAAAAAAGGGGAAGTTGGTTCATCAGCAATGCCACACAAAGTAAACCCTATTGATTTTGAAAATGCAGAAGGAAACTTAGGAATGGCAAATGCAATTTTTTCTTTTCTATCTAGCAAATTACCTATCTCTCGTTTGCAAAGGGATTTAACTGACAGTACAGTTCTAAGGAATATTGGTGTGCCATTTGCACATACACTTATTGCATTCGCGTCTTTAAACAAAGGGATTAATAAACTACTAATTAATGAAGCAAATATTGCTGCTGACTTAGAAAAAAACTGGGCAGTTGTAGCAGAAGCAATTCAAACAATTTTAAGAAGAGAAGGCTATCCTAATCCTTATGAAGCACTTAAAGAATTAACAAGAACTAACTCAGTAATTAATGCCGAAAGCATTGCCTCTTTTATTGATACTTTAAATGTAAACGACACTATTAAAGCCGAACTAAAAGCCATTACTCCTAGTAACTATACTGGGATATAAAAAAGAAGGCAGGATTCAGAATACAGGAGATAGAAATTAGAAGCAAATAATCAGATAAACGGATAAACAACAAACTAGTAATCTAGAAACTTAATTTATTCTTCTCCAAGTAATCTTCCCAGTTCCACATAAAATGCTTCAATAAGTTTTTCAACTCATTATAAAAGATCGGATTAGGTTTATTTTTTCTCTTAAATAAATCCCCTTGGAATTCATTAATATTATATTTTTCAAAAATTCCATAAGCCATAGCACTTATTGCATATTCATTTTCAACTAATAATTCATTAAAATAATTTTCATAATCCAAAAAACGCTCAATTGCTAAATTCTGCTCATTATCAGGAAGTTCTTTATGCATTTCATCTAAAACAAAACCTCTTAAAATAGCGGATTCCTTTTCCTCAAAATAAGTACTTAACCCCTGTAAATTACCTAAAAAAACAATATTCCTAAACCACTCAACATCAAGGTTTGTTAAATTAGGATTATCCTCTAAGTTGTTATTATTATTGATAAAATCCTTAATCTCAACAAAACCAACTTCAATTACATTATTGAGTAAATTCACATAAATAGCAGCTGCCAGTTTTGCTTTTACTTTTTTCTTTTTTGATAATAAACCTAAAAACTTTATCATATCAATTATAGATTAAAATGTGATTTTGCTTCTTCCATTATTTGTTTTCCAATAGCTAAACAAGCTGTTGCTGCTGGAGAAGGTGCATTTAACACATGTATATTCTTTTTATTTTTTATTATTTTAAAATCATCAATTACCTCTCCATCTCTACCTAAAGCCATGGCTCTTACACCACTTCTACCCTCAACAATATCCTCCATCTTAAGGGTTGGCATCATTTTTTGTAATTCTTTCAAAAATAGAGTTTTTGAGAACGCTCTTTTATACTCATTGAGTCCAAATTTCCAATGATTTATGAACAATCGCCAAGTACCCACAAAACCAAGAGCTTGCAAAGTATCCTTAAAACTAAAATCAGTTTTATTATATCCTTCTCTTTTAAAGGTAAAAACAGCATTTGGCCCACACTCAATATCTCCATTCGTCATTCGTGTAAAGTGCACCCCCAAAAACGGAAACTCAGGATTAGGAACAGGATAAACTAAACTATTTACTTTACTTTTTGCAGCATCTGAAAGCTCATAATAATCTCCTCTGAACCCTACAATTTGCATATCCAATTTTACTTTATCTTTTGTTGCTAACCTATCGGCAAACAAACCACCGCAAAAAACAATATGCTTTGCTTTAAACTCTCCTTTAGATGTTTTAATTTCTACATCACTATAATCCTGCACCTCACAATCAGTGATCACTTTACTTTTCGGATTTATAGCAAGAACTTGCTCTGCCAATTTATTTGTTATTCCTCTATAATCTATAATTCCTGCTTCAGGAACCCAAAGCGCTTTTAGTCCTTCAACATTAGGTTCAATCTTTTTAAACTCCACAGGGTTTAATAAAGATAAGCCTTTCAACCCATTCTTTTCTCCATTAGCTTTTAAACCCTCTAATCGTTCTGCTTCTGCAGAATTTATAGCTACAACAATTTTCCCGCAAATATCATACTTTACATTATTTGTTTTGGCAAACTCAATTAGGTCTTTCCTTCCCTCAACACAATTTTTAGCTTTTAAAGAACCATTCTTATAATATAAACCAGAATGTATAACCCCTGAATTTCTTCCGGTTTGATGAAAAGCTAATTCTTTTTCTTTTTCAAAAACTACAATTGCTAATTTTGGGAACTCAACTTGAATTTGATAAGCTGTTGCTAGCCCAACAATTCCACCTCCAATTACTGCTATGTCAAACTGATTATCCTTCATATTGAGTTCTTATTTTTTAAGGGTAAAAACTCTAGAAATATTAAAGCCAAAATAAATATCTCCTTTCAGCCAATTCCCATTCGTTTCATGAATAAGGGCTCTCTCAAACATTGCTGCAGAATTACTTAAATGCAATTGAAAAACATGACCTCCTGTTTCAATATCCAATCCTACAGAAAGTGGATTAATAGTGTTGCTTTCATTTAATTGCAAAAAATATTCTGCATTGAATGAGATTCTGGAACTAAATTTATGCCTTGCACCTAAACCAACAGAAAGCAAATCATGATCTTCCCCCACAATAACTACATTTTTATGCACTACTGTTGGGCTCAGTTGAACTGACAAATTGCTATTTATTTTTTGAGCAATCAATAACTGATGAGCATAACTCATTAGGTCAGTAAGCTCAAAACTTTCTAGCTTCATATCTTCACTAGTTGCTTGTTTAAAAAAAACAGAAGAATACCAAACTATACTAACAGGAAATGCTTTTTCCCCTTTGCTTTGGCTTACTAATTTTATTTTTGAATTTGCATCAATTGTTTTCAAAAATGAACTTCTACCCAAACCTACAGAAGCCCAATCATTCACACCATAATCCAAGGCAAATCGCACTTGAGAATTATCAAGTCCGTATAAATTATATCCTCCAGAATTTAAAGGCCCAAACCTATGCTGAATTAGAAAAAGTAAATCACCTTGATTTACAAGTTCAACCGATTGACCATTTACAATTTTTACATCCTTAAAAGTAGAGCTGATTTTGTAATTCGCATCATCATCTAGCAATTGCAACAAATCATCTTGAGCAAAGATAGTTATATTACAAAAAAGTAAAATTATTAGTATTCTCTTCATTTATATTTTCTTTAGTTCTGCTTTTACTGTTATTTCAATTTCTTCAGCAATATTATACATTACCACTCTAGGTATTTTAATTTTATAATCCTTTAACTGAACAACAAAAATTGCATTAACAATTACGCTATCATCTAACTTCTCTAAACTGCCTTTTACTTCAACTTTATTTTCTACTCCATGAATTTTTAAAGTTCCTGTTGCTGTAGCGTCCTCAATTAATTCTGCTATAATCCCTAAAAAAGAGGCTTTAGGAAACTTATCCGTCTCCAAATAATTCTCATTAAAATGTTCTTGCATTAATGGTTTTGGGAAAATAAAATCTGCAACATTTAATTGAAAAACCAATTGCTTAGTTGCATCATCATACACTGCACTTACATTAGTATTTACTGCTGATATATCTTCCAAAGGAGCCTCAGAAAAAAAAGAGATACTAGCCGTTTTAGTTAAATACTGTTGTGCTTGGGTAGCAGCAGAAAGAAACAATAATATGATTATAAATATTTTATTCACAGTTAGCCCAGTTTTTTACAATGTCAATGTCTTCCTGACTCATTTCAGGAAATCCATAAGGTGGCATTGACTTATTTACAACTCTTTCCTTCAATAAATAATTATCCAAGGCTCCTATAACTCCCTCATATGAATCAAGTACAGCAGGTCTATTAGAGGATTCATTATGACAACTAATACAATTATTTTCAATTATGGGTTTAACTAAATCAGAAAACTCTTTTTCATCAGGGGTACAAACAGGAATAATCTCATTATAAGTACATGAAGTAAAAGTGAGCACACTAAAAAAAAAGAGAATTCTTATCATATAGCAAAACTACAAAATCTAATTTTTATTTACTGATTTAATATCAGCTCTATTAAATAAAATAAATCCTATCAACAAAAGAATAACCACAACCCAAAGTGCCATTTGTTGACTATGAAATTTGGTGACAATCCCAAAAAGTAAAGGGCCTAAAAAAGAAGTTGCTTTTCCTGTAAGTGCAAAAAAACCAAAAAATTCATTTTGCTTTTCTTTAGGAGTAAGTCTTGCCATTAAGGAACGACTACAGGATTGGTTAGGCCCAACCATTAATCCTAAAAGCACTCCTGCAACCCAAAACCACTGTTTAGGGTGAGTTGTTTCTGGCGAAATATAGGCAATTAAAGTAGCAACTATTAACACTACTAATGAAATATTAATCACCTTGTTTGCTCCAATTTTATCTTCAATATAACCAAACAAAAATGAACCTGCACCAGCACATAAATTAAGGACTATTCCAAGCATCATTACTTCTTCAAAAGTAAAATCCAAAGTACCTACAGCATACACTCCACCTAGTGCGAAAATAGTAATTAGTCCATCATTAAAAAATAAGCGTGCAATCAGAAACCTAGATATCTCTCTGTAGTTAGCAATACTTTTGAAAGTATCCTTTATCGATTTAAAGGAGGAACTAATGTGTTGCTTTTCCAGTTTCTCTCTTTTACTATCTTTAACAAATAAAAAGGTTGGAATACTAAAAAGCAAAAACCAAACACCAACCAAAATATTTATCTTTCTTATCTCATCAGGATTATTAATATCAAACAAGAGAAGAGAAAGAAATAAGGCTAGCAAACCACCAACAAAACCTAATCCCCAAGCATAGCCTGAAATTCTACCAATATTATCAGTATTTGACAAATCTGGCAAGTAAGAATTACAGAAAACACTACCCATTTCAAAAGCAATATTTGCAATTATAAAACATGATAAAGCAAAATAAACATCCCCTACATTTGGGAAATATAATAAAATTGAGAAAATAGCACAGATCCAAGTTGCAGTAATTAAGAAGAACTTGCGATATCCACCTTTATCAGCTAAAGCGCCAAGTATAGGAGAAAGAAGCGAAACTACTATAGCAGTAATAGCAATTGCATTGCTCCATAAAAAAGTACCTTCTTGTTCATTAGGAGCAATTACTTTAACAAAAAAGGCACTATAAATAAAAGTAACTATAATAGTAGTAAAAGGTTGATTTGCAAAATCGTAAAACGACCATGCTAAAACCTCCTTCCTATTCTTAATTTTAAAAATACTCATCAAATTTGTAAAAGCCAATAATACACAATTTATTTCAGAAAACTAATTTAACTTATCCCCTTAAAAATTATACATTTGCATTCCAAAAAATAAACAAATGAACTTAGAAGGCATTATCAATGTTGCTGGGAAACCAGGACTTTACAAAGTAGTTTCACAAGGAAATAATACAGTAATTGTTGAATCATTTACTGATGGAAAGAAAACTCCTTTATATTCTCACAACCAAGCAAACATGCTTGAAGAAATAGGAATATATACTTATGACGACACAAAACCTTTATCTGAAATATTTGATGAGATTGCAAAAAAAGAAAATGGAGAGCAAGCTTTAAGTCATAAAGCTTCAACTAACCAGTTAACAGCTTATTTTAGAGAAATACTTACTGATTATGATGAAGATAGGGTTTATATTTCTGACATCAAAAAAGTAATTCAATGGTATAATGCAATGCAAAAAAAAGGATTAATTGAATTGCCAAAAGCAGAAAAAAAAGCTACTAAAAAGAAAATAACTACTCCAGAAAAAAAATAATTATGCAAAATACAATTGCAATACCAACAAGACCAAAAAGAAAATTTGTTCCTGAAGATTTAATCATTGACTCTTGGGATAAAATCAAATCTTTATTTGATAATTTAGTAGAAAGAAAAATCTCTTCAGCTACTGAATTAGAACAATGGATGTTAGACCAATCAGAACTTGCAGCAGTTTTAGAAGAGGATATGGCTTGGCGTTATATCAAAATGAATATTGATACAACTGATAAAAAATTAGGAGATCGTTTTTCATTCTGGATAAAAGAAATCTCACCAAATACAGCTCCTTACTCACACAAGTTAAATGTGAAGTTAGTGGAAAGCCCTTATTTGAAAGAGTTAGATCAAGAAAAATATCGCATCTATTTAAGAAGTGTGAAAAAGCAAATTGAAATTTTCCGTGAAGAAAATATTCCTTTGTTTACAGTAATGGAAGAAAAGCAACAAAAATATGGTGCTATCTCTGCAAAAATGTCAATAGAAGTTGATGGTGAGAAATTGACCATGCAAAAAGCGGCACAATTATTAAAAAGTACTGACAGAACAAAAAGAGAAGAAGTCTACAATAAAATTAGTGCGAGAAGATTACAAGACGAAAAAGTATTGGACGATTTGTTTGATGAGTTAATTGCATTAAGACAGGAAATTGCAAAAAATGCTGGCTTTGAAAATTATCGTGATTATATGTTTGCTGCTATGGGGCGTTTTGATTACACCCCAAAAGATTGTTTCAATTTTCATGATGCTATTGCACAAGAAATTGTTCCTATTATCAATTCATTTGAACAAAAAAGAAAAGATAAACTAGGATACACTTCATATAAACCTTGGGATACAGCTGTTGATGTTGATGGATTAGCACCTTTAAAACCATTTGAAGGAGGTACTGAACTAACTGATTTATCAGTTGAATGTTTTAATAGATTAAGACCTTATTTTGGTGAATGTCTTTCAACTATGAAAGCCATGAAACACTTGGATTTAGAATCAAAAAACGGGAAAGCTCCAGGAGGTTTTATGTATCCACTTTATGAAATTGGTGTTCCTTTTATTTATATGAATGCAGTTGGTTCTCAAAGGGATTTAGTAACTATGGTTCATGAAGGAGGTCATGCTGTCCACTCATTTTTGAGCAGAGATTTAGCAATGACTGAATTCAAGTCAACTCCTTCTGAAGTTGCTGAATTAGCATCAATGGCTATGGAACTTTTATCCATGGATCATTGGAATGTAT
>CALSQD010000002.1:1092500-1389879 GCA_943788405.1 uncultured Flavobacteriales bacterium
TTTGACGTCATCCCCACCTTCCTCACTGTTTACACAGGCAGTCTTTCTAGAGTTCCCGACATTATTCGCTGGTAACTAAAAATAGGGGTTGCGCTCGTTATGGGACTTAACCCGACACCTCACGGCACGAGCTGACGACAACCATGCAGCACCTTGTAAATTGTCCGAAGAAAAATTATTTTCACAATCTGTCAATCTACATTTAAGCCTTGGTAAGGTTCCTCGCGTATCATCGAATTAAACCACATGCTCCACCGCTTGTGCGGGCCCCCGTCAATTCCTTTGAGTTTCATTCTTGCGAACGTACTCCCCAGGTGGATCACTTAACGATTTCTCTAAAACACTGACAATATATCGCCAACATCTAGTGATCATAGTTTACGGCGTGGACTACCAGGGTATCTAATCCTGTTCGCTCCCCACGCTTTCGTTCATGAGCGTCAGTAATAGTTTAGTGAGCTGCCTTCGCAATTGGTGTTCCATGTCATATCTATGCATTTCACCGCTACATGACATATTCCGCCCACTTCATCTACACTCAAGAATATCAGTATCAATGGCAGTTCTACAGTTGAGCTGTAGGCTTTCACCACTGACTTAAAATTCCGCCTGCGAACCCTTTAAACCTAATAAATCCGGATAACGCTTGCACCCTCCGTATTACCGCGGCTGCTGGCACGGAGTTAGCCGGTGCTTATTCTTACAATACCGTCAAGTTGGTACACGTACCAAGGTTTCTTCTTGTAAAAAAGCAGTTTACAACCCATAGGGCCGTCATCCTGCACGCGGCATGGCTGCATCAGAGTTTCCTCCATTGTGCAATATTCCTCACTGCTGCCTCCCGTAGGAGTCTGGTCCGTGTCTCAGTACCAGTGTGGGGGATCACCCTTTCAGGCCCCCTATCTATCGTTGCCTTGGTGAGCTCTTACCTCACCAACAAGCTAATAGAACGCATGCTCATCTATAACCACCGGAGTTTTAATTATTAAATGATGCCAGATAATAATATTATGAGGTATTAATCCAAATTTCTCTGGGCTATCCCTCAGTTATAGGTAGATTGCATACGCGTTACTCACCCGTGCGCCACTCGTCAGCATCTAGCAAGCTAGATCTGTTACCGTTCGACTTGCATGTGTTAGGCCTGCCGCTAGCGTTCATCCTGAGCCAGGATCAAACTCTCCGTTGTATAAAAAATTTGTAATTGACTGTAATTGGATGTAATTTAATTCTATCTTCAATAATTCAATGAACTGTTTTCAAAAAGGGCTGCAAACATAATATGTTTATATTAGTTAGCAAGTTATTTTGAAACTTTTTTGTTCTTACTAAATAAGTAAGTTTTAATTCCTTCAAAAAGCGGATGCAAAAATAATAATACTTTTAACTCTCACAACTTTTATTTAAAAAAGATTTTAAACTTAAATATTTTAAAGAACTGTTTTTCTCTCAAAAAGCGGTTGCAAATATATACCGATTTTATTCCCACACAAAATAATCAAAGAAAATTTAAATTTATTTTAACTTACCCTAAAACCCAGTCATTACACACTGATTTAATGACAGTTAGATGAATAAAAACATGCTATTTATTCAAATATAAATGTTAATAAAGACAATAGGATAGTCAATACCCCTTAGAAATGGTCGATTTTAAAATAATAAATGTGTTTTTTGATGTAGTTATAGCTTCATAAGGAACCTTAAAAAGCCAAAATAAATTGAAATACCAGAAAACAAGTAGCAATCATCAATAAGAAAATACTCTTTTTATCTATTTTACAAATGACAAATGCTTAAAACAAGGACATGAAGAAGGTTTAGAATACAAAAACAGCTTAACAAAGCCTTTTAAAATGGAGGAATAGAGAAAAAACTACTGCACTATCAACATGCCACATCCATATACAACAGCTAAAATATGATCATAAAAGCAACTATTACAGTTTCATTTATAATACAAAGTAATTAAAACACTTTTTAATGCTTGGTTTTATATCAAAAGAACTTAGCTTAAACAAAGAGTAACTACAACTGATAAAACCTTATATATATAATGTGTAAATAATTATAATCAAATAATCAAAAGGAAAGAGTAAAAACAAAGTTAAAACCACATATATATAATGTGTCAATTATTATAACTCAAAATTGTTAAACACAACCAAGAAATACTTTATTAAAAGCCTATGTATATAATGTGTAAGAGAAAATTTAAAAATCAACAACAATGTATAAGTACCAAAATAGAATAATCAATATATTTGCAGACAAAATAAAAAATAATATGAAAGCAGTAGTAAGTATCATTATGGGAAGCACATCTGACATGCCAGTTATGAAAAAGGCAGCAGAATTTTTAAACGAAATGGAAATTCCATTTGAAATTAATGCATTATCAGCACATAGAGTACCTCAGTTAGTTGAGGAGTTCGCAAGTAATGCTAGAAAAAATGGAATAAAAGTAATTATTGCAGGAGCAGGAGGAGCAGCACATTTACCAGGAGTAGTTGCAGCATTTACAACTGTCCCAGTAATTGGAGTTCCTTGCCGTTCATCTATTTCAATTGACGGATGGGATTCTATCCTATCTATTTTACAAATGCCTCCTGGAATTCCAGTAGCTACAGTAGGATTGGACGCTTCTTTAAATGCAGGAATTTTAGCAGCTCAGATTTTAGCAACTGACAATGAAGAAATTCATAGTAAGGTAAATACTTATAAAGAGAATTTAAAACTAAAAATTGTGAAAGCCAATAAGGACTTGGCAAGTCATGAATACTCTTTCAGAGTTCAATAAATTTAATATCTTAGGGCCTCAAATGAGGTCCTTTTTATTTTCCATATTATTTATATTCTACCACCTACATGGTTTTAGCCAAAATAAAGATGCCCAAACAAATGCATTAGGTGGTTGCGGATTAACCCAAACATCCGTTTGGAGTAATTTCTCAAATCAAGCAGGGTTAGCAAATATTAATGAATTCACATTTGGAATAGGATCAGAAAAACAGTTCCTATTAAATGAACTGAACCAACATACAGTTGCTTGTGCCATACCTTTAAATGGAGGTGTTGTAGGAATAAACCTAAACTATTTTGGCTTTGAATTATATAATGAAACTAAAGCAGGATTAGCGTTTGGAAAAAATTAAGCAATAATTTTAATGTTGGCGTACAACTTGATTACTTAGGAACCTATATAGAAGATGGCGCTAATTCTATACATAATTTTACTTTTGAAATTGGGCTACAAAAACAACTCAACAAGGAATTAATATTAGGAGCTCATATTTTCAACCCTACATCAGTAAAAATAAATGGACAAGAGAATATTCCCTCCCTTTTCAGGTTAGGACTACAATACAATGCAAACCGAAAAGTTAGTTTATTTACTGAGGGGAGTTTGGAAAGTGAACAAAATGCTATTTTGCATTTAGGACTTGAATACAAAATCATAAATGAATTATCACTTAGAATTGGATTCAGCACCAATCCTGCAAAAAATTCCTTTGGAGTTGGGTATAGTTTAAATAAAATGCAAATTGATTTAGCTATAAACAAACATCAGGTTTTAGGATATTCACCTCAAATATCAGTAAGTAGTACTTTTTAATAATGAAACAAGTTATTGTAATATGCATATTCCTTACATTTTCATTGAATAGTTTTGGACAAGAGAACAACATCTTACTAGAAGAAATAATTGAAAGAATTGCAGAGGAGTCAGAAGAAGAGCTAGATTATGCAGAATTACATGAAGCGCTTTATCATTTCGCTGAAAACCCAATAAACCTGAACAAGACTTCAAAAGAAGAGTTGAGAGATTTATACTTCTTAAATGCTTATCAGATTGACAAGTTATTCGCTCATATTAGTAAAAACGGCAAGCTCCTATCCTATTTAGAACTGCAAACTATTGCTGGTTTTGATGTACAAACTATTCAAAATCTACTCCCATTCATCAGTGTAAATGCAAAAGTTAGTAGCAAACAACTGCTAACCAATATCAAACAATATATTATTATTAGAGATCAGTTTTATTTACAAGAACAAAAGGGTTATTTACCAGATAAAGACAACAAGAAGCACTACCTTGGAAACCCACATAGAACTTACTTTAAATACCGACTAAAAAACAATTATTTACAAGCAGGAATAACTGCTGAAAAAGATGAAGGAGAAAATTTTTTAGGACCAAATCAACCTTATGGGTTTGATTTTTATTCTGCCCATTTGCAAGCCAAAAATATTGGCAAAATCAAAAATGTAATTATTGGTGATTATCAAATGAATTTTGGGCAAGGAGTAGTTATGCAAAGTGGTATGAGTTTTGGAAAATCATCAGAAGTCATTAATATTCAGAAAAGTGGAAATTTGATAAAAGCACATACGGCAGCTGCTGAAAATCTATTTTTCAGAGGAACTGCAATTCAAATTGAACCCTTAAAAAACTTAGAAATAATTGCTTTTTATTCCTCCCATAAAGTAGATGCTAATATAGTTGATACACTAGATAATAATGAACTTTCTTTTTCATCTATTCAAGGAACAGGAATGCATAGAACCGAAAGTGAACTATTGGATAAAAATGTGATTTTACAAAATCATTATGGGATGCATGCCAACTATAACTTAAAGAACCTCAATATTGGCGGCTCTTATTATATGACTAGAATTGATGGGAAATATGAAAAATCCATCTCCCCTTACAATCAATTTGATTTCAATGGAAATAGCAATCAGAATTTTGGTTTAGACTATCAGTATTTACATAAAAATATGAACTTTTTTGGGGAAGTTGGTAAAAGCGAAAATGGAGGAGATGCCCACATCAATGGAGTAATGTTAGGACTTGACAAAAGCTTATCAGCCTCTTTACTTTATAGAGATTATGGGAAGGAATATCAAAGTGAATACGCCAATTCCTTTGCAGAAAGAAGTTCTCAAAATGAAAAAGGACTCTATTTTGGCTTAGAATTTACGCCCAATCCTAAATTCAAAATAAAAGGATATGCTGATAATTATGAGTTTCCTTGGCTAAGGTATGGAGTAGACGCCCCAACAAAAGGAAATGATTATCTTTTACAGGCAGATTACAAAATTAATAGAGCAACAAAGATGTATGTGCGTTTTAAAACTGAAACGAAAGAGGAGGAAATGTCAGAATCTTCTTTAATCTCTAACAAAAGGAAAGATAATTTTCGCTTTCACATCAATTATAAAGAAGGAGAAAACTGGGCTTTTGCCAATCGATTTGAAACAACAAGTATCCATTTTGATGAAAATAAAGAACAAGGATATATGCTGTATCAAGATGTAAAATACAAACCCCTATTTGGGAAAATCACTTTTAGTAGCCGATATATTATATTCAATACTCCCACTTATGATAGCCGAATTTATGCATATGAAAATGATGTATTGTACGGCTACTCTATTCCTGCTTATTATGGGAAGGGAAGTAAAATATATCTAGTAGCAAAATGTAATATTATTCGCAATTTAGATTTTTGGTTAAGGATTGCTCACACCACCTATACCGATAGAGAAGTATTAAAAAGTGGTTGGGATGAAATTAATGGAAATAAAATGACTGAACTAAAACTCCAGTTACGATATAAATTTTAATTTTATGCACGCATAATAAATTACAATGAAAAAAACACCTATTAACGAACTACTTGGAGTAAAACACCCAATAATAATGGCTCCAATGTTTTTGGTAACCAATACCAAAATGATGATTGAAGCAATGAATTCAGGGATTGCAGGCTGTATTCCTGCTTTAAACTACCGTACGGATGAACAATTCAGAGAAGCAATACAAGAAATTAGAAGCAAAACAAATAGCAAAGGCTTAGGGATTAACTTAATTGTAAATAAGTCCAACATAAAAATGAAACAACAATTAAAAACTTGTGTTGAGCTTGGGGTTGATTTTATTATCACCTCATTGGGCAGCCCAAAGGAGGTAATTGAACAATGCAAACCAAAAGGAATAAAAGTTCTTTGTGATGTTGTAGAAGAAACTTATGCTATAAAAGTAGAAGAACTAGGGGCTGATGCCGTAATTGCAGTAAATAAAAATGCGGGTGGACATGCAGGGAATTTAGCTCCTGAAGAAATTATTCCTCTATTAAATAAACACTGTAATATTCCTATTATATCTGCAGGGGGAATTGGCACAAAAGAAGGCATAAACTCAATATTGGAACTTGGAGCAGCAGGACTTTCCATTGGCTCACCCTTTATTGCTTGTGAAGAAGCCCATATTTCAGACGAATATAAAAATGCTTGTGTAACTTACGGAAAAGAGGATATTGTTTTTACTACCAAGATTTCAGGAACACCTTGCACGGTAATCAATACTCCTTATGTGCAAAAAACAGGAACCACTCAAAATTGGTTAGAAAAACTAATGAGTAAGAATAAAAAGATAAAAAAATGGGTAAAAATGATTACCTATTTTAAAGGCATGAAATCAGTAGAAAATGCTGCTTTTAGTAGTACTCACAAAACGGTTTGGTGTGCAGGACCATCTATTGAACACACAAAAGAAATTTTATCCGTTAAAAAAATTGTAAAACGATTAACTACTTAAGGGCTTTTACTTTTGAGAAAGAAATTTTTAAGTTTTTTTCATATTCTCTAATTGTCCTAACATCATAACCATTTGCTAAAACTAAGGAGATTCCCTCTTTACCAGCACGAGCTGTCCTACCACTTCTGTGCGTGTAGTATTCATCTTGATCAGGCAATTGAAAATGCACTACAAAAGTTAAATCAGCCACATCAATTCCTCTTGCTGCAATATCAGTAGCTACAATAATACTTAAGTTTTCATTCTTAAAAGCACGCATTACTTTATCTCTTTCCTTTTGCAATAAATCACCATGTATAGCATCAGCAGCAATATTTTTTGCAATTAATTGAGCTGCTACTTTTCTAGTTGTATTACGTGTTCTGCAAAATACAATTCCTCTTTTACCTTTTACAGAAATTAAGAATTGTAAAAGCACATTAAATTTTTCAGTATCTTCACAATGTACAAATTTATGTTCAATTTTTGCATTTACTACATTACTCCCACTTACTGTAATTCTGTGTGCAGTAGCACTCATATGTTCATTTACAATTTGTTTAATTCCTTGCGGCATAGTTGCTGAAAACAACCATTTACTTTGTGCTTCAGGAAGAAAATCTAATATTTCATCTAGTTCTTTTTTGAATCCCATGCTTAGCATTTCATCTGCTTCATCCAAAATAACAGTTTTTACTTTACTTAAATCAACAGCTTTTCTATTCACTAAATCAATTAAACGGCCTGGAGTTGCTACTACTATATGTGTTGTACGAGTAAGGTTTGCAATTTGTCTGTCAATTTTCTCACCACCATACACTGACTCAGTGAAAATTTTATCAGAATATTTAGTATAACGAAATAACTGCTTGGCTACTTGCTGCCCTAATTCACGAGTAGGACAGAGAATTAAACCTTGTACATAGTCCTTTTTAGGATCAATTTTATGCAAAAGTGGCAAACCAAAAGCAGCCGTTTTTCCTGTTCCTGTTTGGGCTTGCCCAACCAAATCAGTATTTCCTTCTAATAATAGAGGGATAACTTGCTTTTGTATATCAGTAGGGTTGATGATTCCTAAATCATTTAACCCTTTAATAAAATCTGATTTTACGCCTAATGCTTTAAAATTTTCCATGCAGCAAAAATAAGGATAAAGAATTAGGCTTTCCTATAATACATCAACTTTAATTCTACTCCATACTTTAGATAATAAATAAGCAGAAATTAAAGCAATAATAGTTAAGATTCCTCCTAATTGTAAGTTGCCGTAAATAAAATATCCTGTTGCAAAAAGCAAGCAGTAAATCATAGCTAAAGCCAAAAGCATTGCCAAAATTCCTGAAGGCACTGACCAATCTGACTTTTCAATTTCCTCATTACCCACTACCGCTTTCCAACCCGGTCCGCCAGGAGTAGTTTTTTTATAAAAACTCAACAACACTTTTTTATTTTCAGCAGGAGTTATAAAAGTAACCACAAGCCAAACTACAGTAGTAATCAGCACTACCATTGGAAATTTCATGTACTCTGGCATCAAAGCAGCCTCTCCAAATAATAGAGATGAAATAACTTTCATATTGAATAGTATAGAAACAATTCCTGAAACAAAAATAGCTGAGATTTCACTCCAAGCATTTATTCTCCACCAAAACCATCTTAGGATAAAAATAAGTCCTGTTCCTGCACCAAACATCAGAATGAAATCAAATAATTGTAAAGCATTGGTTAATAACAAAGCCAAAACTGCAGAAGCTAAAAACAAAATAATAGTAGCTATACGCCCTACATTTACCTTTTGTTTTTCAGTAGCATTAGGGTTAATTTGTTGGGTGTAAAAATCATTTACTATGTAAGATGCACCCCAATTAAGATGTGTAGAAATAGTAGACATATAAGCTGCAATCAATGAAGCTAAAACTAAGCCCAACAAACCAGTTGGCAATTTGGTAAGCATAGCTGAATATGCCAAATCATTCCCTAACTTATCCTCACTAACTGCTGGGAAAGCTTCTTGAATACTTGCAATATCAGGAAAAACAACTAATGATGCTAAAGCCACCAAAATCCAAGGCCAAGGGCGTAAAGCATAATGCATAATATTGAAAAAGAAAGTCGCACCAATTGCATGGTTTTCATCTTTTGCAGCTAACATTCTTTGGGCGATATACCCACCTCCACCTGGTTCGGCACCAGGATACCAAGCAGACCACCACTGTACCGCAAGGGGTATAATTAATAACATGATGAGTTGTTCAGTATTACTAAAGTCAGGCAACATGGAGATTTTATCAGTAACATTTGGATGCGATATTAATGCTTGAACCCCACCAATTTCAGGGATATTTACTAAATAATAAGCTGCACCAATTGAGCCTGCCATGGCTACAAAAAAGAGTAAAAAATCAGTATATACCACTCCTTTAAAACCTCCCATAGTACTGAACACAACTGTAATTGCTCCTGCAATTCCAATCGTTTCAAAAGCAGTAAGTCCCAACATTACTTGTCCAATTTTTATGGCTGCCAAGGAGATTCCTCCCATAGCCAATACATTAAAAATTACTCCTAAATAAAGCGCTCGAAATCCTCTTAAGAATTTTGCAGGCTTACCTGAATACCTTAATTCATAAAACTCTATATCCGTATTTACATTGGATTTTCTCCAGAGTTTTGCATAAACAAAAACTGTTAATAATCCTGTCAACAAGAAAACCCACCACACCCAATTTCCTGCAACTCCATTATTCCTAACAATATCCGTCACTAAATTTGGTGTATCGGTTGAAAATGTAGTTGCCACCATAGAAAGTCCTAATAACCACCAAGGCATATTTCTTCCAGAAAGAAAAAATTCAGAAGCGTTTTCTCCTGATTTTTTGGAAACAACAATCCCAATAAGTAAAGTTAAAAGTAAAAAAGAAATGATAATAATCCAATCCAGATTTGCGATATCCATAAGCGAAAATAATTTGAACAAATCTAAGGAAATCTTTTAGGTAATAAGCATTACATTTGCCGAATGAAAGATGATAATTTTTACATGTTAGCCAAAACTATGTTTGGCTTAGAAGAAATATTAGCTGAAGAGCTTAGGAAATTAGGGGCACAGAATGTAAAACCTATGAACCGAGCTGTAAGCTTTAAAGGAGATAAAGGGTTTATGTATAAAGCAAACCTTAACTTAAGGACTGCTTTAAGAATTTTAAAACCTATTGCACATTTTCAGGCACATGATGAAAAAGAACTCTATCGTAAACTATGTGAAATAGATTGGACTGAACTTTTTGGTTTAGATGCTACTTTTGCTACTCACGCCACAACACATTCTGAAGTTTTTACGCATAGTAAATATGCCTCATTAGTAATGAAAGATGCAATTGCAGATACCTTCAGAAAGAAATTTGATAAGCGCCCAGATGTTGACCCTGAAATGCCAGATGTAAGCATTAACTTACATATTGCAAAACACACTTGTACTGTTTCACTTGATAGTTCAGGAGATTCATTACACAAAAGAGGTTATAAATCGGATGCTGTAATTGCTCCTATGAATGAAGTGTTAGCTGCAGGATTAATTTTATTAAGTGATTGGAATAGGATTTCTAATTTTCATGACCCAATGTGTGGAAGTGGAACCTTATTAATTGAAGCAGCCCTTATTGCATATAATATTCCTGCTAATATTTTCCGTGAGCGATTTGGATTTGAAGGTTGGAATGATTTTGATGAACAGCTTTGGGCAAAAATAAAAGAAATCTCTTTAGAAAAGGAAACACATTATTACGGAAAAATTTCTGGAAGTGATAATTTCCAGAAAGCAGTGCGCATTAGCCGAGAGAATATTGATAATGCCTTAATGTATGACAATATAAAAGTAACAAAATCTGACTTTTTTGAAACTGAAGTAGATCCTGGAACATTTGTACTTTTTAACCCTCCTTATGGAGAACGAATAGATTTAGGAGTAAATGACTTTTATGAAAAAGTAGGGACTACCTTAAAACATAAATATGAGGGGTGCAGCATATGGATTATATCTTCAGACATTGAGAACATGAAATTTATTGGACTGAGGCCATCACGAAAAATTAGAGTAATGAATGGTAAGCTAGATTGTAGCTTCCGTAAGTTTGAGGTATATGAAGGAAGTAAAAAGGCTAAAAAACAACAAAACTAAACTCTATAGAAATAGCTATAAATAAAAAAGCCCGCAAATGCTGGCTTTCTTTTTTATGTAAATCTTTTAATTATTTCATCAACTCTTTTGCTTGCTCAAGTGTAATTCTTTCACCTTCTAATTTTGCAAATACAAAAGCATCAGCATATCCCGCTAGTTTCGCTTCAGCTAAACGAATATTTGCATCTTCCAATGAAGAATAAGTTCCTGCAAAATAACGATACATTTTTTCTCCTTTTGCCTCTTTCTCAATATTCCCAAGCTTACTCATTTTAGTTAAATCTTCAGCAGATAATGATTCTTTTCCTACAAGAATCTGAACTGTAAATTCTAATTCTATCGCTTCCTCTTCAATAACAGTTTCAACTTTTGGAGTTGTTCGTTCTGTTTTAATTGCAACATTTAAGTTAATACGCTCTCCATTTTTATAAGTAACAATAAATGCATCTTCAAAACCTCTAGCATTCATTTGCGCTTGATAAGCAATTGCATCTTTATACTCAGTAAATGAACCAGCCATATATCTAACTAAGCCATCTTTTCCTGTGAAAGAAACGACATTGTCAACTCCAACAAATACTTCATTAGGCAACTCTTTATCATAAGCACCAATCTGAATTCTATATGTAGTTCCATTATTTGAAACTAGGCTTTCTTCTATTTCTGTTTCTTCTTCATTTTCTACTTCCTCAACTACTGGAGCAACAACTTCTTCCTCTTCATCAATTACCGGCTCAGGAACAGGAATAACATAATTAGAAATACTACCATTATTATCAACTAAAATATAAGTATCATCAAAACCTTTTGCTTCCAATTCATATTCTCTACCTAATGCATCATCTAAAGAAGTATAAGTTCCTACTGCATAAATAACCATTCCATCATCTTGAGGAATACTTTCTAAATCATCCAAACTTAAATACTTATTAATCACATTAGCAGGAACCCCATTAGTATAAGCTCCAATTTTTATTTTATATTTTAAGCCATCAACTGTATTGTCAAATTCTTCTCCTTCATGATAAGCCTTGTTGAAAGCATTAGCTTTAGCAATCAAATACTCATCAACTGTTTTATAATTCTCACGCTTAATTTCATTCTCATTATAAAAATTAGCATATTCTCTTGAAGCAGCTTCATAATCAGAATACATACTATGGTATTTATCTGCAGTTAATTGCACACCTTTTTCATCCACAACCGCACCCTTTTTTGTATTTTTCTCTTTATCAATATAATTAGGGATACCATCATTATCACTATCTAACGGGCATCCAAATTCATTTACTTTAACACCAATTGGAGTTTTAGGACAGTAATCATCTACATCTGCCACTAAATCACCATCTTCATCTTCTACATCCATTGCTTTAAAATTAACATCCGCATAGTAACTGTCATCAAAATAAGTATTCTCTTTTGGTTTTGGAGTAAACAAATCATAGTGAATAGTAAAACTAGCTGACATAAACTTATCAGATGTTCCTTCTACTGATTTATCTATATCACCCATAGCAATTGTATAATTTATAGTTGCATCTAAATCAATACGCTCTGAAATATTTAAACGCATACCCAAACCTAGTGGAATTGCAATTGTTGATTCTCTATCTGTCCAATCAGACTGATTATCTTTATTTAATGTTTTGAAACTTAAACTTTGTGCACCAGCAGTAAGATAAGGACTAACTCGAGATTGCTTAAATACACTATTCATAGCATATCCAAAATGTAAACCAATTGCATCTACATTAGATTCGAAACTTGCTTCCTCATTTTTCTCAAAGAAACTGGTGTTTGAAAACAACAAAGATACATCTACATTTTCTGATATATTTAAACGCATCCCAGCTCTATACCCCATATTCCCTAATAATGAGTTGGTTTCAGGTCCCATTATATCTCCCTGAAAACTATGGTAAGCCGTACCAAATGAGAACATTGGTTGAAACGGCATAGTTGGTTCTATATCATAATTTCCTTTTTGTGCAAATACGGAAAAAGAAGAAAATAGAATAAAAAGTATAAAAGCTTTTTTCAAAAATTGATTCATTAGTGTGATTTTTATATTGCCGTAAAAATAGGAAAAAAATCAGAAAGCCATCCTATATCCTAGAAATTAGGTTTTAAGGTATATTTTTTATAGAAATCATTGATTACATCAACTGCTTCAATAGGTGTATCTACTAAATTTATCAAATCTAAATCTTCTACACTTATATTCTTTTCTTTATCTAGCATAGTTTCCTTTATCCAATCCAATAATCCCTCCCAATAGGCCTTACCAACCAATACAATTGGAAACTTTCCAATCTTTTGAGTTTGGATTAAAGTAATCGCCTCAAAAAGCTCATCCAAAGTTCCTACACCACCAGGAAGTACAATAAAACCTTGTGCATATTTTACAAACATCACTTTTCTAACAAAGAAATAATCAAAGTTGATCAGTTTATCATTGTCAATATAAGGATTAGAAGATTGTTCAAAAGGCAATTCAATATTTAATCCTACTGACTTACCTCCACCTCTAGTTGCCCCCTTATTAGCTGCCTCCATAATACCAGGGCCACCACCAGAAATAACACCATAACCACTTTGTGTAAGTAAATAACCAATTTCTTCAGCTTGTTCGTAAAACTTATTACCTGACTTTGTACGAGCTGAACCAAATACCGAAACACAAGGCCCTATTTTTGACATGGTTTCAAAACCTTCAACAAATTCTGACATGATTTTAAAAATCTGCCAGGAATCAGCTGTTTTTATCGCATTCCAATTTCTTTCTTTAAAAGCTCTTCTAATTTTTTTCTCTTCTGCATTCATACTCAATCTCTTTTAATTTCAGCCACTAATATAGCAAATCTATTTCAATTCGATTTTCAGGTATTTAGCGGTATAACTATCCTTGCATTTTACGATTTTTTCAGGAGTTCCGTTACATATTAGCTGACCTCCTTTTGGACCTCCTTCTTTTCCAATATCTATAATATGATCAGCCATTTTAATTACATCTAAATTATGTTCAATAATCAAAACCGAATTTCCTTTATCAACAATAGTATCAATTACTTTCAGAAAAACTTTTACATCCTCAAAATGTAAACCTGTAGTAGGCTCATCTAGTATATAAAATGTATTTCCAGTACTTCTTTTTGAAAGTTCAGAAGCTAACTTAATTCTCTGTGCCTCCCCTCCACTTAATGTAGTAGCCGATTGACCCAAAGTAATATAACCTAAACCAACATCTTGTAAAGTTTTTATCTTACGATAAATTGATGGAATGGCTTCAAAAAATTCAACTGCCTGATTAATTGTTAAATCCAACACATCAGAAATTGATTTCCCTTTAAAACGAACTTCTAGCGTTTCTCTATTGTACCCCTTACCATTACAATCTTCACAATGCACCTCAACATCAGGCAAAAAGTTCATCTCTATGGTTTTCATACCACCACCTTTACATCCTTCACACCTACCGCCAACAACATTGAATGAAAAACGCCCTACTTTATAACCTCTAATTTTTGCCTCAGGAAGATTAGCATATAGGCTTCTAATATCAGAAAAAACACCTGTATAAGTTACTGGGTTTGACCTTGGTGTGCGCCCAATTGGCGACTGATCAACCTCAATTACTTTGTCCAAATGTTCTAAACCATGAATACTCTTATAAGGTAAAGGTTCTTTTTCACCTCTATAAAAGTGTTTATTCAAAATAGGATACAAAGTTTCATTTATCAAAGTTGACTTTCCACTTCCTGAAACCCCTGTCACACAACACATCAATCCTAAAGGAATTTCAATATCAATATTTTTAAGATTATTTCCTCTTGCTCCCTTTATTGCAAGGGTTTTTCCATTCCCTTTTCTTCTTTTTTTAGGCACTTCAATTTTTTGAGTTCCATTTAAGTAATCAGCAGTAATATGATTGTCATTTAGGATAGTTTGATAATCGCCTTTAGAAACCACCTCACCCCCATGGACACCAGCACCAGGGCCTAAATCCACAATAAAATCAGCCGACTCAATCATATCCTTATCATGTTCCACCACAATAACAGAGTTACCAATGTCACGCAATTTTTTTAAAGAATCAATCAATTTTAAATTATCCCTTTGATGCAGACCAATACTTGGCTCATCCAAAATATAAAGTACATTGGTTAATTGTGTTCCAATTTGAGTTGCCAAACGAATTCTTTGCGCCTCACCACCACTTAAGGTTTTTGAACTTCTGTTTAATGAAAGATAAGATAAACCAACATCAACAATAAATTGCAAACGCTTTGACAACTCCTTCACAATTTGATTTGCAATTTTTAATTCATTTTCATTTAATGATTTCTCAATAGTCAGTACCCAATCAGCAAAGGAGGAAATATCCAAATTAGACACCTCATTTATACTTTTATCAGCTACCTTAAAATGGGATGACTCTATATTTAATCTACTCCCTTTACAACTTTTACAATCGTGTCCGGACATGTATTTTTTTGCCCATTTCTCAATTGATTTTACATAAGCTAACTTGGATTGTTCTTCAATAAAATTTACAATTCCATCAAAATGCAACTTATATGTTTTTGAAATTTCTGCTGATTTCAGTTTTACTTTGAGGTTTTCTGTCAGGCCATACAAAATAGCGTCAATCCCTTCTTTTGGAATTTTAGCAATTGGCGTATTTAAAGTAAAATCATACTTCTTCCCTATCAACTCAATTTGACCTAATATCCAATCTGATTTACGATTAGCAATTGGTGCTATTCCTCCTTTATTAATGCTTAAATCTTTATTCGGCAATATCTTTTCTACATCTACTGTTTTGTACTTCCCTAAACCATTACAAGTTTTACAAGCACCTTTAGGAGAATTAAACGAAAAAGAATTAGGCTCAGGATTTTTATAGGCAATACCTGTTTCAGGACACATTAAAGCTCTTGAAAAATACCTAGGCGTTTTAGCTGACTTTTCAATCACCATCATAATACCCTCACCATCCTCCATTGCTAATTTCAAAGAAGAAACCAATCGTTTATTATTCCCTTCATTTACTTTTAGGCGATCAATTACTACCTCAATATCATGGGTTTTGTATCTATCTAATTTTAAGCTTGGCCTAATATCAATTATCTCTCCATCCACCCGAACTTTTAAATATCCTTTCTTAGCCAATTGATGAAAAAGCTCAGCATAATGTCCTTTTCGTGAACGAACAATTGGAGCTAAAATATTTATAGGCTTATCTTTATAATCGCTTTTAATTAAATCCAAAATCTGCTCATCAGTAAAACGAACCATTTTTTTTCCTGATTGATGAGAATATGCTGTACCTACCCTAGCATAAAGCAAGCGCAAATAATCATAAATTTCAGTAATTGTTCCTACAGTTGATCTTGGGTTTTTGGAAGTTGTTTTTTGCTCAATAGCCACTACAGGACTAAGGCCAGTAATCTTATCTACTTCAGGGCGCTCCATATTTCCTAAAAACTGACGCGCATAAGCATTAAAGGTTTCCAAGTAACGCCTTTGCCCTTCAGCATGAATAGTATCAAAAGCTAAAGATGATTTACCACTACCACTTTTACCCGTAAAAACAACTAATTTTTTTCTTGGAATTTGAAGGTTTACATCTTTCAGATTATGCACCCTTGCACCATAAATAGAAATAAAATCTTTTTGGTTTTCCATCTTAATTTGCGGAATCTTCTTGAATTTCCAAATCATCAAAAACTAACAAATCTGTATCTAAAGGAATTTTCAATATATACTTTCTTCTAGATTTATCAGGCAAAGAAGATGTTCTTAACCAAGGATTAAACTGCTTTAACAATTTATAATTTACCCCATGAGATTTAGCAAACTCACTCAAGCTAGCAATAGTAGAGTCTACCTGAACAGTTTTATAATTTGGCATAGTATACAAATCCTTATCACGAAACATGAAACCATATTTTTTAGGATTTTTCATAATCTCTTTTACAGCAATAATTCTAAAAACATAGCGACTAGTTTCTGAGTTAAGGTGTAGATTATAATAATTATTACTTCCTTGTTTTTCAATATTTCTTCTAGCGCCATTCTTTCCCATATTATAAGATGCAGCTGCCATAGTCCAATTCCCAAACTTATCATAAGCATCTTGCAGATAATCACAAGCAACTTCTGTAGATTTCTCCAGATTATAACGCTCATCAATAGCTGAATTAACTTCTAGCCCATGTTCACGAGCTGTACTTTTTAGAATTTGCCAAAAACCTGCTGCTCCTGCCGGAGAAACCACATTATCCAAACCACTCTCAATTAAAGCTAAATATTTAAAATCATCAGGGATATTGTTCTTTTTAAGGATAGGTTCTATGATTGGAAAATACTTATTTGCTTTTTTAAAAAAGAGCATAGTATTGGATTGCCAATAGGTGTTCTTTAATAACTCTTTATCGATTCGCTCCCAAATTTCAGGAGAATAAGTTGGAATCTCTTCTCCAGCAAAATTCAAATCTTCTGGTTGAACTATAGCAAAAATTCCATACTTCATATTAAAATGTTGCTGATGTAAATCATCCTCACTTCTTAATTCTGATGAATAAATAAAAAGTTGAGCCAAAGCAAATAACAGAATTGATGATCCTAGAAAATAAACTTGTTTTTTATTCATCTTAAAAATTGCTTTCAAAATTATTAAAACTCCCTGCTACTAAATCTTTTTCAGAAACAAGTGGATTCTCTACTCCCCAATCAATATTTAAATCTTTATCACTCCAAAGCAATGCACCTTCTGACTCCTTATTATAGACACCCGTGCATTTATAAGTAAAAATAGTATCATCTTCAAGAGTAACAAAACCATGTGCAAAACCTGGGGGAATCCAAAATATTTTTTTATTTTTTTCAGAAAGTTGAATTGAAAAATGTTGACCATAAGTTGGTGAATCTTTCCTGATATCAACAGCTACATCCAATACCGAACCTTTTATAACCCTAACTAATTTACCTTGAGCATAAGGAGGGTTTTGAAAATGTAACCCTCTTAACACACTTTTGCTTGAAAGTGATTGATTATCCTGAACAAAATCTAAATCCAATTCATTTTTTGCAAACGAATCCTTACTCCAACTTTCAAAAAAATGACCTCTATCATCACCAAATATTTTAGGTTTTATTACTAGCAAGCCTTCAATAGGCGTTTTAATTATTTCCATATATAACTTTTTAGTTTTCCAAAAGCCAAATATAGAAAAATGAACTACTTATTTTCAAGGAAAAACAAACAATAATTGTAGTTTTGCCAACAAATTTTTACGAATCATTTAAAAATAAAATTATGAATAAAACAGTACAATTATTAATCGTTGGTTTTGCAATTGTTTTGAGCTCATGCTCGAATAATGCAACTAACAAAACACCAGAAACAGAAATGGAAAAAGTAAGTTACAGCTTAGGAGTTAATGTGGCAACAGGAGTAAAAGCACAAGGATTAGATACTATTGATGCAAATGCAGTAGCAAAAGCATTCAATGATGTATTTAAAGGAAATGAATTAGATATTTCAGAAGAAGAAAGCATGGAAGTATTACAAGCTTATTTCGGAAAATTACAAGCAGCTGCACAAGCTAAAGCAAATGAAGCAGGAAATGCTTATTTAACAGAAAATGCTGCAAAAGAAGGAGTAATTACAACTGAAAGCGGATTACAATATGAAGTAATGACTGCAGGAAGTGGAGCAAAACCAACTGCTGACGACCAAGTAACAGTACACTACCATGGTATGCTTACTGATGGAACTGTATTTGACAGTTCTGTTGACAGAGGAGAGCCTGCACAATTTGGTGTAACTCAAGTTATTCCAGGATGGGTTGAAGCATTACAATTAATGAGTGTTGGTGACAAATGGAAACTAACTATCCCTTCTAATTTAGCATATGGAGACAGAGGAGCAGGAGGTTTAATTGGACCTAACGCAACTTTAGTATTTGAAGTAGAATTGATAGGAATTAACTAATTCCTTATTAGTATATAAAAGAAAAGCCGAGCATTTGCTCGGCTTTTTTTATTTACAACATTTTCTTTTCTTCCACCTTCCTAACCTTGGAATTCCGATAGTATAAAACCATCTTTTTACCTTACCAATTCCTTGTTTCTTGAGTTGCTGCCTAACCATATTTTGCATATCTTTTGCAGTTTTAATCGTATCTGACATACTAAACTCACCTGAACTATAACAATAGCTACAGTAATCAGGATTAATAGATCCATCTTTTTCGGTACCTGCTGTAAACATATCGCTCTTTTTAGGCATATGACAGCTTTGGCAAAACTTATCTAACTTCATATAATTATGTTTTTTTGTTAATCTAATTTTCTAGTCCATGTTGAGCTTCTTCCTATAAAAGAGAAACCAATATACCCTCTTAAATCAAGTGTGTTTTCATCTTTAAGTGTCATCATTCCACTATAAGTTTTTCCTTTTTTAGGGTCATACAATTCTCCATCATCCCACACATTATCTTCATCATATGCAAAACCAGTCATCATTACCATTCCCAACCTGGCTCTACTTCTTAATTCTTCTTCAGGATTTAATGGGTCTGTTTTTGGATTTCCATTTTCATCATTAGGATGTAGCATCCAAGTAATTTTTCCAGAAACTGTTTCTCCTTCCTCAAAAAGAGTAATCACTGCATCCTTTTCAGCATTGTACCATTCCCCTACAATATCGGCATTTGTTTGCGAAAAAGCAATTAAGCTAGCAAAAGCAAATAGTAGTGTTGTTGTCATCTTCTTCATATTCATATTTTTTTTTGATAAATATAGTAAAATAAATTAATTCAATCTTTTTAACTCTACACTCTCTTCTATGAAAGATGAATTTACTAGTAGGTTAAACTGATTTACATTTACATCAGTCAAGAGGTAGCAAAGCTTATTATTATTACAATTCCAACTATCAATTATGTTAAATAAATGTGATTTCTCTTTATTAATAGCTGGAAAAATAGCATAAATCTTTTCGTAATTTAGATACGCTAATTGCTTAAAAACATACAATTCATAATTCCCTTTATCATCCAATAAGTTTATGTAAAAATAATTCCCTCTAGTTTTCACCACTACACTATCCGAAAAAATACTAATCCCGTTTACGGTAGTAGCAGTAATAATATTTACATCTTCATTTGAAACATCAGAGGCCTCACTAAAAACAAAACGACCTTGATATGTTTCTGGAATTTCAGAAAGAGGTTCTAAAAACTCAGGCTGAGGATTTACAAAAGACACATTAGTACAAGAAGCAAAGCACAAAAGCAATGCACTCAAAAAAATATAATTCTTCATTTTAATTTATGTATTGATTAATATATGGTAAAACTAAACAATACAAAATAAAGTATTATGCTTAGCATAGCACTTTGAAAATCACTAGAGTAAACTTATTATTTTTGGCGGAAATAAATTTGAATAGGAACTCCTGAAAAATCAAAATGTTGGCGTAATTGATTCTCAATATAACGCTTATACGGGTCCTTAATATACTGTGGTAAATTAGCAAAAAATACAAAAGTTGGTGTATCAGTTGGCAACTGCATACAATACTTAATTCTAATGTATTTTCCTTTTGTTGCAGGAGGCGGATGATGATCAATTAATGGCAACATTACCTCATTTAATACTGAAGTAGCAATTTTTTGGCTTCTGTTTTTATGCACCTGAATAGCTGCTTCTAACCCTTTTAACAGCCTTTGTTTATGCAAAGCAGAAACAAATACAACAGGAACATCAGTAAAAGGAGCAATTTTGGCTTTAATTTGTTCTTCAGCTTTTTTAGCAGTTTCAGTTGATTTATCTTGTAAATCCCACTTATTAACTAAAATTACAACTCCCTTTTTATTTCTATCAGCAATATGGAAAATTCTTTGATCCTGAGATTCAAAACCTCTAGTTGCATCAATCACATGAATACAAACATCACAATGTTCAATTGCACGAACAGAACGCATTACAGAATAGAACTCTAAATCCTCATGCACATTTTTCTTTTTTCTTAACCCAGCAGTATCTACTAAAGTAAAGTCAAAACCAAACTTATTGAATTTTGTATTTAAAGAATCACGAGTAGTCCCCGCAATATCAGTTACAATATTTTGTTCTTTACCAATAAGCGCATTAATGAAGGATGATTTCCCAACATTTGGCCTACCGATAACTGCAAATTTAGGTGTTTCATCTTCATCAGGTTCAGCATCATCTTCAAAATGTTTTAGCAATTCATCTAACAATTCACCTGTACCACTTCCACTAATTGAAGAAAAAGGAACATAGTCCCCCATTCCTAGATTATAAAACTCAACAGCCTCTTCAAGTAAAGTAGTATTATCCACTTTATTTACACCAACTACTACTTTTTTATTTGATTTCCTAAGTAGTTTAACAACAGCCTGATCCAAATCAGTAATTCCTGATTTTGCATCAACCAAAAACAAAATTACATTTGCCTCATCAATCGCTAGTTCAACTTGCTTTCTTATTTCAGCCTCAAAAATATCATCACTACCTTGCACATAACCTCCAGTATCAATTACTGAAAATTCACGCCCATTCCACTCAGCTTTCCCGTAATGTCTATCACGAGTTACTCCACTCACCTCATCAGTAATTGCCTGTCTACTTTCCGTAAAACGATTAAAAATGGTGGATTTCCCAACATTTGGCCTTCCTACAATTGCTACAATATTACTCATTATTCGTATCCGAATTTTTTTAACTGCTGATTATCATTCCTCCAATTCTTTTTAACTTTTACTGGAGTTGCTAGAAACACCTTTTTATCTAACATTATCTCAATATCCCTTCTTGCCTCAGTACCAATACGCTTTAATCCTAATCCCTTATGACCAATAATAATTCCTTTTTGGCTCTCGCGCATTACATAAATTATCGCTCTGATTCTGATAATATCTTCCTCTTCAAAAAACTCCTCTACTTCAATCTGCACAGAATAAGGGATTTCCTTTTTATAATGCTTTAGGATTTTCTCACGAATTATCTCCTCAATAAAAAAGCGTTCTGACTTATCTGTAATTGCATCTTTATCATAATAAGGCGGTGAAACAGGCAACATTTCAACTAACTTATTTTTAATAATG
The DNA here is from genome assembly GCA_943788405.1 of uncultured Flavobacteriales bacterium. Taxonomy (GTDB): domain Bacteria; phylum Bacteroidota; class Bacteroidia; order Flavobacteriales; family BACL11; genus UWMA-0277. The sequence goes on from CALSQD010000002.1 coordinate 1,114,405, forward strand.
TCAAGGTTAAAATTATTTAAAGCAGAAATTGGTAAAAGCTCTGCATTTGGCAATTCAGCTCCCCACCTTTCCATTTCTTGAGCAACAAAATCTTGCTCTGCAAGGTCAATTTTATTCAATAACATCAAAACTGGAACAGAAGTTTTTTTCAATCTCTCAAAAAGTTTTTGATCTTTCAAGCCCTTTTCTCCTACCTCAATCATATAAATAAGTACATCAGCATCTTGAAAAGCTGAATGCACAAAATTCATCATATTTTCTTGCAACTTATAAGCAGGATAAATCACTCCAGGTGTGTCAGAAAATACAATTTGATAATCCTTTTCATTCAAAATTCCTAAAATTCTATGACGAGTAGTCTGTGCTTTATGCGTAATAATAGAGAGTTTTTGCCCTATCAAAGCGTTCATTAAGGTAGACTTCCCTACATTAGGGTTCCCAATTATATTTACATATCCTGCTTTGTGTTCCATTTTGCAAAGAAACGAAAAAAGGGCTAACCAATTGGCTAGCCCTTCATTATAATTTTAGTGTTTTATTTACTGATATTAAAACCTATCATAACTGAAATTCTAGCTCCAGTTGGATGAGTTACAGAGTAAGCTGGAGAAATAACAGTTTCAGTATCATAACCATCTACCCAATCTCCACTCTCATCATAATAACCTTCATGCCAATTATAATCAATTTCAGCATCATGATTATATGTTTTATTCATACTTGGCACATAAGCAATGTTTACAGGCACATTCAATTTCCCGAATTTGAAATTATATCCTGCACCAAATACCATAGCAATTCCTCCTAATGAAAAATTTGGCCCTACTGCAAATTCAATCCCTTTATCAGTACGCAAGCCAACCATTGAAGATACAGAAGGTAAAAAATATCCTTTTTCCATACCACCAACTAAGGCAATCCACTCTACAATACCTGTAACATTACCTCCATCAGCAAATCTACTTTCCCATTGCCAACCGTATTGGGTTATTGCTGCTCCATATTTTCCAGTTGACCCAGACCATTCTTCTCTAATTTCATCTGAAAAAAAAGGAACATCTCCTCTAATAATACTTGCTAAAGAACCTGGTGTAATCATAGTAACACCAACTCTTGGTCCTGCTAATTTTTCAATTTGAGCCTCAGCACTTAATAAAGTAACACTCAGTAAAATTGTTGTAAAAATTCTTTTCATTTTTTTATTTTTAAAGTTAATACAAGAACATAAATTCAGGTCCAACAAAGATAAGCAAAGCTATTAATAATACCAATAACCAGCCAGCTAACCAACCCCAAGCTAATGAGCCTCTAAAGTTTTTCTTTTTTATAAAAAGTAATAATAGTGAGTAAGGCAACAACCAACATGTAAGGACACCTAAAAGGAAAGCAGTTGTATTTAACTTAAACCTCTCAGTATCTGCATCAAATAATAAATTTTGTGCTTCAACAGGAAAAGCTGCAAAAGCAGCTAAACCCATAAGACTTAATAAAGATAAAATTCCTATTCTTTTCATAGTTCAAATATAATTTATTTACTCATATTAAACCCAACCATAATAGAGATTCTAGCACCAGTATTGTAGCTATAATCTTCACCATTAAATGAACTATCAACATCCTTACCTGGCATAAACACCAAGTTAACCGGCATATTTAATGATCCTGATTTAAAGTTATGACCTATAGCAAACAACATCCCAACTCCTGAAAGTGATAAGTTTGGCCCTACACCAAATTCTAATCCGTTAGCAGTTCTTGCTCCAATAACTGAAGATACTGAAGGTAAAAACTTACCTTGTTCCATACCACCAACCAAAGCAATCCATTCAACAATCCCTACTACATCACCTCCACCATCAGCAAAACGACTTTCCCATTGCCAACCATATTGTGTAGTAAAAGCTGAACCTGTTTCTCCTAATTTATTTTCGTCTTCTTCAACATAATCAAATCCTTTGTGAATAAAATCTGCAGTAGAACCAGCTGTGATAAGTGTCATACCAATTCTAGGTCCTGCTAATTGTTGAATTTGCGCACTAGCTGTTAGTAACCCTAGCCCTAATGCAATTGTAAATACTAATTTTTTACTCACAAAGAATAATTTATTGTTTGTGTTCGTGAACTTAAAGCGTTTCATAATTTTTTATTTTAATGATTAATTCTGGGACAAAATTAAAGTATCCAAAATTAAATACTATGCTTAGCATAGTATCTCTTCATTTACTAGATACAAAACCTTATTTTATTGCTTCTAAAGTTTCAACTGAATCTTCCCACTCAGCCTCCAATTCTTGTAGTTTTTGCTGATTTTTCTCGTATTCTGCAAAAAAACCGTCCTTTTGTGATAATTCAGTGAATTTTTCAGGAATAGCCAAATCAGCATCTATTTGCTTTTGAGATTCATCTAAGGTTGCAATTGCTTTTTCTAATTTACTAATTCTATTTTGCAATTTCTTCACTTTCTTCTGCTGTGCTTTCTGCTCAGCATAAGATAATTGATCATCCGTTTTATCTTGCTTAGTATTCTTCTGTTCTTTTTGAGAACTTTCTAATTGCTTAAAATTCTCCAAATCTTTTTCTTCTAAAAAAGTATCAATATCACCAATATATTCTTTAATATTTTGATTTTTGAATTCATACACCTTCTCAGTTAGTCCTTGTAAAAATTCCCTATCATGCGATACAACTATCAAACTTCCATCATATTTATCTAAAGCCTTTTTCAATAATTCCTTAGAGGTAATATCTAGGTGATTAGTTGGCTCATCCATAATTAGTAAATTATAAGGTTCTAACAATAATTTACACAATGCTACTCTAGCTCTTTCCCCACCTGAAAGCACTTTTACTTTCTTTTTCACTTCATCATTACTGAATAAAAAAGAACCTAAAATAGAACGAACCTTACCAGCAGTTTCTTCTGTGGCAGCCTGCTCAATAGTCTCTAATACAGTCAAATTCTCATCCAAAAACTCAGCTTGATTTTGAGCATAATACCCCATCTTTACTTGGTGTCCTAACTCAATTTTCCCTTCAAAACTCAACTCATTAACAATCATTTTTGCCAATGAAGATTTACCCTCACCATTTTTACCAACAAAAGCAATTTTATCTCCTCTTACTATTTCTAGGTTTACTTTATCAAGCACATTTAAATCACCATAATTTTTAGATGCATCCTCAATAGTTAAACTCATTTTACCAGAATGCGGTGCAGGCGGAAAACGAAATTGCATACGCGCTACATCCTCTTTTTCTACTTGGATAATTTCAAGTTTATCTAACTTCTTAATCAAGGATTGAGCAAAAGAAGCTTTATTCTTTTTCGCTCTAAATTTATTAATTAAGATTTTTGTTTCTTCAATATATTTATCCTGATTTTTCTTTGCTTGAATTTGTTTTTCAACCCTATCCTCACGCAAAGTTAAATACTTAGTGTAAGAAGCTTTATAGTCATTAATCTTAGAGAATGCTACTTCTATTGTTCTATTTGTTGATGCATCTAAAAACAACCTATCATGCGATACTAAAACTACTGCACCACTATAATTTTTAAGCCATCTTTCCAGCCACATAATAGATTCAATATCCAAGTGATTAGTTGGCTCATCAAGCAATAACAAATCAGGTTTCATCAATAGAATTTTAGCCAATTCTATTCGCATACGCCAACCTCCACTAAATTCAGTAGTTTGGCGCTCATAATCATATTGCGAAAATCCTAACCCACCTAATACTTGACTAATTTCAGCTGCAGTATCGTGCCCACCTGCCATTCTGAATCGCTCCTCTAAATCATTAAATTCATTAATAATATCCAAATAAGCATCACTTTCATAATCGGTACGCTCAGTTAGTTGCTTATTCGCTTCATTCATTCTAATTTCAACATCATTCAGAAATTCAAATGCAGTTTGCGCCTCCTCCAACACAGTTTTTCCATCTTCAAACTCTAAATCTTGCCTTAAAAAACCGACAATAATCCCATTTGGTACAGAAACATTACCATTATTAGGCGTTAAATCCTTTGCTAAAACTTTTAAAAGGGTTGATTTCCCTGCTCCATTTTTACCTGTTAAACCAATTTTATCTCCTTTATTCACCATAAAAGAGATGTTCTTAAAGATGTCCTGCCCCCCGAAATACAGGGATAAATTATTTACTGATACCATGATGCAAAAGTAATCTTTTTCAACACGAAAAATAATTTTACAAGAATGATTGCCAAATTAATTTATAGCAGTATATTTGCAAACCTAAATCGCGGGGTGGAGCAGTTGGTAGCTCGTTGGGCTCATAACCCAAAGGTCGCAGGTTCGAGTCCTGTCCCCGCTACTAGAGAAAAGAGAGCTTATTTGCTCTCTTTTTTTATGCCCAAAAATCAGTTGGTCCAACATTGGTCCAACAAATCCACTTTCTCCTTACTTTATTAATTTAGCAAATTTGATTATTTCAATCTTTTTATTTATTATTGCTTGACAAACCTACTTATTATGGATAAGCAGAAAAAATATCACGGATATGACAGCTTTGAGGAATTATCAAATGCGGTACAAATAGGAGCTTTAAACAAACTTAAGGAGATTAAGGATGAAAAAAAGGAAAAAATACTTTCAAAATTTCGGGAGATATCTGAAAGACTTAAAGAAATACCATTAAATGAAAGAGCACAATTTATCCTTAAACTTATACAAAAGGAAAAACTAGACTTACACAAAAATAGAATTTCAGAATGCAATTATTTAATTGATATAAATAATAGAACTATTGATCTGTTACACGAATTTCAAAGCAACCATTCTGCTATTGAGTATGTAAAACCAATTTCACTTAATAGTAAACAGAAATATTATCACTTTAATGGCACTGAAAAACAACTTAAGAAAATATACAACTTCCTAAACACAATAAAATTTGGGAAATACTTTTTTATTGAAGGCACTTCATATACTGTTTTCAGTAAAGCTATTAGCGGAGAGAAATTTACAACTAAAATCAACTGGAGAGATTCCCAATTGACTTTGAAATATTTTATTAATATTATGTATCGATACAAATTGATTGATGAAGGCAAAGTGTCTTGGCAAAAGTCCAAAAACTCATTTTTGCACAATGGAAACAAGATAAACAGTACAAATCTTTCTAAATCAAAGAAACCAGAACTTATTATTTCTGATAAAATTGATTCGTTTTTTAACACGAATTTTGACCTTAAAAAATAGATAAACATCTTATTTACAAACACTTAAAATACGAATTCGTGCGAATTGCACTTGAATAATTCATTTTTCGGTTTTTAAAACTCCTTTTATTTATAACTTGTAGTCCAAATTTAAAAAATACAGTTATGATACAGATAGACATTAAAGAACTTGCAGAAATCAAAGCAACTCTTTCCGAATTAAGAAAATTAATTTTGGAGAAAGGACGGTCTGCAAAAGAAACCATCTTAGATAATAAGGGATTGATGGAATACCTTAAAATCTCTGCTACAAAAGCACAGAAACTTAGGAATGAAGGGAAACTCGCTTTCTCCAAAGAATCACGCACAGGTAAAATTTGGTATCGTCTTTCGGATGTATTAACCTACTTAGATAGCTGTTATTATGGCAGATTCTAATTTCACGGACGAACCACTACACGAAAGCAGTGATAGATATAGAACTTGTAAAAATGCAAGAAATTATGATTGTAAACACAAAAATTTTATGGCAAAGGACAAAAGAACTGTTTTCTGCACAGTAAAATGCTCAAACATCTACCATAACATAAAGAAAAAAAAGTTAAGAGTAGCAAATTAAGTGGAAAAGAATCGAATTCTAAACTTTTACAGAACTTAACATGTTCAAAAAAATCAATTACGATTAATCAATACAGTTTAGAAGGATATGGCTTTGATTTTGAAATATACGACCAAAAAATAAGAATCAACTCAATAAATAATGCATTAAAATTTGGGGAGTTTATGATTCTAAGAAGCTTAGAAAATAAAACAGAAGTAATAATCATTAAAAACTAAACCCATGGCAGACTTAGATATATTATTTGGACCAATACAAGATGCTCCAAAAAATAACAATAATGCTTTTCTAATAATTGGACTTGGACTACTATTAGGGGGCATATATATTGGATATCAGATTAAAGCAAGTACTGTAGGGTTAAATTTAATTCGTCAAACCAAAGTAGACTGTTAAATATGAAATTATATTTATCAATTTCAACTATATAAAATACTACAAATTATTTAACCAATATAATACTGAAAATTGAAATATTAGAAAATTGAAAATCGTCAACTTTTATTTTAACCTTAAATCCTACACTATTAACATAAAAATACAAAAAAAACACAACACTCTATACTTAAAGCACTTACATATCACAAGACTAAATATAGAATGAAAATTCTCTACGCAAAACCCCTATTGACTGGTAATAATATTTTTTTATATTTTCGCCCTTCAAAATGACCCAGACCACAAACAGATTTAAGGCAGTATTATTTACTATTGTAATTGCTTGCATTTGCCTCTTTAGTAAAGAAAGTAGAGCTCAATGTACCTTGTCAACTTCACCCTCTTGTCTAATTGCAGGTCAAAGTGTAACCATAACTTGCTCTAATAGTGGTGGAGCAGTACAAGTAACTGATCAAAATGGAACTATTGTATTTTCATCTTCATCACCCCCATTTATATTTACACCATCAATTATCGGAGCATATACAATACAGTATTCAGGCGGATTTTTTGGCCCACTTTGCAATACTTCTTTTTACGCAATAAATCAACCAATAGCTTTATCAGTAACTACTAATTCTACAACCATATGTACTGGAGGAAGTATAGATTATTCTTCATTAGGGATAAATATAACAAATACAGTAGGGAGTATCACATATAACTGGAATACATCTCCCAATAATATTTCTTGGACAGGACTAAATCCTTATCCAATACCAGCTGGGGAAAACTCTGTAACCTTAACAGTAACAGATGACGCTACAGGATGTTCTGATTCAGAAATAATTAGCTTAACCTACCAAAGCACTAATGCAAATGCATCTTTTGTTTCATCAGCAAATACTGTAAGTTGTCCTGGAGAATATTTTACATTTACAGCAAACAATATTGATACTATTCTTTATAATTATAGTTGGGGGATTGATGGAATACCACAAGTGGGGGGCGGGAATGGAATGTTGACGGCAAATATTCTTCCTAATGGAAGCACAGTAAATATAACCTTATTTGTAGAAGATATTAATAATGGCTGTATAGTGCAACAGTCACAAACACTAAATGTAAGTACTCCTAATTACTTAGCATTTGACACTACCGTTTCAAATTATGAGCAACAATTAAATGCATTTACTTATTGCGAAAACGACAGTTCAGTTATTGATACTTTTTACAATATGTTTACCAATACCTCCGGAATAGATACTGTAATTATAGATAATGGATTTACTCAAGAAATATACACAGCATCACAAGGTTTTAATAATTTCTTTATTAATGTCTCTGAGAGTGTCTATAACATATACGTAACAACAATATTTCAAGGAAATTGTCCTCCTGTAACTACTACATATGATGTCCTATACAATCAAACAGTAGGAGGACTAAATGTCAACTTTGGTACTTGCTCACAATCAAACCTTTGTATTGGTGACACTGTAAATTATTTTATTGACCCTCAACAATTCCAGATGTCATTAAATGCTGTTGTACATTTTGTAGTTAAGTGTAATGATAACAATATTGACACGATAACATGGAATTATAATGATTTCCAACAAAACACTTATTTTACTGATGCTGACTGCAACTCTTTAACACCAGATGTTGAAAAAATTGTTTTTCCCTACTTATTTGAAGAATCTTCTTGTGGATGTTATTTTTATGATGATGCTCTAGGTAATATTTATGATCAATATCGAATAATTCCAATATTTGAAACTTATTGCGACACAATGCCTATGACACTTGGATTATTAGAATATGTCCCACCAAATCCAACAGCCACTTTTTTAGTACCTGACAGCATGTGCCCAGGAGCAACAGCAACTATACAAAACAACTCAAGCTTTGGATGTACTAACCCTGAATCTTTAGACCCTAACTACAACCCCAGTAATGCAAATTATTCCCAGATACAACCTACTTTTTATTACGACTGGGGGAACTGCTCGTCATCTTCTTATACTCCAACACAAAGTCAATACAATTCAAACAACTACCTAAACACTACAAACACATATAATAAACCAGGTATTTACCACATTGAATTAGCTGCAATAAATACCTGCGACACTATAACTTACAGTGATTCAATTACAATTTTTCCACAACCAAATGTTTCTTTCACTTCAAATAAAGTATGTTTAAATGAAGTTACTTCCTTCATAAACTATTCCTCTTCAGCCTTAGAAACTAAAGACACTATTAGTTGTATACCAGAAGACATAATAATCAACATTCCTTTGGGCTTCCCAATTGCATCATATTTTTGGAACATGGGAGCTAATACAGGTCAATATGTAAACGGAACATCATCAGCTTCTGAAAATCCTGAATATATTTTTAATAGTTGCGGAGAACATATTGTCAGTCTAACCGCCATAGATAGTTTAGGTTGTGATAGTATATATACAGATACAGTAATTATATACGATCTACCTATTCCAAATTTCACAACTAATAATGTCTGTGAAGGAAACCCAACTTGTGTTAATGATTTATCACAGTACAACCAAAACAACAATTGTTTTGGTTTTCCTATAAACACATGGCAATGGGAAATCACAGATAATAATGGCATTAGTGTCTATTCAAATACTGATAATTCTTCAACTAATTTCTGTGATACTCTTAGTCCTTTATGCGATTCCTCTACTATATCATTTGACTACGAAATTACCTTAACATTAACTGACTCTTATGGGTGTAGCAATAGCACATCAGAAACAACAACTATTTATTGCCAGCCAATTGCAGATTTTGATAGTTCAGGCGTTTGTATTGATTCTCCAAATGGTGGGACAAAATATTTTAATAATACATCCTCTCCACAAAGTGGAATGAGTTGGAAGTGGTATTTTGGAGATGGGGATAGTTCAAATGCAATTAACCCTGCACACACCTACACTAACACTGGATTATATAATGTTACACTGATTTTAATAGGCCCAAATTGTAACGACACAATAACACATCAGATTGAAGTATGGGAAAATGCAACAATAACTCATATTGACAGCAATATTTTTTGTTTTGGGGATAATTCAGGGTCTATTGACATTACAATGTATGGTGGAATAGCACCTTTTAATTTTTTATGGTCTGGTCCTAATGGATTTTCATCTAACACTGAAGATGTTAATAATTTATTTGCAGGAACATACTATTTACAAGTATTAGATAATAATGGATGTTTAAGTTATGATACAATAATAATAACAGAAAATAATTTAATTACAGGAACTTCCTTAGTTGACACTTGTGATACTTACAATTGGAATGGTCAAACTATCACAAATTCAGGAAACTACAATCAAACTTTTACAAATAGTTCAGGTTGTGATTCTGTACATACTTTAGTCGTTACCATCAGATATTCTTCTACAAGCACAAGCACTATCGATACTTGTGACAACTATACTTGGAACAATATAACCTACAATACATCTGGAACTTACAGTTGGACAGGAATAAATAGTGTTGGATGTGACTCTACTGCTACTCTGAATTTAATAATTCGATATTCTAATACTGGCACTTCCCTAATAGATACATGTGACGTTTATAGTTGGAATGGACAGACAATCACAACTTCAGGAAACTACAATCAAACATTTACAAATATAGCAGGTTGTGATTCTGTACATACTTTAGCTGTTACAATAAGATATTCTAATACAGGAACTTCCTTAGTTGACACTTGTGATACTTACAGTTGGAATGGACAGACAATCACAACTTCAGGAAACTACAATCAAACTTTTACAAATAGTTCAGGTTGTGATTCTGTACATACTTTAGTCGTTACCATCAGATATTCTTCTACAAGCACAAGCACTATCGATACTTGTGACAACTATACTTGGAACAATATAACCTACAATACATCTGGAACTTACAGTTGGACAGGGACAAACAGTGTGGGATGTGACTCTACAGCTACTCTGAATTTAATAATTCGAAACTCTAACACTGGAACTTCCAACATTGATACTTGTGATACTTACAATTGGAATGGTCAAACTATCACAAATTCAGGAAACTACAATCAAACTTTTACAAATTCAGCAGGTTGTGATTCTGTACATACTTTAGCTGTTACAATAAGATATTCTAATACAGGAACTTCCTTAGTTGACACTTGTGATACTTACAGTTGGAATGGTCAAACTATCACAAATTCAGGAAACTACAATCAAACTTTTACAAATAGTTCAGGTTGTGATTCTGTACATACTTTAGTCGTTACCATCAGATATTCTTCTACAAGCACAAGCACTATCGATACTTGTGACAACTATACTTGGAACAATATAACCTACAATACATCTGGAACTTACAGTTGGACAGGAACAAACAGTGTGGGATGTGACTCTACAGCTACTCTGAATTTAATAATTCGAAACTCTAACACTGGAACTTCCAACATTGATACTTGTGATACTTACAATTGGAATGGTCAAACTATCACAAATTCAGGAAACTACAATCAAACTTTTACAAATTCAGCAGGTTGTGATTCTGTACATACTTTAGCTGTTACAATAAGATATTCTAATACAGGAACTTCCTTAGTTGACACTTGTGATACTTACAATTGGAATGGTCAAACTATCACAAATTCAGGAAACTACAATCAAACTTTTACAAATAGTTCAGGTTGTGATTCTGTACATACTTTAGTCGTTACCATCAGATATTCTTCTACAAGCACAAGCACTATCGATACTTGTGACAACTATACTTGGAACAATATAACCTACAATACATCTGGAACTTACAGTTGGACAGGAATAAATAGTGTTGGATGTGACTCTACTGCTACTCTGAATTTAATAATTCGATATTCTAATACTGGCACTTCCCTAATAGATACATGTGACGTTTATAGTTGGAATGGACAGACAATCACAACTTCAGGAAACTACAATCAAACATTTACAAATATAGCAGGTTGTGATTCTGTACATACCTTAATAGTTACAATAAGATATTCTAATACAGGAACTTCCTTAATTGATACTTGCGACACTTACAATTGGAATGGGCAAATTATCACAACTTCTGGAAACTACAATCAAACTTTTACAAATAGTTCAGGTTGTGATTCTGTACATACTTTAGTTGTTACCATCAGATATTCTTCTACAAGTAATACTATTATTGACACTTGTGACAACTACACATGGAATAATACAACTTACAATACATCTGGAACTTACAGTTGGACAGGAATAAATAGTGTGGGGTGTGACTCTACTGCTACTCTGAATTTAATAATAAATAATTCCTCAGTATCAACAATTGAAATCTTAGGCTCACTATCAAACTGTGCAACATTATATATTGATAGTTCACTTGTAATTGCTGTTGATTCTTTAAACCCAAATAATAACTTTTACAACTGGATTATTACGCACTCGAATGGCACATTTGTTACAGGAACAGGTATAAACCCACCAATTGACTCAATACCTAATGATAATGATTCTGTAAGTATTCAACTTATTGTTACAAATAATTTTGGATGCCATTCAGATACATCTATAGTTATGGTATATACTATTGAAGACCCTATTGCTATATTTACAATATCTGATTCTACAGGATGTCATCCTTTAACTGTAAATACTGACACGACTGGAACAACTCAAAATGCAAATTACAATTGGCATGTCATTAACCAAGTGGGGGATACTGTACAGACCTATAATTCTCATCAAAATAGTTTTACATTAACAAATACATCTAATACAACTGATTCAACATATATAATTGTATTAACTGTTGGTGATATAGCAACTAATTGTGATAGCACCTTAGTATCTGATACCATTACTGTATATCACAATCCTGACGCATTATTTAATCTTAGTAATACCGCTTTATGTGCTCCAAATGCAATTACAGCAACAGACATATCAATTACAGGTGATGTATTATCATATATCTGGACAACAGTAAATACAACTCCAACTATAAACAATCCCAATTCAAATTCTACTACAATAGATTTTATAGATAATCAAACAGGCGCTTCCAACTTCTATGCTGTTAATTTATTAGCAACAGATACTAGAGGATGTATAGATACTGTAACCCACAATGTAGAATTATGGACAAGACCTATAGCTAATTTTAATATTGATTCTTTACAATGTGGACCTGATACATTAATTCCAAATAACCAAAGTCAATATGCTACAGGAAATTCTGACTTCATATGGAACATCCTATCTCCTGCTACAGGATGGAATATTAATAACATAAATGATTCTACCCCTCAAATATCATTTGAAGAAAACACAACAACTGACTCTATTAATTATATCATTGAATTAACAGCAATAACAGAAAATGGATGTACAGATATTACTACAGATACTGTAACAATATTCCCTACTCCACTGGTGAGTTTCAACCCGTCAACTAATATAGGTTGTGGTCCATTAACTGTAAACCTTGCAAACACTTCTAATCCATATAACGGAGAAGATACCACAACTATGTCATTCTCTTGGCACATAGATGGTATACTACAAACTGGAACTACAAACTTTACATATACTTTCCCTGCGATATTTGCAGACACTATTTGCTATACTATAGTATTAGTCGGAAATACACAACACGGATGTACAAGTTCAGACACAACAACTATCTGTGTATATCCTGAGCCTATTGCGGAACTAAACCTAAATAGTGTGAACTGTTTCTGTGCTCCATTAGAAATTAACACATTAGGAATAACCGCTATTGATTATCCTCAAGCAAATATCGGAATCAATTGGACTGTAGTTAACTCAAGTGGAAATACAGTACAAACAGGAACAGGACTAAACTGTCCTACTTACAATATAACTGCCCAAAATGATTATGTATGGATATATATAGATGCTTATAACGATTGTGATACTGTGCAGGATAGTATCTATGTCTGTACTATTGAAGACCCTATTGCTATATTTACAATATCTGATTCTACAGGGTGTCATCCTTTAACTGTAAATACTGACACGACTGGAACAACTCAAAATGCAAATTACAATTGGCATGTCATTAACCAAGTGGGGGATACTGTACAGACCTATAATTCTCATCAAAATAGTTTTACATTAACAAATACATCTAATACAACTGATTCAACATATATAATTGTATTAACTGTTGGTGATATAGCAACTAATTGTGATAGCACCTTAGTATCTGATACCATTACTGTATATCACAATCCTGACGCATTATTTAATCTTAGTAATACCGCTTTATGTGCTCCAAATGCAATTACAGCAACAGACATATCAATTACAGGTGATGTATTATCATATATCTGGACAACAGTAAATACAACTCCAACTATAAACAATCCCAATTCAAATTCTACTACAATAGATTTTATAGATAATCAAACAGGCGCTTCCAACTTCTATGCTGTTAATTTATTAGCAACAGATACTAGAGGATGTATAGATACTGTAACCCACAATGTAGAATTATGGACAAGACCTATAGCTAATTTTAATATTGATTCTTTACAATGTGGACCTGATACATTAATTCCAAATAACCAAAGTCAATATGCTACAGGAAATTCTGACTTCATATGGAACATCCTATCTCCTGCTACAGGATGGAATATTAATAACATAAATGATTCTACCCCTCAAATATCATTTGAAGAAAACACAACAACTGACTCTATTAATTATATCATTGAATTAACAGCAATAACAGAAAATGGATGTACAGATATTACTACAGATACTGTAACAATATTCCCTACTCCACTGGTGAGTTTCAACCCGTCAACTAATATAGGTTGTGGTCCATTAACTGTAAACCTTGCAAACACTTCTAATCCATATAACGGAGAAGATACCACAACTATGTCATTCTCTTGGCACATAGATGGTATACTACAAACTGGAACTACAAACTTTACATATACTTTCCCTGCGATATTTGCAGACACTATTTGCTATACTATAGTATTAGTCGGAAATACACAACACGGATGTACAAGTTCAGACACAACAACTATCTGTGTATATCCTGAGCCTATTGCGGAACTAAACCTAAATAGTGTGAACTGTTTCTGTGCTCCATTAGAAATTAACACATTAGGAATAACCGCTATTGATTATCCTCAAGCAAATATCGGAATCAATTGGACTGTAGTTAACTCAAGTGGAAATACAGTACAAACAGGAACAGGACTAAACTGTCCTACTTACAATATAACTGCCCAAAATGATTATGTATGGATATATATAGATGCTTATAACGATTGTGATACTGTGCAGGATAGTATCTATGTCTGTACTATTGAAGACCCTATTGCTATATTTACAATATCTGATTCTACAGGGTGTCATCCTTTAACTGTAAATACTGACACGACTGGAACAACTCAAAATGCAAATTACAATTGGCATGTCATTAACCAAGTGGGGGATACTGTACAGACCTATAATTCTCATCAAAATAGTTTTACATTAACAAATACATCTAATACAACTGATTCAACATATATAATTGTATTAACTGTTGGTGATATAGCAACTAATTGTGATAGCACCTTAGTATCTGATACCATTACTGTATATCACAATCCTGACGCATTATTTAATCTTAGTAATACCGCTTTATGTGCTCCAAATGCAATTACAGCAACAGACATATCAATTACAGGTGATGTATTATCATATATCTGGACAACAGTAAATACAACTCCAACTATAAACAATCCCAATTCAAATTCTACTACAATAGATTTTATAGATAATCAAACAGGCGCTTCCAACTTCTATGCTGTTAATTTATTAGCAACAGATACTAGAGGATGTATAGATACTGTAACCCACAATGTAGAATTATGGACAAGACCTATAGCTAATTTTAATATTGATTCTTTACAATGTGGACCTGATACATTAATTCCAAATAACCAAAGTCAATATGCTACAGGAAATTCTGACTTCATATGGAACATCCTATCTCCTGCTACAGGATGGAATATTAATAACATAAATGATTCTACCCCTCAAATATCATTTGAAGAAAACACAACAACTGACTCTATTAATTATATCATTGAATTAACAGCAATAACAGAAAATGGATGTACAGATATTACTACAGATACTGTAACAATATTCCCTACTCCACTGGTGAGTTTCAACCCGTCAACTAATATAGGTTGTGGTCCATTAACTGTAAACCTTGCAAACACTTCTAATCCATATAACGGAGAAGATACCACAACTATGTCATTCTCTTGGCACATAGATGGTATACTACAAACTGGAACTACAAACTTTACATATACTTTCCCTGCGATATTTGCAGACACTATTTGCTATACTATAGTATTAGTCGGAAATACACAACACGGATGTACAAGTTCAGACACAACAACTATCTGTGTATATCCTGAGCCTATTGCGGAACTAAACCTAAATAGTGTGAACTGTTTCTGTGCTCCATTAGAAATTAACACATTAGGAATAACCGCTATTGATTATCCTCAAGCAAATATCGGAATCAATTGGACTGTAGTTAACTCAAGTGGAAATACAGTACAAACAGGAACAGGACTAAACTGTCCTACTTACAATATAACTGCCCAAAATGATTATGTATGGATATATATAGATGCTTATAACGATTGTGATACTGTGCAGGATAGTATCTATGTCTGTACTATTGAAGACCCTATTGCTATATTTACAATATCTGATTCTACAGGGTGTCATCCTTTAACTGTAAATACTGACACGACTGGAACAACTCAAAATGCAAATTACAATTGGCATGTCATTAACCAAGTGGGGGATACTGTACAGACCTATAATTCTCATCAAAATAGTTTTACATTAACAAATACATCTAATACAACTGATTCAACATATATAATTGTATTAACTGTTGGTGATATAGCAACTAATTGTGATAGCACCTTAGTATCTGATACCATTACTGTATATCACAATCCTGACGCATTATTTAATCTTAGTAATACCGCTTTATGTGCTCCAAATGCAATTACAGCAACAGACATATCAATTACAGGTGATGTATTATCATATATCTGGACAACAGTAAATACAACTCCAACTATAAACAATCCCAATTCAAATTCTACTACAATAGATTTTATAGATAATCAAACAGGCGCTTCCAACTTCTATGCTGTTAATTTATTAGCAACAGATACTAGAGGATGTATAGATACTGTAACCCACAATGTAGAATTATGGACAAGACCTATAGCTAATTTTAATATTGATTCTTTACAATGTGGACCTGATACATTAATTCCAAATAACCAAAGTCAATATGCTACAGGAAATTCTGACTTCATATGGAACATCCTATCTCCTGCTACAGGATGGAATATTAATAACATAAATGATTCTACCCCTCAAATATCATTTGAAGAAAACACAACAACTGACTCTATTAATTATATCATTGAATTAACAGCAATAACAGAAAATGGATGTACAGATATTACTACAGATACTGTAACAATATTCCCTACTCCACTGGTGAGTTTCAACCCGTCAACTAATATAGGTTGTGGTCCATTAACTGTAAACCTTGCAAACACTTCTAATCCATATAACGGAGAAGATACCACAACTATGTCATTCTCTTGGCACATAGATGGTATACTACAAACTGGAACTACAAACTTTACATATACTTTCCCTGCGATATTTGCAGACACTATTTGCTATACTATAGTATTAGTCGGAAATACACAACACGGATGTACAAGTTCAGACACAACAACTATCTGTGTATATCCTGAGCCTATTGCGGAACTAAACCTAAATAGTGTGAACTGTTTCTGTGCTCCATTAGAAATTAACACATTAGGAATAACCGCTATTGATTATCCTCAAGCAAATATCGGAATCAATTGGACTGTAGTTAACTCAAGTGGAAATACAGTACAAACAGGAACAGGACTAAACTGTCCTACTTACAATATAACTGCCCAAAATGATTATGTATGGATATATATAGATGCTTATAACGATTGTGATACTGTGCAGGATAGTATCTATGTCTGTACTATTGAAGACCCTATTGCTATATTTACAATATCTGATTCTACAGGGTGTCATCCTTTAACTGTAAATACTGACACGACTGGAACAACTCAAAATGCAAATTACAATTGGCATGTCATTAACCAAGTGGGGGATACTGTACAGACCTATAATTCTCATCAAAATAGTTTTACATTAACAAATACATCTAATACAACTGATTCAACATATATAATTGTATTAACTGTTGGTGATATAGCAACTAATTGTGATAGCACCTTAGTATCTGATACCATTACTGTGTACCCAATACCTGTAGCAAATATTCAATTAACAAATGTTTGTGATAGTACTGAAACAAACTTTGTAGATATTTCAACACCAACATATTCTTCTTTAACTAATTGGGAATGGAATTTTGGAGATACTCTCTCAGTAAATGACACCTCAATAATTCAAAATCCAAATCCATATATCTACACAACCTGGGGACAATGGAATGTAGAATTAATTATCACTGACTTAAATGGATGTAAGGACACAACAGATAAGCAAATAACAATATATCCAAACCCTAGTGTAAGCTTTGATACGGTATATAATTGTTTTCCAGATTCAATATGTGCTAATGAGATTATTGTCTTTAATGATAATTCTTCAATTGACACATTAGGTGGAGTTATAACAAATCAATATTGGTTTATTGATAATACTCTTACTGACTCCTCATCTTATAACAACCCATACAGTATATCTTTTAATTCTGGATTACACTCAGTTAAGTATTTAGTTAAATCAGAATATGGATGTATTGACTCTATAACAAATACAATTCAAGTAGTTGAAATACCTGTAGCAAAATTTAATATAGTAAACACAATTTGTGTTAATGACACCAATTTATATGTTGACAGCAATTTGAGTACTGGATATATTCTAGATTATTATTGGGAAATCAAAGATAGTTCTGGGATAGTAAATTGGTCAGACTCATTAACAAATAACTCTTTACCTATTTTCCCAACACTAATGCAAGGTTTAGGTCCAGTAACATATTATATCTCACTAACAGTTAGTAATTGTTGTGGAGACTCAACATATACTGATTCAATTGTAATACTCCCAACTCCACAAGTACTCTTTGTGACAAACCCTATTTGTGATATAACTCCACTTCCTGTTGGAAGTCCTATAAATTTAACCTTTAATAACTTTATAGATACATTAAATACTGATTCTGTAATTATCAAATGGGGGGATGGAACAAACTCAGGAATGATATATCCTGATTTAAGTGGAGGGATGCCGGTATGGCAAGACTTATCTCATTCATATGGTGGTGTTGGTTCATTTAACATCTGTTTAACAGGATATAACCAATGTGATTCAACTACTTATTGTTGTACAGTAAATATAATCCCAAATCAAATAAGTTCTAATTTTCAAGTAATACAAAATTATCCATGTTATGATGATTCATGTGGAGTTAAATTATGGGAATTATCCTCACCTGGATTCCCAAATGCAACTGTCAACTGGTGGTTTAATTATAATCCAAATCTAAGTCCTAACTATCCTTTTCTAAGTAGTCCAGACCTATCAATTCCATATAATCAATTTGATACTATTTGTTGGAAATATCCTGCACCAGGAGTATATTTAATTCTACATGAAATATCAGCTGGTCCAATAGGAGGGCCTACAGGACCAACATTTAAAGACACAACAGTAAACTGGCTAGATACTATTATTGTTTATCCGAAACCAGAGACTATATTAAATTGCAACAATGTTTGTTTATTTGATACAGTTACATTTATTAATAATTCTACTATTAATAATTCTATTCAAAATATGCCAAACCAGCAAATTGTAAATTGGCAATGGAATATAGATGGAATAAATATATCAAGCCCTTGGGATTTAACTTATTCTTTTAACTCTCCTGGTTTATATTGGATTAAATTAGAAACATGGTCAAATTACGGATGTTATGATGTAGATTCATGTCAAATAACTGTTTTTGATTTGCCAACTGCTGGGTTTACTGTGTTACCTGATTCCTCCTGTTTTGGACTAGATTCTACAAGATTTATTGCTGACATACCTACAAATAGTCAAAATGGTTCTGGTAACATAATAAATTGGACCTGGAACTTTAATGGAACTATTGAAGGACCATTTATTTCAGATTCAAGAAATCATTTATTTGGAAGCCCAGGAAATAAGATTGTTAGTCTAATTTTAGAAGATGACAATGGTTGTACGGATATTTTCATTGATACAATAAACTTAATACCTGGAAATACCGCAAGTTTTAGTTGGGATACTGTTTGTTTTGGGAACGCTACAGTAGTCAACGGTTCATTTAGTTCATCTGGAACAGATTTATGGGAATGGGATTTTAATAATGATGGAATTACAGATGATTATGGGATATCTAGTTCATATACTTTCCCTTCAAATGGAGTATACCCTGTAACTTTAACTACTTATAAATACCTGCCAAATGATACATGTTCAGATTTTATTACTCTTAATGTATATATTTGGGATTTACCAGAACCTAATTTTACTGTTGCAGATTCTTGCTTTGGAGATAAATCTGCTTTCATCAATCTTTCTAATCCAGGAGCAGATGCAAATCTATTGTCATCTCCATATAGTTGGGTTTTTTATGATAACTTGAACTCATACTCTACGAATATAAACCCAGAATACACCTTTAACTCTTGCGGAGCATTTTCTTCAAAATTAATAATTACTGACAACAACCTTTGTCAAGATAGCATCACTCTTCCTCTTACTGTTGCTTGCCCTCCAAGTTCAGGATTTATTTGGGACACTACAGTTTGCAATGGAACAGTAATGTGCTTTACAGATACATCTAGTGAAGGTAGTAATAATATAAACCAATGGGATTGGACTATTGTTGGTGGTAGTTATCAATCTTCAAATCAAACTGTTCAAAACCCTTGTTATTTATTTGACAGTTGTGGGACAAATAGATTGGTAAACCTTAAAGTCACTGATGTTTTAGGCTGTATAAACGACACTACAATTTATGTTGATGTACATTGTAATCCAACAGCAATAATCAACAATATAATTCCTGTATGCCAAGGAGATAGCACCTACTTTACAAACTCTTCCATTATTGGAGATGTACCCTTAACAAGTTTCTATTGGGATTATGGCGATTTTAATTACAGCACTAACTATTCAACAGCAAATTTATATTCTTTATGTAATGACAACTATATTATCACACTTTCTATTACAGATGAAAATTATTGTACTGATATTGATTCTTCAGTAGCAATAGTAAACTGTAATCCAATACCTAATTTTAATTATTCTATAAATAGCTGTCAAGGAGATAGCACTTATTTTAATGACAATTCACTACCTGATTATCAATTTAATAGCACAACAACACTAACAAACTGGTATTGGAATTTTGATTCTTATTCTCATCTTTCTAATTCAACAAGTGATACTCTTGCCATCATGTATGATTCATGTGGTAATAATACTTTTCCAGTAAGCCTAACAGTTACAGATAGTCAATCCCCTGCCTGTTCCTCTACAGAAACTAAACTTATAACAGTTCATTGTAACCCAGTTGCAATAATAACTACTGATACAGTCTGTCAAAACTTCCCAACTACTCTAAATAGCATATCTTTATCAGGAGGAACTGATAGTTTATCATTATGTAATTGGTCATTAATTGATGGTTCTTATGAAAACGGTTTCACACCAAATATGTGTAGCACTAGATATGACTTTGATACATGTGGACAACAAAACTATATTCTTCTAACAGTTACAAATAATGCAGGATGTATAGATACTGACTCAATAATGCCATATATTTGGTGCAATCCAATTGCTGACTTTTCAATTAGTAACATTAGATGTAAAAACACACCCATTCAATTAAATAGTCAAGCTATAGGAATTCCTGCAACTATTGATAGTTGGTTATGGGATTTTGGAATAAATTCAACTCCATCAACTTCAATACTTTCTAGTCAGGAAGTAATATACTCTACAATCTTTAACCCACAGAATATTACATTTATAGCTGGCGATATTAATAACTGTTACGACACAATTACAAAATTTATTAATGTCCATGAAAATCCAACAGCTAATTTTAATGCGACTAATGTATGTCACAGTCAACCAACTGAATTCACAAATACAACTATGATTGCTGATGCAGGAATATTGAATTATTATTGGAATATGATCGGAAATGGAACTTATCAAAACACAACAAACTCATCTTCAAAAAACCCATCTTACATATTTAACTCTATCCCTTCAAATGAAGGTGCATATGTATCTTCTATACTTATTGTTGAAGATAGTTTACTTTGCAGAGATACAATTACGAAAATATCAGAAATACACCCTATACCAGAAATACAATTTATTGCCCCAGATATTTGTGAAGGGATTAATGAGATATTTATCAATACTTCTATAATTCCTGGTGTTAATTGGGTGTTTAATGATGGACCTTGGTATGGAGATACGGTTTGGATATTTAACGGTGACTATCTAGATTATTCTACAGATAGTTTCTTTTTCAATAATTCTTATTCGCCAGGAGTTTACAACTTATCATTAAATATTGAAACTACATTTATAAGTGATTATAATAATCAACATTGTAAAAACACATATAATGAAGAAGTTGAAATATTAGTTATGCCTAAAATAGATCCTGATACAAATTGGACAAATAATCAATGTGGTACAGATGTAGAATTTACTTTCAATGGCAACCCATCTAATGTACATAATTGGTCTTATTATATTAATGACCCACATAACTCCAATTACCCAATTACTAACACACACAACTTAAGTTATCAATTTAATTACCCTGGAATATATTCTTTATTACAAGTTATTGAAAACAATAATGGTTGTTATGATTCAATAGTCGATTATCTTCATATCTACCCCTCACCTATTGCTAATTTCACACCAGACATCTATGGCGGATGTGAGGAGTTAGAGGTTAATTTTATCAATAATTCATTTATTCAATTTGATAGTCTCTATAATGGAGGGATATCAGAAATTACCACATATAACTGGGTATTTGGGAACGGAGAAATATCTCCATTTGAATCACCTTCTATCCTATATAATACATTAAATGGTCAAATAAGTAATTTTATACCTACTTTATATATTGAAACCGATTTTGGGTGTTCTGATTATTTAGAGTTAACAGACTCTCTTACTATTTATCCAACTCCTAAAGCAGAAATTACCACACCAATCCTAAATATTGGCCCTGGAAAGTATTTATTTAACGGCCAAAACTCTAAGACATCAAGTGGAACAACTGCATCTCCTACTGAATTTGATTATATCTGGGCTACCAATAATGATTCTATTTGGAATAAATTACCTACTCCAGATTTAATAAATTATCAATATCAATCTAATTCAAATTTTCAAGGTGGACCTGAACCAATCTTATATGATGTATGTTTAATTCTAATAGATAAAGAGAGTCAATTCCAATGTTCTGACACATTCTGCATTAATCCTGGCTTATATGTTGATTATTTTAAAGGTTTATATGTCCCTAATGCATTAGCACCAAACGGTAATTCTGGGGAGCCAGCATATTTTTTGCCAAAGGGTAAATCTTTAAAAGCATATCACCTTGAAATATTTGACACCTGGGGTAATTTAGTCTGGGAAACTTCAGCTATAACTAAACTTGATGGAAAACCAATACACCCCTGGAAAGGAAATACTTTAGATGATAAGCCCCTATCTCAAGGTACTTATGTCTGGAAAATATATGCTAAATTTTCTGATGATAGTATATGGCCCGGTATTAATGGTAAAGCAACTGGTCCTATTTATTTAATTAGATAATATGAAGAAACTATTACTCATATCTTTCTTATTAATATCTACTTTTCTTAAAGGGCAGGATATTTCATTTTCGCAATTTGACCTTAATATGTTATACCTGAACCCAGCTCTTGCTGGTTTTGAACAAGACTTCAGAATTTTAACCGCTAGACGAAATCAATGGGTTGGAATTGTAGAAAAATTTAACTCAAATATAATTGAGTTTAACTTAAGTAAAAACATAAAGAAAAGAAGAATATCTGGAGGTGAAATTAATTGGACTGGAGGAATTTATTTTATAGAAGATAGAGCAAATAAGGTATTCAAGTCTTATAATATCGGTATTGTTCCTTGGACCTTTCACTTTCAATTACCTAAGAATATGTATATTAGTATGGGCTTACAAAATACATTAAGATTTAATAGTCTGGACTGGAATCAACTTGTTTTCTCTGACCAAATAAATGATTATAATGATAATGTAATTCCATCAAATGTTGAACTTCCTGCAATTTATAGTCAAAATTCTTTCCTTGACCCATCATTTGGCTTTATCATAACTAAACATTCTAATCTAAACAAAAAATCAAGTAAAACTTCATTTATCGGCTTTGCATGGCATCATCTATATCCTCCTATTCAGTCCTTTTATAACGACCAAAGTAATGTATCTAGAATACCTCAAAAATTTACTTTTCATGGTCAATTTATAAGTGGTTTTAATGATGTAATTACTCAAGCTTTTAATTTTTGGAAAGTTTCATATAAACACACTATACAAGGTAGTAATGCTATACAAAAAGATGATGTCGGATTATCATTGTCTTTAGCAAATAGTATTCAGCTAGAAGGAGGAGTGTTTTATAGGGTTTCAAGAATGATAAAAGAACACTCGGAAAAAGCGTCATTAATGAGTGAATCAATTATACCAATGATTAGGATAAGAATAGGAATTGGAAATAATTTAGGAATGGAATTAAGTTATAGTTACGATTACAATATCTCAAGACTATACAATATTAATACAGTTGCTACAAATGAAATTGCTTTAAATATTTATTATTTTAAAAGCAAACAAAGAATGTGTCCTGCTCAAGGGAAATGGGGAAACAATAGAAAATGGCAAAATGTGATGCTTAACCGAAAAGGTTATGGAATGAAACACAAGAAAAATAGATGGAATTGGTAATTAATTTATAATTCTAGTTCCGAACAAAAATTTATCTCTCCAGTAATAAGGGTCATTTATTTTACTAATCATGACTCCTTTACTTGATGATGTATGGATAAACTCACCATTACCAATACAAATACCTGCATGTGTTACTAATTTAGAAGTTCTGTAAGTATTTGTAAAAAATACTAAATCACCAGCCTTAATTTTATTGACATTAATAATTATACTTCCATATCTAGCAAAATCCTGTGCAGTTCTAGGGATATTAGTTATTCCATTTGCTTGGAATGAAACATATAACAATCCTGAACAATCAATTCCTGAATGAGATAATCCTCCCATAACATGTTTTGTTCCTTTATAAGTTTTAGCTTCTTTTATAACTCTTTGCATATCCGAATAAGAAACTTTAAGTGATTGTTCTACACCTCCCTTCTTGAAAGATTTAAACTTAGATGATAAATTGGCATCACTTTTAATGTAATTTTCAAACTCAGTCAACTGAGAATTAAGACTTATTTTTTTTTCATTACTAACTACAGAAGGATTAGGTGACAAATCTAGGACTATTGCATCTTCTTCTAATTCTTCTATTGCATTTTTTAAAGAAGTTATTTTTGTGTTAAGCTTTTTATTCTCATTCTCCAAAGATTTTATTTCTTCAGTCAATAATTTATTTTCGCTTTTTAATAATTTAGAAGAGCTTCCGCATGAAGCTAAAATTACAGAAATTAGAAATACTGTTATTAGTTTACTTTTATTCATCAGTTAATATTATTAATTCAACTCTTCTATTCTTTTCCCTTCCTTCTTCAGTATTATTTGTAGCAATAGGTTCAGTCTCACCTTTCCAATCAATCTTCATTCTTAAATTTGAAATTCCTTTATTTGAAAGATATTCTTTCACAGCAGTAACTCTATTTTTTGAAAGTTCAAGATTATAATCTTCTGGAGCTTGCGAGTCAGTATGACCTAACATATAAATATTTAAATCATTTTCACTCATATACTCATAAACTTTATTTAAGACAATCTTAGAAGAAGATGTTAAGATATATTTATCAGACTTAAACTTTACATCCATAAATGCTTTTTTCAAGTCAGAATCATTCTCAATTGTAATATAAACTGTATCAGTAACTGTAATATAAACTGTATCAACATTTGAAGCTCCTTTAGGACAGCCATGATTTATAATTGGTCCTCTTTCTTTTGGACAATCATCATATTTATCTTGTAATCCATCTCCATCTGTATCAGGACAACCTTTAAATATTGCTAATCCTGGCACCTCAGGACACTCATCCATTTTGTCCACAACACCATCACCATCTTTATCTGGACAACCTTTATTAATTTTCAGCCCAAACTCATCAGGGCAATCATCTTCATTATCTCTTACACCATCCTTATCCTTATCTGGACATCCATTCAAAGCTAGTAAACCAGGTATTTTAGGGCAATCATCCACTTCATCCAAAACCCCATCACCATCTCTATCTCTTTGCTTAGTTTTAAACCTATAAGAATATAATAATCCATGTGTTCCTGCAGATGGAATTCTTATACTTGAGGTAGTTATATCATAACTATAACCAAAACTTGATTGTCCATAATCAACACCAAACAATGCAACAAATGCATCTCTAGTACGATAAGATATTCCTGCCCATAAAAATTCATGATAAACACCTCTAAAATTAATATCAACCTGAATAGGTAAGGCGCCTACTTTCTTTATCATTATTGAAGGAATAATTTTATTATTATTTGCTAAATTTATATTTGCTCCTCCATTAAGATAATAGTGATTTTCAAGTTTATTGGCATTGCTGTTACTACTAATATTTAAAGAACTACCAATAATATTAGGCACTGATAAGCCAATAAAATAGTCAGAGTTATAATAGTAAGCAGCAATTGAGAAACTACTTCCATTTGCTTTATCTACTCCACCAAATAATGTTGGGTCAAAAATTCCATCATCTTCTAAAGTAATTTGAGAATTGTCAATTTTATATTGCATAATTGTAGCAGAAGCACCTAATGATAGCTTATTTTTAACTTTATCAGATATTAAATATGCTCCTGATATAGTTGCACTTATATTTGAAATAGGTCCAGTAACATCATTTACTATACTTAAACCTTTTTTATACTTATGATGATTTAAGTGGTTATAAGATATTGATTGAGTAGTTGGGGCTCCTTCAAAGCTACTCCACTGGTCTCTGAGCATTAAAGTTAACTTATTATCTTTTTCTTTACTTAAAGCTGCTGGGTTAATTACCACCTCATTTAACATGTATAATGAATAATGTGGTAATTGTTGTGCATAACTAAAAGTTGATGCTGAGGCTATAAGTAGTATTAAAATTATTTTTCTCATTATCTTTTAATTGTTACTGTTCCGTTAAACACTTTATCTGACTCATTTAAATCTATTATATAATAATATGCTGCAGTAGGTAAATCAACTCCATTAAACTTTCCATCCCAAGGCTTATAATATCCTTTAGAACTATATATCTCTTGCCCCCACCTATTATAAATTTTAACAACTACATCTTGAAAATCACTCAAACCGTATATCACCCATTCATCATGAATATTATCATTATTTGGTGTAAACCCTGATGGAATTTCAACACACCCATTTAAACCATCAAAACTGACATCAAAATATTTTATTGGCAATGTACAACCTTTGGAATCTGAAACACTTAATGAATACTGACCTTTTGATAAATAAAATATATCAGCAGTAGTTTCTCCTGTACCCCACTGATAATAATAAGGTGCTGTTCCTCCAATAACCATTGTTGTAATTGCACCATCATTTTTTTCTTCACAACTAGCAAGTTGAATGTCATAATCTAGAAAAATAGCTTCAGGTTCAGCAACAAAGTAAGAATAAGTCATTTCACAATTATTAGCATCACTAACTATTACCTCATAATTTCCAGCAGTAAGATTATAGATTGAAGATGAAGATTCATTATTCGACCAATTGTATGTATATGGAGGTGTACTTCCAGTTAATGTAAAATCAATCACCCCAGTTGACTCGCCATTACAACCTTCTATATTAGTAATGATAACAGAAGTAGAATACCCAATAGGTTGATTTAGTGTAACTATTTCTTGCTTTTGACATAAACTTGCATCTTGAATAACTACATCATAATTATTAGATTGTAAATCATAGAAATTATTTGAGCTCTGATAAGTTGCTCCTCCATCAATAGAATAACTATAAGCTGGAGTACCCCCAGAAACTGAGATAGAAACCTCACCTTCATCTACATTGTTACACACTAAATCGGTTAAGGTAATTGTATAAGAAATTTCAGTAGGCTCATTCACTGCTATAGTTGTAAGTGGAATTGAACAGTTATTTATATCAGTGACAGTTATATCATAAGAACCTACAGGTATATTTTGCAAATCTTCATTAGATGTTAAATTAGACCAATCAAAATTAAAAGGTGATGTTCCTCCAGTAACAGTAATGTCAATTTCACCATTACTCTCTCCAAAACATGCAACATGAGAAACAATTGAAGTTAGTTCAAGTAAATCTGGTTGATCAACATCATAGTTATAACTGTCTGTACAGCCATTATCATCTGTTAAATTTAATGTATATGTATCAGCATCTAACCAATTAATATCTGATGTAGTTTCACCATTTGACCATGACAATACATAAGGTGTAATCCCTCCAGTTATAGAAATATCAATTTCTCCAGTTCCATCTTCAAAACAAGAAAGGTTCGTTATTACCTCACTCACAATGATTTCATCAGGAGAACTAACATTTATATTCTCAACCAATTCACAATCATTTGCATCAAATATTGTTACTTCATAATAACCTGAACCAGCTCCAATTAAATTTTGAGTTATTGCTCCATTACTCCATAAGAAAGAATAACTAGGAGTTCCTCCACTTACACTCAAAATGATTGTTCCAACATCACCAAAGCATAATAAATTAGGTGAAGTTAACCCAGCTGTAATATTTGTTAAAGGCTCAGAAACATCTAATAAATTAGAAGTGATTTCACAATCATTTGCATCTTTTACAATTATAGAATAAGAACCAGCAATTAAATTATCAAAATATGCTTGTAATTGAAAATTAGCACCATTATCAATTGAATATTGATATGGAGAAACTCCTCCTTCTACTTCTAAATGAATTTCTCCTGTAGCATCACCTTTACATAATACATCAACAATACTATCAGATAACACTAACTCTTCAGGTTCTTCTATAATAATAGTATCTATTATAGTGCAATTATTTGAATCTATTACAGAGTAAATATAAACACCAGCAGATACAGTATCTATTAATGTAGAATCTGGAATTACAATATCCCAAGAAATAAAATAAGGCACTACTCCACCAAATAAATCAATATCAATTAAACCATCAGAGCCACCAAAACAACTAACATCTGCTGAACTTGCTGTTGCAAACAATGAATCTGGTTGAGAAACCTCAATATTTGAAGAATCTAAACTACATCCGTTCGCATCAGTAATTGTAACATTGTAAAAACCAGATGGTAATGAATTAATTCCTGAGGTAGTTTCTGTATTAGACCATAAATAATCTAAAGGTTGAACTCCTCCATTAAAATTGATTAGTGAAATAACCCCATCCTCATCACCATAACAGCTATTATGGGTAACTTCTACATCTTCAAAATACATTGAATCTCCTGGTTCAACATAAAAATTAAGAGTATCCCTACATAGTCTTTCATCAATCAAAACTAACTCAAATGTATCTGAACAGAGATTAGAGATAACAGTATCATTACCTCCATTACTCCAATCATAAATAAAAGGAGGACTTTCCTGATTAAGCAATTGAACCGTAATTTGACCCGTGCAACTATTATAACAACTATCATTAATTATCCAGTCCTGAATAACAAAAGAATCCCTCTCAATTAAAGGAATTAAAACTGAATCAATACAATTATTTGCATCAGTAAATTTAATTTGATAATCTGCAGGGCACAAATCATTATTAGTAATTGTATCAGTAGTATTAAAAATATTTCCTCCTAAACTCCATTCAGTTAAGTATGGAGCTTCACCACCTTCAATTGTTACAGATAACTGACCATCACAAATTTGATAACAAGCACTATCAATAGTTATATTACTTAGCTTAAGAGTATCAGGATTAATAATATCAACTTCATTTGTATCTAAACATCCATTTGCATCAGTTATAAAAACTGTGTTAACTCCATAACAAAGATTATTTGCCGTATCATTTGCTTGACCATTATCCCAAGAATAAGTATACGGAGAAACTCCATTAGAAGGAATAACTACTCCAGTACCATCACATAACCCTATACAACTTAATGTATCGCTAATTGTAGTAGAATTCACTTCATTTGGATTAGACAAACTAAAAGTATCTATTCTTATACAATTATTTGCATCCATTGTAGTCAAAACATAAATACCACTATCTAAATTACTCCTATTAAGTAAATTTACTCCATCATCCCACACATAAGTATATGGAGGTGTTGCTCCACCAATGTTTAAGTCTATACCCCCATCTGCATAATTGAAACATGTTGGATTAGTTAAAATTTCAAAGACTGAGAAATTTGGTGGGTCTTCAACTGTTGAAATCTGAGAATTATCAACTAAATTACCATTAACATCTGTAATTGTCACCAAATGACTACTTGCACATAAACTGTCTCTTGAATTATCTCCTGCAGTAGAAACATTACTATTATTCCACTCAAAAGAATAGGGCTGATTATTCCCAATAACTTCAATAGCAATTCTGCCATCACAAGTATCATGACAACTAGCATTAGTTATATAATATATTATTGTATCAGCATATTGTGTAGGATAAATAGTATCACATTGTTGAGAAAAGCTAAATATTGGAAGGATAGAAAGTAAGAGTAAATATTTTTTCATCTATATTATTTTATAGCGCTAATAATACGAAAACTAAATTAAAAAAACAATCCGAATTTCACTTACAAAAAAAAACACAAAACACTCTGCAACAGTATTATAAGATTTTATTATATTTAATAACCATAAAATTCCAATAGATTTTAAATAATTTATAATGACAATCGTTTAGCTGTAAACCTGTCATACCTTAGTGTGTCGTGCGTCATACCCAGCTGGACACTTTTGTAGTTCATTTCATGCATTCTTTTAGTGCCTCATAAGGCGTTTTACCTTGAAAAGCCATATGCGGCCTGTCAAAGTTATAAAAATTTTCCCAATGCCACAATTTTGCTTCTAAATCCACATCATCTTTATATGAAATTAGCTGATAAAATTCTCTTTTATCTGTTAAATGAGACCTTTCTACCTTTCCATTTAATTGAGGTGTTCTTGCCTTAATATACTGATGTCTCATGCCTAAATCTTCAACATGCCAATGAAATTTTGCTTGAAATTCATGCCCTCTATCTGTCCTAATTGTGTTAATCCTAAATGGAAATTTTTCCACTACATAGTTGATAAAGTCAATTGCATTTTTTTGAAGGTGTCGATTATATATTTTTAACGCTCTTATTCTTGTTGCATCATCAATAGCTGTGTACTGAAAGCGCCTTACAACACCTTTTTCAGTATCAAAGTTTAGAAACTTTACATCAACCTGTACATGATGACCAGGCACTGTTTTTGCATATCTTTTGGAATGTAATGTTCTTTAGTTAATAGTATTTATACCACAACTATCCCCTATATCAGTATACTTCTTATAATCTTCTATGTAATCATAAAGAGCTCCTATCTCTAGTAAGTCCCTTTTTAAAGAGTTAGATATTTCAGTGCTTCCCGCTACTAAAGAAAAAGCCACTCAATTGAGTGGCTTTTTTATTTTTTTAGTAAAATCAATTATTTCAGAATAACCTTCTTAATTATTTCCCCACTAACTGTTTTTAATTTTAAATAATAAATACCTTTAGCATATCCTGATAAATCCAAACTTGTTGTTTGCATAAATTCTTTATTCAGAATTATTTTACCATTTACATCTACTATACTTAAATCTGTTAACTCATTGTCTTTAGCATCAACAGTTAAATTATTAGTTGCCGGAACAGGATAAATATTAAAATTAGAAGCAGATAGATTAGCTACTGAAGCAGGTACTGGTGAATGCATAAATTCAACACCATTAATATCTCCATAATCATCTACATCCATTTGAACTAGAATAAATTTAGCATTTACATCATTTGTCCACCATTGATATGAATTCTGAACATCTGTTTCATTCGGAAGCAAAGCAGCAGCTGAAAACCAACCACTATTCATATTAAACATAGTATCTGTACAATAAACTGAATACTCTGAAATTGTTGTAGTTGTATTATTCACTCTTAAAGCATCAAAAACACCCATAGGTATTGTTACATTTCCATAAGCATCAACTGTAACATCCGAACCAACAGCCATAGTAATTCTGATAGAATCAATTGTATGAGCTAAACCTAGTGTAAGCAATGGCGCTAAGGTATCAGGAAAAAACATATTCGGCATAACTGAATCCATTACAACTGATGAAGGAATATTAACTGTATTACCATAAACTATCGGCAAAGGAGTTACTAAAAATGAATATGGAAGAGCATCAAAACCAACAACTGATAAACTTGTAACAGATTTCTCAATATAGATATATTCCCCATCCTCCTCAATACATAAATTTGCGGAAGGATGAACACTAGCAAATGGAGTGCTAGCAGGATCAATAAATTCAGTTGTATCATATTCTAGCACTTGTAAAGCAGAGAAATCCCAAGTTTGATTTGCACCAGCACTACCAACAGTTATTGAATTAGCAGGAAGAGAATCAGAAGCTTGATAAATCACATCTCCAATATTGACTAAATCAGCATCAGTAACTGTAATTTGTGCTACAGCCAATACATTAGTAAAAGCTAAAGCAATTGTAAATAGTTTTTGTTTCATATTTTTATTTTATAATTAATTTAATTATCTCAATCTCATTATCATTTAAACTTTTATAAAGTCTTGACAAAGTTATAACAAATAAAATAAATCAAAAACATAAAACATCTAATTCTTATCTATTCAGTAAATTCTATTTTATTTCTGATGAAGCAAAAACAGCACATTGTTGATTGGAAGTCGCACAAGAGGTAAGTGTTAAAACAAGTATAGTAATAATTGAAATGCAAATAAGTTGCAAAATTCTTTCTCTAATCATAATAGTAAGTTTTTTTGATTATAGAAATTTTTACGAGTAACATATTTTAAAAGTTACAGTTTTGTATTTTTACCTAATGAATTATTTAAACAAATTAGGTTCCAATAAAAGGATTCTTTATTTTTTTATGATGCGACAGAAAATTGCAATTAAGAACCTATTTTATTCAAATGCTAAGAATCAGCACCTTTTTATCTTAAGCCCTCCTTTTTGTGGGTCAACCTTATTAAATGAGATTATTTCTTCTTCTGATAATGTTAGTTGCAATAATAATATTGGATTAAGAGAAGGACAGCATTTACCAATTGTAAAAGATATTTTATTTACAAAAGATAGATGGGACACTAAAAAAAAAATCAATTGGCAGCTCATCCATTCCATTTGGAATCGGTATTGGGATAAATCAAAAGGTGTTTTTTTAGAAAAAAGTCCCCCAAATATTTGTCGAGCAAAAAAAATTGAAAATGAATTTATAAATGCAAGGTTTATTTGTTTAGTAAGAAATCCTTACGCTCAAGTAGAGGGGAAAATGAGAAGATACAACACAAGTGCTGAAGAAGCAGCTAAATTAAGTATTCAATACCTTAAATATCAAAAAGAAAATATTGAGCAGTTAAAAAACACTTTATTAATCAGCTATGAAGACTTAGCTGAGAATACAAATAATATAAAAAAGACTATAATTACTTTTTTGCCAGAATTATCAGATATTAATACTAAGTTAAAATTTAAAGCACATAACTTAAGGGCTGAAAAGAATATGGCTATCACAAACTTAAATCCTGAGAAGATTGCCAAAATTAAAAAAGAGGATTTATTAATTATTAATGGCGTCTTTGAAAAAGAAGAAAAACTACTTAATTATTTCAATTACCAAATAATATAGTACTCTCTTATTTTTTTAATTTAAAATATTGATAAAAAAAAAGAAGCCCGAGCAAATTGCTCGGGCTTCTTAATATTAAGAATTAACTTACTTCTTATTGAAGGATTAATTTCTTATTAACCACACCATTATTAGTTGTGATTTCTAAGAAGTAAACTCCTTTAGTATAAGTAGCTAAATCAATTGACTTAGTATACTCACCAACAAACTGTTCTAAGTTTTCAGTGTATACAACTTCACCAACAACATTGATTATTCTAACATCTAAATCTTGAGCATCTTCTGATGTGAAAGTCACATTAAAGATATCTCTAGACGGGTTAGGATAAACATCTAAGTTATTGATTGCTGTACCACCATCAACTCTGATTGAAGCTGGCTGAGTCCAGAAGATTGGAGATGTCCAACCTGTAGAACGATAAGTTCCACCAGCAGGGTCACACCATGTTCTTGCTGAAGCACGGTAAGGTTGTCCTGGAGTTAATCCATTCTTATCTTTAGTAAGAGCTGGATAGAATACTCCAAATCCACCGGCAGTTGTCCAAGCAGCACCTGTAGTGTCCACTCTTAACTTAATACGAACGAAACTATAAGCAGCTGTTGTATCCCATGTAAATGTAGCTTTTG
Organism: uncultured Flavobacteriales bacterium; assembly: GCA_943788405.1. Lineage (GTDB taxonomy): Bacteria > Bacteroidota > Bacteroidia > Flavobacteriales > BACL11 > UWMA-0277. Next base: position 1,148,549 of record CALSQD010000002.1, read on the forward strand.
TAGTAGTTGGTGTACTAGCTGCAAAGTTAATTACATTTGGACATTCATCAGCTGTAGTAAAGTTTTGGATAGCAGACCATCCAGAAACACCACCACCACAATACCAAGCTTTCATGTAGTACTCATAAGTAGTTGAAGGAGTTAATCCTAAAATTTTCTTACTTGTAGTATTCAAGCCAAAGATACATAGACCAGAACCTGACATTGTCTTAGAAGACCATGAGCTTGTTCCTGCTTCTCTATATCTAATACGGTATTGTTCAACCATACAGTTTGCATCATTCATATTATCCCAGTTAATTCTTGCTCTATCGTGAATTAACTCATTAACATATGCTCCTGTTGGTGAAGGACTAGTACATGTACTAACAATTGTACAAGAACCATCATCTAAACAAGCTGTAGGATCGTAATTAGATGCAGTAGGATCAGTACAACCAGCCACTAAACAACAAGTACCATCTTCAACATTTGCTCCAGCATAATAGTTAAATGCAGTTGGATCAGTACAACCGTACACAATCGCAATACAAGAAGCTGGATCACTACAAGTAGCTGTAGAATCATAGTTAAATGCAGTTGGGTCAGTACAACCATAAACAGTATTACAAGAACCATCATCTGTATTAGCTAATGGATCGTAATTACAAGCTAATGAATCCGTACAACCATTAACAACAACTATACATACAGCACCTCCAATAGAGATATCAGTGTAAGTACCAGCAGCAGCTCCAACTAATGAACCGAAATCAAATGAGATTTCAGAATCATACGAACCACCACCAACAGTTACATCATAACAACCAGTTGGTAAACATAAAGTATCAGAGAATGAAGAACCAGAAGTCATTCCTCCAGTAGCTACAGAAGCTCCACCAGTTGAAATATCATAAGTTCCACCATTCCAACCATCACCCCATGAATCGTATCCATTGAATACAACTTCATTGTCTGTACAAGGGTACATACAAGAACCGTCATCAACAGTAGCTGCAGAGTTATAGTTAGTTGCAGTTGAGTCAGTACAACCTAATACAGCACAAGCAGCTGAACCAGTTGAGAAAGTGAATGAACCTGCAGAACCAGAAAGTAAACCTCCTAGAGCAACTCCATCAAGATCAAATGTTGAACCATTCCAACCATCACCCCATGAATCAAGCATATCAACTGTATAACAGTCGTCAGCTAAACATGTGTCTAATGAGAATGGAGCACCACCAGTTAATACAGTATTACCTGCACCATCAGTTAATGTCCAAGAAACTTCACTCATGTATGAACCACCACCTACAGAGATATTAGCATAAGTACCTACACAGTAAGTACAAGAACCATCATCTTGAGTTGCAGCTGGATCATAATTAGTTGCAGTTGAATCAGTACATCCTAAAATAGGACCACAGTTAGCACCACCTACTGAAACATTAGTATAAGTACCAGCAGCAGCTCCAACTAAAGAAGCAAAGTTGAATGAAACTTCAGAAAGGAATGAACCACCTCCTACAGTTACATCATAACAACCAGTTGGTAAACATAAAGTATCAGTAGCAAAGTATCCTGAAGTAAGACCTCCTGTTGCAACAGAAACACCACCTATAGAAACATCATAAGTAGAACCATTCCATCCATCACCAAAAGAATCAAACATTTCAAAATTTACTAAGTTGTCTGAACAAGAAATCCACCAAGCACATGAACCATCATCAACAGTAGCTGTTGGGTCATAGTTATAAGCAGTACTATCAGTACATCCGTAAACTTGAGAACCATCTACTAACGACATTGCATCAATTACAATATCTGAATAGTATGTTGAACCAGTGTTTCCTGTAATTTTCACAGTCAATCCTGTTGCAGCATAAGCAGAAACATCTATACCTGCTTGCACCCAATCAGCACCTTGATCGCCAGAAGCAGTCCATGTTGAATCCCAAGTCATTCCTCCATCAGAAGATAACTCAACAACTAGTGACATAGTACTAGTAGCAGCATTTGCACTACCATCATACATATTGTACCAAAAGTTTAGTTGAGCGTTAGATAAAGTAGATAAGTCAAAACAATGAGATGTCATAGAAATATCATTATTATAATTACCTGAAGCTTCAACATACATGTAGTAAGCGCCTTCCATTGCATAACCAGTTCCACCATAATTAGTAGAGTAGTTAGGCCCTGTGAAAGAAGATCCTGTACCTAAGTTATCATGAATCCAGTTACCATAAGAAGCACTATTACCTGAATTATCATCAGTGTTTTGCATCCAGTCAGCTGGAGTTAACGCTAATTGAGAAATACCATCTTCAAATCCTGTAGCGTATCCATTTGCCACATGACAAGGATATACACAAGAACCATCAGAAGCAGTAGCAGCTGGGTTATAGTTAGATGCTAATGCATCCATACAACCATAGATAGCACTTACAATGCTGATATTATCAACAAAAGAGTTATCACCACAACCGTAGTAGTCATCATAGTACTTACCACATGATTGGAAATCAATAGTTATTGACTGACCAGCAAAAGCAGATAAGTCGTAAGTATGATTTACCCAAGCATCACCACAAGTAGCAGTAGGATTATAGTAATCGTTACCAGCAGTTGAAGTTAATACAGTAGTATCAGATTTAACTCTGAACCAAGAATAAGTAACATTGAAAGAAGCTTCTTGTCTTAAATCAAAACTCATAGCAACTGTAGAACCAGGAGCAAATGAAGTTAAATCAACACAAAGTGAAGCAGTTGCAATATGCGTAGGTGAATTAGTAAATGCATCAATACCTGTAGCATAAGGGGAGCCCCATCCAACAGATGTTCCACCTTGACCTTGCCAAGAGTAAACTCCTTGCGAGTTAGATGAATCAACAGAAGAAGTAGATCCTGTATTAGAAATCAATGACAAGTCTGCAGCCATACCTGTTTCAAAGTCCTCAGTATAAGGGAATGCATCCGCACAACCAGGATATGCACAAGTACCATCATCAGTATTAGCAGTAGCATCATAGTTAGTTGCTAATGGATCAGTACATCCGTAAATGTAACAACCTAAAGAAGCAGCACTTAATGAAGCCGAACCAGTAGAACCAGAAGCTAAAGTAGCTGTAGTAGATACACCAGACATTGCTTCAGTAATAGCGAACACATTTCCGTTCCATCCATCACCATAAGAATCAGCCATATCTAAAGTATAACAACCATCAGCTAAACAAGTATCTAAGTTAAATGGAGCACCACCACTAAGTACAGTTGTACCAGCAGCATCTATTAAGTTCCAAGAAACTTCTGATTGGAATGAACCATTATCACAGTTGATGTTTACATACGCATAACCAGGACCACATGTAATACAAGAACCATCATCAGAATTAGCAGCAGCATTATAGTTAGATGCAGTAGAATCAGTACAACCATATACAGGAGTAACAGCTACAGCAATGTTGATATTATCAACAAAAGAGTTATCACCACCTTGATAGTAGTCATCATAGTATTTACCACAAGATTCGAATACAATAGTAGCTTGCGTACCTGCTAAAGCAGATAAATCGTAAGATACATTGTACCAAGCATCAGCATCAGCTGTTGCAGGAGAATAGTAATCTCCACCAGCAGAGTTTAATAATACATTAGTACCATCAGTAACTCTGAACCATGAGTAAGTAGCATTAAATGAGAATGTTTGTCTTAAATCAAATGTCATCATGATTGATTGACCAGCATAAGCTGTTAAATCCATACATAATGAACCTGAAGCAATATGATCAGGAGAATAAGCAAATGCATCTGCTCCTGTACTGTAAGGGGTATTCCAACCTACATAAGAATCACCTTGACCGTGCCAAGAGAAAGTACCATTATTAGTTGAATCTACAGAAGAAATAGACCCACCTACAGTCCATCCTAAAGTAAGATCAGCACCCATTCCAGAAGAGAAATCTTCAGTATAAGGTAATGAAGTACCACAACCAGGATAAATACATAAAGTACTATCCATAACATTTGCGCCTGCATCATAATTCACTGCAGACATGTCCATACAACCAACATATGCACAAGAATCAGCCAATACAGCTGTTGAATCATAGTTATTAGCTAAAGGATCCATACAACCAATAGCACAAGTAGTGTTTAATGATAATGCACCAGTAAATGGAGCACCACCAGAAGCAATAATTGTACCAGTAGCATCTACTAAGTCCCAAGATACTTCTGACTGGAATGAACCAAAGTCACAAGTAATATTGTAACAACCATCAGGAATACAGAAAGTTGAAGAGCCAACTGAACCACCTGTTAAAGTACCAGAAGCAACAGCAGATCCTAAAATAACATCTTGTAACATCCAAGTATTACCATTCCATCCATCACCCCATGAATCATACATATTTAATGTAAGCATGTTGTCAGTACAGTAAACACAAGCAGAACTATCCATGATAGTTGCAGCAGGATCAAAGTTTGTAGCAACAGGGTCCATACAACCAACAATACAAGTAGAATTTACTCCAAATACATCAGAAGCAGAATTACCAGTTGCAACAGTAGCATTAGCGATTAAAGTATCACCATTAGCATTTTGAACCATGATTCCACCAGAACCATAACCCCATCCGTCACCCCAGGTATCTTGCATTTCGATAGTAAAACAACCATCATTAACACAAGCAGTAGTAACATAAGTAGCAGTACCAGTAGCATAAGGAACAGAAGCAGCAACAGTATCTCCATTAGCATTTATAATTTGCCAAGAAGTTTCATCTGCATAAAAATCAGAATTATAAGTAATTGTAATTTCATCATCATATCCATAGTATGCACAAGTATATGTACAAGAACCATCATCTAAATTAGCTGAAGCATCATAATTAGTTGCAACTGAATCAGTACAACCAGGGTAAGTACAAGAACCATCATCTTGATTAGCAGCAGCATTGTAATTAGAAGCTAAAGTATCAGTACATCCAGGAGTAATGTTAACCATTACAAATCCTGACCAAGTAGCAGTACAACCATTACAGTCAGTTACTGTACAAGAAACAGGACCCATTCCTAAACCAGATACATCTTCAGTAGCAGCACCAGTTGACCAAGCATAAGTATAAGATGCAGTACCATAATTAATAGTACCAGCAAAGTCTCTTGCTCCATTTGGAGGACCAAATACTGAACCACTAAATGCTACATAAGTTCCTAAACCAGCTCCATTAGAGATAGTAAGGTTAGCATCAGTTGCAATAGTAGAAGTATAAGCAGGTGCATTCCCTGAAGTATATTCCATACCATTATCAGAAATAATATAAATTCCAGTAGTGTCACCAGCACTCATAGCAATAGAAACAGGAACATTAACAGTACCTGCAACATTTAACATAGTAGCTTGAGTAGCTACAAGTGTCCATGAAGATGCATTTAACTCATGCCCCTCAGCAGAACCAGATTTTGTATATACATATAAAGTACCTAATCCAGCATATAAAGGAACATCTATAGATGAAACTCCTATATCATTAGTAGCAATAAGGTTAAATGCATTACCACCATAGCCATTGTTAGGTGTAGCACCAGAAAGTGCATTAGCACCAGAATAACATGGTGTTCCACCAGCAACAGATAAATCAACTGAACCATCATTAGCAATAGGTGAAGTAGCATCTACAATAAAAGCTGTTAAAGCTAAAGCAGCAGGCTCACCAATAGTTACAGATGCAGTAGCAGTACAACCGTTAATTGAATCAGTAGTAGTACAAGTATAAGTACCAGCAGCTAAACCAGTTGCAGTAGCAGTAGTTTGTCCATCTGACCATAAATAAGTATCAGAAGTTGCATTTGGTGAAGTTACTGAAACAGTAGCTGTTCCGTCAGCACCAGCATTACAAGTTGCATCAGTACCAGTAGCAGAAGCTGCATAATAAGTACAAGGATAAACATTAAATACATTAATGTTATCTACTCTTACATAATCAGAAACTGAAGCATTGTAAGAAGGTCCGTACTTACAAGCTGCTTCAATAGTTATATAAACTTGAGATTGATTTGCATAAGCAGATAAATCATAAGTTAAAGTATTAAGACCAGATAATGTAGAATTGTTGTATGCAGTATTCCCAGCTACATCAGCAAAACCAACAGTATCACCTGCAATTCTTACTCTAAACCAGCCATAAGCTGAAGAGTAGTAAGAAGTTAACTCAGCATCTAATGTCATATTAACAATAGCAGCAGAACCACTCATATCAATACAGATAGTAGCAGAAGAAACATGATCTGGAGAATTTCCAAACGCTTCAGATTCAGTACTATAAGGGAAGTTCCATCCAGTAAAACTTCCACCCGTAAACTCTAAAGAAACCGTATCAGCTATTGCATTAGCAGTAGTTAAAGCTACTGAAGCTTCAGCACCTGATAAAGTTGTCCAACCATTCCCAGTAAGGTTAGCAGCTTCAAAGTCATCAGAGAAATCCAATGCATTACACACAGGATAAATACAAGATAAACTATCATTCACATTACAACTAGCACAGTAGTTAGTTGCCAAAGGATCTAAACATCCTGGATACAAACATGAACCGTCATCAAATACAGCCGTAGGGTCATAATTTGTAGCGAACATATCCATGCATCCTGCAGAACATAAAGAGTTTAAATTAAGGTTCTGAGCATCAGGTGCACCACCAGAAGCAACTACAGTACCTGCAGTGTCTGTTAATGTCCAAGACACTTCATTTTGAAAAGAACCATTATCACACGAAAGTGTATAACAACCATCAGGAATACAGAAAGCTTCTGTTCCTGAAGAACCAGACAATAGTGTACCCGTAGCTACAACATTACCTGATAAGTCATACAAATTCCATACATTACCATTCCATCCATCACCCCATGAGTCGTTCATGTTTAAAGTTAATGCGTTACCCGCACAACCATAAGTACATGATCCGTCATCAATTGATGCTAGAGGATCGTAATTAGTTGCAGTAGAATCTGTACAACCAGCTATGCATGTAGCATTGACACTTACATTATCAATACCCAAACTACCAGTTGTAAGTCCTCCCGAACTATACACGGTTCCAGTTGAATCTATTATTTGGTAAGTACCACCATTCCAACCATCACCCCAAGAGTCATACAACTCTATTGTGTAACAGCCATCAGGAGTATTCACCCAATAGTCAACAGGAACACCATTCAACGAATAGTAACCAGCAGTAGTAGAGGCCATTGAAGTACCAGAAGCGTCATTTAATGACCAACTGATTTCTCCGGCAAACGAACCTGGGGTTACTTGGACATTTACCCATGTTGCAGACACTGTAGACACTGAAAGTGCTAAAGCCGCAACAAAGGCAAACATCATTTTACTAAACTTGTTTTCCATAATACATGTTTTAATTATTAAAAAGGTTAATTATATGTAAAAAGCCACTATGCTGGGGCACAATGACTAAGTTACCGAAAATAAAATATGCGAAAAACCCACACCAACAAGGATATGAATTCTGAACCAGTTTAACCTGATAATAATAGCTTTTCGTCATAAAGTTTTTTTGTTTTTGTCGTAAAACAAGAGTGTAAAAATAATAAAAAATTCTTACAAATCAAATTTCAGAACATTAAACTTTGAGTTATTAACAATCTTTTTTTAATAATCCTAAATAAAAAAAGGCCCAAAATTGAATACGATTAAAAATTGCAATTAGTTACAGTCTAAACTCCTAATCTTTAATAAAAGAAATATGACACATTATATATATTATACAACTTAACATGCTGAAGGTTCGTAAACCACACTATTAATTCCTAAAAAAGGATTTGTAATAGTTTTTGTATATTTGCAGGTTTAGAATAAACCCAAAACGAAAAGATGAAGAAAATTTTACTTAGCTTAATTACTATTTTTTACTTGAATAGCAATACTTACTCTCAAGCACCAAGCAACCTAAATGTTTCAAGTGTCAATTCTACTGATGCTATAATGAATTGGGACAATAATGGCTGTTCTTCAAATTACATATTGCGCTATAGAGAAAATGGAAACACAACATGGAATCCTGGTATTTCAATAACAAATACTGGAGGAACTGAAACTTACAATTTAACAGGACTAACCCAGTCGAAAACATATAACTGGAAAGTAAAATGTGGAGGTACTTGGTCGCTTGGTACAGATTTTACCACTACTTCTTCTTGTAGCAAAACAATCAATCAATCTTTAACCGCATTCTCCCCAAACCCATTAACAGGATACATGCAATGGTCATTCGATACACTCTCAATAACAAACACCTCAATTTGTGACATTAACATTAGGCCTGAATTTATTATTTCACATCAGGATTCTGCAATAGAACAAGGAGACTTTACAATAAAGTGGTACAACCCAATTATAGGTAATTGGCCAGACATCCCTTACAGTATCGATATAAATGGAAATGCTTATGGATTTTGGAGTGCATCATCAGCCGATTCTACTGGAATAAATTTGGGAACAGGAAGTACCCAACAAATGATCATAAAGTTAAGATATACAAATGCCACAAATAACCCGAACTCTAATCTTGCACCTTTTGGCACCTATACAGCATCATGGGAGATTTTTGAAGTAGATAATTTAGGAACCCAAATTCAATCACTAGCACCAGCAGACACTACATTTCTGGATTTAGTAGATTGTTCAATTTTTACTATTGACAGCACAAGTTTCGCAGACAATAATTGCAATGGATCATCAGGGGGAACAGCAAGTATTCACACTATTACAAACGGTTCTGGGCAATACACTTACAACTGGAATAATGGACAAATAGGCTCAACAGCTACAAATTTAGTAGCTGGAACTTATTCATGCATAGTTACAGATAATAATTGGGGTTGTTCTGATTCAGCAACTTTTATAATAACTGAACCTGCAGTTTTAGGTACAACTTTAACTGGGTCTCATATTACTTGTAGTGGGAGTAATGATGGAACTTTAACAGCAACAGCAACAGGGGGTTCTGGTTCTTATAAATTCACATGGTCACCTTCCCTACCCCCGAATCCTACTCAATCAGGTTTACTCTCAGGACTCTACACATTAACCGTTTTAGATTTAGTTTGCGGAGGAACATCCTCTGCTAACTTTGATATTAATGAGCCTGACCCTTTACAGGAAACTGCTATTTCAATTGATAATTCCTCTTGTGATACTAATAATTGTAATGGTAGTATTGACCTTTCAATTACAGGAGGAACAACTCCTTATTCTATTATTTGGTCAAATGGAGATAGTGTTAGTTTGAAATCAGATTTATGTGCCGATAATTATTCAATTACAATTACAGATGCAAATGCTTGTGCTACATTTACAGAGAATATTACTTTAGTTGACAACCTAAGCACTCCATCAATAGCTATAACTACAACTAATAATAGCTCATGTGACACTAGTATTTGTAATGGTAGTATTTCTATTACTGAAAATCCCGGAGCCACCCCATATTCAATTTTATGGAGCAATGGTAGTTCTTTAAATACGCTTAGCGGACTTTGCGGGAATTCATATTCATTTACTATTACAGATACAAATACTTGCTCAATTACAAATACTATCGCAATATATGATAGTGCAACAACTCCTAATATCGGTATAGCTAGCACCTCTATTTCTTGCAATGGACTTAGTAATGGAACTGCAGAAGCAATGATCCTTTCAGGTGCAGGGGGTGCTGGAAACACCTCAACACTAGTCTACTGTGCTTCTTTACCTTTTTTTAATGATAAATCTAATATTGAATTAGTCCGTTTAATTGGGGATGGCGATTCAATAATTAATAATACAGCAACACTTGCTGATCAATATGAGGATTACACTGCACAATATACAACACTCAGCCCTAACCAAACCTACAGCTTAGATTTAAGCATGGGTGTTTACAATAATAATACAGGTAGTTCTTGGAGTGCTGGCGCTAAAGCATTCATTGATTGGAATATTGATGGAGATTTTGATGATGCAGGTGAAGAAATAGGTACTATTTCAAATATAGTAACCTCAACACCAAATCTTAGCACCTTAACATTTACAGTCCCAAATTATGGAATTTATGGAGCAACAAGGTTAAGAGTAGTTTCACAATATAACAATGATGCGTTCGGACCATGTGAAGCTGCTGCAGCCCCAACATACACCCCATATTATGGAGCAACTGAAGATTATTCCATAGTTATAAATGGTACAACTCCTGCTACTTACTTATGGTCTACTGGAGATACAACTTCACAAATCGCAAACTTATCAGCAGGAACATACACCTGTACCGTTACGGATACAAATGGTTGTTTTGCAATAGACAGTGTTAGCATAACCGAACCAACAATAATTTCTACTTTAGAAAGTACAACTAATGTGCTTTGTAATGGAGAAAATAATGGAACCGTATCTTTAGCTATTTTAGGAGGAAATGCACCCTACACAATAAATTGGGGAACAGCTGATACAAATAATCTTTCAGCAGGAACACATAACTATACAGTTACCGATAATAATGGCTGTACTTTTTCTGACTCAATTAATATTAACTCACCAAATGCTTTAAGTAATACCCATACTTCAGTAAATGTAAATTGTAATGGCGCAACTAATGGTAGTATTGACATCACTCCTGCAGGAGGAGTAAGTCCATACACTTTTTCTTGGGATAATGGCGCAAGCACTGAAGATTTAACGGCTATTTCTGCTGGACAATATATTGTAACAATTACTGATGCTAACAACTGTACTTTTAATGACACTATCATAATCACAGAACCTACTTTGCTTTATTCTTCATTTACCCAAACAAATGTCTCCTGTTATGGATTTAATGATGGAAGTGCTACTGTCAGCTTTTTTGGAGGAGTAACTGATTACACTTTATCATGGGATACTTTAACTTATCCTTTAATAGGAGGCTTGTCAGTATTTTCGACACCAGTAGGTGTTCCAGCTGGCATATACCCATATATGGTAACCGATAATAACGGATGTACACATGCTGACACAATCAACATAACACAACCTGATTCAATTTACACAACTACAACCTTAATAAATGTAAGTTGTAATGGACTATCAGACGGAACTGCTATTCTAAATATCTTAGGAGGAACATCCCCTTATCTAGAGAACTGGGGTGCAAGTGATTCCACTGCTTTAAATAGTGGACACCATACTTTTACAATTACAGATGCAAACGGATGTATTGCGAACGACAGTATTCTTATTACTGAACCATTAGCGCTCACAGCTAGTGAAAATATTTCAAATGTAAGTTGTAATGGAGGGAATGATGGGAATGTAACAATAATTATCTCAGGAGGTACCTCACCTTATCTTGAAAACTGGGGCGGATTTGACTCCACTGCATTAGCAATTGGTTCATATATATACACTGTAACTGATGCAAATGCTTGTACTTACACAAACACTATTTCTATTACAGAACCAAATGCTTTAACTGCAATAGCTACAACTACTGATGTACTTTGTAATGGGGATTCAACAGGTACAGCTACTTTAACTATTAATGGTGGGACGCCTAATTATAGTGAAACTTGGAATGGAGCTTCACCATTTAATTTATTAGCAAATATGTATACCTTTACAGTAACTGATGCAAATGGATGTTCATTCTCTAATTCTGTAATAATTAATGAACCCACCCCACTAATTTCTTCAATTACTCCAACAGATTTAACTTCATGTTTAGTAACTAATGGAAGTATTGACTTAACCGTTAACGGAGGAGTTGGTTTATATACTTACTTATGGAATAACAATGACACTACTGAAGACATTACAAATCTTTCTGCAGGAAACTATACCGTTACCATTTCAGATACAAACGGATGTACAACAACAAATAGTGCTAGTGTAAATCAACCTTCAAATGGCTTATCTTTATCATTAATTTCTCCAGATTATAATGGATATAACATTTCCTGTTACAATGGGAATAATGGAACAATTACAGCAAATACAACAGGTGGTTTAGGGAATTTAGCATTTGCTTGGTCTACTAATGACACCCTTCAAAATTTAAATAACCTTACTGCTGGAAATTATAGCTTAATGATAACTGACTCAGTCGGATGTTCATTAACCGACAGCATTACTCTAACTGAGCCGTCCCAATTATCATCAGTTTACACATCAACAGATGCAAGCTGTTTCGGAGTATCTGATGGAGGGGCTATGGTAAACTTCAGTGGAGGAATTCAAGACTATACATTAGTTTGGGGGACATACACTTACCCTTTAATTGGAGGAATTTCAACTTTCATTACTCCTATTGGTGTTCCTGCCGGAATCTACCCATATACAGTTACTGATATGAACGGATGCTCACATTCAGATACCATTACGATTAATCAGCCAGACAGTTTATACACATCATTAATTATATCTAATTACAATGGAAATAACATTTCTTGCAATGGATTTTCTGATGGAAGTATTGAGATTCAAGCAAACGGAGGAACGAATTCTTACACATATTATTTTAATGGAGCGCTTATTACAAACACAACTATCTCTGGATTAGTTGCAGGCACTTATACTGATTCTATTATTGACAATAATGGTTGTGTATTTACAGAAACAATTACTTTAACTGAACCTACTCTTTTAAGTAGCCTACTTTCAACTAGCAATATGAGTTGTAACGGGATATGTGATGGGACTATTACCCCTCAAGTTAATGGCGGCACAGCTACTTATTCTTTCTTATGGAATAATTCATTTACAACTAGTAATATAGATTCATTATGCTCAGGGACTTATACACTAATTATTACTGATAATAATAGCTGTACATTAACTGATAGTACCGTTATAACAGAACCTTCAGAAATTGTCATTAGTTTAGATTCATCCGCTAATGTTACATTTTATGGTGGAAATGATGGAGCACTCTTTACCACAACTTACGGGGGTGTAAACAGCTTCACGCACCTATGGGCAGGACCGGCAGGATTTAGTGCTTCAACTTTAAGTATCAACAACTTAATTGCAGGCACTTATTACCTAACAACTACCGACAGTACACTTTGTTCAGCTACTGATTCTTTTGAGATAACTCAACCACCATCATTAACTGCATATTTGGACAGTACAATAAGTTTAGAATGTAATGGAATTTGTACTGGAGAGCTCTACATTACAGCTGATGGAGGAGATTCTGTTTATACTTATTTATGGTTTGGCCCTAACGGATACACCTCTACTGATGAAGATATTGACAGTTTATGTGCCGGAACTTATACATTGGAGCTTTCTGATACTACTAATACTGTAACGCTTTACTTTGAGGTGTTAGAACCGACTCCAGTTACTATTGTTTCTATTGCCGACACAGCTATTTGTTATAAAGGAACTGCTCAAGCTAATGCCTATGTTTATGGAGGAAATTATCCTTATCAAACACTCTGGAGTAATGGCTCTACAAATACTTCAACAATTTTACCAGCAGGAATTCATTTTGTAAGTATTACGGATGCAAATGGTTGTGTTGCTAATGATTCAGTTACAGTACATCAAGCTGATTCTATAAGTATTATTACCTCTGTTATTAATGTAAGTTGTTATGGACTTCAAGATGGAGAAATTACGCTAACAATTACCAATGGAGGAACAGCACCCTACCAATATTCTGCAAATAATGGTATTAATTATCAACCATCAAATACATTCTACAATTTAGCAGCAGGAACTGCTGATTATCTTGTAAGTGATGCAAATGGATGTAGTAATACCATTACAGCAATAATTAATCAACCTGAGGAATTAGGTTGTATTATTAACACAACTAATTCAAGTTGTTATGGAGAGTGTGACGGAACAGCTACTGCAAGTGTAAATGGTGGGACAACTCCCTACATATATGACTGGGGAGGTGCTAATCCAAATAACTTATGTGCTGGATTATACAACCTAGTTGTAACTGATATAAACGGTTGCTTAACTGCTAGTTCTACTACAATTAGTGAACCTAACCCTGTAATTATAAATATTTGGCAAAATGGAAATACCATTGAAGCCACTCCTGGTTTTATTAATTACCAATGGTATGATGCTAATGGAAATCCAATAAATGGTGCTATAAATGACACTTTTATTCCTACTGTTCAGGGAGAGTATAGTGTTGAAGTAGTGGATACTAACGGTTGTATCGCAACATCTTACAGCATACTTATTCTTATTGACTTTATAGGTGAGAGTGAGAGTGAACTCACTATTTACCCTAACCCTACTAAAGGAAATTTAACAATAAAATCTACTAAGGAATTAACGAGTATTTCAGTAATAAATTCACTAGGAAACCAATTAATTTTTATTGATAATAATATTGCTTTTGAAAAGCAAACAAGCATTGATTTGTCTACTTTTGCAAAAGGAATTTATTTTATACGAATTGAATTAAATAATCAGTTAATTAACCACAGGATAATACTTCAATAATTTTTCATAATTTGGCAAACAGAATAGAAAACATTAAAAAAATGATAAAAAGAACATTATTTTCAGTTGCAATTTTACTTTTTGCAGTATCAAACATAGCTAATGCAGCTATAATTGACACTACAAAAATAGCTGATTTAGTAGCTTATACTTGGAGCCCTATATCTGATGTAGATAAGGTAATGCAGTACGAAAACACAAAAGATATTACTAAGCGATCTATTGACCAATCAAAACTTGCTGGGGACCATTATTCTGCTGCTGTAGAATTGATGAATAAAAAGGATTACTCTGCTGCTATCAATGAGTTCAAAAGCGCAATGAAAAGATATAAAAGAGCAAAATTAAGTGATGATGCCTTAAATTTCCTTAGAGCAAATATGGCTCTAAGCTATGCAAGCACTGGAAACAAAGAGGATTATGCAGTAAGTAAACGCTATCTTGACTTAATTACTTCTAAAGCTTATAACGACACAAAATGGACTTACAATATCGCAATTGCGCATCATAAAGTTGGAAATAACAATGAAGCAGCTTCTTTATTAAGTTCAGCAATTCGAAAAAATGAATTTTACTTTCAAGCTTATATAACTTTAGAGGCTATTTACAGGAATTCTGGCAATGACAATGATGCAGATAAAGTAATTGACAGAATGCAAACTGCTGAAGCTAAATTAATTCAAAAAGAACAAAAAATAGCTACTGCAAAAAAAGAAAATAAGGTAAACAAAAAGAAAAAAGAAGGTGTTTTCGTACCTAAGGGTGAGCGCCCTGATGTAACAAATCTAAAAATTGTAAAAAAAGATAATCATCTTCAATTCAATAAAATAAATAAAATTGACGAAAGAAGTATGATTCAGATACAAGAAGGGATTGGAGAATACAACCTTGGTGTAAAAGCATTAAGCAATAAAGAATATAAGACTTCACAAACACATCTTAAAAATACTGAAAAAAGATTAAAAAGAGGAAAAATAACTGAGGACGGCTTAAATTTTGCAAGAGGAAATTTAGCAATATCCTATCTTGCAACTGGTGAAAAAAGAGGGATTGGGCAAGCTAAAAGATATTTAAAGTACCTAACGCCTAAAATTTACAAAACAAGAGAATGGACATATAACATGGCTGTCGCTCACTATACATTTGCAAGCAAATCTAGAGGAACTACAAAAGAAGAGTACATGAAAAAAGCAATTAATCTTTTCAGAACCTCTATCAAACAAGATAAATTATTTTTACCTGCTTACCAAAATTTAATTTACATCTTCCGTGAAGAAAAGGAAGATAAAAAAGCGTTAAGCACTCATAAGAGCTATGAAAAAGCTAGAGGACAACTAATGAAATCATTTAGTAAGCAAGATCAAATAGCACAAGGTGGAGATCCTTATATTTTCCGAGTTAACTTAGGAACTTTTGGGGAATTTAACACTCCTGCTGATTTGTTTGAAGAAGATTACTTAATTACTGTCCCTGTAACTGAACAAAAAACTGCTTACCTTGCAGGGATGTTCTACACACTTGATGAAGCTATTGCTTATCAGAAATCAATGAAGAAAGACGGATATATTACTTCCTTTATTGTTGCCTTTAAAGATGGTGAAAAACTAGAATTTTAATAATCCTGAAAAGTTGAGAATAGAAAAGTTCTAATTCCTAAGGAATACCATAAAGAAGTCTGATCTACTAGGTCAGACTTTTTCTTTTTATAGAAAACAGAACCAAAAACATCAAACCAGCCAAGTGAATAAGTAACTTCAGTATGTAAAGTATTAATTTGGGTGAAAACCCCTTGCCCATTATAATTTCCATAAGAAGTTTGACCACCAGTACTTGCCGCATAGTCTGATTCAAATATATTTTGTCCATAATGTGTCCCTAATGAATCTAAACCAACTTTAGCTAAGGTTAATTTAGCGATAAACTTCCACTTTTCTTTACTGTAATTTGCAAGTGCAACTACCTCTTTAAAATTAGCCCCAAGCGGATGAGCTAAGGCTTGATTCATATGTGAATAGTTCTGTAAGATTGTTCTGTGTCCATAAGTATAGGGCTGAATTTGGTTATACTCTAAAAGAAAATTTAATTTCTTAATATTAGCTTTAACCCCTATTTGTAAAGCAAATTTATTCTGAAAAAATCCCTCTTCATAATCTTCATCCCTGTCTTTTTGACGTGATATATTTAAATCATCCAACATTGCCTGCCCATAAAAGGTTGTTTTATTAAAAGTAGCATTAAAGTTTGCTCCCATTAAAGCATTTCCCTTATTTGATTGCATTGAAAACTCCACAGGTCTATAAAAGATAATCGGATTCATGTATGCAAATTCATATCCCTTATCAATATTTTCAGATTTTGATTGCCATAAAATTGATTCAAACACACCAAAATGAATATTCTTTGTAATAGAAAAATCTAAGTAATGGATAGAAGCATGTTTCTTTCTTCCAACATCAATCATTTGAGAGTTAATAAAAGTAGTGTATAGATTATAATACCTCAATCTTCCAAATTCAGTAGTTAATTTTAAATAGGGATAAGGAGAATGTTCAGCTGACAATAACAAGGAACGATAACCATTACCAATAAAATGTTTTCCATTTCCTAAATCAGCAGTAATAAACTTATTTATTTTATATTTTATATTGGCCTGCCACCTTTTATTATCTGCACCAAAACCAGGAAAAATAAGCAATGAATCTTGATATTCATTTATTAATGAATTATGATTTCCTGATAAATAATCAAAATGAGAACTGAAAGTTATTTTATTTCTAATATTAGCAGATAAGGTTACACCAACTAAATAGGTACTTGCAAAATCGGATTTACTAGCTGAACCAATTCCGAAAAATCTTGAACCTGCACTAAAGTGTTGAGTTGTATCAGAATCACAACTAGCAATCGAATCAGAATAAAAATTAGAAAAAGGTTTATTAACTGCTGATTGAAATGTAGTTATTTGCCCATTTGCACAAACAGGAAAAAATAATATTAAGCAATATTTAAAAAGCGTTTTCATCCCCCTTAAATACATTCCAAACTGTATGAAAAATAATATTTATATCTACCGATAAGGACCAGTTCTCAATATACCAAACATCCAAACGGATGCGCCCTTCCATATCCTTTAATTCCTTAGTTTCTCCTCTATATCCTTTTACTTGAGCAGCACCTGTAATACCTGGTTTTACTAACTGACGCACCATATACTTATTAATCAAAGCGGAATACTCCTCAGTATGCACTAACATATGCGGTCTTGGCCCTACTATTGACATATCCCCCATAAACACATTAATAAATTGTGGGAATTCATCTAAAGATGACTTCCTTAGGAAAGCACCAATCTTAGTTATACGAGCATCTCCTTTACTAGCTTGCTTAATATCTGCATCAACACTTTGTGTCATAGATCGAAATTTATAACACATAAATTCCCTGTTATCTACTCCAGAACGAGCTTGTTTAAACAATACTGGACCTTTAGATGACAATTTAATCAAAATGGCAATAAGCGGATATAGCCAACTCAAAACAAATACAATTACCAAAGATGAAAACAGAATGTCAAATACTCGTTTTACAAAACGATTTGTAATATCTGTAAGTGGTTCTGCCCTTAAAGTTACTACTGGCACATCATCAAAAAAGTCAATATTTACACGCTTAAACAAAAAACCTCTAAAATCAGGAACCACTTTGAATCTAATCATATTCTTATCACAAAAATCTACCAAGGCTTTAATCTTTTGTGTGTAGGTTAATGGCATAGTGTAATAAATCTCATCAATTTCTTTATCCAAAGCAAAAGCTTCAAATTCATCCAAATTTCCTGATTTAATTTTATCCTTTATATCAAATGAAATTGTACTATCTGAAAAAACGCCTTTAACTCTAACTCCTAACACATCATCTGACATAAAGTAAGTATATAATTGCTCAGCAACCTCACCCCCACCAATAATAATTACTCGCTTATAGTTAAATCCTGATTTTCTAAAAATGTAAATTAACTTAATAGCAGAATAACGCCACAACATTATTAAAGCAAAAAGTAACACATAAGTTGCATACAAATGCTCTCTTGAAAATTCAGAAGCTTTTAAAGAAAATAAAATGGCAGAAATAATAAAAGCATTGAAAATAAAGGCTTTAAACAAGTTAAACAGAACCCTATCTAACCTTCTTAATCGCTTCAATTCATACAACTGAATAAACAAAGCAACCAATATCCAAATTGCATTAAATATGATAAATAAAAACTTGTACTTATCAGAGAATATTAAAGTTTCAAACTTTAAATAATAAGTAAGTAAAAATGCAAAATTGACAATAAATAAATCACCTATAAAGTGAATTGCCCAAAAATATCGTGAATATCCTTTCATGTACTGCAAAAATACACCTTAAGAGAGTTTAAGATAAATACCAAGCATATATCTTTTCAACACCTTTATTAAGAGATACGGTATGCTTCCATCCTAAAGCATTTAATTTAGAAACATTGGTTAATTTTCGCATAGTACCATCAGGTTTTGAAGCGTTAAACTTAAAATTTCCTGCGTAACCAACACATTTCTTTATCTGCTCAGCCAACTCCTTTATTGAGATATCAATTCCTGTTCCAATATTGATATGTGTATTCTTAACCTCTTTCTCTTCTGCAGAAAAAGTATGTTTAAAATCTCTATTTTCTAACAAAAATACACAAGCATCTGCCATATCTTCTGACCATAAAAACTCGCGTTTAGGCTTACCACTACCCCAAATTTCAATCTCGCCTTCTTTAACTCCATACTTAGCTAAAACTTCCAAAATACTTTCTTTTGAAGATGAACCAACCACCCCTTCAATCGGGTGCTTATCTAAATCTATCTTTAGTGCTTCCCAATCCTTATTTTCAAGGCATTTCCCTAAATGAATTTTACGAATCAAAGCTGGTAACACATGGGATTTTTCTAAATCAAAATTATCGTTTGGTCCATATAAATTAGTCGGCATTACTGAAACAAAGTTCGTTCCATATTGCAAATTATAACTCTCACACATTTTTATTCCAGCTATCTTAGCAATTGCATAAGGCTCGTTAGTATACTCTAAAGTTGAGGTAAGTAAACTATCCTCTGGCATAGGTTGGGGAGCATCTTTAGGATAGATACAAGTACTTCCTAAAAACAATAATTTCTTAACACCCTGCAAATACGATTGATGAATCACATTGTTCTGAATCATCATATTTTCGTAAATAAAATCAGCACGATAAGTATTATTTGCAACAATACCACCCACTTTTGCTGCTGCTAAAATCACATATTCAGGCTTTTCTTTTGCAAAAAATTTCTCAACTTCATGCTGATTGATTAAATCTAATTCAGCATGGATTTTGAAAACTAAATTCGTATATCCTTTTGAAATTAAATTATTTACAATTGCAGACCCCACCAGCCCTCTATGTCCTGCAATATAGATTTTACTGTCTTTTTTCATCTTACTCAAAGTAATTCATAACAGTATAACCCCCATCTTTCAGATATTGATCTTTAGTCATCAATTTTAAATCTGACTCCATCATTTCCTTAATTAATTGCTCTAAGTCATATTCAGGGATCCAGCCTAACTTAGTATTTGCTTTTGTTGGGTCTCCAATCAATAAATCAACCTCAGTTGGCCTAAAATACCTAGGATCAACAGCAACAACTTCTTTTCCAACCTCAACCTGATATTTAGGATTTGAACAAGAAACTACAACTCCTATCTCATTTTCACCTTCACCTTTAAATGCTAATATTATTCCTGCATTTGCAAAAGCTATTTTCACAAAATCACGTACTGTAGTAGTTTTACCAGTTGCAATCACCCAATCCTCAGCAACATCTGTTTGTAATATCATCCACATCATCCGCACATAATCCTTTGCATGCCCCCAATCCCGCTTAGCGTCAAGGTTACCTAAATACAATTTATCTTGTAAATTAAGTGCAATTTTTGATGCTGCACGCGTAATTTTTCGCGTCACAAAAGTCTCACCCCTTACCGGTGATTCGTGATTAAATAAAATTCCATTGCAAGCAAACATACCGTAAGCCTCTCTGTAATTTTTAGTCGTCCAAAACGCAAATAATTTTGCTACTCCATACGGGCTTCTTGGGTAAAAAGGGGTCGTTTCTGACTGAGGAACTTCCTGTACTTTTCCAAATAATTCAGAGGTTGAGGCTTGATAAACTTTAGTTTTATCTGTTAATCCTAATAAACGAATAGATTCTAATATTCTAAGAGCACCGACACCATCAGTATTTGCAACATATTCAGGAATTTCAAATGAAACATGTACATGACTCATTGCCGCCAAATTATAGATTTCATCTGGCTGTACTTCCTTTATGATTTTTGTCAAATTCATAGAATCTGTCATATCACCATAATGCAAAATCAAATTTCTATTTTCGATATGAGGATCCTGATAAAGATGTTCAATCCTATCCGTATTAAAAGAAGATGCCCTTCTTTTTATTCCATGAACTTTATACCCTTTCTTTAATAAGAACTCGGCAAGATAAGAACCATCTTGACCTGTAATACCTGTAATTAATGCTATTTTATGTTTCATTATTTAAAATTTAGGGTAAAAGTAGAAAATATTATTTATTATAAATTTGAAGAAGTACAAATCACACTAATCATTGATAATAATTTGCAAAAAAATAGCTGACCATTAAGAAATCTCATTATTTTTTAATCATCTTTAGCATTAATATGATCTAGAAAAGAATTTCTTAACACATCAAAATTATGATAGTTTTTAATATACTGATAACCATTTTCCCCAATAGATTCTAGCAATTCATTATCATTTAAAATTCTTAACATAGAATCATTTGTTATCTCATTATTATTTAAAATAAATATATCTTTATAATCCTTTGTATTTAGACCTTCACTCCCAACCGTATTAGTGAGAACAGGAATTCCATACGACATACAATCTAACACTTTTGTTTTTATTCCTGTTCCAAATGAAATTGGCATTAGAGCTAACTTAATCGACCGTAAGGTTTCCTCTAAATTATCAACAAACCCTAATAACTCAATATTACTATTTTTATAGGTTAACTCTTCTATAGTATCATCATATTTGCCTACAACAAAGAACTTATAGTTAAATCTAAATTTAGGTAATATTTCATTAACTATCATCTCTAGAGATGATTTATTTTGAGCTGTAAGCATGTTGCCAATAAAAAGTAGATTATTACATTTCACATTTTTCTCATAAAGATTCTCTCTAGGTTTAATAGCCTGAGTATTTGTGTAAATATTGTGGCTATTTGTTTTCATAATTAAATGATCTTTTTCTTTTTCTGACACTAGAAAACAACTATCATATTTCTCTACAATTTCTATTTCTCTATTCCCTATCTTCTTTGACTCATACTCTAAAATAATATTTTTTAATATTTTCCCGACTACATTCCTTATAAAGGACGGCACTACACTTGAAAACGTTCCAAATATTGAGCTTTCTTTTTGGCTTATAAATCTTTGATATCTTATCGAAAGGAGATCATCTATATCAATAACTTTATAAATATCATAATTCTCAATGTATTGTGATGTTCTGATCATATCTACATAAACTAGTTCTGGCTGTATTTTATCAATAATTTTATCAACCATCCCTAAATTAGATCTACTATAAAATAAATTCTCCTGTAAAGAAAAATACCTTCTGAAAGCAATATTATATAACAATTCAATCTTTGAAGGAAACCTAAGTTGATAGCTATTAAGGCTTCTTTTATCAAACTCATTCTTATCTAACTTATTCTTTGAAAAATATAAGATTGTTAAATCATAAAATCCATCTAAAAAATCAATTGTTTGAGAAAGTATAGACTCTCTTCCCCCATTAACAGGGTAAGGACATCTAGTTAAAATCAATATTGCTTTTTTCATATATCCAAACCTTTTCTAAATTTAAAGTAAACAGCACTATTTAAAGCAAAGGCAAACCAAAATGGTAGATATGCAAAAGATCCAAATTGTATTACACAAGTTATTGCTAGAAAAAAATTTGACAGAAAAAACAGCTTGTATTTTGGTAAATAATTAATATTATATTTTAAGTACCTTAATTGTAAAAATAAGAAGGTCATAAACAGTAAAACTCCTATAATTCCTGTCTCTGAAAATATTTTTGAATATAGGTTTTTTGGATCAGCACTTACTGTCTTAATATCTCCAACAACCTCTTCAAAGTGAGAATACTTTATAGATATAGTGCTTATGTGAGAGTTAAATGATTCTGCATAACCACCTAATCCCACACCAAAAGGATTATTCCAAAAAATAAAAAACCCAAGAGCTGGATAAACAATTCGAATAAATGTTGAGCCGTCTAATGATAAAATTTTTGAAAAAGACTGAGCATCTACAAATTTATATAACCTTGATATCTGATAGCCTGATTCGGTATTAAGAACAAGCAGTATTAATAAAGGAATTATCATTACAGATATTAATCCATATAAATAATATTTTAATCTATACTTAAAAAAAAGTAATTTAATCAAAACTGGGAAAAACCTAAACATTAGTGCAAAACCTAATATAGCAAACCCTTCTAATGAAAAAATTAATAAAAATAACAGAAATAAAATATAGAATGATAAATAAAAGTACCCATTCTTACAATAGTGATAAACATAAATAGGAATTGAAAAAATTATAATTTTTGCGGCCCATGAACCTTCCATAGTAATAAGCTGTATTCTACTACTAACCTTACCTGAGAACACTTCACCAATAAATAACTTAATAGAATATGGAATTAAGTTTTTCATAGCTAAAATCTCTATAATTCCAAGAATTGCTATAAAGACAAATAATTTCGTTAATTTATTGAAAACAGTAATTACTTTAGTTCTTTGGAAATAATAATTTATACCTATATATGAGAAAAAACCTAATAGCAATGGCACAATAGCCCTAAGAGAGGTTAAAAAAGGCTGCAGAATTAGAGAGTGTACTACAGAAAAGAGAACAAAGAGTGATAATATTAATATATCCTTTTTTACTTTAGACCTTGCAATATACTTTAGATATACGAAAACTGAAACAGGAAAAAGAAAGAATACACTAATAGGTCTATAATCAGAAGGCATGACAGGAAGACTCATAAATGGAATCAATAATATCCCACACAAAAGCATTGTATGTAAAGGATTATTTATCTTGCTTGAGGAATTCATATTACCTTATTATACACTTTGATATATTGATCTACAATATTATCTGCAGTTAGAGTTTTTGCTTTTTCAATACAATTTTCTTTCATACCTTCAATTACATTTCTATTATCAATAAAATAGTTTATCTTATCAATAAATTCCTTTTCTGATTTAAACAAAAATCCAGTTTTATTATTGTCAACTATTTCAGTTAACCCCCCCTTTTCAGAAGCAATAACAGGGACACCATAAGCATATCCTTCAGCAACAACTCTACCAAAAGGTTCATTCCACAATGCAGGATGAATAAGAACATCTACCTTTTTAAAAAAATCTTCAGGTTTAACAAAACCAACAAAATCAACTCTATCATCTAAATACTTTTCTTTTAGTCCTTCTATATAATTAGGCTCATTTTCTTGACCTGCTAACAGTAACTTCACATTCTTATTATTTATTTTTTGAAAAGATCTCAACAACAACTCAACCCCTTTTATTGATGAGATTAAGCCAAAATACCCAAAAACAAGGTTTTTATTTTTATCTTTAATGAAATTCTTATCTATTTTTTCTATTGGATTATAGATGTAATCTTTTACTATAGAATCATTAAAATACTCATATTTTAAGTGACTGTCTAAAATAAACTTACTTACTCCTATAACAGCATCAACTTTCTGAGAAATTATTTTCTTATTGTATGTGTAAATTTTACATTCCTCACACTGTCTATTGCAAGATTGATCATTTTTCAACATCTTAGAAGTTGCGCATATGGAATAATAATCCCTTATAGTATGAACCAATGGTATATCTAATTTTTTTATACTATTCCATACACTAACAGAAAATCCACCTATATTATTAGTATGACAAATATCAGGGTTCTCTTTTAATAATATCTTTCCTATTTTAGCTGCAGTAAAAAAATTATAGTAATCAATAGCTCTCCATAAAGTTCGATTTAAAGTATTCTGACTATTGGCTTCATATCTCCAAAAAATATTTGGTATATGTACATAATATACCTTTACACCATTTACTATATCCTCTTCATCTTTATTACCCGTAGAAATGACAACAACATCAAAACCTTTTTTAAGTAATGTTTCAGCTAGAATCTGGGTAGATATTTCTGCGCCACCTAATATATATGGGTAATAAAGCGTATTAAAAAGAATGATTTTATTAATCATATTGTTTTACCTAATTTATTGTTTAGTCCATCTTTGATTGCTTTCCTAAATATATTATATTGACTTTTATTTTCATCTCGTTTATACAAAAATAGAATTAATAAAAATAATCTCAGATGAAGACTATAAAGCATATTATTTGTTAAAAGGTTCTTTTCAAAATCCACTCTATTTCTTACACTATAATAAACTCTAAAATGATTTCCATAGTTTAAAAAAGAATAAAACGGAGAGGCGGGTTTTTCTTTTAAACTCCAAGACGTATCAATATCTTCAATAACACTATCTAAAACAATATATATACCACCTCTACATTGTGTAATTCTATAACTCCAATCATGATCATCAGAGTATAAAAAATAATCCTCATTTGGATAGCCTATTTCTAATATAATATTTTTATGAAAAAACATACCACCATATGGAGCTACAGATACGATACCACTTCTTACCTTTATATCATCAACAAATGTTTTAACACCCAATTTTCTTTTAATTAGTTTTAATACTTTTCTTGGCAAATCAACTATATGAAACCCCAGAAAGCTATTATCCCTACCCAAAACAAGCTCAGGATTATTAGCCATAACTGCCTCTTTGTAAGCAATTCTATCGTTTCTATAAGCTAATAATGAGATCTTCTCATTTTTATCTTTCCTATCCAAACTATTCCAATAGTCCCTCAATACATTTAACGATTCCTTTTGTGGTTGATTATCATCATCTAAAAGCCAAATAAATTCACAAGCCGTATCATTATAAGCTTCTTCTAGTCCTCTTTTAAATCCACCTGCTGAACCATAATTTTTATCAAGGTAAGAAACTTTTAGCTTATCAGGACCCAACTCTTTCTCATAAACTTTTAATTGCGCTTTACTTTCAGTAGTCGAATCATTATCTATCACAATAATCTTTTGCACACCTTCACTAAAAGCACTTTCAATCACTTCTTTAAGAAAGTGAAAGCGATTACCGTAGGTAACTATTACTGCAAATACTTTCATTACTTAATTACTTTTCATTTAACCAAACATCCAAGTTCCTTTGAATAAGAATTTCTAATTCTCTAATATCATTCAAAAAATATTTATCATTAATATATCGCGCAAATTCAGGTGACAATTTATCTCTTTTTTCTGGAAATTGATTAAATCGTTCAATGTAACTCATTAGCCTACTTCTATCTTTTACATCTGGAAATAAAATTTTTGCAATTAATTTAAAAACTTTATTAGGTCTATATCTTAAATCACGCAAAAATTTAAATTTATAATTGAAACTTACATTACTTTTTTTGCTTTTATTTAAATTAATCTCATGGACTCCTAAAAAATTAAATAATTTATTTATTGATAAGTCCTGATTCTTAATAATATCTTTTTCAAAAATCATAAAAAACATATTTTCTTTTTTAAAATATCTTAGATATTCATTAATCTGCTTAGAATAATAGCCTCTATCAATATAACTTAGATGATTTTTACAAAATTCGTTTTCACCAATTCTTTCTTCTTCTACTTTAATAGCTTCTTTGAATGGAATAGTTTCATGCCCTCTAACAAAACTCATATTGTAATGAGAATATGCCCTGTATGCAGGATTTCTAAGTAAAAATATAATTTTAACTTCACTCCCTAAAGTTTCAAAAATCCTTTTCGGAACTTTTTTAAAGTACAAATACTCAGGATCAACCTCCCCAAATATCTGATTTTTATTACATCTTTTATAGTAGTTATATAAATAATAATTCTTACCTTTTTTATACTCATTATCATCAAAAAAGAACTTTGTTTCTTTTTCTTTTGGCAAAAATAATAGAGGATGTTCATTTAAGATATCATGTAAAGTTGTTGTTCCCGCTTTTTGAGCTCCAACACAAATAAAATTCGGTATTCTCATTTCAATACAACTTTATTGTTAAAAATTTATATTTATGATTTATGTATAACATACTAGTTATATTTAAAAATATTAATGCACTAATAGTAGCTAAAGCTACACCAATCATACCATATTCCTCTGCCAATAAATAATTTAATGTAAGATTTATTATAACAGCTATTATAGTTATGTAATAATATATGTTTTGTTTACCTGTCATATTTAATATATGACCAACTGACCCGCAAATTGAGTGGAAAAACTGTCCAACCAAAAGTATCCAAAGAGCATTGACTCCTGCTTTAAAATCTTCACCAAAAATACCTAAAATAAAATCAGGAAAAAGTGCAAGTCCTAATATAATTGGAAGTGAGCTTAACAACATCATCTTTGTAGAACTTTGAGCTATACACTTTAGACCTTCCATATCGCCTTTACTATATAACTCAGAAAATTTTGGAGCTGCTATAGTGTTTATTGCCACAAGTGATATACTTGTAATAGCTGCAAGTTTTACCGCAACACTATAGACACCTACTTCTATTTGATTAGTAAAGACTCCTAGCATAATAATATCTGTCCAACCCATAACTAAAGCCATAGAGGAAGTTAAAAGCATAGGAAAAGACACCTTTAATACGTCTTTATATTTTAACATATTAGTTGAGATAATTTGAAACACATAAGTATGTTTCTTTAGATACATAAAACTGAACACCATCATAACACATATAGCCAAACATTGTGCTATAATTGTAATGCTACTATTATAGTCTTGCGTACTAACTAATAAAAGTATTACAACACTAACTAAATATATTCCAACATTCTGGAAAAGGGAGTAGAGTTTTATATTTTTTAAACCTCTAAACACTGCAGCATTTATACGTAACAACACGAATGGAGTTATAGCAAATGCTATTATTTGGAGAAACAACTCCAAAGCCTCACTATTAAAAATTGTAACTGCAAAAAAATTAGCATTATAATATAGCGAAATAGAAAGTATTAGGGTCAAAGGCATAGTTATATAAAGAGATTTCCCGTATATCTCTTTTACTAAATATTGCTTATCATTGCTATTATAATCTGCAATAAACTTAACTAAAGAATGATCAAAACCAAATATACCAACAGTTACAAATATATTAAGAATAGTGACTGACAATGCAAACAAACCCATAGTATCAGCACCATACCATCTAGCAATAATGAAAGTAAAGATATAGCCGAGTCCCATACCAATAATTCTAAATAAAAAAGCTATAGAAGAGCCTTTTAAAATCTCTTTCAAATGTATGTCATTTGAAAATTTAGATTTAAATCTAGATATTAAATTATTTTGCATTTAATCTATTAAATCATCAAATTTAAATTCCAAACTACTTTCTTTATTTGCAAAGAAATTATACAATTTATTAAAAAGTGGTAATTCTTTTGCCACATCTTCTTCTATCAGATCATGAAACATCTCTATAGCATTCAACCCCTCCAATATCACAGAATTTGATTTATAATCTGCACTAAAAAAACCTTTTCCAATCAATAGTCCTAAAGTTCTATTTCTACTCAAATCATTCAATGAAGTCAAACATAAGTCTCCAAAACCACAAGCCAGAAATAAAGTATCATCTGCACCACCAAGAGATCTTAATAAAATCCTAGCTTCACTAAAAGCTTTTGTCAAAATCATAAAACGGGTATTTGGAGAATTGTATTTTGCATCAACAACTCCCAAAACTAAAGCATAAATATTTTTCAATACACTTAAAACCTCAACACCTCTTATATCTGTTGTGCAATCAATATGCAATGATGTTCCTTCAATTATTGTTCGTATTTTTTGATACTGAATATTTGTAGTATAACCCAAGGTTAGCAAAGTATCAGCATGTTCCATTACTTCAACAGCAAATGAAGGCCCTTTAAGCGTTACTATATTATTTATTTCCAAGTTTTCTTGAATGCTTTCTACAATAGTTACTCCATTAGCTAGCAATCCTTTGGATAAATTAACTAATAAAACTCCCTCTTTAAAATATGACTTAAGGAGTTCTAAATTCTCAATAATAACTGATGATGGCAAAGCAATAAAAATAACATCTGCTTTTTTTATATCATTTTTATCAGAAGTTGCTGAAAGAAACTTTGTTAAATGCTTATTTGGAAAACAAGATTTATTTGTTTGAAATTGATTTATCTCATCAACTTTTTGTTGATTTCTTGAGAATAAAACAACATTATTTGCAGTATTTACTGAAAGTTCATTTGCAATTGCAGTTCCAAAAGTTCCTGCACCAAGTACTAAAATATTCATACTACAAAAATATAAGGATTACACTACTTCTGATGTGTATCCATCAACATATTTCAACAAAAGCTCTTTAACAACCTTTTCATCTTGATTTTCTCTAGCAGACCTTACAACTTCTACACAACTCAAAATCTGATCAAAGGTTAATTTTGATTCTTTTGCCTGCATTATTCTTGGATGTTCTGATTGAACGACATCATTTCCTATCAATAACTCTTCATATAATTTCTCCCCAGGTCGTAAGCCTGTAAACTCAACTCTAATATCACCATCAGGATTTTCAATATCAATTGGAGTAAGTCCACTTAAATGTATCATTTTGTAAGCTAAATCAATAATTTTGATAGGCTCTCCCATATCTAAAACAAAAACATCCCCTCCTTTTGCCATAGCTCCAGCTTGTAAAACTAGTTCAACTGCTTCAGGAATTGACATAAAGTAGCGGGTAATATTTCTATGGGTAACCGTTACAGGCCCCCCCTCTTTTATCTGAGTTCTAAATAAAGGAACAACAGAGCCAGCAGAGTCCAAGACATTTCCAAACCGTACCATTGAAAAACATGTTTTACTTTTATCCGAAAATGCTTGCAAAATCAACTCTGACATTCGTTTAGAAGCTCCCATAACATTAGTAGGGCGAACAGCTTTATCAGTAGATACCAACACCATACTTTCTACTCCCAACTCATCAGCAGCTTTAGCTACATTATAAGTTCCCACTACATTATTATGAGTTCCTGAAACAATATTCATTTCTACCATTGGCACATGTTTATAAGCAGCAGCATGATAAATAGTATGTATTTTATGTTGTTGAATAATCTTACTAAGCTGATGATAATTTGTCACTGTACATAAAGACGGTACAATCTCAACATTCAAGCCTTTTCCTACTAGTTCAAGGTGAATGTTATATAAGTTAAACTCAGAATTATCCATTAAAACAACTTTTACAGGTCTTAACTTCATTATCTGCCTTGAAAGCTCTGACCCAATACTACCGCCAGCTCCAGTAACTAAAATATTTTTTCTTGAAATATTTCTAGTTAATAATTTCTTTTTTGGTTTTACTGAGCTTCTACCTAAAATATCCCCAACTTCAACATGCCTAATATTATCTATAGAAATTACTCCATTTACTACATTATCAATAGAAGGTAAAACCTTAACCTCAATAGGAAATTTAGTCAATTTCTTCAAAATTTGTGTTCTTTGCTTTTGGGTTGCTGAAGGCACAGCAAACAATAAAACTTGTGCCTCTTTCTTCTTTATTAACTCCGCAATCTTATCAAAAGCAAATACCTCAACATAATTTAATATTGTCCCTTGCTTTGCTTTATCATCATCAATAAAAGCAATTGGCGCATAAACAGCACTTTTCTTAAGGCTCTCTACCAACTGAATACCAGCATTACCAGCACCATAAATCACAGTTTGTTTTCTAGCATTCACAAAACTATCCCAAGAATACAAATAGCCTTTAAGTAAGAATCTAGAGGTAATGATGAAGACATTTGTTATAAACCAAAAAATTGGCAACACTGACCTTGGCAAATCATCCTCTCTAAAGAACATCATAAAGAAACCAATAATCAAACAACTGATTGTAGTTGCTTGAAAAGTAGTAGTTATAACCTTAATCCCTATATATTGCAAGACAGCTCTATACAATCCTAATCTTATAAACAATGGAACAGTAACAATAGGTAAGGCTAAAAACACCCACCAAGAATTAAAAATATAGTCCGTAGGGAAAAAATCTCCTAAGCGCAAAACAAAAGAAAGCCATAAGGAAGTGAGTAATGTTAGCACATCAACACAAATCATAATGAGTTGCTTATAGAATCTTTGAAGTTTTTGTAATCTAAGCTTCATATAATTCTTTAATTTTATTGACTACTCTTTCTAAATCCTTTTTAGTCATATTAGTCCCTGATGGCAAGCAAATCCCTCTATTAAACAAATCTTCTGAATTACCATTCACATATGCTTTACAGTCCTCAAAAACAGGCTGTAAATGCATAGGTTTCCAAAGTGGGCGACTTTCAATATTATCTTTTTCTAGATGTAAACGAAACTGTTCTCTATCTATTGTTGAGTTTTCTGATAAAAGTATAGTTGTTAGCCAAAAATTGGAGAATCTATCTTCACTTTCTTCTAAAAAACTAATTTCTTTAATAGCTGATAATTCCTTTTTATAAAATGATTTTATTGCTCTTTTCTTAAATATTCTATCTTCTAGAACTTCTAATTGACCTAAGCCAATCCCAGCACAAACATTACTCATTCTATAATTATACCCTATTTCTGAATGTTCATAATGCGGTTTATCATCTCGAGCTTGAGTTGCTAAGAATTTTGCTTTTGCAATTAACCCCTCATCTTCACTAACTAAAGCTCCACCACCAGATGTTGTAATTATTTTATTACCATTAAAAGAATAAATTCCAAATAACCCAAAAGTTCCCAGTGGCTGATCTTCATAAGTAGAACCTAATGCTTCAGCAGCATCTTCTATCAAAGGAATATCATACTTGATTGAAAGCTGTTGAATATCATTCATCTTAGCTGGCATTCCATAAAGGTGAACTATAATAATAGCTTTTGGTTTTTTACCTAAAGCAATACAATCTATAATTGCTTGCTCTAACAGTTCCGGACACATGTTCCAACTCTCTATCTCACTATCAATAAATACAGGGTTAGCCCCAAGATATTTAACAGGATTAGCTGATGCTGAAAATGTAAATGATGAACATAATACATCATCCCCTTCTAAAACTCCTGCCAAAATTAGGGCCAAATGAATAGCAGCTGTACCACTACTTAAAGCTGCAACACTATAGCCATTTGATAAATCAGAAAGATTTTTCTCAAATTTTTGAATATGTGGTCCAACAGGAGCAATCCAGTTTGTATCAAATGCTTCTTTAACATATTGCCATTCATTACCACCCATATGGGGGGATGATAGCCATATTTTATTTTTATTACTCATTTAATAAGATGTTCTAAATATAGTGGCAAAGATAATCTTAATGTCAACCCAAAGGTTATTATTATAGTAATAATCTAGGTTAAGCCTAACTTTTTCAGGATATATTACATCATTATTGTATTTAACTGGATTCTCTTGTTCAGCTAAAATTACTTCTTCATTAGCAAACTTTAAACTTGCCGCACCAGTAATTCCAGGCCTAAGAAATAATATTTTTCTTTGCTCTCCCTTTAATTGATCTGCATACCCTGGTACATCTGGCCTTGGACCAACTAAACTCATATCTCCTAATAGTACATTGAAAAGCTCAGGTAGTTCATCTATTTTATATTTCCTTAGAATAACCCCTAGTTTTGTAATTCTAACATCTCCTTTTACTGATACTGTAGAAGAAGAGGCCTGATAAACAGACATGCTCCTAAATTTCACCATCCTAAAAAGAATTCCATTCCTTCCCACTCTCTCTTGAATGAACAATATAGGCCCTTTTGAAGTTAACTTAATTAATATTGCAATAATAAGTAATACTGGACTAAAAAAAAGTAACCCAAAAAGCGAACAACTAAAATCAAATATTCTTTTTATCATCTTAAGTTTTTATACATAAACTTTGTAAAAGTTGAAGATGGGATAATTTGAATAACAAATCTTGCAAAAGCAAATAAATAATTTAATCCGCTTAAACTCAAGCAACTTATAATCTTTAATCTATTTTTGAGATCCGAATATGCTTTAGAAAAACCTGCCCTCCTTTCATAAAAACTATCAGACACCCTCATATTTGTTAATGGCTCCTCAATATTAGCAAATTTACAACCCCCTAAAAAAGCATTTAACCAAAGTATAGTATCCTCATCTGTTTTGGTATTTATAGGATAATTACCTGCCTTTTCAAAGAATTCTTTTCTCATAAGAACAGAAGGATGTGCTACAGGATTTCTTTTTCCAAAAGATTTTAACATCCCTTCATGTGTCAATGGAAAACTTACTAGTTTTTCAGCACCTGAGTCTATATTAAATTCAATAATCCATGAACCAACAATATCTATCCCCTTGTGCTTATTCAAATACGAAAGTTGCTTTTCAATCCTTTGAGAGTGCATAATATCATCCGCATCCATTCTCGCCATAAAATCTCCTTTAGCAAGAGCAATAGCTTCATTCATACAAACAGCAAGCCCTTTATTTACATCTTGTGGAAAGTAATTTAAGACAATAGTATATTCTTCCTGCAACTTTTCTATTTCATGTATTAATTCCAGTTTTGTAAGACCATCTCCAACTAAAATAATTTCAATATTATCATACGATTGACTCACAATAGACTCAATTGATTTCCTCAAAAATAAAGGGCTATCACCATCATACACACTCATCAAAATCGAAACTAATTTCTTACTCATAAATTTAATTTATAAAAACGACCTTCTAATCTCTTCATGTTTAATTAGCACCTTTATTTTATTGACAAACTTATTATTAAAATATTTTAAGAGAAACCTAAATGGATAACTAATTTTTAAAATAGTAGAAACCCAAGGAGAGTATATGATGTGTAGATGACAATAAGCTTTTCTAAATTTAAATTTTTTGATTAAAAAAGAAGAAAAATTAGTTGCATGATGAAGGCTTCTAGACCCATTATTAATATACTTAAAACCCCTATCATTTAAATAAGATTGATTCATAGTGTAAATTAAAGCTGCACTAGCATGTAGTCTTAAAAATTTTGGATGTAATTTTATAGAAGAATATTCACAACAGTCTTCAAATATTTTTGTTTTACAATAGGCAACCATAACCCCTTCTTTAATTACACCCCAATATTCCCATTCTCCTCTTGCTGACAATAACTCTTTTTCAAATTCATCTTTAGTCTTAGGCGTTAAATCAGTTATATAGCCATTAAAAGCTGCATCATATATCTCGTACCCATAATTTAATAAATAATCCCGGGTAATTAACTCTACACTAAATTCTTTCAAACCTTTTCTTATCTCATTTCTTACTTTAGAAGTATAATCAAGAATTACCATAGGAGTATCATTAATAATATACCAGAAATCTGTTTTCTCAGAAATATCAAAATCACTTACCCACCTAGCAAAAAAAGCTGACTGACTCTTAATCAATTTTTTAATTTCGTTTTCAGATTCTGTAATAAAAGCATGAGGGGGTGCTTTTGGAATAATAGTTCCATTATATTTCCTCCAATTCTCCATTTTTTAATTTAAAAATTTTAAAGATGATGAAAAATAAAATACAGGTAAAGTAAAGATTAACAACAGTGATAATCTCAACAATTTTCTGTTTACCATATTTTCAATAGAATTTGAATATTTATATAAATCATAAATTAAGAAAATAATAAACATCATTCCCATTCGTTCTGCAATAATATCAAAATTAATATCCAATAAGCCAAGCATAATAATTATACTAAAGAATAATGACGGCACCTTTTCTAGCAAGAGTAATACATTTTCTTTAAAACTAAAAACTAACAGCAGAAAAAATGCACAAAACAAAAGCAAATAGAATACACTCATATCAACACCTGTGGACATTGCTGATTTATATTGAGCCATATATCCTAGCATAAGTATATAGAAGCACGAAATAAAAGAAGCAATAACAAATCTCTCTTTTATATTGAACTTAAAAAATCTTTTAAGAATAAAGATAGGAAGAAATAAAAGAGTTACATTATGAATAAAAATAGTTATTAGAAATATAAAAATAGACTTTTTATAATTAACCTCTACTAAAGAATAAGCATACAATAATACAATTGAGGCATAAAACTGACGATAAATATTCTCATAGCCAAACAAAAATGGGAAGCTAGTAGCCAACACTACAACCAAACCTCTACTAAGATTATTTATTTTATCATATTTAGATACGCAAAAAATTAAATAAATCCAAAAAGCATCAAGCAAAATAAATGTAATAAACTCAGATTCAGTAAAATAATACAATACTCTTATTCCTAACCAGAAAACAAACTCTCTAAGATAATAGAAGTCTAATGAGTCTGTATTCATCTCTAATGCATAAGTATGTATGTCTGCTTCATACCCTGAATACACAAAAGCATATAACCTAACAACTACCATGAATAAGAAAAGAGCAGGGTAATAAATATACCTCAATACATATCTATTTTCTAATAAAATAGTACCTACCCCTAAAAGGAAAAGAATTTGATATGCAAATAATTCTGTTGGCATTATAAAGAATATTTTTTATATTTAAAAATAGATGTAATTGCTAGCAACACACTTAAGGAGGACATAGAATATATCATAATTAATGAATTCTGTTTTGCAGAAAAATTACAGGAAAAAATTATAGTTATAACAAAAAGTAAGGCTATAATAAAAACCATAGCCATTACCTTGCTACTATTCCTAATAAGATTCTGATCTAAAGAAAAGTACGGCTGAAATAAAGAGGAAGATATGGAAATTAGCACAAAACTCCAGCTTAAATCTTTAGCATAATTAAATGTTTGCAAAGTATCCTCCATAGTAAACGCACCTCTTTGAAAAATTAAAGCTATAATTTCATACCCAAAAGTATTGACACAAAATACCATCCCTAATCCAAGAAGAAGAGACATTCCTACTGAGAATAGTATCAACAACCTATTCTTAGCAATAGAAAGCTTCCTTAATACTATTGTATTGATATTTAAAACTACTGCAGTTATCAATACATTTAGTAAGACAATAGAATAATTAAAAAATGTAATATTATTTCCAGTATCTAAACCTGAAACAAATCTAGAAGATAGAATTATAATATTCACAAAATTACCTAACAATAAAATTGAGAGGTTAAGGTCTTTAGTAGATATAATAGCATTGTACCCTTCTCTTTCCTTCAACAGTGGCTTAAGGTATAAAGCTATCAAATTATACATCCCTATAATTCTACTTATTGCAATACCTATCACTCCAGAAAATAAAGAAATTGGATACAAAATAAAAGTAGAAACAAAAATCTCAAATGTTGTTGCAAAAGAATGTAGTTTAAACAAACCCTTTGCTTGCATTATAACAAGAAATACAGAACTAAAAAAACTAAAAGAGACTATAACACTTAATAAAATACTAATACATATAAAAAAGGTTAATCTCTCTGGATTAATATAATACAATACAGGAATTTGAGATAGAAAACTTATGAAAAATAACAAATACATAGTCTTCTTAGAAAATGAAAACACTTGCTGTAAAGATACTTCACTGTATTCAGAATAAATTTTCGAAAATTTAGGAAGCAAATTTGCTTGCAATGCATTGCCATCAGTAAATTGTGACAAAAGTTGGGTAGTAGTCCTAAGAAGAATAAAATTTGCATACATAATAGAAGAACCAAATAGATATGCTAATATCACCTCCCTTAAAAGCCCAAATCCTTTCTTAATAATATTGGAAAAAAACATATATAAGAAATCAATTACTGATTTTGATACTAATACGCTTTTCTTTATCATAAAATTAATCTTTTACCCCAATCTGAAGATATTTAAAGCCCTTCTCTTCAATAAAATGAGCTCTAAACTGATTTCTTCCATCTATAAAAAGATTACCTTTCATTTTCTCTTTTATTAAATCAAAATCAGGACTTCTAAATTCTTTCCATTCTGTTACTAAAACTAAAGCATCAGCTGCTTCTAATGCAATATACTTATCAGAACAATAATTGACTTCCAAACCTTGCAAATAAAACTTTGCTTCATGAATAGCCTTTGGATCGTAAGCACTTACACTTCCACCAGCATTAATAATAGATTGAATTAATTTTATTGAAGGTGCTTCACGCATATCATCCGTTTCTGGTTTAAAAGAAAGCCCCCAAACAGCAATTTTCTTTCCTTTTAAATCCTCTCCTAACTGATTTGATAGTTTTGCAAATAACACTTCTTTTTGAGCTTTATTCACACCTTCAACTGAAGTAATTAACTTGGGGTTATATCCATGTTTATTAGCAATATTGATTAAAGCCTGAACATCCTTAGGGAAACAACTCCCCCCATAACCACATCCTGGATAGATAAACTGATATCCAATTCTTTTATCACTACCAATCCCTGTGCGAACCTGATTTACATCAGCTCCTACATGTTCACAAATATTGGCAATCTCATTAATAAAAGATATTTTTGTTGCCAACATAGCATTAGCAGCATACTTAGTCATTTCAGCAGATCGAATATCCATTCCAATAAATCTGTCATTAGTAACTGTAAATGGCGAATATAAATTTCGCATTAGCTCCATTGCATTCTTATCATCTGCACCTACAACTACCCTATCAGGGTGCATAAAATCTTTAATTGCAGCTCCTTCTTTTAAAAATTCAGGATTAGAAACTACATTAAACCCTATTTTCTCACCTCTATCATTCAAAGCTTGTTGAATTGTTAACTTTACTTTATCAGCTGTACCAATTGGAACAGTAGACTTATCAACTACCACAATAGGATGAATCATGTGCTTCCCAATAGATTTCGCTACTTGAAGTACATATTTTAAATCAGCTGATCCATCAGCTCCCATAGGAGTTCCTACTGCAATAAATACAATATCTACCACAGATAACGCTTCTTTAATATCAATTGAGAAAGATAATGTTCCTTTACTAAAATTCTCTTTTACTAGAGTCTCTAACCCAGGTTCATAAATAGGAATAATACCTTTCTTTAATTTTGCAATCTTTTTATGATCAATATCAACACAAATAACATTATTCCCCATCTCTGCAAAACAAGCAGCAGCAACTAAACCTACATATCCTGAACCTATAATTCCAACCTTCATTAATTATTATGATTTTTATACACATTAATAAATATAGCAATAATAATGGAAACGATAAAGCCAAAAAAGGTGTATTTCCATACTTTAATAAAATCTCTATTCCCAAATGATGAAATAGAAAATCCTTGTACAAAAACTAGTGGTTTTAATAATTCTTGATTCATTAATTTCACTGATTTTAATTGAATTAACTCAATTATTGCATTATTAACTCCTTTATTCTGTATTGCCGACCCAATATTAGTTGTACTCATATCAATACTTAAAGTTGAACTCCTTAATTCCCTCAACAAAGTAACTTCATTATCTATCTCCTGAATTTCAAGATCATTTGAGATTAAAAAAAGCTCATAATACTCTTTAATATATTTATTTGTATTGAAATAATAAAGCAGTCCATTTTCAATATCAGCAATAACATCCTTATCTCTAATCTTTAAATCAATAGTAAATTTCGAAACATATCTTTTCTCTTCCTTCTTATCTCCTACAGACAATTGATTGGCTGTAATATTAATAATTCCAGCAGCAATACTTTTAGGCACTCCAAGTTTTTTTCCTACAACACTAAAGTCTTCTTTTTGAATATCTAATTGTAAATTATTAATCATATTAATTGCAGTACTTTGAGTAGTAATAGAGGATTTATTATCGTCCCTTTCAAAATCAACAATACCAGATGAAGCAATAGCAGTAGTTGAATAATAATTATCTTCTAAAGCTGAATCAGTATAAGTAACAATTGCAACTAATAAAGTAATTACACAAATGAGAAATTTATATTTTATTAAAAATAAAATTACCTCAACAACTAATTCTCTTAAACTTAATTCTTCTTTCATTTCTTATTTTTTAAAATTTCCAAAGGGATTTATTATAAATCCCTTTAATGTCCAAAAGTACCAATTTTCCTTTGGATAACTGTTTAAAATCATCAGTAGTGTGTTTCACAAATTGATCATGTGATACTGCTACAATTATTGCGTCATATTTCTTATAATCAGCAAAAGGATTATCACAAAAATTATCTTCTAAATTTACAGGAATATATGGATCAAAAATAGACACTTTACAAGAGAAATTCTCTAAACCTTCAACAATATCCTTAAC
The DNA here is from genome assembly GCA_943788405.1 of uncultured Flavobacteriales bacterium. Taxonomy (GTDB): domain Bacteria; phylum Bacteroidota; class Bacteroidia; order Flavobacteriales; family BACL11; genus UWMA-0277. The sequence goes on from CALSQD010000002.1 coordinate 1,187,594, forward strand.
TTTAGTATTACGAGTATCTGCACAATTTTCTTTGAAGGTATACCCCATTATCAGTACAGAAGATCCTTTAATTACTTTGTCAGCATCTATCATTAATTTGATTGTTTTATCTACTATAAATGATGCTACACTATTATTTATGGTTCTTGAAGAGTGTAGTAAGGTTGGTTTATATCCCATCTCTTCTGATTTATGCAATAAATAATAAGGATCAACTCCTATACAATGTCCACCAACTAATCCTGGTTTAAAATCTAAAAAATTCCATTTTGATTTAGCAGCACTTAATACCTCTGCAGTATCAATTGCCATTTTATCAAACATCATAGCCAACTCGTTCATCAAAGCAATATTCACATCCCTTTGGGTATTCTCAATTACTTTTGCAGCCTCAGCAACTTTAATTGAAGGTGCTTTATAAGTTCCTGCAATAATTATTTTATTATATAATTCATCAACCAATTCAGCTACTCGTTTAGTAGAACCACTTGTAACCTTAACAACATTTTGTAAATTATATTTTTCCGCACCAGGACTTATTCTCTCAGGGCTATAACCACAATAGAATTCAGAATTATAAGATAGTCCTGAAACTTTAGCAAGAATTGGGACACAAATATCCTCAGTAACTCCAGGATAAACAGTCGATTCATAAATAACTATATCATCCTTTTTTAGATTTTTCGCTACTAATTCTGAAGCAGATTTTAAAAATGTTAAATCTGGAATATTATCTTTATCAACAGGAGTTGGAACCGTAATAATATAAATATTAGAACTTTTTAAATCGCCTTCATTACCAGTAAAATTCAAATTTTTATTCTCTTTTACCCTAACATCCAGATTACTATCTACACCTTTATTTAGCTCTGCTACACGCTTTTCATTTATATCATAACCAATAACCTTATAATGTTTAGCAAAGGCCAAAGCCAAAGGCAAGCCTACATACCCCAAACCAATAATCGCTATTTTATATTCTTTCTCCAAATTAAAAAAGCCCCAAAGGGGCTTTTAGTTTTATATTATTTATTGAGATTAGTACTCCCAAAGATCATGTTCAATATTAAAAATTTCAGTTTTAATACGCTCAGCTTCCAACAAAGCATCAAGCCCTACCATGTACTCATTAATTTTTCTATCCATAACACTAGACTCTTTTACGATAGTGCTTCCAAACATTCTTTTCCAGAAAATATCATCATATGTTCTTCTTTCAGCATTATTCTTCACTAAGTTGAATACTTCTGCATTAATCAAAATCTCTCTTGCTTCAGGAAAATGCACCCAAAATAAAGGAGAAAAAGTACCTAATAATTGTCCGTTTACTTCATCTCTATCTTCTTGTAAAGGAGCCATTCCAATAATACGCACATCCATTACAGATCTTTGTTTATCAAAAAACCATTCTTCTTTCAGCCTCCATTTTTTTACTGAATTTCTATCAAAAGCTGTCTTGTTAACCCTAGTAGTTTTTGCATCTTCAGGATCTGCTCCTTCTGCTACAGCATCCCAGTCAATCACTTCAATCAGCTCTTCTTTTGCTCCACCAATTTTCTTGATATCTTCTTGTGACATTTCCTCTCTAAACTCATCATCCATAGCTGCATTACCGTAAGCAGTAATACTTCCTTCTAATATTGCAGAATAAATAACATCAATTAAACTTTTACGGTCTTCAATCGTATGAGCAACCCCGTCATTTTCAGGATAATAAAAAGGATGGTTAATTTTCTGACGCAAATCAATTTCTCTCCAAATTTTACGCGACCACATCACATCAGCTTGACGCAAAGGTGCATATTGCTGCACTCTTTTGTTATGATGTTTTTCTTTTTTATAAACAGAATTCATTTCTTCTGTAGTTAACACATCTTGCGCATTCACTGCTACTAAACAAAGAGTAGTCGTTACTAATAATAAGATTAATTTTTTCATAATTTTATGTTATTTTATTTCTATTACTAAAGGATCTAAAGGACGAACTGCAGTGTTTTTTGCATCTACCCTTTTTGCCTTAATATTAGAAATTGTTATTGCATTTCCTGCCTTAGTATTTTTTATAATATTGATCATCTTAGATGTAAACTTTGGTCCTTTAGCATCTTCCTTCATTTGCTCTCCTTTGTAAACCCCTGACAATCGGTAAGAAGTAATCACATATCTAACACCTTTAAAATCAAAATCCTTTAATTCAGCACCTAATCCACCAGCATTTACCATTTTCATTTTATCAATTACTGTAGTTCCATTCACATCTAATGCAAACTGAACCTTTGCTTTTGGTGGTGGAACTTCTTTAACCCTGAATTCCATTTGCCCCATTTTTGTACGCTTCCTATCAACCTCAGCAAACAAAGAAACCATAGCCTTTCCTTTTTTAGAAGGACGAGCAGAATATTCTCCTAATGATTTTTTAACTGCTGAAACTTTTCCATTATTTATAACTGCTGAAATTTCTCCTGCTGTATATCCTGGTACAGAAATTTTAAGAGGATTATCAACCTCTAAATATAAGATATTCATATTTGTAGGGGAAACAACTGCTGTTTTTGCTGCAACTAAATACTGCCCTCTAAAAGGATATGTTTTAGTTCCGCTTGAAGTTTTCATAGAGATTAAACCTCCCCACTTTTGATTTCCTTCTGAAGTTGCTCGTTTTGCAAACATTCCTTTACCATTTACAACTTTTACTGTTTCATAATCACCAATCATTTCATACTTCCCCCCTCCTAATGAATCGTATTCTCCAACATAAATCATTGGATCTTGTGTAGTGTCTTTTGCTGCAATAAATATTTGTGCTCTAAAGGAATCTCCCTTCAAAACAAAATTAGAATTTGGAATCTGAATTCCTTCTGCTGAAGTAAATTTTAAAGATCCTGCATCAATATTTTCTCTTAACATATTTATGATATCTGCTTCAGTATTACGAACATCTGATTGCATTTTAGAAAGCAAAGTTAAGGCACCTACTGAAGGCATATCATAAAAATTATACTCCTCCCACTTAACCAATTTTCCCTTTTGTTTCTTATCATCTAAATTGCAAGTTTCATTTATAGAGACAATCAAAGATTCATCACCTGAAGCTATTGATAAAATAAACTCCTTATATGCTAGCATCTCTTTTTTCAAATCAGTAGCTATATTATTTTTACGCTTAGCACTATAAAACAAATCACCTGAAGCGTGTCTATCATCTTTATTAGATAAAGTTCCAATAGACATTGCTTTTTGATTATCAGTAAGAGCATCCCAAGCTAACTCAAGCGCTTTTTCATCAATTAAATCTCCATCAGCATCTAATATTTCACTTTCTGTACCTAAGTAAACCCTTTTGTCAGCTTTCAACACTAAATTATACTTCATTTCTTGTAGAAATACAATCAATTCATCCGCTTTCTCCTTTACGCTATATGCTTGTTCTCTAAAAGGACCCGCCTTTACAGGGTTTAACTCAGCAGCAGCATCAAAAGCAGCATAAGTATCTCCATTTTTAGCATTAAAATTAGTAGTTGTTCTTGTTATACCTTTATTAACTTCAAAGAAAGAATTAAGAACTTCTTTTGACACATTTAATGCAAGTAGTGCGGTAAGCACTAAATACATCATATTAATCATCTTCTGTCTAGGTGACACATTACCTCCAGCCATATTTTTTTATGTTTATTTAGTAATTATGATGATTATTTATTAGAATTCATTGCAGTAAGCATATTTCCATATACTTTGTTCAATTGCTCTAAATTTTCAGCTAATGAACTTACTTGTTCTTGGAACCTCTTAGAATCTTCAACAGAAGATTGTAAATTCTGTAGGAATAGTGTAGTTGCTTCCATTTGTTGGTTAGAAGCTTGCAACTGTAATTCGTATAATGAATTCATTGCATTCATATTTTTCACTCCTTCTTGAATTTGACTATTATATTCTGAAATACCTGAAGCAGCAGAAATAGTTTCATTTAGTTGTTTAGCAGACTCTCCAAAAGATCTTAACCCTTCATTTAAGCTTTCTACTAATTCATTATCAATTTTAGCCTTAGCTAAAGCATCATCTAATTGTTGTGCAGGTCTTTTTGGAGAGTTAGGATCTTCCATATGTGCTAATTCAGGATATACTAACGACCAATCTAATTCCTCATGCTGCTTTTCAAAAGCAGAGAAGAAGAAAATAATCGCCTCAGTACTTAAACCAAGAATTAGCATAAGAGAAGCTCCTGGCAAGTGTTCAATTTTAAATAATGCTCCAATAATTACTAGGGCAGCTCCCCATCCGTATAATTTTGGCATCATTGTTTTGTACCATTTTGCTTCTGTAATATTTCCTAAACCCATTTTTATCTATTTATTTATTGTTAACTATCTTAATTATTTTATTCAAAATCTTTTTTATCCCTACCAAGGAAATCAACTGCACATCTAAACCCAATATAACTTTTTGCAGTATCTTGATATTCAAAAGTTCTTGTACTTGTCTGGATAAAGTATGCGATATCTTTCCAAGAACCTCCTCTAATTGATTTTCTTTTTAATACAGCATGATCATCCTCACTAGCATTATAATGGTAATCAGCATTCATATCATGTGAATATGAAAATGCAGACTCGTCATAAGCATTTGATGTCCATTCAGCAACATTTCCTGCCATATCATATAGTCCATATCCATTAGGATTATAAGATGCAGTTTTAATTGCTTTTATACCACCATCAGCAGTATAATTACCTCTTAAAGGCTTAAAGTTAGCTAAGAAACAACCTTTAATATTACGAGTATAAGGCCCTCCCCAAGGATAAGGTGAAAAATCCAATCCACCTCTAGAAGCATATTCCCATTCTGACTCAGAAGGCAATCTAAACTCAGGCAATGTTGGTTGATTTATTTTTCTTAAAAAAGAATTCATCATTTGTGTTCTCCATTTTGTAAATGCAGTTGCTTGTTTCCAGTTAATTCCTACAACTGGATAATCGTCAAAAGCAGGATGATGAAAATAGTTTTTTGTATAAGGATCATTAAAAGAATAAGCATAATCATGTATCCAAGTTAAAGTATCTGGAAAAATTGAAACTTCAATATCAGATAAAAACTCACTTCTATCTCTTTTCCCTGGTGCATCACCTTCTCTTTTTGCTTTATTAGCAGCCGCTTGAACATCTAATACTTGGTATTTATATATATACTTTCTAGTATCAAACTCTCTCATTCCATTCAATCTTTCATGCTCTGGCAAGTACATTTCTTCTTCAAGAATTTCTCTTACTTCAGGATCATTCCATCTAATTTTAGTACTCCAATCAATTTTAGCAGGTTCTAAGAAATTACCATATTTATCTTCTTCAATCAAATGCCCTTCAATTCCTGCTTCACCTAAAATAGTATGCGCTAAAGAATCCTTTACCCAATTTACAAATTGACGGTATTCATTGTTTGTAATTTCAGTTTCATCCATATAAAACGCACCAACAGAAACTGTTTTAGAAGCAGTTACATTTGCAAATGGAACATCTTGATCAGAAGGCCCCATATTGAAACTTCCTTGCGGAATAAATACCATGCCATAAGGATCTGTAGGATTCCAAATTTGTCTGTTTTGTGTGCCGATAAGCTCTCCATTTCCTGAGCCACCACAAGCACTTAATAGTGCCACTACTGAACTTAATAATATTACTTTTTTCATATTCATATTTATTTATCACTTTCGTGAGTTAAATCTACTTTTATAAGAACCTTGGGTTTTTATATTTTGAAACAGGCTTGTCATAGTTTATCTTAAAGTTATAGCCCAACATAACTTCTAAAGAATTACCCATTGGATTAACCATTGTCACATCATATCCTAAACCAAATCTTAAATCTTCATTCACATTCATACCAGCCAATAAAATCATTCCTTCATCTAACCTATAACTAACGCCACCCCACATCTTATTATTGTATATTAAATTAGTATTAATATCCAATTGTGAAGTTGCTCCATCTGACTTTAAATAAATTGAAGGATTTAAAGATAGTACAGGATTCAACTCATGATAATATCCTGCAATTAAAAAATAATGCCTTGTTAAATTATAATCTTGCCCATCACTCCATTCAATTGTTGGCTCAGTCATATGTGCAGAAGAAATCCCTACATAAACATCTTGAGTATTATAATAAACACCCGCTCCTATATCCAAACTTGAACCCTGAACATCTCCAGTAGGAATCACAGGATCACCACTTTGAGCAGATTTTAAAGCCCCTCCATTTATTCCACTCTGATACATTCCAACTGACATCCCCATACCAATCTGTCCAACTCCTAATTCTGTACGATAAGCATAAGAAGCTTGTAAACCTAAGTTACTAAATTCAGCTATATTATCCTTCACAACATTTAACCCAACACCACCATATAAAAATGGTAACTCAGCATCAATACTGAAGTTTTGAATTGAAGCTGCAGCTCCTCCATCCTCACCAAAACCCATCCATTGTGACCTGTGTAAAACAGATGTAGCTACAATTCCTCTACTCCCTGCAAAACCAGGATTATTTGCCAGCTTATTAAACATATTCTGACTAAATTGCGGATCTTGCTGTGCTGAAACAGCAATTACTGACAAAACACCTAAGATTAGTACAAATATTTTCTTCATATTCTTTTGTATAATTGAGAAATTTTGGCGCTAAAATAAACAATTTTTAATTAAGCCTACTAAATACTAGCGACTATCTTATGTGTTCAAGAAAATATTAAATTGAATTTCACACCTATTATTCTAACTATCAAGGCGTTTAATTAAATAAACTTGTTGTAAGTTTTTAACCATCTTTCAGGCACTTCACCCTGATTTGCCACCTCATAATCATGATATGAGCAAGCTACAAAGTAATTTTGCAGTTGTTTTTCACCTTCCTTTTTAAAAGGAACACCCATCCACCACCTACCACTACTTTGGCTTTTGTAAAAAATAATTTCGTTTTTACCATCTTCAAAGGCAACCGTATATTTTATACAATTTTTCAAGTTAGGGTTTAATTCCTGTTTGCGCATTTTGTAACCATCAACAAAATACCAAATCATCTGTGCCAATAGCTGAGCAGTTTGATTATTCACATCTAACTCCTGATTATACTCAAACAAACCAACAGCTGATAACTTATCGCTCACACCAGCATAGCGCATAATTTTACAAGCCTCCTCCCCATTCAACCCATTAGGAGAAGCATAAGTATTAGCCTCAGCATAAGCAAATTGAATTGCTGAAATATCAAAACTTAAAAAATCAGTATTTCTCATAACAGGCTCCACTTCCTGAAAATTAGCTTTCAAATCTCCTAATCTAACAATGTCAAAATTCATTCTCTTTAACATTTCTGTAGCCATACTTGAAACAAAATAGGATTGATATCCTAAATTAACATAATGAAATAAATGACTAGGCTTATGACTTATCATCTTCCCTAAATGGGAAAAAGATGCTAATTTATCTTCCTCTAAACCAATATCAAAACTTTTATCAACTGAGGTAAGTGTAATATATTTTCCTAAGGAAGCATAAGCTTTATATACTGCATATGAAATATCATGCCCACCACCAATAATAACAGGAATTACTCCATCATGCAATAAAGCCTCACAAACATCTTGAATCATCTGGAATGACTCTTTACGAGTTGGCATTAACTGCAAAGTACCTAAATCAACAATCCTTGGTAATTTTTCTTGATGTAATTGATAAAAAGAAGCTCTTATCTTACAATCTTGATTAACAGAATTATTTTTTGAACCTTCATACTCAGGAACATTAAAAATTGCAATTTCAGCAAACTTAACTTCAGGAAAATGATCGGTAGTATGAGAATCAATCAAACGCCCTATTTGTGTAGTTCCCCACCTATCCTTTGCAGCATAAATGCTAGGATTTAAGGGCTTAAAATAGGAGTGTAATTCAATCATTATTTTTTCTTTCCTCTAGGTTTTTTAGCAGGTTGATTCTCCCATAAAACAATACATTCATCTCTAGTTAAATCTTTTGGCTCAGCTCCTTTTGGAATTTTAACATTTATCTTTTTTCCTTTTGGAGGAGATACCTGAATAAAAGGACCATACCTACCATTCAATACTTGAATTAAAGGATCGCCATCAAAATTAGAAATTAATCTATCTTTATCTGCTTGAATCTTAATTTTTATCAATTCAATTGATCTATCTAAGGCAATAGTCAAAGGGTCCTCTTCATCTGTTTTTTTGATAGAAGTAAACTTACCATCATAGCGTAAATACGGACCAAACCTACCTACTGAAGCAACAATTTCTTTACCTTCCCACTCACCAACTGTTCTTGGTAATTTAAATAAATCCATTGCCTGATCCAAAGTAATTGTTTGTATAGTTTGCCCTTTAAGCAAAGAAGCAAATTTAGGTTTTGGAGCATTTTCATCTTCTTGTTTTTCTCCCATTTGAACTATAGGACCAAAAGGACCGATACGAGCAAATACCTTCTCTCCACTTACAGGGTCATTTCCTAATTCTCTTTCTCCTGATGCCTTACCTACATTACCGATTACATCCACTACTTTTTCTTTAAACCCTCCATAAAAAGAAGCAATCATTTCATTCCAAACCTTTTTTCCTTCAGCAATCTCATCAAATTCAGTTTCTACAGATGCAGTAAAACTATATTCCATAACATCAGAAAAATGTTCAACTAAAAAATCAGTAACAACAATTCCAACATCAGTAGGGAAAAGCTTTTTATTCTCAGCTCCAGTAATAGAAGTTTTTTCTGTTTTAGTAAGGTTTCCATCTATTAATTCAATCAATTGAGAAACACGATCTACTCCATCACGACTTTCTTTTTCAATGTATCCTCTTTTTTGGATAGTAGTAATAGTTGCAGCATAAGTTGAAGGCCTTCCAATACCTAACTCCTCCATCTTTTTTACTAAACTTGCCTCAGCATATCTTGCTGGAGGGCGAGAAAACTGCTCAGAAGCAACTGCTTCAGAAAGTCCTAAAGCCTCACCAACTTCAAGTTTAGGCAACATTCCTTTTTGCTCCTCATTATCATCATCTTTCCCTTCTAAATACACCTTCATAAACCCTTCAAAAGTAATTACCTCACCTTTAGCAACAAATTGCTCTGCAGTATTTGAGATACTAATTTTAACAGTTGTTCTGTCAAACTGAGCATCTGCCATTTGAGAAGAAATTGTTCTTTTCCAGATTAAATCATACAACCTTTGATGAGAACTATCTCCATCAACAGTTTTGTTATTCATATAAGAAGGGCGAATTGCCTCATGCGCCTCTTGCGCACCCTTAGCTTTCTTAGTATACACTCTTCTTTGCGCAAACTCTTCACCATATAAGTTAGTAATTTCTAACTCTGCTGCTGCTAGAGCATCTTGAGATAAATTCACACTATCGGTTCTCATGTAGGTGATTTTACCTGCCTCATATAATTTTTGAGCAACCATCATAGTTTGACTTACCGAAAAACCTAGTTTTCGTGATGCCTCTTGCTGCAATGTTGAAGTAGTAAAAGGAGCTGTAGGTGATTTTTTTGCTGGTTTTTGTTCTAAAGAACCAACCGAGAAAGTTGCATCCTTACATTTTTCCATAAATGCATAAGCATCCTCATTATTCTTAAATCTTTGCGGTAATTCTGATTTTACTATCTTCCCATCACTATTAATGAAAAAAGCAACTACTTTATAAGATGATACTGGAGTAAAGTTAGTAATTTCATTTTCACGCTCTACAATTAAACGCACAGCCACTGACTGCACACGCCCTGCAGAAAGACCTTGTTTTACTTTTCTCCAAAGTACAGGTGAAAGCTCAAAACCAACTAATCTATCTAATACACGCCTTGCTTGCTGTGCATTCACTAAGTTAGTATCTAAAACTCTAGGATTTTCTACAGCCTTAGTAATTGCTTTCTTTGTAATCTCATGAAAAACAATTCTTTTAGTAGAACTTGCATCTAATTTTAAGGCCTCTGTTAAGTGCCAAGCAATTGCTTCCCCTTCACGATCCTCATCAGTAGCAAGCCAAACAGTATCGGCTTTTTTTGCTACACTTTTTAAGCGACTTACTACTTTAGTTTTATCTTCTGATATAACATAATTAGGCTCAAACCCATTTTCAATATCAATGGCCATACCTCCTTTTTTAGGTAAATCCCTAATATGCCCAATACTTGATTCTACTACAAAGTCTTTCCCTAAAAAACCTTGTATTATCTTTTTCTTTGCAGGTGACTCTACAATCACTAAGTTCTTTGCCATTTTATTATGTTTTAGAAATGTGCTGCAAATTAAAGGAACTTTTTTTGAATAAAACAAATCGAAAAAACTTGGCAGTTTCCATTATATTATATATAATATAAGTAAAATAAAGCACTGCCACATTGTCAGTTTTTTACTATTTTTGCAATTCAAAACACAAAAATGAGCATAGAAAAATTGTTAGAAAAAAATATTGATGAAAGTAAGCAGGGGGAGGTTTTACAATTATCTGAAAATGAAAAATCAGGACGCAAGATGTATATTGAAAGTTACGGTTGCCAAATGAATTTTTCGGATAGTGAAATTGTTGCTTCCATTCTTCATAATGAAGGGTTTTCTACAACAAAAGACATTACTGAAGCTGATTTAGTTTTTGTAAATACTTGCTCAATTAGAGAAAAAGCAGAGCTCACTGTGCGTAAGCGATTGGAGTTTTACAACTCAATAAAAAGAGATAAAAACCCTGGAATGTTAGTTGGTGTTTTAGGCTGTATGGCTGAACGCTTAAAAGAACAATTTTTAGAAGAAGAAAAATTAGTTGATATTGTTGTTGGTCCTGATTCATACAGAGATTTACCCAATTTAATTGCACAAGTTGAGGACGGAAGAAAAGCAGTAAATGTATTTTTATCATTAGAAGAAACCTATGCAGATATAAGCCCAGTTCGTTTAGGAGGGAATGGCGTAACTGCATTTGTATCAATTACAAGGGGGTGTGATAATATGTGTACTTTTTGTGTAGTACCTTATACTAGAGGAAGAGAGAGAAGCAGAAATCCAGAAAGCATACTCAAGGAATGCCAAGATTTATTTAATGACGGTTACAGAGAAATCACATTGCTAGGACAAAATGTTGATTCTTATTTATGGTACGGAGGAGGTGCTAAAAAAGACTTTAAAAAAGCAAGTGATACTGCAAAAGCAAATAGTTTAAACTTTGCTAATCTTTTGGATAAAGTAGCGCAAGTAAATCCTAAATTAAGAATCCGTTTTTCAACTTCTAACCCACAAGATATGGGAGTTGATGTAATTGACACAATGGCAAAACATGAAAACATCTGCAATTACATACATCTACCAGTACAATCAGGGAGTTCTCGTATTTTAAAATTAATGAATAGAGGTTATAACAGGGATAAATACCTAAAACTTATTGATGACATTAAGCAAAGAATACCGGATTGTGCAATATCAATGGATATGATTATAGGATTCTGTACCGAAACTGAAGAAGATCATAAGGAAACACTCTCTTTAATGGACTATGTTACTTATGATTTTGGTTATATGTTTAAATATTCTGTAAGACCTAACACTCCAGCTGCAAGAATGGAGGACGATATTCCTGAAGAAACAAAACAAAGAAGGTTAGCTGAAATTATTGAAAAGCAACAAGCACATTCTCTACTTCACATGAGAGAAAAATTAGGCAACTCTTATGAAGTATTGATTGAAGGGATTTCAAAAAAATCAGAGCAACATTATTACGGAAGAACAACTTATAATTCAGCAGTAGTATTTGAAAAAGGAAATCATAGATTAGGTGATTATGTGATGGTGAAAATTGAAGATTGCACTTCTGCAACCCTAAAAGGAAAAGTAATTTAAAATGAATAGTCAACAAGCAAAACAAAGATTTGGTATTATTGGGAACAGCCCAAAACTAGCAAGAGCTATTGATGTTGCTTTGCAAGTTGCACCTACTGATATTTCTATTTTAATTGTAGGAGAAAGTGGTACTGGAAAAGAGAATATTCCAAAAATTATTCATCAAAATAGTAAAAGAAAACATAACCCATATATTGCCGTAAACTGTGGAGCAATTCCTGAAGGAACAATTGACAGTGAATTATTTGGACACGAAAAAGGGTCATTTACTGGAGCACATGACAGCCGAAAAGGATATTTTGAAGCTGCAGATGGTGGGACAATATTTTTAGATGAAGTTGGAGAATTACCAATGGCATCACAAGCAAGACTACTAAGAGTTCTGGAAAATGGAGAAATTATAAAAGTAGGTTCTTCCAAAGCACAACCAACAGATGTTAGGATTATAGCAGCAACAAATGTAAACCTACCTGAAGCTGTTAAAAATGGGACATTCAGAGAGGACTTATATTACCGATTAAACACCATAAGCATTCAACTTCCTGCACTCAGAACTAGAGGAGATGATATATACTTATTATTCAGGAAATTTGCAGCTGACTTTGCCGAACAATACAACACTCCACCAATACGACTTACGGATGATGCAGTTGAAATTTTAAAAGATTATTCTTGGCCTGGAAACATAAGGCAATTACGCAATTTTGTTGCTCAACTTTCAGTTATTGAAAAGGAAAGAATGATAACAGCAAATAAATTACAAGAACAATTGCCTGACACTTCTACCAGTGGTTTAGTTAAATTTGAAGATAAAAATAAAGCTGATTTATCCGAAAGAGAAATACTGTACAAAGTGCTTTTTGATATGAAAAGGGATCTTACAGAGTTAAAAAAGATTACTTTTGATTTAATGCAAAAAGAAGGCAACACAGAAATAATGCAAACAGTAAACCCAAGCGTTTTCAATGAAAATGAGGAATCCAGGATTATAATTAACTCAACAACTGAACAACAAGCCATTGAGGTAGAAGAATCATTATCTTTATTCGAACAAGAAAAAAGATTAATAGAAAAGTCATTATTGAAGCACAAAGGGAGAAGAAAGGATGCTGCTGCAGAACTTGGGATTTCAGAGAGAACCTTGTACAGGAAATTAAAAGAGTTTGGATTATAAAATGAAGACAATCTACACTATACTGCTCAGCATTTTTCTAACTTCTTGTGGAATCTATTCTTTTACTGGAGCGTCAATTCCTAGTGAAGCAAAAACAGTTTCTGTACAATACTTTAACAATAAAGCGGCTACCGTACAACCTACTTTAAGTCAGGTGTTTACAGAAAGGTTAAAAGACATGTTTTTGGAGCAAACTAACTTAACCCTTAGTGAGAATGAGGGAGATTTAGCCTTTAGCGGACACATCAGTAAATATCAAATAAAACCAATTGCAATAAAGGCCAATGAAACTGCTGGGAAAAACCGATTGACTATTGCTATAAAAGTAAAATATGACAATAGTTTGAATACGGAAGATAGTTTTGAAAAAACCTTTAGTCGCTATCGTGATTATGAAAGTTCACAAAATATTTCAGATATTGAAGACACCTTAATTGAAGAAATTACAAATGAATTAGCAGAGGATGTCTTTAATAAAGCATTTGTAAATTGGTAATGATTGATGTAAAACAACATATACTAGCTCCACAAAAAATAACAGGAGAAGATGTAGCAAAGATAGATAGCTTACTGCATGAATTCCCTTATTTTCAAACAGCTCAGTTATTATTAGCAAAAGGTTTATTAAATACCGATAGTATTCGCTACAATCGTCAGCTAAAAAAATCGGCTTCCTATGCTTTGGACAGAAAGCAACTTTTCAAAATAATTACACTCAACCCTATTAAAAAGAAGGAGGTTGAAGAAGCTATTACTCCAGCAAAAACTACTGAGGAAAAACTAGAAATAGGAACTCCTTTAGAATTTGATGAAAATGAAAATCATTCTTTTTCTGAATGGCTAGCATTATCAAAAGTTACGAAAATTGACAGAACACCTAAGCCCAACACAAAAAAGTTAATTGATAATTTTATTGATAAAAATTTAAGCATTAGCAAACCAAAAAAGACTACTTTCTTTAAACCAATTGATGTAGCTAAGGAAAGTTTAATTGAAAATAATGACTTAGTTACCCCTACTTTAGCAAAGGTTTACTTGGAGCAAGGCCATTATGACAAGGCAATTTCGGCTTATGAAAAATTATGTTTGAAATATCCAGAAAAAAATAGTTTATTTGCAAACCAAATTAAATTGATCAATAAATTAAAAGAAAAATAAAATGTATACGATTTTTGCAATCCTTATCATCATAACATCTATCCTATTAGTATTAGTTGTATTAGTTCAAAATCCTAAAGGTGGAGGATTATCATCTTCATTTGGTGGCGGATCAGGAAACCAAATTATGGGTGCTAAAAAAACAACTGACTTTTTAGAAAAAGCAACTTGGACTCTAGCTATTGCATTAATCTCTTTAAGCTTATTATCAAACTTTGCTATCCCAAGAAACACTGCTGAGGATACAGTTGAAATTAAAGCTCAGGAACAGATTGACAATGCTGTAATTCCTAACTTACCGGCTAACCCTACACAAGCAGAGTAATAAAATAGATATGAGTATTGAGATTTCAGTACTTAGACTAAGAATCTTAGCTATTTCTTACTAGTTTTCTATCTTTTTATCTACTATCCATACTCTAAAAGCGTAGCGGTCTAACATCTATTTTCCAAAAAACATAAACGCTTTGCGTTTAATCTGCCATAATTTCATTTATTTTGGACTGCATTTGCTGTGGCATACTTTATGCATTAGTTAGCAAATAGAAAACAAATAAAAAAATAAACATGTCAAAAATAAACATTACCCCACTTGCCGATAGAGTTATTATTAAGCAAGCAGCAGCTGAAACAACTACTGCATCAGGAATTATAATACCTGACACTGCACAAGAAAAACCACAAAAAGGAATTGTAATTGCTTGCGGAAAAGGAACGAAAGACAACCCTATTACTGTAAAAGCGGGTGACACTGTACTGTACGGAAAATATGCAGGAACAGAATTAAAGCATGAGGGAGAAGATTATCTTATCATGAGAGAAGCAGACATTTTAGCAATCATAAAATAATATAACATGGCAAAGAACATAACATTTAATATAGAATCAAGAGACGCATTAAAAAGAGGTGTAGATGCCTTAGCTAATGCAGTAAAAGTAACTTTAGGACCAAAAGGAAGAAATGTTGTTATTGGAAAAAGCTTTGGAGGACCAACCATCACAAAAGATGGTGTATCTGTTGCAAAAGAAATTTCATTGGAAGATGCGGTAGAAAACATGGGAGCTCAAATGGTAAAAGAAGTAGCTAGCAATACCAATGACTTAGCAGGAGATGGAACAACTACAGCTACAGTGCTCGCTCAAGCAATAATAACAGCAGGACTTAAAAATGTTGCTGCTGGTGCAAACCCAATGGATGTAAAAAGAGGGATTGACAAAGCTGTAAATGTTTTAATTGAAGACATTCAAAAACAAGCTCAAAAAGTAGGAAACTCCTATGATAAAATTGAGCAAGTAGCTAGTATTTCAGCTAATAACGATAATGTAATTGGCTCGTTAATTGCTGAAGCTATGAAAAAAGTAAAAACAGAAGGAGTAATTACTGTTGAAGAAGCAAAAGGAACTGAAACACATGTAGAGGTAGTGGAAGGAATGCAATTTGACAGAGGATATTTATCTCCTTACTTTATAACTGATGCCGACAAAATGGAGGCTAATATGGAAAATCCTTTTGTTTTAATTTATGACAAAAAGATTTCAGCAATGAAAGACCTTTTACCAGTACTAGAACAAACTGCAAAAGCAGGAAAACCTTTAGTAATTATTGCTGAGGATGTTGATGGAGAAGCCTTATCTACCCTAGTAGTAAATAAAATAAGAGGAGCACTAAAAGTAGCAGCCGTAAAAGCTCCTGGATTTGGCGATAGAAGAAAAGCAATGCTAGAAGATATTGCTATCCTTACTAACGGAACAGTAGTATCAGAAGAAAGAGGTTTTCAACTAGAAAACACTACTTTGGAAATGCTAGGTACTGCTGAAAAAATCACAATTGATAAAGACAACACTACTGTTGTAAATGGAGCTGGAGATAGCAACACAATTAAAGCTAGAGTAAATCAGATTAAAGCACAAATTGAAAGCACAACATCTGATTATGATAGAGAAAAATTACAAGAAAGATTAGCAAAACTTGCTGGTGGAGTTGCTGTACTTTATGTTGGGGCACCTACTGAAGTAGAAATGAAAGAGAAAAAAGATAGAGTAGATGATGCACTAGCTGCTACAAGAGCTGCTGTTGAAGAAGGCATTGTTCCTGGAGGTGGAGTTGCAATTGTTAGAGCAACTGATAGGTTAGCTAAACTAAAAGGAGATAATGATGACGAACAAACAGGAATCAACATTATAACAAGAGCAGTAGAAGAACCTTTAAGACAAATAGTTGAAAATGCAGGATTGGAAGGCTCAGTAATTGTTGCTAAGGTGCGTGATGGCAAAGCTGATTTTGGTTTTAATGCTAAAACAGAAGTATTTGAGAACCTTTACAAAGCTGGAGTAATTGACCCTGCTAAAGTAGTGCGTGTAGCATTAGAAAATGCAGCCTCAGTTGCTGGTATGCTATTAACTACTGAATGTGTAATTGCTGACATTCCTGAAGAAACACCTGCTATGCCTCCAATGGGTGGTGGTGGAGGTATGCCAGGCATGATGTAGAAACATCTGTCATTCTGAATGGAATGAAGAAACTCGTTTTTGAGATGTTTCGGAAAACTCAACATGACAAAAAGAAATCCCTGCCAATTTGGTGGGATTTTTTTTATCCAAGTCCAACCCCTCCAGATTTATCGAAATTATCCGCCCATCTAAAAAGTAAAATTACAAGTATGGCTCCTAAAATAGTCATTGTTATTATTATTGGCAACCATATTCTTTTAAATTGATTTAGTGGTTTATTGACTTCTCCATTGTTTGTTAATGGATCTATACCATTTCTACAACTTTCGCATTTGCAAGAACTCAAATCAACACCCATTTTTATAAGACTAGAGTTATATTGTTTGATTTCTTCTTGAACAGTATTCTGTTTTACTTCCAATGTATCAGCAACAGGAAAAGAAGCATAACTTACATTTGTAAATGTAGTTAGCGTTATTAAGATTAGTTTTTTCATAATTTATAACAATGTATTAAACAAAATTTAATCACCTAATTTTGTAGGATCTCCTCCAAAAGCAAAAATTACAAATGCTAAAAAAGCTGAAACTAAGAAAATAATCAATGACAAAATAAAGCCAGTAATGGCTAAGCCTTTTAATTTTTTATTAAAGCCAATTGCTCCAAACACAATACCTAACAATGCAATTATAGTTGCAGCCAATGGGTTTTGTACTAGTACTAAACTAAGAAATGCACAACTTATAGATAAAATAGCCCATAGAGAATTGCCACTCGAGTAGGTTGGCAGTTCTGCATTAGCATTTTCAACAATTGCAGTTTGCTGAGTTTCAGCAACAGGAAAAGAAGCATAACTCACATTCATAAATGTAGTTAGCGTTATTAAGATTAGTATTAGTTTTTTCATAATTATTTATTTTCTGTTTTTAAGCTGCATAATACGCGCTTTTATAGCAATTACTATACTAATTACTACAAGAGCAGAACCTAACAAGAGTCCAGCAGGAGCCCCACTCTTAGGTTTTTCTCCTGATGACTGTGGACAATCAGATCTATTATCAACACAATTATATGCACGAGTAAGACCAATGAAACCCCAAATAATAACACCTAATAATATTAATCCCGCCAAGAGGTACATTGCTTTAGTATTGGATTCACTACCGTTATCAACTTTCACAAGTTCCCCTTTAGAGTTACGAACTAATGGGCGCATCCCACTTCTACAACTTTCACATTTACAAGAACTCAAGTCAATACCCATTTTCTGCAAATTATAATGGTATTGTTTTATTTCTTCTGTTAGTACAGTATCCTGTTTTACTTCCAAAGTATCAGCAACAGGAAAAGAAGCATAACTCACATTTATAAATGTGGTTAGTGCAATAAAGATTAATAATAGTTTTTTCATAATTTATAAATTAATTCATTTTCATTGCTGACATACCTAAGAACAATAACAATAATAAAACCACAGGTAGTATCCATAAGTATTTCCAAATTGGAGACTCATCAATTGTACTTCCAGCAAGCACACCATACATTAAGGGATTATTTTTTAATGTGTCAGAATAAACAGGTACATCAAAATATTCAACACGATAACTTAAATAACATTCTTCATCAACAGGAAAAGAAGCATAACTAACATTCATAAATGTAAATAGTGCTATAAATACCAAAACTATCTTTTTCATAATTCAATTTGTATTGATTAATTATAATACAAAGCTAAGTCATTGAAAATAAAGTATTATGCTATGCATAGTAAATTAAAAAGCCCTACCGATACAGTAGAGCTTTTTAATAAAAAACAACAGTCAAATTACATATCGTTAATCTACATTATCGTGCAAAAAAGAATTGTTTTGCTTTAATTCTGTAGTATTATTTTTTCCATCACTTAAAGTATAAGTTGAAAATTCAGTTTCTGAAGAATGAGTAGTTTCTTCTAAATTTACATTGTTTCTTTTGTATGCTGGCACATCCTCCAAATTCGTTAATCCAGAAGGCGTACGCAATTGCTGAGAAATAGCTCTTAATCTACTCTCTCTTTCTCTTGCTTCAACTTTCATGGTGTCTGTGCTAATAGGAGCGCTTTCCATAGTTTGCAAAGTCTCTTCCTCAACAACATCTTCTTCATCCATTTCCAAAACAACCGTTTTCATCTCTACTTGTGGTGCCTCTTCCATAACTGCTGAAATCACCTCCTCAGGAGATTCTTCCTCATCAATATTCAACTCAAAAACAATTTTTTTCTCTTCCGTAATTTGAGGGATTGTTTCAACTGCTTCAGGCATCCCAAAAGTCATTGAATTATCAACTGGAGCAATATATTCTTCTTCATCCAAATCCAAAGCTTGTTGAGGGCTATCAACAGAAAAAGCACTTACTACAGGCTCAACATCTAATGCTAAAGTTGGCTCCTCTTTCACTTCCTCTTTCTTATAATTCCCTAATAAATCTTTATCATTCAAATCTACTATTGTAGTTCCTTTTGGTTTTCTTTTTTCTTCAAAACCAGTAGCAATAACCGTTACACTTACAGCTGCTCCTAAATCAGGATCAATACCAATTCCTTCAATAATATTTACATTACGGCCAGCTGCCTCTTGTATTTTATTCTTAATTTTAAATAACTCTGACATCTTAATTTCATCATCACCAGTACCCGTTACTATTTTTAACAATACTTGCTGAGCGCCAGTAATATCGTTATCATTAAGTAGTGGGGAATCCAAAGCACCCATAACAGCCTCAATAGCTCTATTTTCACCAGTTGCTTCTGATTGACCCATTACTGCAGTACCACTATTTTCTAATACTTTACGAGCATCATTCAAATCAATATTCACTAATAAATGTTGTGAAATCACCTCAGCAATTCCCTTTGTAGCTGTATTTAATACCTCATTTGCTTTCCCGAACGCTTGGGTAAAAGTAAGGTCGCCATACACTTCAATTAATTTATCATTATTAATAATTAACAAAGTATCTACATACTTTTTCAATTCTGCTAAACCATCTTCAGCATATTGCTTACGGTAACCTCCTTCAGTTGAGAACGGATTGGTAACTACACCAACTGTTAGTATTCCTTTTTCACGCGCAATTTCAGCAATTACTGGTGCTGCACCTGTACCTGTACCACCACCCATTCCGGCAGTTAAAAACAACATCTTAGTGTTGGCATCCAAAAGTTCAGTTATTCTATCAGCACTTTCTTCAGCTGCTCTTTTACCAACATCAGGATTAGAACCTGCACCTAAACCTTCTGTTAAGTTAGCTCCTAACTGAATTTTAATTGGAACTGGGCTTGCTTCAAGAGCTTGTGCATCTGTATTACAGATTACAAAATCTACTCCTTTAATCCCGTGTTCGTACATGTAGTTAACAGCATTACTACCTCCACCACCAATACCCATCACTTTTATTTGTGATGATTGGTTTTTTGGCATTTGGAAATCCATTCCTAAGTCAATTGCGCTCATAATTTTCTTTTTTTGAATTTATTAATTAATTTATTAGTCTATATTTTCTTCAGTAAACCATCCTGATATTCTATCAATCAATGTTGGTTCTTTTACTCCTTCTTCTTCAACTTCTTCACCTACATCTTCTGGTTCATTTACCACAGGTTTTTGTGGCTTTAAATTCTCTGCATGTTCAAATCCTTTAAGTACCAAGCCAACTCCAGTTGCGTACATTGGGCTAACCACTGCATCTTTTGATTCACTTCCTAAATGCTCATTAGGATAACCAATTCTTGTTTCTTTTCCTGTAACAAAAGCAACCAATTGTTTTAAGTTTCTTATTTGTGCACCTCCACCAGTAATTACAATTCCTGTCATTAATTTATTTTCGTATCCTGATACCTTAATTTGATGATACACTAAATCGATAATCTCTTTATAACGAGCTCCTATAATTTCTGATAAGTTTTTTACTGCTATTTCTTTTGGCTCTCTACCTCTTAAACCAGGTATTGAAACCATTACATTTTCTTGATCCTCAGTATACATTGCCGAACCAAATTTAATTTTCAATAACTCAGCTTGCTTTTCCAAAATCGACAAGCCCGTTTTTATATCCTTAGTAATAACATTTCCTCCAAATGGAATTACAGCCGTATGTCTGATTATATTATCTAAAAAGATAGCAACATCAGTAGTTCCTCCACCAATATCTACTAAAGCAACTCCTTCTCTCAATTCATCCTCATCCAAAGTTGCTACTGCTGACGCAAAAGGTTCAAGCACTAATTCCTTAGCAGTAAGTCCTGCTTTTTCTACACACCTCATAATATTACGCACTGCACCAACTTGAGCTGTAATTACATGGAAGTTAGCTTCTAGTTTCACACCCGCCATTCCTTTAGGGTCCTGAATTCCATCCTCACCATCCACTGTATATTCTTGCGGAATAACATGAATCACCTCTTCACCAGGAATAGTAATGAGCTTAAACATATTGGATTTTAATTTTTCAATATCAGCTTTATCAATTTCAACATCAATATTATCCCTTACAATTTCACCTCTATGCTGTAAGCTTTTAATATGCTGACCTGCAATTCCAACAAATACCTCATCAATATCAACACCTGATTTTTGCTTTGCCTCATCCACTGCCTCTTTTATTGAAAGTACTGTCTTATCAATATTGGCAACTATTCCTCTAGCAACACCATTAGATACAGCTCTACCAGTACCCAATATTTCAAGCTTTCCATATTGGTTTTTTCTACCAATCATAACCGATATTTTTGTGGTACCAATATCAAGCCCTACCATGTAGTCTCCTGTATTAAGTATTTGATTGCTTTGTTCCATAATTCTTATTTTTTTGTACACACAATTTGATTATTGTACTTCACGCTAATATCACTATAGGTTTGCCATCCTTTTACTGGCATAGCTTGCTTATAAAACTGATACAAATTCTCTAGCTTTTCATTGATATTTGTAAGTGTTCCAAAATGTATTTTTTGATTCCCTACCCTTGGAATTACAATCACTTCATCCTGTTGAAAATGTAATTGTGTAATTTGCGATTTCCAAAATTCACTTTTATTTATCATCCCTACAAAATTGAAAATATCTGTATGATATAAAGAATTTACATCTCCGCTAACTACCAAAACTCTAGGGGTATAGTTCTTTGACAATGACATCTCCAATCCGTCTTCATCCAAATAATAATCAGCACTTGAAGTTTTAATTCTTACAACTGCTTTTCTTTGCTGGAGTTTAACATTCATCACTCCTTGCTGATTACTATACACTTCAACTTCTTTTACAGCAGGATGATTTTGCAACACCTCTTCCAAATCATTTATATAAAATTGAGATAGCTCTAAACTATCAAAATCAAAGTTTTTGAACTCAATGTATGCTAAAGCAATTTCCTCTGTCACAAATTCGTCTACTGATTGCTCAATATTAATCTGATTTAGTTGCACCAATTGTTGTTCTTGCTTTTTATTTGTAAACGCCAAAACAACTACCGTTAATGCCAAAAGCATTCCCCATTTTAATATTTGAAAAACTTTTTTCATTAATTAAGCATGTGTTTTATTGGCTGAACTAATGTACCTATATCACCAGCACCTAAGGTAAGCAACACATCTAATTTTTCTCCTTCTAATACCTTCAATAATTCTTCTTTACTACAAGTTTCTTTCTTTGGATTAGCACATAAATCCAACAACATTTTAGCATTTACACCTTCAATTGGCTCTTCCCTTGCAGGATAAATATCCAACAAAATAAGCTGATCAGCTAAGGACAAAGAATCAGCAAATTCTTGTGCAAAATCCTGAGTACGAGAAAATAAATGAGGCTGAAACACAACTGTAATTTCACGCTCAGGAAACAATTGCCTAGCTGCATTTATAGTTGCGCTTACTTCCTTAGGATGATGAGCATAATCATCAACATAAGCTATACGCTCAGTATTAATATGAACATCAAATCTTCTATTTATACCCGTAAAAGAGAACAGTCCCTGTTCAACATCTTCACAAGACAAGCCTAAATAACACGCAACTGCTGAGGCTGCAACTGCATTACTTACATTGTGTATCCCTGGTAAAATAAATGCTAATCCTTCTTGCTTTTTTTCATAAGTCATCCCTGGCAAAATATCTAATGCAGCCATATCAAATAACATTCTCCCTTCTTTTACTCTTATATTCTCAGCATAATAATCAGCCTTAGTTGAGGCAGAATAGGAAAGTTTAGCTCCATCTTCAGGAACAGGGAAATCAATATCTATTGACTCTTCCACCAATAAAACTCCCTTCTGTTTTATCTGTGAAGCAAACTGCTTAAAAGCTTTATGCAAGTCTGCTTTATCTTCATAAATATCCAAATGATCTGCATCCACTGAAGTGATTACAGCAACATCAGGATTTAATTGTAAAAAGGACCTATCATATTCATCTGCCTCTACAATAAGGATATTTCCTTTTTCAGCCAATAATAAATTCGTGTTATAATTTTTACTGATGCCACCTAAAAATGCTGTAGATTGCTTTCCTGCACTATGCAAAAGATGTGCCAAAATAGCTGAAGTTGTTGTTTTTCCATGCGTACCTGCCACCGCAATAGTAAAGGATTGACGGCTAATCATTCCTAAAACCTCTGCCCTTTTATGGAGTTTAAAGCCTTTTTCAGTAAAATAAAGTATTTCCTGATTTTCAACAGGAATTGCAGGCGTATAAATTACCAATATTTCATTGTAAGCAGCCTCCTGTATTGCTTTAGGAATATATTCCAATCCTTCAGTATAATGAATTTGAATTCCTTCACTTTCTAGTTCCATACACAAATTAGATTGCACTTTATCATAACCACAAACATGCTTACCCTTAGCGTTAAAATAGCGCGCCAAAGCACTCATGCCTATCCCGCCAATCCCAATCAAGTAAATATGTTTGTATAAATCTAGGTTCATTTTATTAAGCGTAATGCTATTTCTGCAATTTCATCAGCTGCATTTTTTACTGCTAATTTTTTAATATTACTACTTAAGGACTGCTGCAAAACTTTATCTCCAACTAATTCCATAAGTGTACTCACAAGTTTACGGCTTGCCTCCTTATCCTCAACAAGCAATGCAGCATTCTTATTAACTAAGGATTGTGCATTTTTATACTGATGATTTTCTGACACATTAGGAGAGGGAACTAAGATAATTGGCTTACCCACACAACATAATTCCGAGATTGCAATTGCTCCTGCACGCGACACAATCACATCCGCAACTGCATAAGCCAAATCCATTTCTTTAATAAAAGTATGTGCCTGAACTCCAGGAGTATTTATATCTTTTATTATCTCCTTAGATTTATCCTGAAATGATATTCCTGTTTGCCAAATTAAATTTACATCAGCAGCTTTAAAAGCTGATATATTTTCAGCAATAGCCTCATTAATAGTTCTTGCACCCAAGCTACCACCTACCACTAAAACAGTTGGTTTTGAAGCATCTATATTAAAGTGTTTTCTCCCCTCTTCTACTTTAGTGTCAAACCCTAAAATATCTTCACGAATAGGATTTCCTGTAATAATTAGTTTTTCTTTTCCGAAAAATCGTTCCATATCATCATAAGTAACACATACTTTTTGCACATATTTTGAAAGAATCTTATTCGTAATTCCAGGGTAAGAATTTTGTTCTTGAATAAGTGAAGGCACTCCCTTTTTAGCAGCTGCAAAAAGTAAAGGACCACTTGCATATCCTCCAGTTCCAATTGCCAAATCAGGCTTAAATTGCCTCACAATTTTTCTTGCTTTCAGCAAACTACTTATCACCTTAAAAGGAAACAACAAATTACGCCTACTTAAATTTCTTTGTAAACCACTTATCCAAAGTCCAACAATTTTATATCCTGCTGCTGGAATTTTTTCCATTTCCATTCTATCCTCAGCACCTACAAAAAGGAACTCCACATCTTTCACCTTATTTTCTATTGCCTTTGCAATAGCAAGTGCCGGAAATATATGCCCCCCTGTACCTCCTCCACTTATAATTACTTTAAGCTTTTCCATAAGTTCTATCTGTTGCATCTCTGCTTACGCTTAATACTATCCCAATTGCAATACATGAAAATACAATTGAGGTTCCCCCCATACTTATCAATGGTAAAGTTTGCCCAGTAACTGGCATAATCTCTACCGAAACTAACATATTTATTAAGGCCTGGAAAACCAAAGAAAACATAAGTCCAATAGTTAACAAACTACCAAAAACACTTTCTACTCTTAAAGCTATCCGAATGGCTCTAAACATTAAAATTAAATAAAACAACAAAGCCATTATCCCACCAAACAGACCATATTCTTCAATAATAATGGCATAAATAAAATCAGAAGAGGAATAAGGCAAAATGCTTCTTTGCGTACTTTTACCAGGACCAACACCCGTTACCCCTCCATTTTGTATTGCAACTAAGGCTTGTGTTTGCTGAAAATCTTTTGTTTGCTCATCTCCTTCAGCATCAATAAAAAAGCTATCAATACGGCTTACCCAAGTTGCTGACCTTGGCATAATTTTTGTGCCTAAAGGAGTAAACTTAGCTGTACCATAAATAATTAATGCGCTTATAAAAGCAGCACCAACAATTCCAAAAATAAATTTAATCCTGATTTTTCCCACAAACATCAATACCAAACCATTGATAAAAACCAATGCAGCAGTAGAAAAATTATTAGGAAGAATTAAAGCGCAAACCAAAAGCAAAGGCCCTAATACATACCACATTAAATCCTTTATATTATGCAAATACTCTCTTTGCTTGCTAATCTGCCTAGCCATATAAATAAGGATTGCCAACTTTGCCACATCAGAAGGTTGAAATTGTTGACCAGCAATTTGCAACCACCTTGAAGCCCCATTAATACTTACCCCTATAAGTAAAACCAAAACCAATAAAACTAAGCTAAATAGAAATCCTATTTGCCCGAGCTTTGAAAAGTACTTAAACTTGATTTTATGCACCACATACATAGCAAATAAGCCAAGTAATAATTTTGTTATATGATTGAATAAAAAATGCCAACCAGCCGTGCTATACACAACTAATACAGAAAATAGAGATAACGCAAGGACTACTCCCCAAATCGTTTTATCTCCTTCAAGATTGATATTTTTAATCCAAGAATTCATTTACAGATTACGCACTTCTTTTTTAAACTGAAAACCTCTATCCTCATAGTTGGCAAACAAATCAAAACTTGCACAAGCTGGCGATAACAAAACAACCTCTTCCTTATTTGCTAAAGCATAGGACTGAGTTACTGCTTCTTGCATATTTGAAGCCTGCACAATAGTATCTACTTTTCCTCTGAATACATCAATGATATTTTCATTATTTTCACCTAAACAAATAATTGCTTTTACTTTTTCATCAACCATTCCAGCCAATTCAGTATAGTCATTTCCTTTATCCACACCACCTACAATCCAAACTACCTCTTTAGTCATGCTTTCAAGTGCATACCAACAAGCATTTACATTAGTTGCTTTAGAATCATTAATAAAATCGATACCATGCAGAGTAAGCACATGCTCCAATCTATGTTCTACATTTTGGAAATCAATCATTGCCTGACGGATAACCGTATCTTTTACTTCAAAAACTCTTGCTGCCATAGCGGCTGCCATTGAGTTAAAAATGTTGTGTTTGCCTTGTAGGGCTAATTCTTGCATGGTCATAGTTGTGTTATTTAAGTTAATTGTTATTTCATTGTTATTATAAAATCCTCCTTCAGTTTGCTCTGCTTTTAATGAGATTGGAAGTGTTTTTGCTTTTGACTTAAGTGCATTTATCATTGTATCATCTGCATTATAAATCAAAACATCTTGCTCGGTTTGGTTTTTAGTAATCCTAAATTTTGATACTGCATAATTCTCTAGTTTATAATCATACCTATCCAAATGATCAGGAGTAATATTTAGTAATATCGCCACATCACTTCTGAAGTTTTTGATGCCATCTAGCTGAAAACTACTCAGCTCCAAAACAATATAATCATAGTCACGCTCAGCAATAGACAAAGCAAAACCAATCCCTACATTTCCGGCAACTAAAACATCAAGCCCTGCACTTTTAAGCACATGTCCTAAAAGTAAAGTTGTTGTTGTTTTTCCATTACTTCCAGTGATAGCAGCAATCTTAGCTTTAGTATATCTAAAAGCAAATTCCACCTCAGATATTACAGGAATATTTTTTGTGATTAATTGCTGAATTAAATCAACAGTATCTGGTATTCCAGGACTTTTAATTACTTCATCAGCATTTAAAATTTGCTCAGAAGCATGCTTTCCTTCCTCCCATTCAATCTCATTATTTAAAAGAACTGCTTTATTATCATCTGTAATTATTCCTTTATCCGAAACAAAAACATCAAATCCTTTTTGTTTTGCTAAAACAGCCGCCCCAACTCCACTAATTCCTGCTCCTAGTACGACTATTCTTTTTGCCATTACCTCAATTTTAAAGTAACCACAGTTATAACTGCCAACATGATGCCTACAATCCAAAATCGAGTTACAATTTT
The DNA here is from genome assembly GCA_943788405.1 of uncultured Flavobacteriales bacterium. GTDB lineage: Bacteria > Bacteroidota > Bacteroidia > Flavobacteriales > BACL11 > UWMA-0277. Next base: position 1,214,831 of record CALSQD010000002.1, read on the forward strand.
ACTTTCGTGCATTCCTAATTTTTGATAATGATGGTGCAATGGCGCCATTTTAAATACACGCTTTCCTACACCATATTTCTTTTTTGTATATTTGAAATAACCTACCTGCAACATCACAGATACATTCTCAATTAAGAATATTCCACATAAAATAGGAATGAGCAATTCCTTACGGATTAGGATAGCAACTACTGCTATAATCCCACCTAAAGCTAAGGAACCTGTATCCCCCATAAACACTTGTGCTGGATAAGAATTATACCACATAAACCCTACACATGCCCCTACAAATGCTGACATATAAATCACTAATTCCCCTGTGTTTGGAATGTACATAATATTCAAATAATCAGCAGCAATAATATTACCTGACACATAGGCAAAAAGAGCAAGAGTTGCCCCAATAATTGCTGAAGTACCTGTTGCTAATCCATCCAATCCATCCGTCATATTTGCACCATTGGACACTGCAGTAATGATAATTACTACAATTAAAATAAAGAAAATCCATGCATAATCTTTTGCCTTATCACCCATCCAAGAAGTTAAATTCTGATAATCAAACTCATTGTTTTTAAAGAATGGAGTAGTTGTTTTAGAAGATTTTTGTGCTAAACTAACCGAACCTATTACATCAGTTTCTGCAGATAATTTTACATTTTCTTTAACAACAATATCTCCATGAAAAACCATTACCAAACCAACAATTAATCCTATACCTACCTGACCCAATATCTTAAACCTACCCGCCAAACCTTCTTTATCCTTTTTGTATACCTTAATATGGTCATCAATAAAACCAATAGCCCCCAGCCAAAGTGTAGAAACTATCATGATAATGATATAGATATTATCGAGTTTAGTAAATAGTAATGTTGGAATTAGAATAGCTGCCAAAATGATTAAACCTCCCATAGTTGGAGTTCCTTTTTTACTTTCTTCTCCTGCCAAGCCCAATTCTCTTACTTGTTCTCCAATTTGTTTATTTCGAATGATATTGATGATTTTACCTCCAAAAACTAAGGAAACTAAAAGAGAAGTAATAATCGCCATTGCTGCACGAAAAGAGATGTACTGAAATAGTCCTGCTCCAGGAAAATCATAGGCACTTTGTAGGTATTCGAATAAATAGTATAGCATTATTGTATAATTATATTTAATGATTGTTTGAGTTCTTCTAAATCGTCAAATGGAAATTTCTCTCCATTAATTTCTTGATATTTTTCATGCCCTTTACCTGCAACCAATACTATGTCATTAGCATTAGCTAGTCGGCAAGCAGTTTTAATCGCCTGAGCTCTATCGGTAATAACCAATACCTTTTTCTTTTGAACAGGATCTAAACCAGCTAGCATATCTTCAATAATTGCATCAGGGTTTTCTGACCTTGGGTTGTCAGCAGTAAGGATTACTTGATTGCTTAAATTACAAGCTACAGCTGCCATTAATGGTCGTTTAGCTTTATCTCTATCACCTCCACAGCCCACTACCGTAATTAACTCCTCAGCATTGGATCGGATATTATTTATTGTAGCAATTACATTCTTTAGCGCATCATCTGTATGTGCATAATCTACTATGGCAGTAATTTTTTCTTGGGATTGCAAATACTGAAACCTACCCTCAGCTGCAGATAGCATACTCAATGCAGTAAGCACTTCAAAATCCTCAAATCCAAAAAGATTAGCCACCGCATAAACTGAAAGCATATTATAAGCATTGAAATCACCAATCAATTTTACCCAAACATCAACTTTATTAATGTTCAACAACATTCCTTCAAATTGATTTTCCAACACCCTACATTTATAATCCGCAAGCGATTTTAAAGCATAAGTAGTTTTATCTGCTTTTGTTCCTTCTAGCATTTTCATGCCATTTTTATCATCTTTATTTGTTAAAGCAAAAGCTGATTTTGGCAATAAATCAAAGAAGGATTTTTTCACATCACGATACTCAGCAAAAGTGTTATGATAGTCCAAATGATCCTGAGTAATATTAGTAAACACCCCTCCTTCAAAATGCAAACCTGAAATTCTTCCTTGTGCTATTGCATGAGAACTTACCTCCATAAAACAATATTCACAACCTGCCTCTATCATCTCATTCAATAAGAAATTAAGTTGCAAGGCATCAGGAGTAGTATGAGTTGAAGGAATAACCTCATCAATAATTTTATTTTGAATTGTTGAAAGCATACCTACCTTTACATTAAGCATTCCAAATAACTGAGTAAGCAAGCTTACTATTGTAGTTTTACCATTAGTTCCTGTAACTCCAACTAGTTTTAATTTTTCAGAAGGGTTATCATAAAAATTAGCAGCTATAATTCCTAAAGCCTTATTACTATCTTCCACCTGAACATAAGTTACATCATCACTCAATTCAGAAGGCATAACCTCTAAAACAACAACCTTAGCTCCTTTTTCAATAGTTTGAGAAATATAATTATGCCCATCAGATTGCGTGCCTTTTACTGCAACAAACAAAGAACTAGCTTCCACTTTTCTAGAATCAAAAGCAACAGCATCCACCTGAACATTTGTAGTTCCTACAACTTTAGCAATGCTAACTTTATATAGTAATTCTTGTAAATTCATTAAGCCAATGCTAATTTTATTAAAGTTCCTTTAGTAAATTTTTCTCCCTTTTTAATGGATTGTGAACGAACCGCTCCACTACCTGAAACCTCAACCTGTAAACCATAAGTTTCCAATAAGTAAAGTGCATCCTGAATACCCATCCCTCTTAAATCAGGCATATTGCCATTTTGCAAATCTCTCTCTACTTTTCTTACTTCTAAAAGCACCTCATTTTTTGATGTTTTAGAAACCATCCACTGCTCATCAGTTGAGTTAGTATTTATATCAAATTCAGATAATACTTTATTTACCTCCACCACACTTCCCTGTTTTACTTTAGGCAAACTTACAAGTACTTCTGATTGCTGTAAGGCTTTATGAATACTCATATCAGAAGCATATACTTTATCCGCTAACTCCTTAAAGATTGGTGCTGCAACCGACCCACCATAATGCCCATTTTCCTTAGGATTATTCACTACCACTATACAAGAATATTTTGGATTATCAGCCGGGAAGAAACCTGCAAAAGAAGCTTGATACTCTTTCCCTTCTCCTTCAGCTCTGTTGTTAAAATTAATAACTGTTGTTCCTGTTTTTCCTGCAATTTGATAATTATTTGATTTTATATTTTGTGCAGTTCCCTCTTCCACTACTCCAACAAGCAAAGGCATTACCGCATTAATAGTTGCCTCAGAACAAATAGCAGGGTTTATCACACGGGTAGTATACTCTTCAATTATTTTACCATCACGACTAATTGCAGAAGTAAAAATCGGATTTACCATTTTTCCTTTATTAGCTACCGCATTGTAAAAAGCAAGCATATGAATTGGCGTTAATTGCATTTCATATCCGATAGACATCCAAGGCAATGTTACCCCAGACCAACTTCCTTTATTCGGAATTGGTGATTTTAAATTATTTGGAAAAGGCAGCTCTAATTCTAAAGGAGTGCTTAAACCCATTTTATAAATCCTATCCGTAAATGCAGTAGGATTACTTTTATAATTATCAAAAACAATACGAGAAATCCCAACATTAGAAGATTTTATAAATGCTCGTTCAATAGTAATATTATCATAAGCCCCTTCCTTAGAATCCTTCATCACCCTATCGTAAAAACTAAATTTTCCTCCATAAGTTCTAACGGAATCCTCAACCTTAAAGAATCCATCTTCTAGCCCTGCAATTACAGAAGCCAATTTAAAAGTGGATCCTGGCGAAACATGTTTTGCCATTGCATAATTAAATAGCTCACTTACACTTCCATCCTCCTGTTTTTTAAGATTTGCAATTACTTTAACTTTACCTGTTTCCACTTCCATCAAAACTACACAACCCCAATCAGCATCATGATGTAATAATGTATTCTCCAAAGCCTTTTCAGCAACATCCTGCATATCTGTATTGATAGTAGTTATCACATTATTTCCTGCTCTAGGTAATTTATTTCCTTCTGCATCTTGTGGTACCCAAACCCCTTTTGCTATTTTTCTTTTTAAATGCTTACCATCTACTCCTGAAAGTGTTTGGTTATATGCCCTTTCAATTCCTACAGGATTTACATTTCTCAATACACCTACCGTTCTTTGTGCCAATAAGCCAAATGGCTTTTCTCTATTAGGCCTTTGTTCTGCAATCAACCCACCTTTGTTTTGTCCTAATTTTAAAATTGGCATTTTCTTCAGACTATTCAGTTCATTATGCGTTACTTTGTTTTGCAATAAAATATACTTATTCTTTTTTGCTTTTTTTGAACTCCTCAAAAACACCTCATACTCTTCAGCTGTTTTATCTTCAAATAATTGAGCTAATGAAACTGAAAGTTCAGCAACACTTTCGTTAAACAATGATTTTTCCATTACACTCATGTCTAGACGAACATCATAAAGCGGCATAGAAATTGCCAACAAAGCACCATCATCAGCAATAATATTTCCTCTAGGAGCTTCAACTGTAAAATACCTTGGTTGACTACTCGTATTTATTGCTTGAGTAAACTGCTGTACCTTTACAATTTTTGACACTATCCCAATTGCAATAAACACCACAAACAGGTAAAGCCCTATTATTCTGAAATTGGTATTTTTTACTTTTTTAGCCATTAATTCTTCTCAATAATAACAGGTGGAGTTAATGAAGTTTTCAAACCCTTATCCGCTACAATTTCTTCAATTACTGTCCTCCTGTACATACTCATTAAATCAGATTTTGTAGTAATATAGACTAAGCGCAAATCAGCCACCTCTTTCTCCAATGAAATTGACTCTTTTAATAAGCGTTCAGCTCTAAAAGAAATACGGATATTTAACAAAATCAACAAAACAATAAACAACAAGAAAGGAATGAATTTCTGATTATTCTTATCCGCAATAAATTCACCTCTCAATATAGAAAGTAATGAACTTGTATTTTCTTTAATTGTATTCATTAACTTTTTTCAGCTATGCGTAATTTTGCACTTCTTGCCCTAGTGTTTTCTGCTATTTGATCTTCAGTAGCCACTATTACTTTTCGTGTTATTTCTTTCAAATCTTTAATCGGGTTTCCAAAAAAATCTTTCTGCAATTTTCCTTCAAGATTTCCTTTCTTCATTAGGTTTTTTACCATTCTATCCTCCAATGAATGATAAGACAACACTACCAAACGCCCCCCTTCATTCAGCATGTCAACTGCACTTAAAAGCATTTCTTCCAAAGCTTTCATTTCATCATTCACCTCAATACGGATAGCTTGGAAAATACGAGCCAAAAACTGATTTCTCTTTTTCTCAGGAACCATTTTTTCTACAATAGCAATCAATTGATTTGTAGTCACAATCTCTTTAACCTCCCTTGCATTTATAATTTCTCTGGCAATAGCTCTTGAATTTCTTAGCTCACCATACTTAAATAATACATTAGCCAAATTTTCTTGCCCATATTCATTCACCACACTTTTTGCTGATAAAGGGGAATTAGTATTCATTCGCATATCTAACTCTCCATCAAAACGAATAGAAAAACCTCTTTCAGCCACATCAAACTGATGTGAAGAAACTCCCAAATCAGCTAACAAACCATCAATTTTACGAATTCCTTCCATTCTCAAGAAGTTTTTCAAATACCTGAAGTTTGCATTAATCAATTTAAAGCTATCTCCTTCTAATGCATTCTTATGTGCATTTTCATCTTGATCAAAAGCATATAACTTACCTCCGTCCAAATTTTTAAGAATTAATTTGGAATGCCCACCACCACCAAAAGTAACATCAACATAAATTCCTTTGGGATTAATGTTTAGCCCCTCAATACATTCGTTTAATAATACTGGATTATGATATTCCATCCGACTCATCTTGGGGCTGATTCCCCATCACATCCTCAGCCAGATTTCCAAAACCAACTAGTGTTTCGGCTACAGAAGCCTCATATTTATCTTTATCCCAAATCTCAATCATATTTACTGAAGAAGATAAGACTAACTCCTTTTGCAAATCAGCAAATAAGTATAGGTCCTTAGGAATTAAAAATCTACCTGCACCATCAACCTCAACTACCTTTAAACCTGACATGTATGATCTAATAAAATCATTATTCTTTTTAACAAAACGATTCAATTTGTTTACTTGATTCACAACTTTCTCCCACTCTGACATGGGATGAATCTCCAAACACTTATTAAAAACTGACCTTTTAATCACAAAGCCATCCCCCATCACATTTTTCAATTGTTTTTTAAGGGAAACAGGAAACATCACACGCCCTTTAGCATCTGCTTTACATTCGTATGTTCCTATTACATTAATCATTTTAATTGCTTTGAATCTGGGTGCTAATATACGCATAAATCCCACTTTTTCCCACTCTATACCACTTTGTTGATAACTTTACCCACTTGCTATCATTCTGCCCTAAATTCCTTAACTATTGACAATGACAAATATTTTCGTTTCTTTGCAAACTAATATTTAGACTCAACATGGTAAAGGAAGAAGGGAAATTTAAATGGCTTGAAGAAGGAGAAGGTGGACAACCTATCATTCTATTGCATGGACTAATGGGAGGGGTTGAAAACTTTGGAGAGATGGTTGATTTTATCTCAGCTGAATATAAAGTTTACGGGTTAGATTTAAAATTATTTGAAGGAAGTCTATTAAGAGTTTCAGTTAAATCATTAAGTGATTATTTATACGAATTTATGAATCACTTAGGACTCCCCTCTGCTACACTCATTGGAAATTCAATGGGAGGGCATATCGCACTTATTTTTTCCAAAGAACATCCAGAAATGGTAGAGAATATGATACTTACAGGAAGCTCAGGATTATATGAAAATGCTATGGGAGATTCTTTCCCAAGAAGAGGAGACAAAGATTATATCAGAACAAAAACAGAGGAAGTATTTTACAACCCTGAAGTAGCAACAGATGAATTAGTAGATAAAGTTTTTGGCATAGCAAACAATAGAGTTTCGGTACTAAAGTTATTAGGATATGCAAAATCAGCCATTAGACATAATATGGCAGAAGACATTCCAAACTTTACAATGCCAGTTTGTTTAATTTGGGGGGAACATGATAAAGTAACTCCACCAAATGTTGCTGATGAATTTCATAAATTACTACCTAATTCAGAATTACATTGGATGCCACTTTGTGGACATGCAGCCATGTGGGAACACCCAGAAGATTTTAGTAAAATCGTGCTAAAATTCTTAAAAGATAAATTTTAAGAAATCATGAAAATTAAAACTGCCGAATTTGTAATTAGCAATACTGATTACAAATTATGTCCTGCACCTAAAATGGCAGAATATGCTTTTATTGGAAGATCTAATGTTGGAAAATCATCCTTAATAAATGCTTTAGTAAATCACAAAAATTTAGCTAAAACATCAGGAAAGCCTGGAAAAACACAGTTAATCAATCATTTTTCAATTAACAAAGCATGGTATTTAGTAGACTTACCAGGATTTGGATTTGCTAAGATTTCCAAAAAGATGCGTGCTGAATTTCATAACATGATAAGTGAATACTTAGTTAACAGAACCAATCTAATGTGTTTGTTCGTTTTGATAGACAGTAGACACAAACCACAAGCTATTGATCAAGAATTTATGCAATGGTTAGCCGAAAAAGGAATTCCATTTGTAATGGTATTTACCAAAACTGATAAGCTAGGAAAAGTAGCACTTGCCAAAAACATTGGCACTTATAAAGTTGAAATGCAAAAAACTTGGGAGGAATTACCTCAGATATTTATTACTTCAGCTGAAAAGAAAACAGGAATGCAAGAAATTGCTGATTTCATTGAAAACTTAAATCCTCAGTTTAAAGAGATTATTTAGATCCTTTAATCTCAGTCTGTTCAGCAAAGAACTCACAATAATCACGCAAAGCCCCTGCCAGTTTATCATGCCCAGTGGCGCGCTCCAAAGTAGCAGCCATTCCCATCATTGTTTGATGATACATAATAAACATCTCATTTACCGGCATATCCTTAGTCCAAAGATCAATCCGTAAAGTTTCTTTAGTTTTAGCAGCCCAAGCAGATACCATTAAAGCCTTAATATCTTTTTCATTTGCAGCCCCATCACTTGCGTGCATTTCAATATTTACAGGTAAATTATTCTCATCTAAATCAATTTCAAATTTTAATGTCTGCTTCATAATTACTATTTTGTAGGTTTATATTTTGATTGTTTTAAAAACTGCCTTGAATCTGTTAAAGACATGAGCTGCTCTAAATCCATTTCATTATTATCCATGTACTCGCTCACCATTTTATAACCAATATAATAGCCCACTCTACCAGGGGCATGATCAGGCATTCCTTTTGCAAAAGGAGCATAATTTATTAAGGTTCTAAATTTCTGCTCGTCTTTAGAGAATAACAAATCTTCATGTATTATATACTGCCAAATACTTGTTTCATTCTCTACCACCCAATCCATTTGCTCGGCAGTAAAACGAAACTTATCTTCCATTGAAAGATTAGGCAACATTTTATCAATACAATACATTACTTTTCCTTTATAGATAAGTTGAGAAAGCAAATCTCTACCCACTATATATTGTTGAAAATACTCATTCAACCACACCTCCATTACATTGGAAGCAATGAACTTTTTTTGTTTTTGAAAACGCAAATAATCAGGATCACCCAATAAATTGTAATACTTAGAATTATGCCCTAAAAAGTTTTCCAAACCAATAGCGATATTATTATCATAAGTAACAACCCCATAATTAAATCCACCAAAAAAAGTTGTAATTTCTGGAATTGGGTAAGAAGGAAATTTATCAGAAAATTGCCAAAAAGCCAATTCCAATTCTTGTTGAATATCCGAAAAATCAGCAAACATTACAGCAACACTATCATAAGCTTCTCGCATATCCTTATGCTGAGTAAAGGCCAATAGTTCCCTATGATACTGCTCACCCGTTAGGTTGCCTTTTTGCATAATTTGACCAGCAAACACCTCATCAAAAGTTCCAAAATTAGTTTTCCAATTTGCAGATAATTCAGCTACATTTTCTTCATTAATATCAAAAAGGGATTTTTCGAATCTGTTCACTTTTAAATCCAACTTTTCAGCATCAGCAAAAAAAGTAAAAACCCATGAGGTAAATAAAAAAGCAACAAGGGTAACAGAAAGAAATAAGACTATAGGTTTCATCCTGCAAATTAAGAAGTTTTCTTTTACATTTGCAAACAATTATGCAAACTACAGCAATAATAAATCACATTAGTGATTGGCTACTTACATATGCCCAAAACACGCATGTTAAAGGTTATGTAATTGGTATTTCTGGCGGGATTGATTCTGCAGTCACCTCAACTTTAGCCGCCAAAACAGGTTTACCCTTACTTTGTGTAGAAATGCCTATTCATCAAGATAAAACACAAGTAGAAAGGGGACTAAAACATATTGCTTGGCTAAAAGCAAATTTTGAAAATGTGAGTACTGTGGAATTAGAACTCTCCTCTATTTTTGATGGCTTTATAAATCAACTTCCCTTAAAAGAAGAAAAACACGAACTAGCTTTAGTAAATACAAGAGCAAGATTAAGGATGACTACTCTCTATTATTTTGCGCAGGCCAACAACTCCTTAGTACTAGGAACTGGAAATAAAGTAGAAGATTTTGGAATTGGGTTCTTTACCAAATATGGTGATGGAGGAGTAGATATTAGCCCCATTGCTGATTTACTAAAAACAGAAGTATATGCACTTGGAGAAGAGCTTGGTATAGATACTGACATCCTAAGTGCACCTCCTACTGATGGGCTTTGGGGAGACGACAAAACAGATGAAGACCAAATAGGTGCAAGCTACCCTGAATTAGAATGGGCAATGGCTTTTGATGGTGATAAAAACACTCTTACTGCAAGAGAGAAACAAGTGTTTGACATTTACACTAAAATGAATAAAGCCAACCTGCATAAAATGCAACCCATCCCAGTTTGCAAAATACCCAACACGCTTAAGTAATTTATTTTTACTAACTTAGCCCCATACTAACTAAAAATTAAGATCATGGGAAATATGGAAAAAACCTTAACATGGGGACTCGTAATTGTTTTATTAGGCTATTTATTTGTTATTAATTGTGAATGTGGTGAAGAAAGTACTTGCACACTAAACAATGGCTTTAATATAGGCTTTGAAGATGATGCAAAAGAGGTAAAGAAAGAAATAAAAGTAGAAATTCAAGTAGAAGATGAAAATCTTGATATAGACAGTATAGTAGATGCAGTACTTGAAGACATTGATATGGAGAGTGATGTTGACACCCTAATTGAAATTAATATTGATTTAACTGAGGATGCCAAAGAAGAAACAACTGAAGGATAAATTATTCTTTTATAAGATATTAAAACCCATTCCGAAAAGAGTGGGTTTTTTATTACATAAAGTAAGCACAAACAGTCTGCAGCAAATCCCGAACAGTAAAATAAACAGTACGAACAGTCTAAAAGTAATCCCGAACAGTAAAATAAACAGTACGAACAGTTGAAAAGTAATCCCGAACAGAAAAATAAACAGTACGAACAGTTGAAAGAAGTGTACGAACAGTCTAAAAGTAATCCCGAACAGTTGAAAAAACAGTACGAACAAAAAAATAAATGGTACGAACAGTCGAAAAAAGTGTACGAACAGTCTAAAAGTAATCCCGAACAAAAAATTAAACACCCAACAGCAATAGCGGACTTTTACTTATACCCCTGTGTCAATGTAACCCACCTCTAACTCCTCTAAGGTGGAGAATCCTAAAACAGGAGAGCAGCTAAAGGAAAAGATAGCCACACCTAAAGGCTCGCTATGACAGAAAGAAAAAAGCCCAACAGCAATGTTAGGCTTTTTTATTTCCTCAACTTCCCTTTTACAAAAGAAGTAATCATTAACATAAAGGCCACAAAAACTGAGAGCCTACCAATATAATCGCCAAACACACTATAAAAAGTAGTTTCATTATTCAATTCAACATCAGCAGCAATACAAATATCTTCATCCCAATTTGTACTTTCAAGCACTTCTCCTTTTGCATTAATCACACCAGAAATTCCTGTATTGGCCGATCGAATAATTGTTTTTCTTTGTTCAACTGCCCTTAGGCGAGCATAGGTAAAATGCTGCTTATAACCTGCCGTATTTTTCCACCAACCATCATTGGTAATAATAGCAATCAAGTTTGTATTTCCTTTTTGCAAATCGCCATAGATACTTTCATAGCAAATAAGTGGTGTAATTATTTTATCATCAATCATAAAATGATGTTTCTTATTATCACTCCCTAAGGAACCACTAATACCGCCCAAATCAACTGCTAAAGCTGCCAATTTATCCAATACACTTGGGTAAGGCATTTTTTCTACCCCAGGCACTAGTTTTGTTTTATGATACACCTGAACCAAACCACTATCTGGAATAAAAATAGCTGAATTATAAGCATCATAAAAAATACGCTCTTTTCTTATTTGGCGTGCAGTAGCTGTTTTGCTCTCGCCATGACCAAACATTTTATAAGTACTTGCCCCAACCAGAATATTCAAATTAGGCAACTCTTTTTGCAATTCCCTGAACGCCCTGACGCTATAAGTTGCCTCAATTTTATTTTCCCAAATACCTTCCAACAAAGCTGTTTCTGGCCCTATTAAAAATTCAGTTTCTTGTGTAAGTTCAGTTTTTGCCAAAGCAATAAAATCAGCCAACTGCTGCTCATAACCCACTGCAAACTTATCGGTATAAGGATCAACATTAGGCTGTACAATTAATACTTTTAGCTTGGCATCACCTTCCTCATCAGGAATAAGAAAAAAAGAAGACAACAAAGGGATAATCATCACAGCAAGAGGAAGAAACATTGCTTTAGTTGTTTTTATTTTTGATAAACGGAATAATAAAACATTCATTAATAGTACCCAAATAGTACCTCCTAAAACCCCTGTATATTCATACCACTGCACCACATCAGGCACACTAGCAAAGCCATTACCCAAAGTAAGCCAAGGCCAAGAAAGCTCCCAATTCAAATGCAAATACTCCATACTAACCCAAACCAGTAACAGAGCTACATACCCTAAGCGATCCCTTGTATTTGCTTTTATTTTATGAAAAATATAAAATGCAGTTGCCATAAGTGTTGCGTTAACTAAAAAGGCAGCAATAGCCCCAAAGAGAGTTGCATGATACACCCAATAAGTAGTAATGGCATTAAAAATAAAAAAAGCTAAGAAAGCACACCAAAAGACAACTCTTCCTTTTTTAGGATGAGCTGATTTTTGCATCTCATCCTCCAACATTAATAAGGGAACAAAGGCAAAAAATAGTACAGGAAAAATACCAATTTCTGGCCATGCAAATGCTAATAATAATCCGCTTAATAGTGCTAAAAATGATTTTTTCATATTGGTTACAAATATTATGATATTTTTGCTGATATGAATGCAATCAAAAGAAATATCCCAAATATAATTACTCTTGCTAACTTAACTTGCGGATTATTTGCAATTATTTTTGCTTTTCAAGGGGACTTAAAAGTGGCTTCCTTTTGTGTTTTTTTAGGTGCTTTTTTTGATTTTTTTGATGGACTTGCTGCACGACTTTTAAAAGTAAGCGGAGAGCTTGGTAAACAATTAGACTCCATGGCCGATATGGTTACTTTTGGTGTAGCGCCAGGATTTATACTTTACCACTGGATGTTTGATTTAAATCACCCCTATTTATTAGAAAAAAGCCAGTTATATGGATTCTTCTTTCCTGAATTATTTGCATTGTTGATTCCAATTTTATCAGCTTACCGATTAGCAAATTTCAATATTGATACTAGGCAAACTACTTCTTTTATTGGTTTACCAACTCCTGCACTTGCAATATTTATTGCTTGCATTCCATTTATTAGTATTGATCAATTCCCAATCTTTTTCAACTTAACTTTCTTATCAATTATTGCAATAATAATGCCTTTACTTTTAGTAGCTGAAATTCCTTTGTTTTCATTAAAGCTTAGCGCATCAGAAAACCTGACTTCTAGGTTAAACATAATCAGAATTATACTTATTTTAGCAGCAGTTGTATTATTATTCGTTTTTCAGTTTGCTGCTATACCATTTATTGTAATTTTGTACCTGATTTTATCACTATTAAATAATATACTATAATTATGAAGTTCAAAGCTGAAATAGATGTAATGCCACTTAAATCATTATTAGACCCACAAGGAAAAGCTGTATCAGCTAGTATGGGGAATGTTGGTTTATCCGAAATTGGAAATGTAAGAATTGGTAAACACATTACATTAGAAGTTGAAGCAGACAACAAAGAAGTTGCAGCATCAAAAGTAGATGAAGCTTGCAAAAAAATGCTTTGCAATCAAATTATGGAATCTTTTGAATTTACTTTAACAGAGGCGTAATTGATTATTGGTTTGGCTGATTATTTGTTTATCCGATAAGTAAATAAACACATCACCAAATAAACATCTTTTATCTTCTCAGTTCAAAGTTTTTACCCAAGTACACTTTTCTCACCTGTTCATCTGAAGCTAACTCTTCAGCAGTACCTTGTTTTAGGATATTACCCTCAAACAATAAATAGGCTCTATCCGTAATTTTTAGGGTTTCATGCACATTATGATCGGTAATTAATATCCCGATATTTTTATCTTTTAGCTTTGCAACTATCTGCTGAATATCCTCCACTGCAATAGGATCAACTCCTGCAAAAGGCTCATCCAATAAAATAAACTTAGGGTTTGTAGCCAAGGCCCTAGCAATTTCTGTTCGTCTTCTTTCCCCTCCTGAAAGCAAACCTCCCATATTTTTACGCACATGCTGTAAGCTAAACTCATCCAATAAACTCTCACACTTTTCAAGCTGTTCTGCCTTACTTAGTTTAGTCATTTCAAGAACAGAAAGGATGTTATCTTCAACCGTCATTTTACGAAAAACAGAAGCCTCCTGAGCCAAATAACCTACACCAAGCTGAGCACGCTTATACATGGGTAATTTTGTAATATTAGTATCGTCCAAATAAACCGAACCATCATTAGGTTTTACTAAACCAACCATCATATAAAATGAAGTTGTTTTTCCTGCGCCATTAGGCCCTAAAAGCCCAACAATTTCACCTTGCTTTACCTCAACAGAAACGCCCTTAACCACCGCACGCTTTCCATAGTATTTTACAATATTATCTGCTCTTAAAATCATGCTTTTTCCTTTTCTTGATTTTTAATTACTCTTGCTGAAATTTTAATACTCAGCTCATACAATATGATTAACGGAAAAGAAACTAAAATCTGAGATGTAATGTCAGGAGGTGTAATTACAGCCGATAGAATAAGTGTAACTACCATTGCATGCTTACGATAGATTCGCATAAATTCAGGAGTTAGTAAGCCAATCTTAGTTAAGAAGTACACCAAAATTGGTAACTCAAAAATAATTCCGTTTGCTAAACTCACTGTAGTAACTGTTGAAATAAATGAGGTTAAGCTAATTTGATTTGCTACTGTACTACTCACTTGATAAGACCCTAAAAAATTAACAGATAATGGAGCAATTACATAGTAACCAAACAATACACCAAACAAAAATAAAACTGAACTAAAAAAAACTATTCCTCTAGCCATTTTTGTTTCTCCATCATGCAAAGCAGGACGAATAAAACACCATAATTCCCAAAAAACATAAGGGAATGCAGCAATAAAACCAGCAAAAATAGAAGTTGTAATATGAGTAGAAAACTGTCCACTCATGCTTATATTCATTAAACTAAAAGGAGAATCCTCCATACAAAGCGCATCATCTAATCCTAAAAAATTAGAAATACTGCACAAAGCTTTATAAGTAGGGAAATCAGGTTTTTTAGGACCCAAAAGAATAACATCAAAAACAATCTCTTTAAAAATAAAAGCAATAACAGCAAAAAACATAATTGCCCCTGCCGAACGAATTAAATGCCATCTGAAAATTTCCAAATGATCTAAAAAAGACATTTCTTCTTCTCTTTCCTCCATTAAACTACACCTTCTTTAATTATCTCGTGAATATGAACAATACCTTTATACTGATCACCATCCATCACTACTAACTGACTAATATTATATTTTTCCATAAGCTGCAAAGCATCATAAGCAAGTGTATTTATCTCAATTGATTTAGGATTAACACACATAATATCACTAGCAATAAGGCTAGTAAACGAATCGCCTTTCTCAAGCATTCTTCTTAAATCACCATCTGTAATAATTCCTTTTAGCTTTTCATTTTCAATCACTGCAGTTGCTCCTAATCGTTTCTTTGAAATTTCCATTATCACTTCATTGATGGTTGCTTCACCACTTACTTGAGGACTACTATTCTCATGCAAAATATCAGAAAGTTTCAAAAACAATCTTTTTCCTAAAGTTCCTCCAGGATGAAAACGAGCAAAATCTTTATCCGTGAAATTCTTGCAAGCTAACAAAGTAACTGCCAAAGCATCTCCCATTACAAGCTGTGCAGTAGTAGATGATGTTGGTGCTAAATTATTTGGGCAAGCTTCTTTCTCAACACTTACATCCAAAGTAAAATCAGCTTCCTTAGCTAAAAAGGATTCCATATTACCTGTAAGTGCAATTACAGAATTTCCCATATTTTTAATAAAAGGCAAAAGCGCTTTAATTTCTGGCGTATTTCCACTCTTTGAAACACAAATAACAACATCATCATTTAGGATATTACCTAAATCACCATGAATAGCATCAGCAGCATGTAAAAATACAGCTGGTTGCCCGGTAGAATTAAAGGTAGCAACCATCTTATTCGCAATATTGGCACTCTTACCTATTCCGGCAACAATCAAACGGCCTTTTGCATTCAAAATCAATTCAATAACCTTAACAAAATCATCATTAATGCTATTCTCTAATTTTTTAATTGCTTCTGCCTCTAGAGCTACCGTTTCTTTTGCAATGTTTTTTATTTCAGTTGAAGATTTCATAAAAATAAAGTAGTATATTCGTTCTCAAAAACAAGAACAAAAGTATTACTTTTAAATTAAGTATGAGCATTTCTAAAGAAACACTAAACAAAAACCTGAAAAGCATTTTTGGTTTTAATAGTTTTAGAGCAGATCAAGAGGATATAATCATGAATCTGCTGGAAGGGAATGATAGTATGGTAATAATGCCAACAGGTGGTGGAAAGTCCATGTGTTATCAATTACCAGGACTATTATTAGATGGGTGTGCAATTGTGGTGTCTCCACTTATTGCCCTCATGAAAAATCAAGTAGATGTAATAAGAGGCTATTATCAGAACGAAAGTGTAGCCCATGTACTCAACTCTTCACTATCTAAAACACAAACTAATCAGGTAAAAGAAGACATTAAGTCAGGAAAAACAAAGCTGTTATATGTTGCTCCAGAATCCTTAGTTAAACCTGAAAATACAGAATTTTTCAGATCCGTAAAAATATCTTTTTACGCTATTGATGAAGCCCATTGTATTTCAGAATGGGGACATGATTTCCGACCTGAATACCGTAAACTAAAACAGATAATTGACAACATAGGAGAGGCACCTATTATTGCACTTACTGCAACTGCAACACCTAAGGTAAGGCAAGACATCATGAGGAACCTCAAGATAAATGATAATGGAAAATTGTATCTTGATTCTTTTAACAGAAGTAATCTGTTTTATGAAATACGACCTAAAAAAGATGTTGCTAAACAAATTATACAATATATAAGTACGCGTAAAGGAGAATCAGGTATTGTGTATTGTCTAAGCCGTAAAAAAGTTGAAGAAATTGCAGAAACTCTTCAGATAAATGGGATTAAGGCATTGCCTTATCATGCAGGTTTGGAAGCAAAAAAGAGAGTTGCTCATCAAGAAGCCTTTTTAATGGATGATTGTGATGTAATAGTTGCAACAATTGCCTTTGGAATGGGGATTGATAAACCAGACATCAGATATGTAGTACACCATGATATTCCTAAAAGTTTAGAAGGATATTACCAAGAAACTGGGCGTGCAGGGAGAGATGGAGGAAAGGGAGATTTGATTACTTTCTATGACTACAAAGACATTGAAAAACTAGAAAAATTCTTACAAGGGAAACCAGTTGCCGAACAAGAAGTTGGTCGTTTACTCATAATGGAAACCATTGCATTTTCTGAAACATCAATGTGTAGAAGAAAATACTTACTTCACTATTTCGGAGAGGAATTTGATGCAGGAAAGTGCGATAAGATGTGTGATAATTGTAAAGACCCAAAAGAAAGAGCAGAAGGAAAAAAATATGTAAAACTATTACTTGAAGGAGTACTAGCTTGCCGAGAACGATTCAAGCCCAAAGAAATGGCGCGTATTATGGTTGGTGACAGCAATTCACTTATCAAGCAACATATGTCGCAAATTGAGAATGTTTTTGGTTCAGGAAAAGAGAAATCATTAGGATTTTGGCACTCAATAATAAGACAGGTATATGTAAAACAATTGCTTACCAAAGAAATTGAAAGCTATGGAATACTTAAAATTACTGATACAGGAAAAGAGTATATAAAAAATCCTTATATTTTTGAAATAACTGAAGACCATGACTATGACAGCTTAAATTCAGGAAGCGGAAGCAATCAGAAAGGTATTGCTATGGATAAAGTACTCTTTAATATCCTAAAAGATTTAAGAAAAAAAGTAGCCAAAGAAATTGGCTTACCTCCAGCAATATTATTTATGGAACCTTCCTTAATTGACATGGCAAACCAATACCCAATAACACTTGAGGAAATGGCGCAAGTACAAGGAGTTGGACAAGGAAAAGCTAAAAAATACGGACAAGATTTTATCAATGCGATTAAAAAATATGTTGATGAAAATGAGATTGAGCGTCCGAAAGATATTGTTGTTAGAACGGTAGCGAATAAAAAATCAAACAAGATATATATTATTCAATCCTTAGATAAAAAACTATGGATAGATGATATTGCAAAAGGAAAAGGGCTGAGCCAAGAAGAATTACTTACTGAAATGGAAGAAATTGTAGAAACTGGTACTCGCCTAAACCTTGACCACATCATACTTGATATGATGGATGAAGATGAAAGAGAAGATATACATGAATTCTTTAAAGAAACTGAAGATTTTTCATTTGATGAAGCAAGAGTAGAATTTGAAGAAGACGAATTTACAGATGATGAAGTTAGACTTTTAAGAATTGACTTTATCTCAAAAGTAGCAAATTAATGAATACACTAATTTTATCAAGCTCATTAGCTGGAAACTCCCGTTCTTACTTACTATGTAAAGCTGTAGAACAAGAATTGATAGCAAAAGGAGATAACATTACTTTTGTAGATGCGAGAACAATACCTTTAAAGCCAGTACACAAAGGCTTAACTTCTGAAATGGAGCATTTAGCAAAACAAGTAGAAGCTGCTGACAATATCATTATTGGTATGGGCGTACATTGCTACAGTGTAAATGATGCTTTAAAAATTATTTTAGATGCTTGTTTTGGAAAAGCAACAGGGAAATTCTTTGGAATATTATGTGCTGCAGGAGGTGAAAGAAGTTACTTATCTACAATGCACCTTACTCAAATTTGCATGAACGAATGGCGTATGATGCAATTACCAAGAATAGTATATGCTACTGGAAAAGATTTTACTGAAGATACTATTTCCTCAAGTGAAGTATTAGAAAGAATCAAACTCTTCTCAGAAGAATTTCATACTATAGGGAATAAATTAGTTTAGTTTTTTATAGCCAGATAAGCCATTAAACCCATGCCTATTTTTAGGGATTGTTCATCAATATTAAAGCGAGAAGTATGCAAACCATGAACAATTCCTTTACCTTTATTTGTCGTACCTAAACGATAAAAAGTGGAAGGCACCTCATGAGAAAAATATGCAAAATCTTCAGCAGTCATTCTTACAGGTAAGTCAATTACATTTTCAGCACCCATATATTCTTTTGCAAAGGCAATAGATTGATTCGTTAACTCTTCATCATTCACTAAACACGGATAACCTTTACGAATATCAAAGTCAATTTCAACCTTATGGTTTTGTGCAATTTTAGTTGAAATATCCAACATTCTTTCATGTGCATTAGCTCTAAATCCCTCATCCATAGCACGCAAAGTACCTTTTAGACTTACCTGCTCAGGAATAACATTAGTTGCCCCTAATCCCTCAACAAAACCAATAGCAAGTACTGAAGGGAGTTCCTTATCTTTTTGGAAAGAATCATCTAAATCAGTAATTAATTTAGCAGCTGCCAATAATGGATTATTGTATTGACTAGGCAAAGCAGCATGACCTCCTTTTCCTTTTATTGTAATGTGCAACTCATCAGTTGAAGCCATGTATTTTCCAGGACGGAAACCAACTTTCCCTACTTCTAAATCAGGAAACACATGTTGCCCTAGCATCTTTTCAACCTTAGGATTTTCAAGCACTCCTTCCTTTATCATTTGCTGAGCACCACCTGGAAGCATCTCCTCAGCAGGCTGAAAAATAAACTTAACACTCCCCTCCCATTCTTGTTTCAGGCTATTTAATATTTTAACTACACCCAACAAGGAAGCCGTGTGCGCATCATGCCCACAAGCATGCATTACTCCTTTGTTTACAGAGCAATATTCAATTTCATTTTCTTCAGTAATTGGCAATGCGTCAAAGTCAGCACGCAAAGCAAGTGTTTTTATTCTTGGATTATTCCCCTCCAACAAAACTACAATACCTGTATCAGCAATATCCTCAGTAAATGGAATATCCCAAGCATTAAGAATAGATTTTATATAAGCTGATGTTTTATGTTCCTTAAAAGAAAGTTCAGGATTCTTATGAATATACCTTCTGATTTCAACAACCTCATCAAAAGCACTTTCAGCTAGTTGTTTTATCTTATTTATCATTTTGAGAAAATAAGTTTTAATCCACCAAGCAACATGATAACACCAAATACACGCCTAACTGTTTGTGGTGGCAAACTCAAAGATAATTTAGAACCTAAATAGCCACCAACAACAAAAGTAAGTGCGATAACAACTGCATACTCCCACTTCACATAACCTTCCTTATAATAATTAATAGCAGCCAAAATACCAATAGGAGGCAACATAGCAAAAAGGGCAGTACCTTGTGCTTGATGCTGAGTTAAACCCAACAACATTATTAGCAAAGGAATCATTAAAATACCACCACCAACACCTACCAAACCACTTAGGATTCCGGCCAGCAAACCAATAACAATTAGAATAATGAAAGTTGAAATACTCATAGCACAAATGTAAAAAGGAATTAACAATACAGACTAGTGAATTCGGATTGTTTTAAAACACTAATTAACATATATTTGCAAAAGCAAAAAAACTATTATGAAAATCAAATCCTTTACCTTTAATCCTTTTCAGGAAAATACCTATATAGTATATGATGAAACCAAAGAATGCATAATTATTGACCCAGGGTGCTATACGGATAAAGAAAGAGATGAGTTAAGGAAATTTATTACTAATGAAGGGCTTAAACCTGTGAAGCTAATAAACACCCATTGCCATATTGATCATGTACTAGGAAATAAGTTTGTAAGCGAACTATGGGATTTAGAACTATATATGCATAAGGAAGATTTGCCATTGCTAGAAAATGCAGGAAATATTGGTAAAATGTATGGTTTTGAGGACTATGAAGGATCGCCCTACCCTAAACACTTTTTAGCACAGGATGTTAGATTAACATTTGGAGAAAGTAGTTTTAAGATACTCTTTACTCCTGGACATGCACCAGGGCATATTTGCCTTTACAGCAAAGAAAATAACTTAGTAATTGCTGGTGATGTACTTTTTCAAGGAAGTATTGGCCGTACTGATTTACCAGGAGGAGATCATAACACACTTATTAACAGCATTAAAACACAACTGTTTCCTTTACCAAACGAAACTCAGGTATTTTGTGGGCACGGACCAAGTACCAATATAGGATACGAAAAAAAAAATAATCCTTTTTTACAGTAGAGTATAGATAGCACCTTCTTATTAACATCTACATTACTAAATAGACTTTTTTTATATCTTTATATACTTAATATATGATTAAGTATAATTATTTTATGATTGCTTATACTGGCTAAATGATTTCTTATACTTACATAATGACTATTTATACTTAATTTAATATTCTTATTACTTTTATTATATCTTAATATACTAGCATTATATCTTAATATACTAGCATTATATCTCAATATACTGAAAATTAGATTGATAATACTGAATTATAAAAAGAAATTGCTATATTTACAACAAAAATATTATGACAGAAGCAGAATTTGTAGCAAGGCATCATAAGGCATTCTATTCAAAGAGATGGGAAAATAGAATGACACAAGCAGAAGTAGCCAGAAAAGCAGGTATATCGCCTGAATTGGTAAGTAAACTAGAAAGAGGAGTTGCACACCCTAGCCTAAGAAGAACATTTAGAATAGCTGCTGCATTTGGCATGACGGCAGCCGAGTATGTTGCCTATGTTGAAAGCGGTGAGATACTCGCTTTTAAAAAAATTAAGAAAAATACTATTAGATATAGATATTAGTAGACACTACTAAGCACAGCATAAACCACTAAATTAAGGAATAGATTACTTCATTACATTCGTAATGACACTAGTCTATTATTATTTTCTTTTTACTTAAGAAAATGTAAGGGAGATATCTCAATCGTTTTACTCATTTCGATATGACAGAAATTACTTCCTCCTTTCATAATCCAACACCAATAGGTAGTACATAAACACCCCAAAACCATAGAGCACAGCCGTGATGTAAAATATATATGCATAAGGTAAACCTTCAGCTTTTAGGTATCTGAATATTTGTGAGCTAAAAAACCAACTTCCACTCCATATTGCTGCCATAATTGCACTCAGCATTTCTTGGTTTTTCTTCCCTACATAATTCATAGTAAGTTCTGATGTCATAGGAGCAGCCATATTCATAAGTGGAGTACGCACCCAAAAGCACAAAACAGCCACTGGCAATGCCCACCAATACTGTGTAAAAAACTCAGTAGTAGCTAAAGCAACCAAAGCAATAACAGCAGTAGTTTGGGTATAGGTTATTCCCTTTTTAAACCCCAGTTTATTCTTAACATTAGGAACAAGCAATGCCAAAAATGCAACCAATACACTAGCCACACCACCAATAACGGCAAAGCCCTTGGAATCAATTTGAAAGTTATGGAAGAAGAATAAGTTGATAAACGGAATGGTAAGCCCAGCCCCAATCGCAATAATAATAGTTGGAACAATTGCTTTGAGTAACAAGTCCCAATCATAGGATTTCCATTGCAATCCTTTTTTAACCGGCACTACTACATCTACTTTCATTTTCAGTAAAAAGTAAACTCCAAAAAAACCAAGTACCGAAATAAATAAAAGGATAAGTCCTTCATCCATCTCTCGCATAAACTGCCCAAAACCAAAGATGATAATACCACTTAAAATAGTTCCGAAACTATGAGTTGCATAATTCAATGAGATAGCATGCGACTGATTAGCAACTGAAGTATTTCGCATTACATAAGGCAAAGCACTCACTTGAAAAAGTGTAAACACAACACCCCACAATATAAATAAAGTAGGTAGCAGATAATACAAAGTATTTTGTACGGCCAACACAAGAGCAATAGCAACCATAGGCACACCCAAACTACCCAACATGAAAAAGGGTTTAAGCGGCTTGCCTTTAATGTAAAATCCCAAAGGGAAAGCCAACAACATAACCGCCAAAAAACGATAAGAAATAAAATTAGCTATCTCAGGATCAGAGAAGCCCTGCTTAGCCAAATAGATATTTAAAATTAAGAAAAAAGCAGCACCAATCAACTGAACAAAAAACTCAGCCTTTATCATTAAAAGAATGTGTTCTTCTAAATTTAAATATGCTTTAATTATTTTTTTCAAAGGAAATTAAAACTCTTTAATAACCTCCATTAGTGTACGAAAAGCCACAGCCTTATCGCCATAACGAGCCATATGTTTTTGCTGCAATTCAGAAGCAAATTTTATTTGATATTGATGCAAGTCCTTCATGCTTGCACATGTATAAGCAATAGTATAAGTATTGTCACTATCACCCTGTATTATCACCCTGTTTATTTGTGATTTTGAAAAAACACCAGTAGCCATCACTTCAGGAATATGAACCTCTTGCATCCACTTTAGCCAATCAGCACTAATACTCTCTTCTACACTTACGGTTACATTATATATTATCATTTGTTAGTTGTTAGTTGTTAGTTTGAAGAATAGTTAAAAAAGATTGCCACAAAATTGCTGAGCAATTTTTCGCAAAGACAATATTTTTCAATTAGCATATTATCAAATCAACATATTATTTTTCTAGCTTATCCCCTCTTAAACTTCTGAAACGCTTCCTTGCTTCTGCAACAAAAATACTACTATTATGTTCTAACAATATCTTTTCATAAAGTTCCATGGCCTTAACTTTATCCTGTAAAGTAGTGTCATAAATTTTAGCCAATTGATAAAGGGCATCATCAGCTAAGATATCATAATTCCAATCAGTTGAAATTTTCTCATACATCTCAATCCTCTTTGGAGTATTATGCAATTGCTTGTAAATATCGGCCTTTTGCATATAAATTTCATCCGAAAGGGTATGCCCAGGAAAAGCCGTAAGTACTGAATCATATTTAATAATTGCCTCTTCATATTTTTGCTGATAATTTAACAAATCAGCACTTGCAAAAGTTTGCATAGCAATGGCAGAAGTATCCAAGTTTAGGTTATCAATAATCAATAATGATAAATCCATAGCATCATTAGCAATCAGCTTAGAAGTAGAAGCCTTAAGTGTACCCAATTGCGCTTGTGCCCAATCAAAATCCCCTTGATAATAAGCAATTTTTGCTCTTCTTAATTTTGCTTGATGCCCAATAGGGTTTTCCTTAAAATCCTTTTCTACTTGCGAATAATACAATAACGATTCCCAGATATTTCCCGTTAGCAACATAACATCAGCATACTCCAGCTTACATTCTGCCAAATCAGTTTTATCAATTTGAGGAATATCCATTGCATCCGTTAATATTTGCTTAGCTGCCAATAAATCATGCAAATAAAAAGCCTTAAAATGCGCATAGTTGGAGAGCAACAAAACTGTGTTTCTATCTTTTCCTAAATCAGAAATAACCTGCTGATAAACTTCATCAAGTATATTAACTTCTTTTTGCTGATTAGTTAAACTCTTGGTAAGCGCATACAATTTATTAATGTTCGCATCAACAAATAAGAAATTATTTTTTCCTTTTTGCAATATATAATCATAAGCCTCCACTGCTAATTGATATTGTTTTTTATCCAAAAAAGTTTCTCCTAAATCATAAACTCCATCTCCATCAGCATTGATTCGTTTATCCAAAGCTTTGGCTTGCCTTAATGCCATTTTGTATTGTGCATTTTGCATAAAAAGCCAAATAAGCATTTCTGAAAAATCTGACCTATCCTGTTCTGCTCTCACAAAAGGCAACAATTGCTTTTTAACTAGTTGATAATTGCGTTCACTTTTAATACCATCATTATTTAAAAACCTTTGCACTTGTGCCATAACCATTTGTTTTTGCCTTGGGTTACGGCTTAACTCATTTAGGTATTCAGCAATCATTAAATCTACCTTTCCTAATTGAGCATACAATTGTGCTTTTTGTGTAGCAAAATTTGATTTACTGTTTATTTTTTCAGCAAGTAAATAGACATTTAAAGCATCTTCATACAACTCATAACGCCTAAAAGTATTGGCCAAGTTAATTGCCTGCCCCTGCTTACCATCTAAAGCTTTATATACTTTATCAAAAGTACGATCAGCTCTTTTTTGATTACCTGATTTTTGTTGAACTATACCAAGTTCCAACTGATAATTTAAACTTCTAGGATATATTTTGGCTACCTTTTTAGCTAATTTTTCAGCTGATTTATAATCCTCAGTATTTAGCAAAGAACCAAAATATGGAATAAAATAAGCAACAGAAAAACGCTCTTCATTTAGCTCTTCATAAATAGCGATTGCCTTAGTGTATTCCCCATTAACATAGTACTGATAGGCCAATTGCTGCTCACTTTGCTGTGCATAAGCAAAAGAACAAACAAGCATAAATACTAGCAGTAAACGCATTATTTTATGATATCAAAACCTGTGTAAGGCTGTAAAGCTTTAGGAATTTTTATTCCCTCAGCAGTTTGGTTATTTTCAATAAGTGCTGCATAAATTCTTGGCAAAGCCAAAGCACTTCCGTTTAAGGTATGACACAATTGTGTTTTCCCATTTTCATCCTTATACCTTAACTTTAATCGGTTAGCTTGGTAGCCTTCAAAATTAGAAACTGAACTTACCTCCAACCATCTTTCTTGTCCTGCAGAATATACTTCAAAGTCAAAAGTAAGTGCTGAAGTGAAACTTAAATCGCCACCACAAAGCTGTAATATTTTATAAGGCAATTCTAATTCATCAAGTATACTTGAAACATGTTGTACCATAACATCCAAAGTTTCATATGATTTCTCAGGATGTTGAATCTGTACAATCTCTACTTTATCAAATTGGTGCAATCTATTCAAACCTCTCACCTCTTTACCGTACGAACCTGCCTCACGCCTAAAACAAGGAGTATAAGCAGTACATTTAATAGGGAATTCCTTTACAATTACATCTCTAAAGAAATTAGTAACTGGCACCTCTGCTGTTGGGATTAAATATAAATTATCCTCAGTTGCATGATACATTTGCCCTTCCTTATCAGGCAACTGCCCAGTACCAAAACCTGACGCTTCATTTACTAAGTGAGGAGGTAAATACTCAGTATAACCTGCATCCGTATTCTTGTCCAAGAAATAAGCAATTAATGCTCTTTGCAATTTTGCTCCTTTATTAGTGTAGACAGGAAAACCTGCTCCTGTTATTTTATTTCCAAGTTCAAAATCAATTAAGTTATAGTCAGTAGTTAGCTCCCAATGTGGTTTTGCACCATCCATTAAAACTGGGATATCACCTACTTGTTTTAAAGTTACATTATCTGCATCCGACTTTCCTGCAGGAACAGAAGGATGAGGGATATTAGGAATTTGAACCAATATATCTTGAATTTCCTTTTCAAGTTCTACTTGCTTAGTTTGTAATGCTTTTGAGTTTTCTTTAATTGCAGAAGACTCTTCCTTTAGTACATTAGCCTCAACAGCCTTACCTGTTTTATACAACTCACCAATCTGTTTAGCCAATTGATTTCCTTTTGCCAACAACTCATCTGCTTGCTGTTGAGTAGCCTTACGCTCATCATCCTTAGCAATAGCATTGGCTATTAAATCAGAAGCATCTATATTCTTTATTTTTAATAACTCAATATAGTTTTCCTTGTTCTCCCTTATCTTATTAATGTGTAACATCTTGTTTTTTCAGTTTTTCTAAATTATGAAACAAATGTAAATAAAAAAAACTCTTGATTGCTCAAGAGTTTTTTCAAAAATGTAATACAGTGCAATCCTTAGTTTACAGCTTCAGTTTCAACTGAAACATAGGATCTATTATTTCTTTTCTTAGTAAATTTTACTTTACCATCAGTTAATGCAAATAAAGTATGGTCTTTCCCCATTCCAACATTTTCACCTGGATTGTGTACTGTACCTCTTTGACGAACGATAATGTTACCAGCAATGATGGCTTGCCCACCAAAGATTTTTACACCTAATCGTTTACTTTGCGATTCTCTACCATTCTTTGAACTACCTGCTCCTTTCTTATGTGCCATTGTATAAAGTTTTTATTCCTTCTTGTTCTTATTATTCAGCTTTTTTAGCTGTAGTCTTTTTAGCTGGTGCTTTTTTAGCAGCTGGCTTTTTAGCAGCAGTTTTCTTTGCTGGTGCTTTTTCAGCAGCTGGCTTAGCTTCCTTTTTTGGTGCCGCTTTTTTGGCAGCTGGAGCTTTAGCATCAATTTTAAGGATTTCTAATTTTGTTAAATACTGTCTGTGACCGTTTTTAACTTTATATCCTTTTCTTCTTTTCTTTTTAAAGACGATTACTTTATCGCCTTTCAGGTGCTCAAGTACTTTTGCAGTTACCTTAGCTCCTTTTATAACTGGGGCGCCAACATTTACTTTACCAGCATCATCCATCAAAAGAACTTTATCAAAATCAACTTTTGACCCTTCTTCTGTGTCTAACCTGTGTACAAATATCTGCTGATCTTTTTCAACTTTGAATTGTTGCCCTGCTATCTCAACTATTGCGTACATTATTATTATTTTTTAAAAATGGTCTGCAAAAGTACACAATCTGAGAAAATGAACAAAAAATACCTACACTTTTTTGAACTGATAAGACTATGAAGAAATTAATAAACAAAATAACGATAATTTGTTAACTTTGCAAACCTAAAAACAATTAATATTATCATGAAGAAAATTCTAATTTTACTATTAGTTACATTAAACTTATTGGCAACTGCACAAGAAAGGTGCGGAACAGTAGCGCATACCAAAAGTATGATTGAAAATATCCCTGAATATGCAGCTGCAAGAGCAAAAGTAAATGCACAAACAAATGAATGGATAAACAACAACCCTGATTTAAACCAAAAAGTAACTATTCATATACCAGTTGTTGTACATGTAGTTTGGAATACTAACCAAGAAAATATTTCTGATTCACAAATTGAATCTCAAATTGACATTTTAAATGCTGATTTTAACAGAACTAATGTTGATAAAATAAATACACCTAGCGTTTGGCAAAGTATAGCAGCAGATTGTGACATAGAATTCTGCTTAGCAAAAGTTGATCCTAACGGAAATACAACTACAGGAATAACAAGAACCCAAACTACTTACACTAGTTTCACTATGAACAATGATGTCAAAGAAACTGCAAATGGTGGAATTGATGCTTGGGATAATGACAGATACCTAAATATATGGGTATGCGACCTTGGAAGCGGACTACTAGGATACGCTACCCCTCCAAGTAATTGGATTGGAAGTACAGATGGGGTAGTTATTGGGTACAAATATTTTGGGAACTCAAACTTTGCCCCATACAATAAAGGGAGAACTGCAACTCATGAAGTAGGACACTGGCTTAATCTAGAACATGTTTGGGGAGATAATTTCTGTGGAAACGACCAAGTTTCAGACACTCCTTCTCAAGAGCAAGAAAACTATAGCTGTCCTTCTTTTCCATACAATGCAAACTCTTGCCAAACAAACAATGCAAATGGAGATATGTTTATGAATTTTATGGACTATACAAATGACGCTTGCATGAACTTGTTTACAAACGGCCAAAAAGCAAGAATGATTGCTGCTATAAACCAATACAGACCCAACCTATCAGACATAAATAAATGTGAGGGTGGAAATGTAAGCATCACTGAAAGTACAAACTCATCAAAAAAACTACTTAAGATTGTTGATGTTTTAGGAAGGGACATTAAAGAAAAAACAACAAACACTCCTTTATTGTACATATATAGTGATGGAAGTGTTAAAAAGAAAATTATCACAGAATAATACAACTCAAACTTAAAAAAAGCCTAGCTATTTAGTTAGGCTTTTTTTATTTACTAAATAAACACCACTTAATATTATTACTACTGAAATTAGATGAATAAAAGTTATTGTTTCACCATCAAAAACTCCCCAAAGTATAGCTACTATTGGAATTAAATAAGTAACTGAAGACGCAAAAATTGCTGATGACCTATTAATTAATTTGTTGAAAATAACAACAGCTGATGATGTACCTACAACTGCCAATAAAGTAATATAAAGCAAAGCTTCTATCCCTTTATCTGAAACAGAGACAGTGAAAAAATCAGGACTAAAAATATAGAAAAGAGAAAGCGGACCAATAATTGCAAAAGCTAAAGCAGTAACCGAAAGCGCATCAATATCTTGTAAATATTTTTTTATCACATTAATACTTATCGCATACATCACGGTAGCCAAAATTACCAAATACATATAACTATTAATTTGAACGCCTTCACCCATTGTTGAATAGGTTAAGAAAACTGCCCCACATAAACCAATAATAATTCCAACTATATTCGTTTTTGTTGGTTTCGATTTAAAAAAATAAATCCCCAACAACAATGTAAATAATGGCACTAAGGAATTTAAAATTCCTACTAAAGAGCTATCTAATTGTGTTTGTGCCTTTGTAAACAAAAAAGCCGGAATACCATTTCCAAAAAATGCCATTATTATAATTGGAACAAAATGTTTTTTTTGCACAACTTTTACTGCCTTAAATAAAAAAGGAGCTAAAGAAATGAATGCGATAAAAAGACGCAAAGCCGCAACCTGAGTGTAACTATACACTTCCAATCCTCTTTTCATTAAAATGAAAGAACTACCCCATATAATTGCCAGAAGTATTAAAACTATATAATTTTTTATTGACTTTTCCATAGAAATTTATTGGCGACAAATATAGGTTAGTTATTTTTGCCCTCAATGAATACACAACAAAAAAGAATTATTACAACTTGGCTCTATTCTGGGCTAGCACTTATTGCACTTATGATTGTTATAGGTGGTATTACACGACTCACCCATTCAGGACTTTCAATGGTGGAATGGAAATTAATTAGCGGTACAATACCTCCACTTAATGAAGCGCAATGGCAAGAGACTTTTGCAAAATATCAGCAGTTTCCTGAATACCAAAAAATAAATAAAGGAATGAGCCTAAGTGAGTTTAAATCTATTTTCTTTTGGGAATACCTTCACAGATTATTAGGAAGGTTAATAGGATTAGTATTCATTATACCATTCGTAATTTTTTGGATAAAAAAATGGATAAACCCTAAACAAAAAGGTCAGTTATTACTCCTGTTAGGACTTGGAGCATTACAAGGTTTTTTAGGATGGTTTATGGTAAAAAGTGGATTAGTTGATGTACCTGCCGTAAGTCATTACCGATTAGCAATACACTTAGTAACTGCATTTGGATTGATGTGCTATATTTATTGGCTCATATTAAGTTTTAATGATGTAAATAAGAAAACTAATTTAGGAATAAACAAATTAAGCAAATGGCTTATAGCTACTTTAGTAATTCAAATAATTTATGGCGCTTTTGTTGCTGGCCTAAAAGCAGGATATTTACTGCCTGTTGATGGCGGATTCTTTAAAAGTGTATTTGGCTACAACTTAAGAAATACAAATGATTTTAGCTTACTAACAAATAGTTTTGACATTCAAGCTTTCCACCGATTATTTGCATGGATAGTATTTGGAATCACTTTAGTTATTTACTCAAAAGCAAAAGATACAAATTTATCAAAACCAGCAAACCTTGCTCTTGGCTTAGTTGCTTTACAAATTTGTTTAGGAATTGCTACACTATTATTAAGGGTACAAATTCACACTGCCACTACCCATCAATTTATTGCAATTTTATTATTGCTTTCGGTAGTTAGGCTTACTTATCTTTCCAGTAAAAAGTCTCAATTAAATGCTTAATATCATATTTTAAAAAGAGATTAATTGGCAGAATAGAATCATTTACTTCTGTATTAAAATAAAGCGCTCCTCTAAAAAAATGATTGACACTATCAGTTAAGTAAAACTGAGTAGAAGTAGCAGAAATACCATCATATTCGTACAGAACACCATATACATTTAAAGAATCATTTACATACTGCTGCTCTCTAATTGCATCAACCACTACATTATGTTTATAGGCTAATTTTTGCGACTGCAAAGTATGTTCCTTTAAATTATTATCTAAAGCAAAATAAGAAAGATATAAAACCCCCTTTTGATGAGGAAAACTTACATCTATTAAGCAACTATTTTCATTCTTATTTAACTGACTATAAATAGGGAGTTCAAAAACAAAAGGACAATCAGCATCCAGCTTTTCATATTTCTTATCAGGAAAATCTAGTTTTATAAATGCCTTTGGCTTTGGCGTATAATCTGCACTACAAGCCACAAATAAAACAGCAACAAAAAACAATAATTTAGTTTTCATCAATTGTAACTTTCAATCGTTTTATTCTTCTCACATCTGCTGACTCCACTAACATAGTATAGGGAGGAATTTTACAGACTTCCCCAATTTTAAGAATCCTACCTTCTACTTCTAGAACTAGCCCAGCCAAAGAATCTGACTCTCCTTTAATCTCATCAAAATAGTCAATCTCTCCTTTTACAATTTTCAAAAAGTCAATCAAAGATATATTCCCTTCAAAAATATAATTATGATCATCAAGTTTTGAATAAATATTTTCATCACCATCAAACTCATCATTAATCTCTCCAACAATTTCCTCAAGCACATCTTCCAAAGTTACAATTCCTGAAGTTCCCCCATATTCATCCACCACAATTGCAATATGATTTTTCTTTACCTGAAATTCCTTCAGCAAGTCATTAATCATTTTTGTTTCCGGAACATAATAAGGAGCTCTGCATAGTTTCACCCACTCAAAACCATCATCTTCATTCAAAAAAGGAATTAAATCTTTTATATATAGTATTCCCAAAACTGCATCAAACTGCTCTTTATAAACAGGAATACGAGAATATCCTGAACTTATAATAAGTTTCAAAACCTCAGTAAATTTAGTTTTATGTTCAATAGCCAAAACATCTACTCTTGATTTCATCACCTCTTTTACATCCGTATTTCCAAATTCAACTATGGACCTTAAAATTCTTCTTTCCTCCTCCTTACTTTCATGCTCAGTAATATCCAAGGCTTTTGAAATTTCTTCAACTGAAACCTCTGTTTGTTTTTGAGCCAAGCGCTTATCAATAAAATTAGTAGTGGTTACTAATAAATAACTTAATGGATAAAATACTTGCTGTAAAAACAGAAGTGGCTTTGACATATTTGCAGAGAACTGCTTTGCATTTTGATTAGCATATACCTTAGGAGTAATTTCACCAAAAAGAACTAACAAGCCAGTAATAATCACAACTTGAAAAACAAACTCTAGAGGAGAATCATCAGGAAAAGAAATAGCCATAGATGTTAAATAAGATGAAAAAATAACAATAGCAACATTAATAAAATTATTCGCAATTAAAATAGTTGCTAAAAGTTGATTTGGCTTTTTTAACAACTTAAGAATTGCACTACTTTCCTTTTCTTTTTCCAAATCATCAATTTCGCTAGCACTTAATGAAAAGTAAGCAACTTCAGCACCTGAAACAAATGCTGAGCAAGTAATTAATATTAGGACTATAAAAAGACTGGTAAGTACTTCTGCATTCAATAAATGCAATTCTACTCCACTAAAGATTGATAAAAATATCGGGACGGGAACCTCTTCCAAATTATATATTATTTAATTAAAATGGTAAATCATCAGCCTTATCAGCTGTAGTATCAGCAGCAGGCGGATAAGGTGCATTATTTTCTTGTGAAGGTTTTCCTCCAAGCATTGTCATATTATCTGCTAGTATTTCGGTATTATATCTAGTATTTCCTTCTTTATCCTCCCACTTTCTGGTTTTAATTTTACCTTCAATATATACGCTAGCTCCTTTTTTAAGGTACTTTTCAGCCACTTCAGCCAAACCTCTCCAAAGCACAATATTATGCCACTCTGTTTGACTCACACGCTCGCCTGCTTTATTCTTATAATTCTCAGTTGTAGCTAAGGAAAAATTTGCCACAGCAACTCCATTATCCAAATATCTTACCTCAGGATCTTTTCCTAAATTTCCTACTAATATCACCTTATTTACTCCTGCCATAACTACAATTATTTAAATTAGAATTTCAACAAATATATAAAATCTAAACTAATTCTATTGCCTGAAAATACTTTTCTGTTAAGCGAGAAACCGGATAATTCAAGAGATTCTTTTTAGCTATTAACTCAAAATTTTCCAACTGAACATTATTTACCTTTAAATGCCAAAATTGAGCATTAATTTTTTGATGAGAAAGCACATGAATAAACTCTGAAGAAACAGATAGCAATTCAGTATTTGAGTCTTTAAAAATATCCGACCATTTTTCGTTTTTCATCACCTGCTTTTCAAGTAACCTTTCATCAAATTCTAAAAAAGGAAACTCATACAATCCATTCCAAATTCCTTTTTTTCGTTTCCCTAAATATACATTTCCACTTTCCTCAATCATTAAAAAATGAAGAAATCTATTTTTAACTTTTATTTTTTTTGATTTAACAGGAAGCTCAGTAATTGTATTCTTACTGTAAGCTAAACAAAAATCTTGCATAGGACAAACACTACAATCAGGAGATTTTGGTTTACACTGCATGGCACCAAACTCCATTATTGCTTGATTATATGTTGATGCATTTTCTACAAGAAGCAACTCCTGAGCAAGTTCAGCAAAATGTTTTTTCCCTAAAGTTGTATCATAAGGAATATCTACACCAAAAACTCTACTTAAAACACGAATCACATTTCCATCTACAACAGCATAAGGCATCTCAAAAGCAAAAGAAGTAATAGCAGCAGCAGTATAAGCCCCGACCCCTTTTAGTTTTAATATTTTTTGATGATCATTTGGGAATTTCCCCTTGTAATTATCCGCAATATCCTTAGCTGTAAAATGTAAATTTCTTGCACGAGAATAATACCCTAATCCTTGCCACATCTTCAGTACTTTATCTTCTGAAGCATTTGCCAAATCCTCTACCTTTGGAAAAGCCTTTACAAAAGCAAGATAATAAGGCATTCCTTGCGCAACTCTTGTTTGTTGCAATATAATTTCAGACAACCAAATAAAATAAGCATTGACAGTATTACGCCAAGGCAAATCTCTTTTATTAACTTGATACCAATTAACTAACTTATTTGAAAAATCCATAACCCTTTGAAAAATAAAACAATAAACTCTTTAAAAAAGACAAACACATAATAGCTGTGCTGTTTTTTTTTAATATATTTGCAGGCTCAAAATTAGTCAAGAATTTAATATACAATAGAATAAAGATGACAAAAGCAGAACTTGTTAGTAAAATTTCAGAAAAAACAGGAGTAGAAAAATTAACTACTTTAGCAATTGTTGAGTCAATGATGAACGAGATAAAAGACTCAATATCAGCTAATGAAGCTGTATTTTTAAGAGGATTTGGAACATTTAAACCTAAGAAAAGAGCTGAAAAAACAGGTAGAAATATCAAGAAGAATACAACTATTATTATCCCAGCACACCATATTCCAGCTTTTAAGCCGGCAAAAGTATTTGTTGAGGAAGTAAAGAATAACGTAAAATAAGCTTTTTAATAAGCTAAAAAAAATAAATTATGTCAGGAGCAAAGAAAAAGAAAAGATTAAAAATCGCTACTCACAAACGCAAGAAGCGTTCAAGAAAAAACAGACACAAAACTAAATAAACTTTAGTTCTAACTCTAGTTTCTTAAACGATACGCCATGAAATACGATCTTATTATCGATTCAAGGCCTTCTGAAGTAGTGATTGCGCTTTTGCGTAATGGACTTCTAATAGAACTTCATAAAGAAAAGCACGATAATAATTTTTCAGTAGGTGATATTTACCTGGGAAAAGTCCGAAAGACAGTTCCTGGGTTAAATGCGTCATTCGTAAATGTAGGCTATGAAAAAGATGGTTTTTTACACTATCTTGACCTTGGACCTCAATTCAATTCTTTCAAGAATTTTACCAGAAAGGCAATTGATAAAAAGCTAAATACAGCATCCTTAAAAAACTTCAAGAAAGAAAAGAATCTTGAAAAAGATGGAAAAATTAATGATGCTTTAAAAGGAGGGGATCTAATCCTTACTCAAATTTCAAAAGAGCCAATTTCAACTAAAGGCCCTAGATTAACAACTGAAATTTCTCTTGCAGGAAGATATATGGTGTTATTACCATTTTCTGACAGAGTTTCAATTTCTCAAAAGATTGCCGATCCTGAAGAAAAAGCAAGATTAAAAAAGTTAATCAGAAGCATAAAGCCACACGGATTTGGAGTAATCATTCGTACTGTAGCTACTGGAAAAAAAGTTGCCGAACTAGATAGAGATTTAAAAAATCTGTACAAGAAATGGCAGATTGTAAGTAAAAAACTAAAAGATGCAGAGCCAAACACTAGAGTGTTAGGAGAACTTAACCGTTCTGCAGCTATCCTAAGAGATTTGTTAAGTGCAAAATTTAACAATATTCATGTTAATAGCCCTGAAGTTCAGGAAGAGCTAAAAGAATATCTTGCACGAATTTCTCCTGACCAAGAGAAGATTGTTAAATTGCACAAAAAAGACACGCCTATCTTTCAGGAATTTAATGTTACCAAACAAATAAAAGGAGCATTTGGAAAAAATGTAACTATGAAAAAAGGAATTTACCTTGTAATAGAACATACTGAAGCCCTACATGTAATTGATGTAAATAGTGGTAAAAAAGTAGATTCTAAAAAAGATCAAGAAGCAAATGCATTGGCTGTTAATTTAGAAGCTGCACATGAGGTTGCAAGGCAATTACGCCTTAGAGATATGGGAGGTATTATTATTGTTGATTTTATTGACATGAAACAAGAGAAGAACAGAAAACTCTTGACTGAAACAATGAAAGAAGCAATGAGTACAGATAAAGCAAAACATAATGTGTTACCTCCAACTCGCTTTGGATTAGTTCAAATTACAAGACAAAGAGTACGCCCTGAGATGAATATTGACACTCAAGAAAACTGTCCTATGTGCTCAGGAAATGGGAAAATTGACTCTAGCTTATTACTTATTGATCAAATTGAAACTAAACTTCATAACTTAACAGAAACACGCAAAGGAAATATTCATATTTCAACACATCCTTTTGTGGCCAGTTATATCAATAAAAAAGAAGGATGGTTCTCATCATCAATCAGCAAACAATGGGCAAATAAGTTTGGAAGAAAAATAAGCATTACAGGAGACGAAAGACTGCACTTACTACAATATACTGTAGTAAAATAAATTAGTTTTTTTCAGCTGATATTATTCGCTTATACCAAATTACTAAAGGGATAAATGTTAAAAACATTAGCCCTACACCTACAAAATAACCATATCTGATATTGTCATCAACATTAAAAAATGGTAAGGCGAAAGCACCTATCATCATCATTCTAACAACAATATTTAAGGAACTAAAAACAGAGTTTGTTCTACCAATAAGATTATTTGGCACATGATTAAAAATATAAGTTGTTCGTAAAATACGAACGCCAGCATTTGCAATTCCAAGAATAAGGTTCCCTGCAAAAAATACCCATAACAACTTATATTCTGCCATTCCATAAAAAGCGAAAGAAACAACTACTAGCAAAATAAGAATAGAAGCTACTGTATTCACCTTTCTGAATATTCTTAAAACAAGAACTCCAGAAAAAATTGCACCCAGAGAATAATAAATTTCAGCAGAAGCATAAACATTCCCATCCATCTGCAAGAATTTATGCACATAAGAAGGAAGAAGAACATGAACCTCAACCAAAGTAAAAGCAAAAAGCATATAGGAAAGGAAGCCAAAAACAAAAATGACAGGATTATTTTTTAAATACTGAATACCTCCTTTTAAGCGAGAAAATAAATTTCCCTTATGCACTTGCTCCTTTATAATAGGCTTGTATTTCATCAATAAAAAGATAAAAATGACAGCCACATAAGTTATTGCATCCATTAAAAATACTTCATATATTTTCCAAGCTTTAATATCGAATGGTAAATGAATATTAAAGCCGGCAATCTCCAACATATTATTTTGCGTTCCAGTGAGTAATAGTGCCGCAAAAGCCCCTGCCAACACTGAGGTTGTTTGTCCTTGCACCTCAATATAGGAATTCAATTTTCCATAATTTTTAGGCTCTGTAATTTCCTGCCCAAAAGCATACAGATTAGGATAATGCACATTATAGTTAAAAATAGTAATACCAAAAACAAGAATGACTAAAAAGTCAGTTAAATGAGACAGATAAAAACCATACAAAGCTATACTTCCAATAGTTAGCCCACACACAATATTGATGACTATAAAAAGTTTTTTTCTAGAGTATCGGTCAATTAAAGCTCCAGCATACAATCCCCAAAATAAAGTTAGAAATGTAATTAAAATGTATGCAGAGGCAAATAGTTCAGGGCGCTCAACAATTTTAACAAAATACCAAGGAATAGCAACCATACTAATTCCTTGAGCTAATCCAGAAATAATATTTGCCAAAAATAAAAGAGTAATTGCTTGTTTGTTTTGCATAGCTGCAAAAGTAGTATTTATAATCAGATTTAGTACTTTTGAAAAATGCACAATAAAAGAGTTTATGACATTAGTATTGCAATTGAACGCATCAAAAATTATTGTGCTTTACAAGATAGATGCCAATGGGATGTACTTGAAAAAATGAGAGAATGGGGACTTCAACAAACTACAAAAGATCATATTCTTGAAATCCTAATCAATGACAAATTTATAGATGAAGAACGCTATGCAATCTCCTTTTGTAGAGGGAAATTCAGAATAAAAAACTGGGGGAAACGGAAAATAACAAACGAACTAAAGCGGAAACAGATTTCAACTATCTGCATAAATATTGGATTACAAGAAATTGATAATGAAAAGTACAATACCGTATTAGAAAAATTATTTCATCAGAAGAAAGCTACACTAAAAGATAAAAATCATTTTACCCGCAAAACAAAAATTGCTAACTTTTTGATACAAAGAGGATTTGAAAGTAATTTGGTATGGGATAAAATAAGAGAATTAAGCGATAAATAATTACTTTTGACCAATGGTTAGCCAAGAGCAAATAAAAGCACTGATTGTACGGAAAGATGAACTTTATAAGTTTATCAATATTAAAGAAAAACAAGAGGAAGCAGACACACTTGAAAACCAATCGCAACAAGGAGGTTTTTGGGATAACCCAAAAGAAGCACAAATCCTATTAAAAAAACTAAGCACATTAAAAAGTTGGCTTAAATCTTATAATTCTGTAGCAAATAATATTGATGAATTATCTGTTTTACTAGAACTAGAGGCAAGTGAAGATGAACTTAACATCCAACTTGAAAAAACAAAAGAATCAGTTGAAGAATTAGAGTTTAAAAATATGCTTAGTGCTGAGGAAGATAGTCTATCGGCAGTAATGACTATAAACCCAGGAGCAGGAGGAACTGAAGGGCAAGATTGGGCTGAAATGCTAATGAGGATGTACTTAATGTGGGGCGAAAAAAACAAGTACAAAGTAAAAACCCTTGACATACAAAAAGCAGAACCAGTAGGGATAAAATCAGTTACAATTGAAATAGAAGGAGATTTTGCTTTTGGACACTTAAAAGGAGAAAATGGTGTGCACAGGCTAGTTCGAATCTCGCCATTTGATTCCAATGCAAAACGACATACTACTTTTGCATCTGTATTTGTTTATCCTTTAGCTGATGATAGTATTGAGATTAATCTTGACCCCTCAGAAATTAGTTGGGATACTTTTAGAGCAAGTGGCGCAGGAGGGCAAGGAGTAAATAAAACTGAATCGGCAGTACGATTAAAACATAGCCCTACAGGAATTACAATTGAAAACTCTGAGTCCCGCTCACAATTAGAGAACAAAGCAAAAGCAATACAATTATTAAAGTCTCAACTTTATGAGCTAGAAATAAGAAAAAAACAAGAAGAAAGAAACAAATTAGAAGGATCAAAAAAGAAAATTGAGTGGGGTTCACAAATCAGATCCTATGTATTACACCCCTATAAAATGGTAAAAGATTTAAGAACAAACCATGAATCCTCCAACCCTGAAAAAGTACTAGATGGTGATCTTAATGCTTTTATTAAGGCCTACCTAATGGAGTTTGGACAAAAATAATTAACATGAAAATATATCATAACCCTAGGTGTAGCAAAAGCAGGCAAACCCTTGCACTAATTGAGGGAAAGACAAATGAATTTGAAATTGTTGAATACCTTAAAAATCCGCTTACAAACAAAGAAATTACGGTACTTTTATCACAACTAAACATAAAAGCTATTGAACTTGTAAGAACACAAGAAACGATTTGGAAAGAAAATTACAAAGGAAAAGAGTTAACAGAAACTGAAACAATAAATACTATGGCTAAAAACCCTAAACTTATTGAGCGCCCAATTGTTGTTAAAGACAATAAAGCAATAATAGGAAGGCCACCAGAAAATGTATTAAGCTTGTTTGCTTAAGCAGGAATTTGATCGTCTTCTAATTTACCCTCTTTAGCCCAAACAAAAATAAAGTAAGGAATAACACTAGCAAGGAAAATAACTCCCCAAAATGCCATTAGGAAAACAAAAACAAACATTAAAAAGCCTAGAAATTTCATAATCATTAATTTTGCACAAAGAAACAACAACAATTAAAACTATCAAAACATTTTAAGATGAAATATAGAATAGAAAAAGATACAATGGGAGATGTAAAAGTCCCAGCAGAAAAATACTGGGGAGCCCAAACAGAAAGAAGTAGAAATAACTTTAAAATTGGAGCATCTGCAAGTATGCCTTTGGAAATAGTGTATGGATTTGCTTACCTAAAAAAAGCTGCTGCACATACGAACTGTGAACTTGGAGTATTAGCTGCTGAAAAGAGAGACTTAATATCAAAAGTATGTGATGAAATATTGGAAGGAAAGCATGACAATCAATTTCCTTTAGTTATTTGGCAAACAGGAAGTGGTACGCAAAGTAATATGAATACCAATGAAGTTATTGCTAATCGCGCTCATGTAATTAATGGCGGAACATTAGAAGATAGTGAAAAAGCTATTCATCCAAATGATGATGTAAATAAATCACAAAGTTCAAATGACACTTTCCCAACAGGAATGCATATTGCAGCCTACAAAACTATTGTAGAAAATACTATTCCTGGAATAGAACAATTGCGTGATACTTTGGAGGCTAAGTCAGTTGCTTTTAATAAAGTAGTTAAAATTGGAAGAACACACCTTATGGATGCAACTCCACTTACTTTAGGACAAGAGTTTTCAGGATATGTATCTCAATTAAATCATGGACTTAAAGCATTAGAAAATACTTTAGATCATTTATCAGAATTAGCTTTAGGAGGTACAGCAGTTGGTACAGGAATCAATACTCCTGCTGGATATGCTGATTTAGTAGCCAAATATATAGCTGATTTTACAGAATTACCTTTTGTAAGTGCTGAAAATAAATTTGAAGCCTTAGCTGCACATGACGCTATAGTTGAAAGTCATGGTGCTTTAAAACAATTAGCTGTTTCTTTAAACAAAATTGCAAATGATATTCGCCTTTTAGCTTCAGGACCAAGAAGTGGAATTGGAGAAATTATTATTCCTTCAAATGAACCAGGATCATCCATTATGCCAGGAAAAGTAAACCCCACACAATGTGAGGCAATAACTATGGTTTGCGCACAAGTAATGGGGAATGATGTAGCAATTACAGTTGGTGGTATGCAAGGGCATTATGAACTAAATGTTTTTAAGCCTGTTATGGCAGCTAACTTCTTACAATCAGCTCGTTTAATTGGAGATACTTGTATTTCCTTTGATGAGAATTGTGCTATTGGAATAGAGCCAAATTATGATAACTTAAAGAAAAATCTTGACAATTCCTTAATGCTAGTTACTGCATTAAATACAAAAATTGGATATGAGAAAGCAGCAAAAATTGCTAAAACTGCTCACCAAAACGGAACAACCTTAAAAGAAGAAAGTGTTAATTTAGGCTACTTAACTGCTGAAGAATTTGATGCTTGGGTAAGGCCAGAAGATATGTGTGGAGGGTTATAAAATAGATATGAGTAGTTAGATAATAGATATGAGATTTAAAAAAAGCCGAGCAATGCTCGGCTTTTTTAATACTTAATCTAAGCCAATCTTATCTAACTCTATATCACTCTCATCAAAGTTTGCTCCTTCTAATGACACCAACAAACCTTCACAGTTGGCTTTCATAGTTTTATGTATTGAACCATGATTAAATTTAATTGTAGCCCAAATAAAGATAATGTAACCAATAACAGCTAACCATCCCTCAAGAGCAGTAGTTCTATGAAAATCTAAAAAACTAAAAAGTGGAATTAGAAACAATACAAATAATGTATTTAAAATATATGAAAAGTTCCTATATTTCTTCATTTCTGAAATAGCAGAACTATCTGTAAATATAGCTTTACATCCATTTGAAAAATTGGTCATCAGATTGTCTTTAATAATTTTATGATTATCTAAACCCAACAAATCAAGTGTTACTTCAAAACTTACAAAATCTGAATAATCAAAATCTTTTTGTTTTAAAATATTCCTTGGGTGATAAAAATTATTTTTTAAACCTTTAAGCTTATCAACTAAATTTGATTTAATTTTACTCAATAGATTTAAATTACCCTGTTTCCAATTCACAAAAACTGTATTAAAAATATCAATTAAAGTTTCATCTTGTATATTTTGGTTTTTTAATCTATTTATAGAATCAACAGATAAATTAGAATATGCAATTGCTAAACTGAAAGTTGAACTAGAAAGTGCAGTTAAACTATCAATCTCTCTTTTAGCATCTACAGCTTTATTTGCAGCAACTGCAGCACCAGCACCATACAATGCCCTACTAGTATTAGATTTTTCCTTATCCATTGCGTTCATTGCCCCAACACCAGCAGCTATACCTGCTGCAAATTTTACTTTTTCAAGGTCAGCAGTTTGTTGTTCCATTGATATCGTATTTGCAACATAATATGAAATCTGAGAAGTATAATTATAAGAAATAACCATTTGAATTGCTGTCTTTAATTTCTTTATAACAATTTGGTTACTATACTTATTTTCAAAACTCTCAATTGATAAGTTGATATTATCAATATACTCCTCTCCTTTTGAGGAGTCCAAAGCATCAATAAATGCTTTAACATACCAAACAGCAGGAATATTTGCATTACTCTCTAATACTTCATTTATTAAAGTATTCGCTTTTTTATAATTACCAGAAAGCAAATCATTCAGAGCAACATCAATTTTAGAAGATTGTTCAGTATTTGCTGATTTTTTTAAATCTTCTTGTTTTAGTAAATCTAAAAGGGGTTTAAACTTCTTAATAAAATCTCTAGCCAAAACAATTGTAGCTCCACCATTAGCAATACCGCTATTAGTAGCTGTTGTTATTTGTGAATTACCTTTAAGTTCTTCCATATAATTAACAGAATCTTCCCAACTTATTTTAGGAATAACTAAATCATCATTACCCTTTTGTAAATCATAAAAAGAATTTGAAAGAATTAATTTCTGTACTTCATCAAGATTTTTGGCATCATTTCGATTAATTGCATTATTTACAACACCTTCACTTATCGAATAACCCTCAATAATTTTAGTTTTTCCATTTACTTTAAATTCTACAACATCTACTTCATCTTTATATTCTCCTATTTCTTTTTCTCCATATGTCAGGATCGTATCTAGAGGTATATTATATTTACAACTATCCCAATTCATTAGCAATCTGTAATTTGTAAGAAGCATCCCTTGAGCAAATGTCAAAATATACTCTCCTTTTAATACAGGGTTGATAAAAAGTAATTGTTCTAAATGAGAAGGGAGATTTTTAGTATTGATACAAGCACCAATAAGGGTATTAACATCCTTATCTTGATCCCATGCGTGATGTGGAGCACCCATTGCTTTATGTGATTCATTCCAAAATTCTTCTGTACTTGCAACATATTTGTCAATATGTGCTTGTGTTAAATCTGTTGTTTTCATGTTTAAATTATTTAATTAAAAAAAGTTCCTATCAATCCTATTAAATTAGTAAGTATGCCTGACATATCAATTTTTGTATTTGAAAAAAGATCTAATGAATTTTTATTTGAAAAATTGTAGGTATTTCTGCTGCTTTTTCACAATGATAAAGAGCACTATCAATTCTATTGTCTCTTAAAAAATAATCCACAATAAATAAATGATACTGAAAATTTTGCAATTTTGCTTGTGGAAATTTTGGCATTACTAATCTAGCAGAATCAAAATACAATTTAGATTCTAATGTATTAGGCATTGCCTTATAGTAGTAATAATTTGCTAAGTATTGGTTATTTCGAATTTGTTTTGCAAACCTAATTCCTTCATCAAGTCTTTGTCTTACTTTGTACAGCACAAAAAGAACCCCATTATTATTTGTTTTAACAGCTAATTCTTCAGCAGTATCTAAATAATAATCTGCTGAAGCATCTCCAGTTTTTACATATAGAAGTCCTAAATTAAGATAAATATTTGATTTTAAAGAATCGTATTTATTCGTTTTCTCAACTAATAATAAAGCGCTTGTGTAAGCAAAAGCTGACTTATCCCACTTACCATAAGTTTGATACCTTAGCCCTAAATAATTATATATTGACGATAGATTAAAAACATTCTTCTTTTCATGAACTTCTAATGAATCAATATTTTTTAATAGAACATTTATAGACTCTTCTCTATTTCCTAATAGATTATAAGATTCTGATTTTTCCCAAACATTCTCCGTATAATCTTTCGTTTGACCAAAAACCACAAAAGGTACACATAAAATGAGGAAGATTTTCTTCATTAATTAAATCCTAAATTAACTTTGCTTTATACCTGCAATAAATTGTTTTATTTGTTGTTCATCTTCTTTTTTACAGATAAGTAATGTCCCTTCACTTTCCACTACAATATAACCGTTTAATCCTTGTAAAACTACCAACTTATCATTTGGCACTTTTACTATATTATCAGAAGAATCATACAGATTAACTCCATTTCCTTGTACTGCATTTTTATTTTCATCCAAATCCAGTTGCGTATATAAGGAACCCCAAGTCCCTAAATCACTCCAACCAAAACTAGCAGGATAAACATAAACTTTCTCTGACTTTTCCATAATCCCATAATCAATAGAAATATTTTTACAAGCAGAAAACACCCTATCAATATACTCCTCTTCCTTATCAGTATTGTAATACTTCTTTCCTTCTTCAAATACATCATACATATCACGCAAATGTTTACGGTAGGCTAAATTTATTGATTTTGCACACCAAACAAACATTCCTGAATTCCATAAAAAATCACCACTATCCAAAAAGTTAAGAGCTAATTCCTGATTTGGTTTTTCAGTAAAGGTTTT
This sequence comes from uncultured Flavobacteriales bacterium, assembly GCA_943788405.1. Taxonomy (GTDB): domain Bacteria; phylum Bacteroidota; class Bacteroidia; order Flavobacteriales; family BACL11; genus UWMA-0277. The sequence goes on from CALSQD010000002.1 coordinate 1,259,045, forward strand.
TACTTTTCTTACTTTTTTATGAGTCTGCCTAAACCCTGCTCAGTAAACTGCACATAACCATACCCTGTATCTGGGCGAGTTGGCGTAATCCCTATCGTTAGCAGGACATCATTAGCTGCACTCAACTTCCAAACACTCATTCATTACGCGCTTACAAATTCATCTTCTTTTGTAATGATATGATCAGAAGCCGCAATAATCATGTTTGCCTCTGGATTTTCACTTTCAATTCTAAAGGCTGCATAGGCAACACAAGGTGCAGTATTACGCATTGCTGGCTCACATAATATATTTTTCTCTACAACATTTGGCAACTGCTCTAAACACAAATGCTTATAATTTTTATTGGTAACGATTAATATATTTTCAGCTGGACACACTCTTGACAATCGAGCAAATGTTTGCTGTATTAAAGTTTCCCCTGTACCAAGTATATCTAAAAATTGCTTAGGAAAACTTGCTTTACTCATTGGCCAAAAACGGGAACCTATCCCACCAGCCATAATTACTGCATAATTGTTATTATTCATTTTCATTTTCAAAAAATCGTTTGCTAAAATACAACAAAAATAATATCCTTTTATTGTATCAGACTAACTTCTGCTAATGGATGAAACAAATACACCTTATTTGTACTTACCTCAACACACTTATAACGCTTTCTTAATTTTTCTCCTTTCTTAAATATTTTACCATTACTGATGCTGAAAATCTGTCCTTGATTAATATCAGAAATAGTTAACACCTTATTAGTGTCATATTTTTTTAAAACTGATGCTAAATTTACATCCGTTAAAGTAGAGGCCTTAGGATTTTTCAGGTGTAAACTCAATACTTTTAAAATATCCTCTGGGAAAATTGTTGGCGTTAAAAAATTCAACATCATAGCTTTAAAAGTATCCTGCCATTGCGTCCCATGGGGAGCAACTCCTCTTTTGTGCTTTACATAAACAAAAGCATGTGCCAGTTCATGAGTTAAGGTAATCAAAAAAGAATAGGGGTTCAAGTCACTATTAACACTAATATATAAGGCATCCTTAACTCCCTTAAAATCTCCTAACTTTGTTTTTCTAGCAGGTGTAATTTTAATTTGAACATCAAGTTCATTAATCCACTGCTTAATTTTAGGAAATGACGGTGCTGGTAAAAATGCTTTTAAAGCATCCATTAACTCAATATCTGATAAGCAATAAAGCTAGACAAATAAGCCAACACTCCCATATATAAAAACTGAATTGCAGGCCATTTCCAATGTTTTGTTTCTCGATAAACAATCGCCAAGGTACTCATGCACTGCATGGCAAAAGCATAAAACAGCATCAAGGAAACCCCAACTGCTGGCGTAAAAAACGCCTCTCCTGTATCTTGGTTTTTTACATTTTTCAATCGTTCTTGTATGGATTGTATATTATCACCCCCCACACTATATATTGTCGACATAGTACCCAACAAATACCTCGCGAGCAGCAAAGGATGTTATCAAAGAGATTCCTATTTTCCAATCAAAACCCTAAAGGCTTAATAGCCGGCTCAATGGTTTTTCCAATCATCCCGGCATAGGACGCTTCTAATTTATCAGCTGCAATGTGCATTTCTGCATCTAGCTTTTCCTGCCCACTGCTGTTCAATTTGCTCAAATTTCTTTCCTGGTGCAAAGGAGGATAAAAACCATAATACTATTGAAACAGCAATAATTATTTTACCAGCATCAAACAAAAACACCTTTACTTTTTCAATAATTGCGTAGACTACCGTTTTCCAATCCGGTATTTTATAGGATGGCATTTCCATTATATAGTAGGAACGCTCTTTGGATTTTATGATAAACTTCATAAGGTAAGCCACTCCAATTGCCGATACAAAGCCAATCAGATAAAAAACCATCAGCACTAAACCTTGCAGGTTAAATCCTAGGAAATCCTCAGCAGGAATTATCATAGCAATAATGAGCGTATAAACAGGCAGCCTTGCCGAACAGGACATCAATGGCGTTACCATAATAGTAATCAACCTTTCCTTCCATGAAGAAATAGTACGAGCAGACATAATAGCGGGTACAGCACAAGCAGCTCCACTCAATAAAGGAATTATTGATCTCCCATTCAAGCCCACTCCTCTCAATAATTTATCGGTAATAAAACTCACTCTTGCCATATATCCTGTATCCTCCAGAAAGGCAATAAAAGCAAACAAGAAAGCAATTTGTGGTACAAAAATTACTATTCCTCCAAGCCCTGCTAAAATACCATTCACCACTAAATCGTTCAACATTCCTTGAGGCATAGCATTAGCTGTAATGATAGATAAATTGGTAAATAAACTATCAATTAACTCCATAGGATAAGCTGACCATGAAAAAACAGCTTGAAACAATAAAAATAGAATAGATAGAAAAATAACATAACCGAAAAAAGGATGAATCAACAAATCATCTACTTTTTTAGTAAATTGATACTTTCCTTCTGGCTTTCCTTTTTTAACAGCTAACTGAATAATTTTATCAATTGCTTTATATCTTTTTACAGTTTCCTTAGCTTGAGCCCTTTCTGGTATAATATCATTGTTTTTACACAATTGATTTAAGGCACATCTATTAATTACTTCACCGCTTAATTTTTGTTTACATAAAGCCAAAAAAGAAGCATAATTATTTTCTATTCCTCTAATTACATTAGCCTTTTCAATTATACCTTTAAATATTTTACTTACATCTAAAAAGGGTTGTTTTGGCTTTTCATCAATTGCATTTATTATTGCCTCTTTTAAACTTTCAATACCCTTACTTTTTCTGGCATTAATTGCAACCACTTGAATTGCTAGTGCTTCTGACAATAAATCTACATTTACAAGTATTCCTTTTTTGGTAGCAATATCAACCATATTTAAAGCCAATACCACATTCATATTTAGGTCAATAACCTGTGTAAGCAAAAAGATAGAACGCCTTAAATTAGTTGCATCTGCAATAATTATGGTAACATCCGGATAATCTTGATCCGTACTATTACACAATACTTGTTGTGCCACCTCCTCATCCATTGATTTAGGAAATAATGAATAAGTTCCTGGCAAATCAATTATTTTAGCATCAATATCTGCTGATAAATTTGATTTCCCTGTTTTCTTTTCAACTGTAATACCAGGATAATTTCCTACCTTTTGTTTTAAACCCGTAAAGGCATTAAACAATGTGGTTTTTCCTGAATTAGGATTTCCAGCTAAAGCAATTTTTATCTTCCTTTTACTCATCCTTCAATAGTTTTACATCAATTTTTAAAGCATCATCTTTTCTGATACTCAGCACATAAGAGGATACCAAAATAGCAATAGGACCTCCAAAAGGAGCTTTTCTTACAACTTCAATTTTTTCGCCTGGAGTGCAACCCATCTCTAACAATTTCTGCTCCAAATCACTATCAGATATTGATCGCATTTCCCCCTTAGTACCTATTGCCAAATTAGCTAATTTTTGCATGGGCGCAAATGTAGTTATTTAGAACTAATCTAAAGTTAAACTACAATAAAATATTATTTAATATGACTTTGAATAGATGAAAAGTTAGGACAAGTATTACAACCATTTTTTTTACTAACTCCGCAAGCAGATAGCAAAAATAAAACGAGAATAAATAAAAGATGGTATTTTTGTATTTTCATAAGTATGTGCAAATCTAAATAAATTACTTAATTTTCGCCAATATGACAAAACTACTTCACCACCTAGGACTCTACTTCATTATGATGAAGAAAGTCATTAGCGCTCCAGAGAAATGGAGTGTTTTTAGAAAGCAACTTGTTTTGGAAATGGAAAAAGTTGGATTAAACTCTGTAAGTTTAGTTATTATTTTATCCTTTTTTGTGGGAGCAGTTGTAAGTATACAAACTGCTTTTAACATGACAAATCCTTTACTCCCTTCTTATTTAGTAGGGTTAGCTAGCCGTGATTCTTTAATTTTAGAATTTTCACCAACAATGATTTCACTTATATTGGCAGGAAAAGTAGGGTCTAGTATCGCTTCAGAAATAGGAAGTATGAGAGTAACAGAACAGATTGATGCACTAGAAATTATGGGAATAAATTCTGCTTCATTTCTAATACTGCCAAAAATAGTAGCTAGTATTTTCTTTTTTCCATTCCTAATAATAATGAGTATGGGAATAGGAATGGTTGGAGCATGGGTTGGCGGATTATCAGCTGATGTAACTACTGCTGATTTTATGTATGGGTTAAAATATGAATTCAATTCCTTCTATATTACATATGCAGTTATAAAAACTATCTTTTTTGCATTTATTATTTCTTCTGTTTCAGCTTACTTTGGCTACCACACAAAAGGAGGGGCAATTGCTGTTGGAAAATCAAGCACAACAGCAGTAGTAACAAGCAGCATACTAATACTACTATTCAATTATATATTAACTGACATTATTTTATCATGATAGAAATACAAAATATCGACAAGCATTTTGGAGACAATCATGTACTAAAAAATGTGTCATTTACTTTTGAAAAAGGAAAAACAAACCTCATTATTGGAGAAAGTGGTTCAGGAAAAACAACACTAATAAAAATATTGATTGGACTGCATACTGCTGAAAGTGGGAAAATTATTTTTGATGGAGTTGATTCTAGCACAATTAAAACTAAAGCACAAAGAATCCTAAGGCAAGAAATAGGTATGCTTTTTCAAGGAGGAGCTCTTTATGATTACATGACGGTTGAAGAAAATATTATGTTTCCACTAAGTATGTTTACTGATAAAACAGAAGAAGAAAAGTTAGAGAGAGTAAATTTTTGTCTGAAACGAGTAAATTTAGAAGACAAAAATGATTTAATGCCATCTGAGTTGAGTGGAGGAATGACAAAAAGAGTTGCCATTGCCAGAGCAATAGTAATGCAGCCAAAATACTTACTTTGTGATGAACCTAACTCAGGGCTTGATCCAAAAACTGCCATCATCATTGATAATTTAATTCAGGAAATTACTAAGGAATATAACATTACTACTATTGTAAACACACATGACATGAACTCTGTTATGGAAATAGGAGAAAATATTGCCTTTATAAATAAAGGAGAAATATGGTGGACAGGAAATAAAGATAGCTTACTAAATTCTGATAATAAAGAATTAAATGATTTTGTTTTTGCATCCGAACTCTTTAAACGATTAAAAAGCTAAGATGAAAAATGTTAGAGCAAAAAAACATTTAGGACAACATTTCTTAAATGACGAACAAATCGCATTTGATATTACTGACCTATTGAGTGATACCACAAAAAATGTAGTAGAAATAGGTCCAGGAATGGGAGTACTTACACAGTTTTTAGTAAAAAACAATTTCAAAACTGAAGTAGTAGAAATTGATACCGAAAGTGTTTTTTACCTCAGATTAAATTATCCTGAACTTGAAGTACATGATGGTGATTTTCTGGAACTAAATTTAAAAGAGAAATACCCATATAATTTTTCATTAATCGGAAATTTCCCTTACAATATATCATCCCAAATTCTATTTAAAGCCTTTGAAAATAGAGACCAAATACCTGAGGTTGTTGGCATGTTTCAAAAAGAAGTTGCAGAAAGAGTAGCTTGTAAAAAAGGAAAAAAAAGAGGAATATTAAGTGTTTTCCTACAAGCATTTTATGATATTGAATACTGCTTTACAGTAAATGAAGATGTATTCACCCCTCCTCCAAAAGTAAAATCAGGAGTTATAAAATTAGTAAGAAACAGCAGAAAAGAACTTCCTGTTGATGAGCAAAAATTCAAGCGAGTAGTAAAAGCTGGATTTAATCAAAGGAGAAAAACATTGCGAAATGCTTTAAAACCTTTTACTTTAATAAATGAAAGTGAGATAGCAGGTTTATTACCTTTACGAGCAGAACAATTATCAGTTGATGATTTCATAAAACTAACAAATCATGTCGGATAGAATAGAAATAAATAGCGCCTACATTGAGCAAGTAACATCCTTAATTGAGGCAAATAATTCAGCAGAATTAAGCACACTTATTGTTGACCTTCATATTGCTGATATTGCAGAAATTATTGAACATTTACCTATCAATAACGCCCATTTTTTATTCGACTTAATTGAAGAAGAAAAATCAGCTGCCGTACTTGTAGAACTAGAAGATGACACAAGAGAAGAACTCCTATCTAATTTAACGCCAAAGGAAATTGCTGAAGAAGTAATTGATAACCTAGAATCAGATGATGCTGCAGATGTAATTGGGGAATTACCAGAAGATAAAAAAGAGAAAGTACTTTCTCATATTGAGGACATTGAACATGCTAGTGATATTAGTGATTTATTAACCTATCCTGAAGATTCAGCAGGGGGATTAATGGCTAAAGAACTCATAAAAGTAAATGAAAATTGGAACACTCTTCAATGCTTAAAAGAAATGCGAAAGCAAGCTGAAGATGTTAAAAAAGTATACACTATATATGTAGTGGATGACAATAACAAGCTACTAGGCTCTCTCTCATTAAGAAGATTATTATTAGCGGAAAAAGGTTCTGCAATAAAAGAAATAGTCAATACCGATATAGTGTCCGTAAAAGCTACTGAAGATGATGAAGATGTGGCCAATATAATGAACAAATACGACCTTATAGCATTACCAGTTGTTGATGATTTGAACCGACTGATAGGAAGAATTACATTTGATGATGTGATGGATGTTGTAAAAGAAGAAGCTGAAAAAGATTACCAAATGGCTTCTGGAATATCGGAAGATGTAGAGAGTAGTGATAGTGTTTGGGAATTAACAAGAGCGCGATTACCTTGGCTGCTTATTGGAATGATGGGTGGACTATTAGGCGCAAAAGTAATTGGTATTTTTGATTTAGAAACTAATTTTGAATTGGCATTTTTTATCCCTTTAATTGCTGCAATGGGTGGAAATGTAGGAGTGCAATCAGCTGCAATTGTTGTACAAGGATTAGCAAATGATTCTTTAAAAATGGAGAATATATTTCAAAAATTACTTAAAGAACTAGGAGTAGGATTGTTAAATGGGATTATTTGCTCTATCATAATACTAGGAGCCGCATTTAGTTTGGGATACAGCATGGAACTCAGCTTAACAGTAAGTATTTCATTACTTGCTGTAATTGTTTTTGCAGCTGTATTTGGCACATTTATTCCACTAACACTAGAAAAATATAAGATTGACCCTGCCCTAGCAACAGGTCCTTTCATCACTACAGTGAATGATGTATTAGGACTATTTATTTATTTCATGATTGGACAAGCAATCCTTTAATAATGAAAATTCTATTTATTGATACCGTACACCCTTTTCTAAAACAAGAATTAGAAAAACAAAATCATATTTGTGATACGGCTTATGATAAAAGCAAAGCTGAAATTCAGGAAATTATCAATAATTACCAAGGGATAATCATCAGAAGTAGATTTAAAATTGACAAAGAATTTATTGACAAAGCATCAAACCTGAATTTTATTGCCCGTGCAGGAAGTGGCTTGGAAAATATTGATGTAGACTATGCTGAAAGCAAGAACATAAATTGCTACAATGCTGCTGAAGGAAATAGACAAGCAGTAGCCCAACATGCATTGGGAATGTTGCTTTCCTTATTCAATAATTTAAACAAAGCTGACCAAGAAGTACGTAATGGAATTTGGGAAAGAGAAGGAAATAGAGGTATAGAAATTTCAGGAAAAACAATCGGTATAATTGGATATGGAAATAACGGATCAGCCTTTGCAGATGTACTAAAAGGGTTTGGAGTAACCGTTTTGGCTTATGACAAATACCTCAACAACTACTCTTACCAAAGCAGTATGGAAGCTATTCACAAAGAAGCAGATATTGTAAGTTTACATGTTCCTTTAACAAATGAAACTACTTATTTAGTAGATAATGAATTCATCAATAGGTTTGCTAAAGATTTTCACCTTATTAATACTGCCAGAGGGAAATGTGTTAATACAAAACACTTGGTTTCAGCCTTAGAAAAAGGCAAAGTTAAAGGGGCTTGCCTTGATGTATTAGAGTATGAAAAAACTTCATTTGAGAACTTAAGAAAGGAAGGCTTGACTGAGGAAATGCAATATTTAATTGACAGCAACAAAACTATTCTCTCCCCTCATGTTGCAGGATGGACTGCAGAAAGCAATGTGAAAATTGCGGAAGTATTGCTGAGAAAAATAGAAAACACTAGTATCAAAACAACATAAAAAAAGCCCAACCAAATGGTCGGGCTTTTTTTATAACTAATTTATTTTTTACTTTTTATTTTCAGCAATAAGAACATCAATTTCAGCTCCCATTTTTTTCATTTTTTCTATTGACTCATCTAACGACTGATATGCAGCATCTTTCACACTATTAAAAGTAGTACCAATTGAACCAAACATTTGTTGATAATAAGCAATCCCTTCATTCATATTTTCAGTGAAATTATTTAAATATCTTCCTGATTTTCTTCCCCAATCTGATTTATGTTCCTCAATTTTATCAGATAAATAAGTAAGGTACATTCCAAGCTCATTCATAAACATATTTGGTCTGTCAGCACGAACAATACCCTCATCACCATTATAGATATGATGAGACATATCTTGCAAAGAAAGTTCCTTATGAAAATAAGCCATATTTGGTCCTGGGCAGATTGAAACCCCTTTACTTTCACGCGTTTCTACTCCATAATTTATTACTGCAGGTGCTGCTAATCCCATACACAAACAGGCTTTATCTGTAATTTCATTTGAAATACCTTTCTCTTCAATTTTATTCTTTTGAAATAAACGAGAAGCAGTACAAACCCCTTGCGTACCATATTCATTACTTAATGCTAAGAATTTTCTTGGGCAAGGACTTCCAGGTTTCCCATCCTCAATCTTTTGAAATTTCTCAACATCTTTTGATGCATTTCTTAAATTATTAAAAGGAACTCCTAAAGGAGAAACATTACTCAAGTATAAATCTTTTTCCTTTGCTTCTTGTAATTGTTTACGAGTTGCAGGATCAACAGTAGTTGCTTCAGGAACTAATAAAAAAGGAGTACCCCAACCTACAGTATCCAATTTATAATGATCAATTAAAAAATTATGTTCTTCAGCAGTAGCTACCCCACCTTGAGCTGTAACATTAACTGCTAAAGTATCATTAGGAACTACTCTTCCACTTGCCTCTAATGCTGGTTTACACACTGCATAAAGCTCATCCACTAATTCTTGTCTTCTATCTCTGAATTCTGCAAGAATTGGCCCCATTAAGTAACCATCAGTTGCAAAAGCATGCCCTCCACAATTTAATCCTGACTCAATACGGTATTCTGAAATCCAAAGTCCTTTTTTAGCTAAAAATTTACCTTGTATTAATGCTGACCTATAATCGGAAACCTTTAGGATTATTTTCTTTTTAATATAACCATTTGCATCAGGAAAAAAATCATCAAACTGAGCAATATATCCATATAGCCTAGGATTCATTCCTGCTGAAAAAATAACAGATGACGCTAAGTCAGAATTAGCATAACCTCTTAAACCTGCATGAGCATCATTATATTCTGAAGGCAGTTCTTCTTTTTTGAAGTAATTCGTTTTATCAACTTTTGTCATGATGTTCACATCAATACTTCCCATTGATAAATTATCCTTTAACCAAACCGATAAATCCTCATAACTAAATGAATTTTCAATTAACTTATTAAACTCTCTTTTTACATCACTACTATCAGGTAGCATTGCAAAGTACTTCTTTACTTCTTCAAATTTATCTTTAGTAGAAGTAGTAAATTCCTCAAACTTTTCAGAAGCAATTTTATTTACCATATTCAAATAAGAAGTAATTCTATCAGCACGGTAATCTTTTGTATTATTTTTTATTTCTTCATAAGATAAATTATTTAACTCACTATAATATTTTCTTAATCTCTCTAGTAAAACATCATCTGCCAAAGCAATTACAGTATTAATACCATAATGCGCCACTTTTAATGGAGAATCAGCTGTAAAAGCGGTACCCATTACTGGGATATGAAAAGTATGAGATGCAGTCATAATTTGTTTTTTTGAGGGTGCAAATATACGGAATAAAAAGCAGGTAGAAACAAACTAAAACTTATCGAGCAACAAGCTGCATTGTGTTAGCAGATTTTTGCTCTAAAACAATCTCTTTATCCTGTAAAAATAATTGAATTGATTCATCAGTATAATGACGAACAGTAAAAAGACTTAAATTCTCATCACAAAACACCTTAAAAAAACCCTTTAAATCTTCAACTAATTGTGGTATTTTATGTGAATCATTATCTACACAAATTGAAAAAGAAACAGCCGAATTTTGCATTAAATTAACACTAACTCTATGTTTTGCCAAAATTGAAAAAATCTGACTCATGTGCGTTTCTACAATAAAGGCTAAGTTCTCATCAGCAATTGAAATAAGAACCTGATTTTCCTTTGCAATAAATGACGGAATTTCAGGATGAGTTTCAAGCCCCTCAGCAATTTCAGACCCCTTATCTTCAGGATTTAAAAAAGATTTAATTTGTAATGAGATTTGCTTTTTCTTTAAGGGCTGAATTGTTTTAGGATGAATCACTTTTGCACCAAAAAAAGCCAACTCAATTGCCTCATCAAAAGAAATTTTATTCAATAGTTGAGCATCTGCAAAATGTTTTGGGTCAGCATTCATCAACCCTGGTACATCTTTCCAAACAACTACTTGCTTTGCATTTAAAGAATAGGCCAAAATAGCAGCTGTAAAATCACTTCCTTCCCTCCCTAAAGTTGAAGTGAAGTTTTCGGAAGTACAACCAATAAAACCTTGAGTAATACTATGTTTATCTTTTATGGTATTTTTAATAAAAGTAGTAGTTGTTTCCCAATCTACTTTTGCATTTCTATAGGAATTATCTGTGCGTATTAAATCCCTTGCGTCCAGCCAAGTATTTTCAAAACCAATTTGATGCAAATAAGCACTCATTATCCTTGTTGAAAGAAACTCTCCTATTGATACTATTTGATCATAATCGTAAGCATAATCTTGATTTGGATCTTCCTCTAACACCCACTCAATTTCAACAAATAAATTATTTACCTCATCAAAAATAGCATGTTCTTTTGCAAATAAAGCATTGATAATTTCAGCATGAAAATCTTTTACTTTTTGCAAACTACTCTCTGATTCTCCAGTGTTTTTAACATAATCTTCCACTACATCCTCCAACATATTAGTAACTTTTCCCATTGCCGAAAAAACAATTACTAATTCCTCACTAGCGTAATTCTGCAGGATTTTTCCTACATTTTTTATACTTTCAACATCTTTCATTGATGCTCCTCCAAACTTAAATACTTTTGCCATTTCCTATTTAAAATCAGCTACAAAGTAAAGATTATTTTCTCATCAAATCCTTTTAAATTTTAGATATTTGCAATCAAGAAAACTATAAATATGAAGATTGCATTTTTAACTTCTGGAGGAATTGCTCCATGCCTTTCAGCTTCCATTGGGAGATTAACCGAAAACTACTTAAAATTATATCCTGATGCTGAAATTATAGGATACCTAAATGGATACAAAGGTTTACTCCTTGGCAACTCAATTTCATTTCCAAAATCACTTTTAGGAAATACAGATAAGTTTTATCAATTTGGAGGGTCCCCAATAGGAAACAGCCGAGTAAAATTAACTAATGTTGACGATTGCATTAAAAATGGATATGTTAAAAATGGTGAAAATCCACTTGAAGTTGCAGCCAAACAATTGGTAAAAGATGGAATTACAATTTTACACACAATTGGAGGAGATGATACAAATACAACTGCTGCTGACCTATCTAATTACTTAAAAGAAAATAACTACAACTTAACAGTAGTTGGTTTACCAAAAACGGTTGACAATGATGTTTATCCGATAACACAAACCTTAGGTGCTTGGACAGCAGCAGAACAAGGTGCTATATTTTTTGAAAATGTAGCCAATGAAAATACTACTTCTGATAGACAATTGATTATTCATGAGGTAATGGGAAGGCATTGCGGATGGCTAACTGCAGCAACAGCACTAGCATATCGTAAACGACTAAATAATATCAATTTTATTCCAGAAATAGGATTAATAAAAGACAAATGGGAAGTTCACTCTGTACTTTTACCAGAAGAAGAAATTGATTTTGAAAAAGAATGTGAACGCCTTAACAAAGTAATGGATAAGCAGGATTGCGTGAATGTATTTTTAAGTGAAGGTGCAGGAATGGATGTAATTATTGCCGAAACAAAAAAAAGTGGAGAAACTGTTTTAAGAGATGCATTTGGACATGTTCGTTTGGATGATTTAAACCCAGGACAGTGGTTCGCCAAACAATTAGGAGAACGCTTGAACGCCAATAAAATATTAGTACAAAAAAGTGGTTATTTTGGAAGATCATCAAAAGCCAATAAAGCAGATTTAGATTTAATTTTTGAAGTAGCTGACTATGCTATAAAAAGTGCAGTAGCAGGTACTAGTGGTGTTATTGGTTGGGATGAAGATAATAATGACACGCTAAGCTGCATAGCCTTTAATAGAATAAAGGGAGGAAAACCATTTGATGTTTCATTGGAATGGTACACAAAAATGATGAAAGAGATTAAAGCTATATAATTGGGAAAACAAGCTCCATTATTACGCTATTTTGGTGAGCCCAAACAAACTGATGCTATACGAATAGCATTAGAAAATGAACAAGCAAAAATTCAACTAAAAGGGTTAATTGGCTCCTCATTTTCCATTACTGCAAGTGCAGTAGTTCGTGAAAGCAACAAGCCACATTTATTTATTTTTCGTGATAAAGAAGCTGCATCATATTTTGTAAATGATATTGAAAACCTACTAAGAAATGAAGTTTTCTTTTTTCCTGCATCCTACAGAAGAGCTTACCAATTAGAGGAAACAGATAATTCAAATATCCTTTTAAGAGCTGAAGTGCTAAACAAACTCAACAACAAACGAAACCCAATTATAGTTACTTATTCTGAGGCTTTATCAGAAAAAGTAGTAAGCAGAAAAGAACTAAAAAAGCACACTATCACTCTGAAAATTGAGGATGAAATTGCTATTGATGATTTAGAAGAAATGCTGCAACACCTCAACTTTGAGCGAGTTGATTTTGTAATTGAACCTGGGCAATATTCCATAAGAGGTGGAATTTTAGATGTTTATTCTTTTGCTGACGAACATCCGTTTAGGATAGAGTTTTTTGACACTGAAATTGAGAGCATTCGTACCTTTGACATCAACTCACAACTTTCAATTAACACTGAAAGTAAAATAGTTATAATACCAAATACTGAAGCAAAAAAAAGCATAGAATCTCAAGTAAGTTTATTGGAATACTTACCAAGCAATGCCATTATTTGGGCAAAGGATATAAAATACACAAAAGGAATTTTAGAGGATTATTTTGATAGAGCAACTGAGCAGTACAATACAATTTCTGATAGTGCTATTCAACATTTAAGCCCTGAACATTTATTTACCAATGCTCATCATTTTAGTGAGGAGCTAAAAGGATTTTCAGTTATTGAAGACAATAATAATCCTTACTTTGAAACTGAGAAAACAATAACTGTAAACACCATTTCGCTTACCAAAATAAATAAGCAGTTTGATTTACTAAAAGAGGATTTAAAAAAGAACAAAGAAGCAGGCTTACAAAATATTATTCTCTGTTCATCAGATGAACAAGAGGAAAGGTTCAATGCAATATTTGAACACACTGAAGAAGAACTGAATTACAAATGTGTTTTGTTTTCCTTGCATGAAGGCTATATTGACTACACGAACAAACAAGCAATATATACCGATCATCAAATTTTTGACCGTTATCATAAATTTAAGTCCAAAACTAAGTTTACTGATAAACAAGCCATAACCATTAAGCAACTTACCTCATTAGATATTGGGGACTTTGTAACCCATATTGACCATGGTGTAGGAAGATTTGAAGGCTTACATAAAATTGAAAATAATGGAAAATATCAAGAGGTAATAAAAGTAACCTACAAGGAAGGAGACATACTTTACATCAGTATACATTCCCTACATAAAATCTCTAAATTTTCAGGAAAAGAAGGTACAGAGCCAAAAATTAATCAGTTAGGCTCACCTGTATGGAAAAAAACAAAACAAAAGGCAAAAGCAAAAGTAAAAAAAATTGCTTTTAACCTTATACAACTCTATGCAAAACGAAAATCAAAAAAAGGATTTCAATATGCACCTGATACCTATTTACAACATGAGCTAGAAGCATCCTTTATGTATGAAGATACTCCTGACCAAAATAAGACAACCATAGCTATAAAAGAAGATATGGAAAAGGAAATGCCAATGGACAGACTGATTTGTGGTGATGTTGGCTTTGGGAAAACTGAAATTGCAATTCGTGCAGCTTTTAAAGCGGTAGCGGATAGTAAACAAGTGGCCGTTTTAGTTCCCACAACAATATTGGCTTTGCAGCATTATAAAACCTTTAAAAAAAGGATGAAACACTTGCCTTGCAATGTGGATTACATCAACCGATTTAAAACCCCAAAAGAGCAAAGAGAAACGCTAGAAAGAGTTGCCAGAGGAGAAGTAGATATTTTGATTGGAACACATAGAATTGTTGGAAAAGATGTAAAATTTTTAGACTTAGGACTCCTAATTATTGATGAGGAACAAAAATTTGGAGTAAACATAAAAGATAAGCTAAAACTATTCAAAGAAAATATTGACACGCTTACTTTAAGTGCAACCCCTATCCCAAGGACTTTGCAATTCTCTCTATTAGGCGCTAGGGATTTATCCGTAATAAATACACCACCACCCAACAGGCAGTCAGTTGAAACTACTATAATTGGGATGAACCAAGAAACAATTAGAGATGCTATTAGTTATGAAATGTCACGGAACGGACAAGCATTTTTCGTACACAATAGAATTGAAAATATTAAGGAGGTTGCAGGGCTTTTACAAAGGCTTTGTCCTGATGCTAAAATACGAGTTGGACACGGGCAAATGGATGGTAAAAAGCTAGAAGAACTCATGATTGATTTTATGGAAGGAGATTTTGATGTTTTGGTTTCCACTACTATAATTGAAAATGGAGTTGATGTTTCCAATGCCAACACTATTATCATAAACAATGCTCAGAACTTTGGACTAAGTGATTTGCACCAGATGAGAGGTAGAGTTGGGCGATCCAACAAAAAAGCATTTTGCTATTTAATTAGCCCACCGCTACATACAGTATCAGAAGAGAGCAGAAAAAGATTGACTGCACTTGAACAATTCTCAACTTTAGGAAGCGGCTTTAAAATTGCCATGCGTGACTTGGATATTAGAGGAGCAGGAGATTTACTAGGAGCTGATCAATCAGGATTCATAAACGAGATTGGCTTTGAAACTTATCAGAAAATACTAAATGAAGCTATTGAGGAGCTGAAACAAGAAAAGTTCCAGGATTTATTTAAAGATGAAAAAGAGAAATTCTATGTAAAAGATTGCCAACTGGATACTGACCTAGAAATTTTAATACCAGACACTTATGTAAGCAACATAAGCGAAAGACTAAACCTTTATAAAGAGCTAAATAACTTTACAAAAGAAGAAGAAATAACAGCATTTATTGAAAGGTTAAATGACCGATTCGGAACAGTGCCAAAAGCAATTTACAATATTTGTGATGCATTAAGATTAAGATGGTTTGCTAAAAAAATTGGCTTTGAACGCATCATACTTAAAAATGATAGGATGCGTGCTTACTTCCCTTCACAAGCTGACTCACCCTATTATAGTTCGGATGCGTTTAAACAAGCATTGGATTATTTAAAACCCAATTTTGGTACTTGCGAGATGATAGAAAACAAAGGAAAACTCTCCATGCGCATTAAAAACATCAACTCTATTAAGGGGGCTTTAGAAGTGTGTAAGGAAATTACAAAGTAAAGCAGAAAAGCAGGCAAACAAAACACAAGTGCAGAAACTCTGTAGCAAAACTCAGACAAACAAAACATTAGCGCAGAGAGTAAATAAAACAGGAACAAATCTAGTAAATGTAGTTTCTGAAAAATTAACTATCTTTGGAAGGTGAAAAAACTAGCATTCTTATTATTATTGTTCTGTGCTTGTAACTTACAGGCTCAGAACTTAATATATAATGGTTCTTTTGAGCAGAATAATGTCATTAGCACTTTATGTAAGACAGAGTTATCAAATACTGATTATAATTATTTAATGGATTATTCTGCTGCTTTTTCTGTTTATAGAATTAATGAAAATTCTATATTTTTTAGAAGCTGTCTTACTATTGACAGTACAATGATTCCTGAAGGTATAGCTTATGACAATAATTATTCTGTTTTACTAGATAATATTGATACGATTTTTGGAAGCACTCACTATGAAAGATATACCGCCTTATCTTTAGAACTCTCACAAAATTTACAAATTGGAGTCTATTATAAGTTGTCTTATTATCAAAAGATATTTCCAAATATAGGGGGGTCTATAATAATTTTTTAGCAGGGCAAGTCGTTATTGGTATTTCTGATAGTGCTACTGCTTTTGGCACTACTATTGATACTATGGCTTACCCAACTGCAAATTGGACTAAAGTAGAACTAACATTTCAAGCTACGATTCCTGCCCAACACCTTACTATAAAAGCAGCATTGGAGCAAGGCTATCATGGTGCTTTAGTTGATGATTTTGTATTGGAGTTGGATAGTTTACCCCCTAATGCTATTAATGAACAATATGGTAAAAAGCAACTTGTCAAAATAATTGATATTTTAGGTAAGGAAAGTAAGCCTAACAAAAAAGGCTTGCTGTTTTATATTTATAGTGATGGTACTGTGGAGAAAAGGATAGTTATTGAATAGTTGTTTGTTGCTAGTTTTTAGTTGTTAGCAAGCAAAAAAAAGAGATGCCAAGTATCTACAGTTTTAAAAGGATTTGTAGATATATTTGACAAGCTCAATATGACAACAAAGAGATAGCCACACCTAAAGGTTTGCTAAGACAAAATAAAGCTTGTTATTTTCATGCTATCAACAATAAAAACAACTTATTAACAATCGTTTTTTTTGCTAGGCTTTCACTTTTAAATCATCTAGGATTTAAGTAAAATTGCACATAGTATTAAAAAACCGAAATGTCAGAGAAAAGAGTCATCAAAAACGCATTAATTTCCGTATTCCATAAGGACGGATTAGCACCAATTGTGCAGCAACTAAACGAGCTTGGAGTTAACATCTACTCAACAGGAGGCACGCAAAGCTTTATTGAAGAGCAAGGAATTGCTGTAAACAGAGTGGAAGACCTAACTACCTACCCATCCATTTTAGGAGGGAGAGTGAAAACTTTACACCCAAATGTTTTTGGAGGAATTTTATCAAGAAGAGAATTAGCAAGCGATAAAGAGCAATTAGAACAATACAATATTCCTGAGTTTGACTTGGTAATTGTTGACCTCTACCCTTTTGAAAAAACAGTTGCTTCAGGAGCTGGAGAACAAGATATTATTGAGAAAATTGATATCGGTGGAATTTCATTAATCCGTGCTGCTGCCAAGAATTTTAAAGATGTATTAATTGTTTCTGAGATGAGCCAATATGCTGAAACTTTAGCAATACTAAATACAAATGGCGCAAGTACAAGCATGGAAGAAAGAAGGAAATTTGCAGGTACTGCATTCAATGTTTCTTCACATTATGATACTGCAATTTTTAACTACTTTAATGCTGATGAAACACCTGCATTTAAGCAAAGTATCCGTGAAGGAAAAACTTTACGCTATGGAGAAAATCCTCATCAGAAAGGAACTTTCTATGGTGATTTAGATGCTATGTTTACTAAACTAAATGGGAAAGAATTATCCTACAATAACCTATTGGATGTTGATGCTGCAGTAAACTTAATAAGTGAGTTTAACGAAACAACTTTTGCCGTATTAAAACATAATAATGCTTGCGGATTAGCTTCTAGACCTGTATTACTTGATGCATGGAAAGATGCCCTAGCAGGAGACCCTACATCAGCTTTTGGAGGAGTACTTATCACCAACAAAGAAGTAGATTTAGCTACTGCTGAAGAAATCAATAATTTATTTTATGAAGTATTAATTGCTCCATCATTTGCAAGTGATGCTCTTGAACTTTTAAAAGGGAAAAAGAATAGAGTACTTTTACAACAAAATGAAGTTGCACTACCTAGCGGACAGTTCAGAACAGTTTTAAACGGAGTGCTACACCAAGATAAAGATTTAAAAACTGATGCTATTTCAGACATGAAAACAGCAACTGACCTTGCACCAACTGATGAACAGTTAACGGATTTAGTATTTGCATCAAAACTATGCAAGCACACAAAATCAAATACAATTGTATTTGCAAAAGGCAAGCAATTGTTTGCAAGTGGAGTTGGGCAAACATCAAGAGTTGATGCGCTAAAACAAGCAGTTGAGAAAGCAAAAAACTTTGGATTTGATTTAAATGGATGTGTAATGGCTTCTGACGCTTTCTTCCCTTTCCCTGATTGTGTGGAACTGGCAGATAATGCAGGAATTAAAGCTGTAATACAACCAGGAGGATCAATAAAAGATCAATTATCAATTGATTATTGTAATGCAAACAATATGGCAATGGTGCTAACAGGAACAAGACATTTTAAACACTAAAAAATAAAGGACTATGGGATTTTTTGACTTTATGCAAGAAGCAATTGCTATTGATTTAGGAACTGCAAACACACTAATTATTCATAACGACAAAGTAGTTGTGGATGAACCTTCAATTGTTGCTAAAAACATTAGGACAGGAGAAGTAGTTGCTATTGGAAAAAGAGCCCAACAAATGCACGGAAAAACGCATAAAGAAATTGAAACTTTGCGTCCGTTAAAAGATGGTGTTATTGCTGATTTCCAATCCTCAGAGCAAATGATAAGGGGGTTTATTGATATGATTCAAAAGAAAAGATCTATTTTTTCTCCATCATTAAAAATGGTTATTTGTATTCCTTCAGGAGTAACAGAAGTAGAAAAAAGAGCCGTAATTGATTCAGCTGAACATGCTGGAGCAAAAGATGTTTGGTTAATACATGAACCTATGGCAGCTGCAATTGGTATCGGTATTGATGTACTTGAACCAAAAGGAAATATGGTGATTGATATAGGCGGTGGTACAACCGAAATTGCCGTAATTTCATTAGGAGGAATTGTTTGTGATAAATCCATTAGAGTTGCAGGAGATGAATTTACTGACAACATTAAAAACTATATGAAAACTAGGCATAATATTGCAGTAGGAGATATCATGGCTGAGCAAATAAAAATAAATGTTGGTTCTGCATTAACTGAATTAGAAGAACCTCCTGCAAATTATGCTGTACACGGTAGAGATTTAATGAGTGGAATCCCAAAGGAAGTAATTGTAACTTATAAAGAAATTGCAGGAGCACTAAACAATTCAATTGAACAAATTGAAGAAGCAGTAATGAGTGCTTTATTTAACACTCCACCAGCACTTTCTGCTGATATTTACAGTGAAGGATTATATTTAACAGGAGGAGGATCTATGCTAAGAGGTTTGGACAAAAGAATTTCAAGAAAAACAAAACTACCTGTATATATTGCTGAAGACCCTTTAAGAGCAGTAGCAAGAGGGACTGGAATTGCACTTAAAAATACTGAAAGCTATACTTTCTTAATTCAATAGCCAATAAGAGAAAATGTATAACCTATTACGGTTTATTAAACTCAATCATTTTCTATTATTATTCCTTTTAATAGAAGGGTTTTCTGTCTTTTTATTATTGCAAAATAATAGCTACCAAGCTAATAGAGCTATAAAATACAGCACCCAATACACTAGTTTTTTTCATAATTATACGGCTTCTTTTTCGGAATATGTAGCCCTAAAGGAAACTAACAATTATTTAATTGATGAGAATGCAAAACTACTTGCATTATTAAAAAATGAAACTTCTTTTGTTGACTCTACACTCATAAGGAATAAGAAATTTCACTACTCCCCTGCCCAAATAATTAACAATTCTGTAAGCAAGCGGAATAACTTTATTACGCTAAATAAAGGGAGTAAGCATGGTATTTCTGAGGGAATGGGAATAATTACAAGGCAAGGGGTAATTGGGGTTATTCATTCTGTAAGTACTAATTTTTCTATCGCAATTTCATTGCTCCACCGAAAATCAGCTATTGGTATTCAATTAGAAAAAAATAAGCATAATGGAATTTTAAAATGGAAAGGGTTTGATTACAAAACAGCAACTATCTCTGATTTTCCGAACCACATCCCTATTCTTGTGAATGACACCATAACTAGTAATAGTCATAGCGTTATATTTCCGGAAGGGATACCTATAGGGACAATAAAAACAATTAAAAAAAATACGGATGATGGTTTTTTTGATGTTACAGTAAATCTTTTTGAGGACTTTAATCAACTTAATTATGTTTACATCATACACTCTGAAGAAGCAGCCGAACAACTAAAATTAGAACAAGAAATAACTGAAAATGAATAGTCATTTTATTAAATATCTAGGACTACTTCCTTTATATGTATTGCTGCAAGTACTTGTGCTAAATGAAGTGCTCTTCTCAGCATACATCAACCCATTTTTATATGTAATGCTAATTATTAGTTTACCATTAAAAACACCAAAATGGTTTTTATTAATCTATGCCTTTTTGTTAGGGTTTTCAGTTGATATTTCTTCAGGAAGTTTAGGTTTTCATTCTACTGCAACTATTTTAACTGCTTTTATAAAACCTATTATTAGCAAAATAACTATCCCACATAATATACTTGGAGATACAGATGAAATTACATTGCAAAAAGTGGGATACAAATCCTATATTACATTTTCTATTTTTTTAATTCTGATACATAATAGTTGCCTATTTATTACTGAACACCTTAGCTTTAACTTTGCACTTTTTGGAAAAATATTAGCAAGCTCAGTAGCAACACTAATTATTATACTCATTACCCAATTATTTCAAAGAGATAAATAATGAAACAGTATAAAAGCAGACATAGAGTTATTGCTGGTATTTTTCTGTTAATTGCGATTATATTTATCACTAAGCTTTTCTACATTCAAGTAGTAAATGATAATTACAAGTTTTCTGCTAACAACAATGTATTTCGTTATGATGTGCAAGAAGCTGTAAGAGGATTAATATACGATAGAGATAGTAATTTAATTGTAGCAAATGTTCCTGCTTATGACCTCATGATTATTCCAAGAGAGCTAAAGGGTAAAACAATTGACACCCTAGCATTTTGTAACCTCACATCTATTACTAAGGAAGAATTCATCAAAAAATACAAAAAGGCTGCTGATTACTCTGGCTATAAGGAGAGTGTTTTCATTAAACATATTAGTTTAGAAAACTCAAGCACTTTATCAGAAAAATTATTTCAATTTCCAGGATTTTATTTGCGTAAACTCACCATGAGGAATTACCCAACCAATGTTGCCACACACTTAATTGGATATTTAGGAGAAGTAAATTTACTCAAAACTAAGGAAGACCCCTATTATACTAAAGGTGATTTGTCAGGGGTAAGTGGTGTAGAAGCAGCATACGAGAAACAGCTAAGAGGCACAAAAGGAATGGCTATAAAATTGGTAGATGTGCATAATCGTGATCAAGGAAAGTTCCAAGAGGGAAAATTTGACACCTTACCTATTCCAGGCAGCACTTTAACCTCAACTATTGATATTGAATTGCAAGAATATGGTGAACTGCTAATGCAGAATAAGATTGGTGCAATTGTAGCAATTGAACCCTCATCAGGTGAAATTCTTTCTTTGGTTTCTGCACCAACTTACAATCCTAATTTATTAATTGGTAGAAAACGATCAGATAACTACAGTATTTTATCAAAAGATGAAAACAAGCCTTTGTTTAATAGAGCCTTGCAAGGAACTTACCCTCCCGGCTCAACCTTTAAACTCATAAATGGACTTATTGCTTTGCAAGAAGGAGCAATCAGAAAAAGCACTTCTTTTAGCTGTAATGGAGATGATGGATATAATTATGGAAGAGATAAACATGTAGGATGTCATCCACATCAAAATCCGCTTGACTTGATAAAAGGGATTGAAATTTCCTGCAATGCCTATTTTTGCAGTACTTATGACAAATACTTTAGTCGTTTTAATTCAACAATTGAAGCTTATGATAACTGGTATAGCCATGTATCAAGCTTTGGAATAGGTAATTTCATGAATAATGATTTTACAACAGGTAGCCCTGGAAAACTACCTAAATCATCATACTTTGATAAGCTTTATAGAGGAAGTTGGAATGCTAATACTATTATTTCCATGTCAATTGGGCAAGGAGAACTACTACTAACCCCAATACAAATGGCAAACATGACTGCGATACTTGCTAATAGAGGGTTTTATTACACACCACATATCATTAAAGAAGTATCTGGCGAACTAAGTATTGATAGCAACTTTACAACTAGAAAATATTGTAGCATTGATGAAAAATATTTTACGCCTATAATTGAGGGAATGGAGCAAGTAATTGAAGGGAAAAATGGAACTGCACAAAATTGTAAAATTTCTGACTATATAATTTGTGGAAAAACAGGTACTGCACAAAACCCACATGGAGAAGACCATTCTATTTTTATTGCCTTTGCACCTAAAGAAAATCCTACAATAGCAATAGCAGTTTATGTTGAAAATGGAGGATGGGGATCAACTTGGGCTGCACCAATCGCTTCATTAATGATAGAAAAATATTTAAAAAGAAAAACTAGCAACAAAGCACAAGAACAATTTATATTAAACGGTAATTTAATAGTAAAATAATGAGAGCCGCAAAAAATATATTCGCCAATATTGACAAAGTAAGCATTTTACTTTATGCTATACTTATGCTTTTTGGATGGATAAATATTTACGCATCACAATACAATGAGGATACAGCTTTTGCACTTGACTTTAGCACTAGGTACGGAAAGCAAATGCTTTTTATTTGTATCGCTTCCTTTGTAGCATTTTTAACACTTATTATTGACTGGAAATTCTACTTCTCGCTTTCCTATCTATTTTATATTGCAATAATCTTATTACTAATTGGAGTACTCTTTAAGGGAGGTATCACTGGTGGAGCTACATCCTGGTTTGAACTTGGAAATTTTAAATTTCAGCCATCAGAGTTTGCCAAGTTTACCACAGCACTTGCGCTTGCAAAATACTACAACAGCCTGCATGTAAAGCGTATTTCTTTACAAGACAAACTCAAAACATATGCAATTATCATACTCCCATTTTTACTGATTATTTTACAAAACGACTTAGGTACAGCACTAGTTTATGCAGCCTTTGTATTAGTTTTATATCGTGAAGGTTTATCTGGCAACATTTTAATTTTCGGACTAATAATAGCTATACTATTTGTACTCACCTTAGTAGTTGAAAAAACTATACTCCTTAGCCTGATTTCCGCTATTGCAGTACTTATCTATTTATTTTCCAGAAGAAAAAAGAAAGAATTTTTACTTATTTTAGGAGTACTTATTACTTGTACAACTTTTATTTTCAGTGTTGACTATATATTTAATGATGTACTAGCACCACACCAAAGAAAAAGAATAAATATTTTATTAGGAAAAGAATTTGACCCACACGGAGCAGGGTACAATTTAATTCAGTCAAAAATTGCAATTGGTTCAGGAGGGTTTAGTGGAAAAGGATTTTTGAATGGAACACAAACCCGATTTGATTTTGTACCTGAACAAAGTACTGATTTTATTTTCTGTACTATTGGGGAAGAGTGGGGATTCCTAGGTAGTCTATTTTTTATGGCTTTATTTGTTGGCTTACTATTTAGAGTTCTTTTTTTAGCAGAACGCCAAAGGTCCAACTTTAGTAGAATTTACGGTTATAGTGTAGCCACTATCCTTTTTATGCACTTAGTAATTAATATTGGTATGACTATTGGCTTACTACCCGTAATTGGGATTCCCTTGCCTTTTATTAGCTATGGAGGGTCTTCCTTAATCGGATTTACTATCCTACTCTTTATCTTCCTAAATTTAGATTCTTACCGCTTACAAATTTTGAGATAAAAAAAAATGCCCAACCTTGCGGCTGAGCATTTTAGTGTTCTTTTAAAAGAGCTGACTAGTAGAAATCTGAACGATTATCTTTTACATCAGCCTCAGTGTTTAACACTTTATAAGCAGCACCATTTGCATAAGCAGCTGCTCCTTTTTGTACTTCTTCCTTTTGTTGTGTGAAGTCTCCAGCAGTTTTAGCATCATCTTTTGCAGTAACTTCAACAATATAAACAGCATTATTACCAGCAATAGGAGTAGAAATAGAACCAACAGCTGTTCCAAAAATAGAACCTACTAATTCAGGGTCATAACCAATACCTTGTAAACTCAAACTAGCTAAATTAGCTCTTTGTGCATTTACAACAGTCTGTCCATTATTAGTAGCAATAGTAGCTAAATCAGTTCCAGATATAGCGCCACTAATGTGTGCACCTTTCTTCTCACTTAACACTAAAGCAGAAATTTGTTCTTCAATATCTTCTAAAGCAGTAGTCCCTTCAGCATAACTTTTAGTTAAGTAAGCCACTACATAAGAATTTTCAAACTGAAATACTTCAGAAACTGTACCTACACTAGCTTCATTCATCCATCTTACCATCTCTCTTGAGTTTGGCAAACCAGCAATACTTTGTTTATCAGTAGCAACTTTACTATCACTTCTTTTTACTAAATTTTGTTGAGCAATTAAAGAGTCAAAAGCGATCCCATCATTTAATATTTTACCAGCAAATTGTGCTGCTTGCGAATAATAAGTATTAAAAGTTTCAGTACTTGGCTCTACATTTCTATCAATAAAAGCAATTTTTACTTTTGGCACTGCTCTACTTGTTTTAGTTACCTCAATAAGATGAACTCCAAACTGAGAAGTAACTACACTTAAATCTCCCCTTTTAGAAGTAAAGCAAGCCTCATTAAACTCATCTACCATTGCACCTTCAGAGAACCAACCTAAATCACCACCTTTAATTGCTGAACCTTTATCTTCAGAATTCTTTTGCGCTAAAACACCAAAGTCAGCACCTGCTTCAACTTGTTTTTTTATTGCCTCAATTCTAATATTTACTGAATCTATACTCATAGTTTGAGTTGGTGCAATTAAGATATGACGAGCCTCAACAGAATCAGGTCTGTTTTGAGCAACTGCTAATTTTGCAATACGATAAACACCTTGTCCTGAAAGGTAAGGCCCAATAACTGTTCCTTCTTTTGCATCAAATAAATCAGCCCATTTAGGATCTTGTAATTCATCCTTAGTTGCAAATGTAAAACGAGCATTTGTATTGTCAGAATTTCTTCTGGCCATTAAATCATAATCTTCATAAATAGCAAAATCAGCTTTTAAAGCTTCAATTGATGATTTAGTAGTTGCATCATCCTCAACAGAAGGTGTTACTGAAAACACTACAAAATCAACATCCTTTGAAGCTTCTTGCTCATAGTTTGCTTTATGATTTGTATAATAAGTTTTAATCTCACTTTCAGTAGGAGTAACTAGACTATCAGCTACTGAAGAAAATGGAATAGCTACATAGTTAAAAGTAACATTTTGTGAATTTTCATTAAAGTTTATCTTAGCTTCTTCACCCGTTACATACATTGCTTTAGCAACTAATGCATTGTATTTTGAAGTCTTGATTAAACCAATTAAGTATTTTTGAAAACCAACCCATCTTGTACGCGCTTCACCTGTTGGATCTTGATCAATTTGCTTTAAATAACCTAATACTTTTGTTCTATCAAACTGACCCGTATTTGGGTCTTGAAAAGATGGCACTTTAGATATTTCAGGGTGCACATTTACTCCTTGTAATAATTCAAAGAACTCATCATCAGAAACATCAATTCCTAATTTTGAATATTCATTATTCATCACTAACTCTCTTACATATTGATCCCAAATTTGAGATCTAATTTGAGCTGTAGTTGTTTGGTTAAGTACACTCTGTGGATTTTGTTGTTTCCAATTATTAATTCCTTCCTCAACTTTTACCTCATAAGCTTGGCGCATTACATCCTCCCCCAATACTTCTCCTACATAAATACTACCACCTCCACCTGATCTTGTTGACTGCATAAAATCGCCAAGGATAAAAGCTAACATTGCTATTCCAATAACAGCTAATAATAATCCTGATCTATTTCTAATTTTTCCTAGTGTTGCCATTCGTTTTTGTTTTATTAAAGTTGGCGAATATACAATTGTTATTTAATAAATGAAAATAGAAAAGACCCCTATTTCTTATCTAGTAAGCACCTCCAATTGCACTTCTTGTATTGCTGTATCGTTTACTTTTATGATTGTAAACCGATATTCTTCAAGTGATATTACATCATCTTTTTTTGGAATTTCTGCTAAGTGATGTAAGATTAAACCTGCTATTGTTTCGTACTCATCCGATTCAGGTAATGTTAAATTATATTTTTTATTCATCTGATCAATATCCAAACGAGCAGAAAGCTGAAACCTATTTTCACTCAACTGCTTATCAGTTTTTTCTTCTACATCATGTTCATCTACTATTTCCCCTACAATTTCTTCAGTAACATCCTCAATAGTTAGCATACCGGAAGTACCTCCAAATTCATCCACCACTAAAGCAATTCCTTTATTGCTATCAATAAACTGAGTAAGCAACTGCATTGCTGACATACTCTCAGGAACGAAAGGAATAGGCAATAAAATAGAGCGTACATTTTTAGGATTTCTAAACAAATCAGATGAATGAACATAACCAATTACCTTATCGATATTTCCTTTGTAGATTAGTATTTTAGACAGTTTAGTAGCTATAAATTTATCCTTAATTTCTTCAATAGGAGCTAACATATCCATGGCTATTATATCAGTTCTTGGAATCATACATTCACGCAATTTCTTATCGGTCAAATCCAATACATTTTGCAGCATTTCAACCTCAACTCTGCTATCCTCTACTCCTTCAGCTGACTTTACATTACTCAAATATTCATCCAAATCAGTTTTACCAAAAACCTGTTTTCCTTCTTCCATTTTTTGCCCTAACAAATACTTTAAAACCACTTTGGATAAATAGAGCATCAGCAAAGCAACCGGACGAAACAGCACAAAAAACAACCAAATAGGAAGTGAAAATGCCCTTAATATTTGATTAGGGTAAATCCTAAAAATTGCCTTTGGTAAAAACTCTGCAGTAACCAAAACAATTAAAGTAGTAATGATAGTTTGTACAAATAAAAGCGCAACATCCGAATGCAAATAATCTGCAATAGGTGGAGTAAGAATTTGAGTCATAACAATACCATATACTACTAAGGAAATATTATTTCCTACCAACATAGTGGTAATAAAATCGGATTCATTTTTAGAAAAATAAGCAATGATATTAGCAGGGAATTTTCCTATTTTTTTATCCAGTTCCAACTTTAATTTATTGGCAGAAATAAAAGCAATTTCTACTCCAGAGAAAAATGCAGAAAAGAAAAGAGTAACAGCAGCAAGAGATATTAGCATATGTGTAAAAATACTAAAACTTAATTTGTTTCAGGTTCAAAATCAAAAGTTCCATGAATTTTAGTGATTTCATATTTTGTAAAGTCAGGGTTTGAGGTAAAGCCCTCACCATAAACAACTTCCTTTCCTGTTGTTATTTTTACTTTTTTATCGGTATAAATTCTATCTTGTTTTTCATCCCAAACTAATTCTTGAGTTTCTAGTTTTTTATCATCATTACTGATAAGCTCAACATTATTTTGAGCTATCATAATTTTTGTTTCTTCATCAATTGAAGCATTATCTGCTTTTAATGTAGATTGCAAATAAGAAGAATCATTGTAAAAATAAACTTCCATTTGATCAGAAAAAATAAGTTGAGGCTGACTGTTTTGAAATCGTTCAATTTTACCTGCAACTATCTTTACTTTTATCTTTCCGTTTTCAGTATGTAATAACTCAGCACCCTTTATTTGTTCAATTGCTTGCTGCTTATCACTCACAAACTCTTTTACCAACTTAGGGTCGTTAGTACACGAAATTAAAACCACCGAAAATAAAATTAATAAACGCATAGTTTTCGTTTAGTCACTAGTACGAGCAGTAGTTGCTTTATTAATCCAACAAGCAACTGTATGGGATTTCCCAGCCTCTACACCATTAAAGAAACAAGTTTCCTTAGTAGGAAAATACTTGGAATAAGTGTTAATACTTTTACTTGCTCTTTCTTTAGTATCTTCATCAGCACGAGCTTTACTAAAAGCATCAACCGCTACCCAATACACAGTAGATTTTTCAAAATCGCCAGCACAACTTTTTGCACCTGCAATATAGATATTTCCTAAATTCATATATGCTTCACCCCAACCACTTCTAAGCTCCAAAGCACTATACACAGCATTTCTAGCAGAAGCAAAAGAACCTGAATTACGATAAGCATCAGCCAAACCTAAATAATAAATTGCCTTTTGATTTCCATCTTCCTCCATCTCAATTGCCTTTTTAGCAAATGAAATAGCATCAGCTGATTTTCCTTTTGCAATACTCATCTTAGCCATTTTATCAGCTGAAGAAGCAGAAGGATCTAGTTCATACAACCTACTAGAAGCATCAAAAAATAATTGATAAGAACTACATTTTTTATCTTCTAATACTTTGGTTACTCTATTTAAAAAAGAAATATCCTCAGTTAAAGGGTCAAATTTTGAAGAGAAAAGTGCCACTAAATCATCACAATTAGCATAGGGAGTAAACAAGTCCTCAATTTTTACTGAGTACTTCATAAAATTCTTAGCCATTTTAGTTTCATTCACTATATTGTAATCAATAATTTCAGAAACTACTGCATAAGCATTTAGTACATCAACTTTTTCTTTTATTACTGATTTCTCAAGATTTACAACAGCTTTAATATAACCATATACTGCTTGTACACTTGAATTATTTCCATCTAAATCAATTGATTTTTGCAAATAGCCTAAGGCTTCTTCACTTCTTTTTTTATCCACTCCAATTAATTCATAACCTTTAAGCCCTAACACATAACCTTCTTTACCAAAATATTGAATTCTTTGGTCAAAAATCATCATTAAAGTATCAATATAAGCAGCTCTATTTGCTTTATCAACCTTCATTCTTTCCTTTATAATTTTTGGTCCATTCTTATAAATATTACCACTTGCAGCTGGGCAATTCACATAAGTCCACCTCCATGGTTTTAAAGCATCAGGATAGTTTTTTTGCTTGTAATACTCACGAAACATAGATAAGTTTTCCTTACATTTTTGTTCATCAGCCCCAAACTTACCTTGTGCATTTACACTAATAACTGTTACTATTGCTACTACTAAAACTAATATTTTTTTCATCATTTTATTAATCATATTTTCGTTTTACAAACCAGATTCCATCATAAGACACACTTAAACCAAACCTTAAAAACTTTTCCTTTATTAAATTATTATCAGTTGTTCCTCTTTGTCCTAAAGTAAGAGAAACATCATATTTTGTTCTTGATTTCCTAACAGGGATACCAAAGCCAATACTTACACTCATTTCCTTTAATTGAGTATCATTAAGCATTAAAGGCGTATTGCTATAAGCTGCACCTAAACGGTACTGCATTCTTTTATAATACTTTGTTACAGAATTAAATTCTGGAGTATATTGCAACCCACCTGAAAGACGAGTGCTATTCTCTAAATCATCACTCTCACCTAGCAAACTAAAATCAGCCCAATTTTGCATACTATAATCTGCAACTAAAAGCCATTTTTTACCATTACGATAACTTAGCCCTGCACTTATATACTGTGGCAAATTAATATCCCCCCACTCAACTGAACTGAGTGCAGTATCCTTTACAATTTCATTAGCTCCAGAAATAGTTTCAACAATATTTGTTCGCTTTGCTCGGATGCTTGAGTTATTATTAGCCGTTAAACCAAAGGAAACTTCCTTTGCATCAGCTAATTGCTTTTTATACATCATTCCTAACTCATAGTAATATCCTTTCAAATTTATGCTAGAATTAGAACGAGAATCAAGAAAAGATTTATCATCAAAATTCAAGTTTTTTCTTCTGTTTAATCCTCCAAACAAATAAGAAGCATTCATTCCTACAGAAAAGCCTTTAAAAGGCTCGTAAGCACCTCCAAAATAAACCTTACTTATCCCTCCATCTCCTGAGTAAATCATATCTGCATTTGCAACATCATCTCTAGCATTTAATATGTACCCTATATTACTATAAGGCAACATCCCTATACTTGCTCCTAATTTTCTGTTAATTGGAAAAGCAATTGTCAAATGACTAAAAGCTGAATTATTTGCAACTTGCTTATCAGTAGAATTCTGAATTTTAGTTGTTTTATGCAAGCCTCCAGTTGAAAACAAAAAAGAATTTGGACGAAAAGAAGTATAACTTGCAGGGTTGAATGGATTAACACTCTTTGAATTACTCAATGCCGTAACTCCACTTCCTAAAGCATTATATTCTGGAAAAACATTTCCTTGTAAATCTCCTAATCCAAAACGAGAATAAGGTGAACTTGTTCCTAACTGTGCAGTAGCAGTAATTGAAAATACAATACAGAAAACTGCTACTAAACTTTTTAATTTATTCATTATAATCTAAAATTTCATTTAATCCTTCCATTACTAAAAATGGATTTGCAAATATGCTACTTTTTAATTCCTTTTCAAAGAAAAAACAATCTCCACCTGTAACGGCAATTATCACCTCTTTATTTTCCATTTTATACACTTTAATTATTTCTTGTACTTCTGCTAAAATACCTTGCTGTACACCACTTATAATTGAGGACTCTGTATCTTTCCCCATAAACATACTCCTTTCTGAAAACTCACACAAAGGCAATTTACCTGTAAACTGATGAAGAGCTTTATAACGCATTTCAATTCCTGGAGAAATTCGTCCACCTTTATATATTTTGTCCTTACTGATAAAGTCAATTGTTAAACAAGTTCCTGCATCAAACACTAATACATCTTGCTTTGGAAATAGAGCTGAAGCACCTACAACAGCCGCAATTCTATCTTTTCCTAAAGTATTTGGTGTTTCATAATCAATCGTTATTGGCAAAGGCGTTTTTTCATCTAAAAAAAGAGCATTCAAATGTTGAATTATCTTTTCAACTTCCACATTAAGTTCCTTTACAGATGAAATAATAGCACTTGACACAATATGTTCCCCTACAAAATTAACCATATTTTGCAAGGTACAATCGCTTAAAACAGAAGAGATAATCAGCTGTTTATCTTCAAACAAAGCAGTTTTTACTGCAGTATTTCCTATGTCAATAATTAGTTTCAGAGAATGTGAATTTTTGTCAAAAATATAAAATTACAATGCGATATGATGATTTAGCCTAAAAATTTCTTTAACTAAAAAAAAGAATTAAATTTGCAGCCCATTTTAGTTGGTGCTATAGCTCAGTTGGTAGAGCAATGGACTGAAAATCCATGTGTCCCTAGTTCGAATCTTGGTAGCACCACTTTAAAAAAAAACCCACTCTAACGAGTGGGTTTTTTGGTATTTATATTATTTGAAAATTATTCAACAATAACTTTCTCTACATAAGCAGAATTATTATTCTTCAGTTCTACTGTATAAACTCCTTTGCCAAATTTTGATAAATCAATAGTAGTATTCATTCCTCTAGTTGTAGTTGAAATAACTGTTTGACCTATAGCATTATTAACAGTTACATCATACTTTTTGTTTGCTTCTAACTCAATAGTAAAAATACCATTTGTTGGGTTAGGGAAAGTATTAAATACATTTTGCTTAACATCAGAAACTCCTGCTATCAATGTTGGATCAAAATTCATACGAACCATTGGTGCTCTTGTAAGATAATACCATGTTGGTGTTCCTAAATTTGCAGGGTCATTTGGATTTAAACCAAACTCATCAAATAATGAGTGTTCTCCATTATATAAAGAATTATCTGTTGTGCCAATATAAACACTATCAGTAGGATGTTGAAATCCTGCTATCCCAAATTCATAAGCATAACCATTAAACAAATTTATAGGACTAACAAATGGAATATCAACCCATGAACCCAAATCATTAGATGTAATCGTATAATTGTCAGATTCATCTAAAAGCACCACACCTCCTGAAGCAGCAGCAACATTTGTATCTAACTCATACAATATTGCTTTTACTTTACTGCCAATAACAGATTCATCTGTGATATATACTCTTAATGCGCTAAGCGCCTCGTCAGCATACATCTCAAATCGTGTTGTAAAATGCCACTGATCACCAGGACCACCAAGAATCCATGAGTTATTCGAATTTGCTTCTCCTAAGTCTTTAGCATAGATATATTCTGAGATCTCAATCATCTTATATGTTGTATCTGAAACAGTTGTAATTACACCTGAAGAATCAGATTCTCCCCAAATAGCAAGCCCATAACCTCCAATAGCAGGAGATAAAGATGGAGTAGTTGTTACAACCACTGAATCAATAGTATTTGTAGGGGAAAGAGCAAGAACAGAAGTTGAAGCAGAAGCTCCTGAATAAGTCCCTGATCCAAATGCCTCATACCTCAAAATAGATGCTTGGTCAGAAGCCCCTGAGTTTCTTAAAACACCCTCAATAACATAAGGATGATTTGCTAATTGAGATGTTGGAGTAACAGTATAGTCTAATCCAACAATCCCATTAAAACCTGAACCTGAATAGTTTGCGTAATCCATCCAGAAACCTCCAACAACAACATCCTCAACTTCAATAATGTTTGCTGGAGTTTCAGCTAAAGTTAAATCATCAATCTGCCAAAAATAATAGCCAGTAAAACCATTATTAGAATTTGTGGACCCCTCAAATACAAAACTCATTTGAACATCTGAATTCCCCACAACACTAAAAGGAACTCTTACTAATGCTATTTCATCCATAAAAGTAGCATCATTTACGGCAATATTCGCATGCACCTGTACCCTTTCTACAAAAACACCTGCAACATAGAAATCAACAAAAGCTTGGCCAGCAAATGTTCTGTAGTAGGAATTAAAAGTTAACATTACATCAGCATAAGATGACATATCTATCATATCAGTCCTCAAATCTCCATTATGAGGTGTAGGATACATTCCTGTTCCAAATGCTCCTGGTGTACCATTATTATCATAAAAGTCCGAATCAAAAATAATAAAGCCATTAGCTGCTGTTGCTGAAGCAATTGGACTATTACTAGCTGGAGAGTTGTTTATTCCTGAATAAGCTCCCTGACCACCTACTGTATTATTTGGAGATGTTGAAGTTCCTCTATATACCCAAGGGGCAGTAGAGTTTGTCCAAGTAGTTGGAATTCCATTTGCAAAATCTTCAGACCAGAAAGGAGCTGATTTCTCTACATTTGTTAAAGTTGTTCTATGAGACTTTTTACCTTTTGCATCAGTAAGAGTTTCCAAAGAAGTTTGAGCTATAGAGCTAAGAGAAATAGCTAATGTGCAAACTGAAATGTAAATTTTTTTCATTTTATAATTTTTTATATATTAAGTGTGTAAATGTATAAAAAAATAAACAAAAAAAAAACCCGGAAAATCCGGGCTCTTATTCACTCAATTATTTTAATTATTCAATAATTAACTTTTCAGTATAACGAAAATCTCCTGCGTTTAGCTCAACAGTATAAACACCTTTACTGACACCTGTTAAATCAACCTTAGTTAAAGTATTAGTGATAACCTCCGTATAAACAGTTTGACCTAAAACATTAATCACAGAAACACTAAACTCACCCGCTTCTTCTAAAAAAATAGTAAATGAACCCAATGAAGGATTAGGGTAAATGTCAAAAACTGAAGCACTAGCCTCTGTAATAGCAGTTGCTATCTCAAAATTCATCCTAACCATAGGTGTAGTAGTTATATAATACCAAGTTGGCTGTCCAACTGGCTGTCCGTTTGCATCTAAGGATATTCCTGTTACATCAAAAAGACTATGTTCACCATTATACAAAGCAGGATTTGCTGTTGTACCAACTCTTGAAATTTCTGTTGGATGTTGATAACCACCAACTCCAAACTCATAAGCATAACCAGCAAATAGAGGGATTGGACTTGTAAAAGGAACATCTACCCAATTGTTGATATCCTGTGCAGTTAACGTATAATCATCTGATTCCACCAAAGGAAAAAGACCATTTGATGCTGTACTATCAGATTCATAAATTACTGCATAAATCTTTGCTCCTACAGTTGCATCTGCATCAATAAATATACGTAAAGAATGTAAATCAGCATTTGCATAAATTTCAAACCTTGTAGTAATTTGATTCTGATCATCTGGACCACCAATAACACGAGACCCCGATTGTTCTGCAGCTCCTAAATCTTTACCATATAAATACTGTGAAACTTCTACATTTCTTGTTTCAATATCAGATAAAGTAGTGACTACACCTGCACCTGCCGAATCAGCTTCAGCCCACATTTCAACAGCATAAATACCAACACCTGGGCTAAAAGTTGGAGTAGCAGCAACTGTAACTAAATCCGAACTAGCTAAAACAGTAGCAATTGAAGAACCTGAATAAGTTGCTGAACCTGTAACATTATATTTTAAAACTGCCGACTGTGATGAAATACCTATATTTTTAATTACAGCCTCACAAGAAAATGGACGAACAGCAACTTGAGCAACAGGAATCACACTATAGTCCAAACCAATAATATTAGTATAACCAGAAGCAGAGTAATTTTGATAATCAATCCAATAACCACCAGTAACAGCATTATCAATATCCATTAAATTATCAGGAGTTTCAGTAAAGTTAACATCATCAACCATCCAAGCGTAATCCCATTGTCCTTCATAATGAAAACGGAAAGAAACTGAAGCTTGATTTCCTGCTACAGTTGAAATATTTACAGATACAAACTCAGGGTTTGTAGAGGCATCATTTACAGCTTGTGAAGCATGTACTTCAAACCTTTCAAAAGTAAGCCACCCATCATTAGAAACTTCAACAAATACAGAATCTTGGAACTTCCTATGTGAAGACTCAAAATTAATGTTCACAAAAGTATATGCTGAACAGTCAACAGTACCATTATAAGTAAGAGTTGCATCTTGTTGGTTTGTTGCAGAAGTACCTAAAGCATCAGAATCATACAAGGCAAAACCATTAGCAGCAGTTGTTGAAGCAATAGCACCCATACCACTAGAAAAAGATCCAGTCGGTCCAGCTGTACCTACTACCCAATTTTGTAAACCACCATTAATAGCATCAAAAGGAGTCCAATCATTAGTATTGGAAAAATCATTAGTAAAAAATGGAGCTACTGCCGTACTAGTTGACGTTGCAATTGCAGGAGTAACATTTGCTACATACTTTGCAGCATCTTCTCTTGGCATTTCTGCCACATTCGCTTGCTGTGCAAAAGTTGCTGAAGCAACTAAAATAGCACAAGCTGAAAGTAAAATCTTTTTCATTTTTTGTTTTGTTTTATTTATAAAATTAGGCGTCAAATATACGAAATATATCGGACAAAATATCTCTTAGCTTTACAAATCTTATCTACTCAACATAATCAGAAATAGGAGCACAAGAACAAATTAAGTTTCTATCTCCAAAAGCATTATTAACCCTCCTTACTGATGGCCAGAATTTTTTATTCTTTACCCATTGCAATGGATATACTGCTTTTTGTCTTGAATAGTTAAAATTCCACTCATCATTTACTGCCAAATTCATAGTATGTGGCGCATTCTTAAGTACACTATTTTCAGGAATAACTGTACCAGTCACTACTTCATCTATTTCTGATTTTATGCTAATCATAGCATCACAAAAACGATCTAATTCTTCTTTACTTTCACTCTCAGTTGGCTCTATCATTAAAGTCCCAGCAACAGGAAAAGAAACAGTAGGAGCATGGAATCCATAATCCATCAATCGCTTGGCAACATCAACCACTTCAATACCATCTTTTTTAAACATTCTGAAATCAACAATCATTTCATGAGCCACTCTGTTATTGTCTCCAGTATATAATATGTCAAAATGATTAGCCAGTTTTTCTTTAATATAATTAGCATTTAAAATTGCTGTTTCGGTAGAAGCTTTTAAACCAGCTGTTCCCAACATTTTAATATAAGCATAAGAAATAGATAGCACCAATGCACTCCCCCAAGGAGCAGAAGATATAGACATTCCGTTATCACCTCCAATTTTAACTAAAGGACTATTTGGTAAGAATGGCTTTAAATGCTCCACCACACCAATAGGACCCATTCCAGGACCACCTCCACCATGAGGAATAGCAAATGTTTTATGTAAATTTAAGTGACAAACATCAGCACCGATAATTGCAGGATTTGTAACCCCTACTTGTGCATTCATATTTGCGCCATCCATATATACTTGCCCACCATTATCATGAATAATTTGAGTAATCTCCATAATTGCCTCTTCATACACTCCATGTGTAGATGGATAAGTTACCATTAAAGCAGAAAGATTTTCTTTATACTCCTCTGCTTTTTCTCTTAAAGCAGCTACATCAATATTTCCATTTTCATCACAAGGCGTAACCACTACTTTCATTCCTGCCATAACTGCTGATGCAGGATTTGTACCATGAGCAGATGAAGGAATTAAACAAATATTTCTATGCTCATCACCTCTACTTTCATGATAAGCTCTAATCACCATTAATCCAGCAAATTCACCTTGCGCACCAGAATTTGGTTGCAAACTCATTGCATCAAAACCTGTAATTTCACATAACATCTCCTCTAATTCATGAAACATAATATGGTAACCTCTAGCCTGATGTGCAGGGGCAAAAGGATGTAAATTTCCAAATTCTGACCAACTTAATGGAAACAATTCAGAAGCTGCATTTAGCTTCATAGTACATGAACCTAACGGAATCATTGAATGCGTTAACGATAAATCTTTATTCTCTAAACTTTTAATATAACGCATCATATCTGTTTCAGAATGATACTTATTAAATACTTCATGCTGCATAAAAGCAGAAGTACGATAAAGCTCATCAGGAATTCTTGCAGTTGCCTCAGTATAATCACCTCCTAACACTTCTTGTATTAAATCCTCAGAATCAGAATGATTACAACTTTTTGCAAACACTTCTAAAATATCATTGATATTACTCAAGTCATCTTTTTCATCAATACTTATAGAAAGCATATCATCATTAATATAATTAAAGTTGATTTTTGCATCCTCAGCATAAGTTTTTATGTTTTCCATAGAAACATTTCCAACTGATATTTTTAAAGTATCAAAGTAGATTGGATTTAACTGATGATAACCTAACTGAGTTAATCCTTCAGCCAAAGTAGCTGTTAAAGAATGAATATTTTTACTCATCCCTCTTAACCCTTCAGCACCATGATACACCCCATACATACTTGCCATAACTGCCAATAGTACCTGAGCAGTACAAATATTTGAAGTTGCTTTCTCCCTCTTAATATGTTGCTCTCTTGTTTGTAAAGCCATTCTAAGCGCTCTATTCCCATCCATATCCTCACTTACTCCAATAATCCTTCCTGGCATACTTCTTTTGTACTTATCAAAAGTTGCAAAATAAGCCGCATGAGGACCACCATATCCCATAGGGATTCCAAATCTTTGGGTAGTACCTACCACCACATCAGCCCCCCATTCAGCAGGAGGAGTAAGTAAACTTAAACTTAACAAATCAGCAGCAGCAACAACCCCAACTTCAATTTCTTTTAATTGAGAAACAAAAGCAGAATAATTAATAACCTCACCATACTTAGCAGGGTATTGCAAAATTGCTCCAAAAAAATCTTCATTCACAACAACTTCATCATGGTTCCCTATCACTAATTCAATACCAATTGGAATAGCACGCGTTTTTAAAATTTCTATTGTTTGAGGATAACATAATTCTGAAACAAAAAACTTCAGCATATTTGCTTTTTTTTGCTTTCTACTTCTGCTATTATAAAGTAAAATCATAGCTTCAGCTGCTGCTGTACCTTCATCTAATAATGATGCATTTGCAATTTCCATTCCCGTAAGCTCACTTACCATAGTTTGGTAATTTAATAACGCTTCCAGCCTACCTTGTGCAATCTCAGCTTGATAAGGAGTATAAGCCGTATACCAACCTGGATTTTCTAAAATATTTCTTTGAATAACACCTGGAAGTATGGTATTAAAATAACCCATTCCAATATATGAACGATAATTTTTGTTCTTCTGTGCTATACCTTTCATATGCTCTACAAAGCGACTTTCCGAAAGCGCATCAGGCAAATTCATCTCTCTTCCCAAATGAATTTGTGCAGGAATAGTTTCGTTAATCAACTGCTCAATTGAAGACGCATTGACTACTGATAACATCTCCTTAATATCATTTCCTCTAGGACCTATATGTCTATCCGAAAACTTATCTATACTCATCTTTAAAATTTTAGTCCGCAAAAATAGTTAATGAAATCTTAAAAATGGCAATGTTAATAAAAAAAGGATAAGTATGATATTATAGTAGTTATGATAAATAATAGAGTAATTTTGCAAAAAATTTAACAGCATGACATTTTCTGAAACAGGACTGAATAAAAACATTCAAAAAGCAATAACCGATTTAGGTTTTGAGACACCAACACCTATCCAACAGGAATCAATTCCTTATTTATTGGAAAACGAAACCGACCTTATTGCATTAGCACAAACAGGAACAGGTAAAACTGCTGCTTTTGGGTTACCAGTATTGCATAAAATTGAGGTTGAAAGAAAATTACCTCAAGCAATTATTCTTTGTCCTACAAGAGAGCTTTGCCTACAGATTGCAAAAGACATGGAATCATTTGCAAAATACACAAAAGGATTAAAAATTACTGCTGTTTATGGTGGAGCAAGTATCATGCCTCAAATTAAATCATTAAAATCAGGAACGCAAATTGTTGTTGGTACTCCAGGAAGGGTAATTGATTTAATCAACAGAAAATCACTTAGATTACAAGATATTGAATTTGTAGTTTTAGATGAAGCTGATGAAATGTTAAACATGGGATTCAAAGAAGATTTGGATACTATTTTAGCTGAAACACCTGCAGAAAAACAAACTTTATTATTCTCGGCAACTATGCCTAAAGAGGTGATGAGAATAAGTAAAAACTACATGCACAACCCAAAAACAATTGAGGTTGCAAGTAGAAATGAAGGAGCTAAAAATGTAGAACACCATTACTATATGGTAAATGCTCGTGACAGATATAAAGCATTAAGAAGAATTTGTGATGTTAATCCTGATATTTACGGAATTGTATTTTGCCGCACAAGAAGAGAAACTGCTGAAATTGCTGACAAATTAATGCAAGACGGATACAATGCAGATGCTATTCATGGGGAACTATCTCAAGCACAAAGAGATCATGTAATGGGGCGTTTCAGAAAAAGAAAATTACAAATTTTAGTAGCAACTGATGTTGCTGCTAGAGGAATTGACATTAATGAATTAACTCATGTAATTAACTACAACTTACCTGATGATAATGAGGTATATGTACATAGATCAGGGAGAACAGGTAGAGCTGGAAACAAGGGGACATCAATTATTATAGCGCATAGCCGTGAAGGAAGAAAGCTAAAGTCAATTGAGAAAATGATTAAGCGTGAACTAACACTTATGAAAGTTCCTAATGGTGATGAAATTTGTCAAATTCAATTAATGAAGTTAATTGACAAAGTAGTTTCTACTGATGTAAATCATCAAATTGATAAATATATCCCTTCAATAGAAGAAAAATTAGCACACTTAGATAAAGAAGAATTAATTAAGCATTTTGTTTCAGCTGAATTTAATCGTTTCTTATCATTCTATAAAAATGCTCCAGACTTAAATGTTACTGGAAGCAAAGGAAATGATAGAAACGATAGAGGAGACAGAAAAGGAAAAAGAGGAGATAGAGGGGAAAGAACTGGACATGCTGAAGCAGGTCACACTAGATTCTTTATCAATTTAGGAAGAGAAAAAGATATGCAAGCGCATAACCTTATAGGTTTAATTAACGAATGTACTCGTAATAGAAATATCCCTGTAGGGAAAATTGATATTATGCGTAAATTCTCATTCTTTGAAGTTCCTAAAGACTTTGAAACTGATATATTAAGTGGTATGGTTGATTCAAATTGGAATGGAAACAGAGTAAATGTAGAAGTATCTCAAGCACCTGGAGTAAAATCACCTAGAGGTGGTGGCAACAGAGGTGGCGGAGGTGGTCGCTCATACGGAGGTGGTGATAGAAAAAGAAGCAACTCAGGTGGTGGTGGAAGAGACAGAAGTGGAGGAGGTAGATCTTCTGGAGGATCTTCATCAAGAAGAGAATCATCAACTAGTAGTAGAAGAAGTAGTGGAAACTCAAGTTCTTTTAAAGGAAGATTTAATGCAGCTGCAAAAAGGAAAAGAAGAGACTAAGCTCCCTTTTTTCCTGCAACAAAATCTTTTAAGTAGTAAGGCTCAAAATAAGCAACATCTTCAAAATCCTTTTTTTCAAATTTAGCATTTGCTAAAATTCCTAAATTCTTTGCTGAAGGGTTAATTCCTTCAATAAATTTAGCGTTTTTGTGGTTAATAATTGCTTTGCATTTTAAAGCACCATCCCCAAAGAAAATAACTTCATTCTCCAAAAAACTAGCATAAGTTTGTTCATCTACAACATCAGCTTGAACACCTCTTATTTCATTGTTATTTACATCAAATAGAGCTGAGAAAACTTCCATTCTTCTCGCATCAATCATGGGACAATAAATAGCTAAACTTTCATTGTCAACCATTCCAAATGCCATAGCTTGTAAGGTAGAAATAGCCAACAATGGAACCTCTAATGCATAACACAAGCCTTTAGCTGTTGAGGTGCCAATACGCAACCCAGTATAAGAACCAGGCCCCATACTCAAAGCAACTGCTTCAATTTCTTTTAAAGTAATATTAGCAGAATCAACAACCTCTTTAATAAATAAATTCAATTGTTCAGCATGTGTATATCCATCAGAAACATGCTCTTTTTCAGCTATTAGCTTACCATCCT
This sequence comes from uncultured Flavobacteriales bacterium, assembly GCA_943788405.1. Taxonomy (GTDB): domain Bacteria; phylum Bacteroidota; class Bacteroidia; order Flavobacteriales; family BACL11; genus UWMA-0277. The sequence continues at coordinate 1,300,213 of CALSQD010000002.1, forward strand.
TAAAAAGTGCAACAGAGCAATTTTTAGTAGCTGTTTCTATTCCTAGAATTAAGGCCATTAAAAATCGTAATAGTGATTAAACAAATCGCTTACAATCCCAAAATTGACAAATTGAGTTTGCATTTCAGACTCCTCACTTTCAAAATCTCTTAATGTAATTCCTAAATTTATTTTAAGATTAGTTCTAGGATTAACAATATAAGCAGTATTAAAGTTTTTAAGATTAACTGTTGTTAAATTCCCTTGATACATTTCAATTCCAAAATCAGAAGACCTTCCTGCACCTACATTTTGAAACCCTGACTCACTAGCAAAATTTCCTGTAGACATAAATAAATCATTTCCATAAGAAGTAGCATCACCCTTAATTTTAGCTCCATATTTTGCAGAAATAAGCTTTGCATCTATCTCCCATCTTTTCCATTTGTAATTTGCAAGAATTAGAAATTCTGAAAAATTAGCTCCTAAAGGATGAGCTAACGGCTGGTTATAATGCGCATAATTCTGTTGAGGATTATGATGAGCATAAGTATATGGCCTCACTAAGTTATATTCCCCTTGCAATGTAAGGTTATCTACATTAAATGCATTAAATATTTTATATCCTAACTGATACCCAAACTTATTTGCCCAAAAATTATTATTCTGTTTTAAATCATTCAAACTAAACTCATCTAAAACCAACTGACCATACAGATAAGATGAGAAGGGTAATTTATATTTAGTATTAAGTCCAACCAATACATTATCAGGAGAGTTAATCGAATACTCCAATGGTCGTAACATAGCAATTGGGTTTAAATAATTCACATCAAAACCATTACTTCCTGGCGCATGATTCATTCTCCATATTACAGCTTCAAATAATGAGACATTTAATTTTTTAGTTGCATTAATACTCAAATAATGAGATGACATGTACTTTTTAGCATAGCCCATCTGATCATAATTATCTAATCCATTATTTAAGAAATAATTAATATCCTGAAACTCAGTATACAAATTAGTATATTGCACTTTCCAAAAAGTAGTTTGCAGCCTTAAATAAGGATAATTAAATGTGTTATCTGAAAGCAATAAGGAACGATATCCATCTCCAATAAAATGTTTTCCATGCCCAAATTGAGCTACAAACATTTTATTTACTCTATATGAAACATAACCTGATGACATAGCATAATCAAAACCAGTTTCTTTAAAATCTCTAGCATAACCTTGTCCTGGAACAACTCTATTTTTACGAATATAAGCATCCATATAATTAGGAAATATCGATTGATTCTCAGAAAAAGAACTAAAAAAAGAAATATTTTTTCCTAAATCTCCCTCAATAATATATCCTCTTGTATTTGTAAAGGTATTCTTACCATCAATCAATTCCTTACCTTTTGATAAGTTAATAATTGGTGAAGCAATTACCCTATAATCTTCTCCTTTTAAAATAACAAAATGATCTGAGAATATTTTTTTTAAATACCAATTTGAAAAATCTGAAATATTCTGCTCTTCAAGAACAGAATCAACACTAAAATTTAAATCTGATTTTATAAGCGGCTTAAAGGAAGTATGATGATTTGAACCTTCATTATAGATAAGATGATTTAAATTAGAAGAATAATTATTCCCTAAAAAAACACCCGAATGTTGAGCCGATAAATTTAAAGCAAGAAAGAAGAAGAAACAAGAAAAAAATCGCATTACTTTGACCTAATTTTAAGGATGTAAAAAGGTATAAATAACAGTACAAAACTAATTACAGCTAATATAGCTATACTAATATTTAGGCTTAACTCTAACAGAAAGTAGGACAAACAAATAATCAAAAATGAATATATATATAACGTAATACTTGTGTATTTATGTCCAAAACCTAGATTCAATAAAGCATGATGTATATGGCCTCTACCTGGAGATAAAGGATGGCGTCCCTTCATTATTCTTGCCACAAAAACTCTAAGGGAATCAAATAAAGGAATTGCCAGAATTACAATAGATATTAAAGGGCCTTTATTTGGTAATTTGAAAGATTCAGTTACTAAACCATAACGAATTGTATTAATTGCTAAAACTGAAAGAATCATTCCTACCACTAAAGACCCTGTATCTCCCATAAATATTTTAGCAGGATGAAAATTATATTTTAAAAAGCCTAACAAAGCCCCCATTAATGTAAAGGCTATAATAGCCATATCAGTTTGCCCCATAAATAGAGCAATCATACCAAATGAGAAAGAAGAAATTACTCCAATTCCTCCTGCAAGACCATCTACCCCATCAATTAAGTTAAAGCCATTCGTTATGACAATAACTACAAAAACCGTAAATAATGTACTTACCCAACCTGGCAATTCATTTATCCCTAAAACTCCATGCATATTATCTATTTCAAGGTGTTGTAAATAAATTAAAATAAGTACGGAAATAATTTGTCCTATTAGCTTTTTATTAGGAGATAAAGCCAATAAATCATCAATAACTCCAACAAAAAAGACAATTAAAAAACTTACTAAAATGAACTGAATTCCCTCTAATTCAGCCCAAAATAATAATGAGAAAATAATACCTGCAAATATTGCTATACCGCCAAAAATAGGTGTGCTACCTTTATGAGAGGCACGCTTTCCTGCAGCATCTAACAATCTCAATTTCTCAGCAAAAAAAATAACTTTTGGAATTACTACAAAAGTGATTAAAAATGCGGTAATAAACGAGAATACAATATTTAAATCAGGGTTTAGCACTTGTTTTTGTTTTGCTTGTAAAACTAATCATATTTATTCAATAACAGACAATAATTCCTCTCCCCATTTTGAAAGAGTATACTCATTATCTACTTTTACAGTATTTAACTGTTCTTTTTTCCCTGCTTCAATATCACTATCCGAATCACCAATTAAGTACGAATCACCTTTCTTTATATCTGGGAAGTCAATTAACGCTTGCTGTATCATCCCAGAGCTTGGTTTTCTGCAGCTACAATTTTCTGTAGCTAAATGAGGACAATAATAAATCTTATCAATTACCCCTCCACTCTTTTCAATTTCCAATTTCATATATAAATGCAGAGCATCTAATTGTTCAGCAGACATTATTCCTTTCCCTACACCTTGCTGGTTTGTAACAATTAAAATTCGTTTAAAAACTCCAGAAAGCTTAGCAATTATTTGTTTTGCACCTGGCATGAATTCAAATTCATCAGTATTTTGAACATACCTTCCTTCTAGCTTAACATTAATCACACCATCTCTGTCTAGGAAAAGAGTGTCTAATCTATACATTTGGAAACATTTCCTCTTCAATCAATTGACAAATAATATGTCCAATCAAAATGTGAGCTTCCTGAATTCTTGGCGTATCATCTGATGGCACACAAATCATAATATCACAAATTTCTTTCATTTTCCCACCACTTTTTCCTGTAAATCCAATGGTTAACATTCCTATTTCTTTTGCTTTTTGCATTGCCTTCACAACATTAGGAGAGTTTCCTGAAGTTGAAATTCCTATTAAAATATCTCCTTCTCTTCCAGCAGCTTCAATCATCCTAGCATATGTAGCCTCATAACCATAATCATTTGCTACAGCCGTCATGTATGACGAATTTACATGTAAGGCCTCTGCATATAAAGGGGGGCGATCGGTATAAAACCTTCCGCTTAACTCAGCTGCAATATGTTGTGCATCAGAAGCACTACCTCCATTACCGCACAATAACATTTTTTTATCTGCTTTAAAAGCAGCTATACTTGTAGTTACAATTTTCTGAATATTATCTTGTAAAACATCATCTTGCAAAACACGCGTATAATTCTCAACAGAATTTTGAATGCACTTATTTATTTTACTTTTCATCACTTAGGTTTTTGGCTAAAATACAAATTAATATAATGATTGATAGGCCTGTTCAGTTTGCCTTCCAATTTCATTCCAATCGTATCTAATATTTATTAAATTCTCTCCTTTTTGTCTCACTTGCTCTAATTTTTCAGTATCAGATAAAATTAAATTTAACTTCTTAGCTAAAGAAGTTGAATTCTCACTTTCAAATAAAAAAGCAGTTTCCATATCTGCAACCACTTCTTTTAATGGAGGTAAATCTGAAACTAAAGCAGGTTTTCCATAGCTAAGTGTCATAACAAGCACACCACTTTGGTATATTTTCTTGTAAGGGAGAACTACCAGGTCAGCAGCACAATAATAATGTTCAACATCTTCATGGGCAATAAATTTTGTATGCAAAAGGCAATGGTTAGATAACTCATTCTCATCAATAATTTTCTGATAAGTTGTAAAATCATTTTCCCAAGGTTTCCCAGCAATAACTAATAAAATATCAGGGGTTTCTATAATCACATCTTTTAACGCACGCAACAAAACCTCTAATCCTTTTACCTTTTTTATCATACCAAAAAACAATAATACCTTTTTGTCATTAGGAATATTTAACTTACATCTAGAAGTTTCTTTATCCTTTTGAATATTAATAAAAGGAGTATAATTCCCATGTGGAACAATATAAATAGAAGATGATAACTCAGCATTCCCTTTGATAATTTCTGACTTAGAAAATTCATTATGTGTCAGGATTAGATCCGTAAATTTATATATCAAATTACTAAACATTGATGATTCGGATGAATTAGCAAATGAACTTACATCATGAACAGTAAGCACAACTTTTCCAAATAGTAATTTCACTAACAGTAAATTAAAAATTACCAGTATATTAAAATAAAAAATATGAAAATGAAAAACAGAAGTACCTGTAAATCTAGCATGAATTATAGAAAATAATGAACCAAAAACCCATTTCAAACCACTTAAAAAATCAGAATTACTAGAGAAAATATTATAATAAAACGTAAAAAACTTTAACCCTTTAATTTGAGGATTATCAGTCTCATTATTTGTATACAAACTAACTGAAACACCATTATTTAACAGGCCTTCAGCTTGCCCAAACAAATAAAAGTGATGAGAGCTTCCATGTGCTCCTAAGGGGTCTATAATTGCTACTTTTCTATTCATTTTTTAAAGGATTCAAATATACTATCTTTTTCATGATAAACAATTTATATATTTGCTGGCAAACAAGTAAACAAAAAACTAAAGCTTTTTAACGAAAATAAATGTTATTTAACTCTCTACAATTTCTGATTTTCTTCCCTATTGTAGTTACTATCTTTTTTTTATTACCTCAAAAAAGAAGATGGATACTTTTATTGATTGCCTCCTACTATTTCTATATGTGCTGGAAAGTGGAGTACATTGTACTTATTATCATCTCTACTTTAATTGATTATTTTGTTGCACAACAAATGGAAAAACTCAAAGAGAAAGCCAAAAAGAGAAAATGGCTATACTTAAGTTTAATGTCTAATCTTGGAATATTATTTGGCTTTAAATATTTTAATTTTATCAATGAAAATGTACAATCTTTCTTTGATCATTTTAATGTTTTTTATAATGTCCCTGCATTTGAAGTACTACTCCCTGTAGGGATTTCTTTCTATACTTTTCAGACTTTAAGCTATACTATTGATGTCTATAATGGTAAAACAAAAGCACAAAAACATTTAGGCATATTTGCTGTTTTTGTATCTTTTTTCCCTCAATTAGTTGCTGGTCCTATTGAAAGATCCAATAGATTATTACCCCAGTTTTTTATTAAGCATAGTTTTAGCTATGAAAGAGCTAGATATGGATTGCAACAGATGATGTGGGGGTTTTTTAAGAAAGTGGTAATTGCTGACAGACTTGCTATAGTAGTTGATGGTGTATATAATAATCTTGATAACTATAGTGGATTTCCATTAATTGTAGCCACTATCTTTTTCACATTTCAAATCTATTGTGATTTTTCAGGATACTCTGATATTGCAATAGGATCAGCCAGAGTAATGGGATTTGAATTAATGGAAAATTTCAAGCGTCCTTATTTCTCAAAATCAATTTCTGAATTTTGGAAAAGATGGCACATTTCTCTTTCATCTTGGTTCCGAGACTACTTATATATCCCGCTAGGAGGAAACAAAGTAGTAAAATGGAAATGGTATTACAACCTATTCATCACCTTTTTAGTAAGTGGTTTTTGGCATGGTGCAAATTGGACTTTTATTGTATGGGGAGCATTACACGGAACCTATTTAATAAGTGCAATTATCTTAACAAAACCAAAAGAATTAATTCTAAATTTTTTGAAACTAAGAAATACAACTATTCATAAGTTATATCAAGTAACTTTCACTTTTTTACTTGCTGGTTTTGCATGGATTTTCTTCAGAGCAAACAATATTACAGATGCAATGTATGTGATTACTCATTTATTTACTGACATTGGAGACTATACTAATTTTGCAGCAATGAAATTAAAATTAAGAGGTCTTGGAGTAGGAATGAATGATTTACTCATTTCTTTTGGACTCATCATTTTTATGGAATTATTTAACCTATATGAAAGAGGAGGAGATGTTTGGATTAAATTAAAAAGCAAACCTAAATGGCTAAGGTGGTCCGTTTACTATATCATAATATTTGGTATTTTATTTCTAGCTCCATATTCCAAAGTAAGTAATTTTATATATTTCCAATTTTAGATGAATACCGAACTTAAAATATTATTGCGAAAAGGAAGTTTTTTTATACTCCCTATCATTGCTTGGGTATGTATTGTTATTGTTGTTGACCCATTCAATTATTTTAATTTAAGTAAGGTCATATCTCAACAATCAAAAGAAAATTCTGCTCAAAAACTAAACTCCTTATTATACAACTCTATTAATTTTAAAAATCATCCTACTAATAGTGTTATTATTGGAGACTCTAGAATTAGACGATTGCCAATACAACAACTAAAAAAATTAACTGGAGATGATTACTATACCCTTCATTCAAATGCTGCAAAACTGAATGAAATTATTGATTTATTTTGGTTAACTAACCAATATTCTGAATTAGAAAATGTAATCATTGGCATAAATTTCAATTTATACAATGAATACGCCTATGCTAATAGAGTGGCTGATGTTCAAGAAATGTTACGCAACCCATTTATCTATATTTTCAACTGGAATATTGCTGAAACTGTATACCTTTCCCTAAAAAATGAATTCTTTGGTATTCTAAAAAATACTAGACCAAATAAAGAGAAATTTTGGAGGCATACTATTACTACTGTTGCAGCCAATCATTATTCTAAATATCGACATCCAGATAAAATACTAAAGCGCCTTAAAGAAGTTGGCGAATACTGTTTAGAAAATAATATTAACCTGAATTTGATTATTGTTCCACATCACAAAGAGTTTCATGACAGATTAATTGATTTTAACCTTGAGGAAGAAGAAATTCAATTTAAGGAAGAAGTCAGGAGCATTGGGAGAGTGATAGATTTCGATTTTCCAAATTCAATTACCAATTGCAAGCATTGTTTTAGCGATCCAATACATACTACCGATTCTATAAGTATGATAATGGTGAATAATTTATTTTCTGATAGCTTAGTAGTCGGAAAATTACTTCAGTAACAAGCCTTTAAAATAGGATTTATTTATCAGCCACCAAGTAGCAAAGTTTTTTCTAATTTGAGGGTTAATAATAAAACGGATATTATTCTTGAAAAATAACCAGACAATAAATAAGTTAGCAAACAATCCTCCAATTTTTTTTAGAAATAATATATGATTTTTTGTATTCTGCTGTAAAAAGAAATCACCTCTATATACTTTTTCATCTCCCTTAACAAATGACTTTGTTAAGCTCCCTACTTTATGATAAAAGTCTACTTCAGGATAGTAAAACATCTTATGTCTACCATCTTTCCAAACTCTGTATGAGAAATCAGTATCATCAAAATAAACAAAGTATTTTTCATCCATCATCCCAACATCCTCAAACACTTCTTTTTTAGCTAACAAGCAGCAAGTAGGAGCATATTCTACCTCAACACAATCATCATACTGACCATTATCTAAGTCTTTCATTCCTCTGTGCAATGGCAAATACCCTTTCTTTTTTATAAACCAACTCCCAGCATACCAAATATGATTAGGGTTGTCATAATACATCATTTTGGGAGTTACTAAGCTGCATGACTTCTCATCTTGTATTTTAATTAATTTATCAATTAACTCTTTTTCAAACTCTACATCATTATTGATTATTAAAACCTGATTACACCCATCAGCAATAGCTTTTTCAATACCTTGGTTATTTGCTTTTGCCACACCAAGATTCTTATTGTTTTTTAGAACAATTAACCTTTCATCAGTTTGTTCTTGCAAAATCTTGTTAGTATCATCATTTGAATCATTATCAATAACATACAGAACTAAATTAGTATGTGATTGCTTCCATACACAATCCAAAAACGGCTTTAATACATCAGCAGAATTAAAAGTTATTGTTACTAATCCTATTTTATCCATTTTGTAAAATCTTTATCTAAAAGCAACCCTAAGCTTTCAATATCTTTTCTGAAATATTTATTTAATTGCTGACGAGTACTCACTGATAATCTAGGTTTTTTATCATTTTTAAAAAACAACACTCTTATCTTTTTTGCTAGTGATTTCGGGAAAATAAGATTCAAAAAATTCCTTAACAAAACCCAAGAGTAGATAAATCTAATTATTTTATTTTTAGGCATTGAAAATGCATTATGCTTTTTATTTACATTAGCACAAAACTCTGTACTCACATCTAAAAAACTATATATTGTATCTACTGTTTCTGAAACAGAATTTTTAAAATTTTCATAATCTATTAGTAATATATTATCTACTTCAAAAACATCAAAATATCTTTTTATTTGATTAGCATATTCACTCACCTCAATATATTGCTGATAGAATATATTGGCCTTTTTGTGTTTTGAATTCTTATTAACTATATCCTCAAATCTATCATTTACCAGGCCTAACCTGTAATCCATTAAATAATGAGAGTAAGCCCTATCAATAGGGTTTCTAAGCATAATAATAATCTTTGCATCTGGATTATATTTCTTTATATCTTTAGGTGCATTTTCATAAAATAAATACGAAACACTACCTTCACCATAAATTACACCTTCTTTTTCTATGAAAAGTGAATGATATTTTTCAAGGGTATTAATACGGTTTTTACCATAATACATACCTTGCTTTTGAAGGGCCTTATCCGTAAAATAGTCAGGTTCTTTTTGGCTGCTCATTTCAATTTGAGGATGCTCATCCAAATAATGATAAAGGGATGTTGTCCCTGCCTTTGGCGCTCCAACTATAAAAAAATCTACTTTCATTTTATAAAAAATCTTTTTCGGATTACTTCAACAATACTCCCCATTCTTCTAATATTTATCAAAAAAGCTATACCAATTTTTACAGGGAAAACCATCAAATAATAAAGTACCAATATTGGAGGAAATGAAAAATTTCTCAATTTATAATTAAAAGCTAACATGCTTTTTTTAGCCATTAATTGAGAAAGATAAATTTCAGCATTATTTAACCCACCTTTTTTCCACTTCTCAATCTTAGAACCATCAATTAATCGTGCAGTTTTGATATCTTTCTCAGTTGAAGACCCAACAACAGGAACATTTAACATCTCAAATTGAAAATCAATATCCAAAAAAGCACAAATTCCTTTCACCTCACCTTCTGCATTTGCCAAAATATCCTCAAACTTTACAACCTTTACCCTTTTTTCATTTAAAAACATTGAAGTATGCAACAAAGAAGAATTCCAAACCTTTGCTGTTAATATAGGGTGATAATTTACAAACGACCTAAACGCTTCTAACAAAGGAATTTTTGATGCCCCTAAAAACCTTCTCTTCCATTTATTTTTTTGAGAAAGTAAAACATCTCTTTGGTCTCTTACCATATTAATCACTTTTGCTTCAGGGAAATATTTCAAAATCTCACTCAAGTAATACATATTCTTAGGTGTTTGTTCGCATGCAATTTCACACTTATTATCTGAGCTAATTTCTGTCAAAAATAATTCATAAACACTTAAAGGGCTTGACATATTTCTACCTTCTAACAGTATATTTGCTCTCTCATTAAAATCAGAAATATTATCTTGATGAAATAAACCATTTTCTTGAATACAAAGCAAACGAGAAAGCAAGTTAATTTGCTCAATTTTATCAAGCACTTTAGTAGTTTGATTAGTCCAAATAGTTCCAAAAAAATGTATTTCTTTAAATGTAAAAACATTTGGATGATTACCTAAAATCCGTCCCATCATAGTAGTACCACTCCTACTACTACCAACAATAAATATTTGTTTTGTTTTAGTCATTAATCTATAATAAATTCAATTTGTAACTCCCCATTTACATCAGCTTTATCAAATAAATTACGGCTCTCATACTTTATTGATGCAGTTGAACCTTGCTCAGAAAAATCATCACAAATAATAACTTTAGATTTCCAATCAATCTTATAATTTAAAATCTGATTATTCTCTATATCAAAACATTGGTATTCAAATTGCTCTTTCTCAATTCTAACAATATCATTTTCAAATATTTTTCCTAACATTAAAAAAGGATAATAAGTACTTTGAATTTCTATTTCTTCCTTATTGTTTCTAAAAATAGATCCTGAGAAATCTCTACCTCCCAAATTGTGATAAGTGGTTAATTCAATAGCTGATAAATTAGGATTACTCATTAATTCAAGTAAATATTGTGCAACAAATAACGATTGCAAAAGAGTGTTACCTGTTGTTTTTGACATTTGCAAGTTCCACTCTGTTACCCAAATAGGTTTATTAAATAAGCTAATATATTTCTGCACCTCATTTGGGTATTCTTCAGCCAAATATTTAATTGCTCTATCTTTGTAAATGCCAAATGCTTCAGCTTTATTCTTACCTTCAGTTTCTTCTGAAAGCATTTGCCCATACTGGTCTTTTCCTTTTATTACTTTTGCATAAGAATGAATAATAATAGCATCATAAAAATTCATTTCTGCTAATTTAGCATTCCAAACATTATGTCTATGCCCCTTTCTTTTTGCTAGAGGAGCTGCTACAATTGCAGTTTTTATTTTAGGATATTTATGTTTTATTTTATCAGAACATTTTTTTGATGAAAGAATATATTCTTCAATTGTATATCCTTTTGTAAAATAGCTTCTATTTGAGAGCTCACTACCTAATTCAACACCTATAACTTCAATATTATTTTTCTGCAGTTTTTCTATCATAAGAAGAATGTCATCATTATCAACAAATAGATTTGCTACTAAAACTGCTTTGGCATTTGTATGATTTGCAAGAAGAATAAAGTCTTCAATATAATCTGCTTCTTGTCTCTTTTTATGCCTAGAATTCTCTAATCCTCTTGATCTCTTTGGAAATTTTCCATCATGATACTTATCAATCTCATTGAAGTCAAAACCATATCCCTTTTTACCAAAATGATAGAAATTTCCTACAGCTCCTCCTGGGAACCTTAATACCTGAGGGTTTATTTCTTTTACCTTATTAACAAAAGATGTATCATTTACATCACAATAAGTAAAGGTATTTGAAGTAGCAAAACCAAAAATATTCTCGTTTATATCCTGAGCAAATAGAACTTCAATACTAAGTAATAATATGACAGTTATCTGTTTCATTTAATCAACCCTTTCTGTTTCAGCTCTTCAATTGAACTTTCGTATTTATCTTCCATTATTTCTTGAGTTTTCACCCAAGCAACAAATTTCGAAATCCCAGAGATAAAATCAAATTTTGGAACAAAACCTAAAGCTTTCTTAATTTTAGATAAATCCGCATAATTATGCCTTATATCACCTAAACGATACTTACCACTTATACTAATTTTCACTTCTGATTCATATAACGATTTCAAAGTATTTGCAACTTCATTTACTGTTGTTGCTATACCAGAACCTACATTGAATATCTGATGATTTGCTTCCTTCTTTTCTAAAGCAAGAATAGTCGCATCAACTACATCATCTATAAAAACAAAATCTCTACTTTCCATTCCATCTTCATAAATATCAATATCATTACCATTTAACAAACGAGTAGAAAAGATAGATAAAATACCAGTATAAGGATTACTTAAGGACTGTCCTGGACCATAAACATTTTGATACCTTAACGCTACTGCAGGAATATTTAATGCTTTACCCATTAATAAAATCATTTGCTCTTGCTGTTGTTTTGTAATTCCGTAAATAGAAGAAGGATGTATTTTTGATTGCTCATCAGTTGAGGTTATTATTAAATTTTCACCACAACTACTACATATTGACTCAAAATTCCCATTTGCCATATCCTTATCGTTTCTTTCATTTGGATATACAACACCATCATTATCACAGATATATTTCCCTTCTCCATATATAGAACGAGAAGAAGCAATTATCATTTTCTTTATATTATGTTTTTCATTTGCCAAAAAATCAAGCAAATGAGCTGTTCCTAATATATTTACCTCATTATATTTTTCAATTTCATACATAGATTGACCTGTGCCAGTTTCTGCTGCTAAATGAATTACTGCATCTTGACCTTTTAACGCGTTCTGCCAATCAGCTTTGACACAAACATCACCTTTTATAAAAGTAGCAATATCTTTAATTGATTTAAATAATGTTGAATTTTGATCTTCACCATGAATTTGCTTTGAAAGGTTATCTAAAATTGTAACATTAAAACCTTTTTCCACTAATTTTCTAGTTAAGTTAGAACCAATAAATCCAGCCCCTCCTGTGATTAAAATATTTTTCATGAGATTTGTTTTTTGTGAGATGTAATACGATAAAATACTCGATTAAAGCCAGATACAATAAATAAAAAAAAGAATGGCCTTAGCAATAAAGGTTCTGACATTACAGAAATAATCATAATTATCATCCATAACCATTTTTTTTCTGTTATAATCTGTTGCTTAAAAAGCATAGATAGTAATATTATTGCTGTGGGAAAACCCATAGCAGCAAATAAAAACATAATCGAATTACTACTCCCTTTATCTGTGCCCAATGTTTTCGATTCTACACCTACTTTTTCCTGTAAAGATCTTAGTGCAGGAAAAGAAAAATAAAATTCTTTTCTCATTTTCTGAAATTCATTAATATCTAAACCTATTCCTGTTAAAGGATGTTCAATTGCAATAAACAAAGGTTGAGTTAAATCAAATAATCTCTTCTGAAAAGAAGCTTCTTTTTCACCTTGAACTTTTTCTTCAATATTTATGCTAAAAACTATAAATATTGGAATAGATACTAATAATGCGATTGGAATTAGAAGTTTATTTGTCTTAAATTCACTAAATAAATAAACAACACCTTGAACTAACAGTAGGGCTAACCCTGTTGTGGAGTAAGTTGACAGGATTACAATTACAGTTAAAAGTAATAAGCTTTTTCTTCTTTTTAAAATGAATGCTTCCAAGAAAAAGAACATATTTAAAAAACCTTGCAATACACCTGGTTCCCAGAACATCCCTTGATTTCTACAAAACTCTAACCCAAATATATTTACTATCCCTTTATCTGTAGTATAGAAAAAAACATTCATAAATGTTTCGCATTCATGATAGGTGGAAGTTATTATAGTTAGATTATTTTTAATCACAAAAAAAGCTAGAAAGTTTAAAGATGAATGAATCATAATAATTTTTAAGACACTATAGATTCTTTCAATTAAAATATCATAATGCCTATTATTCTTAAAATAATTTAAAACAAGAATAGAAATTGAGATAATCATTAAGTAGTATAGGTATTTACTATCCGCTTGGGTATTTATCGCAAAAATGTAATTAATAAAAAATAATACGCTAATTGTAACTAGTGAAAGAATGGATGAATTAACAACACTACTATTTAATTTCTTTCCAAAGAAAATATATGCCAAAATAAGTATACAAAAAAAAACTAAGTATGATAAATTCCTATTAAAAACAAAAAGTAATCCACCCGTACTCATTACTAGCATGAATACAATTATATTATCAATTATTTTTTGTTTTACAGTATAAATCATTATTTCCAGTTCATCTTTCTTTTCAATAACATCTCTAAAGCTACAACTTGCTCAGAAAAATAAAAATCATAAATTTTAATTCTGTCATCCTGAACAAGAGGCTCGGGTTTTGCAACTATAATATTTGCTCTTTGAATTCTATTTTTTATTATCTGTCTAACTTTCAATGAGGGAATCATATTTTTAATCATTTTGCGCCACCACCCTGTTTTCTTCATTAATTTTTTAAGCCATATCAATTTAGCTTTACTCGCCTTATTACTTCTAATATCTAATTTTAAATTTTCCTTATCTAAATTTAGAAATTGAAAAATTCTAGAAATCGTTTCCTCTCTTTTTCCAATAAAATCTTCCTCAAAATGAAGTATTAAGAAATTCTCTTTTGGAAATATCTCCATATATCTATTTAGCATATCCGCATACATTCCTTGTTCAATATAAGACCCTCTTAAATAAGAAAGGTAGTCATCCTTCTTTAACTTTCTATTAATTGCATCATTAAAAGATAATTGTTCGTGCAAATCTCTTTTAGAATGTAAATAGTGTGAATAGGCTCGATCAACAGGATTTCTCAATATTACAATAAATTTAATAGCTATACCTAGGTCATTAAATATTCTTTTAGGTGTATCCTCTTCAAATAAATAAGTTGGAGTAAAATCTCCAATACATTTTTCATTTTTTACACCACTAAAATAAGTCTTAGTATACCATGAAATACCATTTTTATATACTGAAGGTATATCAAAAAAATGAGGCTCCTTAAATGACGGAATAAAAACATCCGAATGTTGCTTTAAAATATCATAAAGACTTGTTGTCCCTGATTTAGCAGCACCTATACACATAAAGTTTGGCAAACTCATCTTGTCCAATTATTTAAATTTCTTTTTAAAAATAACGAAAGTCTCTCAACATCCTTTTTATAATACTCTTTTAGCCAGCTTTCAATTTCTTGGCATGGATTTTCAACTTTTCTAGTATTTCCTTTTTGCAAAACTTGCCTAATTACTTTTCTTATAATCTTAAAAGGAAATATCAGCTTTAATACTCTTTTAAAAAAACTATCTTTCATCATAAGAGATTTCATCCAATCATTTTTCCACTCCCATCCCCCTACCATATGCTCAGCATTAGTGTCAATATCAATAACATTTAGTCCTAAAAAACAAAAAACTTTATTTATCTCAATATTAAAATTGCTCTTATAGTCATCATATATAATTATGTGGACATCCTTAAATTCTTCTGAATATTTTTTCACTTGATTATAATACATTCCTAACTCTAAATACCTAGATGCAGGAGTCATATTATTTGTATTTTGATATCTATCCTCTGATTTCTCAAGCGCTTCTTCAAATGAAAGGTCCTCCATTACATTATAGCGTTTCACATGTTGATATCCAGAATATGCACGCTCAACTGGGTTTCTTAGCATGATGATAATTTTTACATCATCAGATATTTCTTTTTTAATATTTTTAATGGAAATTTCAGGGAATAACAAATACATTACACTTGATTCTCCTCTGTATTTTTTATCATCCATACCTTTAAAAAGAAATTCATATTCTTCTAAATTATTAACACCCTTTGGAATCCTTTGCTCACCAATTTCTTTATTAATTAAGAAATGAGGTTCTTTTGGCGAACACATAAAAATATCAGGATGTTGATTTAGGTAATTATGCAAAGAAGTTGTACCACTTTTTGCCGCTCCCACAATTAAAAGATTTGGTAAAGCCATTATTCTTTCCAGTTTTTTAAATCAATATCCAGTAACTTTTCTAACTTTTCTATATCTCCTTTAAAATTATTTAAAAGATCTTTCTTTGTTTCAGGAGTAATTGGCTTGGCTTTTTCTTTCAAAAATGATTCTAAAAATATTCTAAAATTCTTTCTAAAAAACTTGGAAAAAACTACCCTCAATCCTTTTTTTAATAGATTATCTTTCATAAAAAATTGCTTTAGAAAAGGAATCCTCCAACTTTTACCACCAACATTATGCCTTGAAACCGTATCTAAATTAACTCTTTTCAAGACTCCTAAAAACGCTAAAGATTCCTGCACAACTTCTTCAGTATTATTTTGAAAATCTTCATACAATATAACATGAACATTATTGAAATTATCTAAATAAGCTTTTACCATATTATAATACAATCCCATATCCTTATACATAACCATTGGCGTTAAAGTTTCATCCTTTAATAACCTACTATTTTCTATTTCTAATGCATTTTCAAATGACAAATTTTCCTTTATACTTCTAGCTACATGAGTATAAGCAGAAAAAGCTCTGTCAACAGGATTACGCAACATAATAATGATTTTGACATCTTCAGATAAATATCTTTTAATATTTTTAATTGCTTCATCATAGTAATACAAATACAAAACTGTAGATTCTCCAATCATCTTCTCTTCTCTTACCCCTTTAAACAGATCTTGATATTCTTCCCAAGTCCAAACCCCATTATGCAATCTTTTTTCAACCAAATCCTTAATTAAAAACCTTGGCTCTTTAACCTTCATACCCTTATCATTATAGGATGGCATAAAGACATCTGGGTGTTGATTTAAATAATTATGCAAAGATGATGTGCCACTTTTAGCAGCACCAACAATTAAGAAATTTGGGAGTTTATTTTTCATTATTGTCTTTTTGAAAAAGGTAAATAGAATGTATAAAAACCAAACTCTCTTTTAACAAAATAAACCATTATTAAATTCCAAGTTGAAAGAGAAATCATACTTGCTAAAGCAGCTCCATTAATACCATATATTGGTATTAAAACAAAATTAAGAACAACATTAATAATTGCTCCAAAAAACAACACATTCATAAAAATAACCTGTTTTCCTGTCATCTGCAAAAGATTACCAACTGACCCTGAAAAAGAACTAATTAACTTACCTATTGATAAGTATATAAAAGCTGTTACTCCTACTTTAAATTCCTCTCCAAAGATACCTAATAAAAATTCAGGAAAAGTAAAGAAAAGTATAACAAGAGGAAGTGTTGCTAAAAATATCAGTTTTGTAGATTGATGAGCCACTTTTTTTAAGCCTTCAAAGTCTTTCTTTCCATATAATTCTGCAAATTTAGGAGAAGCAATACTATTTATTGCCATTAAAGCTATGCTAGCAAACATAGACAATTTAAAGGCTGTAAAGTAAATACCAACATCCTCAGAATTCATCATATTACCAAGCATTAACTTATCAGTCCAAGCCATAATAAACTGAACACTTTGAGCAAACATCAAAGGGATTGAAATTTTTAAAATTTCATTGTATTTTAATACCTCAACTTGTTCCTCATCATTTATTCTCTCTACTTGATTATACCTATAAAGAAAAACAAGAAACGCTAAAAGAGACACTATAGCTAAAGATGAAACATAAGCATAAACAGGCACACTCCCATCCATTATAAATTGAGTTATTATAAAAATAGAGATAATTGAAAATGTAGCTTGTGACATTCTATAGAAGAAAGAAAACTCAGCAATTTTTTTCAAACCTCTTAAGCTTTGATAATGTAGCATAAAAAATGCCATTGGCAAAACAAAAAATGCATTCAACCTCACATGCTCTACTTTTGCACTAACTAAATTAGCAATATCATTTGCAAAGTAGTACATCAAAAATGAAGAAACTAGAGTTGTAATACTTAGTAAAAAATTAATCTTTTTTCTAAACAACTGAATACTCTTCCATTTTCCTTGCTTAGCAAAAGATGCAATAAATCGGATTGAAAAAGTATCCATCCCTAATTTTGAAACAAGTGTAAATATGCGCAACACTACAATAGAAAGCACATAATCTCCCAATCCTTTAGCTCCAAAATAATGAGCAATAAGTAATGTCAATAAAAAGCCCATAACCTGACCACCTATTCTAATAATAAAAGACAACCCTCCTTTATTAAAAAGTTCAGCAAAGTCCTTATCTTGAAATGCTTTAAGAAATTTTTCTTTCATGGTTTGGTTTATTTTACCAAGAACCAAGGATTTAATAAATCCTCTTTATTATAAATTACATCATCAGATGAGTTATATTGTTTTACTGAAAATCCAGCATACTTTGCAATTGCATGGCCAGCACCAGTATCCCACTCCATTGTAGGAGCATACCTAGGATAAGCATCTGCTTTTCCTTCAGCAACCATACATAACTTTAAAGATGAACCTACAGCCATAACCTCAACATTACCATGAATTTTCTTCATTTCTTCAAAAAACACTTCAGTTTCAGCTGACATATGCGAACGAGAACCTACAATTACATAATTTTCTCTATTATAATTAATTGGTAATTTATCTGAGGTATTCATCAATTCTTCTAGATTATCAATCACTGTATTTCTGCTTACTTTATAGGAACCTAAACCTTCCATTGCAAAATAAAGTTCCTCTTTTACTGGAACATAAATAACTCCCATTATAGGGTTTCCATTATGGATTAAAGCAATATTCACAGTAAACTCTCCATTCCTTTTTACAAATTCTTTTGTCCCATCTAAAGGGTCAACCAACCAAGAATACTCCCAATCTTTCCTATCTTCATAAGTAATCTTTACTCCCTCCTCACTTAAAAAAGGAATATCTGTCCCTTTAAGATGTGCTTCAATCACTTCATTGCAATTTTTATCAGCTAGTGTCAAAGGTGATTTATCATCTTTATGCTCAACAGCAAATTCAGATGCATATACATCCATAATTGCATGCCCACCTTCAATTGCTGCATTGATAGCTTTTTTTAATAATTCATTAAAATTCATTTTTCACTTTTTATACTTTTCGTTATATATTATTTGTGCTTTAGAAGTCCCAATTCTAGAAGCCCCTACTTCAATCATTTCTAAGCAATCCTTAAGACTTGACACCCCTCCTGATGCTTTAATTTTCAAATTTCCTGCAACTGATTTAATCGTTTTTACATCCTTAACTGTAGCGCCATACCCACCATAATACCCAGTAGATGTTTTTATGAAAATTTTGCTTGTATGGTGAGGAAAATTTACTTGTACTATTTTACTTATACGCCTTGAAATTTCTCTTATTTCGTCTCTTGATAAAGCTCCTGTTTCAATAATCCATTTTACAATTTTCTTGTTTTCAACACCCAGCTTTGTTCCCTCCAAAATATCATTATCAAACTTTTTAAAACTTCCTCTTTTAAAAGCATTATAATCACATACATAATCAATATCATATGCCCCATTTTCAATTGCTGATTTACTCTCAATGATTTTTTGTTCAGTTGAAGAGCTTCCAAAAGGAAAATCAACCACTGTACCCACCTTCAATTTTGACTTATTTGCTTCTATTAATTCTTTTGCAATAGCAACAAACTCAGGTCGAATCATTATACAAGCAAATTTTGATTGAATTGACTCATTAATAGCAGCAACAACAACTTCCTTTGTTTCTAATTCTGAGATTCCTGTTTCAGCAGCAGTTTTAAGATAAGTTGAATCTAGATAATTAGCTATATTTACTTGTTTTTCCATTGTTATATTTTACAAAGCCAAATCTAAATAAATTATCAGATAATTAGCTGTTTTTTCATTTGATAAATTTTCTTAAGTTTGCAAGCTTATATTATGAAAGAAGCGAAAGGTAACTTATTCCCAATATTTGACGATATTCTCCAAAAAGAGGATAAAGAAAAACTATTGCAACAAAATGCAAAAGTAATCTGGATGACTGGTTTATCAGGATCTGGAAAAACTACAGTTGCAAAAGGAGTAGAGAGATATTTACACTCTCAAGGAATATTAAACCAACTTTTAGATGGAGATAATATTCGTGTAGGAATCAGTAATAACCTCACTTTCTCTTCAGTGGATAGAGCTGAAAATATAAGAAGAATTGCAGAAGTAAGTAAGCTTTTTATAAATTGCGGAGTAGTAACACTTAACTGTTTTGTAAGCCCTACAATTGAGATTAGAGATATTGCTAAAGAAATTATTGGAGCAGAAAATTTTATTGAGGTGTATATAAATGCGTCAGTAGAAACGTGTGAAACCCGAGATATTAAAGGGCTTTACAAAAAAGCACGAAAAGGAGAAATAAAAGATTTTACAGGAATTAGCGCACCATTTGAAGCTCCTGAAAATCCTGATATAGAAATAAATACAGCCAAACTTTCGATTGACGAATCGGTACAGAAAGTTTTGGATTATATATTACCGATTATAAAAAACAAGTAAAAAATGAGTTCGTACAATTTAACACACTTAAAAGAATTAGAATCGGAAGCGATTTTTATCCTAAGAGAAGTAGCAGCACAGTTTGAAAAACCTGTAATGTTATTTTCTGGTGGGAAGGATTCTATCATCATGTTCCACCTTGCCAGAAAGGCATTTCACCCTGGAAAAATCCCATTTCCTTTAATGCATGTAGACACAGGGCACAACTTTCCTGAAACTATTGAATTTAGAGATAGGTTAATGGAAGAAACAGGAGAAACTTTAATCGTAAAATATGTTCAAGATTCTATTGATAAAGGAACTGCTGTAGAAGAAACAGGAGTGAATGCATCAAGAAATGGATTGCAAACTGTAACTCTTTTAGAAGGATTAGAAGAAGGTAAATACGATTGTGCAATGGGAGGTGCAAGAAGAGATGAGGAAAAAGCAAGAGCAAAAGAAAGATTCTTTTCTCATAGAGATGAATTTGGACAATGGGACCCAAAAAATCAAAGACCTGAACTTTGGAACTTATTTAATGGAAAGAAGAAAATGGGGGAACATTTCAGAATTTTCCCTATTTCTAATTGGACTGAAATGGATGTATGGCAATATATCTTACACGAAAAAATTGAATTACCTTCTTTATACTTTTCTCACAAAAGGGAAGTGGTAAACAGAGATGGAGTACTACTTGGAAAATGTGATTACATTCAACTGAAAAATAGTGAGCAGTGGGAAGAAAAAACAGTTAGATGTAGAACAATTGGAGATATGACCTGTACTGGAGTTGCAGAATCAGATGCTGGAACACTAGAAGAAATTATTGAAGAAGTAGCTACAACAAGAGTTACCGAGAGAGGTGGTAGAGCTGATGACAAAAGATCAGAAGCTGCCATGGAAGACAGAAAAAAAGAAGGGTACTTTTAAAAAACAAAAATTATGAGCGAAACGAAAGGATATTTAGATATGGAGCTTTTACGCTTCACAACTGCAGGAAGTGTAGATGATGGAAAAAGTACTTTGATTGGAAGATTACTTTACGATAGTAAAGCCATCTTTGAAGATCAAATGGAATTGCTAGAAGAAACAAGTAAGCAAAGAGGTGAAGAGGGTGTAAACTTAGCACTTTTAACTGATGGTTTGAGATCAGAAAGAGAACAAGGGATTACAATTGATGTTGCTTATAGATACTTTGCTACACCAAAAAGAAAATTCATTATTGCAGATACTCCTGGACATATTCAGTACACAAGAAATATGGTTACAGGAGCATCTACTGCAAACTTAGCGCTACTTTTAGTAGATGCAAGACATGGAGTAATTGAACAAACGAAAAGACATGCCTTTATTGCATCTCTTTTACAAATTCCTCATATTGCTGTATGTATTAATAAAATGGATTTAGTAGATCATAGTCAAGAAGCATTTGAAAAAATTAAAGCTGATTTTGAAAGTTTTGCTTCAAAACTAGAGATTAAGGATGTTCACTTTATCCCTATTTCTGCATTGAATGGAGATAATGTTGTTGATAGGTCTGAAAACATGGATTGGTATGAAGGGTCTACTTTAATGCACTTATTAGAAAACATTCATATTGGTTCTGATCAAAATCATGTAGATTGCAGATTCCCTGTACAGTATGTTGTTCGTCCACAATCAGCAGAATATCCTGATTATAGAGGATATGCTGGTAGAATTGAAGGTGGAGTGTTTAAACCAGGAGATGAGGTAACTGTACTTCCTTCTGGTTTTACTTCAAAAATTAAAGCTATTGACACTTTTGATGGGGAAGTTGAACAAGCATTTTCTCCTATGTCAGTTTGTATGACATTAGAAGATGATATTGACATTAGCAGAGGAGATATGTTAGTTAGAGAAAATAACAAACCAACTGTTGAGCAAGATATTGATATTATGATTTGCTGGATGAATGAAAAGAAAATGATTCCAAGAGGGAAGTATACCATAAGGCATACTAGCCAAACTGCTAGATGTATCATTAAAGAAGTGAAGTATAAAATGGATATTAATACCCTACATAGAAATGAGGCAGACAGAGAAATAGGGCTGAATGATATTGGTAGAATTACTATCCGTACTACAAAACCTTTATTCTTTGATAGCTACAGAAGAAATAGAAATACAGGAAGTATTATTTTAGTAGATGAAGCAACAAATGAAACGGTTGCTGCTGGAATGATAATCTAGTACACTTAAATATTGAAGCATAAAAAAAGCCAGACAATTGTCTGGCTTTTTTAATTTTATCTTATTTCTTAATTCAAAGTAAAATTAATTGGGATGGTATACATTACTCTTACTGACTTCCCTCTTTGTTTTCCAGGCTTGCAATACTTAGGCATTGACTTTAACAATCTTGTTGCTTCAGCATCCAAGTTCTTATCTACACCTCTTACAATTTTTACATTAGTTACACTTCCTGATTTATCTACAATAAAGTTTACATAAACCTTACCAGTAATGTTATACTCCTTTGCAATTGCTGGATATTTTACATTATCATTGATATACTTAAAGATTGCAGCATCCCCTGACTTTCCTTTGTAACAAAATTCAGGCATGTTCTCAACTACCATAAAGAACTCTTCATCATCTTCTTCCTCAATTTCAATTTCCTCATCTTCATCTGATTCAGTATCTTCAATCTCAATCTCATTTTCAATCTCAACTTCATCCTCAACAATTTCAATTACTTCTGGGGGTGGTGGAGGTGGTGGAGGTGGCTTTACTTCCTGTTTAGTAATAGGAATAATTTCTTCTTCCAAATCATCAAGACTTAATGCCCCTAAATTATAGGCTACTTTTTCGTAACTCTTGTATTCAAAAGCACCAAGTACTACTAACAAAGCGATAACTAAACCTATTTGTAAAAACAGTCCTTTCTTTCTTTCTAAATCAACTTCTGGATTCTTTTTTGGTTCCATAATATTTTAATTTTATCCTACTAATTCCTGATATGCTGAAGCATCAAGCAACTCATCTAATTCAGTAGCATCTGCTATTGCAATTTTAATAATCCAACCTTCTCCATAAGGATCAGAATTCATTAATTCTGGTTCATCTTCTAGCTTTTCATTAAACGCTAAAACCTCACCATTTATTGGCATAAATAAATCAGAAACTGTTTTTACTGCTTCCACAGAACCAAAAACTTCTTCTTTTTCTAATTCTTCACCTTCAGTATCTACATCTACAAAAACGATATCTCCTAACTCTCCTTGCGCAAATGATGTAATTCCTACATAGGCAACACCCTCTTCAATTCTCAACCACTCATGGTCCTTTGTATACTTCAATTCTTTTGGAAAATCCATTCAATTATTTTTTTTCAAAAATACATTTTTTTGTTGGCTAACAAAATTATCCGGCCAAGGTAAATCGCAAACTAAATCCTCCATTGGTAATTGCACCAGGAAAAGTTGTTGAAATGAACGGATTAGTAACTACTCTATCATAAAAAACCTTAATATTTAACCTTTGATTTAGCACATAATCAGCCGAAAACTTAATACTAATAATCCTTTGTCCCATAGTTATTTGCTCTTCATCTTCAATTACTTTACGAATTACCGTTTTGTTATTTCGTATATTTAAGTCTAATTTCAAATCTAAATCACTTGAAATTTTCTTTCCACTTCCTCCTGAGAACATTTTAAACTCTACATCTTTTATCCTATAACCCGTCCCTACTACATACTCATTACTATTTGTTTCTGTAACTTGATTGTTAGCAAGAGATAAAGCCAGAACTCTACTTTTCTTTATCTCTACTTTTGTAATTAATGAGTTTTTCCAAGTCATATCTACTTTAAACAGAGGGCTAAATTGCTCGTTAATGGTAACTTGTGATATCTCACGAGAAACATGATAACTCATATTATTTAAGTTAATCTCATCTGTGAAACCATCTTTATTTTCATCCTTATAATCCAGATTAGTAGTATACGAACCTACAGAATAAGTAGAACGATAAGCATGCCCTAGACTGAAAGTCTTAAACCTTTTCTTAATTGCTGGAATTTTAATTAACCCATCATAGGTAATTCGCCAATTTGGCAAAGGAATAGCTGGGAATGCAGTTAATTTAGAATTATTAGGATCTCTACCTCCATAAGCTGCTAAGAAAGCCGGAATCATTACCTCTTGTGAGGTAGCTCCATACCCTCCAATTAAAGTTGCTACTGTATCACCAGGATAAGTAACATATTCAGTAGGGTAACCAGTAACAGGATCAATCCCTCCATTAAAATTAGGGTTATTTGCTGCCAACTGGCGAGCTATATCTGCTCTATACCCTCTAAACTTGCTAAAAGTAGAAGATTCATAGTCATCATTATCACTCTTAAATGCTGTACTCCAAGAAATAAATGAAACACTATGCCCTCCTGTTTCCATAGGGCTAAAATTATTAAATCTATCTTGGAAATCATCCCATCTGAAATATTCAGTTTTATTATAAGAAGTTGTTTTATTTGCAGTTAACTCAATTCTAAATTGTTTAATTGGTTCTAGTGTACTTCTTAAAGTTAAATTAGTGGATGTATTTGTTTTGTATAAAGTATTCAAAGTAGAATCTTTTGTAATCCACCCTTGATTTCCTGCATAATTTCTAATATCTCTTTGGCTACCAAAAGCAAATGGCAACCCAGGTGATAGTGCGGACCAATCTTGCCCTAAGAAATGAGGCTGATTTAAATATCCTGGAAGAAAAGTTCCATTGTTTTCAGAGTAATTAAGAGATACATTTTTTACACTTAACATAAAACGAGTTATGTGTTTTAAAACCTCAAATTTCTTTCTCTTTTCCTCCTCATTATCTTCTTTTTCAACTGTATTTCTATTACTTCCAACTCTACCTCTATTCCTTCCTCCCTGATTTAGTTTCTTAAAATAAGGCACTTTATTATAAAGAGTATTCAAGTTTATTTGTCCATTATACTGTTTAGTGTTCGAATTCTGAATAGTATGCCCTAAATGCTTTAAAGCAAGAGGTGCTGATGTCCAATTATAACTTGAGTTATACCTAGTATTTAAAGAAATAAAATTAAATAGTGGAATTTTATTTAATGGCACCTGATAATTCAAACTAAATGTTTGATGATATGATGTTGCTCTACCAAAATCCCAAATATTACTCCAAATAGTGTCCATCTTTCCTTTGTAATGCGGATCGCTTTTATCTAACTTACCTGCTGGCTCATCAATATTTGCTTTTGAATTTACAGCAAAATCAAGCTTAAGTGTACGAGTTAAATCATACTTAAATTCATACATCCTATTCCACTCAAACATTTTACTATAAGTAGGTGCTATAGGATAAGTATTTCCATATGAAGATGTTAAACTTCTTAATTGGGTTTCATTATAATTTCTATCTACATCCGTTCGAAATGAGAATGACTTTGGCATAGTGTTAAAATTAATATCCTTTATTAATCGAAAGTAAGGCGATTTAGGGAATTTAACTTTGGCAAATGGTTTTATATTTTTTGGTTGCGTATTAAAATTATAAGTTAATGCTCCTCTGTAATTTACAGTACGATTTTCCTCAATATTTATATTTCGTATAGATGTTTCATTTTTTGAATAGGAAACTGAGAAATTTTCAATATCATATACTTTTGGTTTCTTAGCTACTTGCCCTTTCTTATTAGTCTTTGCCTTTCTTACATTTGTGAAATTAATACTCTTACGCTTCACATAATCCTGAACTATATGTTTTAAAGAATCTTTTTTGGCAGCATTATCAAGTGCCTTTAATGAAGTAGTCAATAAAATATCTGGGTCAAGTGGGTTATATTGAGGATTCTTAACCGACTCAGAATTCCCTATATACATAGGCACTTTTACGCCATAATCTTCTGGGAAGAATTTACCTAAATCAAAAGAAGATGAAAAATCATATTGGTAAGCATTGTATTTTTGGCGTTCATTTACTTTTTTCTCAATACTACCAAAACCAACAGTACTCATATTACCTGAAAGAGTTACATTTCCAAAATCAGCTAATTTAGCCGTTAACCTACTGTTAGCAGCCCAACCTCCATACTCATCAAAGTCAGTAAGCCTAAGTTCATTTACCCAAATTTGCCCACATTTAGACAAACCATCATCAGCTGAATTTACACTTACTTTTTTAGGGTTTCTTACACCAATCATTATTGTTTTTACTTGTGCCAGATTAGGGTTCCCAACAACAGTTACCCTACCTCCGCTCGTATGTTTAATATAGGGCAAACTAACCTCTGAACCATTAAAATTTCTTTCTTGTTTAGACAATTGGAAAATTTCAAAAGCAATATCAATCTCATTTTCAGTTGGCCAAATATCATCTGCTGAACTTGTAAAATGATTAGTTGGCGTTAAAGAAATTTCATACTCATAATAGTTAGCCGTGAAGTCGGTTCCTAAACGAATAAAGCATGATAAATCTCCTTTATTCAGATCATCTTCCTCTCCCTCAGTATGCACAAACATTTTTATACGCTTATAGGCTCTAACATCAATATCGGCAGTTTTATAAGCAGCACGAGAATCACCATCTTGTAAATCACATACTTTTAATACTAATGATTGTTCATTTTTTTGTCTAAGTGATGTAGTTGTATTATCTACTTCTTGCTCAATTCCAGGAGGCAATACATAATTGATTGGTGAACGATTTCCATTTTCTTCAATATTTACAGCCGACACATCAAAAGTTGTTTCTCCTTCATCATCCAAAGGAATGTATTCCCCAGGCTCTGCTAATGAAAAGTTATACCTTCTCCATTCTCCTCTTACTAATTCCAATGTAGCAAAACGACAAATAATTGGCTGATGAAAATCAGTAAAGGCTATCCTCATAAAACGAATAGATTTAAAATCTCGAATACTTCCAATAACATTATCAGGCTGATAAACTGGAACTCTAAATTGGTACCATTTTATATTTCTTGTTTGCCCGTTTTCTGTTTTTACAGTAGTTTCTAGCACATCAGATATATGACTATCCCCAACATCCATTCCAGGAAATAACCTAACTTTATATTGAAAATAACTTTCTGTCTCACTTAGAGTATGATCTCTATTTAGATCCTCAGTGTTTGGTTGAGAGGATGCAGCTGTAGGGTAAGTTTCAGGCGAATTATCGGTAGTAACCGAATTTCCATCTGTATTATTAAAATTCTTATATCTATCTAAAATTAATTCTGATCTACTATCAAAATCTGAGCCTCTGAAATAATGGAAATCATCTGCTGAAGGATCCTTTACTGCATTTTTGTATGCAGTAGAATTTGTACCATATGCTAAAGCTAAAGGTTGAATATAAACTAAATCAAAGAATAATTTTTCATCAGTATTTCTTAGTCCATCCATACCGACATCCTGGAACTCTCTAGAGGTAGGATCATTATCAAAGGCCTCAACAATAGAAAAATTAGTAGGCACTCTACCCCAAGCTGTTGTATCAACATCTTCAACAGTGGCTGAAGTTGGCAATCCATTTTCAAAACTTTTATATCCATCTCGCAATACATCTTCCGATATATTTCCTAGGTGTAAATACATATCACCACCTGAATGATTAACTAAACCATCCTCATCATTAAAAGGATCCATCATCCAGAACTCTACAAACTCAATATTAGCAGCTTCAAAATCATTCGTCTCCAACTTACGCATTATCCCTCCCCAATTTTCGGAAGGAGATATTAAAGTTCCATCAGCATTTAATCCGTTAACCGTATAATTATTTGGTCCTCTTTCCTGAGGGTAATAAGCTAAATCTAGCACTGCTAAATTTGTAATCTGACTCCCTAAGTCTGGATCTTTGTTTGGAAAAACCTCTGTTTCCAACACCTCTCGCGCATAATGATAAGATTGCTGGGCTATTGAACTTCCATTTGCTAAAGCAATAGTTTTATTTACATTTGGAGGAGTAATAGAAGTGCTTCTAAAAAATAGCGGATCAATAGTATACCATGCTAGTTTAGCTCTTTTATAACCCAACATCAAATCATTATTCAATGCTGAATTCATAAAAATATCTTCTTGTTTTTCTGGTATAGATGCCATACGCCAGGCTCCCATATTTTTAATATCTATTGATGTTCTGCTCGACTCAAAGTCATCAATATACGAAATACCTTCCTCTCCAACAGCACTATGATGACCAGGTATAAGATGTGCAAATTCAGCAGTAGCTATTAAACGAGATTTTGCTTTTGTTTCAATTAAAGGCAACCAATCAACTGCACGAGTTAACCATGGCGCCTCTGTTTGATAATTCCCATCCAAACCCCAAATAGTATTAGAAATTGGCTCATCACCAGTATTAATTTTTTGTGTGTATGGGCGTTCAGTTAAATTCAACATAGTCGCTCCAATCAAGAAATCTTTATTAATTTCATAATCCGCATGTAAGCCAACTAATGTTTTATTCTGTATTCCAAACATAGAATTATTCTCTAAAGAGATTTTAATTGGCACTCCTGAATTTAAAATTCCTTCATTGATAATAGTAACACGCCCTAACATATAATCAACTGTATAATCCTGATTTTCAGTTAGCTTTTGTGAACCTGCCGTTACCGTAACTGACCCCTCAGGAACATTCATAGCATTCAGGCGAATTTCAGCACCTGATGATGATTGATAAGTTCCTTTCAATCTGAATCTATTCAATTCAGGATATTGTTGCGCAACTGTAAGGGTAGAGTCATACAATGCTTGATACACATATTTTTTTGCAAGTGTTGGGTTGTTAATCTTATTGTACAAATGAGAACCAAACGGTTCGCGTACAGGAAAAATGACTCTTCCATTTGAAGCTTTAGCAGTTACCCCTTCTATAAAATCAAATACTCCATCTGACTGAGTATCCATCTGCTGATTTAACCTATCTAAATTTAATACTTTTATTAATGGAATTCCTTCTAGATTTCCTTCACCAATATAATTAGTTAGTGCCCCTGATTCTTCAGTATTTTCGTAAACAACATCTAGTACAAAACCATCTTTACTCATTTGGTAGGCACCAAGAGCATAAACATTTTTCATCATCAAATCCCAGTTAGGAAGTAATGGCGTGAAATTTGTTCCTTTTAATAATTTTACAAATAATGCTTCTGGTGCATTTGGTCCTGTTGAACTAAGTTCTCCTACTTGAAAAGTTTTACTCCCTCTAGTATATTGAAAAGCAACTGCTAAGACCTCATCATTATTAAGTGCTTGATTCAAAGAAATATATCCTAACTGATTATTGATAGTAAACTCTGATTCAGAAAGCTTTCTTGCACGCTCTAATTTTTCATAATCTTGGGAGGCTGAGAAAAAAGCAGAATAAGGAGAAAATATATTATTTACCTGATTAATATCTCTAATTCCACTATGCTGATTAGTTAAATTATAGAAAAGGTTATTTGTGGCATTATCAGGTACTTCTTGAAAAGTAAGGGCTCCTGCAAAATTAGAGTTTGTATTATACACTTCTGTCTCTCCTAAATCTAAAAAAGAAACAATGTTTCTAGTATTTTCAGTAGTTCCCGTTTTATTAGTTACCCAAACCTCTACTTTTGTAATATTAATTGCTGAATTTACAAAAGGTAAGTTTGCTAAAGCTACATCATAATTATCCTTAAAATAATGTGCTAAAAAGAAATGCTTGTTTGCTTCATATTGGTCAGCATATACATCAAATTCTGAAGTTTGCGCACCACCACTCACTTCAATTTCTGAAGTTGTACTTTTTTGTTGAGATAAAATACCTGTAATTGTTGTACGCCCAAATTGGAGTTGAGTTTTAAAACCAAATAACGATTGACTACCTGTTATCAAAGTTCCATTTAAAGGCAAACTAACATTACCAACCTCTAGCTTTTTTATGATTTCATCCTCATAACCCGTATATTCTAGCTTCATTTGATTCTCAAAATCAAAAGTACTTTCGGTATTAAAGCTTGTTGTTAATTTTAATTTATCACCAATTTTACCAATTACATTCATTTGTATTTTCTCTTGAAAATCAAAAGATGTAGTCTTTCTTTGTTCTTCTGGTAAAGCAGGGTTATCTAACCTATTAATTTTTAAACCAAAAATAAGTTCAGCAGAACCTTGAGGTCGAATATCAACAGCATTACCTCCAAAAATTCTATCAAAAGCTTGTCCAGGTATAAATAATTTTGGCAAACCTAAAGCGGAAGTCTGATTACCCATTCTCTCTTTAGATCTATCACTCCAGTAATCAGTAATAGATTTATTCATCTTATATTTCTGGTAATCTTTAAAACTAAGTGCCCTAGCATTACCTTCATCAAGATTACCAATCTTGTCCTGAATAAAATATTGATTAGTTTTTAAATCATACTGAACCTTATTGCTAAAATTAGGAGGATTATACATAAATACCCCTCCATTTTGATTTCCGGAAAAAGGATAAGCCAAAGTGGTATCGGTAGTAGATTGCCCCCACAAAGTAGCATTTGCAAAAATAAATGCAAATACGAATACGAATAACTTATGGTTTTTATTGCTTTTCAATTCCTAATAAAGTAATTACATTTGGCTCAATGCCGTTCTCACTAAATCCTCAACACTTACAATTTCAGGGTTTGATTTCAATACTTTATCAATTTTACTCTCTGCTCCCTTTTTAGCAAATCCTAAAGCTAGTAGTGCAGATAACGCTTCTTCTTTAATTGTATTGTCTATTGCATCAAACAATAAATCAGAGGTAGGCATCCCTTTTGCTACTTTATCTTTCAGGTCTATGATAATTCTTTGAGCAGTTTTTGCTCCTATTCCCTTTACGCTTTGTACGGCTTTTACATCAGCAGTAGTAATGTGGTGTATTATTTCCTGAGGAGAATAAGTGGACAATATAACTTGAGCTGTACTAGGGCCAACTCCTGAAACAGAAATTAAATTTCTAAACAAATGACGCTCACTTTCTTCATAAAAACCAAACAAAGTATGAGAATCCTCTTTTACTGAAAGATGTGTAAATAACTTACACAACTCCCCATCAATTGCTGAAAAAGTTTGCAATGAAATTTTGATTTTATACCCAATTCCATTACAATCTATCACCACATAAGTTGGCGTTTTTTCAACTAGTTTTCCTTGAATATGTGTTATCATTTTTTAATTTGTGCGTCAACCACTGAAAGGGTTACCATATTAATAATTTCACGAACTGTACAGCCTAACTGTAAAATATGAACTGACTTTTTCATTCCCACTAAAACAGGACCAATAGAATCTACCTCAGCAACTTCTTGAAGTAATTTATAAGCTAAATTCCCTGACTCCAAATTAGGGAAAATTAAAGTATTTGCACTTTCTTCTGCTAATGGTGAAAAAGGAAAAATTCGTTCTGTTTTTTCAGTATCCAAAGCAAAATCAGCTTGTATCTCCCCATCAACTACTAGGTTAGGGTGTTCTTTTCTAATGATATCAGCAGCTTTTGCCATTTTGGATGAAGCATTAGTTCTGGTAGATCCAAAATTAGAGAATGACAACAATGCCAATCTTGGTTTTATTCTGAATTGCTTAACTGTTTTTGCAATCATAGCACTCATTTCAGCAATTTCTTCTGCAGTAGGGTTAAGGTTGATAGTTGTATCTGCCAAAAACAAAGTTCCTTTTTTTGTTCGCATAATATACATTCCAACAACTTTATTTACACCTTCTTCTTTTCCAATTACCTCAAGTGCAGGTTTTATTGTACTTCTGTAATTTCTAGAAATCCCTGATATTAAGGCATCAGCCTCACCAGTTTCCACCATCATTGAACCAAAATAATTACGCTCACGCATTAATTTTCTTGCTTCAAATTGTGTTAAGCCTTTTCGTTTTCTCTTCTCCCAAAATAAATCACCAAATTCATGACGCTTTTTTTCTTGAGCAACTTCTTTAGGGTCAATTATACATATATCTTCAAACTCTATAGAAAACTCCTCAATTAATGCTTCAATTTTTTTTCTTCTACCTAATAAGATTGGCACTGCAATTCCATCATCTTTTACTTGTTGTGCTGCCTTTAATATTTTATAATGTTCTGCTTCAGCAAAAACTACTTTTTTAGAATTTCTCTTAGCTCGAGCTGTTAAGGTTCTTACTAATTTATTATCCAAGCCTAATCTTTTCTTTAAACTCTCACGATATTTATTCCAATCTGGAATTTCTTCTTGTGCTACACCCGAACGAACTGCTGCCATTGCAACTGCAGGCGCTACAGCAGTAATCAACCTTGGGTCCAATGGTTTTGGAATAATATACTCTGGTCCGAATGCCAATGTATTGTCATCATAAGCCAAGTTAATTTCATCCAAAACTGTTTCTTTGGCTAAATTAGCAATTGCTTTTACAGCAGCCAATTTCATACTTTCATTAATTTCAGTTGCTCTCACATCCATTGCTCCTCTAAAAATATAAGGGAATCCAAGTACATTATTTACTTGATTAGGATGGTCAGATCTTCCAGTAGCCATGATAATATCATCACGAGAATTCATAGCTTCTTTATATGCAATTTCAGGGTCAGGATTGGCTAAAGCAAAAACAATTGGGCGTTTTGCCATAGATTTAATCATCTCTACTGA
The DNA here is from genome assembly GCA_943788405.1 of uncultured Flavobacteriales bacterium. GTDB lineage: Bacteria > Bacteroidota > Bacteroidia > Flavobacteriales > BACL11 > UWMA-0277. The sequence goes on from CALSQD010000002.1 coordinate 1,333,024, forward strand.
CACAATATTTCCTTTTGACAACCCTAAAAATACATCTGAATTTTTAATAGCCTCTTCCAAAGTATCTACTCGCCTATTGGTAGCGAAAAGCAATTTTTTACCTTGCAATCCTACTCTATTTTGCTTGATAACTCCTTTGCTATCAAGCATTACTAAATTCTCTTTCTTAACTCCTAATGCTAAATATAATTTTGAACATGACATAGCGGCTGCTCCTGCTCCATTTACTACAATTTTAACTTTAGTAATATCTTTTTTAGCAATCTCTAATGCATTTAACAATGCTGCTGAAGATATAATAGCTGTTCCATGCTGATCATCATGCATTACAGGAATGTCTAATTCTTCTTTTAATCTTCTTTCAATCTCAAAACATTCTGGTGCTTTTATATCTTCCAGATTAATTCCACCGAAAGTAGGAGAAATTGCCTTTACAGTCTCTACAAATTTATCCACCTCAGTAGCATCAACCTCAATATCAAAAACATCAATGTCAGCAAAAATTTTAAAAAGCAATCCTTTTCCTTCCATTACAGGTTTTGATGCTTCAGGACCAATATTACCCAGTCCTAATACAGCTGTACCATTAGAAATAACAGCAACTAAGTTCCCTTTTGCTGTATATTTATATACATCATTTTTTTTCTTTTCTATCTGTATACAAGGCTCTGCCACTCCTGGAGAGTAGGCTAAAGACAATTCTCTTTGAGAAGAATGTTGCTTTGTTGGTACAACTTCAATTTTACCCGGCCTTCCCTCAGCATGATATGCTAATGCTTCCTTCTTACTTACTTTCTTTGCCATAAATTTATTCTATCTATAAGTAGGCAAATTTAATGATTTGATTCTATCTAGCACCATAAAAAAGAAAACCCTGCACATAAGTGCAGGGTTTTAAAAATTATATATAGTATTTACTACTTTACAATCAGTTTTTTAATTGAAACAACTTCATCATTTACAAGTAGATTTCCAAAGTAAATTCCTTTAGTCATATCTGTTAAGTCTAGCTTTTGAATTCCTTCCTCTGAAAGTTCAATGCTCTTCACTTCATTTCCTAAAATATCAATTAACTTAAGAGTAGCTAAACTTCCTTTAAAGTTGAAATAAACCATTTCACTAGCAGGGTTAGGGTAAAAATCTCCAACTTCATTGAATGCTGCAGTCTCATTAATTGAAGTAGTTTCACTACAATCATAAGTTATAGTAACACAAGTCTCATCAGTAGGATTATTTTCATCATAAAAACAATACTTAACAGTTGCAATTCCAGCAACTCCTCCAGCATTAAAATATCCTGAATGCGCATCTAAATCACTATTGTCATATGAAATAGCCTGCCCAGCATCAATAGTTGCAGCAGAACTAGGATTAGTTGCGCTTGTAGGATAACAAGTCCCAGCAAAACAATAAGATGATCCTGCCCATGCAGGCATACCTAAGGGTAAAGTAATATTTGTTTTTTGACAAATAACACTAATAGAATCTCCTGAAACATTTTTCACATCTAAATGATGTTCAATTTGAATATTAGGATCACCAGTAAACATTGTATCTCCAGTAATCACTATACTTTGTGCAGCAGCAAATCCAATTTGAGCAATTACTAGTATAAAAAGTAGATTTTTTTTCATGCTTTAATTTTTTGCAAATGTATAGTATTTATCTTAAAACTCATTTGTTTTTGAACACATAAGACAATTAAAATAAATTCTTTATAACTCTTATATTTTTAGTACATTTGCCAAATTATTAAATTAACAAAAAATAAAAAGAAATGAAAAAAATATTACTCATTACAATTGTTGGCTTATTCTCTTTCAACAATACACTAGCACAAATTTTCTCAGAAGATTTTAATGCAGGAATTCCTATTACATTTACACTTACTGATGTAGACGGATTAACACCAAATAACACTAATTTTTCAGTTGGCTCATTTTCAGGTGGTAACCTAACAGCTGAAGACTGTGCAATAAGTGTTTCATGGTTTAACCCAGTAGGTCAAGCAGATGACTGGATGAGTACTCCTGCAATTACATTACCAAATACAACATCACCTATTAGCTTACAATTTGATGCGCTTGGATATGAGGCAGCTTACTCAGATGGAGTAGAAGTTTATGTATCAACTACAGGTGCAACACCTAGTGACTTTACCGGAACAGCATTATACAATTCTACACCAACTACTCCTGGCCCAAACCCTACAGGAGGTGAAAATGATGTTTGGACAACAAGATCAGTTGATTTAACTTCTTTTGTTGGGCAAACAATATATATTGCATTTCGTAATAACTCTAATGATATGAATATGTTAGGAATTGATAATATTATTGTTAACGAACTATTAGATGATAATGCTGAATTAGTTTCTGCAAATATTGATGCTGTAATTGCCGGAAATAGAACAGTTGACATTACAATAAAAAATATTGGAGCTACTAACATTACTTCTTTAAACCTTGAATGGGATTTTAATGGCGGAGTAACAACTCCTGTTAATGTTACAGGGATTAATTTAACAACAGGACAAACTCATACTGAAACAGTAAGTTTAGGAAATCTTGCGATCGGAGGTCCTTATTCATTCAATTCAATAGTTACACTTGTTAATGGGAATACTGATCCTGAGATGAGCAATAATTCAATCAATACTAACTTTACTATAGTTGAAATGATTCCAAACTGGACAATGACTGATTCATATGGAAATTCTATCACATTACATGATGAATTAGCTGCAGGGAAGATGATTGTTCTAGATTTTATGGCATCATGGTGTGGCCCTTGTGCAACATCAACTCCTGAATTAAACACTATGTATGTAAACCATACAACTGGAGCGTATGATAATTTAAATGTATTTGGAATTACAATAGAATCAACTGATGACGCATCAGTTATAAATAATTTAGGATGGGGAGGTACTTATCCAAAATTCCCATTTAGTGCAACAAATTATGATCAATATAATCATTACGAAAATACATTAGGGCTAGGTTCTGGAGGAATCCCTTTCTTTGTTATGATTTGCCCTAACAAAACAGATCCTGGAAATAGTACAATTGTACAATCAGACGTAGGATTTTCTAGTGGTTTATTTACCTCCAGCTATGAAACAAAATTTGCAGCTTGCCCTTCAGCTGACAATACAGGAAGTACTGCTGTTAATAATATTACTCAAGAATTAAACATCTACCCTAACCCTGCAAAAGATGTATTGAGAATTGAAGGAAATTACACTTCAGCTGCTATATATGATATGTTTGGAAAATTAGTTTTATCTACTGATGCGCAAAAAACTATTGATATCTCAACTTTAAGTAATGGCGTTTATTTTGTAAACATTAACAATAATAAAGTTACTACAGTTAAGAAGATTACTATAACTAAGTAATTTCTAAAAAAAACAACTTATAAAAAACCCTGATAAATAGTCAGGGTTTTTTATTGCTTCATAAATCAGATATTATTAAATTAGCCAAAAAAAACCAAAGAAAAATGAAAAAAATATTTTCAACTATAGTTGCAATTGCAATATTTTCAACCTTAAGCATTGCACAAAACAGAACACTACCATCAGTAGATGTAAAGACACTTGAAGGAAGTAATATAAATATCAATACAATTGAGAATGATGGAAACCCTATAGTAATTAGTTTTTGGGCTACTTGGTGCAAGCCTTGCAAAAAAGAATTAAATAACATTGCTGAAGTATATGAAGATTGGCAAGATGAAACTAATGTGAAATTAGTTGCCATTTCAATAGACAATGCTAGGTCAATGGCAAAAGTTGCTCCATATGTAAATGCTTCTGACTGGGATTATGAAGTTTACATTGACCCTAATGGGGATTTAAAAAGAGCCATGGGAGTATCAACAGTACCGCATACTTTTCTATTAAATAGCAAAAAAGAAATTGTTTGGCAACATAAAGGATATGTTGATGGAGATGAAGAAGAACTTTTGGAACAAATTGAAAAATTAGCAAAATAATCTATGAAGAAAATTGCAATTCTATTTACAGCATTAAGCTTTTCAATTCTTGGATTTTCACAAGAAAATAATGGTGAATTTCATGGAGATTTTGACTTAAGCATGCAAAGTTATCAAGAAGACGCATTAATTGGAGCAGAAGCTGCTGATGAAATCATTCTTAATAACGCATACCTAAATATCAATTACACCAAAGGGAACTTTTCTGCAGGATTGCGTTATGAAAGCTACCTAAACGCATTATTAGATTTTGATGATGATTATAAAGGGAATGGGATTCCTTTCCGCTATGCTACATATATAATTGATGGGCTAGAAGTAACAGCTGGGAATTATTACGAACAAATAGGGAGTGGATTAATTTTTAGGAGTTATGAAAACAAAGGTTTGGGAGTGGATAATGCTATGGATGGAATCAGGCTTAAATACAGTCCTGCAAAAGGAGTATACCTCAAAAGTTTTATTGGAAAAAACAGAACCTATTTCACCTATGCTGACGGTATTATAAGAGGAGCTGATGCTGAAATAGATCTTAATACAGCTTTAAATTTTGAGTCAAAAACTAAAATTATAATTGGACAAGGGTTTGTTAGCAGATTCCAAGCAGACAACAATCCTAAATTTAACTTACCTCAAAATGTAGCAGCTTACGCTAGCCGATTAAATGTTATTAATGGTAGATGGAGTTATTCTGGAGAATATGCAATTAAATTAAATGACCCTATTGGCTCATTAACTGCTGAAGGAAATAATTATGCTAATGGGTATGCTTTAATGAGTAGTTTATCTTACTCAAAAAGGGGGTTTGGTATTATTGCTGAAATGCATAGAGTTGATCACATGGAATTCAGATCAGAAAGAGCTCAAGAAAAGCAATACATCATTAATTACATCCCAACATTAACAAAACAACATACTTATAGTTTATTAGCCCTATACCCATGTGCTACACAATCAGAGGGTGAATTTGGAACGCAAATTGATGTATTTTATAAAATTAAAAAAGGAAGTCTTTTAGGAGGAAAATATGGAACAAAAATTTCATTTAACTTTTCGAGTATTAGAAGCCTTCAAAAAGGAATAAAATATGATGTTAATGGCAATGAAGTTACAGAAATAAGCAGCTCATTTAAAAATGACTACAATGATTTTACTCCTAAATTCTTTAGTAAAAATGGAGAATTATTCTTTAATGACATCAATTTAGAAGTTTATAAAAAAATTAACAAAAAAGTAAAAGCTACTGGAGTACTAGCAAAACAATCCTATAACAAGGATGTATTGGAAGGAAAAACAAATTATGGAATAGTTAATTCTACCATTGCTATTGCTGATATCAGCTACAAAGTAAAAAAAGGGCATACTGTTCGTGTTGAGCTTCAAGAATTATTAGCAGATGGCGGAGATGGGAGTTGGAGTATGGGACTAATTGAATACACAGTTTCTCCACATTGGTTTTTTGCTGTACAGGACATGTATAATTGGGGAAATCATGATATAGAAAAACAATTACACTATGTAAATATTAACTGTGGATTCCTTAGTGGATCTAATAGGTTCGCCATTGGATATGGTAAAAAAAGAGCAGGAATATTCTGTGTTGGAGGAGTGTGTAAAGAAGTTCCTTCCTCTAACGGGTTTAGTTTAACAATATCATCAAGTTTTTAATATGAAAAATGTAATCACACTTTTTAGTTTTATCCTATTTATCACATCTTGTGATGTAGTAGAAGGACCTTATTTAATTGACAATGGAGGAATTACTCCAGTAGACACTTCATCAAACACTTATGTTAAAAAAGTTTTAATTGAGGACTTTACAGGACATACTTGTCCTAATTGCCCAGCTGCAGCAAGAGAGCTTGAAGCAATACATGATGTTTATGGTAATCAAATTATTGGAATGGCTTTACATGTTTCAACTGGTTTTGCAGCACCATGGACAGGTGCAGGAAAATATGAATATGATTTCAGAACAGAATGGGGAACAGAATGGGATGATTTTTTTGACATCTCTAATGCTGGATTGCCAAGAGGGATGGTAAATAGAATCGGCTATCCTAACGAACATAGATTAGGAAAAAATGAGTGGCTATCTGCTGTAATTACAGAATTAGAAAAAGAAATTGATTTTGGGATTAGTATTACATGTGATATGAATGGGAATGAAGGTACTATCACTGTAAATACTGAACTCATAAATGATGTAGTTGGTGATTACAACCTAGTAGTTTGCTTAACTGAAAGCCATATAATTGACTGGCAAAAGGATGGCCAAACAGATAATGAATTTTATGAGCACAATCATGTTTTAAGATCTGTATTGAGTGATGAGAGCTTAAGTATATCTTCATCTTACACTTCTGGAGATATTATTGCAGAACCTATCGCTATAAACTTAACTACTCTAGAACAATACAATATTGACTACTCAGCAAATACAGCAATTAACGGAAATGGTAATTCTGGAGGATGGAATATTGAGAACATGTCAGTAATTGCTTATATTTACGACAATACTACAAAAGAGATAGTGCAAGTTGAAGAAGCACATTTAATGAACAAATAAACCATATCAATTATGAAAAAACTATTATTTACCCTTTTATCTGGACTTATTGGATTAAATTCTTTTGCTCAACCTGATCTACCAATTACAAGCATTTTTGCTGATGATATTGCACAAGGAGAAAAACTTATTGAAGCATATTTCACTCCAATGGCAGAAAGTTTTGGTGCAGGTTTAAATAGCGGGTGGTACAATACTGCAAAACCTCATAGTTTAGGTGGCTTTGATTTGACATTTACTTTAAACACTGTTATTATTCCAAATTCAGCAAAAACATTTAATATTGAAGATGCTGGAGGGACTGTTTTTACTTCTTCTACTGAAACTGAGGCTTCTACTATATTTGGCAGCTCTGATGCAACTCCAATGACATATAATACGTCAGACCCAGTAAATATGAATGATCCATTGTTTCAGAGTGACTTTAATATGCCAGGGGGATTTAAAACTCCTGCAATGCCACTACCAATGATACAAGCAGGTATTGGATTAATCAAGAATACTGCTATTGATATAAGATATATGCCTTTTATGGATATTGGTAATATCGGCAAAGTAAATCTTTTTGGAATTGGACTAAAACATGATTTATTACAATGGATTCCTGTAGTTGGTGATGCAGTACCTATGAGTTTATCCATTCAAGGAGGGTATACTACACTGAATACTGAGCTGAAAATAGCAGACCAAAAAGTTGCTCTAAAAACTAAGGCAACTACAATTAATTTAGTTGCTTCAAAAAAACTATTAATGGTAACTGGTTATGCAGGAGTTGGCTATAATTCATCTACTACTACTTTTGCTGCTGATGCTAATTTTGAATTAAGTGGGATTAAATTTGATGAAAATGTAGAGATGAAATTTGAAAGTAATAAGAATGTAAGAGCTAATATTGGGTTGAGATTAAATATCACACTAGTAACTATTCAGGCAGATTACACATTTGCAGAATACCCAACAGCTACTTTAGGTCTCGGTGTTAGCTTAAGATAGCATGAGAATCTTTCTTTACATTCTTCTTTGTGTTGTTTCTATCAATATTCAAGCACAAAATTTTGGAGGAGGATTAATTTTAGGATTAAGCACTTCACAAGTTTCAGGAGATCATCTTGGAGGATTTAATAAAGCAGGATTGCTAGTTGGTGGTTTTGTTAATTTACAACTCAGTAATACTCTAAAAGGTCAAATGGAAATGACTTTTATTCAAAAAGGGAGCAATAACCCTAAAATGAATGAAAATGGAATTACCGATATTAATTTATCCTATGTTGAAGTGCCTTTACTTTTAAAATATCAACAAAGCAGTACAATAACTGTTGAAGGAGGGATTGAAACTGCTTTTCTAATTTCCTCTTCTGACAATGATATTTACGGTCAGCTTTCTAGCAATAAAACAAGAGAATTCAACACAACAGACATTGGTGTTTTTATAGGTGTTGATTATTCTATTAACCCCCGATTAGTATTAAATAGTCGTATTAGTAATTCTATTTTACCAATAAGATCTCATGCATCAGGGAGTACTTTTCAACTTAATAAAGGGCAATACAATTCTGTATTGAGCTTTGCACTTCATTATCATTTATAAATGAATAAGAAACACAAAATAATAGTTGCTGTAACTGGCGCAAGTGGTGCAATATACGCCAAAGTACTTTTTGATAAACTAGTACAACTACAAGATCAAATAGAAGAAGTTGGCGTGTTGATGAGTGATAATGCAAAGTATGTTTGGGAAACAGAATTAGAAAATACTGACTACAATAATTACCCTTTTACCTTTTATGATAAAATGGATTTTATGGCTCCTTTCGCCAGTGGTTCTGCAAACTTTGGTACTATGATTATTTGCCCTTGCTCTATGGGGACTATGGGCAGAATTGCTGCAGGAATAAGCAATGACTTAACAACCAGAGCTGCTGATGTTATCCTAAAAGAAAGAAGAAAATTGATAATTGTTGCAAGAGAAACGCCACTGAGTTTGATTCACATAAATAATATGAAAACAATTACTGAGGCGGGAGGAATCATTTGCCCAGCAACTCCATCATTTTACAGCAAACCTCAAAATTTTGAAGCCTTAGCTGCTACTGTAATTGATCGAGTATTAACACTCGGTGGTATAGAAAACAATTCATATAGTTGGGGTACAAAACAATAAATTGCTGAACTTTGGGTTATTGTAATTGAAAAGAATAAAAACCTATGTTAGAATTCAGTAAAAAGATACTTCAAAAAGTAAGTTTTGATCAAAATTTATTCAGAAAAGAATTACAAAAAAGTGCAAGATGGATTGGTAAAAATGAAATAATTACCTTAAAAGTTTGGGCACTTACCTCCTTTGCTCAATACAAAGACACAATACTAGAGGTTTTTGATCAAATTTCTTAAAATAAATTTCCTTGGTCAGCAGATTTTGTTTTTCCTAAATGTTTAAAAGCTAAATCAGTTGCTTGCCTTCCTCTTGAAGTTCGCATTAAATAACCTTCCATAATAAGGAAAGGTTCATACACTTCTTCAATCGTTCCCGCCTGCTCACCCACTGCAGTAGCAATAGTAGTAAGCCCCACAGGACCTCCTTTAAATTTATCAATAATAGTTGATAATATTCTATTATCCATTTCGTCCAAACCATGCTCATCAACATTAAGTGCAGTTAAAGAATATTGGGTAATTTTTTTATCAATATTTCCATCTCCTTTTATCTGAGCAAAATCACGAACACGCCTCAATAAAGCATTTGCAATCCTTGGTGTACCTCTACTTCTTCCCGCAATTTCAGCTGCCGCATCCTTTGCAATACTTACATCCAAAATAGAAGAAGAACGATTTACAATTTTAGAAAGTAAATCTAATTTATAATATTCCAAACGAGCATTAATCCCAAAACGAGCCCTCAATGGTGCAGTTAATAATCCTGAACGAGTAGTTGCTCCAATTAATGTAAAAGGATTTATTTTAATTTGAACCGAACGCGCATTTGGCCCTGATTCTATCATAATATCAATTTGATAATCCTCCATTGCAGAATACAAATACTCCTCAACAATAGGATTTAACCTATGGATTTCATCAATAAATAACACATCTCTTTCTTCCAGATTGGTAAGCAAACCTGCTAAATCGCCTGGTTTATCCAAAACAGGACCAGAAGTAGTTTTGATATTAACACCTAACTCATTGGCAATAATATTGGCTAAAGTAGTTTTTCCAAGCCCAGGAGGGCCGTGTAACAATACATGATCCAAAGCCTCTTCTCTTTGAGAAGCAGCCTGAATAAATACTTCAAGATTATCTACAATTTTTTCTTGCCCCTCAAAATCTTCAAATAGTTTAGGACGCAATACTTGCTCTATCGCCAACTCCTGTTCAGAGAAAGCTTCATTATCAGGGTTTAGATTTTCATTCATGCTAGCAGCAAATGTAAACAATAATTGATAAAAAAAGGGTCAGCAATGCTGACCCTTGAATTTTATATTAACAAACCTAAATCTTAGGTATGTAAGTGTTTACTCTCATCTAAGAAAGGATGATTCTTAGTTTCTAATGGTTCTTTTGTTAAAGCATTTAAAACTAAGTATATTAACAAACCTCCAAATCCTAATCCAATTCCAACCTCAGTAAATCCAATATGACCATGTGTACCTAAAGTACCAGGAGTTACCAATAAATAAGAATTTAACCAGTGACCCAATAGAATGATACAACCTACAAAAATTAATCTTCCATTGTTTCTTTTTGCATCTCTACTCATCAATAGAATAATAGGAGCAATAAAGTTAATAATCATACTGAACCAGAATAAGAACTTATAATTTTCAACTTCTAATCTAGCAGTAAAGTAAGTTACTTCCTCAGGGATATTAGCATACCAAATCAACATAAATTGTGAGAACCAAATATATGTCCATACCAATGAAAAGGCAAAAATCCATTTTCCTAAATCATGAATATGATTTTCATTCACATCCTGCAAATGTCCTTTCCTTTTTAGATAAAGGGTAAATAATAAAACAGTAGTAAAACCAATTGCACACCATTCAGCAAATATATACCATCCAAAAATAGTTGAGAACCAGTGTGTATCAATTGACATAATCCAATCCCAAGAAGCCATTGCAGAAGTTACCGCAAAAAATACCATAAACCATGCTGAAGTACTTACCCCTCTAAAGTGAATAGCTGTACCTCCTTCTTTATCTTCTAATACTGATAAAGCTCTTAATTTCTTAGCAAAATAATTCCATCCTAATAAGTAAATTATTGTTCTGATGATGAAGAAACTTGCATTTAAGTAAGCTTCTTTACCTGCAATAATTGCATCATAGTCTTTATGACCAACAGTCATAATACCTTCATGTAACCAGTGGTAAATATGATTCCAGTGCATAATACTAGCCACCATGATGAATAACATAATCAAACTAAATACAGGTAAAGCTGCCATAATTGCTTCTGGCACCCTTTTTAAAACGATTGACCAACCAGCTTCAGCTACATATTGTAGTGCTACAAAAAATACACCAAAAACTGCAATCCCTATATAAAAATAAGTATTAAATAATAATGCTGGCCAAGCTCCATGAGGATTTGAAACAAATCCAAAAATTAATGCAATTAACCCAATAGCCATTAATGCCATTGTAAAATTCTTTGCTTTTTTATCTATTGTAAACATGCTTTATCTATTTTTTATTTACCTAAATTCTGTAATTCTTCTTGTACATAAAGAGTGATTTTCCACCTTTCATCTTCATTAATTTGTGTAGCATGAGGTCCCATAGCATTCAATCCATAAGTAATAGCATGGAAAATATGCCCTGCTTCTAGCTCATTCATAGGAACTCCTGGTCTTCTATTCAATTTCTCATCATTATAATGAGGCACTGCCGAATAAATTGCATGATTAATAGTACCATCTCCTGCACCTGTTGCACCATGACAATGCTCACAGAACATTCCATAAAGCGCCTTACCATCTGCTAAGTTTTTCTCATTATTTTCAATTGGATTAACAGCAGTATTTCCTGCTGCTAAATATCCCTCTAAAGTTCCGTCATAGTTAAATGTAGAAAGATGTCCTCTTGCTACAGTACCTTCAACAGGCTGTAAAGCATTCAAACCTGTAATTGTATTTTCACCATAAGTTTCCAATGATGGTGAACGGTACATATTAGGCATAAATTCATATCCAGGATCAGAATCTCCTCCACAAGAAGATAAAAATATAACTCCTGAAATAAAGGCTAATTTTAAAAGTAATTTATTCATAATTATGCGTCTTTTTCGTTAATTTCAGTAGCTCCAGTTTTTGTAAGCATTGCTTTTACATCTGCTACATTTCCTTCCACTTCTATCTCCATTAAAAATTTATCATCTGTAGTTCTTGCATCAGGACTATCTGATTCTCCACCAGGGTACAATCCATTTCTTATCAAATAAGTAATTGACATAAGGTGAGCTGCAAATAGTACTGTACATTCGAACATAATAGGAATAAATGCTGGCATATTATGATAGAAAGTAAAGTTTGGTTTACCACCAATATTCTGTGGCCAATCAATAATCATTATATTATAAATCATTAAAGCAGCTAATGAAAGCCCAATGCAACCATAAATAAAAGCAGTAATTGCCATTCTAGTTTCTTTTAAGCCTAAAGCTTTGTCTAAACCGTGTACAGGGAAAGGAGAATAAACTTCCTTTATCTCAATTTTATTCGCGCGAATTTCTTTTACTGCAGCCAATAAAACTAGCTCACAATCAAAAATTCCGTATAGTGTATTTTTACTCATTATTTCTTGTTTTTATATTCAGATCCTGAAGATTTAACAATTGATTTTAATTCTGCTTGTGCAATTACTGGGAAAGTTCTTGCATATAATAGGAATAGTACAAAGAAGAAACCAATCGTTCCTAAATAAATTCCTATATCAATAAAAGATGGTGAGAACATTGTCCATGATGATGGTAAGAAATCTCTATGTAGAGAAGTTACAATAATCACAAAACGCTCAAACCACATTCCGATATTTACAAAAATAGATAAGATGAATGTTGCTACAAAACTCTTTCTGATTGAACTGAACCAATACAATTGTGGAGTAAGCACATTACAAGTCATCATAATAGCATAAGCCCACCAGTAAGGACCAGTTGCTCTATTTAAGAAAGCATATTGTTCAAATTCAACACCAGAATACCATGACATGAAAAGCTCAGTAATATAGGCTGTACCTACTAATGAACCTGTAAGTAGAATAATAATATTCATGTACTCAATATGCTTAATAGTAATATAAGCTTCCATGTTTACTACTTTTCTCATTATGATAAGTAAAGTTTCAACCATTGCAAAACCTGAGAACAATGCACCTAATACAAAGTAAGGAGGGAAAATTGTAGTATGCCAACCTGGAATAACAGAAGTAGCAAAATCCATAGATACAATAGAGTGTACCGAGAATACAAGTGGTGTAGCTAAACCAGCTAATACTAAAGAAACTTCTTCAAATCTTTGCCAGTGTTTTGCTTTACCACTCCACCCAAATGAAAGGAAAGAATATAATTGCTTTTTCATTGGTGCAGTTTTTGCACTCATTCTATCTCTTAACATTGCGAAGTCAGGAATTAAACCAATGTACCAGAAAACTACCGATACAGAGAAATAAGTAGAAATTGCAAATACATCCCACAATAAAGGAGAATTAAAGTTTACCCAAAGTGAACCAAACTGATTAGGAATAGGGAATACATAGTAAGCTAACCAAGGACGACCCATGTGAATTAATGGGAAAAGTGCAGCTTGTGCTACCCCAAAAATTGTCATTGCTTCAGCAGAACGGTTAATTGACATTCTCCATTTTTGACGGAATAATAACAGTACAGCCGAGATTAATGTTCCTGCATGCCCAATACCAATCCACCATACAAAGTTGGTAATATCCCATGCCCAGTTAACTGTTTTGTTTAGTCCCCAAGCACCAATACCAGTACCAATTGTGTAGGCCATACAAAGCACCCCCCAAATAAATAACACCATTGATAATGAAAATAATATCCACCAGTATTTATTAGCCTTACCTTCAACAGGCTTTGAAATATCTTTTGTTATATCATGGAAAGATTTATTTCCAAGAATTAACGGATCTCTAATTTCTGCTTCTTTTTGCATATCTATATATTAAGCTTTATTTCTAATTTTTGTTTGATAGAACACTGACGGGTCAGTATTTAAGTGTTCTAATAATGCATATGATCTTGTATCTTTTTTCATAGCTTGTACTTGATGAGTATCATCATTCACATCACCAAATACAATTGCATTAGTAGGACAAGCTGATGAACAAGCCGTTTGAGCATCTGCATCAGCTACTCTTGTTCCTGCTTTTTTAGCATCCAATTTAATTTCTTGAATTTTTTGGATACACATACTACATTTTTCAATAACTCCTCTTGAGCGAACAACAACATCAGGATTCAATACCATTTTACCATGGTCATCATTCATGTTGAAATCAAACTTATCATTATCAGAATATTGGAACCAGTTGAAACGCCTTACTTTATAAGGACAGTTATTTGCACAATATCTAGTACCTACACATCTATTGTAAGCCATGTGATTTTGTCCTTCAGAACCGTGTGAAGTTGCCGCAACAGGACAAACAGTTTCACAAGGAGCATGATTACAATGTTGGCACATTACTGGTTGGAAAACAGTTTCAGGGTTTCCTGATGGCTCTTCCATTTCAGCATACATAGTAATAGCAGAAATCTTTTCTTCTGCTGATAATTCCTTAGTCATATCAGAAGAGAAATAACGGTCAATACGCAACCAGTGCATATCTCTTGATTTTCTTACTTCTTCTTTACCTACAACAGGAACATTATTTTCAGCATGACAAGAAATTACACAAGCTGAACAACCAATACAAGAAGTTAAGTCAATTGACATATTCCAGAAGTGTCCAGTTGAATGATCAAATTCATCCCATAAAGTTACCTCAGAAGCAGGTTTAAATCCATCATGAGTAGCATAAGTTACTTGATGATTTCCAGCATAAGGATCATTAATAAAGTCAGCAAGAGTAGTTTCCTTTACAATATCTCTCCCCATCATAGTATGATGCAATTGAGTAGCTGCAAATTCATATTCTCCACCTACAACCTCAAGTGTAGCTGTACCGTTTCCTAATGTAAATGCATTAAATCCGATTCCATCACCACATTTTCCTGCTGCTGTTCTACCATAACCAACTGCCATAGCAACAGTACCAACTGCTTGCCCTGGCTGAATCATTACAGGAACATTATTATAAGTAGTTCCATTTACAGTAATGTTTACCATATTACCATTTAAGGCACCATTAGAAACATTCCAGTTTGTAATTCCTAAATCACGAGCTGTAGAAGCCGACATAGTTAAGTAATTATCCCAACATGCTCTTGAAAGAGGATCAGGTAATTCTTGTAACCAAGGATTGTTAGATTGAGAACCATCTCCCATTGAGATTTTCTCAGTCATTTCAAACTCAATACCATCTGCTTTTCCTAAATCAAAAGAAGGAACAGCAACTGCAAATGAACTTACAGTTGAAGCAGCTTGATTTTGTGTAAAGTATCCATCATGTACTGATTTATTCCAGTCAATAGATGAATATGTATTTTGTAAATAAGTATGATAATCAGATTTCCCCATCCAAGCCATCATGCTTTCTTGGAATTGACGACCTTTAAACAAAGGAGAAATTGTAGGTTGCATTAAAGTATACACTCCATTAGATGGATTTGCATCCCCCCAACTTTCTAAGTTATGATTATCAGGACAAGCATACATCATTTTTGCAGCTGACTCATCATTATATAAAGAAGTAGAAATTGTTAAGCCTACTTTTGCTAAACCTGCATTATATGCAGCAGCATTTTGCAAAGTATAACTTGGGTTTACATTATAAGTAATTAATGCAGCAATTTTCCCAGCATTCATTTCCTCAAGTAAAGCAGCAACCTCAGCATCATTCCCTTGCTTTAAGTAAGAAGGGTTAGACAATGACATTGTGTTTTCATAATTTCCTAATTTGTTGTTAATAGCATTTACTAAAGTTTGCACCTGAGCATCATTACTATTACAAACAACAATTGATTTACCTGCATTGTTAGCCAAGTCATTCGCCATTTTAGCAATTCTGCTATCAGCAGTACCACCATTCAATGCACTATATAAGTTGGATAATAAACCAGCTTGTTCTGATGGCTTAATCTGTACTCTATCATCAGCATTAGAACCTGTAAGACTTAAAGTAGATTCTACTTGATAATGTTTTGCCATTTTCCCATTTTTAGGATTACGAGCAGTAACATATTGTTTTGCATGATCAGTACTTAACCAGTTTCCTAAAAAGTCAGCTCCAAAAGAAACGATAACCTCAGCTTTATCAAAACTATAAGTTGGCAATACTCTTACTCCAAATGAAGCTTCATTAGCATCCAACATTCCGCTATAAGAAACTGCATCCATTTGTATATGAGATACATTACCGTAAGCAGCAGAAAAATCAGCAATTAATTGTTTTGTAGAAGGACTTAATATTGTAGAAGATAGAATAGCAATTTTTCCACCATTCTCTTTAATCTCATTTAACTTTGCAATGATTTCAGCATCAGCAGTACTCCAATCCGTATCCACTCCACCTTTCATAGGGTTTTTTAACCTTGATGAATCATACAATGAAAGAACAGAAGCTTGAATTCTTGCATTAGTTGCTGATTTGTTTGCGTCAATCTTAATAGGACGACCCTCTCTTGTTTTTACTAAAACAGATGCGTAATCGTGCCCATCATACATAGTAGTTGCATAATAATTAGCAACACCAGGAGTAATTTCTTCTGGCTTTATTACATAAGGAATTGCTTTATTAATAGGCGTTTCACAAGCAGCTAAAGTTGCTGCTGCAGTACTAAATCCTAAAAACTTTAAGAAATCTCTTCTTGATGTTGAACTAGCAGGTAATTCCTTATCTCCTAAAAATTCATCAACAGGAATTTCTTCAACAAATTCATTTTGTTTTAGCTTGTCAACTAACGGATCGTTATTTAGCTCGGCTAAACCTTTCCAATATTTTTTTGCTTTTGTCATTTTATATAGAAATTAAAATCTAAATCTTTTATTAATAATGGCACTTACCACATTCCAAACCACCCATTTTATCTACAGTGATTTTTTCACCTGCATACTTTTCCTTCATTTTTTCATGCATCTGAGTGTAGTAATCATTTCCTTCCATCTTTACTTCAGTTTCTCTATGACACTCAATACACCAGCCCATAGTTAATTCTGATTCTTGTTTCACCACATCCATCTCCTCAATAGCACCATGACATTCTTGACATTCCAACTGACCAACAGTAACGTGTTGAGAGTGATTAAAATAAGCTAAATCAGGCAAGTTATGAATCTTAACCCACTCAATTGGTTTTTGTTCGTAACCCTCAATATAAGTTCTTGTTTCAGGGTCATAACCAATAGCATCATAAATCTTTTGGATTTCAGTAGTGCCAGTTGTAGTTCCTGAAACAATACTAGCATGACAATTCATGCAAATATTTGCAGAAGGTATTGCTGAATGTTTTGATGTACGAGCTGATGTATGACAGTAATTACAATCGATACTATTGTCACCAGCATGAATTTTGTGTGAGAAAGCAATCGGTTGGACTGGTTGATAGTTGGTAGTTACACCAACTCCCATCATAGCATCAAAAGCAAACTTCAATACGACAATCATAATGAATAAACCAACAAATAACTTATTGATATTGTTTGCTAAAAATAATTCAGTTTGATTTTTTAAAGTTTCAGGAACTGTTTCTGTTTCTTGCCCTAAACTTTCTTTTAAGCTATTTTTTACTGATGTAAGAATGAATACTAGCGTTAATAAAACTAAGGCAACAATCATCATTTGAGTAGAACCACTCATCCCTTTATCATGTTCTGTTGCGCCAGCAGCTGAAGCCACTTGCACCTCTTCAACAGGAGGGTTTTCCAAATAAACCAATAATGCAGCCATGTCCTCATCCGAAAAATAAAAATCAGTCATTACTGATTTATTGTATTCTTCAAAGATTGCAATTGCATCAGCATCACCAGAAGCAATAAGTTCTGACGAACTATTAATCCATTTTTTTAACCAATCTTTTGTTCTTTTTTCAGTTATCCCTTGCAAATCAGGACCTACCAATCTACCTCCACCAATCATATGACAAGCTGTACAGTTTGCTTTATAAATTTGCGCACCATCAGGCTGAGCAGAAGTTTGGAATGAGAAAGTGAATACAACTGCTAGAAGTAAAATGCAGCTTTTAAAGTTATTAATTCGAATCATGTTAAATATATCTTCAATTTTAGGTTGCAAATTTATATTTTTCAACCTATAGAAACATGACGAATATCAACTATTCTTTTAATTTATATTTATTCTAAATAAACAATACAATACTAGAGATAAACAAAGTAAATTATAAAGATGAGATTTCTACAACCTCTTTTACTTGAGGCACAGCACGCTTTACCACAACCTCAACACCATTTTTAAGGGTCATCATACTAATGTTACAACTACTGCACGCACCAACTAATTTTACCTTAACCACCCACTCATCAGTAAGTTCAATAAAATTAATATCCCCACCATCAGCCTCTAAGAATGGTCTGATTTCTTGCAAAGCAGCTTCAATTTTATCTAGTATCGTTATATCTGTTATTATTCCCATAATTATTTTGTTGAGCACCCTTTTGAGTTCGTTAATTCCACCGCTTTTGTTGGTGCTAAAGTAGTATTTCTTTTTTCAATAGCTGTTACTACATTTTTTGCCATATTCAAAAGTTCAATTGCAATAGGCGTAGCCCCTTGCAATACAGCTGGCCTACCTGCATCAGCTGCCTCACGAACAGACTGAACGATAGGGATTTCAGCCAACAAATCAATTTCCATTTGCTCGGCTAATCCTTTTGCCCCTTCTTTTCCAAAGATATAATATTTATTATCTGGCAATTCTTCAGGAGTAAAATAGGCCATGTTTTCCACCATCCCCAAAACAGGAACATCAATGCTGTCCATACGGAACATATTTACTCCTTTTTTAGCATCAGCCAAAGCGATATTTTGAGGCGTACTTACCACCAAAGCACCCGTTAAGGGAATGGACTGCACTAAAGATAAGTGAATATCACCTGTACCTGGAGGAAGATCCACCACCAAATAATCCAACTCACCCCAATGAGTATCCCACAATAATTGATTTAATGCTTTGGAAGCCATAGGCCCTCTCCAAACTACTGCCTGCTGACTTTGCGCAAAAAAGCCAATGGAAAGCAACTTAACTCCATAGCTTTCCAAGGGTTTTATTTTTGACTTTCCATCTACATTAACAGTACTAGGGGTTGCTCCTTCCAAACCAAACATGATGTGCATTGACGGCCCATAAATATCAGCATCAATAACCCCCACTTTATATCCTAAATCAGAAAGACCAACAGCCAAATTAGCTGCAATGGTTGATTTACCAACCCCCCCTTTACCTGAAGAAACTGCTATAATATTTTTAACCCCTGGAATAGGATTTCCTTTTATTTGAGTTTCTTTAGCAGGAGCATTAACAATAAGGTTTACTTTAACTTTTGATTTTTCATAAGCATGATCGTGTATAGCTTTCATGCAATCCACCTCCACCTTTTTTTTGTACTGTAAAGTAGGGTTTTTAATCTCAACATCTAGCTCAACATCAGTACCAAATATTTGAATATTTTTTACTGCACCTAAAGAAATAATATCCTCTTTTTGATCAGGAAAAAAAACATGTTGTAGTGCAGAAATAACTACTTCTTTAGTTAACTTCATTTTATAAATTTAAGAGTGCAAAGATAAGGAGTTAGATTTTAGTATTTAGTATTTAGATGTGAGATTTTGAGATGAGAAATCTAACAATTATCTTTTGGCTCCCACAAGTATTTTTCCAAATCAATAATTTGGTTGTTTTTAATAAGCAACCCTTCATTTTCCAATAATTGTTGCATAAGGGTAATTCCCTCAAAATGTATTTTACCAGTCAGTAGTCCTTTTTGATTTACCACCCTATGGGCTGACACATCACTTGGGCATTTATTTAAAGCCCAACCAACCATTCTTGCTGATTTAGCACTGCCCAAATATTTACCAATTGCACCATAAGTACTTACTTTTCCTTCAGGAATCTGGCGAACAATAGCATATACTTTATGAAAGAAATTGTCCTCCACTAACCCCTTAACCTAAACCTTAAATAAGTAATTGGCAAACCTCTATCCAAATAAATTTGTTCGTAATGCGTTTTAATTTCCATGTGCTCACGCTTTACTGGGGAAGCATATAAATCATGGGTGCTATCCTCCAAAATATGATTTTCACCCGTGATAATTCCTAGTGTAAAACCATGTAAAAATTGACTATCTGTTTTTAAATGAATGGGTGCATCCTTCTTTAGTATATTACTATATCTTTTCAAAAAATCAGGATGCGTTAAACGCTTAGTTCCTCTTCTTTTTTTCATTTGAGGATCAGGGAAAGTAATCCATATTTCATCTACTTCATTGGCAGCAAAACAAGCTTCTATCCAATCAATACGGATACGCAAAAAACCTACATTCTTTAAGTTTTTTTCCATAGCATCAGTTGCTCCTTGCCAAATTCTAGCTCCTTTAATATCAACTCCTAAAAAGTTTTTATTAGGGAATTTTTCAGCCAAACCTACACTATATTCTCCCATACCACACCCTAATTCCAACACCAAAGGGTTATCATTCTTAAAAAATTCTTTTTTCCAATTCCCCTTCATTGCATATCCCTTTTCCAACACCTCCAAATCCGGTTGTTGTACATGAGGGTAATCCTCCATCTGAGCGAACTTTTTTAACTTATTTTTTGCCAAAACTTTTATTTTGCTGCAAAAATACTTTGTTTTAAGTATTTTCGGCCTGTGAAAGCAAAAAAACGAATTTTAGTAGCTCCACTAGATTGGGGAATAGGACATGCCACAAGATGTATACCAATAATCAAACAATTGATAGCGCATAATTATGAAGTAATTATTGCTGCAGATGGCAGGCCATTGCACCTTTTAAGTACAGAGTTCCCTAACTTGGAAATGGTGCGTTTTGCAGGGTACAATATTAAATATCCTACCTATTTACCCATGAGCATAAGTATGCTTATGCAAACTCCAAAACTTTTGTGGAGCATAAAAAAAGAAAATACTGCCCTTGCTGAAATAATTAACGATTATAATATTGATGGCGTAATTTCTGATAATCGTTTTGGATTATATTCCAAACAAGTGCCGTGTATTTTTATTACCCACCAATTACAAATACAAAGTCCTTATCTTAAAGAAACTATTCAGGATTTCAACTATAAATACATCAACAAGTATTCTGCTTGCTGGGTAATGGATGATGAAAAAAATAATTTAGCAGGCAAACTTTCCAAGCCAAATAGCTTGCCCAACAACACTACATATATAGGTGTGCAATCCCGTTTTGAAAAACAAGAAATAGAAAAAAAATATGATTTTCTAGCTATTGTTTCAGGACCTGAACCCCAAAGAACAATTTTAGAAAAAGGATTGATAAAAGCATTAAAAAACAGGAACGAAAAATCCTTAATTGTACTAGGAATGCCAGAGTTAAACACCTCAGAAACTGATGAAAATTTAACGATAAAATCCCACCTAAATGCTAAGGAGCTGAATACTGCTATTGCACAATCCGAACTCATTATTTGTAGGCCAGGGTATTCCACAGTTATGGATTTAGCAAAGCTAGAAAAGAAAGCAATTTTTATTCCCACACCAGGACAAACAGAGCAAGAATACTTAGCCGAGAACTTTAAAAATTCAGGAATTTGCTATGCACAAAAACAAAGTAATTTTAATTTTGAGCTAGCATTAAAAGAAAGTGAAAATTATAAAGGATTTAGCTTAAATAAGAATCAACCAACTGATTGGAAAAAATTATTTCGCCTTTTTGAGGGTGAATGAAAAAGTAGAACCTACCCCAACCGTGCTTCTGATATTTAAGGTTTGTTTGTGCGATTCTATAATGTGTTTTACAATAGAAAGTCCTAGGCCTGTTCCTCCTTTTTCACGAGAACGGCTACCATCAACCCTATAGAATCGTTCACATAAACGAGCTAAATGTTGCTGTTCTATTCCAATTCCATCATCCGAAACCTCAACAAGTACGGCATCATCCATATCAAAAAAGCGCACTTTTGTTAAGCCATTTTCATCACCATATTTTATGGAATTAACCAATAAATTTGTGATTACTTGGTTAATTTTTTGCTCATCAGCAGTAACCAAAATTGACTTATACTCCTTATCAAACACTATGCTAATTGCATTCTTTTTTGCCTTGTCCTCTAAGGAATCCATTACAGCACTACAAGTAGCTACAATATCAAATGTTTCAAAATTTATTTTTTCCACATTGTTTTCCAAATGGGAAATACGCTCCAAATCTTCCACTATTGAGATCATTCGCTCTACACTTTTTTGAGTACGCAATAAATATTTTCTGTTGATTTGTTCATCCTCCAAAGCACCCTCCAACAAAGTAAGAATATAGCCCTGAATATTAAAAATTGGGGTTTTTAACTCATGAGAAACATTTCCTAGAAAATCTCTTCTGAACTGCTCGGTATCTTTAAGGTGCTCCATCTCGGCCTGCCTTTCTCTTAGCCACTTTTTTACATCCTCCTCAGCAGTTTCCAAATCAAACTTTTGATGAACATCTAACTTTTGATTTTGGATTGTACGGTACAAAAGCGCTATCCGTTTATGAATGTATTTATTAATTAGCCAATAAGACAAAAAAGTAATACCGACAAACACTAAAAAAGGATTAACCCAATTTAATTCTGATGAAAAAACCAAAATAAACAAAACAACTAACAGCCCAATAGTTAAGCTTATAATATAAGGACTCTTAAACTTCATTATTCGCTTAAGCGGTAACCCACACCTTTAATCGTTTCAATAAAATCGTTTCCTAATTTTTCACGCAATTTTCTAATATGCACATCAATAGTTCTATCTCCAATAAACACATCTGTACCCCAAACTGTATTCATTATTTCATCACGCGTAAATACTTTTCCTATTACTGATGACAATAATTGCAAAAGCTCAAATTCCTTTTTAGCACACTTAATTTCAACACCATCCTTAAGCACTTTGTATTTATCTGCATCAATAACAATACCTTTAATAGCCACTTTATTTTTTGAAGATGAATCATCTAACCTTCTTAACAATGCATTGACTTTACTTAAAAGAATTTTTGGCTTTACTGGCTTTGTAATATAATCATCAGCCCCTGCTTCTAACCCAGCAATTTGAGAATAATCCTCAGCCCTTGCCGTTAAAAATGTGATTATTGTTTTACTTAATGCTGGGATTTCTCTAATTTTCTCACAAGCCTCAATCCCATCCATATTAGGCATCATAACATCCATTATTATTAAATGAGGATTGTGTTTTTTTGCTTGAGCAATTGCTTGCAAGCCATCTTCAGCAGTTGTAATTTCAAAACCTTCTTTTTTAAGATTATATCCTACAATCTCTAAAATATCCGGCTCATCATCTACTAATAATATTCTATAACTCATGTTGCAAAAATAAGAACAAAAGAGGAGCAAATTACAGCATACTAATGATTTAACACAAATTTAACATTAAGATAAGTTTTAGCTAAGCTAAAAATCCAAATACTATGTTAATATTGCATTATGATTAACAAAACAACTGTTTACAATTTCTTAACACTATATTAAAATTAACTTTACGCAACAACCAATAGTTCGTTCTATTTTTGCCCCATAATTAATCACGAAAATAAAATCAAAATGAAAAAAACAATGAAAACATTATTATTTGCAACTGCTACTATACTATTAGTAAGTTGTGGAGGTAGCTCAGAAGAAGCAGCTACAACAAACGAACTAAGTGGTTCAATCAAAATTGATGGATCATCAACAGTATATCCAATTACTGAGGCAATAGCTGAGGAGTTCAGGGCAGTAGAACCAAAAGTAAAAGTAACAGTAGGAGTATCAGGAACAGGTGGTGGTTTTAAAAAGTTCGGAAGAGGAGAAACGGATATTTCAAATGCTTCAAGACCAATAAAAGAAAAAGAAGCTAAAATTTGTGAAGAAAATAATATTGATTATGTCGGACTAACTGTTGCTTATGATGGATTAGCAGTATTAGTAAATCCTGAAAATACTTGGGTAGATTACTTTACAGTAGAAGAATTAAATACAATTTGGAATCCATCAGCACAAAACACTATTATGTACTGGGATCAAGTTCGTGAAGGATGGCCACATGAAGAACTACACCTTTTCGGACCTGGAACTGCATCTGGAACTTACGATTATTTCTCTGAAGCAGTTTGTGGTAAAAAAGTAGGAACCAGAGGAGATTACACTGCATCAGAAGATGACCATGTGTTAGTGCAAGGAATTGCAGGAGATAAGAATGGTTTAGGATTTTTCGGTTTGGCTTACTATGAAGAAAACAAAGATAAACTTAGATTAGTAGGAGTTGATAACGGAAATGGAGCAATTACGCCAACTATGGAAACAGTTGGTAACGGGACTTACGCACCACTTTCTAGACCAATATTTATCTATGTAAATAGTAATGCAAAAACAAGAACGGAAGTAAGCACATTCGTTTCTTTCTACTTAGATAATGCTGCTGAACTAGTAAAAGATGTAGGTTATATTCCAATGCCAACTGCTGAATATGATGCCGAAAAAGCAAAATTCAACAATTTTTTAAATAACTAATGGAGAAAACTCTAGTAATAATTATACTAGCAAGCTTTGTGCTATCCGTTTGGTTAATGGTTAAAAAAGATAGAACAGAATATTTTGAATTTTTTAAAAATAGCACATATAATTAGAAATCTGAATATTTGTTAGTAGGATAAAGCCCCGAAAACAAATATTCAGATTCCTAATTGATAAGATGAGTAGGCCTGGGTTAACACAGGTTCAAAGACAATATACTGTTCCGAAAACTTATCACAATTAGTAAAGCCGACTGCACTTGCAGCTCGGATTTTACTTTTAAAAAGATTAAAATGAAAAAAGAAAAAATAATAGAAGGATTACTCAAATTCTCAGCTCTTGTAACTATACTTACAACAGTTGGGATTTTGTATGTTCTACTTTCTGAAAGCATCTCCTTTTTTAGTGAAGTTTCCATTTGGGAATTTATCACTGATAAAGAATGGACTCCCCTTTTTGTAAACAAACATTTTGGAATAATGCCACTAGTGATGGGAACACTCCTCACTACTTTTATTGCTGTGGCAGTAGCACTTCCTATTGGTATTACAATAGCCATTTATTTAAGTGAATTTGCGCCAAAAAGATTCAAGAAAATTGTAAAACCACTTTTAGAAATACTAGCAGCAGTACCAACTGTAGTTTATGGTTTTTTTGCATTAATGGTAGTTACTCCATTTTTACAATCTTTCATTCCTGGAATGTCAGGTTTTAATTCCCTTTCAGCAGGAATTGTAATGGGAATTATGATTATTCCTTATGTAAGTTCATTAAGTGAAGATGCACTTTCTGCAGTACCTAAATCTTTACGAAATGCATCTTATGGAATGGGAGCTACAAGACTACAAACAGCATTTAAAGTAATGGTGCCTGCAGCTTCTTCTGGGATAATTGTATCGGTAATTTTAGCATTTTCTCGTGCAATTGGGGAGACTATGATTGTAGCTATAGCAGCAGGACAACAACCCAGATTAACTATAAATCCGCTTGTTCCTGTGGAAACAATTACAGCTTATATTGTGCAAGTAAGTTTGGGAGATGTTGCTCATGGCACATTGGAATACAAAACAATATTTGCAGCAGGAATTACTTTATTCATCTTTACTTTTATACTTAACAATATTAGTTTTTATATCCGTAAAAAATTCAAAGAACAATATGACTAGAGGGCAAATAAATAGACTAAAAGATAAAGCATTCGCTTATTTTGGTGTTTTCTGTACCTTAATTGGTTTAGTAATACTTGCATTTTTTATTGGAAATATATTTTATGATGGTATAACAAGAATTGATTGGGATTTCCTCACAAACTTACCATCACGAAAAGCAGAAAAAGCAGGAATACTAACTGCTTGGGCTGGTTCAATATGGATAGTAATCTTTACTTTCCTAATTGTAGTTCCCTTAGGAGTTGCAGCAGGAATTTACTTGGAAGAATATGGTGAAAAATCAAAACTTTCTGAGCTACTTGAAGTGAATATTTCCAACTTAGCAGGAGTACCATCTGTAATTTATGGGCTTTTAGGATTAGAAATTTTCGGAAGATTATTTGGAATGGGAAATAGTATTTTAGCAGGAAGCGCAACACTTGCTCTACTTGTATTGCCCATTGTAATTGTAGCAACTCGTGAAGCACTAAAGGCAGTTCCCCCATCAATCAGAGCTGCATCATATGGCTTAGGAGCTACAAAATGGCAAACTGTTTGGCATCAAGTTTTACCTGCATCTTTTGGAGGTATTTTAACAGGAGTAATTTTAGCAATTTCTCGAGCAGTTGGAGAAACTGCCCCACTTATTGTAATTGGTGCTTTGGCTTATGTTCCCTTTACCCCAAGTTCACCAATGGATGAATTTACAGTACTTCCAATTCAGATTTTTAATTGGATTTCACGACCACAGCATGAATTTAGCATAAATGCGGCAGCAGCAATTATAGTATTATTACTCATCACATTTGTGATGAACGGAATAGCGGTTTATTTCAGAAATAAATGGCAGAAAAAAATAAATTGGTAGTATGGAAAATAAATTAGAAGCAAAAAATGTAAATGTTTTTTATGGCGAATTTCAAGCTTTAAATAACATAAATATGAAATTTAAAGAAAATGCAGTTACTGCATTAATAGGACCATCAGGTTGTGGGAAATCAACCTTTTTAAGACTCTTTAATAGAATGAATGATTATGTAGATTCATTCAGAATGGAAGGAGAAATTTTAGTTGATGGGAATGGTATTTATACCAAAGATGTTTTAGTTGATGAACTCAGAAAAGGAATAGGAATGGTATTTCAAAAACCAAACCCTTTTCCTAAATCTATATTTGAAAATGTAGCTTACGGACTTAAAATTCAAGGAATAAAGAACAAAGCTGTTTTAAAAAATAAAGTGCGTAAAGCATTGCAACAAGCAGCACTTTGGGATGAAGTTAAAAATGACTTAGACAAATCGGCACTTGAACTAAGTGGAGGGCAGCAACAAAGAGTTTGTATTGCAAGAGCTTTGGCAGTAGAACCTTCAATAATTTTAATGGATGAACCCACTTCAGCTCTCGACCCAATTGCAACCGCAAAAGTAGAGGAACTCATACATGAATTAAAAAAAGATTATACCATAATCATTGTAACTCATAATATGCAACAAGCAAGTAGAATTTCCGATTATACCGCTTTTTTCTATATGGGAGATTTGATTGAACACAATAAAACAGATATTATATTTACTAACCCAGAACACGAAAGGACTCAGAATTATATTACTGGGCGTTTCGGTTAAAATCAATAACTATGAATAATTTAGAACAAGAAATTTCAGGGCTTAAAAGAGAACTTTTAAAGATGTTCGAACTAGTAGAAAAGCAATGGAGAAAAAGCAGCATTGCTATTTTGGAATTTGATCAAGATATTGCTGAGGAAATTTCCTCTTCCGAAAACAGAGTAAATGCAATGGAAATTGCAATTGATAGAGAATGTGAGAATATTTTAGCTCTTTTATCTCCTGTTGCAATAGATTTACGCTTTGTACTTTCTGCCTATAAAATAAATCATGCTCTTGAAAGAGTAGCTGATATTGCAAACAGTATCGCAAATTATGTTTCTAACAATCAAACTGCATATCCTTCAAAAATAATAGCTGAATTAAATTTAGAAGATATGTTAAATCAACTGCTTTCAATGCTTACAGATATTACAGAAGCTTTTGAATATGAAGACACAAAAATTGCAAGAAAAATTTTCAAAAAGGATAAAAAACTAAACCAATATAATGCTGATTCTACATCAATAATATTGAATAATATGGATGACTTTGAAAGAGAAAACTTAATGTTTTTACTGTCCACAATTCGAAAAATTGAAAGAGCAGGAGATTCAATAAAAAACATTGGAGAAGAAATTATTTTTCATCAAGAAGCAAGAATAGTAAAACACAAAAATACAGAGAATAAATAAGTCTTAACAATTCCTTAACATAGCTATAACATTTAAAATATATTTTTGCCGCAAAATAATTAAATAAGCTATAAAATGGAATTTGGAATTTACGAACTATTAAAATTGATTGGAGCACTTGGTTTCTTCATCTATGGGATGAAAGTAATGAGTGATGGAATCCAGAAAGCAGGAGGAAGTAAGATGCGTCAGATATTAGGAGGAATGACTTCTAACAGATACTTTGGTGTAATGACAGGTTTCTTAATTACTGCAATTGTACAATCATCATCAGCAACAACAGTAATGACGGTAAGTTTTGTAAATGCAGGATTACTTACTTTAGTAGAATCGGCAGGGGTAATGATGGGAGCCAATATTGGAACAACTATTACTGCTTGGGTTATTTCTATTTTAGGATTTAAAGTAAAAATGTCAGCTATTGCATTACCAATTATTGCTTTTGGTATGCCAATGATGTTTGCCAAAAAAACTAAAACAAAGAACTGGGGAGAATTTTTAGTAGGATTTGCACTTTTATTTATTGGTTTATCTGAACTTAAAAATGCAGTACCTGATATAAAGAGCAACCCTGAAGTATTAAACTTTTTAGCTGGGTTTGCTGATATTTCATTTTTATCAAGATTAATGTTTGTAGGGGTAGGTACTTTACTTACAATTGTAGTACAATCATCATCAGCAGCAATGGCTTTAACACTAGTACTTTGTAATACTGGTGTAATTCCTTTTGAGGTTGCAGCAGCAATGGTATTAGGTGAAAATATTGGAACAACTATTACTGCTGAATTAGCATCAATGGTAGGAAATGTACATGCAAAGCGTTCAGCAAGAATACACTCTATGTTTAATCTTATTGGTGTAACATGGATGCTTATTTTAATGCCTTACGCTTTAGATATAGTAGAATATATCTCTATGAATTACTTTGGTTCTATCTCGCCATATACAGCTGTAGATGGATGGGGAGACAGCATGTCGCCAGTACCAATCGCATTATCTATTTTCCATACAGGATTTAACTTCCTTAATGTACTTATCCTTATTTGGTTTGTTCCTGCAATTGTTCGTTTTGCTGAAAGAACAGTTAAATCACAAGGAGATATGGATGAAGAATTTCACTTGGAGCATATCGGTACAGGATTAATGCAAACTGCAGAACTTTCAGTACTTGAAGCAAATAAAGAAGTAGCTAAATTTGGAAACATTACAAGTCGTTTATTTGATATGATTCCTGAATTAATGAAGGAAACTGACACTAAGAAATTTGGAAAACAAATGGCTCGTATTAAAAAATATGAGGACATTACTGATAGAATGGAAGTTGAAATTGCTGATTACCTAGCAAAAGCAGCTCAAGGTGAAATGAGTGATTCAGCATCAACAAAAGTAAGAAGCATGATTTCAATGATTAATGACATGGAGCGTATTGGAGATATTTGCTACCAACTATCAATAACTGTTGAAAGAAAAAACGAGCAAAAAGCTTACTTCACTCCTGAACTTAGAACAAGTTTAGAAGAGATGATTGCAGAAGTACAAAAAGCAATGGAGATTATGAATAATAACCTTAACTCTGATTACAAACAAGTATCAATGGCAGGAGCTAATGAAGCTGAAACTATCATTAATAACATGAGAAATAAGTTACGAAAAGAATACTTAACTAAAATTGAGAAAGGAGAATTTAAAATTCAAACAGGTATGATTTATAACAATATGATACATTCATTAGAAAAAGTTGGTGATCATATTCATAACATAACAGAAGCAATAGCAGGAAATTAATAAAGGATTAACCCTGTGTAACAAAAGTTACACAGGGTTAATTTTAAAGTTTATTTATTTGCACCATAATTAACTTTAACTTAACACAAACTTAACACTAGCACTTTTAGTTGTTATTATTTTTGCACCATAAATTAAAACTAAAAAAATATTAAAATGAAAAAAACAATTTTAGCACTTAGTGCTGCACTTTTAACAGTAATCTCTGTTAACGCACAAGAAGGAAAGCCTTCAGTAAAAGTATTCTCAAACTTCAACTATGATTTATCAGCTGAAGAAGGAGAAAATGCTTTTAAAGAATTTGAAATTAAAAGATCATACCTTGGTTACTCTTATAAGTTTGATGATACTTTCTCTGCAAAAATAACTTTTGATGTAGGAAGTAATGATGGAGGATCTGCTTATACTGCATTCTTAAAAGTTGCTGCTTTAAACTGGAAAGCTTCAGATAATTTATCTATAAACTTTGGACAAACAGGAACTAAGAACTTTAAGTTCATGGAAAAAGCTTGGGGTAAAAGATATATCAACAAGTCTGCTCAAGATAAATACAAATGGGCTAATTCTGCTGATGTAGGGGTTACTGCTGATTACAGCTTAAATGAGAGATTAAGTTTAGATGCTCAAATCTTAAATGGTGAAGGATACAAAAAAACTCAATCTACTAATGGTTTATTTAGAGGAGGATTAGGTATTACTTATAAAGTTAGCAATAATTTAGCATTAAGATTACACCATGATGTTTCTCCAAGAGCTACTTATGGGGAGAATGATGCTTCACAAGCTATTAACTCTTTAGCATTAGTTTATTCTAAAGACAACTTCACAATTGGAGCTGAAAAGAATATGATGAAAAATGCTGGAAATATTTTAAATGAAGAAAGAGAATTAAATTCTATTTATGGAGACTATTCTATCTCTGATAAATACAGCATTTTTGGTAGATATGATGATGCTACAAAAACTGAAAAAGAAACTTCATACACTGTTGTTGGTATAGAAAGACAAATGACTAAAGGAGTTAAGGTTGCTTTAAATGTTCAATCTGATAAAGGAATTGAAGAAGGTGATGAAGCAATGAATACTTTATACTTAAACTTAGAATATAAATTCTAAATAATTAACATCAGGTTAATGATAAAAGGCGATACCAAAATGGTGTCGCCTTTTTTAATGCCTTAATTTTGTAGCATGACAAAAAGCTTAGTAAAGGAAGTGTTTTCAGTTAGCAATGAGGATGAATTTAATGAATTAGCATTATCCATTTTTGATTATCAAATGGAGAACAATCCTGTTTATGCACCTTACGCATCATTAATACTAAAAGGAGTTGCACCAGAAAACTATACAGAAATTCCTTTTTTACCTATTGAGTTTTTTAAACACGAACAAATTATTTGCAAAGGACAGGGAATTGAAGAAGTGTTTTTAAGTAGCGGAACAACTGGCGAACAAAGTAAGCATTTAGTAAGTGACACTTCAGTTTACGAAACTTCATACACCAATACCTTTAAGCAGTTTTATGGTAATATTGAAGACTACTGCATACTTGCGTTATTACCCAATTATCAAGAAAGAGAAGGTTCTTCACTCATTTATATGGTTGATGATTTAATTGCAAAAAGCAAACATCCTAAAAGCGGATTCTATTTAAACAACTTAAAAGAGCTTGCAGCAACAATTAAGGAATTAGAAAGTAAAGGGCAAAAAACAATTCTATTTGGAGTAACCTATGCCTTGCTGGATTTAGCAGCCGAATATCCTCAGCACCTAAAACACACCATTATTATGGAAACCGGTGGTATGAAAGGAAAACGAAAAGAATTGCTTAAAGAAGAAATTCATCAACTACTACAAGAAGCATTTTTAACAACAAATATCCACTCAGAATACGGAATGACAGAACTACTTTCCCAAGGATATTCAAAAGGAGAAAATATTTTTAACTCGCCCCCATGGATGAAAATATTGATACGAGATGTAAATGACCCATTAAGTACTATTGGAAAAAATAAAACAGGAGGCATAAATGTAATTGATTTGGCCAATATCTATTCTTGTCCGTTTATTGCCACACAAGATTTAGGGCGAACTTTTGATGATGGCAGTTTCTCAGTTTTAGGAAGATTTAATAATGCTGATATTAGAGGGTGTAATTTGTTAGTGCAATGACAATAAGAAGATCCCATACAGCAGACCTTGGCAATATAATGCTCATGTACAAATCATGCGTAAAAGGAATGCTAAAAAATGGAATAACCCAATGGGATAACAGCTATCCTAATGCTGATATAATACTAGCAGATATAAAAGCAAGAACTTATTATGTGGCAGAGAAAAATGGAGTTATTGTTGGCGGGATAAATATTGATGAAAACCAAGACCCTACTTACTTAGCAATTGATTGGGAAGACAAAAGCAATTCCTTTTTAGTTGTACATAGATTAGCCGTAAAAGAAGAAAACTGGGGAGATGGAATAGGAAAAAAATTGATGCTTTTTGTTGAAGAAGTAGCAAGAGAAGAAAATTACTCATCAATCCGATTAGATACTTATAGTGGCAACCCAAAAGCTATGGAATTTTACCTAAAATTAGGCTATTCCGAACTAGGTACTATTGATTTAAAACCTAACAAGAAAGAATATCATTGTTTTGAGAAGCTAGTTTAACTACATCAAACAAAAGCCCATCACTTCATTGTAAAAGCGTTCAGGATTTTCAGCATGTAACCAATGTCCAGCACCTTCAATTGAACAAATGCT
The DNA here is from genome assembly GCA_943788405.1 of uncultured Flavobacteriales bacterium. Taxonomy (GTDB): domain Bacteria; phylum Bacteroidota; class Bacteroidia; order Flavobacteriales; family BACL11; genus UWMA-0277. The sequence goes on from CALSQD010000002.1 coordinate 1,365,477, forward strand.
AAAGTCAGCAAAGTGTTTATTAATAATCAACTCATCTTCTGATGTTACATAATTAGAATTCCCTCCTCTAATAAAATGAGTAGGGACATCAATTTTTCCATTTATAAAATCAGCTTCTTGGATATTGCCTACTTTTTCCAATAATACATCAATATTAAATCGCCAAGCAAATTCTTTTTGTTCATTTCTAAATAAATTCTTGAGTAAAAACAAACGAATTCCTCTATCAGTAAGAAACATTGATAATGCCTTATCCACCTCCTCTCTTCTAGCAAAATCTTCCAAAGGCAACTTATATAAAGTAGCTAAGAGGTTTTCATGAAAATCAGTTTTGTATTTCCTTGGAGCAATATCTGCTACTATTAATTTTTCTAATTTATCAGGATGTGTAAAGGCGAACTTCATAGCCACCTTACCTCCAAGTGAGTGTCCTAAAATAACAGGATTTACAATTGTATTCTCCTCCATATATTCCAATAAATCCTCACACATTACATCATAATTAAAATCAGTTGAGTGTGGCGACCTTCCATGGTTTCTCAAGTCAATTAAGTGTACTTTACAATATTTAGCAAACTGCTTTCCTAAGGTATTCCAATTATCACTCATGCCAAAAAGCCCATGAATTACAATTAAATCCTGCCCTTTATCACCATATTTTTTTGAATGCAATTTCATTACAATAACTCTTTATATAATTCTATTGTTTTTTCCAAACCAAAATAAAGCGCATCACTAATCAATGCATGTCCAATTGACACCTCAGCCAATTCAGGAATTTTTTCAGAAAAATAAGCCAAGTTTTCTAAACTTAAATCGTGCCCTGCATTTATTCCTAGTCCTAACTCAGTTGCTTTTTTTGCACACAATATATAAGGAGCAATTGCTTTTTCTTTATCACCAATATATTGACTAGCATAGTCCTCAGTATATAATTCTATTCTATCTGTACCACATAATTTTGCTCCCTCAATCATTTCTAATTTAGGGTCAACAAAAATGGATGTACGAATACCATGCTCTTTAAATTCTGAAATAATTTCCTTTAAATAATCCTGAAATTTTATTGTATCCCAACCTGCACAAGAAGTTAGTACATCAGGGCCATCAGGAACTAGAGTAACCTGTTCTGGCATTATGTCAATTACCATTTTAATAAAGTCTACTGAAGGATAGCCTTCAATATTATACTCAGTATTAATTATTGGTTTTATATCCAGCACATCCTTTCTAGTAATATGCCTTTCATCTGGCCTTGGATGAATTGTTATACCATCAGCCCCAAAAGACTGGCACTGTATTGCAGCCTCAACTACTGAGGGCAACACACCTCCTCTAGCATTTCGGATAGTTGCAATCTTATTTATATTTACACTGAGTTTTGTCATAGGCTACAAAAGTAAAAAATAGTATGTTTGCCCTATGCAAGCAAGCAAATTAATTTCATCCTCTCTAGTTAGCCTTCATCCTGATGATGATGGAGATAGAGCTTTATCCTTAATGGATGAATTAAGAGTTAATCATCTTGCAGTAGTAAGGAACTCTTTTTACCTAGGGATATTATCCGAAAAAGAAATTTTAAGCTGGAATAATACTGATGAATTTATTGATGAGCATTTAGCTGAACTTGCCGCACCATCAGTAATTGGGTCCCAACATCTATTTGATATTTTACAAACTGTAGAGCTTAATAACCTAAGCATTATCCCTGTTTTAGACGAAAAGAAACATTATTTAGGTGCTATCACTAACCGAAAACTACTTTACACAGTTGCAAAAAGCACAGGCGTACAAAGTATTGGTGGTATGATTGTACTTAAGATGAAAGAAAATGATTATTCCATGAGTGAAATTGCTAGGATTGTGGAAGAAAATGACACAAAGATTTTAAGTTCTTACATTACTTCAATCCCAAATTCACAAGTCCTAGAACTTACTTTAAAATTAAATAAAGTAGACATCACAGCAATTGTAAAAGATTTTGAACGCTTTGATTATACAATCACAGCATCATACAATAGAGATGAAAATGATGATGACTTTCTTGATAGATACGAATCATTAATGCGATTTTTAAATCCATAAAATGAGATATACATTACTCTTTTTAGTGCTGTTAGTTTTTAGCACAAAAGCTCAAGCACAAATTACTGTTTCCTCTATCAACATAAATGGGAATATCAAAACACAAAACGACATTATTTTAAGGGAACTTTCTTTTGAAGAAAATGAAAAGTATTCCCTAGAAGAATTATCAAAAAAACTTACAGAAAGCAAAGAAAATTTAGTCAATTTAAAACTATTTAATTTTGTAGAGATATCACAAGTTGAAAAAGAAAATACAGTAGAAATTACTGTTGATGTTATTGAAAAATGGTACATCTGGCCTTATCCAGTATTCGAAATTTCTGAGCGTAACTTTAATACTTGGTGGCAAGAATTCTCTGAAAATAACTATTCTGACTTTTCTCGCTTGAACTATGGAATATTTTTCAATTGGGAGAATTTTAGAGGCCGAAATGAACTCCTAAAATTAAAAATAAGAAAGGGATTTAAAGAACATTACCTATTAGCATATGAAGCGCCCTATTTCAACAGAAATAAAACTATAGGAATCAATACAGAATTACAATTTTTCAGAAGAAAGAAAGTACATTACGCTACCCAAAATAACAATTTGCAATACTTTGAAAATGATGACTACAGCAGTATTGATTATGATTTAAATACTGAAATAGTTTACAGAAATAATATCCATCAAAAACACAAGTTAAAATTCACCTACCTTAAATCAACTATTAATAATTCCATTGCTATCCTAAACCCTAATTACCTAGGAAATAGTAAAACAACTGTTATTGCATTTAATCTTAAATACTCTTTTAATTATGAAAAGCGAGACTATACAGTCTACCCTTTGCATGGACATGCATTTAATTTTTCAGCTAAAAAATACTTTTCTAGTGATATTAAACACACAGAAATACTTTCAAAAGTTGAAAAGTATATTGAACCTATCAATCGCTTATTCATTGGCTCAAGCTTTAAAGCAAAATACAGCACTGAAGGAGAGCAACCTTATTTCATGCAAAACGCTTTAGGCTTTCAGGATTATGTAAGAAGCTATGAATATTATGTTGTAGACGGACAAAGCTATTGGCTATCCAAAACAGCTGTTAAATATGCCTTAATTGAAAAGACAACTTTTGATATTCCTTATGTAAAAATGAAGCAATTTAACAAATCTCATTACTCCTTATATTTAGGGGTGTTTTCTGATTTAGGGTATGTCAGGAATGAACACGATCAAAAGCAAAACCCACTTAATAATTCCTTATTATGGGGGAAAGGAATAGCTATTGATTATATTACTTATTACGATAAATTATTAAGAATTGAGTATTCAGTAAACGGATTAGGCGAAAAAGGAGTATTTTTACATTTCTCAAGTCCATTTTGATAAAAAACTAAATTATGACAATTGCAATTTTTGGAAGTCCGTATCCTGAACATTTCAGCAAATATATTCAGCACCTAATTAAAAAATTAGAAACTGAACACATTAACCTTATTGTTGAAGAAGATTTTAGTGTTTTTTTAAAAAATAATATTCGTTTCAATAAAGAAATTAGCACTTTTAATAGTTATGAAACCTTAAAAAATAAAGCTGATTTTTTATTCAGTATTGGAGGGGATGGAACGCTACTAAAAGCTGTAACTTATGTGCGAGAAACTGATGTGCCTATTTTAGGAATCAACACAGGAAGACTTGGTTTCATATCTAGTGTTTCAGCTGATCAAATTGATGATGCAATAACGGATATCTTAAAAGGAAATTATAAAATAAATGAGCGTACCTTACTTGAATTAAGCACAGATAAGAAATTATTTAAGGACAAAAACTTTGCACTTAATGAGGTTGCTGTATCTAAAAAAGATACCTCCTCAATGATTCGTATTGATGCCTTTGTTGATGATGAATTCTTGAATACTTATTGGGCAGATGGATTAGTAGTTTCTACTCCAACAGGCTCAACAGGATATTCGTTAAGTTGTGGAGGTCCAATTATTATGCCAGGAACAAATAATATTATTATTACTCCGAATGCACCACACAATTTAAATGTACGCCCAATTGTTATTGATGACAATAGCACTATTAAACTTAAAGTAGAAGATAGAGACCAATTAGCACTTGTATCCTTAGATTCTAGATCAAGAGCTTTTGATGCTGAAACGGAACTTATAATTAGAAAAGCCGATTTTAAAATAAAACTAGTACAACCTCAAAACAATTCCTTTACAACAACCATAAGGCATAAGCTAATGTGGGGATTAGATAAAAGAAGCTAAGAATCCTACCTTAAACCCTCAGAATAAGTATATTTGCAAATTATTGATAAATCATGATTATGAAAAGCTATATCTCACCAGTTCAAAAGATTAAAACACTTCTTATCCTAGTTGCTTTTATTGGGTTAGGATTTAATGCAAATGCTCAATACAAAGAAAACACTGAAGTTGGCTTTATGGGAGGGGTTTCTTACTACTTAGGAGATTTGAACACAACACATTTTAACAGCTCAAAAGCAATGGGAGGAATAGTTGTTAGAAAAAATATAGATAGACGTTTTTCTTACAAAGCTGAATTAATGTACCTAAATATTGCGGCTGATGACAGAAATAACTCTACTGACACTATTGCCATTAACAGAGGTCTACATTTTAAATCCCCCGTCTATGAACTTTCAGGTCAGATTGAATTTAATTTCTTACCCTATGAACCGGGCAATGCACTCTACACCTGGACTCCATTTGTTTATACCGGAGTATCTCTTTTTCATTTCAATCCTCAAGCGGAAAATACAACTGGAGAATGGGTAGATTTACAAGAATTAGGAACTGAAGGGCAAGGAACATCACTTTTCTCAAACAGAAGCAAATACGCTTTAATGCAATTTGCAATACCTATGGGAGGTGGGCTTAAGATTGCCGTAAATCCTTCTTTTAACATTATTTTGGAATATGGTATTCGTAAAACATTTACGGATTATTTGGATGATGTAAGCACAACTTTTGTGGGTGGAAATGGAGAACCGTATCCTTTAGAAATGACGAGAGAGGCTATTGAACTCTCAGATCCTTTAGGCACTCATAAGAAGGCCCAACAAAGAGGTGGCCCTAACAACAAAAATGATTGGTATTCTTTTGCTGGAATTACTTTATCTTTCAAACTAAACAACCAAACCAAAGGTTGCGATTACTAAATTCTATTTCAGTAAAATTCTATGGAAGAAATAGATAAAGATAACTTACCAAAACATATTGCCATTACCATGGACGGAAATGGTAGATGGGCAAAAACAAAAGGGAAACTAAGAGTTTTTGGACACAAAAATGGTGTAAAAGCAGTACGCGATACTGTTGAGGGAGCAGCTGAAATTGGCATTAAATACCTTACGCTTTATGCTTTTTCAACTGAAAACTGGAATCGTCCTGAAAAAGAAGTAAATGCTTTAATGACCCTTTTAGTTTCAGCAATTAACAAAGAAACTAAAACCTTAATGGATAATAATATCCGATTGAGTGCTATTGGTGATATTGAGAAACTACCTTCAAAAGCTCAAACAGAGTTACAAGAAGCAATAGAAAAAACAAAGGATAATACACGCATGACTTTGGTGCTAGCATTAAGCTATAGTAGTAGGTGGGAAATCTTAAATGCAGTACGAAACATCATTAAAGATGGAAAAAAAGCTGAAGAAATAAATGAAACTACTTTTCAGCAATATCTAACTACAAAAAGCGTTCCTGACCCTGAATTACTCATAAGAACAAGTGGAGAATATAGAATAAGTAATTTCCTTTTATGGCAAATTGCTTATTCCGAACTCTATTTTACAGATACACTTTGGCCTGATTTTAGAAGAACTGATCTATACAAAGCAATATTGAATTATCAAAATAGAGAAAGAAGATTTGGAAAAACAACAGAACAATTACAAAAATAGAATTTTGAAAAAATTTGCACTCATATTATTAAGCTTCCTAAGTATAAATCTTAGCGCACAAACAACTGAAAAAATAGACTATTCTAATCCAAAAAGCTATGAGATTGGAGGAATTATGGTAAAAGGTGCTGACAACTTAAATAACAGTACACTAATAACTATCTCAGGGTTAACTGTAGGAGAAAATATTACAATTCCTAGTGACAATATTAGCCAGGCTATCCTAAAACTATGGAAAGAAGGCTTATTCTCAGATGTAGATATTACAATTGAAAAAATAGTAGAAAACACTGTATTTTTAAACATCAATCTAGTAGAAAATAGTCGCCTATCTAAGTTTAAGTTTAAAGGAAAAATAAGTAAGTCAGACATTACTACTTTAAAAGAAGATTTAAAGTTAATGAGAGGAAAAATCCTTACTCAAAACTTAATAAACAATAGTACTAACCTTATTAAAACCTATTACATCAATAAAGGGTTTTTAAATGTTAATGTAGGTTACATTACTACTATTGATTCTGCTACAGCAAATTCTAAAAATCTAATTTTTAACATCAATAAAGGGAAAAAAGTTAAGATAAAAGAAATAAAAATAATTGGAAGAAGTAAAACTGTAAATACCAATAAAACTTTCCTAAACAGAAAAGATACTATCTATGCCTTAAGCGATAAAAAGGTAAAAAGAAGTATGAAAGAAACCAAAGCAAAAAATTGGTGGCGTATCTTCAAAGTTTCAAAATTTATTGATGATAATTATACTGATGATAAAGCAAAACTTATCGCAAAATATAATGAGGTAGGATACAGAGATGCGCGTATCACAAAAGATACAACCTACCTGAATAAGGATAACACCCTAAGTATTGAGATTACGATTAATGAAGGAGAGCCTTATAAATTTGGTAAAATTAATTTTGTAGGGAACAAAGTTTATTCTTCCGAAAAACTAAAGCTACAATTAGGAATTAAAGAAGGAGATATTTTTGATCAATCTATTTTAGATGCCCGTTTATTTGGAAGTCCTGATGGAAATGACATCAGTTCACTTTATTTGGATGATGGTTATTTATTTTTTAATGCTACACCTGTTGAGGTGGCTGCCAATAACAGAAACATTGACCTTGAAATTAGAGTTTATGAAGGGAAACAAGCACGAGTAAATAAAGTAATGATTAAAGGGAATACTAAAACTAATGACCATGTGATTATGCGTGAGATTCGTACTCGTCCTGGAGATTTATTTAAGCGTTCCGACATTATGCGTTCACAAAGAGAATTATCTCAAATGGCCTTTTTTGACCCAGAAGCATTTGATGTAAAAGTAGAGCCAGATCCTGCAAGAAATGAAGTGGATATTACCTATGTACTTGCTGAAAAATCAGCTTCACAAATTCAATTACAAGGAGGTTGGGGTGCAAACAGAATAGTAGGATCTTTAAATTTAGTATTTGATAATTTCTCAACAAAAAATATCCTTAATGGAAGAAGCTGGAAGCCATTACCATCAGGAGATGGGCAAAGACTAGCCTTAACTGCATCTTCTAATGGAGCTTATTATCAAAACTACAATATTTCATTTACTGAACCATGGTTAGGAGGTAAAAAACCAAATGCTTTAACCGTTTCACTTTATAAATCAGTATCATCTAACGGGCAAGAAGGCGATAACAGAGAGGCAATTGAAATACTTGGACTAACAGTTGGATTAGGGAAAAGATTAAAATATCCTGATGACTATTTTACAATTTATAACGGAATTAATTTCCAACAATATAAATTAGTTAATTCTCAATCCTTTTTCACTTTTAAAGATGGATTTTCTAATAATGTAAATTACAATATCCGTTTAGGAAGAAATTCGGTTGACCAATTAATTTTCCCAAGAAGAGGGTCTAATTTCTCATTGAGTTTGAAAGTTACACCTCCTTTTTCAATGTTTGACGGAATAGAAGATTACAGCACAGAAAGTGATCAAGAGAAATTCAAATTTATTGAATACTACAAGTGGAAATACAAATCATCATGGTATTCAGCTTTCACTGACAAGTTAGTATTAGCCACAAAAATAGAAATGGGATTACTAGGTGCTTACAATAATAATTTAGGTGTAGCTCCTTTCGAAAGATTCTATGTTGGTGGTGATGGGTTAAGCGGAATGGGAATGGTATATGATGGTAGAGAACTTATCTCGTTAAGAGGATACAGCAATAACTCTATTTCACCACAAACAGGAGCAACAATTTACAACAAATACACTACTGAACTTAGGTATGCTTTAAGCTTAAATCCAAGCTCAACTATTTATGCTTTAGGGTTTATGGAGGCTGGAAATGCTTGGGATAATTTTGATAATTTTAATCCTTTTGGGGTTAAGCGTTCAGCAGGATTCGGAGTTAGAATAATGTTACCAATGATAGGTATGATGGGACTTGACTATGGATGGGGACTTGATGATATTTCTGGAAAACCAGATGCAAATGGTGGTCAGTTCCATTTCTCAATAGGTCAACAATTTTAATTAGATTTGTAAACTGAAAATTTCAATTATGAAAAAAATACTTTTAATACTAGCCGTTAGTTTTTTGGCAACAACTACACAAGCACAAAAATTTGCTTATGTGGATACTGATTACATCCTTAATAAAATTCCTGATTTTAAACAAGCACAGGATAAACTTGATGCACTTTCAGCTGATTGGCAAAAAGAAATTGAAAATAAATATGCTGATGTTGAGCAAATGTATCGTACTTATCAGCAGGAGCAAGTTTTACTTACTGACGAGATGAAAGTAAAAAGAGAAGATGCTATCATTAAAAAGGAAACAGCTGCTAAAAATTTACAGCAAAAATACTTTGGTCCTGAAGGAGAATTGTACATCAAAAGGCAAGAACTAATAAAGCCTATTCAGGACAAAATATATGATGCTATTCAGCAGTTAGCTGCTAACAATAAATACGCTATCGTTTTTGATAGCTCAAGTGACTTAATTATGATTTACAAAAACAACAACTTGGACAAAAGCGACAAGGTGCTTGACCTAATGGGCTACTAATAAATACTAACAACAACTAAAACAACAATAACAAACAACAACATGAAGAAAATTACCTTTTTAGCACTTTTAAGTGTACTTACTTTAAGCTCAATGGCTCAAAACAAATTTGGACACATTGATTCGCAAGAACTTTTAATATTAATGCCTGAACGCAAAACAGCAGAAACTGAAGTGCAAAACTTTGCAAAAAGTTTAGAAGCTCAATTGGGTTCAATGACGGCTGAATACCAACAAAGTGTACAGGAGTACCAAGCTAATGAAGCAACCTATACTGATTTAGTAAAACAAGATAAGATTGCTGAAATTACTGGGTTAGAGCAGAGAATTCAAGCATTTCAACAAAATGCACAACAATCTTTACAAACTAAAGAGCAAGAATTGTTAGAGCCAATATTGGCAAAAGCAAGACAAGCTATTGAAGATGTAGCTACTGAAGGAAATTACACTTATATTTTTGACAAAAGCATTGGTTCTATCCTTTATGCTAAGGATAGCGAAAATGTACTTGACTTAGTAAAAAAGAAATTAGGACTTTAATTTAAACGATTAAATCCATCATTTTAAAAAGCATCTTTATAAGGTGCTTTTTTTATATCTTTATCTCATGAAAAATTCTCCTATTGGAATATTTGATTCTGGCATTGGCGGGCTTACCATTGCCCATGCTTTAAAAGGAAAATTACCGAATGAGAATATCATCTATTTTGGAGATACTGAGCATTTGCCTTATGGTGAAAAGTCCAAAACTGCTATTCAGAATTTCAGCAAGAAAATCACTCAATTCCTATTAGAAAAGGAATGTAAAATCATCATAATTGCTTGTAATAGTGCGTCCTCTGTTGCTTTTAATTGTGTGCAAGAATTAGCTGGAAATACTCCTGTATTTAATGTAATAAATCCTGTAGTAGCTGAAGTAGTAAAACAATGTGCTGAATATAATATTGGTGTAATTGGCACAAAAGCAACTATACAATCTGATATTTATGAAAAAGAGATAAAAGCCCTTTGTAGTTCTGCTGAAGTTTCATCATTAGCTACTCCACTTTTGGCACCTATGATTGAGGAAGGCTTCATAAATGAAGATATTAGCCATACCATTATTGCAAATTATTTATCGAACCCAAAACTAGCTGAAATTGACCATTTGATATTGGCTTGTACGCATTACCCTTTAATTCATCAGGAAATTAAAAATTATTACAAAGGAAAAGTGAATGTAATTGATTCAGCAAATATAGTGGCTGAACACATTGCCAAACAGCTCAAAAAAGATAATCTGTTGAATAATAGCAAGGCAACTGAACATCATTTTTATGTTTCCAATTACACGGAATCTTTTGAGAAAAGTGCTAAATTCTTTTTTCAGGAGGACTTAAAGTTAGAAGAAATTAATCTTTGGGCTTAACCCTTAAACCAAGAAGAATACATCACATAATTATTGGATATTCCTTCAATTAAACGGCCAGTTTGTTCGGCATTTAATTCCTTTACTTTTTTAGCTGGAACTCCTGCATAAATTGTTCCTGATTCAATATGAGTTCCTTCTAAGACTACTGCTCCTGCTGCAATAATAGAATTACTTTCCACCACTACTCTATCCATTACAATTGCGCCCATGCCAACCAACACATTATCATGAATTGTGCAACCGTGAACCAAAGCATTATGGCCAACTGATACATTATTTCCTAAAATAGTTGCTGCTTTTTGATAAGTACAGTGAATAACAGCACCATCCTGAATATTTACTTTATTTCCCATCTTTATAGAATTAACATCCCCCCTTACTACTGCTGAAAACCAAATACTACAATCATTACCCATAGTTACTTCACCAACTACTGTAGCATTTTCTGCTAGATATACATTCTCACCAAAAACAGGACTCTTACCTTTTACACTTTTTATCAATGCCATAGTATTATTGTTTGTATTTTTGCACAAAAGTAAACATTATGAATTATAGTATATATGCTGAGAGCACTCCAAATCCTGGAGTGATGAAATTTGTTGCTAACCGAATGTTAGTTGATAAAAGTATTGAAATTACTAAGGCTGAACAAGCCAAAGATATTTCTATTGCAAAAGCCTTATTTAATTTCCCTTTTGTAAAAAGTTTATACTTAAGTTCTAACTTTATTTCTGTTGCTAAAACTGAAAATGTGGAATGGGATATGATTGCTATGCAGTTGCGCATATTTATTGCTGATTTTTTAAATGAAGAAGGATTAAAAAATTACACTGAACATATTTCAGAAGAAGAAATTATAAAGGAAGAAGTAAAAGAAAAAGAAGTTGTAGAGGAAAAAATTAGTTTCACTGAAAAGGAAGAAGCAATAATCGACCTTTTGAATGAATACATAAAACCTGCTGTTGAATCAGATGGTGGGGCAATTACTTTCCATTCCTATGTTGGGGATGTAGTAACCGTTAATTTAAAAGGAGCTTGTAGTGGTTGCCCATCATCTACAAGTACTTTAAAAGGTGGAATTGAAAGTTTACTTAACCAAAAAGTAGACCCAAATATTGTGGTTCGCGCAAATGAACAATAGGATACTTTTCCTTCTATTTTTTTGTTTTGCTTTTAGTGCAAAATCTCAAAATAGTAAAACTACATTTGGCCTACAATACAAGCCAATAGTACCTGCTGCATATTTTAATGCTGCTGATGTTAGTAAAAGTTCAGGGTCGTACAAATTTAATTTAAATCCTAAATACAGCAATTCATTTGGGATGGTTATTAGACACAAAATAAACAAAACTTTCTCGGTAGAGTCAGGATTAAATTATACCCAAAGAAATTTTAAATTGGCAATAAGCAATAGCGAAATTGGGTTAGATGATTTCACCAATTTTAATATGCGCTCGTATGAATTCCCAATACAAATACTTACCTATGTTCGTGCATCAGAATATTGGTATTTAAATGTTGCCTTTGGAATTTCACACAATGTATTGGCTTCAGATGTATTCTCATATGGTGAAGGCAGCAGAAGTTTCTTGCAAGAATCATATAGGAAAAATGGAGGATATAGAGCTTTACTTGCTAATATAGGAATGGAATACAGAACTGAGGAAAAAGGATATTATTATTTTGGAGCAAGCCTACACAATCCTTGGAGAGTAATAGGGAGAGTTTATCCAAAGTATAAAACCAATGCAAATGAATTCAATACGGATGAAGAATTCTATTTTGATATGCTTGGAAATTTTGTTACGATAGACTTCAGGTACTTTTTTGCAGAATAAAAAAAGGGAAGCAAACGCTTCCCTTTTTTAAAATGAACATCAATTTTATTAAGCGTGTAACATATCTTTTTTAGTCTGTAGTTCTGCTTCAGTCTCTACATTATCTTCATCAGGAACACAACAATCAACAGGACAAACAGCAGCACATTGAGGCTCTTCATGAAAGCCAATACATTCTGTACACTTGTCAGTTGCTATATAGAAAAAATCATCTGAACCAGCTTCATTTTCAGTATCGTTTGCAACACTAGTTCCGTCAGACATTTTCCACATTTCTTCAGGAGCATAAATTGCATTATTAGGACATTCTGGCTCGCAAGCCTCACAATTGATACAATCGTCTGTTATTTTAATTGCCATAATTTTTCTTTTTAATTAATTATCTGATTGCAAAAATATAGCTTTTTTCAATAGGTATTACATAGCTAGTTAATTTATACTTATTCTAAATGAGGGGAAAATAATCATTTAAATTCCCTTAAATTATACCTAAGGTTTGTACTTTTGCTATCGTTAATTTTTGGCTAAAAATAAATAATGGATAAAACTACTCAGGTTGTTGATTTAGAAAAAGTTGTCATCAAATTTGCTGGTGACTCAGGAGATGGAATGCAATTAACTGGGACTCAGTTTACGGATACTTCAGCTCTGCTAGGAAATGATTTAGCTACTTTCCCTGATTATCCTGCTGAAATTAGAGCACCTCAAGGAACAGTTGCTGGAGTTTCAGGATTCCAAATTCATATTGGGCGTATTGATATTAATACTCCAGGGGATATTGCTGATGTATTAGTTGCCATGAATCCTGCTGCCCTAAAAGCCAATAAAAATTGGATTAAAAAGGGAGGAACAATTATTGTAAATATTGACACTTTTACAAAACGAGATTTAGAAAAAGCAGGCTATGAAACTTCTCCTTTGGAAGATAATTCCTTTGAAGGATATAATATTATTCAGGCGCCAATTACCAAATTAACTAGAGAAGCTTTAAAAGATTCAGGCTTAGACGGAAAAAGTATTGGAAGGTCAAAAAACATGTTTGCTTTAGGAATTGTGTATTGGATGTTTAACCGACCAATGAAGCAAACAGAAAAATTCTTAGAAAAGAAATTTGCCAAAAAACCTGAAGTTGTTGCAGCTAACATTAAAGTGATGCATGCAGGTTATAATTTTGCTGATACTATTGAAGCATTACCATCCTCCTACACTGTACTTTCTGCAAATTTAGCACCAGGAACCTATAGGAATGTAATGGGAAATCAAGCCATTGCATGGGGGTTTTTAGCTGCAGCTGAACGATCAAACAAAGAATTATTTTTAGGATCATATCCTATTACACCAGCTTCAGATATTTTACACGAACTGGCAAAACATAAAAATTTAGGGGTTAAAACTTTTCAGGCAGAAGATGAAATTGCAGGGATTTGTTCAGCAATTGGAGCAAGTTTTACGGGAAGTTTAGCCATCACTACAACATCAGGTCCTGGACTAGCACTAAAAGGGGAAGGCTTAGGTTTAGCCATTATGGCTGAATTGCCTTTGGTTGTTGTAAATGTACAAAGAGGAGGGCCTTCAACAGGATTGCCAACTAAAACGGAACAATCGGATTTAATGCAAGCGCTTTACGGAAGAAATGGTGAAAGCCCTTCAGTAGTTTTAGCAAGTTCAACTCCTGGAAATTGCTTTGATTGGGCATATATGGCATCAAAAATAACATTGGAACATAATACCCCTGTCGTTTTACTTTCTGATGGATATTTAGGAAATGGAGCAGAACCTTGGAAGATAAAATCAACTAAGGATATGCCTGAAATTAACCCAAGTATTGCTGTTGAGGGAGAGGAATATCAACCTTATGCAAGAGATGAAAAAACATTGGCTAGGAAAATAGCATTACCTGGAACAAAAGGATTAGAACATAGGCTTGGCGGATTAGAAAAAGAAGATGTTACTGGAAATGTTTCTTATGACCCAGACAATCATGAAAAGATGGTGGGCATAAGAGCAGAAAAAATAAAAAGAATAGCAGATGTAATTCCTGATCAGCAAGTATTTGGGAAAGAAGAAGGAGATTTATTAGTAATTGGTTGGGGAGGAACACATGGTTCGCTTTATAGTGCAGTTGATAATTTATTGGCTGATGGAGAGGAAATTGCTTTATGCCAGTTTAACTACATAAACCCACTGCCTAACAATATTGAAACGCTATTAAGTAAGTACAAAAAAATTGTGGTGTGCGAATTGAACTCAGGGCAGTTTGCTAATTACCTAAGAATGAATTTCCAAGGTACTATTTTTAATCAATACAACAAAATACAAGGATTCCCATTTACATCTAGCGAACTAGAATCTCATTTTAAAACTTTATTAGCAAAATAATATGGAACATTTAACAAATAAAGATTTTACGAGTGACCAAGAGGTAAAATGGTGTCCGGGCTGTGGGGATTATGCAATTTTAAGAGCCATGCAAAAGGCATTGCCAAATCTTGAAAGAAAGAAAGAAGATTTTGTATTTATATCTGGTATTGGTTGTTCTTCTCGTTTTCCGTATTACATGAATACCTATGGATTTCATACGATACACGGTAGAGCCCCTGCTTTTGCTACAGGAGTAAAATTGGCTAATCCAAACCTTAGTGTTTGGCAAATTACTGGTGATGGAGATGCACTTGCAATTGGTGGAAACCATTTTATACATGCCTTAAGAAGAAATATTGATATTAATATTTTACTTTTTAATAATGAGATTTACGGATTAACAAAAGGGCAGTTTTCGCCTACTTCTAAAAAAGGAATAAAAACAAAATCAAACCCTCACGGAACTACTGACGAGCCGTTTTCTCCTTCTGATTTAGCAATTGGAGCACAAGGATCATTCTTTGCAAGGGTGGTGGATACCAACCCAAAATTAATGCAACAAATTTTTGTAGAAGCAGAAAGTCATAGAGGAACTTCTTTAATTGAAATTTTGCAAAACTGTGTTATTTTTAACGATAAAACCTTTGCTCCTATTACTGCAAAAGAGGTGAAAAAAGATGCTCAGATTGTACTAGAACAGGGTAAGCCTATGTTATTTGGTGCTGAAATGAATAAAGGAATTGTACTGAACGGATTTAAGCTAGAAGTGGTTACTGTTGGAGAAAATGGTATTACTGAAAAAGATATTTTGGTGCATGATGCGAAAGAACAAGACCCTACTTTACATGCTATGTTGGCGCGTATGCGACCACCTGAATTTCCTGCAGCACTAGGAATTATCCGTGCAGTAGATCGTCCAACTTTTGATGAAGGATTATTGGCGCAACTAGAGTACGAAAAAGAAAATGCCAAATTCAATACAGTAGATGAATTGCTACAAAGTGGCGATACTTGGGAGATATAGCAAAACAAATTGTCATGCTGAACGATAGTTGAATTGTTGTTTAATCAGCAAAGCCAAGCATCTACAGTTTTAAAAGGATTTGTAGATATGTTCGGCAAGCTCAATATGACAAATAATAAAAATCCCTGCCATATTGGTGGGGATTTTTATTTTACCTTATAACCATAAGACTTTCGCATAAACTTATAATTATCTAAGTGATAATGTATGCCCTCTACCCTTTGATCAATCCAAACATCAAAAATAATAAGCTCTGGTGTACGCGATTGCCACTTGTACCACCCTTTTTGCTCCCTAAGTTTTTGCAATGATTTTGCATGTAGCTTTTTAGTAAGCTCCAAATCATAATTAGTAGTTAAGGATAGCAGAGTAAGTAATATAGCTTTTTGCCGTGCATTCAAGCCTTGTTTGTTATAATAGAAATTACGCAAATGCTCTATCTCTTCAAGGGCTAAAGCTGAATCATCAGCATCAATAGCTGTAAGTACTTTTAGCAAACGAATATTAAAATGCCAACCCTCTCTATCTTTTTTAAGAGAGATAGTTTCTGCTAAATGATGATTTACTGTTGTATAATCCTCCTGAATATAGGCACATACAGCTGAATAATAATGCCACTTAGCTTGTTGCAATGGTGTTTGTACAGTAAAGCGGTGCTTTATTAACTCTTTGCATAGCATAATTGCCTCTGGCAATCTATCTGCAAAAAATAAAGCTAAGAACTTTGTAATATTTAACTGATAGTAATTATAGGTATTTATACCTAAAAATGGTGATGCTATTTCTATATACTTAAATGAATCTTTTGGGTTAGCACTAAATACAGCATTGTATGCTAATGTATTATAAATATTTCCTTCTCTACTAGCTTTATATACTAAAGGGGTAGCTTTTATAAGCTCTAATATACATAGTATGGTTTTTATTGAGCTTAAATACTTTTATTACAATTGATTATATTCGGTTATAAACTTTATTTACTTTATAAGTAAATAGTTTCTTAAAAAGAACTTAAAAAATAAAATAATATATTTGCCTCGCAATTATTTGATGTAAAAGGCTGTTAAAAAAAGTGTTAACAGAATTAAAAATAGAGGGGGAGATTCGAATCTTTCTACCCACTCATTTGCGTGGATTTCTTTTGCTAATTTATGAAGAACTAAATTATCATTTGATATTAAAACTCAATTAACAACCCAATGCTAGGAAGGACTGTGCCAGAGTTATTAATGATCTCATATAGGGGGTAGCTTTCTGAATTTTCTCCCGTACCCTCAACTAAAGGCCCTAAATTTGGATCTATTCCATATTCAGATGGTAATTGTCTTTTTGCATTTAAAATATTTTCAATATCGATATAAGCATTTAAACTCCAAGATTTAAAGAACCATTTCTTATCAATTCTAATATCAAGTCCATGCTGGCCTTTCAGGCGTTGGGTGTTTAATAAATTATAATCTAGTACACCTCTTTGATTAATATCCCAAATACTTTTATTACTTGAATTAATTAAATCAGTAGGTGTGTAGGGTGATCCACCAGAATAACGATACTTAATCCCTAGCTCAATGTTATTCTTAAACTTTTTACCAGCTGTCATATTTAGTATAAATCTATTATCCCATTTAGATGAAATCAATTTTCCTTCATTATCTTCAAATCTACTGTAATAATATGTTGCTGATAGTATTCCGTAAATACTTGAACTCATTTTTTGTTGTGCTAAAAGTTCTATTCCGTAACTATTACCTTTTGATATAGATGATACGTCCTCATTACCAACTACACCAAAATCATCTCCTAAATTTGCCAATGATATAGAATCAAGTATTGAGAAGGGGTAATTACTATACCTCTTATAAAATGACTCTAATGAGATTTTGCTATAGCTAGAAGGATTATATTCAATTCCTATCACTGCATGGTCACAAGTAATATATGCAACATCTTTGTTAAGGTATTTGCCATTATTCTCAAATCCTAATATAGTATAGGATGGTAATTGATGAAACCTACCAATATTACTATTAATACTTGTTTTACTATTAAGGTTGTAAGCTAATGATAGTCTTGGAGAAAAATTATTTGAATTTGCATTGTCAGTAAATGAATTTCCGTCTATTCGTAAGCCAAATGAAGAAGTTAGTTTATTTTCAATGTATGTTTTGCTTATTTGTGTAAAAGCTCCATATTTTATAAAATGTAAATTAACATTATTAATTCCCGTAATAATACTATCTCCAATAGTAAATATCTGATTCGTATTGTTTGTATATGTTGCATCTTCTAAATTAGATCCAATTATAATTGAATAACCATTTCTTTTAAAATTATACTCTAAGCGTGTTTTATTCTCGATCTCTTCTGATTTGTAATCTAGAATTTTTTGTGAATTTTCATCTGCATAATCTAAATACTTTAAAGCAGTATTATCAAGATGGTTTCTACTCATTACAAAAAAGAGGTTTGAGTTATCAAAAAAATGTCTCCAAGTACCTCCAATTGTGTAATTCCATTGCTTATTTATAACTAAATTATTTAGATTATAATTATTTAATGCAATTTGCATCGTATCTTCTTCATCATTGTTAATATCTTTATTAAGAGTGAAATCATCAATTGTAGCTATTCCAAGAAAGTTAAATTGATTCTTTCTATCTGGTTTAAAAGTATATTTAAACTGCATATCGTTATAGGTTGGTAAAAAAGGTAATTTTAATGCTTTGAATAAAAATTGTAAGTATGATCTTCTTACCGATAACAATAGAGTAGACTTTTTAGATAGCGGTGTGTTTAGCGTTAGTCCAGCATCGCTAGATCCTAGAGCAAACGAACCACTTATTTTTTCTTCATTTCCTTCAATCAGCTTTAATTCCATTACAGAGCTAAGTGCATTTCCTCGGTTTGCAGGAAAAGCTCCAGTGTAAAAATCAACTTCTCTAATAAAATTAACATTTAAAATACCTACTGGACCTCCGGATGACCCTTGAGTAGTAAAATGATTGATAGTTGGTATTTCAACCCCATCTAAGAAAAATTTATTTTCAGATGGCGAGCCTCCCCTAACAATAATATCGTTTCTAAAACCTGATGATGTAGCCACTCCAGGCAAATTTGCTACTACTCTAGAGATATCTCTATTTCCACCAGCACTTTTAGAAATTTCTGAAGCATTAATCGTTCGCAAACTTACAGGGCTAGCTTGTGTTTTATTAAAAGTATTTCCCCTAACTTTTACTTCCCCCAAAAGCTCTGAATTTTCACTTAGAAAAAAATCAAGTCTGAGACTTTTGTTAGAGCTTACCTTTATTTCTGATTGAATATCTGTATTAAATCCAATATAACTACATTTAAAGTTATAAGCACCAGCATTTAAACTCAAAATCTCATAGTTTCCATTAATATCAGATGTAGCGCCAATTGTTGTCCCTTCAATAATAATGTTTGCAAAAGGTATCGGCTCGTTATTTAAGGTATTACTAATTGAACCGTATACTTTTACACTTTGAGAAGATACAACATTTGAAAATGCGATAAAGCTAATAAATAGAATCGTATTTTTTATAGAAACTTTTTTATTCATTCTGTAATTTTATGATGTGTGAATTAAGCTTGACCAAAATTCGTGAGGTACATGATTACTAAATTTACTGTTAGGAGCAAGAATTACTGATACAGCATCATGTGAATGTAAAGATTCTTGGTGAGAGCAAATTACTCGAAAATCTTTGACACGTGTATCATTTACTAACTGTTCATATAATAATCTAGCAGCATCTTCAACAAACTTGAGATAAGATCCGTTGAGTTCAGCAAACGCCATCTCATCTTCTCTTTTTACTATTACTTGAGTTTCAGTTTTTAAGGCATTTATACACATTTCTTGTAAATCTTCAATCCATACTGTATTTTCAAATTTAATAGATATTCTTGCTACTGAGCGCTGTGAGTGTGATACAGTTATTTTGTTTCTATATTTTTTAGCATGTTCTGCAAGTTCATAAGAACAAGGACAAGCTGAAGAGTAAACAAAATCAAAATGTAAAAACTTTATTATATCTCCTTTATTATCGATATTACTTTCTAAAGTGCAGTTATAATATTGATATCCTGAGTTCTTAGATCTTAAGGATGATTGTAATATAGGGTAAGAAAAGTGTAATCCAATTCTTGCATCAAACGTCTCTAGATCATCTTTATAGTTAAGTAATATTTTATCTAACTTATTATAAACTTTTTCATCTTTATATTTGTAGAAAGATCTCATAATACGAGACATATTAATACCTTTCTTATGAGCAGCTAAAGATACAGTGCCTGTTACTTGAGTTTCAAGTTCTATATCCCCTCCTTCTCGTTTATCATACTTAAGAGGTAATCTGAAATTATGAATACCTACTTGTTGTATAGCTACAGGAGCCCCTTGTATTAAAGAAGAAGGACCATTCTGTAAGTCTGGAAAAGTCTTAATATCATCTTTAGTGGGTTTATAATCAGTATCATAATCTCTATTAGGCTCATAGTACCTTTCGGAATGTTTGTTGTTAGGAGCTTCTATTGTAGACTCAGCATCTCCAATCCATTCATATTTTTTGTCATTTTTTTTATTCATATTGATCCCATTATTTTGTTAGAGGCTCATATATTGCTGAATTATTTGTACCGCCTTCATAACATTCAACATTTAAAACTTTAACTCTTCCTTTTGTCTCAATAAATATCATTTTGTTTATGTAATTGTAAACATAAGTGGCAAATTTCTCACATCCAACTCCATTTAATACTCTTAGTTGTATTAAATTTTGTTCTGAAAGTTTTTTAAATATTGATAATTGAGGATCATCTTCTGCAACTATTGTTGTATGGTCAAACATGTAGCTCATGTGTTCCTTTATTCCATTTCTTTTAAATGAGCCAAAATCACAAACCCAGTTTAATTCGCTTAGGCTTCCTGTAAAGGTGACTTTAAACTTCATTGCGTATCCATGAATATATTGACAGTGAGAATGTTTAGCTTTCCATTGTCTAAATGCTGTGCTATATCCATCAAAAATTTTGGTACTGTTGAATTCGTTCATTTTTTTTTTACAAAAATACTTTTTTTTTATTAATGTATAATTATTTTTATAAAAAGTTATACATATTTAAATTATATATGTATTTTTGTAAAAAAAATGATGAATAAATTTCTAAGTACCTATTATCCAATATTACTTGCTTTTGCTTGTATGTTGTATTCTATTGGGTTACATATAATAGGAGACCCAGAAGGAGCGCAGTACACAGCACATTGGCCTGGTACAATTTTACTATTTGCTATAGCAATAAGACAAAGAAGAAAATCATGAATTTGAGTATGCTTATAGTAGGATTTGTAATTTTTTCTCTTTATATTATTGGACTTATATATATGATTAATGTAAGTCATAAAGAACAAGAGCAAGATTTATTAAATGATCCAGAGATTCCTAAAAATTTTAAAGACAAATTAACTAAATAGTTGTGTTTAATTTAAATGATATCTTATTATTTAAGATAAATAACTGAATTATGAATTTAGGTTACGCTTGCATTAATATGACTTTGGGAGAACATAAACCCAAAATTACTACTAATCGTAGTATGATTAAAAAAACTTTTAAAGAAAAAGGTATTACATACGCATCTGAATTGGCTATTCAAAACTGCAGAGATCTAGTTGAGATAATTAAATGGAATAATAAGAATGGAATTAACTTCTTTAGGTTAACCTCTGATTTGTTTCCTTGGGCATCTGAGTATAATCTCACAGAGTTACCAAATTACAATCTCATTGAAAATATATTAGGTCTTGCCGGAGCACTTTCGAATAAGTGTGGGCAACGTATCACAGCACATCCTGGTCCGTTTAACGTGTTAGTATCTCCTAAGGAACACGTAGTAGAAAATACTATTGCTGATTTAACTTTACATGGTGAAGTCTTTGATATTTTAGGATTGAGTAGAACTCCTTATAACAAAATCAATATACATTGTAATGGTGTTTATGGTGATAAGATAGCTGCAATGGATAGGTTCTGTAAGAACTTTGAGAGGCTGCCTGAATCAGTTCAAACTCGTTTAACTGTAGAGAATGATGATAAAGCAAGTATGTACTCTGTAAAAGATTTAATGTACATTCATGAACGTATTGGTATTCCTATTGTATTTGATTACCACCACCATAAATTTTGTACAGGAGATTTATCAGAAGAAGAAGCGCTAAAACTTGCAGTGTCTACTTGGGGTGATATAAAGCCTGTAGTTCATTATTCAGAATCTAAAGCATTGCATGAGCGGAATGATAAGTTAAAACCTCAGGCTCATTCAGATTATATTAAAGAGATTCCTAATACTTATGCATTAGACTTAGATGTTATGGTAGAGGCAAAAGCTAAAGAACTGTCTATCATTCCATTTTTATAATGAAGGAATATTAATAGTTATAAAATGATAAAATTTTTGTGGAAGTATAAATACATCTTCCTTTCACTTATTTCAATGTTATTATTAGTTTCATTAAATAATTTTAGTGGATTAAAAATTTTTTATGAAAGCGAAAGAATAATTGAATTATCAAATGAGAGCCAAGATATAATTGACAAGTCTCTAGATGACAAGAATTTAATTTTGCTAGCCATTGAATTTCAAGATTCAGTTAAATATCAAGATTTGTTAGATTTATCTAATGTATCACTAAAGATATCTAAATATCAAAACACAAAATCTGTCAAAAGTATTTTTAATGAAAGGGTTTTGATAAAATCAAGTGTCATACCGTTTGCAATAAAGATTCTTAATATTGATAATTATGATAAATATAAAACTTCACTTTTAAAAATAAAAAAATACGGAAGTAAATTTGCTGATGATGATTTGCACTCTTTTTTATTCATTATAAAATCTAAAGGTCTTGAAAGTGATGAACAAAAAAGAGACTACCTTAATAAATTAGAAAAAGAATTTTCACAGAATAATACTAAAGTATATATCACAGGTCAAATAAAGTCAGAAATTTATATGCAGGACAATGTTACTAAAGAATTGCTTTTATTTATTATTTTAAGTGGTTTCTTATGTAGTTTAGTTTTATATTTTTACTTAGGAAATATTAAACTAGTTTTAATAAATTTTATCTCAGTTTGTATTTCACTAATCTTCTCATTTAGTCTTTCAAATATATTGTTTGGTGGTATTGAGTTAGTAATGATACTTATACCAGCAATAGTTTTCATTATCACGATATCAGATTTTATGCATTTACTTAATTCTGACAAATTGTATAAAAACAAATTTAGATCATTTAAAACTCAGTTAGATAAAATAGGTATGCCTGTATTTATTACATCACTAACTACTGCTATTGGGTTTTTAAGTTTTATGTTCTCATCTTTAATTCCTTTGTTCAGATTTGGCTTTATTACTACTATTACAATTTTTATCTCTTTGTTTGTAATTGTCATATTGTATTCATTAATTATTAACTTTAACATACATAAGAATATTAAAAATAATCATTTTTTAGATGATTTAATATTTTCAATTGTTAATCTTAAAAAATCCTATTCATATATATTACTAGCGTCATTTTTAGTTCTGTCTTTTTTAGCATTTAATAATTTTAAAGTTAATAATTTTTTAACAGATGAAATTAACAAAAATTCTAATTTGTATTCTGATATTAACTTCTTTGATACAGAGTTTGGGGGAATAAAACCGGTAACTTTTATTGTGAAAAATGAGAACCCATCATTATCTAGTTTGGATTCACTTAAGGAGATCATTATAAAACATAATTTTGCTATTGATTTTTCCTTTAATGATTTTTCAAAACCTGACAATAATGATTATCTTATAAAGGCAAGAAGTAAAGATATAGGCTCAAGTAAATCAGCGGTTATTTTTGATGATATCCTGTTGAAATCAAAAGATCTTTCGTTAGATTTAGAAATTGCTGGGGTAGGGTTTCTATTTGATAAAATTAGTAATAAAATGACTTTTGAAATTATATTTGGTTTAATTGCAGCAGTGATAATAATTGGTCTAGTTTTTGTTTTACTAAATAATTTTAATTGGTATTATTTTCCAATTTCATTAATTCCTAATTTATTG
This sequence comes from uncultured Flavobacteriales bacterium, assembly GCA_943788405.1. Classification (GTDB taxonomy): domain Bacteria; phylum Bacteroidota; class Bacteroidia; order Flavobacteriales; family BACL11; genus UWMA-0277. The sequence goes on from CALSQD010000002.1 coordinate 1,389,308, forward strand.
CCATTAATGAGTACTATAGGATTTTTGTCAATTTTTGGTTTTTATTTTAGTCTTTCTAATACTTTTATTTTAGCTATTGTCTTCGGTTTAATTGTTGATGATTCAATTCATATTATTAATGCCTATAGTATGTCTAGAAAGAAAGGGTTAAGTATAAAAGAGTCAATTTCTCATTGCCAAGCTTATACTTTCAAAGCTGTTATTAAAACATCTGTAGTAATTATATTTACCTTATTCCCGCTGTTGTTTTCAGAATTTAAATCCATAAGTCAATTATCAATAATTACTATTATAGCTGCAGTTATAGCATTATTATTTGATATTATTTATCTACCTAAAATGCTAATTAAATATATAAATTAATAGGAGGCTAATGTTGGGGTTATTAACAAGAAACAGATAAATAAATTATTTGGCAAATAATCAATAGATTATTATTTTATAAAATAAGTCTCTACTCCGAAAATCAGAAAAAATTTCCTAAGTTTGTTTTAGTAGACTGGTTAGCGGTGCAAAAAGTGGTACAAATTTTAGTTTTGAAGCTTACTGTAATCTAGTGAAATCAGTGTTGG